>NZ_JXKD01000009.1 GCF_001885765.1 Enterococcus aquimarinus | reverse complement strand
TCCGACGACTTTAGTCGTGTGGAGTGTCAACCCCTCAACTACCAATTGATCCAAAGACAGGTAACCTTGTAGGCGAAGATATTCAAACGCAAACGCCCAGTGTTTGACGCATATTCAAACGATTGTTGAAAGTATCGGACATGTCCTAGAAGATGTGGTCAAAGTGAATCTCTATGTCACGAATGTATCCGATATGCCAATAGTGGATGAAGTCTACGCAACGTTTTTCAAAACAGCGACACCCGCTTGTCGAGTTGTGGGTGTGAAGCATGTACCACAAGGGCATTAATTCAAATTGACGTTGTTGTTGGGAATGCGGAAGGAACGCTGATTAAATCATTCGTTTAGGAAAAAGATTCAAACGGAATCATTCAAAAAACGAGCAGCTTTCAAGGATAAACTTGAAAGTTGCTCGTTATTATTTTTATAACACTTCGATAATCCAGTTTTCTGGCGCTTCTTTATCACCAAATTGAATCCCCGTTAGTTCATCGTATAATTTTTTAGTCACTGGACCAACTTCTGTTTCGCTGTAAAAGACATGGAATTTCTCACCGTATTGAATGCCACCAATCGGCGAAATAACCGCAGCTGTCCCGCAAGCACCTGCCTCGATAAAACGATCGAGGTCATTGACAAAGACATCGCCTTCAATAGCAGTTAATCCTAGACGATGCTCTGCTAAATACAGTAAAGAGTACTTTGTAATACTTGGTAAAATGGAAGGAGATTGAGGTGTGACAAATTCATTGTCTTTGGTAATCCCAAAGAAATTCGCTGATCCCACTTCTTCAATTTTTGTATGAGTTTGCGGATCTAAGTAAATACAATCAGAGAAGTTTTTATCATGTGCCTCTTGCCCAGGTAATAAACTTGCGGCATAATTGCCACCAACTTTGATCGCGCCAGTTCCATTCGGCGCTGCTCGATCATAATCAGAAACGATGAAGTTCGTTGGTGTGAGTCCCCCTTTAAAGTAAGGACCTACCGGCATACAAAAAACAGTGAACAAGTATTCAGGTGCTGGTTGAACACCAATCATGTCGCCAATCCCGATTAATAATGGTCGGATATATAATGTTCCTCCCGTGCCGTAAGGTGGTACAAATGCTTCATTTGCTTTCACAACTTGTTCAACCGCGTCAATAAACATCTCTTCTGGAACTTCAGGCATATATAAACGACGTGCACTGCGATTTAAGCGTTGACTATTTTGGTCCGGTCGAAAGAGGTTCACCCCACCATCTTTTCTCCGATAGGCTTTCAAGCCTTCAAAACACTGTTGTCCGTAATGAAGAGCGGTCGAAGCTTCGCTGATGGTCAACTGGTTATCGCCCGTTAGAGCACCGTGACTCCATTGCCCATCTTGCCATTTCGCGGTAAACCGCCACGGCGTTTTGATGTAACTAAAACCCAACTCTTCCCAATTTATCTTATTTTCCATTGCGTTATCCCCTTTTTAATTTTCATTAGTATAGCATTTATGAAATTAATTGTCATTATTTTCTGACAATTAATGTAAAAAAGCAGAAACAATGAAAAAGTCTCATCATTTCTGCTTGGCGAATTTCAGAATTAAAAACTTCTGCCACCGCCACCAAATGTACCGCCACCGCTTGAATGGGTGGTGCTTCCGCCGCCGGAACCACCGCCAGTATTTGCTGGTGGCTTTGGAATCCGTCGAGTCGTGATGAAAGAATTGGTTAATCGATCTTCTTTTTTGTTTAATTGAAAGTTTGATTGTTCAAGAAACGGATAGGTGTACGTCCCAGATTTCATTTGATAGCGTGATTTGACGATAAAGAAGACGACGCCGCTAATAATCGCAGCCGTGATGATGGCAAAAAGGATTTCGCCAAACGTCAGCACATTATAATAGGTAATTTTCCCGGTGTCGCGATCAACCCGATAATGACCTCTTGGAACGCCACTTTCGATGAAGGATTGACTCATCGTTAAATAACTTCGAGCAGCTTGAATATAATTTGCTTCAGTCATGCCTTCATACACGCTATCTAAGATTTGCTCAATCCGCGAGTCCGTGAGGTAATCAATCATGTTCCCAGAAGTTGAAATATAAATTTCTCTTTGTCCCATATCTAAAAGTAAAACGGAACCGTTATTGTCATTGCCAATTTGTTCGCGTAAGAAATCATCGGCAAATGTTTCAGGATCTTGCGTATTGTCAGTCGTCGTGACGATGAAGACTTCCCCTTTAATGGTTTGGTTGATATCCGTCGCTAAGTCAGTTAATTCTGCGATTTCTTCAGCGGTAAAGAGACCCGCATTGTCTGTGACGGTCACGCCTTGCGCAAAGACTGCTGGTGTGAACAAAAGAAAACTGAAAATGAATAGGAGACTGACGAGCGTTTTTTTGACGTTCATATGAAATACCCTCCAATCATCAGCAAGATCGCGATCACGGCAAAAATGCCGCCTGTCACTAAACCAAGTCGCTTATAACTAATCGGTAAGACACCGCTCACTTTACCTGTTTGGCCATTCATCGCATAGTAAAAGATCGTATCTGAGTCTTGTTTGTTGCGATACGTCACTAACCAAACCGGTAATAGCATGTACTGCTTGTCAATTTTTTCGAGTGTTAACTGGCTATTTGATTGACGGAAATTCGTGTAGCCATTAACGGAATTTCGTAAGATTGATTCGCCGTACTCTGTTAATTCTTTTTTGACATTCTCAGAAAGGGTTTGGTATTCAATATCTCTTTTTTCTGCTTGAAAACCGGCTAAATATTGATTTTTAAAATCAATCGCTTGGTCAATCGGGAAGGGTTGTACACTTTCCACCATCTTTTGTTGCGTATTTTTCGACAAGGCATTCTTGACTAAATCATTAAATTGAATGTTCCCTTGACGCTCGACGGCGAATTGTTTGGTTTCTGTGTATTCAATCTCACCGACACGCCAAATGCGCAAGGTCGTGCCAGTTCCTGAGAGTTCTCCTTGACCATTCGCATTTACGACCCAGTAAGGGAAGTAGACACCTGTGAGTTTTTCAATTTGGCTTTGGTCAAAGAAATAAGGCGGCACGAACCACTTCTTCTTAGTCCAAGCAAGGAACTGTTTGACGGCTTCTTCTTTTTCAATTTTAAATGGCAAAACCTTATTTGGTAAAAAATCGCCACTTAAACGGCCAGATAAAACAACTGGGTTATGACAGAAATAACAATAGGTAGCAGCTGTCGTTTCATCCGTCACAATCTCAGCGCCGCAACTTGGACAAAGAAAGAGACTCATTGTGTTTTCAGGTGGTGACTCGCTGTGTTCGTCTGTCACAGGAGGTGCTTCGTTTTGCATTGTGGCTTCTTTTTGTTTTTCTTCAAAATCGGTCACTTCTTGCTCCGTAAAAATACTGAAACAATACGGACAGTGGAATTTTTGATCACTTGGATCAAAGGTTAACGCACCACCACAGTTAGGACATTTATGTGTAATAATATCCATCAGAATCCTCCTTTACTAGTCTAGGGGTACTCCTTGAAACGGCTGGCCGCACTCGGGGCAAAACTTTGGAACGCCATTTGCTAATTCGACAGGCTGGCCACAAGCGTGACATTTTAATTTGATACTCACTGCGGGCGCGGTTTGCGCTTTGGGTTTGGCTGTGCCGCACTGACTACAGAAGTTCCCGGTATTCTCAGTGCCACACTCGGAACACGTCCACTGATCGGCTTGTTGTGCTTGTTGCTGCGCTTTTTGTTGTTCCATTTGCTGTTGGTTGGTTTGCGAAGCTTGTTGGAAGAAACCACCTGAGGCATTCATGCCCATCCCAACACCCATAAAACCGGTTGTGGCACCCGCTGCGTTACTACCAGCTGCTTCCATTCCTTTGGCAATCGAACCTTGCACAAAGCCTTCGCGAATACTTGGATCACCAAGCATGGCTCCTTGGTTACGCATATTAATTAATTTGGTTGAATCATCCGTATAAGAAATACTTGCGACCGCAACGGAGACAATTTCCATCCCGCGTAGTTGGTTCCAACTTTCATCTAAGACAGTCCCCATGTAACGACTTAATTCCATACTTTTTGAAGGAACATACGAAATCCGTTCTCCGTTGGCTGACATTTGATTAATCGTTGCTTGCAGGGCAGTTAAAAATTCCGATAAGTACTGCTCGTTGATTTCGTTAATATCCACGCGATCTTTGTTTTTAGGAATCGCATTCGTATAAAATAAAATCGGATCGGTAATTCGAATCGAATAATTCCCATGTGCGCGCAAGAAGAGCTCGGCATTATAAAAATTATCAAAATAGTTTAAGGGCGAAGATGTCCCAAAACGGATGCCTTTAATTTCTTGTAAGTTCACATAAAAAACTTGTTGCTTTTGGGGCGTTACGCCACCGAATTTAAAGCGATCAAATGTTTCAGCAATCGCTCCTTTTAAGGAACCATTAAACATGGAAGGGGCTAGATCATTTTTGATTGTGTAATAGCCTTCTTCTGCGGTATAGTCAATAATTTTCCCGCCATCGACGAGTAGCATCATCATATTGGGATAAACGTGTACGACTGAACCATCGGTAATGACATCATCCGTGCCCTTGCGATTTGATCCTCTTTTACTGTCTTTACGAACTTTTACCCCTTTTGTAAAAACAGTCGTATCACTCATGTCGTTTGGCTCAATAATCTCTAACCATTGATCGGCAAAACCACCACCAATTGTACTTGTTGCTGCTTTAATTAAACCCATGTTAGATCCTCCATTCAATTTTTTTGATGAAAATATGATTATAAATTGATTATACCATAAGTCCATTTCTTTTTAGTATCCGTCGCAAGGAGGAGAGGCTAAGAATAGTTTTGGTAAATTGTAGTTTTTTCAGGAAATATTTCGTATAATAATAGATAGTGATTTAAAAATGAGGTGGATGAAGATGGCTTATCAAGCATTGTATCGTGTATGGCGTTCTCAGCGATTTGAAGATATTGTTGGGCAAAAGGCAATCACACAAACATTGAAAAATGCAATTGTGCAAAATCAAATATCCCATGCTTATTTATTTACGGGCCCTAGAGGAACAGGGAAAACAAGTGCCGCAAAAATTTTTGCCAAGGCCATTAATTGTCCCAATAAAGAAGACGGAGAACCGTGTAACACGTGTGAGATTTGCCAGTCAATTACGGCGGGAACGCAAGAAGACGTCATCGAAATCGATGCGGCAAGTAACAATGGCGTGGAAGAAATCCGGTTCATTCGTGAACGAGCTAACTATGCACCGACCCAAGCAACGTATAAGATTTATATTATCGATGAGGTTCATATGCTTTCTACCGGTGCCTTTAATGCATTATTAAAGACGTTAGAAGAGCCAAAAAAGAATGTCATTTTTATTTTAGCGACCACAGAGCCGCATAAAATTCCGGCGACCATTATTTCAAGAACCCAGCGGTTTGATTTTAAACGAATCCAAACGCAAGATATTGTCGACCACTTAGTCCATATTTTGACGGTTAATGAGATTGCGTTTGAACCAGAGGCACTACAAGTGATTGCGCAAGCGGCACAAGGTGGGATGCGCGATGCGTTAAGTATTTTAGATCAAGGCATCTCTTTTAGTGACGGTAAAATCACGTTAGCGGACGCCTTTGAAGTGACGGGAAGTTTAACGTTTGAGTTAATGGATCAACTCGTGTTAGCCTGGCATGAACAACAAGTCGCGATTGCTTTGCAGCAGTTGGATGACATTTTAGCTTCAGGGAAAGAAAGTCGACGCTTACTGGAAAATTTACTCGCGTATTGTCGCGATTTATTAATTTACCAACAGGCCCCTTCTTTGTTAGCGGATCAATCCAATACCTTGACGGATCAGTTTAAAGAAATGGCCCAAACGATTGATCCCACGCAAATATATCAATGGATTGATATTTTAAATGCAACCCAAAATGACGTGCGTTTAACGACAAATCCAAAGATTTATTTAGAAGTTGCGATGGTGAAGTTAGGAAGTACGCAAGCTAAACAGCCAACCACGCTTGCGCAAAGTAGTCCTGTTGATCAACAAGAAATCACGCAATTAAAAGAAGCGATTAAACAATTGCAACAAGAAGTTAAGGCATTTAAAACAAATGGTGTGCAAGTAGCGACTAATTCGGTGGATCAATCAGCCAAACGAGTCAAAGCAACACCGTCAAGTTTCCGCTTGCCAAGAGAAAAAGTATTTCGCGTCTT
Organism: Enterococcus aquimarinus; assembly: GCF_001885765.1. Classification (GTDB taxonomy): domain Bacteria; phylum Bacillota; class Bacilli; order Lactobacillales; family Enterococcaceae; genus Enterococcus_I; species Enterococcus_I aquimarinus. Next base: position 90,791 of record NZ_JXKD01000009.1, on the reverse strand, counting down.
ACAAGAGGCGACTAGACCGAACTTAGAACAAGTTAAGTTCGCTTGGGAAGAACTGCTAGGGTTTTTACCGGCTACGCATAAAGCAATGTTACGGTCGAGTGAACCAAAGGCGGCAAGTCCAAATGGCTTAATTATCGCCTTCGAATACGAAATTATTTGTCAAAGAGCCGCGAACGATGATGCGTTAAGCTTATCTTTACATAATCATTTAAGTAATTTAATTCAAGATTATGCACCTGAAATTGTCTTCATCCCGAAAGAAAATTGGGGAGAACTCCGGCAAGAATTTTTAAGTGGCTATCAGGCGCAAGCAAGTCAATTGTCAGTGGTTGAACCTTCGGAAGAAGAAAGTGGTACAATAGATCATATGCAACAAGAAGAACAAGAAGCCCTTGTCGTTGAAAAAGCGCAAGAATTATTTGGCGATTTAGCGACAATTATTGAAGAAGAATCTTAATTAAAAGAAATGGAGCGAGGCACAATGATGCGAGGAATGGGTAACATGCAAGGCATGATGAAACAAGTACAAAAAATGCAAAAAGAAATGGTTAAAGCACAAGAAGAATTAAATGAACGCGAATTTGTCGGTGAAGCGACGAATGGGTATGTCAAAGCTTACGGTAAAGGAGATAAACGGATTCAAGAAATTATCATTGATCCGGCGATTATCGATCCAGATGATGCGGAAATGTTACAAGATTTAGTGACAATGGCCGTGAATGATGTCATTCAAAAAATTGAAAAAGAAACGGAAGCTGTCATGGGTAAATACACCAAAGGGCTACCTGGATTTTAATCAAAAGTTAGGGGAATGAAGAGTGCAATATCCTGAGCCGATTGCAAGATTGATTGCAAGCTATATGAACTTACCAGGGATTGGTCAAAAAACAGCGACCCGTCTTGCTTTTTATACGATTGAAATGAAAGATGAAGTCGTGACGGAATTTGCAAAATCGTTGTTAAGTGCCAAAAGAGATTTAAGTTTTTGTCATATTTGTGGGAATTTAACCGAGGAAGATCCTTGTAGCATTTGTCGTGATAAAACAAGGGATCAAGGAACTATTCTCGTGGTGGAAGAAGCCAAAGATGTGATGGCTTTAGAAAAAGTTCGCGAATATCACGGACTCTATCATGTCTTACATGGGGTGCTGTCACCGATGGAAGGAACTGGTCCAGAAGACATTAACTTAGCAAGTTTAATTAGTCGTTTGCACAACGAAACGGTGAAAGAAGTGATTATCGCAACCAATGCGACGACCGAAGGCGAAGCGACAGCGATGTATCTTTCTCGTTTAATCAAACCTGCCGGGATTAAAGTGACGCGTTTAGCCCATGGATTATCGGTTGGTAGTGATATTGAATACGCCGATGAAGTGACGCTACTAAAAGCGGTTGAAGGTCGCAGAGAGCTTTAATCGATAGAAATCGAAAAGAAGGATTAGATGGGGGAGTAAATCGTGAGTGGAATTTTCATAACAATTGAGGGGCCAGATGGTGCAGGAAAAACGAGTGTCATTAATGAGTTGTATCCTCGCTTGCAAATGCTTGCAAAAAAAGGCATTATTAAAACAAGAGAACCCGGTGGGAGTAAGATTGCCGAAAAAATTCGTCAAATTATTTTAGATCCAAGACATGGCGAAATGGATGAACGGACAGAAGCGTTACTTTATGCAGCTGCTCGTCGTCAGCATCTAGTAGAAGTCATTTTACCTGCTTTAAATGCAGGTAAAATCGTGATTTGTGATCGATTTGTCGATAGTTCTTTGGCATATCAAGGAGCGGGACGTCGAATTGGGATGGCTGAAATTGCCCAACTAAATGAATTTGCAACAGAAGGGACCCAACCTGATTTTACCCTGTATTTAGACGTTGATTCGGATACAGGATTACGTCGGATTCAACAAAATCGGACGCATCAAATTGATCGTTTAGACTCAGAAGGACTAGAATTCCATCAGCGAGTGCGTCATGCTTACTTAAAATTGTTAGAAGAAAATCCGTCACGCATTCATCGAATCGATGCGCGAACGGGATTACAAGAAGTTGTCGATGAAAGTTTTAAAGTGATTGTTGCGAGTTATCCAGATTATTTTAAAGGAGATGGACGTGTATGAAATTAGTAATGGCCATTGTTCAAGATAAAGATAGTAACCGATTAGCGAATGCTTTTATTGATGCCAATATTCGTGCAACAAGATTGCCTTCTACCGGAGGTTTTTTAAAAGCAGGGAATAGCACGTTTATGATTGGGATCGAAGAAGTTCGGGTACCGGAAGCACTGGAAGTCATTAAAAAAACGTGTCAATCAAGAAAACAATATTTATCAAGTTCGATGTCACTCGATGTTTCGATGGATGGTCAAGTACCCTATCCTGTTGAAGTTGAAGTGGGAGGCGCAACGGTGTTTGTGTTGCCAATTGATGGTTTCTACCAATATTAATCGAGGAGGAAAGAAATGTCTGTGCAAGATTTTTTAACGACAAATCAAGCCCATGTCTTTTCTCTAATGAAAAAAAATATTAAGCATGGGCGAATCGCTCATGCTTATCTTTTTGAAGGAGACAAAGGAACAGGGAAACATGAGTTGAGTCTATGGTTAGCCCAACGTTTATTTTGTCAGCAAGTAAGGGAAGAAGAACCATGTGGGAATTGTGTTCAGTGTAAGCGAATTGAGATGGAGGAACATCCTAACGTACGCGTGATTCAACCAGAAGGACAATCGATTAAAGTCGATCAAATTCGTCAGTTACAAAGCGAATTTTCGCGTAAAGGGTTTGAAAAAGGGATGCAAATTTTTATCATCCAGCAAGCCGATACGATGAATGTCAGTGCCGCAAATAGTTTGTTGAAATTTTTGGAAGAGCCTGAAGGGGAAATGTTAGCGATTCTGGAAGTCGAGAGTTTAGGCAAGATGTTGCCAACAATTCAATCACGGTGTCAAATCATTCATTTTAACCCATTAAACAAACAACAATTAGTCAAACAATTACAAGATAATGGAATCAATGAAAAAAGTGCCAATCTCTTAGCTAGTCTAACAAATAGTTATCACAAAGCAGTTGAAATCTCGGAAGATGAATGGTTTAATGGTGCTAAGGATGTTATTGAGCAGTGGTTTCTTTATTTAAAGAAGAAAGATTCCCAAGCTTTTATTTACGTTCAAAAAGCGATTATGACAATCGCCAAAGAAAAACAGCAGCAACAAGATATTTTGGCAATTTTGTTGTTTTATTTTCAAAATGAGCGAAACCAAATGTTGCAGCATCAAGTATCTGGAGTCGCAGCCAACCGTGAAGTCGAAATTATTTTACAAGGACAACAAAAATTAGCAGCAAATGTCCCTTTTCAAGGAGTAGCGGAGCAACTGAGCTTAAGAATACTGTTCAAAGAATGAGATTCAATGGATAGGAGGAAACCCCATGGTTGAAGTCATAGGCGTTCGTTACCGTAGTGCCGGTCATATCTATTATTTTTCACCAGGTAAGACGCAGTTTTCGTACGGTGATTACGTTTTAGTCGAATCCCAACAAGCAAAATACATGGCCCAAGTGGCAATTCCCAATAAAGAAATGGCAGAAGAAGATGTTCCTGATGAACTCAAACCTGTGCTACATCTCGCTTCAGAAAAAGAAGTTCAGCAACATGAAGATAATATCAAAGAGGCGAAAGAAGCCTTGATTATCGCGAAGCAAAAAATCCATCAACACCAATTGGCAATGAAATTGGTGGATGTGGAGTATACGTTTGACCGTAGTAAGATGGTCTTTCAATTTACCGCGGATGGACGAATTGATTTTCGCGAACTTGTAAAAGATTTAGCGGGTGCTTTTCGAACGCGTATTGAACTGCGTCAAATCGGTGTGCGCGATGAAGCGAAAATATTGGGTGGTATTGGCCCATGTGGTCGTCAGTTGTGTTGTTCCACTTTCCTAGGTGATTTCGTGCCAGTTTCGATTAAAATGGCAAAAGATCAAGGCTTGTCTTTAAATCCAACTAAGATTTCGGGATTGTGCGGCCGTTTAATGTGTTGTCTGAAATACGAAAATGATGAATATGAAGCGGCGAAAAGAGAATTACCTGACTATGGGACAGAAGTGATGACACCAGACGGCAAAGGACGTGTCGTGGGGTTGAATCTTATGAGTCGTGTCTTAAAAGTTCGATTAGTTGGAAAAGAAGTACCGGTGGAATATGATGCAGAAGAAATTGAAAAAGTAGTCAAAGCAGGTGGCAAACATGTCCATGGATAAACGTTCTTTATATGATGGCTTGGATGATTTTGAAACTGAATTGCAAGGTCTCTTAAAAAAAATGGCTGAAATGAAGTCTTCCCTACAAGAAGTTGTCGAAAAAAATACGACGTTAGAGATGGAAAATCAGCGATTACGTCAGCATTTAAGAGAATTGGATCAACCCGCACAACATGCGAGCGGAAAAATGAAGCAAGAACTATCGAAATCACGTTTAAATCTTGAAAAAATTTATGAAGAAGGGTTTCATGTCTGTTATGATCTTTATGGCTCTCGACGGGACAATGATGAACCTTGTGCGTTTTGTTTAGAAGTGATTTATCGCGAAAGTGGTCTATCCTAAGAAGAAGTGAGACTGGTGCAAGATGATTGTGACCAGTCTTTTTTAAGAGGTGAAAGAAGTGGAAGTACAAATGAGTTTTAAAGGGGTTGAATCGGGTATTTTATATTTAGTCCCGACCCCGATTGGGAATTTAGAAGATATGACGTTTCGTAGCGTTCGGACGTTGCAAGAAGTGGCGTTGATTGCGAGTGAAGATACACGTAATACCCAAAAATTATTGAATCACTTTGAAATAACGACCCCACAACGGAGTTTCCACGAACATAATTATAAAGAACGCATTCCCCAATTGATTGAAATCTTACAAAGAGGCGAATCGATTGCGCAAGTGAGCGATGCGGGGATGCCATCGATTAGTGACCCAGGACACGAACTCGTCGTGGCTTGTCTAGCAGCAGGAATCAAGGTCGTGGCTTTGCCAGGGCCAACTGCCGGATTAACGGCTTTGATTGCTTCAGGGTTAATGCCACAGCCCCATTATTTTCATGGGTTTTTACCACGAAAGAAAAAGGAACAACTGACCGTCCTTGAGACATTTAAAGAACAAGAGGCGACAATCATTTTCTATGAATCACCGCACCGGATTCAAAAGACGGTTCAAGTCATGATGGAAGTCTTTGGAGAAAGCCGCCAAGCAGTCGTTTGTCGTGAACTAACAAAGCTCCATGAAGAATACTTACGTGGTACTTTAGAAGAACTAAATCGCTATCTAAAGGAGCATACCATTAAAGGGGAATGCTGTCTGATGGTTTCAGGCTCGACAGAAGTCGCTGAAGGCATCGTCGATCCACGCAGCTTAAAAGAGCAAGTCGAAGCGTTAATTGCATCCGGCTCTAAACCAAATGACAGCATTAAAGAAGTCGCAAAACGCAATCAATTAAAAAAACAAGTCGTTTATAATGAGTATCATGAAATTGAGTAGGAAAATAGGATAAGGGAAACAGAAGTCGAGGTAGGCTTCTGTTTTTCGTGCATCGATTCGTTAAAAACAGGAGGAACTTGATCATGAAACAGAAGCGGACTTTTTATTTTTTGCTCTTTATTTTTATCCTCGGGCTGCTAACAGGTTTACTATGGCCTAAAAAAAGCGTTGCGCACTATCTCGAGATAAAAAGTGAAGAAGCAATTGCTTTACCAATTGAAATTCGGCAAGTGGGTTTAAATGAAGAGAGTCTCCTTTATCAGGCTTCCACCATTAAAGGAGTTAAGATACCGTTACCTGAAAAAGAAATCAAAGGGGATACGCATCTTGAACTATTGATTAACAATGAATCACACGTCTTATTAGGTTATCTAGATGCCGGAGAGCAACTGTTACAGATTACATTGGAAATGACAAGTGCTTCGAAAGAGACGATAACCGTAAAAACCCTCGTTCATACAACCCTTGATACCTCAAAGAATGAGTTAACGTTTCCTCGGTAGTCTTTCTTTTGCCGTTCATCGAACCTTGCATGAGAACATCTGTTTGTATTATAATGATAATGAGGTGAGACAGATGACAGAAATGGCTTTTCCATTAAAAAATGATCTCTCAAGAAAAATTATTCATATTGATATGGACGCTTTTTTTGCTTCTGTGGAAGAGCGTGATCAGCCGGAACTCGCCAAAGCACCGCTAGTAATCGCACGCCATCCAAATGACACGAAAGGGAGAGGCGTTGTGACAACGGCCAATTACTTAGCCCGTCAATATGGGATTCATTCCGCAATGAGTGCGCAAAAAGCCTATGAACTTTGTCCGCATGCCGTTTTTGTTCCTGGAAATTATGAAAAATACCAACAAATCTCGCAAGAAATCCGCAAAATTTTTCACCGCTATACTGATATCATTGAACCGGTGTCAATTGATGAAGCGTATTTAGACGTCACAACGAATAAAATAAATAGTACCTCAGCGATTAAAGTTGCCAAACTCATTCAACGAGATATTTGGCGGGAACTGCAGCTAACCTGTTCGGCGGGAGTGAGTTATAATAAATTTTTAGCGAAACTCGCATCGGATTTTCAAAAACCAAAAGGATTAACCGTCGTAACGCCGGAAGATGCGCTCGATTTTTTGCTGCCCTTACCGATTGAGAAATTTCATGGCGTCGGCAAAAAAACAGTACCGAAAATGCATGAGTTTGGTATTTATACGGGACAAGATTTGTATGAAAAATCAGAGATGGCGTTAATTCGTCAATTTGGCAAAAGAGGATACTCGCTTTATCGTAAAGTTCGTGGGATTCATAATGCACCCGTTGAAACGACGCGCGAGCGAAAATCGATTGGGAAAGAGCATACGTATGCTTCCCCTTTAGTGACGGAAGAAGACGTGTTGCGCCAATTACGCCAACTCGCAGAAGAAGTTGCAGGTGCGTTAAAGAGACATCAGAAACATGGGAAGACGGTTGTATTAAAAGTGCGCTACGACGATTTTATGACGATTACGCGACGCGCCACGTTACCGGATTATCTTCATACAAAAGAAGCAATTTTCTCACAAAGTAGCACCATTTGGGAAGAAATTTTAGGTATCGAAAAAGGCATTCGTTTATTAGGTATTACGTTGACGAATTTAGATCCAATTACGTATGAGAATATTCGTTTACCGTTGTGGGAAAATACGAACCATTGAAATACTTAGTCAGGTAGCACGATAGCTGTCATACAAATGGCTCTAATCTGTTTCAATAGAATGCAAAACAGCGCCTCATTTTTTATGAGTGCGCTGTTTTTCGTTTAAATTGATTTTTGAATTTGTTCAAATTTTTGATCGGCATCATGACATTTTTCCCAGATGATAGCTTTTCCTTGAGCCAAGGATTTTTTAACATCAATGATTCGTTGATTTCGACTGCCGCGAAATTGTAAATTTAAATCTTTTTGATTTAATTCAAAGCGACCGTCTACTAAGATATCGATCGAAGCGAGGAGTTCTAATTTATCTTCGGTTTCTAGTAATAATTCCTCAAATGTATAACCCGACCAACTCCAGATATCTTTAGTATTGCCAAAGGTTTCTTTGACTCTTTTGACGACCGCTAAACAGACTGCTGTATTTAAGAAAGGTTCGCCGCCGAGTAACGTGAGTCCTTGGACGGAAGGGTGCGCGAGGTCGGCGATAATTTGCTCTTCCAATTCTTTGGTGTAGGGTGTGCCGTATCGGAAATTTTGGACAGCTTTATTAAAGCACCCTTCACAAGCAAAGAGGCAACCACTCACGTATAAACTATTTCTGACGCCTTCGCCATCAACGAAATTAAAAGCTTTATAATCGGCAATGTAGTTTTGGCTATAATCTTTTGCTGCCCATTCTTTCGGTTGGGGATTCCTCATGGCCTATTACTCCTTCTTTTTTTGGTTATTTCATGTGTTTAACACGAGCTGAAATTTCTTTGTGACGGCCGTGAACCATCGGACGCGCTTGCGGATTCCCTAAATAACCACACGTTCTTTTTACCACGTCACAGGTTTTTGGATCATGGTTTCCACATTGGGGACATTCAAATCCGCGTTCAGTTGGATTGAAGTCACCTTCAAATCCACACTCATAACAATGGTCAATCGGGGTATTTGTGCCTAAATAGCCGACACGATCATAAGAATAATCCCAAACAGCTTCTAATGCTTTTGGATTTTGTTGTAAGACAGGATATTCACAGTAATGAATAAAGCCGCCGGAACAAAATTCAGGATAGTCTTTTTCAAAATCTAGTTTTTCAAATGGTGTTGGATTTTTCCGAACATCATAGTGAAAACTATTCGTGTAATAATCTTTGTCCGTAATATCAGGTACGACACCGAATTTTTCGGTATCTAAACGACAGAAACGATCGGTTAGACTTTCACTCGGTGTGGAATAAACGCTAAAGTGATAGCCATATTCATTGGACCAATCATCGACGTGTGCTTTGAGCGATTTCAAAATAGCTAAGGTGAAATCTTTGGCTTCTTTATTTGTTTCCCAATCACCACCATAAAAGGCAGCAGCTGACTCGTAAAGACCAATATAACCTAATGACACCGTTGCCCGACGATTGTTAAACAGTTGATCGACTTTTTCGCCGCGTTTTAGACGATTACCAAAAGCACCATACATATATAAGATAGGAGCGTTTTCTGGTGAGGCTTCTTTGCAACGCTCGGTGCGGTAAATCAAGGCATCTTTGACAATACTCAAGCGTTCTTCTAACAGACTCCAGAAGCGTTCCATACTGCCATTTGCTTCCAAGGCAATTCGAGGGAGATTAAGCGTCACGACACCTAAATTCATTCTTCCAACATTGACCTCGTTGCCATTTTCATCTTTCCAACCTTGAAGGAACGAGCGACAACCCATAGGTACTTTAAAACTACCAGTCAGCTCGACTAATTTGTCATAGTTTAAAACATCTGGATACATCCGTTTGGTTGCACATTCCAAGGCGAGTTGTTTGATGTCGTAATTTGGATCTTCTGGATTCGCATTGACACCGCGTTTCATTGAGAAGATTAATTTAGGGAAGATAGCTGTTCGGCCTTCTTTACCTAGTCCTTTGATACGATTAAGCAAAATTGCTCGTTGAATTTCACGTTCGAACCAATTCGTGCCAAGACCGAAACCAAGTGATGTAAAGGGTGTTTGGCCATTTGACGTAAACAAGGTATTGATTTCATATTCTAGACTTTGCATGGCGTCATAAATATTCTTTTGCGTTTGTTGTCGCGCATAGGCTTGTTGGCGTTCCTCGCCGTCAATCCATTCTTTGGCATCTAGTAGATGTTTTTCATAGTTTAATTTCGCAAAAGGCGCAAGTAATTCATCAATTCGGTCAGCAGAACAGCCACCATATTGGCTAGATGCAACGTTTGCGATAATTTGTGAAATTTGAGCAGTCGCTGTTTGAATCGATTTTGGCGATTCGACTTCTGCATTTCCAATCTTAAAGCCATTGTTTAACATTCCTTGAAAATCAATTAAACAACAATTGGTCATTGGTGAATACGGATGATAATCCAAGTCATGGTAATGAATATCGCCTTTTTGATGCGCATTTGAGACATGTGGTGGAAGCATTTTTAGGCCAATCGATTTTCCGACAATTCCAGCGGTTAAATCGCGTTGGGTATTGAAGACATCACTGTCTTTATTGGCGTTTTCATTGACGACTTGCTGATCTTTATTCATCAGTTTTTCAATTGTAAAATTAATATCTGTCGCTTTACTACGTTCAAAATCGCGTCGTGTGCGATAACTAATATAATGTTCTGCTAGGGCATACTCGCCGCTTTCCAAGAGGATATGTTCGACGATATTTTGAATTTCATAAATTTTAATATTATCAACAAATCGTTGGGCAATTTCGAGATCAACTTTTTCAACAATCGTTAAAATTAGTTGATGATCAAGAGGAGAAAGTTCACCTGAAATTTGGCGTTTGGCATTAACTAATGCATCATAAATTTTCTGATCATCAAAATCGACTAGACGACCATCACGCTTGATAATCTTCATACTATCTAATCCTTTTTGTGCATGATGCATTTGTGTATCTTTTCTCTTAAGGTTCATCATTCGTACTCACTCCTTTAAATTCTACTCTCTTATAATAGGATAAAACTTTAGGATAATCAACCTATATATTGTGTTTAAAAGACTTGACAAGGAAAAAAAGACACCATATATAGTGTTTATACATTAAATATACGTTCGTAAAATAGATGAAATATCGCATTTTAGTTTGTTTTGTTCTACACATAATGAATAAAAAAAGATTGTATTGTATAATTCAAATTCAGAAATAAAAAGAGAAAGGCTAGTAAAGAAGATTAGAAATGCTATAATTAAGAGCGTATTCAAACTTAAAGGAGTGGCAATTCATGTTAGAACAAAAAGAAGAACAATTATTGATTGATTTAACTTCTGCTCGCGGTGTACCGGGCAATGAAGAAGAAGTTCGAGAAGTCTTTAAAACATATGCGAAAGACTATGCAGATGACATTTTCTTTGATGGTATCGGGAGCGTCATCGCAAAACACGCCGGCAGTAAAGGTGGTGGACCAAAAATCTTTATTAGTGGTCACATGGATGAAGTCGGTTTTATGGTAACAAAAATTACCGAAAAAGGCTTTATCGAGTTTCAAACGTTAGGTGGTTGGTGGGGTCAAGTCATGTTGGCTCAACAAGTCGAAATTAAAACGCAAGACGGTCAGATTATTCATGGCGTGATTGGGTCAAAACCGCCGCATGTTTTAAGCGTTGAAGCACGCAAGCAACCTTATGAAGTTAAAGATATGTTTATTGATATTGGGGCTTCTAGTCAAGAAGAAGCAAAAGGTTGGGGTATTCGTCCAGGCGATATGATTACGCCGTATATTGAGTACAAACGCATGAACGGCAGTAAATTTTTACTTGCAAAAGCATGGGATAACCGTGCGGGTACAGCTGTTGCATTACGTGTGTTAGAAAATCTAGCCAAAGAGGGACACGATAATTGTTTATTTGCTGGTAGTAGCGTTATGGAAGAAGTCGGTCTTCGAGGCGCACGCACGAGTTCTTATTTAGTCAATCCTGACATTGCGATTTCGCTTGATACAGGGACAGCTGGGGATACACCAGGTATGACACCTAAAGAAGCCGATTCTGTCTTAGGACAAGGACCGCAAGTCTTAATTTTTGATGCTTCTTTAATTCCGCACAAAAAATTATTGAACTTTGTCGTGAATGTGGCAGAAGAGCTAGAGATTCCTTTCCAATATACGGTGATTGCAGGTGGCGGCACGGATGGTGGACAAATGCACTTAAATCGTAAAGGAGTTCCAACGATTGCCATTACAGTTCCGATTCGTTATTTACATTCACACACTTCTGTGATGCATGAAGATGATTATTTAAATACCGTTAAATTAGTGACTGAAGTCGTTCGTCGTTTAGATGACGCTGCGGTGAAAGAATTATTGAGTTATTAATCACATAACGGTCAAAAAGACTTGAGTCGTACATGACTCAGGTCTTTTTGATGCATCGCACGCGAATAGGCAGCAATAGGCTATTCAAAAAATGCTTCATTTCATCTATTTTTTTGAATTTATGATAATCTATTGTTGGAGGTGTCGACCAATGAAAATTACGACTTTAGGCTGTTTAGGGGCTTATCCTTATCAAGGAGAGGGAACGACCAGTTTTTTGTTACAATCAGGTGAATTTAATTTATTGCTTGATGCAGGTAGTGGCAGTTTGCTTCAGTTACAAAAAGTACTCGATCCATTGGCGTTAGATGCGGTGATTTTGAGTCATTATCATCATGATCACATCGCAGATTTAGGCGTTTTACAGTATTACTGGCAACTGTACCCAAAAACAAGTGACCGCAAACTCTTGCCGATCTATGGTCATAAGGAAGATTCGGTTCATTTTGATAGCTTATCACTCCCGAATGTTTCACAGGGATATAACTACTTGGCAGACGAAAGCCTTGAAATGGGGCCTTTTTCCATTACCTTTATGAAAACGATCCATCCGGTTGTGTGTTACGCGATGCGGATTGTGGAAAAGTCGACCGGAAAAGTATTCGTCTTCACGGGGGATTCGGGCTATTTAGAAGGATTTATCGAATTTGCAAAAGAAGCGGACTTATTTTTAGCAGATACGTATTTATTTGCCGGAAATGAACGGCATTTTGCACATTTTACTTCCCAAGAAGCCGGTGAATTAGCGCGTTTAGCGGGTGTGAAACAGTTAGTTCTAACCCACCTACCTCAATTTGGGGATTTACAACAATTACAAGAAGAAGCCCAACTCGCAGCAGGGGAAGACGTGGTCGTCTCACTCGCAGCAGTCGGAAAAGTTTTTACACTCTAGGAGGAATCTTACATGATTTTTGTGCCAAATGAATTAACCGATCCACGAATCAATCTAGCCTTAGAAACATTTTTATTGCAGGAATTAACAGTGGATGAACCAATTTTATTGTTTTATATTAATGAACCGTCCATTATTATTGGGCGCAATCAAAATACGATTGAAGAAATTAACCAAGAATATGTCGATGAAAAAGGAATCCATGTTGTGCGTCGTTTAAGTGGCGGGGGCGCAGTGTACCATGATTATGGAAACTTAAACTTTAGTTTTATCATGCCGGACGATGGCAATTCATTCCGTGATTTTGCCAAAGTGACGCAACCAATTATTCAAGCGTTACATGAGTTAGGGGTGACGGGTGCCGAGTTAAAAGGGCGCAATGATTTGGTAATTGAGGACAAGAAGTTTTCAGGAAATGCGATGTATGCAACGAACGGCCGGATGTTTGCGCATGGAACGATTATGTTTGATAGTGAAATTGATGAAGTGGTAAATGCATTAAAAGTACGTGCGGATAAAATTGCGTCAAAAGGGATCAAATCGATTCGCTCACGTGTGACAAATATTAAACCATTCTTAGATGAACATCATGAAGCAATGGATACGAGAGATTTTCGTCAAGCTATCTTGCTTAAAATTTTTGGGGTTGATTCAATGGATGACATTAAAACATACGAATTAACCGAAGAGGATTGGCAAAAAGTAAACGAAATCTCCGCTAAATACTACGCGAATTGGGACTGGAATTACGGCAAATCGCCGAAGTTTGAATTGGAACGCCGTAAACGATTCCCAATTGGTTCCGTCGAAATAAAAATGAATGTCCAAAAGGGAGTCATCACGGATTTAAAAATCTTTGGCGATTTCTTTGGATTAGGTGAAATCAAAGATGTGGAAGAGCAGTTAATTGGCACAAAATATGAAAAAGAAGCCTTAAAAGAAGCTATCAGTAAGATTGATATTGCGAAATATTTTGGCAATATTACAGCAGAAGATTTATTCACATTGATTTACTAAGCAGTCAATCACCAGAGCATCGCGTCTAAGAAATTAGGCGCGATGCTTTTTTTAGGAGCAAAAGACCGAGAACAGATAAGGACTTAAGGCTGATTTTTTCCGAAAAAACCTGTGATAGATTTAATAAAGATACAAAATATGGAGGGAAAAGCAATGAAACAAAACGTTGTGACAGTGAATCAAGTAAAAAAAGTCTATGGAAAAAAGGGCAGTGAGCAGTATGAGGCCTTAAAGAAAATTGACTTTTCAGTCGGAGAAGGCGAATTTGTCGGAATCATGGGGCCTTCTGGTTCAGGTAAAACGACCTTATTAAATATGTTATCTGCCCTCGATCAACCAACGCAAGGGGAAGTGATGATTGCCGGTCAACCATTAGCGGGGATGAAAGAAAATCAATTAGCGCAGTTTCGTAGTCAAAACATTGGCTTTATCTTCCAAGATTTTAATTTACTAGAAAATTTAACGATATTCCAAAATATCGCTTTGCCCTTATCATTACAAGGCGTTGCGTCGAAAAAAATTGAGACACAAGTTCGAAAAATGGCTAAGATACTAGCAATTTCAGAAATCTTGGATAAATATCCGGCAGAAGTTTCAGGGGGCCAAAAACAACGAGCAGCAGCTGCTAGAGCCTTGATTCATCAACCCAAGTTATTACTAGGAGATGAACCAACAGGGGCCTTAGATTCTAAGAATGCCAAAAATTTACTTGAAGCGTTACGTCACCTAAATGAAGACTACCAAACAACGATTTTAATGGTGACTCATGATCCGATGAGTGCCAGTTATTGTAAACGAATCTTATTTATTCAAGATGGGAAAATCTATAAAGAAATTACTCGAAATGCCAGTCAACAAGTTTTTTACCAAGAAATCTTAACGATTTTGTCACACGTTGATTTCGATGAAAGTCAGGTGTAAGCCATGACTTGGAAATTATCCTTTATTAGTGTCAAAAAACGGTGGCAAGATTATGTCGTTTTATTAGCCGGTTTAGTGATATCTGTTGCTATTTTTTATCTCTTTCAAACAATGGCGTTTAATTCAACTTTTCTTGCAGAGGTCATCCCAACACTCGCAGATATTGGAATCATTTTTCAATTAGGGACAGTCTTGCTTGCTATGATTACGGTTGTTTATATTTTTTATGCCAATTCCTTCTTACTTTCAATGCGCAAAAAAGAATATGGTATGTATTTAATGCTTGGCGCAAAGAAAACGAAAATCAAACAAATGATGGCGATCGAAACACTCGTAATTGGTTGTGTCTCGTTAGTGATCGGGTTAGTCATTGGGATGGGCCTAGCGCAAGGAATGACGCAATCTTTAATGGCCCGTTTAGACGTGACTAGTGAACTTTACCAAGCCTTCTCACCGATGGCCATGAGCGTCACTATTCTATTTTTTAGCATCTTATTTCTATTCACGGCGCTTTTGAATGGCTTGAAATTTTCTCGCACGAAGTTATTACAACTCTTGAAAGAAGAAGACGTCGTTGAAACATTTCGTCCTTCTCCTCTTTTGACAGGTGGTTTAACCTTCTTTTCGCTCATTCTCTTAGGGGTTGGGTACGCCTCTTTATGGAATTTGATGACCCTTGGGGTGACAGGTCTAGTGATTGCCTTATTTACGATTACTTTTGGGACATTTTTATTCTTCAGCGCGTTATTTCCATTTGTCACCAATCGCTTAAAAAATCACCGTCGCTTCGCCAATAAAAAATTACGCATGTTTACCTTATCTCAATTAAGTTTTAAAGCCAGCGCCTTGAGTCGTGTTCTGGGAATGGTGGCGATGTTAGTAGCGCTTTCTTTAGGTGCGGTATCTGTCGGGAATGCTTTTAACAATTACAAAGAAGCGTTATTAAATCAAATGCCATATGATCTTGTTTTATACAATCCAGGAGAAGAAACGTTAAATCAAGTGGATTCGTTGTCAATCGAGAAAGAATATACGTACCATATCAAACAGGAAGGTACAACCTCTTTCTTTTTAGTAGATGAATTAAAAGAAGCACCGATTTTTGTGAAAGATGGCGGTGATTTTGGGAATAAAGTGGTTCCTTATACGAAAATAAAAGTAGGGGATAGGTATAGTTACGAAAGTGATGAAGAAGGCAATTATGACATCATGCAAGGATTTGGTTTATTAGCTGATCCATATACGCCATATCTTGGTGCGCCGGAATATCAAATCGTCGATCAAGCGACATTTGAACAATTGAGTGGTGAAGTTGGAACGATTCATACTTATCAAATGGCAAACTTTCAAGAGGCTATTCCAGTCTTGAAAACAATCGATCAAATCGAAAGTGCAGGCCTAGAAGAGCCAGCGATGGTTACGAGTAAAATCGTGATGTACACGACGATTGATGGTTTAGTAGGTGGCTTTGTCTTTATGGGTGTTTTCTTAGGGATTGCCTTCTTAGCGATGTTAGCGAGCTGCTTAATGTTCAAAGTGCTATCGAGTGCGTATAAAGATATCCAACGTTACAATATGCTACACAAAATTGGCGTCTCAAATAGCCTGTTATCCCGTTCAATCGCACAAGAAATAGCCGTCGTCTTTTTTGTCCCAGGATTGCTTGGTACGTTACATGTCTTGTTTGGCTTAAAAATGTTTGAACTGCTGATTCCAAAGCCTTATCAACATATTGGCGTGCCATTTTTAGGCTTTCTAGTCATTTATTTCCTCTATTATGTTCTCACAGTGATGTTGTATAAAAACATTGTATTGCCGAAAAAATAAGGGAAAGGTTGTGCGCCAATATCCTAGAAGTAATCTATAAAGTTCGTAGTTTTAAGCTGTCGTAGCAATTCGACTGTTTGACATTCAGTATCGTACTGAATGTCAAACAGTCGATTTTTTCAATCGTAACTTAAAAAGAATCGATTTCGATTTGTAAATAGCATTCCTCTGAATCTGTCGAAAAAACCTCCGAGATTGATGGTGATCAATCTCGGAGGTTTAACAATAGGGAAAAAATGATTTGATCCTATTTGACGATGTCTCACTCACTAACAAGGTAGTCAATCACAATCGCTTCTGTGACGACGAACCCTCATTAAATTAGTAAGCGCGAGCGATCCATAGTGTATGTTTGGCAGGTTCGCCTGTCACGATATCGGTTGCTTTTTCCATTGGGACTTCAAATGGAATATTACGAGTGGTGAAGCCTGTTTCTTCTTTGATTTTCGCTTCGGTTTCATCCGTGCCATCCCAACCAACTAACACAAAACCAGTTGGGGTATTTTCTGCTTTACATTTTTCAATGTGAGCTTTTAATTCATCTAACGTATTAATGTGGAAATGTTCGTTTTCTTTGTTACGAGCTTTCGCATTTGCTAATAAGCGAGGAGTCATCGCCGTTAAGTTTGCTTGGATGTTTTCAATTAACGTCTCAAAGCTCACTTTTTCTTTCTCTGCTAAGTCACGAACTTTTAGCATCACGTGACCATTTTCTAAGTCGCGAGGGCCACATTCGATCCGAATACATGCGCCTTTTAGTTCCCACTCATTGAATTTATAACCAGGTGAGTTATCTGAATCATCGAGACGAACACGGATACCGAGTGCTTTTAATTCAGCATAAATGTCATCGAGTTTTTCCATGATGGCAGGATTTTTCTTCCAAGGACCTACCGGCATTAAGACAACTTGATGCGCCGCAATCGTTGGAGGTAAGATCAAGCCTTTTTCATCGCCATGTGTCATGATAACAGAACCGAGTAGGCGTGTTGACACACCCCATGAAGTCGTATGCGCATGGACGTGTTTGTTTTCTTTATTTAAATAAGTGATATCAAAAGCTTCGGCAAATTTTGTTCCCATGTAGTGAGAAGTTCCAGCTTGAACGGCTTTCCCATCTTGCATCATGGCTTCAACAGAATAGGTATCTACCGCACCTGCAAAACGTTCAGAAGGTGTTTTTTGTCCTTTATAGACAGGAATCGCTAAGAATTCTTCACATAAACGAGCATACTCATCTAAAACAGAGAGCGTACGCGTACGAGCGTCTGCTTCATCTTGATGCGCTGTATGTCCTTCTTGCCATAAAAACTCAGATGTCCGTAAGAATGGCAATGTTTTTTTCTCCCAACGGAAAACGTTCGCCCATTGATTAATTTCATAAGGCAAGTCACGATAAGAATTAATCCAGTCTGAAAATGCCGAACCAATCATCGTTTCAGATGTTGGACGAAGTGCTAAAGGCTCTTCTAATTTTTCATCTCCAACCTCTGTTACCCATGGTAATTCTGGGGCAAACCCTTCAATATGATCGGCTTCCTTCATGAAAAAGTGTTTTGGAATTAACATTGGGAAGTAGGCGTTGCGAATCCCTTCGTTGCGTAAAAATTTGTTGAATTCTTCTTGAATGTGCTCCCATAATTCATAACCGTCAGGACGGAAAATAATTGAGCCACGAACCGGTGAATAAGACATTAACTCTGCTTTTTGGACGGTATCTAAATACCATTGTGTAAAATCATTTTTTTGTTCAACCATTACTAAAAATCCTCCTTTATAAAATAAAAAAAGTATCCCGTCCTAAAAAAGGACGAAATACTTGAATTTCGCGGTACCACCTTGATTGCTTTTTCTTTATCTGAAAAGGCCTCTTGCTTAAAGGATAAGGGCTTTCCCCCGATTACTTTCATAATCATTACCATTGGTAGGTTCGCAAAAAACAGGGGTTGTTTACCTCTCAGCCAAGGGTGAACTCTCTAAAAACATTTTTTTTGCTACTATTCCAAATCTTACTTCTATATACTAATCAGAATAGGCGAAAAAAGCAAGGTAAAGTTTTTTTCGATTGCAAGAAAAGCTGGAACTTCGTATAATAGCAAACAGTGAGAAAAGAACTGGAGGAAAAATAGATGCGAAACGAAATGATGCATCGTCCTGTCGTGAAACCGGAACTCGTCGATTATTTACGGACAGAACAAAAACAATTACCCGGTGAACTGGGACAGATTCAAAAAGAAGCAAATGAAAAAGGGGTACCGATTATTCCCCATGAGACGGTTGTCTTTATGCAATTTTTACTCGGACAACTGCAACCAAAAAAGATTTTAGAAATTGGAACCGCAATCGGCTTTTCATCTAGCTTAATGGCGCAATATGCAGGTGAAGGCGCTCATGTGACAACGATTGATCGGTTTGATGTCATGATTCGCAATGCGAAAGCGACGTATGCGCGTCTAGGTAATGAGGAGCAAATCACGCTATTAGAAGGTCAAGCAGCGGATATTTTCCCTACATTGAGCGGATCGTATGATTTTATTTTTATGGATAGTGCCAAATCCAAATACATTGAATTTTTACCGGAGTGTCTACGTCTCTTACGCAAAGGCGGCGTCTTGATGGTTGATGATATTTTCCAAGCGGGAACGGTATTAGATCCAATCGAAACGATTCCGCGTAGTCAACGAACGATTCATCGTAAATTAAAAAAATTCTTACATGTGATCAATACCCATCCTGATTTAACGACGAGTCTAGTCCCATTAGGCGATGGCGTCGCATTAATTACAAAAGAAGCAGATGACGTGCAGATTGTTGCCGAAGATTAGCTTGTCTTTGCGGAGGCATTTCCTTCGCAAAGCATCTTTTGTGTAAAAGAAGTTAAAATAACGAGTTGAAATGCTATTGCTTTAGCGCTTAAATTGTGATAAACTCATTTTTGTTGGTAAATTAGCAATTGAACATTTCAGCTTATTTGTACCAGTAGCTCAGCCGGATAGAGCATTCGCCTTCTAAGCGAACGGTCGGGGGTTCGAATCCCTCCTGGTACATCTTTAAACCTTTAGAGACGTTGGTTTCTAAAGGTTTTTTTTGTGTTTTTTTAATTTCTACTCCTGGTGAAAAGTAGGAGAAATGGTCGTTTTTTCATTGTCACAATCCTTATTGACTTGGTGAATTTTTAATTTTTTTCTTAAGAATAGGTTGTTTGATTTGTCATAAGGGATAATAAAAGTCTATAATGGATTTTGCAAATCGCTGATAAATAGTAAAAAAGAAAAAGCGAATAAAGATTACTGAAAGGAATGAATTTTAATGAAACTAACCAACGCGACTGAACAAGCACTTGCGATTATGGCGATGCTCGCCGTTCAACATCAAAGCATCCCAGTCTCTTCCGAAACGATTTATACAAAACTTGCGGTTTCGCCAAGTTATGTCAAAAAATTATTACGGAAGTTAGTCGTGGCTCGTTTAATTGGTGGGGTCTCGGGAAATAATGGCGGCTTCTATTTGGAAAAAGCCCCGTCAGATATATCTCTGTTAGAAATTGTCGAAGCAATCGAAGGGCCGTTCCTCTCTTTTCCTGATCAAGGAGTATTGCAACGAGCATTTACCGGCTTTGATGACTATGCGCAAAACGGTCATCACATCATCTCCTCTTATTTTTCAGAAGCCGATCGCCTTTGGGAGGCACGACTGCATCAAGTCTCGGTGAACGAAATATTGGAGAAAGTGTTTGAAAATGAATTTCCCCTTCCAACTAAAAATTGGAATGAACTCTAGGTTGAAAGAAGAAGATAGAAATGACTCAATGGATGAAAAAAACACTAAAACTATTTTGTTTAGATTGGCAACGAATTTTTCGTTCTAAACTGACTTTTATATTAATGATTGCGTTGATGGTCATCCCATCACTCTACGCATGGTTTAATATTGCCGCGCTATGGGATCCTTACGCCAATACGAAAGATATTACGATTGCGGTCTATTCCGACGACCAAACAGTGAGCGTATTGAATAAAAAAGTAAATATTGGCGATCAAATTGTCGAGAATCTGAAAGAGAATGAAACGATCGGATGGCAATTTGTTGATTCGAAGGCAGAACTCGATCAAGGAGTGAAGAGCGGAAAGTTTTATGGCGGGATTTATTTACCGAAAGATTTTTCTGCGAACTTGGTTAGTTTTGTGGATGGAGAGATTCAAAAACCCGAGATCAACTATAGTGTCAATCAAAAAATCAACGCGATTGCACCGAAAATCACCGATAAAGGTGCCAATACGATTAAAGATACGATTAGTCAAGAATTTATTGGCACGGTCAGTGAGACGTTACTCACGGTTTTTAATGAGGTTGGTTTTAGTTTGGATGACAACCTCATCAGCATTCATAAAATTACGGGTAAACTCCTTGATCTGGATGATCGTTTAGGAGAAATCGATGGGTATACGCAAGAAGTGGTTGCGCTGAATGAAAAACTACCCGAATTTCAAGAAAAGTTGAACAAAGCCAATGAGATGTTGGCCTTTATCCCTGAAGTCAATCAAATCGGTGAAAAAGTGCTTGAAGTGAACAAACTGATGCCGAAAGTAAAAGAATCGGGGCAGCTCATTTTGACGCTCGAAGAAAAAATTCCCGAAATTGAACATGCAGGGAAGCAAATTCAAATGATTGACGATGATTTTGATACCATTGCGCAGACACTGGATGACACATTACAAGAGGCAGCGAATGGATTGGTGCTGATCGAACAGGCACAAATGATTTTACCTGATGTACAAAAATTAGCGGTGACAGCAAATCAGATGATTCCGGAAATAGCTACGAGCATTGGAGAGATCCAAACGGCCTTGCCGCAAATTGCGAATGGGATCGGAACGGGGATTCAAATTGTGGCAACAATCGCCCAAGATATTCAACAAACAACGCAACGTTTAGCGGAGTTATTAGGCGATAACGAGTTGACTGACACGCAAAAGAGTGAAATCAAGACAACCTTGGCACATTTAAATGATCAATTGAACGCCTTATCGGAGATGCTCACTTCAACAATTGGGATGTTGCAGCAGCTTCAAGCGATGACGGAAAACACCTCTTTAGATTCACTAATTCAGCTATTAGCGACCGCTCAAAGTGAGATTCCAACACTGCAACAGACCATTGCTTTTGTGAGTGCGAATGTCGATCAATGGTCTTTAGCACAATTAAAACAACAATTGACGATTATTAGTCAAGAATCAGGGGACTTAGCGAACTTGTTAGCACCGATTACGCCAACTTTAATTAATGAAAAAGTCGCGCCGATGCTTGAGCAACTTCAAGAAATGTTAGAGACAGCCAAAAAAATTACGGGAAAAGTTGTGGATGAGGCCTTTATACAACAACTGGATACGTTACTGACGAATACAACAAAAACGGTCACCCAAGCGATGACTTTTCTAGAGAAGTATCAAGCGCAACTTCCGGCAGTGAAAGAAGAAATTCACCAAGCAAATGAGCTCTTAAATGGGAATATGACAACGATTATTGCGGCAATTCATACAGCTGCCGATTTATATGAAAATGAATTGCCAAAAATAGAAGCGAAATTAACGAAGGCGGCGACTTTTATTCAAAATGATCTTCCTAGTGTTGAAGCAGATCTGGTATCAACCGTTGAAATGATGAATGAAAAAATGCCACAAGTGACGGAAGCGTTAGCGCAAGCCACTACAATGATTGAAGAAGATTGGCCGAATATTCGAACCGGGATTCATAAAGTAGCCGATCTGGTTCGTCAAGGACAAGAAGATGTCAATTTAAATGAATTAATCAAACTGCTTAAATCCGATGCGCAAATGGAAAGTGATTTTCTATCAAATCCGATTACCATTGATCAAAAGGATGTTTATCCTGTCCCAAATAACGGTTCTGCCAGTGCACCGTTTTACACCGCACTTTGCTTATGGGTAGGAGCCGTCTTGTTTTCAAGTATTGCGGCGACGGAATTTGAATTAACAAAGGAAGAGCAAAAGTGCTATACAAAGCGACAGCAGTTTGTCGCACGAATGGGCACGTTCTTAGTTGTGGCGCTCTTTCAAGCGCTGATTGTGAGTGTGGGCAACCATTGGTTACTCGGTACGTACAACGTCAATCCTTTTTATAGTGTTTTATTTGCTTTACTAATCGGTCTCGCTTTTATGATGATGGTTTACGTCCTCGTTGCGCTTTTTGGCAATTTAGGAAAAGGAGCGGCGATTATTATTTTAGTCTTATCGATTTCAGGCGGTGGTGGGAACTATCCGGTAGAAATGTCTGGTAAATTCTTCCAATTCATCCACCCATTTCTACCATTTACGTATGCTGTTAACTTATTACGTGAAAGCGTGGGTGGTATTTATTGGCCGAATACGTGGCAGCCGATTCTTATTCTTACAAGCATCACCTTTATTTTTGGCATACTCGGAACTTGGCTCTATCCAAAAGTTCGACCATACTTTAAAAAACTAAATGAACAGTTACATGAAGGTAAAATTTTACATTAAGCTCCCACCCGTCATCTTAATAAACGGTGTTATGATAGTTGTCATAGCACCGTTTATTTTAGCTTTGCGAAAGTTGACGTAAAGCTAAAAAAGCTAGACACGTCAGTCTTTCATTGCTACACTAGAAGAAATGAATAGCGGAAGGGGCGTTTTGCATGGCTTTATTTTTTGATCCTTTTTCAGGTTTTGATTTTTTTTCGTTCGTTGTGCCCATTTTTTTCGGAATCACCCTGCTGATTATATTTGGCATGCTAGGTTATCGTTTAGTGGAGGGGTTGAAGAACTCTCAAGCATCAGAAGAAACCGTTCAAGCAACGTTAATCGATAAAGTCACCTCTACGAATCATTCGACGGACTCAAATGGGATGAATTCTTCGTGGACCAATTATACGTTGACGTTTGAACTTGCGACAAAAGAGCGAAAAACATTTGAGGTGAAACGAAAAGATTATTTGAAGTATGTCGTCGGAGATCGTGGTCAACTTTCATTTCAACGAAAAAGATTTAACGATTTTAAGATCTAAATGCATTTCTCATACAGAGCCTGCTTGCTCTGAGAGAGATGCTTTTTTGTTGTGCTGTTTTTGCTCGATTCTTTTCGGAAAAAATGATCGTTGTGGGATGCAAAGATGCAAAACGGAGTGTCTTATGCAAAAACGCGTAGCTTCCCTCATCTTTTTTTAATTTTTTTTTCATCTTTCGCTGTCGACTAATCAAAATAAAGTCATTTCTACTATAAAATAAAATGAACCCCATTTGTATTTATGTCGAATTTACTATAATTCTAAAAAGAGTTAGTTATCAATCTTTGTGAATTATAGTAAAAATTAATGTAATTCACGAGGTAAAAAGAGTGTTTTTTACTTTAATTATCAAGCTTTCTAGCTTATATTAGAATTGAAAATTTATTCTCAAATAGCGATTGACCCCTCAAAAACACTATGCTAAATTTGAACACGTTGCGTACAGAAGTGTATCTTAAAATAACATGTACGAAGAGCGTTTTTTAAAACAAGGGGGAATTATCGTGGAAATTCATTTAGTCGGATTAGGAAAAATGGGGTTAAACATTGCCATCAATTTACTGGAAAAAGGACACTCGGTCAAAGCATTTGACCAAAATACAGCGGTTGCCAAAACGTTAGAAGAAAAAGGTGGTCTCTTTTTTTCATCGTTAGAAACATTACTGGCAAGAACAAAATCAAATGACACGGAAGCCAAAATTGTCTGGTTAATGTTACCTGCTGGAGAAATCACGAAAATGGTCATGAATGATTGCTTAAGATTATTAAAGGCTGGCGATATCCTCATTGATGGGGGGAACTCTAAATATAGCGAAAGTAAAAAACATAACGAAGCATTTACAGCCAAAGGGATTACCTTTTTTGATGTCGGCACCTCTGGCGGTGTTTCAGGTGCTCGACACGGTGCTTGTATGATGATTGGTGGCAATCGTGAAGTCTTCCAATTGATTGAACCGATTTTTGCGAGCTTATGTGTGGACAATGGCTATGTTTTTTGTGGCGAAGCCGGTAGTGGCCATTACTTAAAAATGATCCACAACGGCATTGAATATGGTATGATGCAAGCAATAGGTGAAGGTTTTAATATTTTACACCATTCAGAATATGACTATGACTTAGAAGCGGTAGCGAAAGTCTTCAATCATGGATCGGTTATCCGGAGCTGGTTAATGGAGTTGACGCAAAACTTACTCTCACAAGATGCAGATTTAAGCGAAATTGAAGGCGTTATTGCTTCTTCTGGTGAAGGCAAATGGACAGTCGAAGAAGTCTTACGCTTAGAGTTATCCGCACCAGTGATTACGCAGTCGTTATTAACACGCTATGCGAGTAAAGATGAAGAAAAATACGGAGAAAAAGTGATTGCATCGCTCAGAAATCAATTTGGCGGGCATGCAATGACGAAAAAAGGAGAGTAATTCATGCAAACGATTCTGGGGATTGACATTGGTACCACCGCCATCAAATTCACCTTATTTTCATCAGAAGATTATGTCATATTAGATGCGATTAAATATCCTGTCCCTATGAATGAATCGGATGCAATCCAAAGTACACAAGTTCCCCAGGTCGTCTTGCAACTCGTTTTAAAAGGGATAAAAGCCCTCAGTGAACGCTATGGGATTGATTCGCTCGTCTTGAGTAGTGCGATGCATAGTTTAATACCCGTCGTCAATGGGCAGGCAGAGCAGATGTATTTGTGGTCTGATAAACGAGCGTCATCGATTATCGCGCAATTTAAAGAGAATCAGCCTGAATTGGCTAAACGATTTTATCGCCATACAGGCACTCCAATCCATGCGATGTCACCCTTTGCCAAACTGCTTTATTTTAAAGAAGAGCAGCCTGCTTTTTTTGCCAGCGTAGACCAATGGCTCGACATTAAAGCTTATGTCATGCAAGGTCTGACCGGTCAAACTGTAGTCGATTACTCGGTCGCATCGGCAACGGGCTTGTTCAATACGCTTTTGTTTGAGTGGGATCATGAAATATTGACGTATGTATCTGTTAATCAGAGTCAACTCCCCCAAGTAGTCGATACGAATCAAGCATTTTTCATCACACCAACAATGATTGAACGATTAGGGTTGCCTTTTGGTACTCAAGTTTATATTGGTGCGAGCGATGGTACATTAGCGAGTTATGCAAGCTTGATTGGAACGGGACGAAAAATTAGTTTGACCGTTGGTACGAGTGGGGCAGTTCGTTATTTGTCTTCAGAACGGAAAATTTCTGATAGACAAATAACGTTTTGTTACTATCTCGCAAAAAATCAGTGGGTGATTGGCGGAGCCACAAATAACGGAGGACGAACACTCGAATGGGTCAATGAGTTATTTTATGATCAGCCATTTAAGATTTTTACTGAGATACCAAAAGCACTCCTAAGTAGTCCGATTGGCGCCAATGGTCTTGTGTTTTTACCTTATATTAACGGTGAACGAGCTCCTTTATGGCAAGAAGATGTTCAAGGGGTGTTTGCGGGGATGACACTCGCTCATCAACGACACGATTTTATTCGAGCCATTTGCGAAGGAATCTTATTTAATTTAAAGGTGATTCACAGTGATTTGCGACTTCATGAAAAGGAAGGGATTGCCTTATCCGGTGGCTTCTTTGCGATTCCAAGTCTGGCGCAAGAAACAGCTGCGATTTTTGGCACTGAATGTCTTCAAAGTGACTATACAGAACCGGCTTTTGGTGCGGTGGCACTGGTTGGCCCATCGGTTGTTGCTGTGAAGCAAAGTGAACTAACCGTCATTGCGCCAGAACCAATCAAAGCAGATGCTTATCAAACGAGTTTTGAGCGTTTTAAAGAAGTCTTAGCAAAAGAACGAAATGAATTCAAAAAAGCCAAGTAAGATGGTAGGTGACTTGGCTTTTTTTAGCTAGTGTTATCGTAAAGTACTGAAATAGCGTTAAATGCTTTTCAATTTTTTTCTAGATGGAAATGATTAAAAGAGTGGTTAAATCAACGATGCAAGTGTTACTTGCGAACCAAAATGGTGTTGGCAAGAGAGTCTGGCTTGTGTGTCTTGAAGGAGCACTCTACACTAGGATTTGTCAGGAGGAGAGAACAGATGGATTTCAGTGAACAACTAAAAACGATTCGTAAAGAACGGGGATTAACCCAAGAGCAACTCGCTAACGAACTAATGGTTTCGCGACAAGCAATTTCGAATTGGGAAAACAACAAAAACTTACCCGATTTAGAAATGGTTGTCCGGATTTCCAAACTATTTCATCTTTCTCGGGACGAATTGATTCTAGGAGGAAACGAAATGACACACATGGCAGAAAAATTAATTCATGATGGAAAAGAAACACGGCGGGCGAAATTGAATCTTATTTCAATTAGTATTGGTGCCGTATTATTATTGATGGGGATTGGCTGTTTGGTCATAAAAAGTCTTTCAGTCGAATACATCGATGCACAAGGCGTGTTACACGAAAACTTTTTCTTACTACCAATTGGGTTTTTATTTATCTTTAGTAGCTTGATGACATTTATCGGAGTTGGTTTTAATAATTTACGCGTAAAATATCAAATGAAATAATCAGTGAACGGACCGGTAGCCAATGTGGTTATCGGTCTTTTTCTACTTTGAATCGTTATTAATTATTAAAAATCGATGATATGTATTGAATATTCAGAAAATTTAAACAAAAGGGTTGACTTCTTTTGTATAATTGGGTATCTTCTTACTTAAGAAAACTTTGGTTAGGTGATGAAAATGAAAAAAGAAAAGGTTAGCGTTCACGTACAAGTCGAAAATTCATTTTTATTATTATTATTTTAGGGAACTCTTTTTTCTGGTTAAAAAAAGAGTTCTGTTCGCATTGCATAAAGAAAAATCTTTATGGAATGCTTTTTTTATACTTAAAATAAAAGGAGACGATACGGATGCGCACAATTCAATTTTTTGACACTTCCTTAAGAGATGGCGAACAAACGCCAGGTGTCAATTTTAATACAAGAGAAAAAGTTCAGATAGCCCTGCAACTTGAAAAATGGGGTGTCGATGCGATTGAAGCGGGATTCCCGATTGCTTCTCCCGGCGATTTTGAAGCCGTTAAAAGCATCGCAGCAGTCTTGACAAAAGCAACAGTCGTAGGACTGGCACGCTGTCAACGACAAGATATCGATCGGGCTTATGAAGCCCTAAAAGAGGCGGTTCACCCTCAAATTCATGTTTTTTTAGCGACAAGCCCTATTCATATGAAAGATAAATTAAAAATGACACCAGAAGAAGTCTTAGCGTCGATTAAAGAACACGTCACTTATGCCGCGACGCTCTTTGAAAAAGTTCAGTTTTCACCAGAAGATGCGACGAGAACCGAACGTGCTTTTTTACTAGAAGCGGTTCAAACGGCGATTGATGCAGGAGCGACAATTATTAATGTCCCAGATACGGTGGGTTACTCGAATCCCACGCAGTACGGTGAATTATTTGCCTATTTAATTAGTCATATCAAAAGTGAAAAAGAAATCATCTTTTCTTCTCATTGCCACGACGATTTAGGCATGGCTACGGCTAATGCGCTTGCAGCGATTGAAAATGGTGCCAATCGTGTGGAAGGTTCAGTCAACGGGATCGGTGAGCGAGCAGGAAATACTGCACTCGAAGAAGTCGCGGTGGCTTTACACATTCGCAAAGACTTTTACGAGGCGAACTCAGCGATTCAATTACAAGAAACGAAGCGCACCAGTGATTTAGTGGCTCGTTTATCCGGGATTAACGTTCCAAAAAATAAAGCAGTGATTGGTGGTAACGCCTATGCCCACGAATCAGGCATTCACCAAGATGGCGTGTTAAAAAATCCTGAAACTTATGAAATTATTACGCCGCAATTAGTTGGTGTGCAGACCAACTCGTTGCCACTTGGAAAATTATCTGGTCGACATGCGTTTGCGACAAAAATGGAAGCACTCGGGTATCAATTAGAAGGGGAGCATTTAGCGCAATTATTTAAATCCTTTAAGCAATTAGCGGATAAAAAGAAACAAGTGAGTGATGAAGATTTGATGGCGTTAGTAGTCGATGATATTCGTCAAGAAAAGGTAAACTGTCACTTAGAAGCACTCCAACTACAATATGTTTCAAATGGCTTGCAAGGAGCGATTGTTTCGCTCAAAACAAAAGCAGGCGAAATTTTAACGTCATCGGCGATTGGATCGGGCAGTATTCAGGCAATCTATAATGCAATCGATCAGATTTTTCAACATAAACCGCAACTGGTTCGTTATGAAATTAACGCATTAACGAGTGGTGAAGATGCCCAAGCCGAAGTCTATGTAACACTAGAAGATAAAAATAAACAAAAACAGACGAATGGCGTAGGGGTTGACTTTGATGTCCTACAAGCTTCCGCCAAAGCCTATATAACGGCAAGTAGTCAATTGAAAGAAGCGGAGGAAAGATAATGGAAAAGAAGATTGTTGTATTAGCCGGAGATGGTATTGGACCAGAAATTATGGCGAGTGCTTTAGAAGTGTTAGAAGTCATCACCCAAAAGAGCGAGGTCACCTTTACCTTTGAAGCACATGACTTTGGTGGTGCCGCGATTGATTCTTGTGGTGAGCCTTTTCCAAAATCAACGCTTGAAGCTTGTGAATCAGCTGATGCGATTTTATTAGGCGCTATTGGCGGACCGAAATGGGAAAACGTTGAGAACACACCTGAGAAAGGATTACTCGCTCTACGCAAAGCCTTGAAATTATTTGCCAATATTCGACCGATTACCGTACCAGATGTTTTGTTGGATCGCTCGCCGATTAAAGAAGAAATTATTAAAGGGACAGACTTTGTCATTGTCCGGGAACTCACAAGTGGCATGTACTTCGGGGAACCACGTTTTCTAGGAGACACAGAAGCGTATGACACGAATTATTATCATGAAGCCGAAATTCGGCAAATTATGCGCCAAGCATTCAAAATTGCTCAAGGCAGAAAAAAACAAGTCTTATCTGTGGATAAAGCCAACGTTTTAGCAACGAGTAAATTATGGCGTCGCGTAGCAGAAGAAGTGGCCCTCGAATTTCCAGATTGTACGCTTAGTCATCAATATGTCGATTCAGCCGCGATGAAAATCATTCAAAACCCGCGTGCATTTGATGTCATTGTGACAGAAAACTTATTTGGTGACATCTTAAGTGATGAGGCGTCCGTGTTACCGGGCACATTAGGGGTCTTACCAAGTGCTAGTTACGGCGAAACGGGCATTGCGCTATACGAACCGATTCATGGCTCAGCACCTGATATTGCGGGTCAAAATAGTGCCAATCCAGTTTCAATGATGTTATCGGCGAGTTTAATGCTCCGTCAATCTTTTGGGTTAGAAACAATGGCTGATCAAATCGAAGAGGCTTGTTTTGCGACCATGGAAGCGGGTTTGTTAACGAGTGATTTAGGTGGAACAGCAAGTACAAGTGCGTTTACGCAAGCAGTGATTCAACGAATACAAGGAGAGGAGAAATAAGAATGGCAAAAACACTATTTGATAAAGTTTGGGAACGACATGTTGTCGATGGCGCAGCAGGTGAAGCGCAATTAATTTATATTGATTTACAAATGATTCATGAAGTAACTTCTCCTCAAGCCTTTGAAGGATTACGAATGGCAGGTCGTTCAGTTCGTCGACCAGATAAAACGTTTGGAACGATGGATCATAATGTGCCAACAAAAGATATTTTTACGATTACGGATTTAGTGTCGAAAAAACAAATGGATACTTTACGCACAAACTGTGAGGAATTTAAAATTACGTTGTGTGACAATGGCTCACAGCGCCAAGGAATTGTTCATATGGTCGGACCAGAAGTCGGCTTAACGCAACCAGGTAAAACGATTGTGTGTGGCGACTCTCATACAGCAACGCATGGTGCATTTGGTGCGATTGCCTTTGGGATTGGGACAAGCGAGGTTGAGCACGTGCTGGCGACGCAAACGCTTTGGCAAAAAAAACCAAAACGCATGGGCGTTAAAATTACTGGGGAATTACAACCAGGCGTTTATGCAAAAGATATTATCTTAGCTTTGATTGCGACATATGGGGTGGACTTTGGGGTCGGGTATGCAGTGGAATTTTATGGTGATACCGTGCAAAATCTGACCATGGAAGAACGAATGACTATTTGTAATATGTCGATTGAAGGAGGCGCTAAAATTGGCATGATGGCGCCAGACGCCAAAACCTTTGAATATGTGAAAGGCAGAGAGTATGCACCTGTTGATTTTGAGGCAGCTGTAGCCGATTGGCAAACACTCTACACAGATGATGAGTCTGCATTTGACAAAGTATTGACTCTTGAAGCCGATCAATTAGCGCCGTATATTACGTGGGGAACCAATCCTGAGATGGGCGTATCGATTGAAATGCCGTTTCCAGCGATTAAAGATCATAACGATCAACAAGCCTATGACTATATGGATTTACAGCCTGGTCAAGTCGCGTCGGATATTCCGATTGAGTATGTGTTTATCGGATCGTGTACGAATGGCCGTCTTTCCGATTTGGAAGAAGCTGCTCGTTTTATTAAAGGAAAAACCGTCAAAGAAGGCGTGACTGCGATTGTCGTTCCTGGTTCACGACCGGTTCGCCAAGCCGCTGAGAAAATTGGCTTAGATCAGATTTTCTTAGATGCAGGCTTTGAGTGGCGGGAACCCGGTTGTTCGATGTGTCTAGGAATGAATCCTGATAAAGTACCTGAGGGGATTCACTGTGCCTCAACGTCCAATCGAAATTTTGTCGGTCGTCAAGGTAAAAATGCGCGGACCCATCTTTGTTCTCCTGCAATGGCGGCATTAGCTGCGATTCACGGGCAGTTTGTGGATGTTCGTCAAGTCATGAAAGAGGTGATATAGATGGAGGCTTTTACACAATACCAAGGAAAAACTGTGCCATTTATGAATGATAATTTAGATACGGATCAAATTATTCCAAAAACTTATTTAAAAAGGATTGAGAAAACAGGCTTTGGTGAGTTTTTATTTGATGATTGGCGCTACTTAAGAGATCGGCGTTTAAATCCTGAATTTGTGTTGAATTTCCCTGAATACCAAGAAGCAACAATCTTAATTAGTGGGGAAAACTTTGGTTCGGGTTCTTCGCGCGAACATGCGGCATGGGCGTTGATGGATTATGGCTTTAAAGCAGTCATTGCTGAAAGTTATAGTGATATCTTCTATATGAATGCCGTGAAAAATGGCTTACTCCCGATTGAATTATCCAAAGCACAAGTCGCTGAATTAGCAAAACTATCACCAGCAGCACTCATTGAAATTGATTTGGTGAATCAACTCGTCAAAACACACGATCACGCGTATTCTTTTGAAATTGACAGCAGCTGGAAACACCGTCTCGTGAATGGGTTAGATGAAATTGGTGAAACCTTAATGGAAGCTGATAAAATCACCGCATATGAAGCAACGATTCCAAGTTATTGGCAAATAAACTAAAAAAATGCCTTTTTTAACAAGTTTTTGTTGACTCAGGTGTAACTTTTTGCTAGTATTGGATTGTTGTAATTGTGAGCACCACAACTACAACCGCACAGAATAAGTTATTAAGAACGTAAGTCACTTAGGATGGCGAGTCTAAGTCTAATAAAAGGAGGTGCTTGAGAGCATGTACGCAATTATCAAAACTGGTGGTAAACAAGTAAAAGTTGAAGTAGGTCAAGCAATTTACGTTGAAAAATTAAACGTAGAAGCTGGCGACAAAGTGACTTTTGAAGAGGTAATCTTAGTAGGTGGCGAATCAACAAAAGTAGGTGCGCCAACAATCGTAGGAGCAACTGTTGAGGGAACTGTGGAGAAACACGGTAAACAAAAGAAAGTTGTCACTTACAAATACAAACCTAAAAAAGGTTCACACCGTAAACAAGGTCATCGTCAACCGTATACAAAAGTAGTTATCGATGCAATTAACGCATAATAAGTTAAAGTAAGGACGAGCTATGATTAAAGGAACATTTAAACGCAATGACTCAGGACGGATCAAAACATTTGAGCTAACTGGTCATGCGGACGCAGGTGAATATGGCAGTGATATTGTTTGTGCCGCAGTTTCTGCTTTAGCGATCAATACCGTTAATGGGATTGAAGCTTTAGCTGGAGTAAAACCGCTAATTGACGCTGATGATACTGAAGGGGGTCAACTTTATGTTGAAATCCCAAGTAACATGACGCAAGAGCAAACAAACATCACACAAATTTTATTAGAAAATTTATTGCTAGGTCTCCAATCAGTTCAAGAAGAGAATAGCGAATCGATCCAAGTGGAAACATTAACAAAACAGTAGGAGGTGCATTTCATGTTAATGAAAATGAATTTACAATTCTTCGCTACGAAAAAAGGTGGAGGTTCTACATCTAACGGACGTGACTCACAATCAAAACGTTTAGGTTCTAAACGTGCTGATGGTCAAACCGTTACAGGTGGATCAATCCTTTACCGTCAACGTGGTACTAAAATCCATCCAGGCGCTAACGTAGGTATTGGTGGAGATGATACATTATTCGCTAAAATCGATGGTGTCGTACGTTTCGAACGTAAAGGCCGCGATAAAAAGCAAGTATCAGTTTACCCAGTAGCAGTAGAAGCTTAAAAAACAAAATAAAACGCTCCAAACTCTTGATAGGATAGAGTTTGGAGCGTTTTTTATAACGATATGCTAGAAATAGAAGGGAGTTCACAAGAATGAAAGCTGTTATTTTTGATATGGATGGCGTGATTGTTGATTCAGAGCCGATTTGGATTGCGTCAAAACAGCAAATGCTACGAGAACAAGGGATTGAAGTGCCGGATGCGTATCATCACCAACTTTTTGGGATGACCTTACGTACGATGTGGACTAAAATTCAAGCTGATTTTAATTTACCTCTCAGTGTTGATGCGTGCATCACGCGTGGTGAAGCGATTCGTCAAGCAATGCGAAAAGATTTACCTGTCAAAAGTATTCCGGGTTCAATCACCCTCATTCAAAGGTTGTTTGAAGCAGGGATTCCGTTAGCAATCGCTTCTTCTTCATCAAATAAAGATATTGCTCTCGCAGTCGACGCATTAGGGATTCGTCCTTATTTCCAGGTACTTGTGTCAGGAGAAGACTGTGCGCGTTCAAAACCCTTCCCAGATGTCTTTTTGAAGGCTGCTGATGCATTAGGCGTGAAACCGGAGACGGCCTTGGTAATTGAAGATGCTGTCAATGGCGTTAAAGCCGCAAAAGCTGCAGGCATGGTGTGCCTTGGTTTTGAAAATCCCGCATTTACCAAACAAGACTTGCGTGAAGCCGATGGGATTATCCGTGATTTATCGCTATTAACCATCGAACAGTGTCAGCAGTATTTTGGTGAAGAGCAGGAATAAACCAGTCAAGGCCCTTGTTCAACGAGGGTCGTGATTGGCTTTTTTTGGCTATCATTGGTAAAATGAGAAGATTGTGGTTATAATAAAAAAAACGGCGGAAGGCAAGGTATTCGTTGGAAGAGGTGGAAAGTTTTTTGAGTAAACGAATCGATGCGATTTATGCGTATGTAGTGGAACAATCAAAGAAGATGAATGGTGACTATTTGATGACAACACAAGAAGTTTCTGAAAAACTAAACTTTCAGCGAACGAATGTCAGTAAAGATCTGAATGACTTGGTTCGTGCAGGAAAGTTAGTGAAAATAGGCGGTAGACCAGTTCAATATCGCTTAGCAGGACAAGTGTCAGAGGAAGCGCCATCTGTTGTGCCGCCGATATCGAATGTGAAAATGGTGGCGCCAGCGCCAGTCAAAGAGTTTTTTAATCAACGTGAAAAAGATGATGTTTTTATCCATTTAATTGGTAGTCGAGGGAGTTTAAAAAATGCTGTCGAACAAGCGAAAGCTGCGATTTTATATCCTCCAAAAGGGCTGAATTGTTTAGTGACGGGACCAACCGGATCTGGGAAAACGTATTTCGCGCATGCGATGTTTCAATATGCCAAGGAAAATAAAGTCGTGCAAGAAACGAAAAAACTCGTCGTATTTAACTGTGCCGATTATGCGCACAATCCCGAATTATTAATGAGTTACTTGTTTGGTTACGTCGAAGGTGCTTTTACGGGAGCGGATAAAGAAAAATCAGGGTTGATTGATGAAGCGGATGGCGGGATGTTATTCTTGGATGAAGTCCATCGCTTGCCGCCAGAAGGCCAAGAGATGATTTTTTATTTGTTGGATCATGGGTTATATAATCGCTTAGGTGAAGTTGGGAAAAATCGACACGCAGATGTTCGAATTGTCGGTGCCACAACAGAAAATCCTAACTCGGCGTTACTTGATACTTTTTTGCGCCGTATTCCGATCCATATTCAATTACCGTCCTTTGAAAAACGGACGCCACAAGAAAAAATTGATTTCATTCAATTAATGGTTTCTCAAGAAGCGACGCGCATTCAACGGCGGATCTCGCTAACGGAAGAAGTCATTAAAGCACTCATTGGCAGTGTGACCTTTGGAAATATTGGTCAATTAAAATCAAGTGTTCAGCTGGTTTGTGCGCGAGGGTTTTTAAATCATATGCACCGCGAGCAAATTGATATTACTTTAGGTGATTTACCAGAAGGTATTCGAGCTGGTTTGCATTCGTTAACGAGTCGTCGCGAGTTATCGATGGGCTTGGCTGGTTATTTACCGACGAAGTTGATGGTCTATCCAAATCAAGAACTAGTCAATCCATATACCGATAGTTACGAATTGCCTTATAATTTGTATGACATTATCGGAAATAAAGCAGCATTACTAAAATCAGATGGGGTCGATCAAGAAACGATTAATCATTTTATTTCGACTGATATTAATGTCCATTTGCAATCGTTTTATAAAGATCATGGGTTTTCGTTCTCAACAGAAAATAAGTTAAGTGAATTTGTGGATGCAAAAGTCATTGAAGTGACGCATCAACTATACCAACATGTACAAGAGTATATTCCAGAAAAATCGCAACAAAACTTTATTTATGCCATGAGTTTGCATATTGCTTCCTTTTTAAAGAAATTTGAGTTAGGAGAAAAAAGATCGATTCATTCGAATATTCGTTTGATGGTCTCAGATTATCCACTGGAGTTTCGCTTAGCCCAAGAGATTCAAGAAAAAATTGCCGCATTTTTTACAATTCAAATTCCAAGAGATGAGATTTACTATTTAGCGGCGTTACTGATTTCGTTGCGGTACAGTCAATCCGAAGGCAAAATTGGATTGATTATTGCGGCTCACGGTAATAGTACAGCCTCTAGTATGGCAGAGGTGGCCCGACAGTTATTAGAGATGGAGCAAGTATTGGCGCTTGATATGCCACTGGATATGTCACCAAAAGTTGCTTTTGAAAAATTGAAAGCCTTAATCGTACAAGCTAATCAAGGAAGTGGCGTTTTATTATTAGTTGATATGGGCTCGTTGGCTCATTTTGATGAACGATTAGAACAAGAGACGGGTATTCGTGTGCGGACGATTGATATGGTTAGTACACCGATTGTATTAGAAGCGATACGTAAAGCAGAAACATTGGGATCGACGCTCGATGATCTCGTTGAATCGCTCCAAGGCTTCCAAGGTTACGGAATCTTAAAGGAAATTCAATCTTCCAAGAAAAAAGAATTACCGTTAGGAATACTGGCGATTTGTGCTTCAGGGGAAGGAACGGCGCAACGATTGAAAGAGATGCTTGAAAAAGTCCTCGCCGAGAAGAATTTGACGAAGATTCAAGTCATTACGGAATCAATGCTCCATTTAGCGGAACGCTTACCAGCGATTCAAGAAAGTTATCAGCTCATCGCGACGACAGGTGTGATGGATCCAGGCGTAAAAGTACCGTTTATTTCACTTGAGACTTTTTTAGAAGCTGACTTAGGAGAATTGTTAGAAAGCATCTTATTAGGAGAGGAACTCTTTACTTCTCCACAACAACTACACGAAGCGGGCGGTCGAGAAGTTTGCTTGTCGTATTTAGAAGAAAATGTCTTGTTTTTAAATCCAGCGAAAGTGATCGATGTGTTGTGGGGTGTAGCCGCAACGGTATGCCAATTGTGGTATGGTGAAAATTCATCGATGCACTTTCAAATTAATTTCACCTTACATCTTGCAGGAATGATTGAGCGTATTTTACTCCAACAAACACTGTCTGTGACAAGAGAAGAAGAGGAGCAAGCAGTTGCTCATCCCCGTTCTCTTCAATTAACAGAGTGTTTGGCGGAGTTAGAAACGACCTTTAATTTAAGTGTGCCGCTAAGCGAAAAATACTATTTATTCGTGATGCTCGATACACAAAACAATACACAAATAATACACTAAAGAAACAGTTTTTCTTTAGTGTATTATTTTTTTAGGAGTTCTTAAGGTTTTGTGAACTAGTGTATTGATTAAAAGTTGGCACGGAACTTGCTTATATACTATACGAGGAGGCGAATAAGGTGGAAATAGGAGGCGAAGAAAGTGGAGATTCAATTAGCGCGAATCGATGACCGACTCATTCATGGTCAAGTAGCAACTGCTTGGACTAAGGAAACCGGTGTGAATCGAATTATCGTCGTTAGTGATGACGTTGCCAAAGATCCTCTTCGAAAATTTATGTTGCAGGAAGCAGCACCCCCGGGAGTCAAAGCCAATGTAGTCACAGTGGGCAAGTTATTATCGATTTATAACAGTCAATTATTTACGGATCAAAAAATGATGCTTTTATTTACGAATCCACACGATGTCGTTGCTTTAATTCAAGGAGGAGTCAAAATTTCTTCGGTGAATATAGGTGGCATGCACTTTGTCGCTGGTAAAAAAATGATTACGAACTTTGTTTCTGTTGACGAAAAAGATATCGCGGCGTTTCAGTATTTGGATCGTTGTGGTGTGATTTTGGAAGTTCGGAAAGTTCCAGCAGATCGAAAAATTTTTTTAATGGACTTACTAAAAAAACGTAGTAAGGAAAAATGAATATAGGAGGTAAGGTAATGGTAGGAATTATCCTCGCAAGTCATGGAGAGTTTGCTAATGGACTGATGCAATCAGGCGCAATGATTTTTGGAGAACAACCAAACGTTGCAGCGTGTGTGTTGCATCCAAGTGAAGGACCAGATGATATCAAAGCTAAGATGCAAGCAGCAATCGATTCCTTTGACGATCAAACAGAAGTATTATTTTTAGTCGATTTATGGGGAGGAACACCATTCAATCAAGCGAATAGTTTGTTTGAAGCGCACAAAGAAAATTGGGCGATTGTTTCAGGTATGAATTTACCAATGTTAATTGAAGCGTATGCTGCAAGATTATCAATGGAAAAAGCGCAAGACGTAGCGAAAGCCATTTTGGGAACAGCTAAAGAAGGCGTAAAAGTGAAACCAGAAGAGTTAGAACCAGAAGAAGTTATGGTGGCAAATGCGCCAGCAGCACCTCAAGGAGCGATTCCAGCAGGGACGGTTTTAGGTGATGGCGAAATTAAATTTGTGTTAGCACGTGTCGATTCTCGCTTGCTTCATGGGCAAGTCGCAACAGCTTGGACAAAAGCAACCAATCCATCACGGATTATTGTAGTGTCTGACGCGGTAGCGAAAGATGAATTACGTCGTAAACTGATTGAACAAGCGGCACCTCCAGGGGTGAAAGCGAACGTTATTCCAATTAGTAAAATGATTGAAATTTCAAAAGACCCTCGCTTTGGCGATACAAAAGCATTACTACTTTTTGAAAACCCACAAGATGTTTTACGCGTAGTTGAAGCTGGCGTGAAAATCAAAGAAGTGAACGTGGGTTCATTGGCGCACTCCACAGGAAAAGTTGTGGTAAGTAAAGTATTATCAATGGGACATGAAGAAGTTGCCGCGTTTGAGAAACTAAAAGATCTTGGTGTGACTTTTGATGTTCGAAAAGTACCAAATGATTCAAAAGATAACTTAGATGAATTATTGAAAAAAGCGAAGAAAGAATTAGCTTAAATAAAAGAAATTGAGGAGGTTTATTATGTCTGATTTAAACTTAATCCAGATGATTTTAGTTGTATTCGTCGCTTTCTTGGCAGGTATGGAAGGGATTTTAGATGAATTCCAATTCCACCAACCATTAGTAGCGTGTACTTTAATCGGTCTAGTAACAGGGAATTTAGAAGTTGGTATTATTTTAGGTGGTTCATTACAAATGATTGCTCTAGGATGGGCAAACATTGGAGCGGCGGTTGCACCAGATGCGGCATTAGCGTCGGTTGCAGCAGCAATTATTTTAGTTTTAGGTGGCCAAGGCAAAGCAGGGATTCCTTCTGCAATCGCAATTGCGATTCCTTTAGCCGTTGCAGGTCTTTTCTTAACAATGTTAGTAAGAACATTAGCAGTGCCAATCGTTCACATGATGGACAAAGCAGCATCTGAAGGCGATTTCCGTAAGATTGAAGTATTACAAGTTGCCGCAATTGCGATGCAAGGGGTACGGATTGCGATTCCAGCTGCAGCGTTACTATTTATCCCAGCTGAAACCGTTAAAAACACACTCGAAATGATGCCAGCATGGTTAACAGATGGTATGGCAATCGGTGGTGGAATGGTTGTAGCAGTAGGGTATGCACTTGTAATTAATATGATGGCGACAAAAGAAGTTTGGCCATTCTTTGTTTTAGGATTCGTTATCGCTGCCATTTCTGAAATTACCTTAATCGGAATTGGCGCAATCGGTGTTGCTTTAGCATTAATTTACTTAAACCTTTCTAAAATGGGTGGTTCTTCCACTGGTGGCGGAAGTAGTTCAGGTGATCCGTTAGGTGACATCTTAAACGATTACTAAATCTAAAAAAGGAGGAAATCAAACAATGGTAGAAGAAAGAATTCAATTAACGAAAAAAGATCGTTTAGCAGTTGCTTGGCGTTCAACGTTTATCCAAGGATCTTGGAACTATGAGCGTATGCAAAACGGTGGTTTCGCATTTTCAATGATTCCAGCGATTAAAAAATTATATTCATCAAAAGAAGATCGTACAGCGGCGTTACAACGTCACTTAGAGTTTTTTAATACTCACCCATATATTGCATCACCAATTTTAGGAGTAACCTTAGCGTTAGAAGAAGAACGTGCGAATGGTGCACCCGTTGATGATGTCGCGATTCAAGGGGTAAAAGTCGGAATGATGGGACCTTTAGCTGGTATCGGCGATCCTGTCTTTTGGTTCACGGTACGTCCAATGTTAGGCGCACTCGGAGCATCACTTGCCCTTAGTGGAAATATCTTAGGCCCAATTATTTTCTTCGTCGCTTGGAACCTTATCCGTTGGGGCTTCATGTGGTATACACAAGAATTTGGTTACCGTGCAGGTTCTGCTATTACAGATGACTTATCAGGTGGTTTACTACAAGACGTTACAAAAGGGGCATCTATCTTAGGGATGTTCGTACTAGCGTCCTTAGTTCAACGTTGGGTAAATATTTCCTTTGTCCCAGTTGTCTCTAAAGTAACGTTATCTGAAGGAGCATATGTTGAATGGGATAAAATTCCGATGAACGCTCAAGGATTGCAACAAGCTTTCCAAGAAGTTTCTTCTGGAAAAGCGTTATCCAATATTCAAGAAACGACTTTACAAGCCAACTTAGATCAATTAATCCCAGGATTAGCTGGCCTATTGTTAACATTAGGTTGTATGTGGTTACTTAAGAAAAAAGTTTCACCAATCGTGATTATCTTAGGTCTATTTGTAGTCGGAATTCTTGGTCACCTTATCGGTATTTTATAAAATATCGGTTATAATGAGGTATGAAGCAATTGAAGGAGTGATAAAATGGTCGAATCATTAAATACGAAAGTAGACTTTGTCATCGACGCTACCTCTTTTTCAGGGTTAACGGATTATGGAAAGATCATGATTGGCGATAAAGGCTTTGAATTTTATCATGGTCGTGATCCACGTAAATTTATTCAAATACCGTGGGAAGAAGTCGATTACGTTGTCGCCTCGGTCTTTTTCAAAGGAAAATGGATTCCGCGTTATGGCATTCAAACGAAGAAAAATGGCACGTTTATCTTTTCTTCAAAAAAACCTAAAAAAGTCTTGAGAGAGATTCGTCATTATGTTGATCCCGATCGGATGATTCATTCTTTAAGCTTTTTCCAAGTCGTTAGCCGGGGAATCAAAGGTTTTTCTTTTAAAAAGTTAAAGAGAAGTCCTAAAATAAAATAATAATCAAAACGAGCGACCGATCTAGCCGATTGGTCGCTCGTTTTTTCGTGAGAATAACTTGCGTCACAGTCTTTAATGCAACACTTTCTTTTAGAAACACAATATATTATTAGGAGAAAATAATGATTATCGTGTTCTTTTTATGATAAACTAGAAAAAGAAATAGCAAGACGAGGGGGATGACGATGGATTTTTTAGGGACAATGTTAGCGGGTGCTGTGATAGGTATCTTAGCCAGTTTTGTAACAGGGGAACGAAGAGGTTGTATCTTTAATATTATTGCTGGAATTGTGGGGTCCGTGATTGGTGAGCGTCTCTTTTCTTTAGGCGGACCGACAATCGGTGGACTACCGATTCTTTCATCCGTGTTAGGTGCGATTATTTTTGTCGCAGTGATTTCGTTATTTTTTGGTCGAAAAAATGACTAATTCGATTTGAAAGTCAAGAAACTTTGTTATAATAAGTTTATGGAATAAGAAAGAAGGAATGTAGAAATGTTACGTGTGAATAATTTAAGAGCCGCCATGGCCAAAGAAGCGATTGATGGTTTTTTAGTCACGAATCCTTACAACTTACGCTACTTAGCGAATTTTACGGGA
Source organism: Enterococcus aquimarinus (assembly GCF_001885765.1). GTDB lineage: Bacteria > Bacillota > Bacilli > Lactobacillales > Enterococcaceae > Enterococcus_I > Enterococcus_I aquimarinus. Next base: position 49,795 of record NZ_JXKD01000009.1, on the reverse strand, counting down.
ACGGCTGGGGTGGCAGTTATTACACCTACAAAAGCGTTCTTTGTGACTGATTTTCGTTACACGGAACAAGCCGCTGAACAAGCGTTAGGCTTTGAAATTATCAAACATACTGGACCGATTTTTGAAGAAGTCGCGAATATTTGCCGTCAAGAAGGAATCGAGGTATTGGCTTTTGAAGAAACGGTCATGAGTTTTGCGGAATATACGCAATTAGAAGATGTCGTGGAAGAAAGTTCTCTTTTACCAATTAGTGGTCTGATTGAGTCCTTGCGCGAAGTGAAAGATGAAGCGGAAATCACGTTGATTGAAAAAGCATGTGCGATTGCTGATCAAGGATTTGCCTATATTCTTGAGCAAATCAAACCAGGAATGACGGAAATTCAAGTTGCCAATCAGCTTGATTTTTATATGCGTTCGCTAGGTGCAACAAGTGTTTCTTTTGATACAATCGTCGCAAGTGGTGTTCGTTCTGCCATGCCACACGGTGTTGCAAGTACGAAAGTGATTGAAAAAGGCGACTTAATCACATTAGATTTTGGTTGTTACTATGAAGGTTATGTTTCGGATATGACAAGAACGTTTGCGCTTGGCGATCCAGGTGAGAAATTAAAAGAGATTCATCAAATTGTCTTAGAAGCACAACTCATGGTCAATGCCGTTGCCAAAGCTGGCATGTCTGGTGTGGAACTAGATGCTGTTGCGCGTGATTACATTGCTTCTCACGGTTATGGCGAGGCATTTGGCCATTCAACAGGTCATGGTATTGGGTTAGAAATCCATGAAGGACCAAACGTCTCTTTTAAATCGCCAAAATTATTTGTACCGGGTAATGTGATTACGAATGAGCCGGGGATCTATTTACCAGGTATTGGTGGGGTTCGAATTGAAGATGATTTACTCATTACGACCACTGGTAATCGTATTTTAACGCATTCACCGAAGGAATTGATTATCTTATAATCTTTTTTTCCTTTGTAAAACGGTTTCGACTATAATAATCAGCAAACATATTGTATAATAAGGCTTAATGAACGAGTTACGCTTCACTAGAAATAACTAGGAAATGGAGGAATGAAAAATGGTAGATGAAACGAGCTTAGTATTAGATACGGATCATGGATTAGGTGAGATTGTCATTGCACCAGAAGTCATCGAGGTGATTATTGGGATTGCCGCTTCAAAAGTTGACGGTGTTCACCGTATGCAAGCAAGCTTTACGAATAACGTGACGGAATTACTTGGCCGCTCTGTTTATGGTAAAGGTGTCCACTTAACCATTGATGAAGAGGGAATCAAAGTTGATTTATATGTCAATTTAAAATATGGTGTGTCCGTACCAAAAGTTGCGATGCAAGTGCAAAGTCGCGTGAAGCAACAAGTGCTATTTATGACGGATATTGAATTAGACGAAGTCAATATACACGTTGTATCATTAGTTCCTGAAAAAACAGAACAATTGGATTTAGAAGAATTATTTGAAAATGATGAGGCTGAAAATGAATAAAGAATTATCAAGACGTGAAATTAGGCAAATGGCGATTCAAGCGTTATTTCCTTTAGATTTTAATCAAGAATTAACGAAACACGATGCCATCGTGCATGCAATTGAGTTAGAACACGAAGATATGATTGATGAAGAACAAGAACATTTTGTTCCAGCCTATCTTGATTTATTAGTCACAGGTGTCTGTGAACGTAAAGCAGAACTAGACGAAATCATTCAAAAGTATTTACGAACAGGATGGACGTTAAAACGGTTATCCAAAATGGATTTAACCATCTTACGCTTGGCGTTGTTTGAAATGCTTTATGTTGACAATGTACCAAATAAAGTGGTGTTAAACGAAGCGATAGAATTAACGAAAGTATTTAGTGACGATCAGTCAAGAAAGTTCGTGAATGGGATCCTTTCGAATGTTAATAACGAAATAGAAGCTAGCAAATAAGCTAGCTTCTTTATATTTATACTGAAGTTATGCTAAAATAATCGGGTAATGAATAAAGATTAAAGGGAGCGACTGACAATGGGTATACGGATTGATGGCAAAGCATTAGCAGAAAAAATGCAAGAGGATATGAAACAAGAGGTTAAAGAACTGAAGACAAAAGGGATTACCCCTGGTTTAGTCGTCTTGCTTGTAGGAGAAAATCCAGCAAGTCAAACATATGTAAAAAATAAAGAATTAGCGGCAACGCGTTTAGGCTTGCATTCAGAAGTTTCACGTTATGACGCATCGATTACAGAAGAAGAATTACTTGCTGAAATTGCGCGATATAATCAAGATGAGGCATTTCACGGGATTTTAGTGCAATTGCCGTTACCAAATCATATCGATTCTGAAAAAATCTTGTTGGCCATTGACCCTGCAAAAGATGTCGATGGTTTTCACCCGATGAATCTCGGAAAATTATTTATGGGTGCACCGGAAATGATTCCTTGTACGCCTTACGGGATTATGAAAATGTTTGAGGCGTATCAAATTGATTTAGAAGGGAAAAATGCGGTCATTATTGGTCGTAGTAACATTGTCGGTAAACCAATGGCACACTTATTACTAGCAGCCAATGCGACAGTGACCATCGCCCATTCTCGTACGAAAGACTTAGCAAAAATCGCTAGCGAAGCGGATATCTTAGTCGTAGCGATTGGTCGCGGCCATTTTGTCACCAAAGAATTTGTGAAAGAAGGCGCGGTAGTCATTGACGTTGGCATGAATCGAGATGCAGAGGGCAAGTTGATTGGCGATGTCGCGTATCAAGAGGTCGAACCACTAGCAAGTTATATTACACCAGTGCCAAAAGGTGTGGGTCCAATGACAATCACGATGTTGATGGCACAAACGATAGAAGCAGCAAAACGCAAACGGTAAATAGGAAAGAAAGTTAGGTGAGAACATGGCGCAACAGTATTTGACTGTGACTGCTCTAACCAAGTATTTAAAACGTAAATTTGAAGCCGATCCATACTTACAAAGGGTTTTTCTAACCGGTGAAATCTCTAATTTCCGACTACGACCGGGCCACCAATATTTCAATTTAAAAGATGAGAATGCCAAGATTTCTGCCGTCATGTTTAAAGGACCTTTTAGCAAACTCCAATTTCAACCCGAAGAAGGAATGAAAGTACTGGTTGTCGGTCGTTTATCGCTCTTTGAATCAAGCGGTGGCTATCAAATTTATGTCGAACATATGGAACCCGATGGCATCGGGGCTCTCTACCAAGCGTATGAACAATTAAAGAAAAAATTATCGGCAGAAGGGCTTTTTACTGGTGAAAAAAAAGGGCTACCTAAATATCCGAAACGCATTGCGGTGTTAACTAGTCCAAGTGGCGCCGTGATTCGCGATATTATGACGACGATTGAACGGCGTTATCCGATTGCGCAAATTGTCCTTTATCCAACGATTGTTCAAGGGAATCAAGCGGCTGATGATATCGTTCGTAATATTCGGCGCGTGGAAGAATCGGGCGATTTTGACACGATGATTATTGGACGAGGGGGTGGGTCGATTGAAGACTTATGGCCTTACAATGAAGAACGTGTCGTCCGAGCCATTTTTGCGGCCCATACGCCAGTGATTTCTTCGGTTGGCCATGAGACAGATACAACCTTAGCGGATTTAGTCGCAGATGTACGTGCTGCGACACCGACTGCGGCAGCGGAGTTAGCCGTTCCGGTTTTAAATGAAGAAGTCTTACGGATTCAAGAAAGAAAAGCACGGATCCAACAAGCCATTTTCCATCTGATACAAGGAAAATGGCAACAACATCAACGGATCATTCGCTCGTATTTATTTGAACAACCTGAACGACTTTATGAAGGGCAAGCCCAAAAGCTCGATCAACTGACGCAACGATTATCACAATCGTTACAAAATCAATTATATGAAAAAGAAAAAATCAGCAACCAATTACACCATCGTCTGAAGCAAATGAGTCCTTTGCATCAAGTGCGAGAAGAAAACATGCATGTGAAGCATTTAGATCAGCGCTTAAACCAGCAAATGGTTCGTCTATTGAATCAAAAACAAACTGATTTTGCCCAACAAGTTCAAGCGTTGAATTTGCTAAGTCCTTTAAACATTATGGGACGTGGCTATAGTTATACCGTTAATGAGGCCGGGAAATTAATCGCTTCTGTTAAGACACTAGCGGTGGGGGAACAAGTGACGGTCCACTACCAAGATGGGACAGCGCGCATGAAAGTAATCGATGTAGGAGGAGAAAATGAATGACAAAACCAACATTTGAAGAATCATTACAAGAATTAGAATCAATCGTTCAGCGCTTAGAAAAAGGCGATGTTCCTTTAGAAGAAGCCTTGACGATCTTCCAACGAGGAATGGAATTAAGCAAACAATGTGAAGGAACGTTAAAGAGTGCCGAAAAAACATTAACCCAGATGATGACACAAGAAGATGAATTAATCCTATTTGATGGAGAGCAGTCATGAAGTCCTTTGAAGCGATTCAACAAGAAATTATTGACGCAGTTGAAACAGAAATGGTGCGCTTTATTTCAGAACAAGTCACCGAGGAGCAGTTACAAGAAAGCATGCGCTATTCGATTGAAGCGGGCGGCAAACGCCTACGCCCCTTGCTGTTGTGTCTAACTGCGAGTGCTTTTAAAAATCCGCTTGAGCAAGGGACGATTCAAGTGGCCGCTGCGTTAGAAATGATTCACACGTATTCGTTGATTCACGATGATTTGCCTGCGATGGATAATGACGACTTACGCCGTGGGAAGCCGACAAATCACAAAGTCTTTGGTGAAGGCTTAGCCATTTTAGCGGGAGATGGGTTACTGACATTGGCGTTTCAATTGGTGAGTCAAGCGTCGATTGATGCTGATAAAAAAATTACCTTGCTGCAATTGCTTAGTCAAGCGGCAGGAAGTTCTGGTATGGTTGCGGGCCAAGTAGCCGATATTTTAGGCGAAGGACAACAACTTTCTTTAGAAGAACTTATCGCGATTCATCAGCGCAAAACAGGTGAACTGATTCGTTTTGCCGTGCTTGCTGGAGGAATTTTAACTAATCAATCAGCGAGTACCTTAGCAGATTTGGAAGCTTTCGCCATGCATCTTGGGCTAGCTTTTCAAATTCGTGATGATATTTTAGATGTCATCAGTTCGACTGAAGAATTAGGCAAAGCAACGCAAAAAGACGCCTCGCTTGAAAAAAATACCTATCCGGCATTACTCGGCTTAGATGGCGCAAAGGAAGCCTTCGCGCATGAAATGGCGCAGGCCCAACAAAGATTAGCGATGCTTGAACAGGTAAATTGTGATGTCGTTTTATTATCTATGGTATTCCAATGGTTTGCGCTCGAAGGAAAAGGTGTGAAATGATGAAAAAAGAAAGAGTGGATGTTTTAGCGGTGCAACAAGGGTTATTTGACAATGTCGATCAAGCGAAACGCAGCGTGATGGCTGGTTTAGTATTGACTGAAAAACATGAACGGTTAGATAAACCTGGTGAAAAAATCCCAACAACGACTCAATTAGAAATCAAAGGCAAAAAAATCCCTTACGTTTCAAGAGGTGGACTGAAGTTAGTGAAGGCGATGAATGTTTTTGGCTTAGATTTTAAGGACAAAATCGTTCTTGATATCGGTTCTTCAACGGGCGGCTTTACGGACGTAGCGTTACAACATGGCGCAAAATTAAGTTATGCACTTGACGTGGGTTACAATCAACTCGCTTGGAAAATTCGTCAAGATGAACGGGTTGTCGTGATGGAACGGACAAATTTTCGCTATAGCAAACCAGAAGATTTTTTATATGGCTTACCTGAAATGGCGACGATTGATGTGTCGTTCATTTCACTCAAATTAATGTTACCGCCGCTCCATCAAATTTTGGTCGATAATGGGGAAGTGATGGCTTTAATTAAGCCGCAATTTGAAGCCCAAAGAGAGGCAATCGGCAAAAATGGGATTGTTCGCGATCCTAAGACGCATCAAGCCGTCATTGACATGATTGTTCAGTTTGCCTTAAAAGAACGATACGATGTCGAAAATTTATATTTTTCACCAATTACTGGTGGAGAAGGCAATATTGAATTTATTGTTCATCTTCGAAAAAGTAAGACGGTCGGTCATTTAAATCCAGCGATTGAGATTGAACAAGTTGTCGCACGTGCTCATGAGACGCTAGGATTCCGATGATGAATTGGTTCTAGTGATAGGATGCTTTTTTCGATGCTTTTTCGAGGAAATGCGTCCTTTTTACGCTAGATAGGAAAAGGTAGGAATCGTTCGTCGTTTTTTAGGAACCTACGGCTGTCTGAGTCGTCTAAACGATTTGTTGTAAAAAAATCATTTTAGGAGGTGACGGGATGATTTCTTTAGAAAAAGTTCAGCAATCGGAATTAGCCCAAATTCATTTTTTGCAAAAGGTAGCCTTTGAATCATTGTATGACACATACCAAGATGAAGGTTCTCCGTTTAAGCAAACGCAAGCGTCATTGCTTGCAAAATTTAATCGACCGCTTGAATGCTATTTTTTTATTAAGCAGCAGGACAAAAGAATCGGTTATCTTCGAGTTGTCATGGATGATTCGGGAACTACAGCGAAAATCGGGCCGATTGGAGTGGATCCATTAGTCGAAGGACAAGGGATTGGCACACAAGCGATGCAACTAGTGGAGCAAACATTTCCCGAAGTGAAGGAGTGGCGCTTAAGTACGATTTTACAAGAAACAACATTATGTCATTTTTATGAGAAAATGGGCTATCAAAAAACTGGAGAAATCGTATGGATTCAGGAAGAGATGGCGCTTGTTTTTTATATAAAAACGATTGAAGACAAGGATTAAAGCCTTTTTTTAATAAAATCGTTGTTAAAAATAGCATCCTTGCGTTTTAAAATGATGATGACTGATCTAGCTCAATGATAACCGTAAGAGGTGAAATCCGAATGTCAAAGGATTTTACTTCTTTTTTTATTGCTGATGAGTGCTAACAAAAGGGTTTATCTTCTTTTTGAGAGACTATACGCCTAGTCTTTAGTGGAATTGATTGAAGGTTGAAAAAAGCTTGTCATCGTTACTTTGATGAATGTTTTTTTGAAACGCCGATATCCGAGCGTATCCGCACTAAAGGCGGGAGAATAAATCGAATCAAAAATAAAAAAAGCGGCATATTTCTCTTTTTTTATGCGAGCTTCTCGTATGAACGACTTTTATTCTTTCAAAAAATAAGCTATGATAGATAAGACTTTAACGAGGAGGATTATTCCATGAAAAAGAAAGAACGCCAGCGTTTATTGACTCGTTTTTTAACAGAGCATGAAATTCAAAAACAAGAAGAATTTGTGGATTATTTAAAATTACAAGGGATCGAAGTGACGCAAGCGACGATTTCAAGAGATATTAAAGAACTAAAACTGATTAAAGTTCCTTCAGTCAACGGCGGATACCGTTATAGCTTACCGAATGAATCGCAAGAAGATGTGATTGAAAAATTAAATAAGCTACTTCAAACGGCGCTTGTTTCGGTCGATCAAATGGAGAAATTCGTCATCTTACGGACGTTACCCGGCAATGCTTCGGCAGTAGGAAACTTGGTCGATAAATATTATCAAAAAGAGCTCTTTAGTAGTCTCAATGATGATGATAAAGTCTTAATGATTACTTGGACGGAAGAAAAAGCGGTCGAATTAGCCGAAAACTTTCGGAAATATCAACGTTAGGAGCGAATCCAATGTTATTAGAATTAACGATTAAAAATTTTGCGATTATCCCTTTCTTACACATCGATTTTCATCAAGGAATGACGGCTCTTACAGGGGAAACCGGTGCAGGGAAATCAATTATTATCGATGCGATGGGCTTACTTGCAGGTGGGCGCAGTTCCAGTGATTATATTCGTCATGGTGAAGAGAAGTGTTTACTAGAAGGTGTGTTTGAATGGCCAACACAACCAGAATTTTTCGCATTGATGGAAGAATTAGGCATCGATCAGTCCGAAAGTTTTCTGATTGTGCAAAGAGACATGTCGCGCTCAGGTAAAAATATTTGTCGTTTGAACGGTCGTGCGATCCCGCTCGTCCAATTACGACGGGTAGGGACGTACTTGGTTGATATTCAAGGTCAAAATGAGCATCAAGAATTATTGCAACCTGAAAAACATCTCTCTTTAATGGATCATTTTGGTTCAAAAGCTTTCAAACAGCAACTAAAGGTCTATCAAGAACACTACAGTGACTATCAAAAACTTCTAAAAAAAGCCCGGGAAATTAAACAAAATGAGCAATCCTATGTTCAACGAATCGATATGCTTCGTTTCCAACAAGAAGAAATCGAGCAAGCTGAACTGGAGCCCGGAGAAGAAGAGTTATTATTGGAAGAGCGAGCGAAATTGGTGAATTTTCAAAAAATCGTTGATGCATTAGGGAAGACGCACGAAATTTTATCTGCTGATACGCATAGCCTGACTGATGGTGTGGGACTTGCATTAAGCGAAATCCAAGAAATCGAAGGATTAGATGAGTCTTATCTTAAAATTAGCGAGAATCTTCAAAGTGCCTATTACTTATTACAAGATGTTGCGAGTGAAACCTCGCGGCAATTAGATTATTTAGAATTAGATGAGGCGCGACTGGATGAGGTAATGTTACGCTTAGAAACGATTCGTCAATTGAAAAGAAAATATGGCGAGTCTATTCCAGCAATTTTAACGTATTACGCTGAAATCTCTGAAGAATTAGAGGCGATGACGGGATTTGAGAATCAATTAGAAGAATACACCAAACGATTGCAAGAAAAACAAGCGATTGTCTTTGAATACGCACAAACGTTGCATCAAGAACGACAAAAAATTGCGCGCCAACTTGAAAAAGCAATTATGCAAGAAGTAACGGAGCTCTACATGGAAAATACTCGGTTTGAAATTCGCTTTAAAACAGATTCCGAAATGTTAAATGAAACGGGCATGGATCAAGTGGCCTTTTATTTAAGTACCAATTTGGGAGAAGACTTAAAGCCACTTGTTAAAGTTGCTTCAGGCGGCGAATTGTCGCGTATTTTATTAGCCTTAAAAGCAATCTTTTCTCGTGAGAAAGAAATGACGAGTATTGTGTTTGATGAAGTGGATACAGGAGTGAGCGGTCGGGTCGCACAGGCTATCGCTGAAAAAATAGCAAAAATTGCGCGCCACTCACAAGTCTTGTGTATTACGCATTTGCCACAAGTTGCGGCTCAAGCGGACTATCAATATTTTATTAGTAAAGAAGTTCAAGATGGTCGTACTCAAACAAGTATTACCCAGCTAGATGATCAGATGCGCGTCCATGAAATAGCTCGAATGCTTGCAGGTTCTGAAATCACTGCCTTAACGATGGAACATGCTACGGAGTTATTACAATTGGCTCAAAAAAATCCACAGAAATAAAACAAAAAAGGTGAACCAAGAGCCTAAATCGGCGGTTGGTTGACCTTTCTGTGTTTGTTTTTTGATTATTGTAAAGCAGAAAGCGCAGTGAGGACAGTTGTTCCAAGCATAACAATTAGCATAATCCAAACGACGATTTTGGTTACTTTTGAAAAGGTACTTGTTTTTTTGTTTTCCTTCATGACGTTCATCCTTTATTTGGTTGATAGGCACAGTGTACAACCAAATTCATCATAACTCAAGAGTAGAATAGCAGATTTATAAAAGATTTTTCTTTTTTAAATAGGCAATCGTCCATGCACATAGTAAAATTGTTAAGAACGTAATAAATAAAAAGGCGTTCTTGTGTTCGGCGAATGGAATGGGAACATTCATACCATACATACCTCCAACAATTGTCGGAATCGTTAGGACAATGGTCAAAGAAGTGAGGATTTTCATAACATTATTCAAATTATTTGATACGACTGCCGAGAAAGTGTTGTTCATTTGTTGGACGAGTTGCAGCTGGATATGCACGGAAGTCATCGCTTGACTAACTTCTACTAAAATATCGTGTAAATGATTATGGTATGCGTGTTGTTGTTCAAACATTTTGGTTTCAGAAAGTCCTTTTAAGGTTTTGAAATTAGCGGCCGTTGCTGCATCAAATAATACAAGACTTTTTTGCAAATTCAATAATTGATAGAGCTGTTTATTTTCAGTCGAGACTTGAATTTGACCTTCCAGCTCATCCAGTTGTGCTTTAATTTTTGTTAAACTATGGTTATACGCTGTGACTAATCGCCAAAGAACTTGCAAGAAAAGGTTCATCGTTGGTGTGATATCGTTTTCTGGAAAAACATGTTCTCTTAAAAAATTAAAAAATAAAGGAGGCTGTTTGGAAACGGTAATGATTTTGAGATCCGGTGTAATAATTAAGGCCAACGGATAAGTGTCAAAACGGATAAAGCCGCTGGAACTAAGGACTTCGTGTGGAAATTGTAACAAGACTAATACTGCTTTATGAAAGGTTAGTTGTTGAAGCCCCTCACTGCGTGAATTTTCAGCATCATCTAAAATAGACGTAAAATACGAATGTGGAACATTATATTCTTTTGCCAATTGATGAATGACCTTTTCGCTAGGGTTAGAAATGTGAGTCCAAATTGTGGAAGACTCACGCGTGGGTTGTTCGACCAATTGTTGATTAGAAATCGTAAAATAAGAAAACATCTCTTAGCCTCCTTAGTATCGAAACACATTTTGAGTGTTTTCTTCTATTATAGTACGAACATGTGAATATTTAAAACGAATGAAACAATTATGTAAAGAAAATAGAGTATAGTAGCGATAGTTACTTCATAGAAAGGACGGCTTTAGATGCCTTCAATCACGATTAATATTATTTTTTGGTTTATTTCTCCGATTATCATTTTATTTGCTTCAGCCTTTGTTACATCCCTTTTCTCATTAAAAAAACGCTATGGAATCAAAGCGCCAGACATTGCGGTGCCTTTTTTATTTATTGCGATTCACCGCTTGTCTTATCTTGTTTTTAAGGAATCGCTTTTTCCTTATTTCTTGATTACGATTAGCTTATTAGGAATTGGCTTAGCTTTTTTTCACGCGTATTTTTACGAAGAAATTGATTATTCGCGTTATGCCAAAATGTATTGGCGTTCTGTCTTTCTTTTTTCGATGGTTACCCAATTTATACTGATTGTGCTGAGTTTAATGTTACGTTTTTAATCAAGGTTTTTTAAAAGTTTTTTAAAAGATTTGCCAAGTGAAATTGGTAAAAATAAATCAAAAAAAAAGAGTGAATTCTAGAGAAAATGTGGTAGAAAGTGGGGGGATGTGGTAGACTGAGGATATCAAGTGGTAGATGGGGGTATAATCGATGTTCATGGGGGAATTCCAACATACAATCGATACCAAAGGCCGACTAATCATGCCAGCTAAACTTCGAGAAAAACTCGGCGAAAAGTTTGTGGTAACAAGAGGGTTAGATGGCTGTTTATTTGGTTATCCGTTATCCGAATGGGCTGTGCTAGAGGCTAAGCTAAATGAAATGCCACTCGCAAAAAAAGATGCTCGTACGTTTGTGCGCTTTTTTTATTCCGCTGCTACTGAATGTGAACTTGATAAACAAGGACGAATTAACCTGCCTATTTCTTTAAGAAATCATGGAAACTTAACAAAGAATTGTGTGATTGTAGGGGTTTCTAACCGTATTGAAATATGGGATGAAGAACGTTGGCACGCATTCTCCGAAGAAGCAGAAGAAAACTTTGATGAGATTGCCGAGTCGATGATTGATTTCGGTTTATAGAAAGAGGAATAAAAATGACAGAATTTCAACATTATACAGTGATGAAAAAAGAGACTGTTGATGGCTTAAATATTAAACCAGATGGTATTTACGTCGATTGTACCTTAGGTGGTGCTGGACATAGTGAATATCTTTTACAACAATTAAATGAACAAGGGCGTCTCTATGCGTTTGATCAAGACCAACATGCAATTGATCATGCGAAAATTCGTTTAGCGCCGTTTGTAGAAAAAGGCCAAGTTGTGTTTATTAAACGCAATTTCCGTCATTTAGCCCAAGCGCTCGCAGAACAAGGAGTCACAAAAGTTGATGGGATTCTTTACGATCTAGGAGTTTCTTCGCCTCAACTCGATGAAGCACAACGCGGATTTAGTTACCATCAAGATGCGCCGCTTGATATGCGGATGGATCAACATGCGCCATTGTCAGCGTATCATGTCGTCAATGAATACGAGTATAGTGAATTAGTCAAAATCTTTTTTAGATATGGGGAAGAAAAATTCTCAAAACAAATCGCGCGCGAAATTGAACGAGTTCGACAACAAAAACCCATAGAAACAACAGGGGAATTAGTCGAAATCATTAAAGATGTTATTCCAGCTCCTGCAAGAAGAAAAGGAGGCCATCCAGCAAAACGGATTTTCCAAGCGATTCGCATTGCGGTTAATGATGAACTCGGTGTGATTGAAGATACACTCGAACAAGCCATTCCGTTACTGAATCTCCATGGACGTATTAGTGTGATTACCTTCCATTCTTTAGAAGATCGTATCGTGAAAACAATCTTTAAAGAATATAGTACTGCTAAGGATTTACCACCGGGGATTCCAATGATTCCAGAAGCTTTTCAACCGGAGTTAAAACAAATTACAAGAAAACCAATGACGCCTAGCGAAGAAGAATTAACCGAAAACAATCGTTCGCGGAGTGCGAAATTACGAATAGTTGAAAAAATAAAGTAAATGAATGACGAGAAGGGAGAGAGTGTGTGTGGCTGAATTAAAGTTCGAAGAATATTCTTATGAAATGAAAGAGCAATTGGATCAACCAACACCGATTGCTCCAGAAAGACCGGAAGTCATTGTCGTTCCACTATCTCCAGCTCGTCATTTACAACGAATTAGCAAGTTAGAAAAAACGATTGCGAGTATTTTTATTGTTGCGTTAGTCGGCGTAGGATTATTAATGATTCAACTACGAACATCTATTACGCAAGTTGAACAAGAAATTTCGTTAATCCAAGGTGAAGTTGTGGTAGATAGTGCCGATGTTTTACGCTTAGAACAAGAGAAGAGCGAGCTTTCAAAGAGCGATCGTATTCGTGAAATTGCTGAGGAAAATGGGTTGGCGATTCAAAGTGAAAATTTAAGGAAAGTGAAATAATAAAGGCCTATGATGAAAAAAATAAAACGTTATTTTACCAATAATAAATTGTCTCCCAAGAACAATCGCAAAAAAGTAGGAATTATTCTCTTTACTACGAGTATTGGATTGTTCTTTTTATTTGTGTCTCGCTTAAGTTATATTGTTCTTGTAGGCGATGTTGCTGGAACAGCTTTAGAAGATAAAGTTGCTTCTTTATATGAAGGGGAAAAAGTAGTCAAAGCCAAACGAGGAACCATTTATGATCGCAATGGTGTGGTGATTGCAGAAGATGCAACTTCTTATTCCGCCTTTGCAATCTTAAGTACGTCTTACATGAGTGGCAATAAAAAACTTTACGCGCAAGAAAAAGATTTTGAAAAAATTGCGACGATTTTAGTCGATGTTTTGGGCGAAAAAGTCAAAAAAGCGACGATTATTGACGTATTGACTGAAGGCGTTAAAAACGATAAATGGCAAGTCGATATTCCAAATGGCAAAGGAATTACGTTACAACAAAGACAAGCAATTGAAGCGGCGATGGAAAAACAAGACCTTGTAGGAATTGATTTTAATGAACATCCTTCAAGGATTTATCCCAATGGTATCTTTGCTTCTCATTTTATCGGTTTTGCTGATATTCAAGTAGAAGATGGCCAAGAAGAACTTCAAGGTGGATTTGGCTTAGAAGCAGCCTATGATGATATTTTAAAAGGGACTGATGGCGAAATTGTGTTTCAAAAAGATAATTTCCAAAATCCGTTACCTGGAACTGTTGCGGAATCAATTCCCGCTCAAGATGGTCAAGATATTACGACAACGCTTGATAGTCGCCTCCAAAGTTATTTAGAAATGTTAATGGATGAGGCTTGGGAAGAAGCGGAACCTGAATATTTAACGGCGGTTTTAGTTAAATCAGATACGAATGAAATTATTTCGCTCGCACAACGTCCAACCTTCAATCCTGAGACGAAAGATGGAATCAATGAGAAGGACTTTTTGTGGCAAAACTTATTTGTGGAAGAAACATATGAGCCTGGTTCTACGATTAAAATTCTAACGGTAGCTGGTGCAATGGATCAGGGAATTTTTGATCCAAATGAGCAATTTACTCCCGGGAAAATGGAATTAATCGATGCAGAAATCCGCGACTGGGATATTAATATTGGCGCAAAACCCGTTTTAACGATGCGTCAAGCACTATCGTGGTCGAGTAACGTCGGGATGGTCAAATTAGAACAACGAATGCCTGAGCGTTGGCAACAATATTTACAGGAATTTGGTTTTGGTCAGACGACTCAATCGAATTTATTTGGTGAAGCAAGAGGATTATTACCAGAAGATAATATTGTCAGTCAAGCGATGAGTTCATTTGGCCAGGGGATTGCGGTTACGCAATTTCAAATGTTACAAGCTTTTTCAGCAGTTGCCAATGACGGCGAAATGCTTCGTCCATCTTACATTAAGAAAATAAGTGGCACACAGGGAGAGATGGTGACCCAACCAGAAGTGGTAGGTAATCCAATTACTGCACAAAGCGCGCGTCAAGTAAGAGAATACATGCGTGATGTCGTTGAAAGTGAAGAATTTGGTACAGCCTACAATCGTTACCAAGTAGATGGATATACGATTGCGGCAAAAACCGGTACGGCGCAAGTAGCGGAAGGTGGCCAGTATTTAGAAGGCGATAATACGAACCTTTATTCCGTGGTTACTATGCTTCCAGCTGAAGATCCAGAATATACGTTATATATTACCATGAAAAAACCAAAAGAATATAGTGCGGATACGATTCCTTCAATTGCTAATCCACTATTACAACGCGCGATGGATTTATTAGAAGTCGATCGCGTTGGGATGGATGATACGGCAAGTGATCAAGTGACAGTGGCTGACTATCGTAATCTTGAGACGAGCTTAGCCACTCAAGATTTATCGAATAACGGACTAACACCGATTGTGATTGGGGATGGCAAAAAAGTCGTCGAGCAATCCAGTGCGAGCAATACAGTCTTGTTACCAGGTGAAAAAGTATTGTTATTAACGGATGCAAAAACAAAAGGGATGCCCGATACTACCGGGTGGTCCAAAGCGGATCTTTTGAAGTTGGCGAATCTGCTTTCAATGGAAGTCTCGTTTAGTGGAGAAGGGTATAGCACAAAACAAAGTATTGAACCGGGACAAGTAATCGAAGGTGACACATTGACCTTTACCTTAAAAAAAGAAAATTGATTTAGGAGCGAAAAAAGAGATGAACTGGACAGAGATGATCTTACCAATTGCGAGTGGCTTTGGTATTACAGTAGCGACGATGCCACTGTTTATTGGCTATTTTCAAATAAAAAAATACGGGCAAGAAATTTTGGAAGAAGGGCCGAATTGGCATCAAGCAAAAGCTGGAACACCAACAATGGGCGGGACTGTTTTTTTAATCGCCATTATTATCAGTGCGCTTTGGGTGGCAGTCTGGCAACAAGCACTCACACCGGCTTTATGGATTTCTTTGTTTATATTACTTGTGTATGGCGGACTAGGGTTTTTAGATGATTTTATTAAAATCTTCAGAAAACGAAATATGGGTCTTAATTCGAAACAAAAATTAATTGGACAAATCATTGGCGGAATTATATTTTATGCAGTCCTTGTAAGTGAAGGCGCAACGAATACGGTAAATGTATTCGGTTATGATTTGCATCTTTCCTTTTTGTATGGATTGTTTGTAATCGTATGGTTAGTCGGTTTTTCAAATGCCGTTAATTTGACAGATGGCATTGACGGCCTTGTTTCAGGATTAGGCGCAATTTCCTTTGCAACTTACGCCATTATTGCTTGGAATCAACAACAATATGACATCCTAATTCTTTGTTTAAGTGTAGTAGGTGCTTTGATTGGTTTCTTTGGTTATAATCACAAACCAGCGAAAATCTTTATGGGTGATGTCGGTTCCCTTGCTTTAGGTGGATTACTGGCAACCATTTCTATCTTATTGCATCAAGAATGGACGTTGCTATTGATTGGCTTGGTTTATATTGTGGAGACGTTAAGTGTGATGATCCAAGTCACATCATTTAAATTAACTGGTAAAAGAGTCTTCAAAATGTCACCGATTCATCACCATTTTGAAATGGTTGGTTGGTCGGAATGGAAGATTGATGGTGTTTTTTGGCTAATCTCCCTTCTATTTTCGGGCATTACCTTATTCATCTATTTTTTATAAGCGCATAATAGGCAGACAATTACCTTGTGGAGATGAAAAACATGAAAAATATAACAAAATATCAAAATAAAAAAATTCTAGTATTAGGATTAGCAAAAAGCGGATTCAGTGCGGCCAAATTGTTACATGATTTGGGCGCACTTGTTACCGTTAATGACGGGAAACCTTTTGAAGAAAATCGTGAAGCTCAAGACTTACTATCTTTAGGAGTAAAAGTGATTACGGGAAGTCATCCGATTGAATTGTTGGATGAGGAATTTTCATTACTTGTGAAAAATCCTGGAATCCCCTATAGCCACCCCTTACTTCAAGCCGCATCTGCCAAGCACATTCCAATCATTACGGAAGTGGAATTGGCTTATGAAATCTCGGAGGCACCCATTATTGGTATTACGGGGACAAATGGTAAAACGACAACGACGACCATGATTGAAATGTTGTTAAACCAAGGATTATCGAAAGGAACGGCTTATCTCTCTGGGAACATCGGCTATCCTGCAAGTTCGGTCGCACGCGAAGTTACGCCAGAGGATGTATTAGTCATGGAACTTTCAAGTTTTCAGTTGATGGGCATTCGTACGTTTCATCCAGAGATTGGTGTTATTACCAATCTATATGATGCGCACTTAGATTACCATACTTCACGTGACGAATACGTACAAGCGAAATGGGCGTTACAAAAAGAGATGACATCAGAAGATTATTTAATTTTGAACTGGAACCAAGCAGAAATTCGAACGCTCGCACAAACAACGCAAGCAACAGTGATCCCTTTTTCAACACAAGAAAAAGTAGCGGGGGCGTATACATTTGATGGTTATTTTTATTATTTAGATGAGTGTATTTTAGCAATTGATGAATTAGGTGTTCCAGGTCAGCATAACGTTGAAAATGCGCTGGCTGCTATTGCAGTAGCGAAGCTCAAAGGGATAAGTAATGACGCAATTCAAAAAACGTTAAAAAGCTTTTCAGGTGTCCCACATCGAACACAATTTGTCGGTCAATTGCATGGCATCACGTTTTATAATGATTCGAAAGCGACAAATATCTTAGCGACTAAAATGGCCTTGAGTGGTTTTACAGCAGAAAATGTGATTTTATTAGCGGGTGGTTTGGATCGTGGAAATGGTTTTGATGAACTTATACCTTCGTTGATTGGTGTCAAGGGAGTCGTATTATTTGGTGAGACGAAACAAAAATTAGCCATGGCTGCCCAACAAGCGCAAGTGCCTCATATTCTTTACGCTCAGGACGCTTCACAAGCGCTTGAAGTTGCGTATGAATTGGCCCAACCAGGTGATAACGTGTTATTGTCTCCTGCGAATGCTAGCTGGGATCAATACCCCAACTTCGAAGCTCGAGGCGATGCTTTTATTCACGCATTTGAGAAAATAAAAAATAAAAATAAAGAGTAAAAGGAGGCGTTTTTAACAATGAAAATTGTCGTGACCGGTGGTGGTACAGGCGGCCATATTTATCCCGCGTTAGCATTTATTCAGTATGTAAAAGAAGTACAACCAGACGCCGAATTTTTATATATTGGGGGGACTCGTGGACTTGAAAATAAGATTTTACCGCAAACGGATATCCCGTTTGAGACATTGCAAATTCAAGGATTTAAACGAAGCGTCTCTTTTGAAAATGTGAAAACTGTCTATCTTTTTTTAAAGAGTGTATCAGAAGCAAAAAAACGTTTAAAACAATTTAAACCAGATGTCGTGATTGGAACTGGTGGGTACGTTTCTGGCGCTGTGATGTATGCTGCAGCGAAATTAAAGATTCCAACGATTGTACATGAACAAAATAGCGTGCCGGGAATCACGAATAAGTTTTTAGCACGCTACGTGGATCATATTGGGATATCGTTTCCAGATGCAGCCGCGTATTTCCCTAAAGACAAAACAACCCTTGTTGGAAACCCTCGTGGGCAACAAGTAAGTGGTGTGCATCAATCGACGATTTTATCGAACTACCATTTAGACCCAAATAAAAAAACGGTTTTGATTTTTGGTGGAAGTCAAGGAGCCTTAAAAATCAACCAGGCAGTGATTCAAGCATTACCCGCCTTTGCGACAAAGGATTATCAAATCTTATATGCATCGGGTGAGCGTTATTACAAAGAAATCGAAGAATCGATTGGCATAATGAAAGATGCAGCGAAAAATATTAGCATCCAACCGTACATCGATGAAATGGCAGAGGTTATGGCCAATTGTGATTTGTTAATCGGCCGCGCGGGGGCGACCTCAATCGCTGAATTTACGAGTCTTGGTTTACCAGCTATTTTAATACCTAGTCCGTACGTGACAAATGATCATCAAACCAAAAATGCCTTAAGTTTAGTACAAGCAGGTGCAGTGAAAATGATTGCTGACAGTGAATTGACAGAAATCAACTTAGTTGCTACAGTAGATGAGATTATGAACGATCCAGCTGTTCACCAAAAAATGGCAAAAGCTGCAAAAAAACAAGGTATCCCTGATGCGTCGACACGTTTATATGCGCTTGTTCAACAAAGCATTCGATCATAACAGGTAAAAGAGGAGGAGAACGCTATCATATGAAAGACAAAGAAAAAAATTCTTCTTCTACTGAAGAGCATGATGCACTCACGCCTTGGCAAAAGGAGCACTTGTTATACCTTGAATCACAAGGAATTGATCCGAAGATAGCAGAAGAACCAGAAACAGAGATACTTCTAGATAAGACGCTTGATTCTTTTGAAGAGGAAGCTCTTGACGCGTCGAATGAAAAAGATGAAGGAAACAGTCAATCCACCATCGATAAACCATTTTCTTTTTCAGATCATTTGCCGAATTTTAAAGCCTATCGAGATAAAAAATTAAGGAAACGCTTATTGATTCTCGTTGTGATTTTTTTAGTCCCACTACTGGGATCGCTTTATTATATTTCACCGTTAAGTAAAGTCTCGGCGGTCGTTGTGGCAGAAAATCCGCTAACGCCTAAGGAAGCCTTAATAGAAAGTTCACAAATTGTTAAAAATGAACGTTTATGGCCGCAGTTTTTTGCTCGACAAAGAATCGCAACAGCCATTGAAAAAGCGAATCCAAGGGTGAAAAAGGCGACGATTACCTTACAACAATGGAATCAACTTCATCTTCACGTAGAAGAATATTCGGAAAGTGCGTATCTCGTTAAGGGCAATGACTATTTGCCAATCTTAGAAAATGGTACAATCTTACAAGAGCCACAAAAAGAAGTAACAAAAGGGCGAGTCATTGTTGAAAATTTTACTGATGAAACGCTTATTTTAGAAACGTTAAAACAATATAAGGAACTGCCGAAAGAAATTCAAGATGCGATTTCTCAGATTACCTATGCCCCTTCAAAAAACAATGAGGAGTTACTCACCATTTTTATGAACGATGGCAATCAGGTCATTGTCGGGATTTCGAAGCTTGCTGATCATATGAAATATTATTTACAAGTGGCCAAAGAAATGTCGGAAAAAGGTGTGATTGATATGGAAGTGGGGATCTACTCTTATCCTTATCCATCAAATGAGACAGAAAAAGAAGAAAATACCGAGTCGAGTGAAAGTTTTTGATAAAAATTGCGGATATTTTTCGGAACTTCTACCTCACAGCCGCATAAATATGGTAAAATTAGTAACAGTGAATAAAAGAATCATTGAATTGAAATACGAATGCTTTTTATTCGATAGATAAGGAAATGAAGTAGGAGGAATTCCATCCATGGCAAAAACAGGAATGTATGTTGGTCTCGATATTGGGACAACATCTGTTAAAGTAATTGTAGCTGAATATGTAGACAGTCAAATGAACATTATTGGTGTAGGAAATGCAAAATCAGAGGGGATCAATCGCGGGATTGTCGTTGATATCGATAAAACGGTTCAGGCAATTCAACGAGCAATTGGTCAAGCAGAAGAAAAAGCGGGAATTAAAATTCGTCAAGTCAGCGTCGGCGTACCGGCAAATCTTTTAGAAGTAGAAGATTGTCAAGGGATGATCGCAGTGAGCGGCGAATCAAAAGAAATTTCCAATGAAGATGTGCGAAACGTGGCTTCTGCAGCACTTGTTCGTTCAGTGCCGCCAGAAAGACAAATTATTTCAATCCAACCCCAAGAGTTTACGGTTGATGGCTTTGAAGGGATTAAAGATCCACGAGGCATGATTGGCGTACGTTTAGAAATGTTTGGTCATGTGTTTACAGGACCGAAAACAATTATTCATAATATTCGCAAATGCGTTGAAAAAGCGGGCTTAGTTGTTGCAGAGATGGTTATCGCACCTCTTGCTTTAACTGAAACGATTTTATCCGATGGCGAAAAAGATTTTGGAACGATTGTCATCGACGTGGGTGGCGGTCAAACGACAACAGCGGTCATGCATGACAAACAATTGAAATTTACGCATGTGAATCAAGAAGGAGGCGAATTTGTCACTAAAGACATTTCGACCGTCTTGAACACGTCGTTCAATAACGCTGAAGCTTTAAAAATCAACTATGGCGATGCGTATCCAGCACGTACTTCTGCTAGTGAGGAATTTCCAGTCGATGTGATTGGTAAATCTGAACCTGTCAAAATTGATGAGCGTTACTTATCAGAAATTATTGAAGCGCGCATGGAACAAATTTTTAATAAATCCAAAGAAGTTTTGGAAGAAATTGATGCCTTAGAATTACCTGGTGGCGTCGTGTTAACAGGTGGTGCGGCAAGTATTCCTGGAATTGTTGATTTAGCACAAGAAATTTTTGGTGTAACTGTTAAATTATACGTGCCAAATCATATGGGGCTTCGTAACCCAGTCTTTACAAACGTGATTAGTATTGTCGATTACTCAGCTAACCTTAACGAAGTTTACCAACTAGCTAAAGGTGCGGTAACAGGTGAAGTAATGCCAACAGAACAATCCGTGGTGTATCAACAAGAAACCAATTATGAAACAACCTATGATGGGCCACAAGAAAGTCCATTAGCACAAGATGAAGAGACAAGTGACGAAGGCTTTGTAAACAAAGTAAAAGGCTTCTTTTCAAATATTTTTGAATAATGAGTTCAGGAGGAAAATAAACGATGGAATTTTCAATTGATAGTAATATCCATGAAGGTGCTGTAATTAAAGTAATCGGTGTCGGTGGTGGTGGCGGAAACGCTGTGAACCGTATGATTGAGGAAAATGTTAAAGGGGTAGAATTTATCGCCGTTAACACAGATGTTCAAGCATTAAAAAATTCAAAGGCTGAAACAGTCATTCAATTAGGCCCTAAATATACACGTGGTTTAGGAGCAGGTTCTCAACCAGAAGTTGGCGAGAAAGCTGCTGAAGAAAGTGAACAATTCATCCGTGAAGCACTTGAAGGCGCAGATATGGTCTTCATTACTGCTGGTATGGGTGGTGGAACAGGTACTGGAGCGGCACCAATCGTTGCTGCAGTAGCAAAAGAATTAGGGGCATTAACAGTCGGTGTCGTGACACGTCCGTTTACATTTGAAGGACCAAAGCGTGGTCGTTTTGCCGCTGAAGGAATTGCAAAATTAAAAGAAAACGTGGATACGTTATTAATTATTTCTAATAATCGATTACTAGAAATCGTCGATAAGAAAACACCAATGTTAGAAGCTTTCCGTGAAGCAGATAATGTGTTACGTCAAGGGGTTCAAGGGATCTCTGATTTAATTACGGCTCCAGGTTACGTGAACTTAGACTTCGCTGACGTGAAAACTGTCATGGAAAACCAAGGGACAGCACTTATGGGAATTGGTGTGGCAAGTGGTGAAGAACGTGTGATCGAAGCAACGAAAAAAGCGATCGCTTCTCCATTATTAGAAACATCCATTGAAGGGGCAGAACAAGTCCTCTTAAACATTACTGGTGGTTTAGATATGACGTTATTTGAAGCGCAAGATGCTTCTGATATTGTTGCAGCAACTGCAGGTGGTGACGTGAATATTATCTTAGGAACTTCGATTAATGAAGAACTAGGAGATGAAATCCGTGTAACGGTGATCGCGACTGGAATTGACCCTACAAAAAAAAAGGAAGTTAGAACAAGTCGTCCCGTGAGAAACACACAAGTCCAATCGACTCCACAACGACCTGTTCTAGACTTAGACCAAGCAAGACCGGTTCAATCAGAAGACGACAATGCCTTTGGGGATTGGGATATTCGCAGAGATCAAAATGTTCGCCAAAAGGTTGAAGACACCCAATTCGAAACAATTGAGAAAAAAGAATTTGATACATTCAACCGTGAAGAAGTAAAATCCAATGACGATGAATTAAGCACACCGCCTTTTTTCCGTCGTAAAAGATAAGGAGGCCAGAGCACATGATTTCTGAAAACTTGCTGGAAGTGAGGCAAGAGATACAGAATTCCTGTGCTCTTGTTTCGCGTAATCCAGAAGAAGTTAATCTTGTTGTCGTCACGAAAAGTGTCGGCACGCAAGAAATGACGGCACTCTATCAACTAGGGGAAAGGAATTTCGCGGAGAATCGGGTAGATGTTCTCCTTGAAAAGCAAGAAGCTTTAAAAGCATTCCCGGGAATTCAGTGGCATTTTATTGGGCATTTGCAAAGAAGAAAAGTAAAAAAAGTGATTCATACGATTGATTATTTTCACGCACTTGAAAGTTTAAAGTTAGCGGAGGAAATTCAAAAAAGAGCAACTAAAGTTCTTTCTTGCTTTGTAGAAGTGAATGTTTCTGGTGAAGAAAGTAAACAAGGCGTTTCGCCAGCAGAATTGTTGTCTTTTATTCAAGCGTTACAACCGTTTGATAAAATTAAAGTTGTCGGTTTAATGACAATGGCTCCCTTTGAAGCAGATGAGGTAGAACAACTCGCTATTTTTAATCAATTACGGTCTTTACAAGAAATGATTAACGATTTAGCGTATGATTATGCGCCTTGTACTGATTTAAGTATGGGGATGTCAAATGACTTTTCAGCAGCGATTCAAGCAGGTGCAACGTATGTTCGAGTAGGAAGTGCGTTATTTAAAGAATAAATCAAGGAGGAATATACCATGGCAAAAACAAGTTTTTTGGGCAAAATGGGTAGCTTCTTCGGGTTAGAGGATGATGAAGTCTTCGAGGAACAAGCTTTCACGCAACCTCCACGAAGAAGTAAGCCACAAGCAACATCCGTACCGAAACCACAAGCAGGGTCACAAGCAAACGCTGCGACGACTAATCGGACGTCACAAACGAAAACAACTGTTAATCCGGGTGCGTCAGCGTCGGCGAGGAGCCAAGTCAATCGTCCATCGACTACGGGACGCAAACCTTCAAAACCTGAGAAAAAAGTCGTTCCGATGCAGTCCGAACGATCAACGACTCGCAGTCAAAATCAGGCCAATGATTCTTCTAATACGATTATGGTCTTAGAGCCTAGAAGTTATTCTGAGGCGATGACCATCGCCAAGCAAATCATGAGCGGGAAATCGGTAATCGTTAATTTTCACTTAATGCAAGAACCACAAGCACGTCGAATTGTTGATTTTTTAACCGGAACTGTATATGCTGAAGATGGCGATATTAAACGTGTCTCAAACGAAATGTTTTTATGTACGCCGAAATCAGTCGAAATTGAAGGGGCAGCGAAGTCACTCATGCAAAATGACATGTTTGACTTAAACGAAATGTCGCTTTAAAGGAGGAAGGACTTATTATTTCTATTTTAATTACGCTCATTGGAATTCTAAGTAGAGCTATTGAAATTTATACCGTATTACTGGTTGTATATGCGCTACTCTCTTGGTTTCCAGGGGGCTATCAATCTGGATTTGGCCGCATTTTAAGTAAAATATGCGAACCCTATTTAGGATTGTTTGATCACTTAAATCTATCTTTTGGACCAGTGAACTTCAATATTGCTTTTGCGATTATTGTGCTTCAATTGGCTTCACAAGCGATTGTTTTATTACTTCAACGATTGATTCAAGTATTATTATAAAACAAGCGTAACAAACTGAAAGGAAGGAGTATGATTCGATGAATACCAATGTCTATCAACATTTTCGCCACGATGAGCATCCTTTTATTGATTTGGTGGGGGATTGGCTTGAGCAAGTCGCTTTTCAATACGCTCCTTATCTAACGGATTTTCTAGATCCTAGACAAGCATACATCGTAGAAACATTGGTCGCACAAGAATCGGATTTGAAATTTCAGTTTTTCGGAGGATATGAAGCCGCTGAAAGACGCCGGTGTATGATTTATCCAGAGTACTATGAAGCGACGAGAGATGATTTCGGAATCTCATTATTTGAAATCAACTATCCAAAGAAATTCACAAATTTGAGTCATGGAAAAGTGTTAGGGACATTGATTGGTTCAGGGGTAAAACGCGAAATGTTTGGGGATATCATTTCAGACGGGGAGAATTGGCAAGTATTCGTAGCGGATGAAGTGTCCTCCTTTGTGCAATTACAAGTCACTAAAATGGGAAATGTGGCTGTTCGTTTAGAACCCAAAAATTATACGCAATTGTTACTACCTAAAGATGGTTGGACGCAAGAGAAAGAAACGGTTTCTTCTTTACGATTGGATACAGTTATTTCAACTGTCTTTAATATTTCTCGTCAACGTTCAAAACAATTGATTGAAAGTGGAAAAATTAAGGTCAATTGGGTTGAAAGTGAGCGTCCAGATTTTATGCTTGATCTCTTAGATATTGTTTCGATTCGCGGCTTTGGACGACTACAAATTCAAAGTATCGAAGGCAAAACAAAAAAAGAAAAAATCAAGTTAACTTTAGGTGTCCTAAGAAAATAAAACTCAGAGGTGAAGAAAATGGCATTAACTCCATTAGATATTCAAAATAAAAGTTTTCCAGTAAAAATGCGTGGTTACGAGAAAGATGAAGTCGATGATTTTCTCGATTTAATCGTTCGTGATTATGAAGATGCGGTCCAAAAAAACCGTGAATTAGAAAAAGCTCTAAAACATGCAGAAGAAAAACTAGAATACTTCAATGAATTAAAAGATGCGCTTAACCAATCGATTATTGTCGCGCAAGATACGGCCGATAAAGTGAAAACAAGTGCAAGTAAAGAATCTGAAGTTATCGTGACTTCTGCACAAAATAAAGCGGATGAAATGGTTGCGAAAGCAGAAAAACGTGCGCATCAATTAATGACAACTGCGGAAGAAAAAGCCAAAGAAATTTTAACTGAAGCGACTAATAATGCGCGCCAACTAGCCGTTGAAACGAACGACCTGAAGAAAAAAACACGTGTCTTCCATAGTAACATGCTCTTAATGTTACAATCGCAATTAGAAATGGTCAAAACACCCGAGTGGGAAGAGATTTTAGCACCATTTTCAAGTTACGTGCAAGAAAGTCATCAAGTGATTCGTGAAGTATTATCAAAAGAACTTGACAGCGAAAATGTTTCTGAAGTAAACTCAAGTGAAGCATTCGAAACAGCAGACGGTTTTTCAGTCGTGGAAGCATCTGAAAAAGTGGTTCATGTGTCAGATTCAGAAGTAGAATAAAAAAAGTAATAGAACAGAAAAATCAATGATTATTTTTTTAGCGAGTCGGTGAGAGTGAAAGTCCGATAAACCCTGACATTGATTAGATCCTCTATTGATACTTTGATTTTGAAATGAGTAAAAATCAACGTTTAATCTCGTTATCGATTACAAAGGAAAATGATTCGTCATTTTTAAACTTTGGGTGGTACCGCGATACGTTCGTCCCTTTTTATGAGGGGAGGAACGTTTTTTTTGTACAAAATTAAAGGAGAGAACTAAAAATGAAAATGAAAGAAACGTTACATTTAGGAAAAACATCTTTTCCAATGCGCGGCAATTTACCGACGCGTGAAATCGAGTGGCAAAAAGAATGGGAAGAAAAAGAGCTTTATCGCTTACGTCAAGAATTAAATGCAGGCAAACCAAGCTTTGTTTTACATGATGGACCACCGTTTGCCAATGGGAATATTCACTTAGGACACTCCTTGAATAAAATTAGTAAAGATATTATTGTGCGTTCAAAATCAATGTCAGGCTTTCGTGCACCGTACGTTCCGGGCTGGGATACACATGGACTACCAATTGAACAAGTGTTAACCAATAAAGGAATTAAACGCAAAGAAATGTCGATGGCGGAGTACCGTCAAAAATGTTATGACTACGCAATGACACAAGTTGATGCGCAAAGAGAAGACTTTAAACGTTTAGGTGTGTCAGGCGATTGGGACAATCCTTATATTACGTTAACACCTGATTTTGAAGCAGCTGAAATTCGTGTGTTCGGTAAGATGGCAGAAAAAGGCTATATTTATAAAGGATTAAAACCGATTTACTGGTCACCATCGAGTGAATCTTCTTTAGCAGAAGCTGAAATTGAATATAAAGACGTGAAGTCTGCATCGATTTATGTGGCCTTTCAAGTGAAAGATGGTAAAGGATTATTAAGCGAAGACACGGCTTTTGTCATCTGGACAACAACACCTTGGACTTTACCAGCAAATATGGGGATTTCTGTCAATCCAGATTATGTGTATTTAGAAATTAAAGCAGACGGACGTCAATTTGTCGTGGCTAAAGATTTACTTGAAACGGTTAAAGAAGCAATCGGCTGGCAAGAAATCGAAATTTTACAAGAGCTAGCAGGGGATCAGTTAGATAAAATGACTGCTCAGCATCCATTTTATGATCGAGAATCATTAGTGATGCTAGGCGATCATGTCACACTTGAGGCTGGGACAGGCTTAGTTCATACAGCTCCTGGACACGGGGAAGATGACTACATTGTGAGTCGTCGTTACGGATTAGAAGTTCTTTCACCAGTTGACGGGCGTGGCTGTTTCACCGAAGAAGCACCAATGTTTGAAGGGGTCTTCTATGACAAAGCCAATCCAATGATTACCGAATTATTAGCGGAAAAAAATGCATTATTAAAACTAGACTTCTTTACACATAGTTACCCGCATGATTGGCGGACGAAAAAACCGGTTATCTTCCGTGCGACACCACAATGGTTTGCATCGATTGATAAATTCCGCCAAAATATGTTAGATGAAGTTGAAAATGTTGATTGGCTATTACCTTGGGGCAAAACACGCATCTACAACATGATTCGTGACCGTGGTGATTGGGTTATTTCAAGACAAAGAGCCTGGGGCGTTCCACTACCTGTTTTCTATGCAGAAAATGGCGAACCAATTATTACACCAGAAACAATTGAACATGTGGCACAGTTATTCGAAGAACACGGATCGAATATTTGGTTCCAAAAAGAAGCGAAAGATTTATTACCAGAAGGCTTTACGCATCCAGCGTCACCAAATGGCGAATTCACGAAAGAAACGGACATTATGGATGTGTGGTTTGACTCTGGCTCTTCACATGAAGCCGTGTTGCGTCAACGAGAAGAATTGACGTTCCCAGCTGATATGTACTTAGAAGGGTCTGACCAGTACCGTGGTTGGTTTAACTCTAGTTTAACAACGAGTGTCGCGATCAATGGTGTGGCACCGTATAAAGCTGTCTTATCACAAGGATTTGTATTAGATGGTGAAGGACGCAAAATGAGTAAATCAATCGGGAATACGATATTGCCAGATAAAGTGATTAAACAAATGGGTGCCGATATTTTACGTCTTTGGGTTAGCAGTGTGGATTATGAAGCAGATGTTCGTGTGTCAATGGATATTTTGAACCAAGTATCCGAAGTGTATCGTAAAATCCGTAATACCATGCGTTTCTTATTAGCAAATACGGAAGACTTCAATCCAAGTACGGATCGAGTAGCCTATGAAGATTTACGTTCTGTCGATAAATATATGACGATTCGTTTAAATCAAACAATCAAAGAAATTCGTGAAGAAGGATACGAGAAATATAATTTCTTACAAATTTATCGCACGGTTATGAACTACTTAACGATTGATTTATCCGCCTTTTATTTAGATTTTGCGAAAGATGTGGTGTATATTGAAGCGCAAAATGATTACCAACGTCGCTGTATGCAAACCGTCTTTTATGATGTTGCAGTCGCTTTATCAAAATTATTAACACCAATCATTCCGCATACGGCAGAAGAAATCTGGTCACATTTGAAAGAAGAAGAAGCTTACGTTCAATTAGCAGAATTCCCTTCTTATCAAGATTTTGCGAACCAAGAGGAACTTTTAGATACGTGGGCAGCCTTTTTAGACTTCAGAGACAAGGTCTTAAAAGCACTTGAAACAGCTCGTAATGAAAAACTAATTGGTAAATCATTAGAGGCAAAAGTGACGATTTATCCAAATGAACAAATTCATACACTCTTAACGGCTGTGAATGCTAATATTCCACAATTATTAATTGTGTCACCTGATTCCTTTGAAATCATGGGAGCACACGTAGAAGCGCCAGCATCTGCCGTTCAATTTGAAGATGTTGCCATTTTAGTCGAAAAAGCAGAAGGTGAAACGTGTGATCGTTGCCGTCAAGTGAAAAAAGATGTTGGTACCGATACGAAGTTACCAACGCTTTGTGCACATTGCGCGCAAATTGTTACCAAAGAGTATCCAGAAGCAGTCGTTGAAGGTTTTGAAGCGTAAGAATTTCATAGCAACTGTTTAGAAAATGTCGTTTTAACAAGAGATTTTGATCAAGTAGTGTACTTTGCTACTTGATCTTTTTTTATTTACTTTCTACAGCTTCCAGCGTTACTAGACGCTTGTTTTATCTAACAGTCGAAGGAGAGACGAAAAAGAGGCTGCGACAAAAGTCACAGCCTCTTACGTGTATATGCACGTTTGATGGATAAGTGGGAGATAACAGTCGGCTCTTTCGAAAAACTTCACGACATTCGACCAACTGAAGAACGAATTGCTCGAATAGGCTTCTGGTTTTTCAGAGTGAAACGACTTTTGTCAGATCTCCGCACTCAAGGGATTAAAGTAAGTTGCGATCACGGTACCATTGATCGGGTGTCCAAATCCATTTAAAGCCATCTTTTTTAAGTAACTCAAATGCCGCATCTGGTCCCATTGAACCCGCTGGATAATTTGGGAATTCCGGTGTGTTTTCATCCCAAGTTTGACGAATAACATCGACAATACGCCATGATTGAGCCACTTCATGCCAATGAGTGAAATTGGTGCCATCACCATTTAACGCGTCGAGTAATAATTTTTCGTAAGCTTCCGGTGTATTTTCCATCGTTTCGGTACTGTTACGGTAAGCCATTTGAATTGGTAACATGTCGAAGGAAGGGCCAACTTCTTTGCCGTTTAAGGATAAAGAGAAGCCTTCTGTTGGTTGAATGTAAATCGTTAGAATGTTTGGTTCCAACGTCGGTTGTTCGCACTTTTTTCCAACTTCTGATTTAAATAAGTTAATTGGTACTTGTTTAAAGACAATGTTGATTCGGGTCCCTTTTTCAGTGAGGCGTTTTCCGGTACGAACATAAAAGGGTACGCCTGACCAACGGAAGTTATCAATCGTAAACTTACCAGCGACGAATGTCTCCGTTTCTGATTCTTCGTCAACACCCGGTTCTTGGCGATAGCCGGTATACGATTCTTGATTTAAGAGACCAGTATCGTATTGTCCGCGAACAAAGTTTTCTTTGACTTCTTCTGGGGTATAAATACGAACGGCTTCAAGAGCTTTGATTTTCTCTGCTCGAATTTCTTTTTCCGAAAAAGCAACTGGCGGCTCCATTGCGAGTAATGATAACACTTGTAAAATATGGTTTTGAACCATATCTTTTAAAGCGCCACTCTTATCGTAGTAACCACCACGGTCTTCAACACCTAAGTTTTCAGCAATCGTGATTTGGATATTGTCAATGTAGCGGTTATTCCACATGGATTCAAAAATATTATTAGCAAAACGAATGGCAGAAATATTTTGAATCATTTCTTTGCCTAAGTAGTGATCGATGCGGTAAATTTCATTTTCAGAAAAGACACTTGTGATTTCATCGTTTAATTTATTCGCCGTTTCAAAATCAGTTCCAAATGGTTTTTCGATAATCACACGATGGTAACCATCCGATGAAAGCATGCCTTGTGATTCGAGATGGGAAACAATCGTTCCAAAGAAGTTCGGTGACATCGCTAAGTAAAAGAGCAAATTGCCTTCTAACTGGTATTGTTCATCGAGCTTATTAGCGAGTATTTTTAACGTGTCATAGTGATGGGTATCATTGACATCATGTGCTTGATAATAAAAATGAGAAGCAAATTCAACTGCTTCTTGTTCAGTTGGATTCAAGTAAGCGATGGTTTCTTTTACGATGTCACGATAGGTTTCATCGGTCCAGGGACGACGAGCTGTACCAATCACCGCAAAGGATTCCGCTAGACTTCCTGTACGGTACAAACGAAATAAAGATGGATAAAGTTTTCTTTGTGCTAAATCACCCGTAGCACCAAAAATCGTAAATAAGACTTTCTTTTGATTCATTTCATTCACTCCTCTTATAATAAATCAACAAAAATGGAATTGGCGGCTTTATAGCTCACCACCACGGTTTTCTCCCCATTCGTCAGGGTAATCGGACCTTCGTAAGGTGAAATATCAATAATTTCATATTCTTCTTGTAAATGCAAATCAATCATCACAAGATAGTCTAATAATTCGCGCTCATCAATCACACGAGCGATGCGAATTTTCGAATGAACCGCATAGGAGCAAAGAAGTTCTCTTTTTTGTTCATAAACGAATTGATTTTCTTTCGGAATCATCCCACCGTGAGGGCAGGTTTTTGGAGAATCTAAATATTGTTCTAAGCGTGTGGCTAAAGTATTGGATGTGATATGTTCTAAGACCTCTGCTTCATCATGTACATCATTCCATGAATAACCTAAATGCTCAACGAGAAAGACTTCCCATAAGCGATGTTTACGAATAAGGGAACTTGCTAACGATAAACCTTTGGGCGTTAGTTGTACGCCTTTGTAGGGAATGTGATCAATGAGTTCTTCTTTAACGAGCTTTGTAATCATTTCACTGACAGAGGCAGCAGAAATATTTAATCCAATCACAATCTGTTTATTACTAATTTGTTGCACATCTCCACCAAGTTCTAAGATTAATTTTAAATAGTCCTCGCGATTTGGTGTCATCTATTTTCATCCCTTCTATATATGAAGTAAATTCTATCAAAAAAACGATTGCTTTACTACATAAAAGAAAAAAAAGTCAGAAAAGCGGGCGTTTTTTAGGTAATAAGCTAAAAAGAGGGTGTGACAGTGATGAATGTCACACCTCTTACTTTTTATTAAGCGAAAATCTCGTTACGCCCAATCACCATTGCGGAAAACAGGTACTTTTGTGCCATCTGCTCGAATTCCGTCAA
This sequence comes from Enterococcus aquimarinus, assembly GCF_001885765.1. Taxonomy (GTDB): domain Bacteria; phylum Bacillota; class Bacilli; order Lactobacillales; family Enterococcaceae; genus Enterococcus_I; species Enterococcus_I aquimarinus. The sequence goes on along the minus strand of NZ_JXKD01000009.1, from coordinate 18,216 downwards.
TATCCATTTCAGCAGATCCAATCATAAAGTCGACATGAGTATGACTACGATTTAAGCCAGCAGCAGCTAACTCTTCTTCTGTCATTTCGGTGCCACCTTGTAAATTGAAAGCATAAGCTGAACCAAAAGCTAAATGGTTTGAAGCATTTTCATCAAATAATGTATTGAAGAAAGTAATACCTGATTGTGAAATTGGCGAAGGATCTGGAACAAGAGCGACTTCCCCAAGACGACGTGCGCCTTCGTCAGTGTCGAGCAATGTTGCCAAAACTTCTTGTCCTTCTTCGGCAGAAAAATCAACGACTTTTCCATCTTTAAAAGTGAATTTCATTCCAGAAATAATACTGCCAGCATAGCTTAATGGTTTTGAACTTGAAACATAACCATCAACGCGATTAGCATCGGGAGCTGAGAAAACTTCTTCGGTCGGCATATTCGCATTAAATTTCTCACCACGGGCATTTAAACTACCAACGCCTTCCCAAACATGATTTTTTGGTAATCCAACCATCAAATCAGTACCAGGTGCAGTGTAATGAAGCGCTACAAATTGTTCTTTATTCAGTTCTTCCGCTTTCCCTTGTAAAGTATCCGTATGTTCTTTCCAAGCAGCTACGGGATCTTCTGTATAAATTCTAGTAGTCTTGAAAATTTGTTCCCATAAAGCATCGAGAGCTGCTTCAGGTGCTAAATCTGGAAAGACTTTATTTGCCCATTCTTGTCCAGCAGCAGCAACCACTGTCCAAGATACTTTATTCGCTTGTGTTGCTTTACGTAAGTTTGCTAATGCTTTTCCAGCAGCTTTTTGATATGCTGCAATTCGTGTCGAATCGACACCAGCAAGTGCGCCTGGATCAGAGGAAACGACACTGATACGACTCGCACCTTTTTCAATCCAGTCATCGGATTCATCAATGCGGTATTGCGGAATGTTTTCGAGACGTTCTTGCTCGGCATGTAGTAAGAATTCTTTTTGAATGAAAGAGTCATTCCATTTAACAATGACTTCTGCTGCCCCTAATTCATAGGCTTTTTTCGTAATTAAGCGCGCAAGTTCTATTTGTTGAACATCAATTTGTAAAATAACGGTATGTGACTTTTGCACATTAACGCCAATTGCGACGATTAGCTCTGCATATTTTTCTAAGTTTTCATTGAAGTTTTTTAGGACCATTTTATCTTCCTCCTCATTAAAAGTTGTTTGAATATTAATTATAGCATTATTTACGTTTGATGATAGTCATCTTGTTGATTTATTTTTTCAAAAAACAAAGATAATTTATAGAAAAATTAAAAAAGGGCTTCTTAGCAAAGCGATAAATTACTCTTTTTATAAAAAAAATGCTAAAATAAAACAAAGAGTTGAAAATCATTAGGAGGAGAATGAGGAAAATGGCAAGAAGAAAAACGATTACTAGAGACCAAATTTTAACTGCTGCTCATCAAGTGATATCGGAAAAGGGATTTTCTCATTTTACCGCCCGAAATATTGCGACTCAAATGAACTGTTCGACGCAACCGATTTATTTGGAATTTAAAAACATGAATGATTTAAAAGTAGAATTGTTTAATGTGATGGCAGATCAATTTTCAGATGACTTTTTGAAAGAGTCTGAGATGAAGGATCCTTTTACCGAATTAGGACTGCGATTCATTTTGTTCGCTAAAAAAAACCAGCAACTTTATCAATCGTTATATATCGAAGATGTTGAAGGGGCTCAGAAAATGCAAGCGGCATTTAAAAAGGTGTTTTTCACTTTGTTAGAAAAAGCGGGAGAAGCGATCAATGAGACGAAAGAGTCTTTTTTCCTAGCATACTTTATTTATGTTTCAGGGCTAGCCGCGATGGAAAATGAGAAAATATTGTCTTTTGAGATGGAAGACTTAAGAACAATGCTAACGACTTTTTTAAAATCCGTGCGCGAAGGTAAAAATGCCGGTGCTACCTTATTTACATTAGGAAATTTTGCTTAAACGTAAAAAGCCAAGACAAGAGATATTCGCTTCTTGTCTTGGCTTTTTTTTATCCGTTGAGACTTTCTACTAGCTCTTTGGCGAAAGCTTCTAAGTTCTGGATATCTTCTTCTTCGGCAGCTAAATCAACTTTAACGCTGCTAGCGCCTTTTTTAGCACCCGTTTTTAAGAAACGTTCTTCGAAATCATCGATGGCTTTACAGTAGAAATCATAAAAAGTATCGCCTGATCCACAGACTCCAAAAATTTTGCCGCTTAAATCTAATTCACCTAAATCATCATAAAAATCCATAATCTCATCCGGCAACTGCCCCTCGTCATACGTGTAAGTGGCTACGATACAAAGGTCTGCGTCTTCAAAGTCACTGGCATCTACTTGCGTGCATTCATTTATTTCCACTTCAAGTCCTAAGTTCTCTAAGGCTTCCGCAACAATATCGGCAATTTCTTCAGTATTGCCTGTCATACTTGCATAAACAATTTTGGCTAAAGTCATGATTATCCCCCTACTATAAATAAAATCTATCTTCGTCATTATAGCAAAAGAACGAATGATTGGAAACTATCGAATGAAAGAAGAAGGAGATTTGGAAAAGAAGCGCAAACTATGGTAGAATAGACAAGATTTAAAGGAGAGGATCGTAAACAATGATAACATTAAAATCAAAACGTGAAATTGAGAAAATGGCTGAATCTGGAGCGCTTTTAGCAAGTGTTCATCAGGCACTTCGTAGCTTTATTCAACCAGGAATTACCAGTTGGGATATTGAAGAATTTGTTCGTGACTATATCGAAAGTCATGGTGGTGTAGCGGCGCAAATCGGCTATGAAGGCTATAAGTATGCGACGTGTTGTAGTATTAATGACGAAATTTGTCATGGATTTCCGCGTCGGAAAGTCTTAAAACAAGGCGATTTAATTAAAGTGGATATGTGTGTCGATTTAAACGGCGCCATTTCGGATTCTTGTTGGGCGTATGCGGTTGGTGAGCCAACGCCTGAAGTTGCTCGTTTAATGGAAGTAACAAAGAAAGCTCTCTATTTAGGAATTGAGCAAGCCAAAGTGGGAAATCGGATAGGTGATATTGGTCATGCCATTCAGACTTATGCCGAAAAAGAAGGCTATGGTGTGGTACGTGATTTCATTGGCCATGGAATTGGACCAACGATTCATGAGAGTCCAGCGGTTCCGCATTATGGTGAGGCTGGCAAAGGTCTGCGCTTAAAAGAAGGAATGGTTATTACAATTGAACCCATGATCAACACGGGAACTTGGAAGATGAAAATGGATCCAAATGGTTGGACATCCTATACACTAGATGGCGGCATTAGCTGTCAATATGAGCACAGTATTGCGATCACAAACGAGGGTCCAATCTTGTTAACGTCTCAAGGAGAAGAGGGAACTTACTAAAGATATCGGCTGAAGTAGTTGATAGAGGAGGAGATGAATATGCGGAACTTTTTTAAAAAGCAAAAAGTGAAACGATTTATCAACACGGTGAGAAGACGCGTGAAAGAATCACAAATGACGCAAAGTTCGATTGTGATTGCGTATTATTTGCTTTTATCGTTATTTCCACTACTAATTGCAGTTGGGAACTTATTACCTTTTTTAAATATTGACCCTAATACGGTTTTACCTTACTTGCAGGAGTTTATTCCGGAAACCATCTATGAATTTTTAGAACCTGCAATAGGGGATTTATTGACGCAAGGTTCGGGAGGATTGTTGTCATTATCGGCAATCCTGACAATTTGGACAGCGAGTGCTAGTATGAATGCCATTCAAATTGCCTTAAATAAGGCTTATGGCGTTTCGAGTCGGGGGAATTTTATCGTTGTCCGCGCCGTTTCCGTCATTGCCATGATTATCTTGTTATTTGCGATTGTTGGTGTCACATTAGTCGTTGGATTCGGGAAATATATTTTAGAACAAATTCAACCAATCTTTTTATTCCCAGACACGATTATTTCAACCTTCCAAACCTTAAAATGGCCACTTACCTTGCTGATTTTAATGGCCTTAATGGTCGTTATTTACGGTTTTATTCCAAATGTTCGTCTTCGGGCACGTTCAATTTTCCCTGGCGCAGTGTTTGCGACAGTTGGGTGGATGATTTTGTCCCAAGCCTTTGGAATTTACGCGAAATATTTTACAACGAGAATTAGTGGGTATCAAATTATTGGAAGTTTCATCGTTCTGATGCTGTGGTTGAATTTTGCCTCTATGATTATCATTCTAGGCGGTATTATTAATGCGGTAACGGAAGAGTTTATTGCCGGAAAAGTAGAAGAACGGGCAGATCCAATTAATTTCTTGCAAAAACACATGAAAGATAACGAGAAGAATTCGTAAGAAAGTGAGAAAAAAAGATGGGATTTACCTTTCAATTTATTATTCGATTATTTTTAACGATGTTATTGTCAGCCATTTTAACCCCACTGATTAAACTGTTAGCCTTTAAAATTGGGGCCGTGGATGCGCCAGGAGAACGAAGAATTAATCAAAAAACGATGCCGACAGCAGGTGGATTAGCGATTTTTCTTTCCTTTTCTTTGCTTGCTTTGTGGGAATTTTCTTCTGTTTTAGGTTTTTCCAACCTTAGTTTCGTGCTATTGGGTGCGTTGATTGTGGTTGTGACTGGTTTAATCGATGATATCAAGGAATTAAATCCGCGCCAAAAAACACTTGGCATTACATTGGCTTCTTTGGTCATCTATTTTTGGGCAGACATTGGCTTTCATACATTTTCGATTCCCTTTATTGGTGTTGTAGAAATCGGTTGGCTGAGTTTACCGATGACAATTATTTGGATTTTAGCGATTACCAATGCGGTAAACTTGATTGATGGCCTGGATGGGCTAGCAGCAGGCATTTCAATCATTGCCCTGATTACAATGGGATTAATTAGTTATTTCTTTATTCCTGGAAATGGTGTTGTGCTAGCAATTTTAATTTTCTCGCTCATTGCTGCAATTGTCGGTTTTTATCCGTACAATTTTTATCCAGCTACGATCTATTTAGGAGATACGGGAGCATTGTTTTTAGGTTTCATGATTGCCGTTTTTTCTTTGCAAGGATTAAAAAATGCGACGTTTATTTCTGTCATGACGCCGATGTTTATTTTGGGTGTCCCGATTACAGATACCGTCTATGCCATGATTCGTCGCTTTTTTAATAAGCAATCGATTTCTTCACCTGACAAAATGCATCTCCATCATCGCTTATTATCTTTAGGATTCACGCATCGTGGAGCCGTTTTAACCATTTATGCGATGGCTTTAGTCTTTTCTTTTATTGCTTTATTGATGAATTACGCGAGTACGTGGGCAACCGTTTTATTAGTCTTATCGACTTTAATTGGGATGGAATTGTTCATTGAATTGATTGGCTTAGTAGGAGAAAATCGCCAGCCATTAATGAAAGGATTAAAATTTATCGGGAACCGTAAATATCGACAAGAAATTCTCGAAAAACGAAAAAAATAAAAACGTCGCTTGCGATTGTTTTTATTTTTTTGGATAAAAAAGGTGTTGAAAAGGTCGTTATGCTCCGAGTCACTGGAAGTAGAGTGAATCAATCGATTTTTGATTGACTCGCTCTACTGAAGAGACCGAAGGAGCAGACCTTTGTAACCCGTGGACAAAAAGGTGTTGAAAAGGTCGCTATGCTCCGAGTCACTGGAAGTTTAGTATGACAGTTGATGATAATTGGCAAATCGTTAGAAAATGAATAAAAAAAGCTTATTTCTAAATATTTCTAATATAAAAAAGGATGGCTATCGACTCTAAAAGTGGTAAAATCAAACAGTATGAATCTTGAAAGGAAGTCGTAAAATGAAAAAAATCTTTTTTAGTTTAAGTGCATTGTTATTGATGACACTTAGCGCATGTAGTAACAGTGAAACAAACAATGCATCAACTGATGTAACGAGTGAGCAAGGAGAACAATTGGTTCCTTTGAAAATTGGTGTGATGCCGTCAATGGATAATATTCCCCTAATCGTGGCACACGAGCAAGGATTTGATCAAAAACATGGCGTCGATTTGCAAATTGAAGCATTTAAATCAGGAAAAGATCGCGATGCGGCTTTTCAAGCTGGAGCCGTTGATGGGATTAATGCGGACTTAATTGGAATTGCGATGTATTTACAAGGTGGTATGGATATCAAAATCACCAGTGCAACCCAAGGACAATTTGATTTAATTGCGTCTTCTGAAGTGCAAGATATTACCGACTTAAAAGGCCAGCAAATTGCAGTTCTTAAAAATCAAGGACCAGAATTTGCTGCAGAAGAGTTTATCAAACAAGCAGGATTATCTGCAAGCGATGTGTCAATGGTCGATGTTCCTCAAGTCCCAAGTCGTGTTGAATTATTAACAAATGATCAAGCAGGAGCAGCCATTTTACCAGAACCGTTCGTGACCATGACGACAGCCCAAGGGATGACGAATCTAGGGTCAACGCTTGATTTAGACATTAACTTATTTGCATTGACGTTTACTCAAGAAGTAATTGAGGAAAAAGAAGCAGCGATTCAAGGAATGTATGAGGCGTACAATGATGCAGTAAAATGGATGGCAGCCAACGATCAATCGGCTTATATTCAATTATTTATTGATGAAATTGGTTTTCCCGAGAGCCTGAAAGAAAATATCCAAATTCCAGAATACCAAGAAGCGTTCCAAACAAAAGAATCAGATATTCAACGTGCTTTCGATTGGGCGATGGAAAAAGGCTTACTGGAAAAAGAAATCGATCCGAAAGATGTTTTAAGCAATGTCTATTTTAAATAATCTCTACCAAGTGAAAAATGTCTCCCATCAAATCAACAATCAGACTATTTTAAAAGATATTAATTTAACGATGGAAGATGGGAAGATTTACAGTATTATTGGCCCTTCTGGAGCCGGGAAAACGACGTTGTTACAATTGCTTAGCGGCTTACAAACCGTACAATCAGGTGAATGCTTGTTCAAAGGTCAGACGATGGAGGATGTCGTTGTCGCACTAGTACCCCAAGATTACGGGTTACTTCCTTGGCAAACGGTCAGACAAGCAGTGACAGCCGGCGCAAAACTTAGTCAAAAGAAAAAGCTGACTCAGGCTGAGCAAGAAGATATTACCACGTTGCTTGAACAAATGAATCTCCTTGAACATCAAGAAAAATATCCGAATCAATTAAGTGGGGGGCAAAAACAACGAGTGGCGATTGCCAGAGGATTTGCCACACAAGGTTCCTTACTTCTAATGGATGAACCTTTTTCCGCGCTCGATGCGTTCACGCGCGAAAAAGCCCAAGCTTTGTTTTTAACTCGGTGGCAAGTGTACCAGCCGTTGACGGTGTTTGTAACGCATGATATTGAAGAAGCTATCCTAATCGCAGACGAAATCATTGTGTTATCGGCAAATCCGGGAGAAGTCAAAAAAATTATTCCTTCGCCATTCAAAGATAAAACAAGATTAGCTGAAAATCGGCAATCCATGGCGCTCTTTGAAATGATCCTTTTACTCAGAAAGGAGATTGAGGCATGAACCGTGAATGGAGCAAACGTGTAATCGGTGCTAGCGGAGCGATTTTTCTATTTGTGGGCGTTTGGTGGCTCGCTTCTTTGATTTTACAAAAAACATTACTGCCATCGCCGTGGACCGTCTTTGTGAATATTCCATCTCTGTTTCAAAAAGAGATGGGACTACATATCCAAGTTAGTGGCTATCGCATTTTTTTAGGGATGCTTTATGCGCTCAGTGGAGGCTTTATTTTAGGATTATTAATGGGCTCATTACCAAAATGGCGTTATTTCTTTGATCCTCTGATATATTTGACTTATCCGATTCCGAAAATGGCACTGTTACCAATTGTCATGCTTTTAGGTGGACTTGGGGATTCGTCAAAAATTATGATGATTGTTTTGATTGTCTTACCGCAAGTCGCGATTTCGGTGCGAGATGCTGTTCGTCAGATTCCAGAGAATAATTATGATGTCTATCGCGCGTTGAAAGCGAACAAGTGGCAGCAATTTTGTCAAATTACGTTACCAGCAACTTTACCAGGTGTACTGAGTGGTGCGCGTATCTCTTTGGGGACGGCTATTTCGATTTTATTTTTCACTGAAAATTATGGGACACAGTACGGTATGGGTTATTTCATTATGGATTCCTGGACCAGAATGGATTATCCTGCGATGTACGGAGGGATCTTGATTTTGAGTAGCTTTGGCTTAGTGTTATTTTTACTCTTGGATCTCCTATCCTTTTGGTTATGTAAGTGGCAAAGAGACTAGATGACAGGTTTAAAAAGTAGAAGGAGTGTTCATACTCTTTCTGCTTTTTTATTTTTTCCTATGAGAAATCACGTCATAAATCAAAAAATCTAATTGACGCATGGGTTAGTGATTAACTATACTGATATTTGTAAGGCTTTACATGAAAAGGAGAGTTGAAATAATGGTAAAAATAACAGTAGAAACAAGGGAAAAAGTCGGAACGATTTATACAATGACAAATGAAAATGGGGTTCAATTATCTGCGATTGCGCATGGGGCGCGTTTGTATGAGTGCCTAATTCCTGTTGATGGCACAAAGCGCGATATCGTAGTGGGATATGAATCACTCGAAGATCATCAGCGTACGCGGTATTATGGGGCAACGATTGGACCGATTGCCGGCCGAATTGCGCAAGCACATTTTGAACTTGAAGGGAAAACCTATCACACTGAGGCCAACGAAAAAGGAAATACCCTACATGGTGGCTCCCATAGTTTTGATACAAAGGAATGGGCAGCGACTCCTTTTCAAACAGAAGAAGAAGCCGGTGTTGCCTTTTCTTATGAAACGGTGGATGGTGAAGGTGGATTTCCTGGAAATATCAAAGTGACAGTTACCTATGCGTTGAATGAAGAAAATGCCTTTCGGATTACTTATGAAGCGACAAGTGATCAAGCGACGATTTTAAATCTAACAAATCACGGATATTTTAATTTAATAGGAGAAGCGTCCCAAGCAATCGACGAACACTATTTGATGGTCGATGCTGATTATGTTGCAAAAACAAAAGAAGACACGACAACTACAGGTGAAAAAATTGGCGTTACTGAAACCGTTTTTGATTTTACAAATGAAAAACAAATCGGCGAGACATTCCTTGATACACCATTTATCTTAAATCATGCACTGGAAGAAGATTTACGTTTAGTGAGTCCAGATCGTAAAGTGACACTCGCAGTAAAAACGACGGAGCCAGGCATCGTGCTATACACGACGGGAGCAGGCGAAGCTGGTGAAGTGATGAAGACAGGAACACTCGTTCATCATGGAAGTATCGCCATTGAAGCCCAAGGCATTCCAGGAACAGAGAAATATCCGCAATTTGGGAGTTTCATAGTGGATGCAGCGACGCCTTATCATGCGGAAACCGTTTATCACCTGACTTTTTAAAACGATCAAAGCGAAGCTGATAAAACTCATTTTGCTCTGAGAAACGGGCGATACATTCGAACAACTGGCTCTTTCAATTGCTCGAATGTCGTGCGTTTTTCGAAAGAACAGATTTTTGTTACCAGTGGAGCCATCAGATGTTCGTCAAAATAAGGGCCTTTGACTTTTGTCACAGGTTCTTTTTTAGAGTAAGCTCCTTAATTTTGACAAAGAAAGATTACGAGTGTAAATTGATAGTATTGAATCATTAAGGAGTCGAGAGCGGATGACCAAGGAAGAGACCATGAAAATTAGCGAGGCAGAATGGGAAGTTATGCGTGTTGTTTGGACGTTAGGTGAAGTGGATGCGCAAACGATTAGTGAAACACTCAGTCACCGTATGCAGTGGAAGTTGGCCACCATTAAAACACTTTTAGGTCGGCTTGTAAAAAAAGAAGCACTACGAACCCAGCAAGTGGGGAAAAAATTTCTTTATTCGGCTAATGTCAGTGAAGAAGAGACGTTTCGGAGTGCGCAAGTAGAATTATTTTCACATCTTTGTGCTAGGAGAGTCGGAGAACAATTGAATCAGATGATTGAAGAAGTGCCATTAACGCAAGCGGATATTGATCAGATTCGGCAAACGTTAGATAAAAAAATCGCCACCAATATTATTCCATGCGACTGTTTACCGGGGCAATGTCACTGTCATCATGCTGCTGAGTCACTCGAGTAAGGGACTAATTTTCTTTCAACTTATGCTATAATGAATGAGCGAAAGAAGGAGTGAAAAGGATGACGTTAAAAAAATTAGAAGTTCCGACTACCTCGATTACAGAAGTTAAAAAATCTCCGATGGATGTTTTTCAACAGGCACGTGATGCGAGCACAGGAGTCTATGTCTTTAACCGAGAAAAAATTGCGGGAGTCATGCTAACCCAAGAACAATATGAAACCTTATTACAAGAATTAGAAGAGAGTCGCCAAAAAATCGCACTCACTGAAGGAGCAGCCACCCAAGCAGCGAGTGTGTCGATTGCAGAGAAATTAGCACCAGAAAATGCGAGTGTCGAAGATTCAACCATTTCTGGTTTAGAAGATTTCTTTCAGGAAATGCGCCAAACGATTGTGACAGGAAGTTTAGTTTCTGCCAAAAATCTAGATGAACGCATGGTTGCTTTAGGTTTTATCACTAAAAAAAGCGGTTTTGGTGGGGTTATTGGGATGATTACGGAATTAAAAGAATCAGGGAAAATCATTTACCATCTACGGCGCAAACCAGAAGGTAAGACGATTGTTGCCGAGGTGATTGGTGAGCCGGATAACCAAAGTCAGTTGTTTGATAAACTCATCGTCAAACGGATCCATTTACGAGAAAACTAATACGAAAGAGTAAAAGGCCGACTGAGAATAGCGTCGAGGGACTTTTACTCTTTTTTTGCTTTTTATAAACAAAAATATCCCAAGAAGTCTTGGCTTTATGGTAAGATAACAACAATTAACTTTTTAGGAGGCCTTTATGAATCCATTACAACATCGTTTTAATCCACAAGTCAATAAAATTGCTGTTTCACTCATTCGTCAGTTTGACGAGCGTGTCTCGAATATTCCCGACATTTTAAAATTAACGCTAGGGGAGCCTGATTTTGATACTCCTGAAGAAGTAAAAAGAGCGGGGATCGAAGCCATTGAACAAAATTTTAGTCACTATACGGGGATGGCCGGATTACCAGAAGTTCGGGAAGCTGCCTGTACGTTTGTTGAGAAAAAATACAATGTTCATTATGATTGGCAAACGGAAGTTCTTGTCACTGTAGGCGGAACGGAAGCGATTACGGCAACCTTATTAAGTATATTAGAGCCTGGTGACAAAGTATTGTTACCAACACCGATTTATTCCGGTTATGAACCTGTTATTACGTTAGCGAAAGCGGAATTAATTCAAATGGATACCAGTCAGACGGATTTTGTTTTGACCCCAGACTTACTAGAAGCAACGTTAGAAGAACATGGCGATCAAGTAAAAGCCGTGATTTTAAATTATCCAAGCAATCCAATCGGCGTTACCTATACCCGTGAGGAAGTGAAAAGCTTAGCCGATGTGTTAAAAAAATATCCCGTTTTTGTGATGTGTGATGAAATTTATAGTGAATTAGTCTATGATGAAACGCATACGTCAATTGCGGAATTTATTCCAAATCAAACGATTCTGATTAATGGACTATCCAAATCGCATGCGATGACAGGCTGGCGAATTGGCTTTCTTTTTGGGCCAAAAGAATTAATTAAAGAAATTGTCAAAGTTCATCAGTATCTAGTGACCGCAGCTAGTACGATTTCACAAAAAGCGGCTTATGCAGCTTTAACAACCAGCATGAATGCGGGCGAAGAAATGAAAAAAGAATATCAAGTGCGCCGTGACTTTGTGTTTAAAGAAGTGTCGCGTTTAGGATTTGAAGTTGCGAAACCAAGAGGAGCCTTTTATATTTTTGCTAAAATACCGACTGGTTACATTCAAGATTCCATGGAATTTTGTATTGATTTAGCGGAGAAAGAACAACTTGCGGTGATTCCAGGAATTGCTTTTGGACAAGCAGGGGAAGGGTATATTCGCATCAGTTATGCCGCTAGTTTCGAAAAATTAGAAGAAGCGATGCGCCGTTTAGACCGTTACATGAATCGTTAAAGACTAAAAAAAGCGGATGATTTTGTCATTCGCTTTTTTTTTTTTTTGAAATAAATGATAACTTTACTTAAACTTTACATTGATGGAGACAATCTTAACCTATTATCGATAGTAGCTTTACAAGAGATTGGTAGACTATAGAAGTAATCAAGAAGGAGGAAAACAATCAATGAAAAAAATTAGTTTTATGTTATTCGCTATTACAGCATTTGCAGCAGGATGTGGCAGTGCAGCGACAAACTCAAGTGGGACATCTACAGAAACAACACCTGAACAGGTTAAAATAGTTGCCGTTGGTTCAACAGCTTTACAACCATTAGTCGATAGTGCCGGTATTTCTTTCCAAGAACAAAATCCGAACTATGAGATTTCCGTTCAAGGTGGCGGAAGCGGTACAGGACTTAGTCAAGTCGCTAATGGCAGTGTGACATTAGGGAATTCGGATGTTTTCGCGGAAGAAAAAGATGGCATTCCGGCAGATGAACTAGTGGATCATTTAGTCGCAGTTGTCGGCATGGCGCCTGTTGTTCATAAAGAAGTCGGCGTGACTGATATTACGCAACAACAATTGATTGATATTTTTACTGGGAAAATTACGAACTGGAATGAAGTCGGTGGGAACGATCAAGAAATCGTCGTGATGAATCGTGCTTCAGGAAGTGGTACAAGAGCCACTTTTGAAACATTTGGGTTAAATGGTGCTGTTGGGATTCAATCACAAGAGCAAGACTCTTCTGGTACCGTGAAGAAAATTGTGGCGGAAACACCTGGTGCAATCAGTTACTTGGCGTTATCTTACATCGATGATTCGCTTCAAGCGTTATCGATTGATGGCGTAGAACCAACGATTGAAAATATCCAAACAAATGATTGGGTAATTTGGTCTTACCAACACGTTTATACAAAAGGTGAGCCAGCTCCAGGAGTGCAAGAGTTTCTAGATTATTTAGTTTCAGATGAAGTCCAACAAGGTGTGGTCCAAGATTTAGGTTATGTGGCGATTACAGATATGAAAGTTGAACGTAGTGCTACAGGCGAAGTTACTAATAAATAATGTTGAGACACGGTCGTCATTTAAGCCCCCACGATGATGACCGTGTTTTTTTGTCGTGAAATGATGGATCGCTTACGTCCTAGTATTAGCCGTGTAAATGTTAAAAATTAAACGCCCTCTTTCTAGAACGGATATTTTCAGTATCCTAGAAAGAGGGCGTTTTCGTATCTTATTCGTATTTTTAGTAAGCGAGAATCGTTGGTCGTCCTAATGAGTGCCTTCAAGATTGGGTAAATGAATCGTGAAAGTCGTACCGATACCGAGATGACTCTCAACTTGAATCGTTCCGCCTAATCGTTCAACATAATCTTTTACAATCGCCAAACCAATTCCCGAACCCCCAGTGTTGCGTGTTCGGGCTTTATCGACGCGATAAAAGCGTTCAAAAATCCGTTCTAAATCGGATTGACTAATGCCAATACCGAAATCTTGAATGGCTATTAGCAGACCATTTTGATTGGTATAATGAATCAAAATTTTTCCATTCGGTATTGAATAATGAATCGCATTTTCAATTAAATTTTTGATAACAGGATAAAATAACTCCATTTTAGTTTGAAAAACAACATCGTTTGGTCCCTCAAGAATAAGAGAAAGATTTTTTTCTTGAATGATGCGGCGATACCCGGCGATTAATTGATTAAAAAAAGGTCGGAGTTGAATTTCTTCTTCATCATACACCATTTCGGTTCCTTTAGATAATTGAATAATTTCTTGCGTCAAGCTTTCGAGGCGTTGTGCTTCTTTTTGCATGATTTCCAAGAAAGTAGTCAAGGTTTCGGGATCATCTTTTGCACCATCGAGCAAGGTCTCTGTAAAGCCAATTAAAGAAGTAATCGGTGTTTTTAATTCGTGAGAAACATTGCCGACAAAATCTTTTTGCATTTTTTCCAATTGATGAATTCGTGTGAAATCATACGAAACACCAAGGATTTGTTCGGTTTCAGAAAAGTAACTAAGTGAAATATCCAACCGTTTTTTTCGCTGATTCGTGACGATTTCTTGATGAATAAAGGGGACTTCTTCCGTTAACTGATAGACCATTTGAATGAGTGCTGGTTCCATAATAATACTCTCAAATGCTTGATGACCATGGATTTCTTGGTAAAATCCTAGTTGCTCTTTCATGGCTTGGTTGATAAACGTGATGTCGTGTTGATTATCAAGTAAAAATACCCCAATCGTCAATTCTTCTAAGAGAAAATAAAATTGTTTTTCCGTGGCCCGATAAGATTGATACGTACGACTCAAGCCTTCACTGAGTTGATTGACACTTTGATACAGCTCATCCCACTGCGAAGTATCAGAGATAATCGTTTCCGCATGGGTAGGATCTTGAATCATCCGTTTTAAAACAGGTAAAATTGTTTCGACGGGTCGATTTCGTTGACGCATTAATTTAAAGATAAAAAAAGTAATTAAGGCACACAAGGTCACATAAACGAGAAAAATGGCTTGTTTCATCTGTCTTGATTCTGGCCAAAAAGCATTGACTGGCTCTGCAATCCGTAAGATCCCGATGAGTTTTTTGTCTTGCTTAATCGCAACGGCGACATAGAGTAATTTTTTATTTAACGTAGGACTTTCCCGCAACGAGCGACCAATCGGATTGTTTTTTAACACTGCTTGGATTTCAGGGCGGTCAGAACGAGTTCCGGCGATGCTCTCATCAAACGTATCAAAGAGAATCTGTCCATTCGCATCAAGTGCGGTGATTCGCTCTTCTTCCCCTAAGGTCTCACTGGTAGCCAATGAGGCGATCGCGTTCAAATCATCATTAGATAACGCTAAAAATAATTCTGCTTTCTTTTCAAGATAGGTCGCTTGTTGCGAAATCACTTGTTGATCGTAAAATTTATTAATAAAGAACCAACCAAAAGAAAAAAGAAAAAGAACGAGAATTAGCCAACTCCCATAAAGGGGACGTTTCTTTTTAACCATTGCTTGGTGCTTGGAATTTATATCCGAATCCACGAATCGTGAGTAAATATTGAGGATTTTTAGGATTCGTTTCGATTTTTTCACGCAAATGACTAATATGAACGTCAACAATCCGCGTTTGGCCATCAAAATCAAAATTCCAAATCTGGTTTAATAAGGTATCACGATCAATGACATGATTCTTTCGACGCATAAAATAAATCAATAATTCAAATTCTTTCGGGGTTAAAACGACGGGTTTACCAGCTACTTTTACTTGATAGCTCGATAAATTGGCTTCGATTTCTCCCACCGTTAATTGGCTCTCCATTTCACTTGGCGGTGTTGTTTCTGTCCGTCGTGGTTCCATACGACGAAAGATGGCTTTCATACGGGCCAGGACTTCACGTGGACTGAACGGTTTGGCTAAATAATCATCAGCGCCAATTTCTAATCCTAAGATGCGATCGATTGGATCGTCTTTCGCTGTTAAAATTAATATCGGTGTATCAATTTTTTCTTGACGCAGGCGTTTCATAATTTCAATCCCATCAATGGAGGGTAGCATGACATCTAAAATAATAAAATCAAAAGCCTCATTTAACCCCATTTGCAGACCAATCGCGCCATCCGTTGCCGAAGTAACTTGATAGCCTTCTTTTTCTAAATTAAATGTCAATAAAGTCACAATTGATGGTTCATCATCAACAACTAAAACTTTTTTCATAAGCAACTCCTTTTGAAATTTATCTTCCTTTGTTATTTTAGCATGAATTGGTCATAAGCACTATGGCACTAGGCAATTAAATGGTATAATGATAGGCGACTGTAAAAATAGAGGTGAGAAAATGATTGGTGTGAGTGCTTGTCTTGGTGGCTGTCCGGTACGTTATGATGGGCAAGATCAAAAGGTCGCTGAAATCGCAGACCTTGTCAAACAAAAAAGGGCAATTCCGGTTTGTCCAGAAGTTCTTGGTGGGTTACCGATTCCTCGGACGCCTGCAGAAATTGTAGGAGGTGACGGGTTTGCAGTCTGGCAAGGAAAAGCACGCGTTGTCTCTTGTCTTGGAGAAGACGTCACAGAAATGTTTACACAAGGCGCAATCACCGCTTATCAACAACTCAAAGAAAAAGGGATCGAGATCCTTATTTTAAAAGAAAAAAGTCCTTCGTGTGGGAGTCAATGGATTTATGATGGCACATTTTCAGGAACGACCGTTAAAGGTGTGGGTGTCGCGACTGCTTATTTTTTAAATCAAGGATTACGCGTATATTCTGAAACACAGTGGTTACAAGAGGAGGCAATCAAATGCAAATAGATAAGACGAATCGAATGAATGCCCTTTTCGAATGTTATGCAACGCTTCTAACGGAGAAACAAATGAATTATATGGAGCTGTATTACGCCGATGACTATTCATTAGGAGAAATTGCAGAAGAATTTGGCGTGAGTCGCCAAGCAGTTTATGATAATATTAAGCGAACAGATAAAATTTTAGAGGATTATGAACGCAAATTACATATTTATTCGGATTATGTCATGCGGGAGCAAATTTTAAGTCAACTCGAAGAATACCTCGTGGGACACTATCCCAAAGATGAAACATTAGCTAGTTACGTAAAACAATTACAAGAAATTGATGAATAAAGGAATGAGACAAAAAAATGGCATTTGAAAGTTTAACAGATCGATTACAACAAGCGATGGGGCGGTTGCGCCGTAAAGGGAAGGTAACAGAAGCCGACGTCAAAGAAATGATGCGAGAAATTCGTCTCGCATTACTTGAAGCCGACGTTAATTTACAAGTTGTGAAAGAATTTACCAAAAATGTACGTGAACGAGCAATTGGGGTAGAAGTCCTCGATAGTTTATCGCCAGCGCAACAAATCGTTAAAATTGTGGATGAAGAACTAACGAAAACGTTGGGTTCAGAAACAGTCGGGATTGAAAAGTCACCAAAAATTCCAACCGTCATTATGATGGTCGGATTACAAGGTGCCGGTAAAACAACTTTTGCTGGGAAATTAGCCAATCATTTAATTAAGACAGAAAAAGCGCGGCCGTTGATGATTGCAGGAGACGTCTATCGTCCAGCAGCCATTGATCAATTAAAAGTCCTAGGCCAACAGCTAGACGTTCCAGTTTTTGATATGGGGACCGAGGTTAGCCCAGTCGAGATTGTTCGTCAAGGAATGGCGTTAGCGCATGAAAAGAAAAATGACTATGTCTTAATTGATACAGCAGGTCGTTTACACATCGATGAGCACTTAATGGATGAGTTATCACAAATCAAAGAAATTGCTCAGCCAAATGAAATCCTATTAGTTGTCGACGCGATGACCGGTCAAGATGCAGTGAACGTGGCAGAGAGCTTTAACAAACAACTAGGAATTACGGGTGTTGTGATTACAAAACTTGATGGTGATACACGAGGCGGGGCAGCGCTATCGATTCGAGCGGTTACGGGCGCACCAATTAAATTTACGGGGATTGGGGAGAAATTAACCGACTTAGAAGTATTCCATCCCGATCGAATGTCCAGCCGAATTTTAGGCATGGGGGATATGTTAACCCTCATTGAAAAAGCGCAACAAGATTTTGATGAGAAAAAAGCAGAAGAACTTGCAACGAAAATGCGTGAAAATACGTTTGATTTTAATGATTTTATTGAACAACTAGATCAAGTAATGAGTATGGGCCCACTAGAGGATCTCTTAAAAATGATTCCTGGTATGAGTCAAGTTCAAGGGATGGAAAACTTTAAAGTCGATCCAAAAGATGTCGCACGTAAAAAAGCGATTGTCCTTTCGATGACGAATGCAGAACGCGAAAATCCTGAATTACTCAACCCAAGTCGTCGTCGTCGCATTGCGGCCGGTTCTGGCAATAGCGTGGTCGAAGTCAATCGGTTAATCAAACAATTTAAAGAATCACAAAAAATGATGCAACAAATGAGTAAAGGCAACATGAACGCCATCCCTGGCATGGATCAAATGTTTGGTAAAGGCATCAAAGGTAAGCTCGGAAAAATGGCCATGAATCAAATGGTTAAAAAGAATAAAAAGAAAAATAAGAAAAAAAGAAAATAAGTTTTATTAGGATTGGAAGGGCTAAATCAGGTCCTCCAATCCTGGCTCTTTGTCAAATAGGACTGATGGCTCA
>NZ_JXKD01000008.1 GCF_001885765.1 Enterococcus aquimarinus | reverse complement strand
CTTTGTGAGAGCAGGACGTCGCCACGCGAATAGAAAAGATTAGAATGAAAATTCTAGTCTTTTTTTGTTTTAATGAAGACTTATGAAATCATCTAATAAGAGAAACACCTTATGATTAAAATGAGTTGTTTGAAGGATGTACAATAAGTATGAAAGATAGCGATTTTACTATAGCTCTTATGCAAAATTGCGTGTCAAAAGCTAAATACTCGCATATTTTAAGAAAACGTTGCAAAATAAAGATAGTTGAAATAAATAACGAGAATCATGAGGAGGAATCATAGATGAAACAATCCAAAGATGAGTTAAAGAAAAAATTATCGGCTGTTGAATATGCGGTAACACAAGAAAATGCGACGGAGCGTCCGTTTACGGGAAAATATGATAATCACTATGATAAAGGGATTTATGTTGATATTGTGAGTGGAGAACCGCTTTTTGCTTCAACAGATAAGTATGATGCCGGATGTGGATGGCCATCCTTTACTCGGCCATTACCAAAAGTTATGATTAAAGAAAATAAGGATACTACTCTAGGTATGACGCGGATTGAAGTTCGTAGTCAAGAAGCGGATTCGCATTTGGGACACGTTTTTCCAGATGGACCAGTAGACGAAGGCGGCTTACGCTACTGTATTAACTCTGCTGCTTTAAAATTTATTCCTTTAAATGAAATGAAGCAAGCAGGCTACGAGTCTTTTATCCCTTACGTGAAATAATAATAAGAAAAACCTAGAAGATTCATTCATCTAGGTTTTTCTTATTTGTCTATTTTATGGTACAATGAAGGGAACATATGTGCAGAAAGGGTTAATCATGTACGAATATCTTATTGGAAAAGTAACCGGGATTACACCGGCTTATATTGTGTTAGAAAATCAAGGAATCGGCTATCAAATTCAATGCGGGAATCCGTATTATTACGTCGGAAAAGAAACGCAAGAAACGTGTATTTATGTTCATCAAGTCATTCGAGAAGACGCTCATCAATTGTTTGGGTTCAAAACAGTTGAGGAAAAGAAACTGTTTTTACGCTTAATTAGTGTTTCAGGAATTGGTCCTAAAAGTGGCTTAGCAATTATGGCTAATGATGATCACTTAGGATTGATCCAAGCGATTGAATCAAAAGATGGAGCCTATTTGACGAAGTTTCCTGGTGTTGGAAAGAAAACAGCGCAGCAATTAATTCTTGATTTACAAGGGAAGTTGGGCGATATTATTGAAGAAGGCTTACCGGCGAAACAACCGCAACTTTTCGATGGTACCCATCACTTAGAAGAAGCATTAGCGGCATTGAAGGCATTGGGTTACAGTGAGAAAGAAGTCAAGAAAGTCGAAAAAGAATTGCAACAGACAATTTGTACGACGACCGATGAATACTTACGGGTAGCTTTAAAAATGATTATGAAGAAATAAAAGGAGCAATCGATGGAAGAACGGATTATTTCACCAATTGAAAGAGAAGAAGATACTTTTGAAAAATCGCTTCGACCACAATTCTTTAGTGAATATATTGGACAAGATAAAGTAAAAAATGAACTGGGGATTTATATTCAAGCGGCGAAGCAAAGGGAAGAGTCTTTGGATCACGTTTTACTTTATGGACCTCCTGGCTTAGGAAAGACGACGATGGCGATGGTGATTGCCAATGAAATGCAAGTCAATGTCCGAACGACGAGTGGTCCGGCGATTGAAAAACCGGGTGATTTGGTTGCGATTTTAAATGAACTAGATCCAGGTGATGTGTTGTTTATCGATGAAATTCACCGTTTACCAAAAGTGGTAGAAGAAATGCTCTATTCAGCGATGGAAGACTTTTATATTGATATCATGGTTGGGCAAGGAACGTCGGCTCATCCAGTTCACTTCCCGTTACCGCCATTTACCTTAGTAGGGGCGACGACGCGTGCAGGGATGCTTTCTGCGCCTTTGAGAGATCGTTTTGGCATTATCTCTCATATGGAATACTATACAGAAGCAGATTTGCAAGAAATCATTTGTCGATCGGCGGCTATTTTTTCGACAGAGATTGTGGAAGAAGGGGCTTTAGAGATTGCACGACGATCTAGAGGGACGCCTCGAATTGCCAATCGTTTATTGAAGCGGGTGCGAGATTTTGCCCAAGTAGAAGGTGATGGCGTTATTAATCGTCAATTAGCGGACCGGGCACTGTTGTTGCTACAAGTGGATCATGCGGGATTAGATTATGTCGATCAAAAATTAATTAAAACGATGATCGAATTATATAATGGTGGGCCTGTTGGTTTAAGTACACTCTCTGTAAATATCGGAGAGGAACAAGAAACGGTCGAGGATATGTATGAACCTTATTTGATTCAAAAAGGATTTTTAAAGCGAACGCAAAGAGGGCGAATGGTGACGCGATTATCCTATGAACATTTTAACTATCCTTATGTAGGGGAATAAGAAGGAGTGAGGCAGATGCGAGTATTATTTGTTTGTCTTGGAAATATTTGCCGCTCACCGATGGCAGAAGGCCTGTTGCGAAAGTACGCACAGGAACAAGGCGTGAAAATTGAGGTCGATTCGGCTGCAACGAGTCGTTATCAAATTGGCGAAGCTCCGCATCCAGGGACCCAAAAAATCTTAAAGCAGCATCAAGTGGATGTTCAAAATATGATTGCTCGTCAAATAACATCGGAAGATTTTCTGACGTTTGACTATATTATTGGAATGGATCGACAAAATGTGATTGATTTAATGAAAATTGCACCTGACGGAACAAAAAAGAAAGTTCACTTGTTTTTATCGGTAGAAGAGGTTGATTCAATCCAAGATGTTCCGGATCCATGGTACACTGGGGACTTTCAAAAAACCGATCAATTGATCCAAGCAGCGCTCCCAAAGTGGCTGACTTATTGGTCAGAAAATGAATCAAGGTAGAATCGTAGGAGGGCGAGAAAAATGGAAAAAAAACCAATTTCACTAAAACAACTAGGGAAACGACTCGTCATGACTTCGGTAACCTTATTGGATAATTTATTTAATGATGATCTTGAAAAGCAGCAAACGATTGAAACCTATCGCAGCCGTTTGAGCGAAGCGGCTCGTGATCAAGATTTAGTCGTTTTACAATTACAAACGGAGAAAATTGATGCGTTTGAAACGATTGTCGGCTACGTTGCCAGTAAAAATAGTGGGAATGACAATGTTGTGATTAAAATGCAAAAGAATCAGCATCAATTACGAATTGTTCCGCTTCATAAGATTGAAAAAGTAAGCGTCCTCAGCATGAAAAATAAAAAAATCGCCAAATAAAGATCGATTTTTCTTCTTTTAGAGATAAAGAAGGAAAATCTTTTTTTATTGTCTAAAAACACTACTCATTTGGAAGCGTTTTTAGTATCCTAAGGAAGGGGGAAAAAGAGAGATAGAAAGGATTTAAGAAAATGAAAATCAATTGGTTCGCGTTGAACGGAATCAAGCCGTTTGACAAGCCAGAAGAAGAAAAGACAACCAAAATAAAAGTGGGATGGTTGAATGAAGCCAAGGATTATTATTTTTCCTTGGATGACATGACTGAAGAACCGTATCGATTAACGGTGACAGGTTTTGCCGACTGTGAGGTAGAACTTTATCAATTAAACAGCACGCAAGCGCATATCGGTCGAGGTGTGACGTGGGGAGAGATTCCACAAGCACCAGAGGCTTCTTTTTATGATTGTCTCCAACCATTTGTCATTCAAGAAGAAGTGCCAATATCTTCTTACCACTTATTTTGTTTACGCCTGACAGGGACGGCTCCTGGAAAATGGCAAGGAGAAATTAGGGCCACACAAGGCAAAATCAGCGTCTCAAAAACACTGACGTTTGAGGTCTTACCACTTTTACTACCGGCTCAAACGGCGCCTACCTTAGAACTTTGGCAATATCCTTTTGCGGTGGCCCGTTATTATCAAATCGAACCGAAAGATTATTTTAATAAAGCCCATTGTGAGCGAATTGCTGAAAGTTTAGCGTATTACGCCGAAGCGGGAGGCGATACGATTGTGACGACGATTGTCCACGATCCTTGGAATCACCAAACGTATGATGCTTATCCGAGTCTGGTCACTTGGCAGCAAAGCGGTGAGAAAATGACCTTTGATTTTACATGGTTTGATCAATATGTGGCGCTTTGTTTAGCGCTTGGTATTAATCAAAAAATAAAATGTTTTTCAATGTTGCCTTGGGAAGATAAAATTTATTATTTTGATGAAGCAGGTGTCTTGCAAGAGCGGATTTATCCGGTTGACTCACCGCAGTGGCAAAAGATTTGGCGTGACTTTTTGACAGCATTTGTTCAACATTTAGAAGAAAAAGGTTGGTTTGATATCACCTATATTGCGATTGATGAGCGACCAGCCGAAACGTTAACGAATGTTTTACAACTAATCAAAGAGCACCCGAATCAAGAAGGGAAAATGTTAAAAGTTTCGTGTGCGCTGAATTATCAAAGTTTCGATCATACATTACTTGAGCAAATTGCCGATCTAGCGATTGGTCAACCGCATCTAGGTGATCAGACTGTATTTCGTCAGTGGTGTGAACAACGACGAACAAAGGGTCTTACAACGTCGATTTATAACTGTGTGGGGGATTACCCTGCGATGTTTCTTTATAGTCATCCATTTGAGAGTCAATGGGTGATTTGGAATACGGTGGCTTATGGGGCAGATGGTTTTTTACGATGGGCATTGGATGCGTGGGTTAAAGATCCATTAGTCAACGGTAGTCATTGGTACTGGGAAAGTGGCGATCCCTTTTTACTCTATCCAGGAACAAACGGCACGATGATGTCACTGCGTTTTCAGCAAATGCAACAAGCACTCAACGATAGCCGAAAATATTTATTTTTACAAAAAAAACAGCCGGCACTTGTGTCAGAGGTCACACAACTACTGGATGGATGGCCACAACTGTCGGGGAAAACAAATGATTATGGTGCGCAAGTGCCTTTCTCAGAAAATGAGACGCTCCAGCTTATTCAAACAATCCAACAAATGCATGACTTATTAGAAAAAGGCGCGCGTGCCTACTTAAAGGAGTCCAACAAATGAACATAACTGATTTGACAACAGTCGTTCCAAGTCCACGACAACTTGCTTGGCAGCAGACACAATACTATGGTTTTATCCATTTTGGAATCAATACGATGACGGACCGCGAATGGGGATTCGGGAATGAACCAACCACGTTGTTTGATCCTCAAAAACTGGATGCGGATAAGTGGGTGCAACAGATGAAAGCTGGACAGATGCAGGGCGTCATTTTGACCTGTAAGCACCATGACGGATTTTGTTTGTGGCCGAGTACAACAACAGACTATAGTGTCAAAACTGCGCCCTGGAAAGCAGGAGAAGGTGATGTAGTAAAAGAGGTATCGCAAGCATGTCAAAAATACGGGTTGAAATTTGGCATCTATCTGTCGCCGTGGGATCGTCACGCGCAAAGTTATGGCAGCGGTCAAGTGTATAACGATTTTTATCTCGCGCAGTTAACGGAACTCTTAACGAACTATGGGGAGATTTTTAGTGTTTGGTTAGACGGTGCCAATGGAGAGGGGCCAAATGGAAAAAAACAACAGTATGATTGGGAGCGCATCAACCAAGTCGTACGTCAGTTGCAACCAAATGCCGTGATTAGTGTTTGTGGTCCAGATGTCCGTTGGTGTGGCAATGAGGCCGGACACACACGAACACAAGAGTGGAGTGTGGTACCTGTTGAACTACAAGACTTAGAAAAAATTGCCGAGCGTTCTCAGCAAATCGATGACGGGATCTTTTCACGAAAAATCACGTCAGGCGATGAGGATTTAGGAAGTCAAAAAGCGTTGGAACATTATCACGGAGAACTTGTCTGGTATCCGGCAGAAGTTAATACCTCGATTCGTCCGGGATGGTTTTACCATGAAAGTGAAAATGACCAAGTCCGTTCGGCGGAAGAATTGTATCAAATTTATGTGCGATCAGTAGGTGGAAATGCGACGTTCTTATTAAATATCCCACCGAAACCAGATGGGGAATTCCATGAAAAAGATCTAGACGTTTTACAGGAACTAGGGGCGAAAATTGCGCAAGTAAAAGATCAAACGATGATGAAAGGTGGTCATCTTTCTTATTCGAGTGCCAGTACTCCGGTAACGCTCAGCGATTTGTTGCGCGAGGATGGGAAGGTCTGGCAGAGTCAACCGGATGATGTAAAACCCATGATTCAAGTTGAATGGGCGAAAGAACAAGTGATACAGCGCGTCATTTTACAAGAAGACATTCGTCAAAGCCAACGTATTGAAGCGTTCACATTGTATTATTACGATGAGCAACAATGGAAACCTTGGGGGACTGGCGCAAGCGTTGGTTATCAGCGCATCATTGAACGACCTCCTGTAAAAACGACGGGTATACGAATTGTATTTAATGACTATCGTGAATATCCGACACTAAACTATTTAACAATTAACTAGACAACGTGTCGCGTTTAAAAGAGTTCATTAAAGAAGCTCAATATCAAAACGCAAAAGTAGTACGAAATGTTAAAAAAACGCCAAAAAAATACCTACCGGCGGGGACCGGTAGGAAAAGGAGTAAAAAATGAAAAAGTGTTTGTTAGGGTTGTTTGTTGGTACACTTATATACTACTGAGAAAATGTGAATTTTTTGTGACGAAAATCTTTGAAAGTTGTTAAGAAATAATGATTAATAACTTTTCTGGGTTGAAAAACGCCAAATAATGCCGCCTGCAAAGCCGATTAAAGCCGGTAGGACCCAGCCCATTCCAATTCCAAACAGAGGTAAAGTCGCTTCACCTAACCCAATGAAAAATTGGGCAAAGGCGGTTTGACGAATGAAAGCGGGGCTAGCATTAAGCCCGTCAATAACCGAAGCAATTAAGGTAAAGAGTGTGGTCATTTGATAGACCTTTGGATCATGTTTAAAAATTGGACCGATAATCGCTAAAATAATTAAGGTCATCGCTAGTGGATATAAGAACATTAAGACAGGAATTGAGAACTCAATAATTTTTGTTAAGCCGACATTGGCAAAAACACCTGCCATCATACTAACCGCGCTAGCAAAAAATAAGTAGCTACGACTAGGGAATAGTTCAGTGAATGTTTCAGAAAAAGCAGAAGTTAACCCAATGGCTGTTTTTAAACAGGCAGAGATGACGACTAAGGCTAAGACGATACTGCCATACGATCCAAGATAGTATTGAGCCATTTGTGCCAAGGCGATGCCGCCGTTCTCACTTAGTTCTAGCGTGCCGAGACTCATACTTCCCATATATGCGAGCAATGTATAGATGATTCCCATTAAGACAATGCTAATTGCGCCGGATTTAATCGTATCCATTGCAATCGTTGCGGGTTTAGTGACGCCGCGGGTTTGAATGGTTTTCACAATAATTATCCCAAACGCTAAAGAAGCAAGGGCGTCTAACGTATTGTAGCCTTCAGTAAAGCCCGTGAAAAAGGGGAAATCTTGATAAGCATACTGCACCGGTGCAGCGCTAATCTGCCCCATTGGTCGAATAAAGGCTAAGGCCATTAAGATACTTAGGAGACACAAAAAGAAAGGATTTAAGTATCTGCCGATATAATCAAAGAGTTTAGAAGGTTTTTTGGCTAAGAACCAAGCCGTAAAAAAGAATAATGCGCTAAAGAGAGCCAGTCCAAGCGTTTGTTGCTCTTTCGGTAAATACGGTGCGAACGCAATTTCAAATGAAGTCGTCGCTAAGCGTGGTAGGGCAAAAAACGGCCCAATCACGAGGTATAATAAAATGGTAAAAATAAAGGCATATTGACGATTGACTCGTGAAGCTAAGTCAAAGAGTCCTTGACTTTGTGAACTACCAATGGCGATGACCCCTAAAAAAGGAAGTCCAATTCCGGTAATTAAGAAACCAAGATTTGCCCAAAAGACGTTTTCTCCTGCCATTTGTCCCATATGTACAGGGAAAATCAAGTTGCCTGCACCAAAGAATAGGCCAAAAAGCATTGATCCGATGGTTAAATAATCAGTGAAAGTTAATTTTTTTTCCATAACGTCCCCCACATTTCTATATCTGATTGTACCAAAAATAACAAATTACGTTAGCAATGGCAATTGTAAATCAAGAATTTTCAGTAAACTCTTAGCTAACTAATAGAGGACTCTAACAAAGAAGCGATTAGGAAGTAAATTGTTCGGATTTATCTTGAAGTAATCATAAAGCCAGAAAAAAGCACCTCCTAAAAGCCGCCACTTAATGTGGGCTTTTAGGAGGTGCTTCATTGTGATTAAGGCTCTAAAATACGACTTAAGAAAGCTTTAGTGCGTTCTTCTTTTGGATGAACAAAGATATCTTCTGGTGCACCTTCTTCTGCGATGACACCCTTATCCATAAAAATGACTCGGTCAGAAACATCACGCGCAAAATCCATTTCATGGGTAACAATCACCATTGTCAAACCGGTCTGTGCTAAGTCTTTCATTGTTTTTAACACTTCTCCCACGGTTTCTGGATCGAGTGCGGAAGTGGGTTCATCAAATAGCATCACATCGGGATTCATTGATAATGCACGTGCAATCGCTACCCGTTGTTTTTGCCCCCCAGATAGTTGACTAGGTTTGGCACTTTGAAATTCTTTTAAGCCAACTTTATCTAAGTTTTCTAAAGCAATTTTTTTCGCTTCTTCGGGATGGCGTTTTAAAACAGTGATTTGCCCCGTTGTACAATTTTCTAAGACGTTTAAATTGTTAAATAAATTAAACGATTGAAACACCATCCCAAGTTTCGTGCGATAGGTCGATAAGTTATAGCCTTTTTGTAAGACGTTTTCGCCATTATACAGAATTTCGCCACTTGTTGGTTTTTCTAATAAGTTAATACAGCGGAGTAAGGTGGATTTTCCGGAGCCGGAAGATCCGATAATGGTTAATACTTCACCTTTATTGACCGTCGTTTGGATATCTTTTAAGACTTCATTGTCACCGAAACTTTTTTTCAAATGATTAATTTCAATAATTGTTGACATAAAACCTCTCCTATCTTTGACCTTCTATCGGTTCTTCTACTTTCGTGAAAGCATCCGGTCCATCTATTTTCTTCTCCATTAAACGTAGCAAGCGTGTGGCACTAAGCGTCATCACTAAGTAAATCAACCCGACAATTAAGAACGTTTGGAAGAATAGATAGTTTGTACCTGCTGCTGCGGTTCCTTGGAAGAATAAATCGCCCACACTGATGACACTTAATACAGCAGTATCTTTAATATTCACGACGGTTTCATTCCCAATCGCAGGTAAAATATTTCGAACAACTTGTGGTAAGACGATTTTACGCATTGTCTGGGTATGCGTCATTCCAATCGCTTGGGCCGCTTCAAATTGCCCTTTATCGACTGCGAAAATCCCACCACGAACAATTTCGGACATATAAGCGCCTGTATTAATCGAAACAATCAGCAAGGCTGCGACGGTCCGGTTTAAATCAATCCCAAATGCTAACGCTAAACCGTAGAAAATGACCATTGCTTGCACCATCATCGGTGTTCCACGAAAGACTTCAATATAAATCGTTAAGAGCCAATCGCCTAATTTTTGCATGAAACGAGTCAAAGGTTGATCGCTTTGCGGCAATGTCCGAAAAACACCGACCAATAATCCAATGAGTGTTCCGGCAATCGTGGAGAAGATGGCAATTAATAACGTTAGTCCTGCACCTTGTAAAAACAAAATGCCATATTCACTCATAATTTGTTTTAACGTAGACCAAAGACTCATCTCTCCTTCTTGGCTAGCGGAAGGTTGATTTTGAATGGCTAAATCCATTAATTCTGTACGCTCTTCAGCAGAAATCCCTGCTAAAATTTGGTTGACATCTTGAACAAGGGGATCGTTTTTACGCATGCCAATCGCAACTTGCACATCTTCTGGTTCTGTTTGAAAACCATCTTCTGGAGCAAACTCAATCATTGTTAAATTTTCATTGACGTTGGTTGCCGTGACTCCTTCTGGTCGTTCACTCACATAGCCATCGATAATACCAGAGGCTAGCGCTACACGCATAGCGGAGAAATCTTTCATCGGATCTTGATAAACGACATCCGGAATTTGATCGACGACTGAATAGTGAAAGGTATTTAATTGCCCAGTAATTTTCGCACCGGCAAAATCAGCTAAAGACGTCGCATTGGCAAACTCACTATTTTTACGCGTTACGACAACTAAACGTGATTCGTAGTAGGGGTCGGTAAAATCAATGACTTGACGACGTTCTTCTGTGGGGGACATCCCCGCAATAATGGCATCAATCGAACCAGATGTTAATGCTGGAACGAGACCATCCCACTGAGTTGGCACAATCACCAGTTCTTTGCCTAAACCTTCAGCGACGCGCTTCGCAATTTCAACATCGTAGCCACCTGCATAAGAATTTTTTTCACCATACTTTAAAACAGCACCATGCGCATCGCTCGTTTGTGTCCAGTTAAAAGGAGCATAGGCTGTTTCCATCCCCACACGAAATTCATTTTCGGGTGTTTTGTCATCCGCATTGACGGAAAAAGTGCCGACAACCATGGAAAGGGTCAAAGCAATTAATAGAAATAATGTCCTTCTTTTTTTCATTTGATATCCTCTTTTCTTTGAATCAGGACACCAATCATCCGAGGTAATGTCTAAAAAAAGACAAAAAACAGCCGGTCTCTATGATCAGAAAGCGGCTGTAGACAGATAGCGAAATAATTGTCGACAAACTTCTCACAAAACATAGCGCACCTTAGTCGAAACTAAGACAGTTCGCAAATTATTCACTTGCGACCCAACGTTTTTTAGAAAGCAGCTAAAAAAGCGTTTCGGCGATGTTCCCTAGTCCTGCGTCAAAGTGTTGCTTCACTCGACAGGGTTAATGAACCTCGCGACCTCTACCTGGTTGAAGGTATCATATTCAATTGTTATTACTTATTGCGATTTTAGCCGATAAGCTGCTTTTTGTCAAACATAGCGCTAAAAGCAGCTAGTTGAAAAAAGAGACGTTATCGTAGGCGAAATAGGAGGAGAATCACGAAAAGCGCTTTTTCTTTGGAGCCTTCATGCATTCTGCTATAATTGTAAGTAACCTTATTTCCTTTATAAGTGAACGAAAAAACGTTGCAACGAAGCAATCTTTTTTCGTTGTTCAAAACACTATATACAAGGCGACAAAAACGCTTGGTTACTGTATTTGAGAACGAACGTTTACAGATGAATGAAGATAGAAAGGATTTGAGTGATCGATGATCCATTATTATCAGATTGATGTGAAAGAGGCAATTCAAGAAATCGAATCCGAAACACAGGCAGACTGGATTGCCCTTTATGACGCTACGGATGAAGAAATTAAAAAGTGTCTTCAAACGTATAAATTACCGGAAGATTTACTAGCGAGAATTCGTCAAGAAGAAGAAGTTGCCCGTTTGGAAATTTATCAAAGCGATGAATTAAAGGAAGTACAAATCCTTGTGTTAACGAATCTTACCAATCAACGGGATAAACGAATTGAAGAGCGTTTAGAACCCATTATTTTTATTTTTTCGGATACGGTCATGCTGACGCTTACGACTGCCGAATCGAACTTTTTCCCACGACTACTCGAAAAACATGGTTCGGCTGTTGACTCCAAAGAAAGTTTGACGGCGTATGCGATATTAATGATTTATTCTCATTATATTCAAGAACTTAGACAGATTAAGGAAGTCATTGATGCACTTGATGACGATGCACGTGAAACGACCAAAAATGAAGCGCTCGACCGCTTAGCAAATACGGAACGAATCGTGATTTTCTTAGATCACACGCTACAAGAACAAAAAGAAACATTACAAACTTTTTTCGAAGAAACGAAATTTGCAGAACAACTCTCGGATACGAAATTACGGTATGAAATTAACCTACGCCAAAAATATGCCGAAAAAATGGTTCGCTTATATCGCGATTTATTGGAAAATGTCGGCGGATTATTTAGTGATATGATGAGTAATAACTTAAATCATTTGATGAAATTCTTAGACTCCGCTGCATTGGTCGTTTCAGTTCCTGCGATGATTGCGGGGATTTGGGGCATGAATACCGGCGGACTTCCAGGAGAAAAATCTAATTTTGGTTTTTTGGCTGTCTCTGCTGGAGCGATGTTTTTAGCGATTCTAACGGCAATCTATTTGCGAAATAAAAAATATTCAAAATAAAAAAGATGCCTCTCTTGAAGAGGTTCTTTTTTATGAGAATTCAATTTGTTAATTCTCATGAAATTTTAACTTATGCGGCGGCTTTATTTCTGCTAGACTGGCTACTGTTATTGTAAAACAAGACAGGAGGAAGTATGATGCCAAAAACAAAAAATGAAGGTATCTTTTTTACCAGTTTGATGTGTTTTCTTATGGTGCTCGGAATGAGTATTTATAATTTATTATTGCATCAAGATTTTTCGATGATCAATCTTTTCATGGGGGTAGTCTTAGGATTTATCGTTGCTTTTATTCTCGATGTATTTGTCGTCGGAATAGTAGCGAAAAAAATCGCCTTTAGCTGTTCATTTGTTGATAAAACAAAACCGATGCAACTAATTCTAACGATTTCATCTTTAATGGTCCTTGGAATGGTGACGTTTATGTCATTATTTGGTTTAGTAGTGGAAGGCGGGTTCGGAGCGCTATCGGTAGCTGCATATCTTAACGCTTGGAAAATGAACTTTATCGTGGCGCTGCCATATCAATTACTGATTGTAGGTCCCTTTTCACGCTTTGTCTTAAAATCAATCCAAAATAAAAAAATGAATGAATCTATGAACGCATCTGCGTAAATGATTTTCATCCTTTTTTGGCGACCAAACGACTTTTCAAAAGAGAGAAGTTATTTGGTCGTTTTTTTTGAAGCCGTCTTAAAGGGTCCTCCGCAACTAAAAGTTTGAACGCATTCCAGTGCGATCCTAAGCGATCCGAAAATGCTACAAGAAATTCAGAACGTAGTCGTGCTCTTAAGTTATCCTCACGAGTCATTCTGTAACATT
Source organism: Enterococcus aquimarinus (assembly GCF_001885765.1). Classification (GTDB taxonomy): domain Bacteria; phylum Bacillota; class Bacilli; order Lactobacillales; family Enterococcaceae; genus Enterococcus_I; species Enterococcus_I aquimarinus. Next base: position 85,036 of record NZ_JXKD01000008.1, on the reverse strand, counting down.
TAGTAGCGTAAGTACCATCCAAAATCTTTAAAACGCAAAAAGCCCGAGGAGAAAAGATTATTCGGATATAAAAGGCGTATTGATTGAATAATGGGGCGATTTTAACTATACTTTAATTAACAACAAGCTTTACCGTGCGACCGTCAAATACGATCAAAAAAGGAGGTCATCTCATATGTCTAGCAATAAAAAAGGTGCCATGTATCCTTTACAAGTACTAGGGACAGCAGTTGGTTGGGTTTTTGTCTTTGGACTCGTAAAATGGGCGATGAAAAATAGAAAAAATCAAATGCCAAGGTAATGAGTGGGAAGTTTATCTGATACAAATGTTGTGACATGATTGGTATATCAACAAACGCATCAACGAAAGAGTCTTCGGACACTTTCATCGATGCGTTTTATTTAGGTATAGACAAAAAAACGAGTAAGAAGAGAAACTCCTTACTCGTTTACGTATTCAAATAATATGATGCCAATATTTTATACAAAATGGATATCAAACATATAAAAAATTATGCTCTACCTCTACCTGTAAAGAAAGAAACAACAGCAATCACAATGATTGCACCTACAATTGATGGAATTAAAGCCATGCCTGCAAGTGAAGGTCCCCATTCGCCAAGGAGTGCTTGACCAACAGATGCGCCGACTAAACCTGCGACAACATTCGCGATAATACCCATTGAATTTCCTTTATTTAAGATTGCACCAGCGACTGCGCCGATTACGCCCCCTACAATTAATGCCCAAATAAAACCCATGATAATCTCTCCTTTATTTTTTTTTTTTTGATTGGCTTTCACACCGAATCAAGTCATATTTCCGCATTGCCAATCGTTCCATCGAACATCAAACCTGTCAGAGAAAACCATTCCTCTTCCGTTTTAAAATAGGATAGAACAATGAAAATGGTGAAAATTTTCCTGTAACAAATGGATCGCTACAGCCTAAAGAAAAAAGATAGAAATAACCGTTCAATATGGTTCATGTAATCAGGTCATAGACAATTTCTATCGAATCACTCATCGTAAAATGATGGCTGCTTGAATCGTATTGCTTAGGAAAATCGTTTATGACTACAACTACAATGCTAAATGATTTCATTTTTATAGTCAAGATAGATGCTTCCGTCGTATTTAACCAACGTATAGATGACTATAAAATCGGATCGTGTCGGTTATAGCCTAGTTCCGTCTCAATTTCTTTTTCTCGTAATGTTTCGATTGACTCATTGGGATAGCCACTTGGCACTTCCTCATCGGGTAGTCGATCTTTTGGTTCACCCTCAATTAAGATCACAATATAGCCTTTTTGTAAATCTTCGCGATAGTCGTAAAGTAAATGTTGATCGCTTTGGATTTCTTCTTCGTTATACGATTCATCTGAAAATGCATCTTTAATTTTTTCCCATAAAGACCGATGTTCTTTTGCTTCTTCGGTCAACTCGTGTTCAGTCGTAATATCGATGCTCGCTAGTTGATGGTATTCGTGACGGGTAGCCTCATTGGAGATTAAGCGAATGTCTTTTTTTTCATAACCTTGTGCTTGCAAACGTTCAACCGCTAAAAAAGCGCTTTGGGGAGTAGCATAACTTCCTTCAACAAATTTCATTTGAATGCTCCTTTCAGATTCCTTCATAATGATGAAGTTTGTAACTCAATTATATTTTAACTCTTTGAGAGCGTTTACTCAAATGATACGACTTGGGAAGGGATGTCGCGCGGATAGGTCAAAACAACATACGACAAATCATAACAACTGTGTTATCCCCAAAAAAACGTACTTTCAGAGATTACTTTCCTTAGTATGAATACAAAAAACCAACCAAACAGAAGACTGTTTGGTTGGTTTTGTTGTTTAGACGTTTCGAGCGTCTCACAGTTATGATGAAAAAGCTTTATGCCGCTTTTGCTTTTGGTTCACGACCTAAAATAGCTTGTAAAACAGTTAAACCAGCCATCACACCTAAAATTACGTAGATTAAGCTAGAGTATTGAGTGACGCCAAAGCCCCACGTACGGAAAACGACTAAAGAAATTGCTAAAACGATGATTGCTAGGACGTTAAAGAATGCAAAGGCCCATAAATTTCCGTTTTCTTTACGGCTTAAGTAAAAAACAGAGAAGTACAAGCTAATCGCTGTCCATGCGATACATACTAAAATAATTGCCCAATAAATAATTGCTGCTAACATCTTTTTTCACCTCACTTCAAATCAATCACTTTGATTTTAACACCTTTTTAAAACCCTGTCATGAAAAACTTGTGAAAAACTTCTTATTTTTGAAAAATAAAAAGAAGGTGAAAAGCTTTTCCTTTCTATTCCATCTTTAGGTATAATGGAAAAGACGAGAAGAAGAGTAGAGGAGCCAAAAGAATGAGTGAAAATCGTAGTGAAAAAGAAAAAATGATTGCTGGCGAGCTGTACTTAGCTGGAGATCCAGAGTTAGTGGCCGGTCGCCAGTTTGCCCGTAAGCAAATGATGAGGTTTAATGCCGAAATCGATCCACAGATTCGAGAGGAAATCTTAAAACAAACATTTGGACAAGTCGCAGATACTGTTTACATTGAACCGAATCTTCGTTTTGATTATGGTTATAATATCTCCGTGGGCAAAGATTTTTATGCGAACTTTGATTGTATTTTATTAGATGTTTGTCCGATTACCTTTGGCGACAACTGTATGCTCGCCCCAAACGTTCAAATTTATACTGCCAGTCATCCATTAGATCCGATTGAACGTAATAGTGGATATGAAAATGGTGCACCTGTGACCATTGGGAACAATGTTTGGCTAGGAGGGGGTTGTGTCATTTTACCTGGTGTCACACTGGGCGATAATGTAGTTGTTGGAGCGGGCAGTGTGGTGACGAAATCATTTCCGGATAATGTCGTTCTAGCGGGGAATCCAGCAAGAGTAATCAAGACAGTCACCAAAAAAACAGATTTAGCTGAGCATCCGTTAGCAAAAACAAGACAAGAAATCGATGCACTTGACGGGCAAATCGTGCGTTTACTAGAAGCACGCATGCAAGCTGTTTCGGAGGTTGTTCGCATTAAAAAAGAAAACGAGATGGCGATTTTAGATAACACAAGAGAAGCAGAAGTTCTAGAAAAAATTCGGGGAAAAGTCCAAAATCCGGATTATGCTCAAACGATTGTCGCGACTTTTGCTGATATGATGGCACAATCGCGACGCTATCAAAAACGTCAATTGGAGGGATGATCGTGTTAGAGGGAGAACAGCGACGAAAAGCGATTCTTGCGCAATTACAAACAACGAAACAAGCCTATAGTGCGACTAAATTCGCCAAAGAACTAGGGGTGAGTCGGCAAGTGATTGTCGGCGACGTTGCCTTACTACGGGCTGCTGGCGAGAATATTATCGCGACTGCTCGCGGGTATAAGTTAGCTTCTGAGGAATTAGCAGAAGGATTCATGGCGAAAATTGCGGTTCAACATGATGAAAGTCAAACGCAATTAGAGCTCGAAACGATTTTGTCTTTTGGTGCCGAGATTTTAGATGTGATTGTTGAACACGATCTTTATGGAGAACTCGTTGGGGGTCTTTATATTAGTAACGAAATCGAAATGTTGAATTTTATGCAGAAATATGAAAAGTCACAAGCACGCTTATTATCACAGTTAACCAATGGCATTCATTTGCATACGATTCGGTATCAAAAAGCGGAAGATTTAGCACAAATTAAACAAGCACTTGCTGAACAGGGCATTTTATACCAAGATACAATGGATACGACCGTCAACAAATGATTGTCGAGAACATTAGATGGAAAGTTCGTCTATTTCGAAAAAAAAACAAAAAAACATTGACAAAGAGTATGGAATCCTGTAAATTGGTTTTCAACAACAAAACTAAATAGTAAATTCCCGTGATAAGGAAAGTATACTTGGATGCTTTATTAGAGAGGCTCTGGCAGGTGAAAAGAGCTAAGTTCAGAAAAGTAGAAAAATGGCCTTGGAGGAAAGTTTGTCGATAAGTAGGCACACTCGGAACGTTTCACCGTTATAAGAAACACCAATCGTTCAGGTCAACTGAATTTGTTGGGCTAAGGGAAGGCAACTTCCGAACAAAAGGTGGTAACACGAATTTTCGTCCTTTTACTAGTTTCGACTAGTAAAAGGATTTTTTTGTTTTTTTAGCTAAAAATGATTGGGCTAAGGAGTGAGTCATTCACTTAAACTGAGGTGGTAACACGCAAAAAGGCGTCCTCAAACAGAGAAAAATGTTCTTTGTTTGAGGATGTCTTTTTTATTTGTTATCCTCAAGTAACGAGAAAAATGAGGAGGAACAACATGATAGAATTAAAAGATATTTCAGTGATTTTTAATCAAGGAAAACGCGTCATTACAGCGGTGACGGATGTCGATTTAACAATTGAACGGGGCGATGTTTATGGGATTGTCGGTTATTCAGGTGCCGGGAAAAGTACGTTAGTCCGGGTGATTAACTTATTGCAACGACCAACAACGGGTAGTGTGATTGTCGATGGGACAAATTTGACAGACTTAGTTCCTAAAGAGTTGAGAAAAAAACGGAAATCGATTGGGATGATTTTCCAACATTTTAATTTAATGGATAGTCGTACGATTTTTGATAACGTTGATTTTTCGTTGAAATATACCGGCAAAAAGAAAATCGACCGTCAAAAAAAAGTGCTTGAGTTACTTGAGTTAGTTGGTTTAGGCGATAAAGCGAATGCTTATCCAAGTCAATTATCCGGCGGTCAAAAGCAACGAGTAGCCATTGCTAGAGCGTTAGCGAATGATCCAGAAATTTTACTTTGTGATGAGGCAACGAGTGCCCTTGATCCCAAAACAACCTTACAAATTTTAGCATTATTAAGAGAACTAAATAAAAAATTGGGCTTAACGATTGTGTTAATTACCCATGAGATGCAAGTCGTGAAAGAAATTTGTAATAAAGTAGCGGTTATGGAAGAGGGACGCGTGATTGAACATGGTGAGAGCGTCCAAATCTTTAGCCAACCAAAACAACCGTTAACGAAAGACTTTATCCGAACAGCAACGCATATCGATCAAGCACTCGAAACAATTTTAGGACACCAAACGTTAGCGAATTTGTCAGATGATGAATGGTTAGTCGAACTTTCGTATGTCGGCGAACAAACTGGGCAACCTATTATTGCTGAAATGTTTAGTACGTATCAAGTCGTAACGAATATCTTATATGGCAATGTCGAAATTATCCAAGAAGTGCCTTTAGGAAGTTTAATTGTGACATTAAAAGGAACGTTTGATAACCGCCAGCGGGCTCTTGATTATTTAAAGAGTCAAGGTGTGAGTGTGATGATTCTTAAAGAAACAACGAAAGGAGGACAATAAGATGTACGCATTTTTTGAAACGTATTTCCCAAATGCGATGGCAATTCCTCAAGAATTTGTCAAAGCAACCATTGAAACCATCTATATGACCTTTTGGACAGCGATAATTTCAGGTTTTCTCGGAATCTTTTTCGGGGTTTTACTCGTAGTCACTCGACCGGGAGGGATTTTAGAACAAAAAGCGATTTTTGTGGTCTTAGATCAAATTGTGAATATCGTGCGTTCCATCCCTTTTATTATTTTACTTTCATTATTAGTCGGATTTACACGATTGATTGTGGGGACATCGATTGGGGCAACAGCAGCACTGGTTCCACTGATTGCAGGCGTTATTCCATTTTTTGCCCGTCAAATTGAAATCGCGTTACTGGAAGTCGATCCGGGAGTTGTCGAAGCGGCGGAAGCGATGGGAACGAGTCCTTTCGGGATTATCTTCCGCGTCTATTTAAAAGAAGGCTTAGCCGGAATCATCCGCGTTTCGGCCTTAACGATTATTAATGTGATAGGTTTAACTGCCATGGCGGGAGCGGTAGGTGCCGGTGGTCTCGGTAGTTTAGCGGTGACTCGTGGGTATAATCGTTTTCAGACAGATGTCACGATTGTGGCGATGTTAATTATTTTAGTCTTGGTATTTATTAGTCAAGCAGTGAGCAACTTGCTGATTAGAAAAATTACGCATTAAACAATAGAGGGGGAAATGAAAATGAAAAAATATTTATCAGTTGGTTTAGCAGCTGTTGCTTTATTGGTTTTAGCAACAGGTTGTGGCAAAAATGACGAAACAGGTGTTAGTGCAGCAGGGCAAACAAGTGAACAAGAACGTACGACCGTTAAACTTGGCATTATCGGTGCAGACACCGACGTCTGGGATAGCGTCCAAGCTCGTTTGAAAGACGAAGGCATTGATTTGGAATACGTACAATTTACCGATTATAGTCAACCGAATACAGCGTTAGCGAGTGGCGATATTGATTTGAATTCATTCCAACATCAATTTTTCTTAGATAATTTTAACGAGGAACACGAAACAGATTTGGTTTCAATCGGGAATACGGTCAATGCACCATTAGGCATTTATTCTGAAAAAATCAGTGATATCGCAGAATTAAAAGAGGGCGATAAAGTTGCCATTCCAAATGATGTGACCAATGGCGGCCGTGCCTTGATTTTACTACAATCAGCTGGACTTCTCACAGTTGATGAAGCGAAACAACAAGCACCAACGGTTTCAGATATTACGGATAACCCATTGAATTTAGAAATTGTTGAATTAGATGCCGCACAAACGGCGCGTGCTTTACAAGACGTAACTGTTTCGGTTATCAATAGCGGAATGGCTGTGGATGCTGGTTACATCCCTGCCAATGATGCGATTTATTTAGAGCCGGTTGATGAAAAGTCTCGTCCGTATGTGAATATCATCGCTACTAGAGCAGAAGACGCGGATAATGATATTTATCAAAAAATTGTTGCCGCTTATCAAACGGATGAAACGATTAAAGTCATCGAAGAAACATCCAAAGGTTCAAGTATTCCAGCTTGGGAAACATTCGGTAAAAAATAATAACTAGGGTTATAGGTTAATAGGTGAAGAAAAGGAGCGATTGGTTATGACAACAGCAATACAAACAAAACATGAGGTAATTGAAGCTTTTATTAAAGAAAGCTTACCAACGTATCAACAGTTAGCTATTGACATTCATGAACATCCGGAAGTCAGTAACTATGAAGTCTATTCATCCCAGGTCTTGATTGATCAACTGAAAAAAGAAGGATTTGAAGTGACAAAAGATGTCGCGGGTCATCACACAGGATTTGATGCTCGTTACAAGTCTGAAAAAGCCGGACCGACCCTTTCCTTTTTAGCGGAATATGACGCCCTTCCAGGCATTGGTCATGCCTGTGGTCATAATTTATTTGGAAACTATTCCGCTCTTGCAGCCAGTGCTTTGAAGCAAGTCATTGATGAAACAGGTGGCGAAATTCGGGTTTACGGAACGCCGGGTGAAGAAGGTGGCGAAAATGGGTCCTCAAAAGCGAGTTTTGTTCGTGAAGGATTCTTTGATGATGTCGATGCCGCGCTATGTGTTCATCCAGGTCATCGTTATGCAAAAACGTCAACAGGCTTAGCGAATGATCCCGTTGATATTAAGTTTTATGGGGTAGCGAGTCATGCAGCCGGCGCACCAGAAAAAGGCGTGAATGCTTTAGAAGCGGTCATCCAAGTCTTCAATAGCATTAATGCGCTTCGTCTTCATTTACCAAAAGACGTTAATATTCATGGCATTATCACAAATGGTGGTGTGGCAGCGAATGTTGTTCCTGATTTTGCGTCTGCGCGCTTTTACTTACGCGCTGCCAATCGTGCGACGTTAAATGACGTTTATGCAAAAGTCGAAAATATCGTGAAAGCAGCTGCGCTCGCAACGGGTGCCACTTATGAATTTGGATTGTTCCAAAACTCGGTGGATGATATCATCGTAACCGATGCCTTTGATGAAGTATTCTTCAGTCATGCCCAAGCAGCAGGCGTTCCAGCAGACGAAATCGTTGAAGTCAAAAAGCAAAGCCTGGGTTCTTCGGATGTGGGGAATGTCAGTCAAGTCATCCCAACAATCCAACCGACCGTTTCCATTTCAGATGACTACATTGCCGGACATTCAATCGAATTTAAAGCAGCGGCTCGTAGTCCAAAAGGATTAAATTCCATTGGCATTGCAGCGGAGTTATTAGCCAAAACAGCCCTTGATTTAATTGAACAACCAGAGCTACTTGCAACAATTAAAGAAGAACATCAAGCTAGTTTAGCAAAAGGGAATTAAGCAAAAATCGACCAAAAAAGCTGAAGCAATCACTGCTTCAGCTTTTTTGGTTGATTTGTACTTAAACGCGGATTATTCAATCACCAATACATCTGGTCTTAAGGCAAAAGGATTGTCTGTATTGATATGATCATAAAACATAATCCCGTTGAGGTGATCCACTTCATGTTGGAGAACAATCGCGCTATAGTTTTTAAAGCGCATTTTCTTGCTTTCACCGGCCGCATTCGTATAAGCGACCGTAATGCGTGCTGGACGAATGACATAGCCAGGAACGTCACGATCCACTGACAAACAGCCTTCTCCATCGCCTAAACAAGCTTCTTGCACTGAGTGACTCACAATTTTAGGGTTATACAAGACCTCGCGCACAACGGGTTCTGGTTTTTCGGGATCATTACTGGGGATTAAAACCGCGATGATTCGTTTGGGAATCGCTAATTGCGGTGCTGCTAACCCAACGCCCCCACGTAATGCTAATTCTTCGGCTTTCACCGGATCTTGGCTATTTTCCAAAAATTCTAACATTTTTTGTCCTAAGGTGATATCTTCCTCACTTAAAGGAAAAGCAACCGGCTGAGCGGTTTCTCGCAAAATGGGATGCCCTTCACGAATAATATCTTTCATCGTAATCATGTAAGATTCTCTCTCCTCTCAATCAATACAAGTCCGTTTGATTTGACTTTCCATTCGTTAGTTTACCATAAAATACCTAAAAGAGGAAAAGGAGAAAGCGCGGAAACACAAGAAATAGTAAGAAAAACAAATAGATTTTCTCGAAGAATCATCAAATAATCGTCAGACTATTTTTTCGATTACAGATACTCTGAAGCATCGGAAGTCAGCGAGCTTTAGGAAAGCCGTGAAACAAGTTTGACTAGCGTTACCCAATGCGCTCACCGAATATTTAACAAAAATCCAGTAGTTCTCTCGCGTCATCATCTGAGAAGACGACAGTCATAAGGATTCGGCAGCTTTTAGAAGATTTTTGAATGTTGCACACTTGAAATTTATCGAGAGAAGTAGTAACATGACACCATGTCATATGACAAGGTGTCATGTTTTGGTTAGGAGGAATGAGATGTGCCAACAGAAACGTTTTTTAATTTACCAAAAGAAAAGCAACAACGAATTTTAAAAGCCGCGGCTCAGGAATTCTCGCAAGCGGGCTTAAACGAAGCCTCGATTGCCAAGGTGATTCGCATGGCTGATATCTCTCGTGGTAGTTTTTACCAATATTTTAGGGATAAAGAGGACTTGTACTATTATTACTTCCAAACGCTAAAAAGAAGTGGGCATCGTTATTTAATTCAAACGATCGAAGACAAAGACGGGGATTTATTTGCCGGAGTGGAAGATTATTTTCTGCGTTTATTGCCTGAAGTGTTTGAAGGAGAGAATCGGTCGTTCTTTCGCCATCTTTTTTTAAACATGGATTCGCATGGGTTTCAACGCGTCATTCCTTGTTTGGAAAAAAAAGAGGGCCATCACGCAGCATTTCACAGTCATGAGCGCGAAAAAAACCAGCAAGAATTAGTCCGAGTCGTCAATCAAGCTTCGTTGAATGTTCAAAATGATGACGAGTTGATTTTGTTATTCAAACTGTTGATGCATCTTCTTTTTTCGACCATTGCGGAAGGCTGTCGGCAGCAAGAAGAGTCGGCGAACGTTTCCCTTGACACAATGAAGGAGCAATTTGCGCTCAAAATACAATGGCTGAAAAAAGGTGCCAGAAAGGAAAATGAACATGATTAAATTAGTGAAACGAGTCTCTGTTGTTTCTGCAATCATGGCGGTCTTATTTATGGTCGTTCAAGTGGTTTCAGAACTCTATTTGCCAAATTTAACAGCAAATATTATTAATAACGGAGTGGCAACAGGTGATATTCCTTATATTTGGCGCACAGGGATTTTCATGTTGGGTTTTTCGTTGATTAGCATTCTCGCAGCGGTAGGGAACACCTATTTTGCGACGAAAGAATCCCAACAGTTAGGTCGGAAACTTCGAACGGAGGTCTACCAAAAAGTCGAACACTCCTCTACGAAGATGTTTGATAAATATGGGACAGCTTCTTTAATTAACCGGACGACCAATGATATTAACCAAGTGGCCTTAGTAACGCAAATGTTTTTGCGCATGATGATCAATGCGCCCATCACCTTAATTGGTGCCAGTATTTTAGCTTACCAAAAAGATGCCCAACTAACGAAAATATTCTTAGTTGTTGTGCCAATTATGATGGTTCTAATTGGGGTTATCATGTATTTCTCAGTCCCTTTATTTAAAAGTATGCAAGAAAAAACAGACCGTTTGAACTTAATTTTTCGTGAGAATTTAACGGGAGTTCGAGTGATTCGCGCTTTCAATAAAACAGCTTATGAAGAAAAACGCTTTGATGATGCGAGTATGGATTACACCAATACAGCGATTAAAGTGAATACGATTGTTTCGAGTATGATGCCCATGATGACCTTAATTATGAGTGGAACGAATATTGCCATTACGTGGTTTGGCGCACAATATATTGCCGATATGCAATTAGAAGTCGGTAATTTAATTGCGTTTATGACCTACGCGATGCAAATTTTATTTAGTTTCATGATGTTAGCGATGATTTTTGTGATGGTTCCAAGAGCGCAAGCCTCTGCCAAGCGGATTAACGAGATTTTAGAAGGAGAAGTCGACGTTTTAGACCCAGTTGAACCACAAGTTGTAACCCGTCAAGGTGCTGCGGCAACCCTTTCGTTTAATCAAGTCGATTATCGTTATGATGGGGCCGAAAAACGAACGCTGGAAGATGTCTCATTTGAGGCGACATCCGGCCAAATGGTGGCGATTATCGGTGGGACAGGTTCAGGGAAAACGACACTCGTGAATTTGATTCCCCGTTTATATGATATTGAAAGTGGCGAAATTAAGCTGAATGGGAAAAATATTACCCAGCTCACTCAAAAAAATGTCCGCGAATTGATTGGCTTTGTCCCACAAAAAGCCGTGCTCTTTTCGGGAACGATTCGTCAAAATATGCAGTATGGTAACCAGCACGCGACGGACGAAGAAATTTGGCAAGCGTTAAGAACGGCGCAAGCTGAAGAATTTGTTGCTTCATTGCCGGACGGTTTAGATAGTCGGGTTGAACAAGGTGGCGGCAATTTTTCGGGTGGCCAAAAACAACGCTTAGCCATCGCCCGTGCGTTAGTTAAACCGGCGGATGTCTTTATTTTCGATGATTCTTTCTCGGCGTTAGATTTTAAAACCGATGCGAATTTACGAAAAGCCTTAAAAGAAGATGTCACCCAAGGAATCTTAGTGATTGTTGCCCAGCGCGTCAGTACCGTGATTGACGCAGACGTCATCTTAGTCCTTGATGAAGGGAAAGTCGTCGGTCAAGGAACACATGCTGAATTGTTAGCGACGAATGAGACTTATCGAGAAATTGTCGCGTCTCAATTGAGAGAGGAGGACTTATAATGAGCGAAAAAGCAAAACGACCGCAAGCAGGACCAATGGGTGGCGGTGGCCCGGGCCGAGGCATCGGAATGAAAGTTGAGAAACCAAAAAACTTTGGTGCCACGGTAAAGCGCCTCTTTGCCTATATGTCTAGTCGTCTAATCGCCGTCGGATTTGTCTTTGTGTTAGCCATTACGGCAGTCATTTTTCAAATTCAAACCCCGAAAATCCTCGGAAAAGCGACGACGGAAATTTTTAGTGGTGTAATGGCCGGAATGAAACAAATCCAAGCCGGTGAACAACTCACCCGTTTCCCCATTGATTTTGAGAAGATAGCTCAGATTATCTTGGTTGTCATTGTGCTGTATCTCTTGTCAGCCGTCTTTAACTTTGGACAACAATTTATTATGACGCGTGTATCGCAACGAACCGTTTATGAACTCCGTAAAGATTTAGATGAAAAAATGAGTCGTCTGCCGATTTCCTACTTTGATACCCATTCAAATGGTGATATTATGTCACGCGCTATTAATGATATGGATAATATTGCGAGTACGTTGCAACAAAACGTTACCCAATTTTTAACAAGTACGGTGACGTTTATCGGGGTATTGTGGATGATGCTGACAATTAGTTGGCAGTTAACCCTCATCGCACTGGTCACTGTCCCACTTAGTTTAATTGTCGTAATGGTCGTCGCACCGCGCTCGCAAAAATACTTCGCCGCTCAACAAAAGAGCTTAGGATTACTCAACAATCAAGTGGAAGAAACTTACGGCGGGCATACAGTGGTCAAAACGTTTAACCACGAAGCAGAGGATCAAGCAGTTTTTGAAGTCGAAAACGAAAAATTATATCAAGCCGGTTGGAAAGCTCAGTTTATTTCCGCGATGATCATGCCGTTAATGAATTTCATTAAAAACCTCGGCTACGTCTTTGTGGCGGTGCTCGGTGGGATTAAAGTAGCCAATGGTACGATGACGTTAGGGAACGTGCAAGCTTTCTTACAGTACACCAATCAATTCTCTCAACCGATTACGCAACTGGCAAGTTTGATGAATACCATTCAATCAACCGTTGCTTCGGCGGAACGCATTTTTGAAATTCTTGACGAAGCTGAAATGAACGACGAACCTTCAGGATTGCCTGTAAAAGAACAGACACCTTATAAAGTGTCGTTTGAAAATGTGCAATTCGGTTACGATGACAAGCAACTACTCATGAACGACTTTAGTTTAGATGTTGAACCAGGCGAGATGGTTGCAATCGTCGGACCAACAGGCGCAGGAAAAACAACGCTGATAAACTTATTGGAACGCTTTTATGATATTTCTGGAGGAAGTATCCGCTATAACGGAAAAGATACTCGTGACTATAGCCGTGAAGAACTGCGCAGTCATTTTTCGATGGTGCTCCAAGATACTTGGCTCTTTACCGGAACCATTTATGACAACATTTTGTACGGCAATGAGCACGCGACGCATGAGCAAGTAATTGCAGCGGCAACTGCGGCTCACGTGGATGAATTCGTCCGGAAACTCCCAAATGGGTATGACACTGTTTTAAATGAAGATGCGTCGAATATTTCGCAAGGTCAACGCCAGTTAATTACCATTGCGCGGGCATTCTTAGCAAATCCGGATGTGTTGATTTTAGACGAAGCGACGTCAAGTGTTGATACGCGTACGGAGCATCTGATCCAGCGAGCAATGGAACGTCTTTTGGAAAAACGCACTAGTTTTGTGGTGGCGCATCGCTTGTCAACGATTCGTGAAGCAAGCAATATTATTGTCATGAACCACGGTTCGATTGTCGAAACGGGGAACCATGATGTACTGATGGCCAAAGAAGGGTTCTACGCCGATCTGTATAACAGTCAATTTTCAGAAGAAGCCGAATAAACAAGCAAATATCCATTTTAACGATAACCTAAAGGCTACGGCCTGTTCGTAACAGCCTCTTCATGTCCCTTCGTGAAGAGACTGTTTTCGGTAGAGTAGTCTATCTTCTATCGAAATAAAGTCAAAAAAATGTTGCGGTGATAAGTCGATAAGTCCCCTCAAAACGCCGCGGGTTTGTAGTACTTCTTTCTTTCTGAGCATGGTATAATGAAAACAATCAATTTTTGGAGGAAAACAGCGATGACCTTAACGCTACAACACGTCACAGGTGGCTACGGCCCAATCCCTGTGTTAAAAGATATTAGTTTTGAAATTCATGACCATGAGTTAGTCGGTTTAATTGGCTTGAACGGTGCCGGAAAAAGTACGACGATCAAAGAAATCATGGGTTTATTGCAACCACAAAGCGGCACGATTACGTTAGATGGGTTAAGTTTAAAGAAAGATCCTCAAGCGTATCGCCAAAAAATCGGCTATATTCCTGAAACGCCGGTTCTCTATGAAGAATTAACCTTAAAAGAACACATTGAGATTACGGCGATGGCCTATGATATTGCGCCTGAAGTGGCGAGGGAACGTGCGGCTAATTTATTGAAAGTCTTTCGTTTAGAAAATCGGATCGATTGGTTTCCGGCTAATTTTTCAAAAGGGATGAAACAAAAGGTCATGATTTTATGTGCCTTGATTACGGAGCCAAGTTTACTAATTGTCGACGAACCTTTTTTAGGACTGGATCCGTTAGCCATTCATGCCTTGTTACAACTCTTTGGCGAAATGAAACAACGAGGTGTCTCGATTTTAATGTCAACCCACGTCTTAGCGACGGCGCAACAACATTGCGATCGGTTCATTATTTTGCATGAAGGTCAAATTCGGGCACAAGGAACGATTGCGGATTTGCAACAGGAATTTGACTTGCCAGAAGCTTCGCTAGATGATATCTATTTGGCCTTGACGAAGGAGGCATAGGGATGACCGATTTATTTCAACAGCGTGTTCGCCACCATCAACGGCGAATGCAGCGCTATTTAAAATATGTTTTTAATGATCACTTTGCCTTTACGATGACTTTTTTACTCGGCGGATTGGGCTTTTATTACTCAGGATTACTCAAAACATTGCCTTCTCCGTATCCGCTTGGGAAAATCATCGTTGTTCTTTTTTTGTTTTTGACGTTGTATTTCGGTCAATTTGCTAGTTTAATTCAGCGAGCCGATGGGATTTTTTTGTTACCAAAAGAAACGCAAATGCGCAAGTATTTAAATCAAGCGCTGATATATAGTTGCTATTTGCCATTTGGGGTTTTAATTCTCACGACAGCGATGGCGATGCCTCTAGTCGTGATTGCGACGGGGAACGTCTCATTTTCGAGTACGATTTTCTTTATTTTTATCTTATGGAATTTAAAAGGAAGTCACTTACTAATTCAACGCTTAGCTTTTTTCCAGAATGTGAAGGGCTTGCGTCAACAAAGTAAGATTCTTTGGACGGTAGTGAGTCTAGCTATTTTAAGCGTGAGTATTTTTGGCTCTTATGTCTGGGCTAGTTTGCTAGCCATTTTCCAAATAGTTTTCTTTTATCAATGGTTATGGGTCAAGATGCACGCGCCGCTTGATTGGGAAGCCTTCATCCACGCAGAACAAACCCGTTTGCGCCGGGTCTATCAATTTATTCATTTATTTACCGATGTTCCTGAAATGCAAGGGACGATTAAACGCCGAAAATCGCTTGACTGGGTATTCCGTAACATTACCGTGACACAAGAAAATACGTATCTCTATTTATTTTCGCGCCATTTTGTGCGTGGAACGGAGTACAGTGGACTCTATTTACGTTTAACAGTCATTGGTAGCCTCTTATTATTTTTTGTGAATGATGTTTGGTTTGCGCTTGGGATTGGGAGTTTATTTCTTTATTTGATTGGATTTCAATTATTACCGTTAGCGCAACAATTCCGCTATGTTACGACGGTTCAGTTATATCCGATTCAAGAAAAACAAAAAGAAAAAGCCTTACGTCAATTGTTAACCGTGTTACTGAGCCTTTGCGCCCTTATTTTTGGAATCATTGGTGGGATCTCACTGGCATCTGTTCGTCAAGGATTCATTGTCACAGGTACCTATTTTGGCGTGGTCGGACTGTTTATTTTCATTTATTTACCTTATCGAATCAAAAAATTAACAGAGTAAGATTCACAAAGCGAACATACATGTGCTTGACTCAGACCGTTTAGGGGGCTAAAATAAATATTACTGTCTTAAAAAATAAAAAAGGGGAGGCGTAAAGATGGAACTGCGATTAGATAGCGGATGGAAAATCCAGCCAATCAAAGGCGATACCGGAAAAACATATTACGGCTTTAACGCAGAAGAAAAAGTCTTTATTAAACGCAATACAACCCCGATGTTAGCTGCTTTATCAAGAGAAGGCATTACCCCGAAACTTGTTTGGACGAAGCGCATGGGCAATGGCGATGTCTTAACCGCGCAAGAATGGTTAGAAGGTCGGATTTTAGCGCCTGATGAAATTGGTGAACGCAATGATGTGATTGATGTCCTTTATCATTTACACCACTCTGCTTCTTTAAAAAATATGCTAGAAAAAATGGGTGGGGAGACGTACACGCCCCAAAAAATGCTACAAGAATATCGCCTGAACTTACCGCAACATTTACAAGAAAATCCTTTTTTGGTCTTGGTGTATCAATACTTAATTCAACATATGCCGACGTTTCAGCGCGAGGAAAAAACCGTTGTCCACGGCGACGTGAATTGTCGTAATTGGCTCGTTTGTAATCACTACTTATATTTAGTCGATTGGGATTCGGTGATGTTTAGTGATCCCTTTGTCGATATCGGCTCCATCTTAGGTCATTATGTGCCGATTTCAAACTGGGAACAGTGGCTAATTAGTTACGGGATTCATCCGACAGGCGATGTATTAGAAAAAACGTATTGGTATGCGATTTTAAGCATGCTTCAAGAAATTAAAAAGTATGATTTAAAAGGTGAATATCAAAAAATGAATCAAGAAATCGTCCAATTAAAACGAATATATGTTTAGAAAATAACAGACTAAAAAAGCGCCCAGAAAGATCGCTTTTTGTTGAAATTAGGAAGGATAAGATATGAGAGTTAGAAAACGTAGTGGAGCAGAAGAACTAATTGCGAGTTATCCGCAATATGTAGTTGATGAACCCCAAAAATGGAAAGGTCGCTGGACAGAACGTTTTGGAAATGACCAACCGATTCATATTGAAATTGGGATGGGAAAAGGGCAATTTATTTTTGGAATGGCAAAAGCACATCCGGAGATTAATTATATCGGTATCGATATGCAAACGAGTGTCGTATCGTTTGCTTTAGATAAACTGATTGCTGAAGAAGTTCCTAATTTACAATTGTTGCATGTGGATGGCTCAGAATTAACAAATTACTTTGCGGATAGTGAAGTCGATCAAATTTATTTGAACTTTTCAGATCCTTGGCCAAAATCCAAGCATGAAAAACGTCGTTTAACATACAAAACCTTCTTAGCGGTCGATGAACAAATTTTACGTCCCGCTGGAGAATTACACTTTAAAACCGATAATCAAGGACTTTTTGAATATTCGTTAGCGAGTTTTTCGCAATACGGACTGATTATTCAAAAAGTATGGTTAGATTTGCATGCGAGTTCTTACGAGGGCAATATCATGACCGAATATGAGCGTAAATTTTCTTCAAAAGGCCAACCGATTTATCGCGTTGAAGCGAAATTCCCAGATAAAACAAAAAAATAACTAGATACAAAAGCGAGCTTGATTAATAAGTTCAACACGCATTGATACAAATAAGAAGTGACACCCAAAAGCACTCTAGCCGGCACCAATGGTCTAGAGTGCTTTTTGGTATGGTTACAGTATCGACGAAAGAAAATAACACAAGTATGTTATGTGTAAGAAGAATTCGATTTAGAATGAAAGCGATCCTATAATTGGACAGAGTGAACATTCTTTTGGAAGCGTTTTATTCAATTGCTACAAAAGTAAAAAAATTCCAATAATTATGATACTCAGATTTGGTATCTATAAAAAAATCTGATAAGATAGGGGAGAAAAAGGAGGATTGTTATGGGTGGATACGATGAAAATTTAGAGCAGAATTCATCAAACAAAGAGAAGATTGAAAAGTGGGATTGAGCGAGGATGGTCATGTTGTCAAGTAAGATGAAGCGAGAAAAGAAATGAGAGAAACGTCTGCTTGTTTTGTGATAAAAAAACGTAAGCTCTTCAATAAGGTATTCGTAAGATTTCTGTCATTCTCGAATCGCACATCAAACAATTAGTTATTATATCGATTATTTTAAAGAGTATCATCCGCTTACAAAGAACCCGCCGATCAATCGAGGGGAGCGTGAAAAATGAAAAAAGTATCAATGATTACACAAATTGTCATTGCCGTCGTATTAGGGGTTGCGTTTGGATTGTTGTTACCGAAAATCGGGATTGAGTTAAAAATTATCGGGGATGCGTTCTTACGTTTAATGCAAATGGCGATTCCAGTTTTAATTTTAGGGCAAATTATTCAAGCGGTCGCGGGGATTAACCCTCAAGAACTCACGAAGCTAGGTGGTAAAACGATTGCCGTCTTTGGCATTTCTTCCTTCTTAGCTGCCGTTTGGGGTGTTGCGATGGCCGTGGTTTTTAATCCGGGAAGAGGCATTGATTTAGCAGGGGCTCAGGATTTGGGCATTCAAACCCAAGAAATTACGCCTGCTGAAACCTTTTTAAATTTTTTACCGACGAATATTTTCGATTCGCTATCAAAAGGTTCGATTATTCAAATTATTGTGTTCGCGCTCTTTTTTGGAATTGGCCTGAATCGTTATATTCAGACGAAGCCAGAGTCTAAATTATTTGAATTAATCATTGACTTCAATGAGGTCATTATCAATGTCATTCGCTATGTGATGTTGGTCGCGCCTTTAGGAATCTTTGCATTAATTGCGTCAACGATTAGTAATTTAGGGTTACAAATTATTTTACCGCTAATCAAATATCTGCTCGTTTACGCGACGGCATCCTTATTATTTATGGGATTATGGATTTTAATCATTACCATTTATTGTAAAGTGAATCCGATTCAATTAGTTAAAAACATGAAAAGTATGACGGTCATGGCGTTAGCAACGACATCTTCGGCGATTACCTTGCCGATTGCGATGGAAGAAGCCCATGAAAAACTTGGATTAAGCGACCGGATTACGAATTTAGTCTTACCTTTGGGAATGTCGTTAAATAGTAATGGTTCAGCCATGCATATGGCATTGACGGTGATGACGATTTCTCAAATGTATCAAATGGACTTTGATCTTTCCAAAATGATTACCGTAGCGATTACCGCGACTTTTGTCTCGCTTGCCAATGCAGTGGTTCCAGGAGCAGGACTAGTTTCTCTCGCGATTATCGTGCCGCAATTAGGGCTACCAATTGAGAGTATTGCTATTTTTGCTGGTGTTGAATGGTTTGTCGGAATGTTAAGAACATTCTTAAATGTGAATTCTGATGTTTATTCCGCGATTGTTGTCGCTCGTTCGGTAAATGAGATTGATTATGAAGTCTTTAATCAAAAAAATTAAGCAAGGAAAAATATAGAGGAGGCGTTATAAATGAACAAACAAAAATTAAGTATCTTATTCGCAGGGCTGTGCCTGATGTTGGCGCCAGTGACGGTCTTTGCTGAAGAAATGCAAGAAATTGTCGCACCAACAGGCTTTATGGCGGTGTTAACAATCGTACCATTAGTGATTGTCTTAGTGCTCTTATTTATGAAGGTAGATATGATTATTGCAGGGGTTGTCGGTGGTGCAATCGCGATGGTGATTGGTGGTATTGGATTAGCAGAAGCCAATCAAAAACTATTAGAAGCGATTCCGACAATGTTGGGCATTACTGTTCCGATTATTAACTCTGCTATTGCGATGGCAGTATTCAAATCAGGTGGCTATTCTGCTGCACTTACGTTAGCGAAACGTGGAACAAAAGGGAAAGTTGAACTTGTTTCTGTTTTTATCGTCATCTTACTCGCAGCCGCAACTTACATGTCTGGAATTGGTGGCGGTAGCGCGATGGTTATTGCACCACTTGCGTTTGCAGCGGTCGGAGTTGTACCTGAGTTAATTGCGGCAATGTCTTTAGCGGCAGCCGTTTCATTTACGACTTCGCCAGCATCACTTGAGTCTAGTATCGTCTCACAACTTGGCGGTTTTGACGTCAGTGAATATGTTGTGACAATGCGTCCGTACTGGTTACTATTTGTCGGATTAGCTTTAGTTTTAGCTTACTGGGGAACAAAACGTCGTAACGTCGGCTTTAAAGAAGTTGAAAACGATGAGTACGCAGAAATGAATAATGGCCAATTATTTAAATTAACAATTCCGGCTATTTTCTTACTATTTGCGGTTATTTTTGGCCCAGTTGTGAATAATCTTATCGGATTTGCACTTTTCACACCACTTGTTTACATGATTGCAACGTTAATTCTGATTTTCGCGTGCACATCATTCTCAATGAATAAAACAGTAGAATCCATGATTGAAGGATCGACATACATCTTAACTCGTCTCTTCCAAGTTGGGATTTTCTTAGCGTTCATTAACGTGATTGCCCAAACAGGAACCTTTGCGGTAATTGCGGGTGTAGCTAAAGGAGCACCTGCGGCCATTGTCGTACCAGTTGCTGTCTTAACCGGTATTCTAATTGGTGTACCAGCCGGAGCCTATGTTGGTTCTGTCTTAACATTAGTCTTACCTGTAGCAATTTCACTTGGATTTTCACCACTTGCACTAGGATTTGTGACAATGGGTGTTGGACTTGGAAGTCAAATGAGTTTCGTAAATATTACGATGCAAGCTCTGTCTTCCGGTTTTGATATTCCGATTTTAGATGTTGTAAAAGGTAACGTGAAATGGATTAGTATGGCAGCGGTTGTTCTCCTTATCATTTCACTAGTGATGGGGTAATAATAAATAAGAACGATAATATATTAGGAGGAAGTAGAGAATATGGATATTTTAATTAAAAATGCACGTTTAAGCGATGACCAATCGTTAACAGATATTGCGATTGAAGCTGGAAAAATTAGCAAAATCGCGCCAAGTATCGAGGGAGAAGCAACACGCGTAATCGACGCTGAGGGTCGCGTGGTGATTCCAGGTCTTGTTGAAAGTCATATTCACTTAGATAAAGCGTTAATTGCAAGTCGTAAACCGAATAAATCAGGAACGTTAAAAGAAGCAATTGAAGTGACGGCTGAATTAAAACCAACCTTTACCAAAGAAGATATTTATGACCGAGCAAAAAAAGTTTTAGATATGATTATTCCAAACGGCGTGACGGTGATTCGTACGCATTCTGAATTTGATCCAGCACAAGGATTCACTGGTTTTGAAGTGATTTTAAAACTGAAAGAAGAATACAAAAAATTCGTGGATATCCAAGTTGTCGCATTCCCGCAAGAAGGAATCTTCAAAGCGCCAGGAACGGAAGCGATGATGCATCAAGCAATGGAGATGGGGGCAGACGTTGTTGGTGGTATTCCGTATAACGATGCACCTGCGAATGACCATATCGATTTGATTTTTGAAATTGCGAAAAAATATGACAAAGACATTGATTTACACCAAGATTTTGCCGATGAAGCGGATCATATGAGTATTGAATATCTCTGTCAAAAAACAATTGATGAAGGCTATCAAGGCCGTGTTTCTGTGGGTCACTTAACAGCACTTCATGCCTTACCTGAAGAAAAATTAACGCCAATTTTAGAATTAATGGCAAAAGCACAAATTAGCGTCATGGCACTTCCAGCGACTGACTTGCATTTAGGTGCTCGTAATGATGAATATAACGTCCGTCGAGCGGTGACACCAATCCGTAAATTACGTGATGCAGGCGTCAACGTATGTATTGCAACAAACAATATTCGCAATGCCTTTACACCTTATGGAAATGGCGATATTTTCCAAACGGCAATGATTGCGATCCCTGTAGCACATTTAGGGGGAGCAGACGATTTACCAACGGTGTTACCGATGATTACCGAAAATCCTGCGAAAGCCTTGAAGTTAGACGGATATGGCATTGGGGAAGGAAATAAAGCGAATCTCGTGATTTTAGATACGAAAGTCGTAAATGATGCGATTATCGATATCCCAACACGTCTCTTCGTCATTAAAGACGGTCGAGTAACCGTTGAAACAACTAAAACTGTGACGGTTCACCAATAATAAATAAGCGATTAACGAAGCATCCGCTGACAATCATGCGCTGATTGTAGTGGATGTTTTTTTTGCTGATAGATATCTGATTGAGAGAGAGGGAGTGGGAATTCTGTTCACTAAAACACAAAGAAAGAGTGGTTTAAAAGACAAAATAGTGGAAATAAATCGTAAGAAATTGTTTATTTAGCATAAAACGTGAATAAATGCAAATAATCAAGAATTCTTTTTTAAAACTCTCTCATAAATGACTATATTCGCTTATGATAAAGTGCTATAATGAGGATGATTATCATGTCAAAATTAAGGAAAGGGCGAAAAAATGAATGCTGCAATAGTGATTGTCTTAATTTTACCCGTATTAGTCGTTAGTTTAGTGATAACGGTAGATACGGTATTTCGTACGTTAAAACAATGGTTTCCAAAATTCGAGAGTCAATTAGGTGTGATAACGTTCTTATACTTTGTCTATTTATATATTCTAATAGCATTATCGACCTATTTGTTAGGTGAAATTATTTTTGAATACACGTTAGCATTATTTATTGCACATTATTTTTTTAAAAAAATCGGGAAAATACTTTTAGCGATTACCCCGTTTTTTATTCTCCTTAGTGTCCATACTTCTGGAATGTTAACAAATACCTCGAATTGGAACATTCTTTTACTCGGTTTGTTACAATTGGTATTGTACTTAATATATAATGAAACGCCGCTAGTAAAGAAAAAATGGAGTTTTGAAATTCTTTTTTTGCTGACGACTTATGTTTCGATTTATTTTAGATGGAATGATATCAAAAATTTACAAAATGAACTGATCCTAGATGTTCGTTTACTGACATTACTGGGAGCACTTATCATTGTTTCCGTTTTTAATGTTTATTATAATATGAGAGAAAAAGAAGTTCGACACCATCGGGAAGTCATCTTGCAAAGTAAAAAGGATTTATTAACCGGTTCTTATAATTTTACGGCATTAAATGAAGTCATTGAATTATTGAAAAATGAAAGTGTCAATGTCGTTGTTGGCATGATTGATTTAGATTTATTTAAAACAATTAACGATGAACATGGCCATCTGGTCGGCAATATCGTCTTAAAAGAATTTATTGATGTTTTAAGAGGACAATTATCTTTAAAAATCGATGCAACCCAATTTGAGATTTATCGCTTTGGGGGCGAAGAATTTTGTCTTTTCTTTTATGATTTATCAGAAAAAGAAGTTTTTACATTATTAGATGATTTTAGTATTCGTTTGAAAGAACAAGGGATTATCGTTGATGAGGATGTCCGAATCGATTTAACATTTTCGGCTGGGATTGCCACGAATGATGACTATGAGAAAGATTTACTGACAACGATTGAAAGAGCGGATACCGCTTGTTACTATTCGAAGGAATTCGGTCGCAATCAAATCACTCTTTATGAAAAATTAGATAATAAAACACGTAAAAACCAACACTTAGAAGGAAACTTCTGAGTGTTGGTTTTTTACTTTATAAAGATGAAACGACCACCGGAGCAATCATGCCCCGGTGGTCGTTGTAGTGACTTTCTTTGAACGACTTACTTTAATGTTGCGATAGTCGTGTCAAATTCCTGTTTAATCGCCACTAGTTTTTCTGGATTTTCGAGTAGCTCTAAAATCGTTAAACCTAGTCCTTGAGCCGCTTTGATTAAGCCGTTTTTACCATCGGGAGAAATTGTCGCATTCGCCATTTCAACGGTATGTGCATTGACTTCTTCGCCACAAATTTTGATAAAACCTTGAATTGTTGGGCAGCGATAGCTCACGGCACCAACGTCAGTAGAACCTGTAGCTACTTCATCGACTGGTTGAACATCGGTTAATCCTAACTCTTCGTATTTTTCGGTCAATACATCCGCTAATAAGTAGTTGATGACGGTATCTTCATAAGGACATTCATACGTGGATGTTTGATACGTCACACCATTTGCAGCACAAATGCCATCAACCGCTTTGATTGCTTTTTCAGTGATTTCTTTTGCGTAAGCCATCGTTGGGGCTCTAAAATAATATTCTAATGAAGCATAAGCGGGGATAACATTGGCTGCTTCGCCACCATCTTTAATCACGCCATGAATATACGTATGCGGATTAACAAATTGACGAATTAGATTGATTTGTAGGTAACTCATCACGGCTGCATCTAAGGCAGAGGCACCAGATTGTGGTTTACAAGCATGAGCGTTTGTTCCGAAAAATTCAAATTTAATCGGATTTAAGGCAGATGAACGTCCGCCGACGCCATTATGACTACCTGGATGAACCATTAATGCCACATCTACATCGTCAAAGACGCCAGCTTCTGACATGCTGACCTTGCCACCAAAGTTTTCTTCTGCCGGTGTTCCAACAACTAATAATTTTCCACCGAACTGATCAATCACCGCTTTTACCGCTTCACCGGTTGCAATCCCAATCCCGGCAATTAAGTTATGTCCGCAACCATGTCCGACTTCAGGTAAAGCATCGTATTCACACATGACAGCAATAGTGGGTCCAGCTTTTCCTGTATCGTATTCCCCAATAAAACCAGTTGGAACAACGTAGCCGGATGTGGTTTTAAAGCCCGCTTGATCGAGATAATTGACTAAAAGCGCCATTGTTTCAAATTCTTCATTTCCAATTTCTGGATTGTCATACATCGTTTGCACGAGTTCCATATAATCATCAATGTTATTTTCAATTGATGCTAAGATTGTTTCCTTCGCTGATAAAGTTGTCATTGTAAAATCTCCTTCTTCTTTCGTCTACTCCACTGCTTGAACGGCTAACTCTGTATATTCTTTCCGCCATTTTTCTAAATTCCCGTTTTCCAAGTTTTCTTGGATGACTTTATTGGCAATCTCGATTAGACGCGCATTGTCATTTGTTTTTGGAAACCCAATAACGTTCGTAGCATATTTTTGATTCACATCAAGGTCGAATGATTCTTGTGGTAAAATCACTAAATCTGGGAATGTTTCTAACATGGGTAAAACGTGGGAAGTAGAAACCGTAATCGCATCAACGTCACCTGAATTTAACGCTAAAATCGCTGCATCCATAGTCCCGAATTGCTTGATTTTTTTAGCGTCCGTAATCGTCGTTGCGAGTTCATATTGGACAGAACCACCTTGAGCACCGACGGTTAATTCTGCTGCTTTTAATTCATCCAGTGTCTTAAATTTCGCCGCATTTTCTTTCGTCATTAAAACCCCTTGAAACCCATCGGCCGCTTCTTGTTGATAGCCATCGGAAAACTCCATGACTTGTCCACGTTCATCAGTTCCAACAAAAGCCGCAATTCCAAGGTCAACGCTGCCTGTTTGGATATTTGCTAGAACACCATTAAAGTCCGTTGGTTTAATTTCAAGTTCGACACCAATTTCATCCGCAATCGCTTGGATTAAGGCCACGTCACTACCGACAATTTCTTTTTTACCATCTTTTAAAATATAAAATTCAGCAGGAGGGAAGTCAGGTGAAGTTGCCATCACTAATTTTCCAGCTTCTTGAATTTTACTTAGTTGATCCATTTCGACCGTCGCGCTTCCTTGTGATTCATTGGTGTTTTCACTACTGCCACATGCAGCGAGTAAAGTTAGGGATAATAAGCTAGCAACAGCCAGCGTAAAGGTATGTTTTAATTTCATAAGAGTTCCTCCTCGGGTAATTGATAATCAGGTTAAAAAGTAATTTGATCTAAAAAGACTTTCGTTCGTTCTTCTTTTGGATGTTCAAATAATTCGGTTGGTGTTCCTTCTTCTACGATGACCCCTTGATCCATAAAGAGGACGCGTGAGGCAACTTTTTTTGCGAAACTCATTTCATGCGTGACAATAACGGTCGTTAAATGATCTTTTGCCAAGGCTTGAATCACGAGTAACACTTCTTTGACCATCTCTGGGTCAAGGGCCGATGTTGGTTCATCAAAAAGCATGACTTCTGGTTCCATCGCAAGTGCGCGGGCGATAGCTACCCGTTGTTTTTGTCCACCAGAAAGTTTATTCGGATACACATCTTTTTTATCGGATAAGCCGACTTTTCGTAGTAAGGCTTCGGCGATCGTGGTTGCTTCGGCTTTTGATAAATTTTTTAATTTCATTGGAGCTAAAATAATATTTTCTAAAACCGTCATATTGGGAAATAAATTAAAATGTTGGAACACCATGCCAATATGTTGCCGAATTTGATCAATTTCGGCTTCTTTTAACATTTTTTCGGTTAAGGATTTGCCTTTAAAGAATACCTCGCCGCCTGTTGGTTGCTCCATTAAGTTCAAACAACGTAAAAACGTTGACTTTCCTGAACCAGAAGGGCCAATCACAGCGACAATTTCACCTTGTTTGATGTCGGTTGAAATGCCTTTAAGTACTTTTAAATCACCGTAATCTTTTTGTAAGTTGATTGTTTTAATCATAAACACTTAACCTCTTTTCTAATTGTTTCATTAAAGCTGTTAATGTGAAGGTTAGGAAGAAGTAAATCAAGGCAACGACAATTAAGGGTTCGAAAATCGAATACGTCGATGCTTTAATAATATTACTCGTGTACATCACATCGAAAATTCCAACGACGGAAACAATGGAAGATTCTTTAATCATGGCGATAAATTCGTTTCCTAAGCCAGGAAGAATCACGCGTATGGCTTGTGGAATAATGATAGAGCGCATCGTTTGTTTGCGACTTAATCCTAACGAACGTCCGGCTTCCATTTGACCTTTATCAATGGCTTCTAAGCCACCACGAAGTAATTCGCAAATGTAGGCACCTGAGTTAATAGAAAGGGCAACGACGGCTGTTAGAAATTCGCGTGAACCATAGACATCACCCAAAAATGGTAGTGCAGGTAGCGTCACGCCGATGAGCGGTAAGCCGTATAACCAAATGTATAATTGCACGAGTAATGGGGTTCCACGTACGACCTGCGTATAAACCGCCGCGATTGCTTTAAAAAATTTATTTGGGGATTGTTTGAGTAAAGTAGCGAATAGTCCAATAATTGATCCTAGGAAAACAGTCATTAGCGATAAGACAATCGTAACAATTGTGCCATCGATAAAAGTAGGAATCCATTTGATGAGTTTGCTAAAGTCTAGGACAATCGCACTAAGATAATAATGATCCATGAAAAGCTCCTTCCGTAAATATTCATCATAATCGGTTGTTTATGAATATTTAATGTCTTAAATAAGTATATTATGTATAATAATCCATATATAAAGAGAAAGCAAGTGTTTTTGTATTTTTATTCAATTAATTTCTAAAAATACTTAATTTTATACATTTTATTGTATAAGTCGATTGCATGACAATGAGACGAGAATGAGGTACCATTATATAGAAGTAAAAAAATTTAGGAGGAGAAACAATGACATTAACTACAACGTATCAGTTAAGCAATGGCGTAGAAATCCCAATCGTTGGTTTTGGAACTTGGCAAACACCAGATGGCGATGTAGCCGAACATTCCGTTTTAACCGCTTTAAAGGCTGGATACCGACACATCGATACCGCCGCCGCTTACAAAAATGAAGCGTCAGTCGGTCGCGCAATCGTTAAAAGTGGGATTCCTCGAGAAGAAATATTTATTACGACGAAATTAGCGAATACGCAGCGGACATTTGAAGAGACTCGAAAAGCCATCGATGCATCGTTAGAACAACTTGGTGTAGACTATCTTGATTTGTATTTAATTCATTGGCCGAATCCGAAAAAATATCGTCCGAATTGGCAAGCAACAAATGCAGATTCCTGGCGCGCGATGGAAGAAGCCGTACAAGCTGGTAAAATCCGGGCCATTGGGATCTCGAATTTCCATCCCCATCATATCGATGCCTTACTCGAAACAGCGACAATCAAACCGGTCGTGAATCAAATTTATGCCAATCCAAGTGATCCCCAAGATGAACTGGTGGCCTATAATACTGCACATGGCATTTTAACAGAAGCCTATAGTCCCTTAGGTACCGGCCGTATTTTTGAGATTGAATCATTACAAACCTTAGCAGACCATTATCAAAAAACAATCGCCCAACTTGTTTTACGTTGGAGTTTACAAAAAGGATTTTTACCATTGCCAAAATCAGTCACCGAATCGCGGATTATTGAAAACACGAAACTCTTTGATTTTGAAATAACCCCGGAAGACATGGCTGTGATTGATCAATTAAAAGGTCAAGTGGGAACTGCAGCCAATCCAGATGAAGTTAATTTTTAAATAAAGAAGTAATCAAAAACTTTGGAAAATATTTTTTCCGAAGTTTTTTAATTGAAGAAAAAATGAATTAACAGTATCCTCCTCGATAGTGTTATTTTACTTTTGAGAGGATGCCATGTATGAATTTTTATCAAATGCTTCAACTTTCACCTTTTATCTTAAAAAATAAAATAAAAGCGAGTGAAAGTATCGAAGAGAAACGTTTTTACCGTCGAGCCCTTATTGTTCGTTCTTTTTTAATCGTCTTATTCGCCAGTGTCTCGATTACGATGATTTCTGCGGTGTTTGGGCAGGAACAAAGTACGTTAGCAGTCGTCTTGTTTTGTATGTTAATGAGTATCCGCTTTGTTGATTTTGGGTATCGTGTGAAACAAGGAATAATTGGGTTAGGGGTCGTCTTATTGCTCTTATTATTTTCCCCCCAGCTTGCGGCTGTCTTGCCATCCGGTTGGAAATTTATTTGTCATTTTTACTCACTACTAATGATTTTTTTACTAACTAGTTATAATCGTGAATTAGGAAATCCTAGTTTGTATAGCTTTTGTTATGTTTTTCTAGTGGGAACGTTACCGAGCAAAGAATTTTTTGTTTCTAGATTTGCTTTAGTTTTTCTTGCATTTATCTTGTTTTCTTGGATCTATTTCCGAAAGCATCGAGAAAAGCATCAAGAATTCACGCTCTATAAACGAATCGTCGGTGAGCGGGTTTGGAATGAGAATAATCAATTTTTAATGGTGTTAGCTTTAGGTACCAGCTTATTTTTATTATGGATGGATTATTACTCTTTAGAGCGTTATATGTGGGCAGGTTTTGCCTGTGCCTCGTTATTAGCCGGTGACCGAGACGCGTTAAAACAACGTGCGTTTGACCGTTTAATCGGGGTTATATTAGGTTCAGTGGGCTTTTTCACATTGATGTCATTTTTACCAAATCGTTCTCTTTTTTTGATTGGTCCAATTGGCGGCTTCGGTTTAGGATTATTAACAACGTATCGTAATCAAACCATTCTGAATTGTTTTGGTGCATTGCTACTAGCACAAGATCGTTATGGCATTGGGGGATCGGTTCAACTCAGAATCTGGAATAATGTCATCGGCCTTCTTTTTGTCGGAATCTATCTGTTATCTCTTAAAGTGTTAAGCCTACTATACAACCAACTAAAAAGACGAAAAGTATGTCAGAACAATTGTTAAACGTATTTTTTTAGTAAATGATGATACGATAAAATTGCCTGTGAGTTTTTTAAAGAGAATCTTGATCTCTTTAAATTAATCGAAAGACCCCGAAAAATTCGACTTAACCATCGAACTTTTTGGGGTCTGTTCATTCAAAAGATGACTTGAGATTTTTTTTAGACGCTTGAGCAACAGCAATATTAACGCTAAAGAAACGATTGTACTGTTTCATCAGTCATAGCAAGCTTAATTGAAAATTAGTCGCAGTAACAGTGGTTAAAAGAAAGAGTTTTTTACGATTATGGTATAATGAATGTGGATAAATCGATATGAGGGAGGTTTTAGTGATGCAAGAATTGAAACGTTCGGTAGAACAAGTTGTCAAAGGCGCTTTTCAAGCGATGGGGACATTCCCAGCTGCGAGCATCAGTGGGTTGCTATTTACGATAACGACGATGATACGGACTCAAATAGAGGGTGTACAAGCAGATGAATTTCATTTGTTATTTAATAGTTTGCATTGGGCGTTTGCCTTTGGTGCAATTTTTGGTTTAATGGCAGCGACCTATGTGCGTGGGCAACAACTCGAAACGACACGAATGTCGCTTGCAAATGGTGTAACGGGAATCGTTTCGTTAAGTAGTTTTTTACTGCTTTACTTTTTTGGACAAACGGCTCCTGATGCGAACAGTTCCTTTAACTATCTCTATTTAAGTGAGATTGCCAATGCCAGAATGGCGATGTTATTAGGCGTAACGTTTTTAGCCTTTGTCTTATTTGCAGCACGCCAAAAAGAAAATCAATCGCTGTCGCGCACGATTTTTATGATCCAAAAATCTTTTTTTATTGCCCTAATTTATGGAATGGTCTTATTAGCAGGGACTTCAGCAGTGGCAGGTGCCATCCAAGGATTACTCTATCCCGCAATGAGTTTCAAAGTTTATCAACATCTAGGTTCGATTATTGGCTTTGTGACGTTCCTGATCTTTCTAGGATCCTTACCTGATTTTTCCCAAACGCAACCAGATGAAAAACACCAAGCTGCGCAAGAACAATCGAAATTTATTCAACTATTATTTTCTTATATTCTTGTTCCGGTTACCTTAGCACTGACCATTGTATTATTACTTTGGACAATTCGGATTATTTTCCAAGGAGTTGGCAATTACTTTATCCGTTTATCAAGTATTGCAACGAGTTATGCAGTCGTAGGTATTTGGCTTTATATTATGGTTCATGAAGCACAAAATAAAGTCGCAAAATTGTATCGCCAAGTCTTTCCTTTTGCCACGCTCATTATTTTAGCCTTTGAAGGTTGGGCGTTAATCCAGCAACTGATGACTTACGGAATGCAAACGACTGAATATTATTTTATGCTCGTTTGGCTAGTGGCAGTCGTAGCCATGCTTCTCTTAGTCTTCAAAAATAGAAGCGCCTATGCCTCGGTTTTACTCCTGGTCATGGCGACAATGCTATTCTCGGTGATGCCACTTGTCGGTTATCAAAGCTTGCCCGTACGACTTCAAGTTCAACGATTCGAAAAATTATTAATTCAAGCACAGATGTTTGAAAATAATGAAATCATCCCAGGAAGTGAAGCAATCGAGCAACCAATTAGAGAAAAAATGACGGTTTCGGCCCAATATTTGGCCCGGCAAGAGCAAGATCGTTTACCTGTTTGGTTCAGTATTGAGCCATATGACGATGAAAGCTTTAAGGAAGTGATGGGATTTGCCCCTATCTATCCAAGACAAGAAGATGTGGCTCCTTTGCAAAATGCGATTACGAGTGTGAGTCGCGAGAATCAAGCGATTGATATTGCGTCCTTTGATTGGCGCGTTCCACTAACCTATCAAGACCAAAAAGAAGGTCAAGGTGGAACGTTTGAAGGGAATAAAGGGACATATGAGATTGAGTGGATCCTATCTGAAAAGGGAAATAGCGTCCCAAAACTCACGATTAAATTAAACAATCAAGTGATTTTAGAAGAGTCTCTGAAAACCTTTGTAGAAGGATTGCTTGCAGAATATCCGCCGACAACAGAACAAAAAGAATCGACTACCGTTGCGACCTTGGAATATCCATTTAGCACCGATGAAATCGAAGGACAACTCATCTTTAATCATATTGAAATGCAAGTAGATGAGAACAATCAACCGATCACTTATTGGATAGAAATTGAAGGCGTGTATATTCGCGAAAAATAGAGTAAAACCTCCGGCATCGATAGCGCTCCGCAAAAGTTGGACCTAAACATCGAACTTTAGCGGGGCGGCTCATTTCGGAGTTTTTTGCTATTTTTTGAGTACTTCTTTCGGCGATTGTTGCTAAAAGTCATTGGTAAATTCATCGAACAATAACCGTGGGAGAAATAAAGATTCTGACTCAATAAGCATCCACTCCACAACAAAAAATAGCTAATAGAACGGATTGTATCTTTTGCCGTTCTATTAGCTATTTTCTTTTTATTCAAGCTGAAAATCTTTTTTTAGTAACGAGTATTTATTCATATCACGCAACTCATCGCGTAACAGCACTTCTGCTTTATCCGTCCCAACAAATTCAAATCCGCATTTGAGCGCCACTTTATTACTTGCGACATTCGCTACATCCGCAAAAATTGAAAGTTTATTCAAATGTAACCCATAAAAAGAGTAGGCACAGATTTTCTTCACGACTGCCGTAATAAACCCGCGATTGGTATAATCCGAATGAATCCAATACCCAATTTCGGCACTTTGATTTTTTTGATTGATTTTATGTAAATCAATACACCCAATAATCGACTCTTCAAAAATGAGACAAAACATTTTATCAGTTCCTTCGGCATTGTTGTGGAGCTTCATTTTGATGTATTCTTCTTGAACGGAGATATCTGTTGTACGATGGGCAAAATCAAGAAACACGCCAATATGTTCTTTATCCGAGATGACACATTCATAAATTTCTTGGGCCATCGATAAATCACAGTAAGCTAGCGCAATGTTTTCATTGACCGGTAGGGTAAAATAATATGACATTCGCAACGACTCCTTTTTCATTTTTGTTAGTGTATCATAGAATGATACAACCGTCTAACCGTCTTCTCACTGACAATGATAATCTCTTTCAATTGAGGAATTCCCGTATCTAAACGTTCAAAAGGGTGCTAAAGTGAGAGTGTAGAAAGACGAATGAGGTGGTTGAAATGAAAAAAATCAAAGAAAATATCACGTTAATTAGTACGGTGAGTTGTATTGTGTTTTTAATTGTAGGCTTGATTTTAGAGTTTGGCTTTCAATGGGAATATAGTTGGCTGATTTATTTAGCGTCGGTTATCAGTGGTGGAACGGAAATCACAATTGCCGGTGTACGTGAATTGATGGCGGAAAAACATTTTAATGTCGATTTATTGATGATCTTAGCAGCAGTGAGTGCGGGGTTAATTGGTGATTGGCGTGAAGGTTCACTACTTATTTTTATTTTTAGTCTAAGTCATTTATTAGAAGAATATACCACTGAAAAAAGTGCCCGCGAAATTAATCGTTTGATTGATCGGCAACCGAAAAAAGCGCGCTTGGTGTTGGCCGATGGGACGTACGAAATGATTGACACAGCCGATTTAGAGATAGGCGATAAAGTGGCTATTTTTAAAGGAGAACATATTCCAACAGATGGTGTCATTATGAAAGGCGCGTCTGAAATTGATGAATCGGTCGTGAATGGTGAAAGTGTTCCTCGGTTGAAAGGTATCAATGAAGAAATTTATGGTGGCACGATTAATCTCGGGGATGCACTCGAGATTGAAGTCAATAAGGATCGCTCAGAAACCGTTTTTGCGAAAATTATTGCGTTAGTCGAATCCGCACAAAACAGTCAAACGAAGACTGAAAGTTTTATCCAACGTGTCGAAAATCAGTACGTGATGATTATTTTAATCACTGTTCCATTAGCGATTCTCGCTTTTCGTTTCGGCTTATCTTGGACTTGGAACGAAAGCCTCTATCGTGGTGTGAACTTACTCGTTGTTGCAAGTCCCTGTGCCTTAGTGGCAAGTTCCACACCGGCTTTACTGAGTGCTATTAGTAATGGCGCACGTCACGGAATGCTCTTTAAAGGGGGCACTTATTTAGAAGAACTGGCAGAAATTCGGAGTATCGCCTTTGATAAAACCGGTACTTTAACAAAAGGTGAATTTAGCGTCACCGATGAATATTGGGCAGAAGACGAAGCTGTTATTTTACCTTATGTCCTGGGACTAGAAGGGAAAAGTACCCATCCGTTAGCCCAAGGAATTGTCAAAAAATGGGGACAAGCGTATCAAAGTCTTGATCTTGTAACAGAAGAAATCACAGCCAGTGGGATTCAAGCAGTCGAAGGGGATCATACCTATTACGTAGGGAAAAAACGTGGCACCTATGAAGAACCTGAAGCGTTAGCTGAGTGGAAACATCAAGGGAAAACCGTGATTTATGTGGAACGTGACCACCAATTTATCGGAGGTATTGGCCTGCTTGATACATTAAATAAAAACGCCCGAGAATCCGTCGCTTACTTTAATAATGCTGGAATTCAAACAGTCATGTTAACTGGTGATAATCGCCATACCGCCCAAACGGTCGCACAAGATGCCGGAATTAAAGAGTACTACGGCGAACTACTTCCAGAAGATAAAGTGAAATACGTCCAACAGCTGAAAGAAAAATATGGTAAAAATGCGATGGTCGGTGATGGCGTCAACGATGCACCAGCACTGGCAACCGCGACAATCGGGATTGCGATGGGCGAAGGAACGGACGTTGCCATGGACGTGGCCGATGTCGTGATTATGGAAAATAATTTAGCGAAACTCGTGTACACTCATCGCCTCTCTCAAAAAATGAAAAGAATCATTAAACAAAATATTATTTTTAGTGTCGCGGTCATTTTATCGTTAATTGCCTTGAATTTAATGCAAAGCTTAACGATTCCTCTAGCAGTAATCGGGCATGAGGGTAGTACGATTTTAGTTATTTTAAATGGCTTACGCCTCCTACGCGAAGAAAAATAAGGTGCGACAAAAGGCGTTATGGTCTGAGCGACTGGAAATCCCTACGAGCAATTGGTTTTCTCAATTGAGCGTAAGGATTGAAGTAGCCGAAAGAGCAGCCTTTTGAACCCTAAAAATAAGGTGCGACAAAAGGCGCGTTGCTCTGAGCGACTGGAGAACAATCGAGAAAAAAGGAATAGAACGATGACAACTGTCATGATTCTATTCCTTTTTTTAACACAAAAATGACGAGAACTAGACGAATTGCAAAGTCGTTTCGATTAATTGTAACAATAGTTAAAAATAGGTGAAAGAGGAGAAAGTCTATTGACAAATGAATTTTCATTCATATATAATAAGGATAACAAATGAATGATTATTCATGTATGAACTGGAGGGAACGAAATGTCAATGATAGTAAAAAAAGACCATTCATGCCAAGACCATCACGACCACGACCACGATCATGAGCATCACCACCAACACACAGAGGCGGCATCTAGCTGTAGTCATCACCATAATCATGGAAAGCAGCCAGTCATCCTGTATGTTGTTGGACTAGTCCTTTATTTGATTGCTCTTCTTAGTCCGTTACCAGAATCGTTATCGAATCTATTCATGTTGAGTGCGATGGTCGTTGCCGGTTATCAAGTGATTTTTGAAGGAATTGGTGAAACCATTACAGAGAGTATCCGTTTAAAGAAATTTTGGCCAAACGTGCATATTTTAATGACGCTAGCTGCCATTGGGGCTGTTTTTCTTGGCGATTACGATGAAGGTGCATTACTTATTCTTATTTTTTCAGGAGCTCATTTTCTAGAAGAATATGCGGAAGGACGCAGTAAGCGAGAAATTACCGCGCTCCTAAAAATGAACCCAACGAAAGCTCGGTTACGCCAAGCAAATGGTGAATATGTAATGGTAGAAGTTGAGACCTTAAAAATTGGGGACCAGTTAAAAGTCCTCCCAGGTGATCAAGTGCCAACAGATGGTGTGATTCTTGAAGGAAGTAGTACGTTAAATGAATCGTCCATTAATGGTGAAAGCATGCCACAAGAAAAAACTGTTGGAGCAGAAGTTTACGGAAGCACCATTAATGGTCAAGGAACGTTTACGATGACTGTTACAAAAGTTGCTTCCGACACGATCTTTGCCAAAATTTTAACATTAGTGAACCAATCGCAAAGTCGCTTATCACCGACAGCAACAAAAATTAAACAAATTGAACCACTCTACGTAAAAACGGTCTTAGCCATCGTGCCGCTCTTTATTTTATCCGGGATAGTGATCTTTCAGTGGGGCTGGTATGCGAGTTTCTATCGAGGAATGGTCTTGATGATTTCAGCTTCCCCATGTGCCCTAGCAGCAAGTGCGATTCCTGCTAGTTTATCGGGCATTTCGAATTTAGCCAAACGTGGCGTGTTATTTAAAGGTGGCTCGTACTTAGCGAATTTAGCCGATGTGCAAGCAGTGGCTTTTGATAAAACGGGTACATTGACGCAAGGGAATCCCGCGGTAACAGACGTTTATTTTATCGATGAGAGAAAAGCGTCTGACTGGACAAAAATCATTGTTTCAATGGAAAATAGTGCGAACCATCCGTTAGCGAAAGCAATGTTACGTCATTTTGATCAAGTGTCCCCCATTGCACTCGATGTCCAAAATGATATTGGGAAAGGCTTAAAGACTATATATGAAGGCAAGGAATATAAAATCGGGAAACAAGATTTCTTTGCCAATATCGCGAGCGAATTATTAGTGCAAACCGAACGTCTGACAAAACAAGGCAAGAATGTCGTCTTCTTTGGTGAAAATGATCATGTGGTTGGCTATTTGGCTATGATGGATTTACCACAACCAACGGCATCAAGTGTCATCGATTATTTGGATACGCAAGGGATTCAAACAGTCATGATTACAGGAGATGCTACCTTAACTGGGCAAGCCGTGGGTGATTTACTGGGCATCTCCCAGGTAAAAGGCAATGTTTTACCCGAACAAAAATCAACCATTATCACAGAACTACAACAACAGTATGGCAAAACGGTGATGCTTGGCGATGGGATTAATGATGCGCCAGCCCTAGTCCAAGCGGATATTGGTTTTGCCATGGGTGATGGAACGGATGTGGCGATTGACGTAGCAGACGCCGTTATTATGAAGAATGACTTAACGCGATTTAAATATGCCCATCAAGTCTCCAAGAAACTCGACCGGATTGTTTGGCAAAATATGATTTTCTCCATGTTAATTGTGGCGTTACTCGTCGTATTCAATTTCTTTGGCAAAATCGAAATTGGGCTTGGCGTCTTTGTCCACGAAGGCAGTACACTCGTTGTCATTTTGAATGGCTTACGTTTACTCTTACCCATTAAAGAATGATGAAAAAAAAGAAGCGATGACGATTGTCACAGCTTCTTTTTTTTGCGTTATAAACGAACGATTTTAAAGTATAAAGAAGAATAAGTTCGCTAAAGATAGTGAAACATGTTTTAAAATTAGTAAAAAATTTTATAAAAACTTAAAAAAGCGTACAAAAATCCAATTCCTCGTTATAATGAAATCGTAGAAAAGGCCAAACACTTAAGGTGCGTCATAAAGATTCTTTAAGGCTCCGTTCAATAATAATTCGAATTGATTGAGTACCGTCCCAAAAAAGAAGTTTGGCGTGAAGGATTGTAGCGTTTTTGGTGAATACGTATTGGTGCTAATCGTCAAAGTTGCTAAGTCGCCAACTTTCGATTTTTTATCTCCAACAAAAGCAATTAACGCCATCTGATGTTTTTGAGCAATTTCTGCGAGTTCAACTAAGCGCTGGGTATCACCAGAATTCGAAATAATAATGAGTAAAATGTCTTCCTCATTCGTCCCGCGCAAAAATTCTAAATGGCTATTGGCTGTTGCCCGAAAGCCATAAAGATTAAAGGTTTCGTTCATGTAGTTCGCAATATTTTGCGAAAAGCCCGATGCCAATACCATGATTCGTTTGTCACGATAGTGGGTCATTAATTGGGTAAACAGCTGTTGTTCTTCGACAGTGACTAAATCCGTCAAGTCGGTATTTGCTGAGACGCTTGGCGACTGGAGTGAAAAAACGAGTTCACTATAACCAGAAAATCCCATTTTTTTGGACATATTGACAATGCTCGCTGTTGAAACAAAAGCTTGTTTGGCCACTTCGCGAATCCCTATTTTTTTTAAGCCTTCTTTATGTTGATCCATAAAGCGTAAGGCACGAGCTTCGGAATCATTTAATTGATACTTTTCAATTAAATTTTCAATATTCATCATTTCACCCCAATAAAAATCTAGATAGGAGCATTATACCATGGAAAAGAAAAAAATCATTCAAGATCCTTGGGCAAGAACGACTACGCGTAACGGCTTAGCTGGCGACGAAGTTATTTCTGCTCTACAAAAATCAATTCGCAGAGGTTACGAAAGAGCCGCATGTGAATTTGCGTATGAAATGTATATTACCTCGCCGCAATATGAAGAAAAATTATGGCGTCGCCTACTAGCGATTTCGGTCGAAGATATCGGCATGGGAAATCCAGAAGCGGCCATTATGGTGAATAACTTTAATCAAATGCGTAAAGAATTCCAGTACAATGAATCGGACCGTTTAATGTTTATTATTCATGCGATTCGTTACTTATGTGCTTCTGAAAAAGACCGTTCTTCAGATTTACTCAAAAATATTATGATTAAAAGTTTTGCGATGGGCTATGTACCTGAAATTCCTGACTATGCACTCGACAAACATACGACTCGTGGCGCACAAATGGGACGTGATTCCCATCATTTCTTACACGAAGCAAGTAAAGTCATTCCTCAAGCGAAAGTTGATAATGACTACAAAGAGCAATACGACGAGATTTTAAATCATTATGATCCAAACAATGTCGTAGAAGATGCGTTTCAGTTTAATAGTTGGCAAGTCTAGGAGGAAAAAAGAATGAAAAAGTCAGCAGCGTTTATGGATAAATTAAATGGTCTTTTAAGCCCGTTAGCCGCAAAATTGGGTAATCAACGACACTTAAAAGCCATCTCAACGGGGATGATGTTTGGGTTACCTTTTATCGTGATTGGCTCGTTTTTCTTAATTTTTGCTAATCCATCGATCAATATGGAGCAATACAATCCTGAAACAGCCGGAATATTCTTACGTTTCTTAGCGAACTGGAAAGATTTTGCAACGGCAAACTATGATTTGATTACAGCGCCTTACAATTTAACAATGGGGCTAGTTGGTTTAATTAGTGCCTTTGGAATTGCCTATTCCTTAGCAAAAGATTATGGACTAAATCCATCTATGAACGGAATGATGGCCTTAGTAACCTTTGCGATGGTTTGTACACCGGTCGTTGAAGGAACGATTAACTTAAACTATCTAGGGACAAATGGCTTATTTGTCGCAATTATTATCGGATTATTAGCTGTTGAAATTTCACGTTTCTTTGAAACAAAAAACATTAAATTCACCATGCCGGATACTGTTCCGCCGATGGTGACAATGTTTATGAATACCTTATTACCGCTGTTAGCCAACATTATTTTCTTTTATGGTATCAATGTGATTTTCTTAATCACAACCGATCAAATTTTCCCAGAAGCAATTATGCAAGTGTTAACGCCAGCGACTGATTTAGCCGGTAGTTTAGGTGGATTCTTACTAATCGTGACTCTTGGAAATATCCTTTGGTTATTTGGGATTAATGGATCGTCCATTATCTTCCCACTTGTTTTCACGTTAGGAATCGCGCAAACCGGTTATAACGCAGAACAATTGGCAAACGGGGAACAAATGACGCACTTGATGAATTTACAAATGTTCCGAATCTCCGTTATGGGTGGCGCAGGTGCTACGATGGGACTGGTTGTCTTGATGATGAGAAGTAAAGTCAGCGAGTTTCGGACAATCGGGAAATTATCCTTCATTCCAGGACTATGCTCGATTAATGAGCCGGTGATTTTTGGCTTGCCAATCGTCTTTAATCCAATCTTAGCTTTTCCATTTTTAGTCGCACCAATTGTCAACTTATTACTAACGTATTTTGCCCAAAAGCTTGGCTTTATCGGATTAGGGTTCATCATCGATCCATCCTTTACGCCATTCGTCGCGCAAGCATACTTATCCAGTATGGACTGGCGCAATGTCATCTTTACGCTCTTCTTAGTCTTTACCAGTGCAGTGATTTATTACCCATTCTTTAAACTAATGGAAAAAAATCGTTTAGCCGAAATGAAATAAAGCCAAAAAGATACTGAATTTCTAGCATAAGACTAGAAATCAGTATCTTTTTTTCGTGTTGAAAGGGTTGGAGAATGATTGTAATTATCTGATGATTGATCCATTTTGACACCACTTCGCTTAAAAAGTAAACAAATCTGATACAGCTTGCCAAGGTGTATTCTTTCTTAAAAAGAATTTTTTCTTCCTATTTAATAGTGTTTTTTTTTCGAAAGCAGCGAAAAAGTGTGACGAAATCATGTTTAAAAGCGAAAAAGTGTGAATTTTTTAAGAAAAAAGGGAGAGTTTCCTTGACTCACTCTAAAAATTTCGTTAACATTTATATAACAAATAAGTTTACCTGTTATGCTTTTATTTGAATCAAACCAAAGGAGGAAATTCGTCATGAGTGTCGATGCGATTCAACAAGTGATCGAAGCAGAGAAAAAAGCCGAAACGCTTTTGCAAGAAACAACTGCTTTAATCGAAGAAAAAGAAAAACGTAGTCAAGAAGCGATTGAAGCGTTCCATGACACATTGCGTGTCCAAGAAAAACAAGCGCAACAAGAACTGCTCGAGCAACAAGCAGCAGAGTTAGCGCAGCTCAAAGCACCTTTAATCGAAAAAACTGCAGGAGAAATTGCGACCTTGCAACAAGTCTCTCCAGAAATACGGCGCAAAGCCATTAATCTGATCCTTGAAGCGGTGGTGAATTAATTGGCGATTGTACAAATGCAAAAATTCCATGTCTTAACGTTTCAAAAAGAACAACAACACGTCTTACAAGCGCTCCAAAATTTTCAAAAGGCCGAATTATTACCGGCAGATGATGGCATCTTAGTGTCTGAAAATGCCTTTACGTCAGAAAATATCTCGGCTCAAACAGAAGCACTCGAGAATGAACTCACCCGCGTCCTTTTGGGTAAAGCTTTCTTAGAATCGTATATCCCAAAACCCTCATTTATCGAAGGATTACGTAAGAAACCCACGACCTACACGTTGTCACAGTTAGCCGAAATCACCGAGGCTTCCTCATGGCAGACAGTAGTGGATGAGTTGCGCCAAAAAGAAAAGCGTTTACGCATTTTAGAACAAGAAAGACAAGATCTTTCGCAAGCAGAAGACGAATTAAACCGTTGGCGTTATTTTGATGAAGCGCCGTCCGTGTTAAAAACGCTGAAGCATTCAGTCGGCTTGTTAGGAACCTTGCCGAATGAACAAATGACCCATTTAACGCATGAGCTTGAAAAATATCCAAGCACGTATTGCCAAACCATCCAACAAACAACAACAACAACGTATTTATTCGTGTTGTTTCATAAAGTCAATCAAAAACCGATTCAACGTCTCTTATCGACCGTTGGATTCACCGAATATCATTATCCTTTTACCGCGAAACCTTCAGAAGCCTTAAGTGAAATGAAATCCAAAATGGCTGAGGTACTAGAAGAAGAACAATCCATCAAAAATCAATTAAAACAAATGTCCGCAGAAGCGGCTACGTTAACCTTAGTGGCGGAATATTATAGTAGCGCCATTGTGAAAAGTAAGAGCCAAGAAAAATTATTACGCTCGAAATCTGTCACAAGCTTGGCCGGTTGGGTCCCTTCCGATGAAGCTAGTAACTTAGAAGCACGCTTACAACAAATTACAAAAGGAAATTATTATCTCGTTTTCGAAGAAGTCAAAGAAGAAGAAATTCCAAATGTCCCAATCTTATTAAAAAATCATCGTTTCGTGGCACCTTTTGAAACATTGATTGAAATGTATAGTTTACCGCAATACGATGAACTCGATCCGACGCCTTTTATGGCACCATTTTATGCCTTAGCCTTTGGAATGATGGTTGCCGATTTTGGTTATGGACTCTTCTTGTTCCTAGCAATTTTCCTAGTGAAACACTTTTTCCACTTCGAAGCCAGTATGAAGCGTAGTTTAACTTTCTTTCAACTATGTGCCGTTCCAACGATGATGTGGGGCTTGATCTATGGTAGTTTCTTTGGGGCAACTATGCCGATTCAGCTATTATCGAATCAATCAGATATCACCGAAATCTTGATTATTTCTGTCGTTTTTGGTTTCATTCAAGTCTTCTTTGCGTTAATCTTAAAGTTTTATCTCTTATGGAGTCGCAAAAATCA
Source organism: Enterococcus aquimarinus (assembly GCF_001885765.1). Taxonomy (GTDB): domain Bacteria; phylum Bacillota; class Bacilli; order Lactobacillales; family Enterococcaceae; genus Enterococcus_I; species Enterococcus_I aquimarinus. The sequence goes on along the minus strand of NZ_JXKD01000008.1, from coordinate 43,452 downwards.
AAAACTCAAAGCGATCTTTCAAGCTGGTTCGTGGATGGTCTTTTTACTAAGTGGTGCAAGTCTAGCTCTTGGGTTTACGATTTTACCAGAAACACCGCTAACGACAATTGGTCTGACAGGCATTATCGTGTCCTTGATTGCGGTTGTCATTGGAGGAAGTTTTGAAGGCGAAACACTCGTCGGGAAAATTGGGACCGGGTTATATAGTTTGATGGATTTAACGAACTATATGAGTGATTTAGTCAGTTACACCCGCTTGATGGCCCTTGGTGTGGCCGGTGGTAGTATTGCGGCGGCCTTCAACTTAATTATTAGTTTCTTACCACCCGTGGCGCGCTTTACAATCGGGATTGTGTTATTCATCTTGTTACATGCGATTAATATCTTTTTAAGTTATTTAAGTGCCTATGTTCATGGCATTCGTTTACAATATTTAGAGTTTTTCGGTAAGTTCTTTACCGGTGGCGGTCGCGCCTTCACACCGTTAAAAGCGAGTGAAAAATACGTTACGATTACACCCGAAACCACTACACAACAGGAGGAACAAGGATAAATGGAAAATTGGATTAGTTTTTTTTATGAGAATGGCGGCTTAGTCTTTGCCGCATTAGGAATGGCCACAGCCACAATTTGTGGGGGGATAGGTTCAACGATTGGGGTTGGGATGACGTCCCAAGCTGCTGCAGGACTGATTTCAGAACAACCGGAAAAATTCGGACAAGCCTTAATTTTAGAATTACTTTCGGCCACGCAAGGATTATACGGTTTCGTTATTTCCTTTATGATTTACTTACAAATTACTGGTGACATTAGCTTCCAAAAAGGCTTATTCTTATTTGTCGCAGCCTTACCGATTTCCATTACAGCGATCGCCAATGGGGTTTGGCAAGGTCGTGGAGCCAGTGCCGCAATGCAAATTTTAGCCAAAAAGCCAGAACATACGACGAAGGGGATTATCTTCGTTGCGATGATGGAAACTTATGCCATCTTAGGTTTCGTTATTTCTTTCTTATTGGTCATGATGTAGGAGGAAAACCATGTCAGATATCCGAAAATTAACGACAAAAATTGTCGAAGATGCGCAAAAAAAACAAGCGCATTTAATCGAAGAAGCAGAAAAAGAAATTGCTAAAAAAGAACGGATTAAAAAACAACAACTTGAAAAAGAAGTCGCGGCTCACTTAGCGCGTTATGAAAAAGAACTCCAAAAAGAATTGAGCTTAAAAGTCTCAGATTTACACGTGAAATCACGTAACCGCATGTTAGCAGCCAAGCAACAAGTCTTAGATGAATTGTTCGCGGATGCCAAAGAACAACTGCAAAACATCACGGCAGAAGACTTTGACGCTTTCGTCGAGCGTAAACTAGCGCTCGTTCAATTAACGGGTACAGTGGAACTAGTCTTTGGCTCTAAAAGTGCGCCACTCGTGAGCGAAACCATGATTCAACGTTGGCAAGCTCAATTTGAACCAGACCTGACAATTCAGGTCGCAAAAGAAACGATCCCGAATCGGAGTGGCGTCGTCTTTAAACAAGGAGAAGTCGAGTTTAACTTTATTTTTGAAGCATTATTAGAATCCAAAGAAGAAGAACTCAGTTATCAACTGATTGCATTTATTTTCAATCAAGAGTAGGAGGGATCATTTGAAAGATATTCAGTTTAGTAGTGCCAATGTTCGCATTCGAACGTATGAAAATCAATTATTAGATCCCCCCTTTTTGGAACGATTACTGAGTGTTGACCATGCGCGTGATCTGTTTCCGATCTTGCAAGAAACGCCTTACGGGGATTTCATTGAAGAAACAACCAACTATCACGACTTTGAACAAATCTTATTGGCGGAAGAAAAACGAACCTTTGAACAGGCCTATGCCCTGACGCCAATTAAGGAAGTCGTCGATGTCTTTACGTTAAAATATGATTACCAAAACTTAAAAGTTCTCGTCAAAATGTGGTATACCAAGGAAGATTTAGCTCATTTACTTGTCCCGTTTGGCTCCGTTTCGTTAACGCATTTAAAAGAAGGTGTGCAAACAAGAAAGCACCAAGCATTGCCACAAGCGATAATTGATTGCCTGGAAGAAGTGTTTTCATACATTGAAGAATATGAAGAAGTGCAAGGCATAGATATTATTTTCGATAATTATTACTGGCAACACTTTCTAGAAATTACGAAGCGACATAACGGAGAAATCTTTGGCGAACTTGGACAACGGATGATCGATGTCTTCAATATCTCGACCATTTTACGCAGCTACATTACCGGCCGCAAAAAAGGCTTTATGAGTGCAGTCGTCGCAGACGGCGGCACACTTCCGACAGAACCGATGTTAAGTGCCATTCAACACTCGCTGTCTGATTTTATGGCGTTACTCGCGAAAACGCCATACCATCATTTAGTAAGTAGCAGTATTCAAGAATTTGAGGAATTTAAAACTTTGAATCAATTTGATTTAATGAAAGACAATTTCTTAATGGCGCGCTTTAAAGAACTCAAAGTTATGCCGTTTGGTCCGAGTGCCATGTTAGGGTATTTATATGCCAAAGAAATTGAAATTAAAAACTTACGCTTGATCTTTATTGGGAAAATCAACAAAATTCCAGTCGAAATTCTAAGAAGTCGGGTGCGTGAAACGTATGTATAAAAAAATAGGAATGTTAGGCGGAAAAAACTCGATCTTACCTTTTAAAGGCTTAGGCATTGATGTTTTTCCGATAACGAACCTTGAAGCAGCAAAAGAACAACTCGCAAAAATGGCCGAAGAATATGGCGTCATTTTTATTACCGAGCGCATTGTAGAACAGCTCGAAGCTGAAATTGCCATCTACGACAATGCGTTAACGCCAGCCATCATTCCGATTCCAAGTAGTAGTGGAACGTTAGGGATTGGCATGGCTCGCTTACATAAGAATGTGGAGCAAGCAATTGGGATGGCTATTTTACAAGAGGATTAACGTAGAGGAGGAGCATATTTGGCAATTGGAGAAATTATCAAAGTTTCCGGACCATTAGTCCAAGCCATTGGCCTAAAAGGCGCCAAGATTCACGAACTTTGTAAAGTCAGTGAAAAAGGGCTATTAGGGGAAATTATTGAATTAAAAAAAGGCATTGCCTCTATTCAAGTATATGAAGAAACAAACGGTATCGGACCAGGAGAAGTCGTCGAAACAACTGGGACACCATTATCTGTCGAACTTGCGCCAGGATTACTCGGCCAAATGTTTGATGGTATTCAGCGGCCACTCGATCAATTCATGGCCGTCACCGATAGTGATTATTTAGAACGAGGTGTCATGATTGATGCGCTAGACTGGCAAAAAAAATGGACCTTTGTCCCTAAAAAAGGGGTCGGTGACACGGTAGAAGCCGGCGATATTTTAGGCGTCGTGCAAGAAACGAGTGTCGTTGAACATCGCATCATGGTGCCAAATGGCGTCCGTGGCGTCATAAAAGAAATCAAAGCCGGGAACTATAGCATCACGGAACCGATTTGTTTAATCGAAACACCAAGCGGCGACGAAAAAAAATTGCCGATGTTACAACGTTGGCCGGTACGTAAACCACGACCAACGCAGCAAAAATTAAAACCAAGTCAACCGTTAGTGACCGGTCAACGCATTATTGATACCTTTTTCCCAGTAGCAAAAGGTGGATCCGCAGCCGTTCCCGGACCTTTTGGTGCAGGGAAAACCGTCGTGCAACATCAAATTGCGAAGTGGTCAGATGTCGATTTAGTCGTGTATGTCGGCTGTGGCGAACGCGGCAATGAGATGAAAGACGTCATTAGTGAATTCTCAGAACTAATTGACCCGCAAACAGGGAAATCCTTGATGGAACGAACTGTGTTAATTGCGAACACGTCGAACATGCCGGTTGCCGCTCGTGAAGCGTCGATTTATACCGGGATTACGATTGCGGAATATTACCGCGATATGGGCTATAGCGTCGCGATTATGGCCGATTCAACGTCGCGCTGGGCCGAAGCCTTGCGTGAGATGAGTGGCCGCTTACAAGAAATTCCCGGCGATGAAGGCTATCCCGCTTACTTAGGTAGCCGAATTGCCGAATATTATGAGCGTGCTGGCCGTTACCAAACATTGGGTAGCGATGACCGCGAAGGTAGCATAACCGCCATTGGGGCCGTGTCACCAGCCGGCGGGGACATTAGTGAACCTGTCACCCAAAACACCTTGCGCATCGTCAAAGTCTTTTGGGCCTTAGATAGCGCCTTAGCCCAAAAACGTCATTTCCCATCGATTAACTGGACGAATTCTTATTCATTATATGAAGATGAATTACATGACTATTTAGATGATGTCTTTGAAGGCGAGTGGTCAAAACAAGTGAATGAAGCGATGGGATTATTGCAAGAAGAAAGTCGTTTAGATGAAATTGTTCAACTCGTCGGCGTCGATGCCTTATTACCAAAAGATCGCATGACGCTTGTCACAGCTCGTTCGATTCGTCAAGACTTCTTGCAACAAAATGCCTTTGACGAAGTCGATACGTACACCTCAAGAGAAAAACAATTTTATTTACTAAGAAATATTTTATTCTTTTACCATGAAGCATTAAGGGGCATTGCGTTAGGTGCCTACTTTAAAGAAATTATTCAAGGCACCGTGAGCTTACGCGAACGCCTTGCCAGAAGCAAATATGTTCCCGAAGCAAAACTCGGAGAACTGACCCAAATGGAACAAGAAATCAAAACAACGATTCAACAAATTGTTGAAAAAGGAGGGATGGAATAAATGTTAAAAGAATACCGTTCCGTCTCTGAAATTTATGGCCCAATTATGGTCGTCGAAAATGTCGAAGGCGTCAAATATGATGAACTCGTTGAGATCCGCACCGATAGCGGTGAAATTCGCCGAGGGCAAGTCCTCGAAGTCACCAAAGACAAAGCAATTGTCCAAGTCTTTGAAGGCACAAGTAATTTAGGTGCCGAAGAAAGCCGGGTCCGTTTTCTCGGGACTGGTTTAAGCCTTGGTGTTTCAGAAGACATGTTAGGTCGGATCTTTGATGGGACCGGACAACCGATTGACAATGGCCCGCGGATTATTCCAGATAAACGCGTGGACGTCAATGGTGCCTCGATTAATCCGATGGCCCGCGCCTTTCCGGATGAGTTTATCCAAACCGGGATTTCAGCTATTGACCATTTAAATACTCTTGTCCGTGGTCAAAAATTACCGATTTTCTCTTCAGCTGGCTTGCCTCATAAAGAAATGGCCGCCCAAATCGCACGGCAAGCAACCGTGCCAAACGACGAAGGGAATTTTGCCATCGTCTTTGGAGCCATTGGGATTCCTTTTGAAGAATCGGAATTTTTCATTGATGAGTTTCGCAAAACAGGTGCACTCGATCGTTCCGTGATGTTTTTAAACTTAGCCAACGATCCGGCCATCGAACGTATTGCGACCCCACGCATGGCCTTAACCGCCGCTGAATATCTCGCATTTGAAAAAGGCATGCACGTCTTAGTCATTTTAACTGATATGACGAACTACTGCGAAGCCTTGCGTGAAATCTCCGCCGCTCGTCGCGAAGTCCCCGGACGTCGTGGCTACCCAGGTTATTTATATACCGATTTAGCCGGACTGTATGAGCGCGCCGGCATGTTAACAGATAAACCAGGCTCGATTACACAAATTCCGATTTTGACGATGCCAGACAATGATAAAACCCATCCCATTCCTGATTTAACGGGTTATATTACCGAAGGGCAAATCATTTTATCACCGGAATTAGCTAAGCGTAACATCAATCCCCCGATTGATGTCTTGCCAAGCTTATCTCGTCTAAAAGACAAAGGAACCGGCGAAGACAAAACAAGAAAAGACCATGCTGCGACGATGAATCAAATTTATGCCGCGTATGCCGATGGAAAAGATGCAAAAGAACTAGCCGTCGTTTTAGGCGAGTCAGCCTTATCGGAAGTCGACCGCAAGTACGCTCGTTTTGCCGATTTATTCGAAAAAGAATATTTAAACCAAGGATTCTATGTGAACCGTAGCATTGAAGAAACCTTGGATATTAGCTGGCGACTCCTCGCCACTTTACCAAAAGAAGAACTCAGTCGCATCAAAGAAGAATACATTGCAGAATTCTTACCGGATACGAAGGAGCTGAATGACTAATGGCGATTTTAAATGTCAATCCGACACGAATGGAACTCAGTCGACTCCGTAAACGACTAGGGACGGCCACCAGGGGACATAAGTTGTTAAAGGATAAGCAAGATGAACTCGTGCGTCAATTTATTCTATTAGTCAAAAAAAATCAAGAACTCCGTAAAAAAATGGACAGCTCGCTGCAAAAAGGCATGAAAGAGTACGTCTTAGCCTCGAGTGTCATTCCCGATCACGTCTTAGAAGAAGCCTTTTCGATCCCGTTTAATAAAGTGTCACTAGATGTTCAGACCAAAAGTATTATGAACACCGAAGTTCCCGTTTTAAATACGATGTATCAAGAAGATAGCGATGTCGATGATTTTTCTTATGGCTTTGTCTCAACGACAAGTGAACTCGATTTATCGTTAGATTACTTAGATTCGATGTTACCGTTAATGTTACAACTCGCCGAAATCGAAAAAACCTGTCAATTAATTGCAAAAGAAATTGAAACGACAAAGCGGCGTGTCAACGCCTTGGAGTATTTAACCATTCCAAACTTAACAGAAACAATCGCGCACATTGAAAACACGCTCGATGAAAACGAGCGCGGCAATGTGACACGATTGATGAAGGTCATTGATATTTTAGAAATGGAAGACGAATAGAAGAAATGAGGATTGCCGAAAGTATGCTCTAGGCACCTGTCTATCGAAAACACCCTTAAGTTAGATTCGCTCTAGCTTAAGGGTGTTTGTGCTGGAATTCTGGCCTGTTCTGCAAATAGTGTTGATGGAATCTCGCGCTCCCCTACGAAAAATCGCCTTGTGTGAGGGGCTGCGAGACCGCTTCGAGCCTGTAATTGCTGAAGCCGTTCGAAGCAAAGCGAGTTACGGATACAGTATCAGGCTTCCGCGTGACGATCAGCTCGAAAGCTTCAAACTCTAGGTAAGTGCTCAAGCACAAACCTAGAGTAATTCACATTTCGTCTTTTGACGCAGCCGACACAAGACGTTTTTCTCCGGTCCGCTAGTATCGAATCTCTTTTGATACTTATTTTATTAAAAAAAGAACGAAATAAAAGAAAATAGTAAAGCGATGCGTCCGTTAACATTAAAAATAATATACCCAGAAAAAGTGGTGAAAAACGATACGAATATCACTTATCAACACTAAAAGTTATACAACCAAATTCTGGAAAGATGGACTCTTTTTTGCTGACACTGTTCAATTCGAAGGTTCACACCGGATAATATTTTACCTAGTTCAAGCACCCATTGATTTCGATTTCTAATTCTTTTAGTTTAGCTAAGATAAGATTAAAACTAGGATAGTCGCCAAAAATCATATTTTCCATTAACTGATAGTCCTTTTCTAGGTTGTCTATCTGATACTCATTAGGTAATAATTTAATTTTACCAGGCACAGCATCTTCATATTTAGCAGAATTGTCAGCATAAAATTTTGTCTTGAAATTTACTACATGCGTTAATAAATTTAAATCATCTAATGCTTGTATTTTGACTTCTGACAAAGCTAATTGATAGATGTCATAATAATGTCTAGAATATCTAGCGGGTGTAGTTGTACTTATCCTATGAGCTTCTTTATGTAAAATAGTCACTTTTTCCCAAAAAGTGCGTTTTGCTTCAACTGTAGGTACGGTAACCGTTTTTTTGTGAAATAGATGAGGAAATTCTTCTACAAGATAGGCAGAAACCTCTTTGTTTGTAATCGGTGTCCAAGCTGCTAAAGGTCCGATTTCTAGTCGGATTTCTTGTAAGATACTTGTATCATTAAAATCATTGGGATAAAACACTTGAATGGTTTGGGGATCTCTTTCAGAAATAGTTAACCTCATATTTTTGATGTTTAGTGTTTCAAAAAGACGATTGAGTTCCGGAATTAATTGATCGCTAATCCATTGAGCTGCTTTTTCATTTGCTTCATCATTAAATTTTCGTTGCCCAGTTTTACTCCGGTGTTCCCAAGGTTCCTCTTTTTTGTAACCTAATACTCGCCAATCTAAAATTAAATCAATATCTTCTGAAAAACGTTGTATTTTATGGTATGACTTAGATAAAGAAGTCCCACCTTTAAATGCAAAGAATTTTTTGAACTTTGACTCTGTGAATAAAAGATAGAGCATCAGAACAACCCAGTAGTCTTTTTCTATAATAGCTTCATTTATTTTTTTTTCTTCTGAAACGATTCTGTAGGTATCGTTTTTTTCTGTAGTGCTCATTTTTAGAAATTCTAACATTCGATATTCTCCTCCATGATCACAACTAAATCACGTATCCAGTTCCTTGATAAAGCGACATCTTTTCTGAGTTGCTTAAGTTGAGTATCCGATAATTTGTCTGTAATCATTTTTAATACGTCATCGTTCGCATTTTCTTCTCCAATAGATTTTAAAGCTTCGATGACTAGTGCAGACGTTTTTTCCATATCTATTTCTCTCGATACAGTATTTTCGAAAGAGATTTTTATGCCACTTTTTAAAATGATTTCACGATTTGGTCCACTACTTTTATATTGATAAGTATTAGGTACTTGAGTCGTTAATCCAAGTTGATTTAGTGCTGTATCTCCAGAAGGAACAATCTTCCAGTTATTCTTTCGAGCGTAGGTATTGGCGATGTCACTTGGAGATGCAGGGACCTCTCTATTTAACTTATTATTAAATTTAGGTTTCTGATAAATTCCGCGATAAACTAACCGTAACTCACCAGATTTTACTAATCGACGAATGTATTCTTTTAAAGTATTATAAGGGATATTTAAATGAGAAAAGTCCCCCAAAATAAATAAAGACCCTTTGGGAGCTCTTTTAATTTTATTCTTTATTCTATCTAAATTCGTCAATATTATAAAACCACCTTTCTAATATATGAATGTGCTATTATGACTATTATACCAGTTTTTTTAAGCTTTTTAAAGTGCCTAAAAAACATTATATTTAGGCACTTTAAAAACGAGAATATATTTGAATTGAGAAAGAAAAAAATTTGCGATATTAAAAATCGCATTGCTATTTTATTTTACGAAAGAGAGGCCAGTTGAATAAGCGTCTGATAAGGAACGAGATAATGGTCTTCCAATCAAGAAACTACCTTAAATAATTAATCTAAGAGAGAACAACGCAAGCAAAACAATGAGCCTGAGGAAATCATTGTTTTGATTTTTCTATTCATGAGTCATTTCAATTTACTCAATATCAATCAACGACTCTTTATGATAAACGGTCAAATCCTTCTCAGAAATATCACGTAAGACCCGACAAGGATTGCCAACGGCTACGACATTTGCCGGAATATCTTTCGTGACCACACTCCCCGCACCAATCACTGAATTTTCACCAATCGTTACACCTGGCATCACGAGACAACCAGCGCCTAACCACACATTATCTTGAATATGGACTGGCAAATTATATTGGGCTTCTTTGCGTCGCAATCCAGGATGAATCGGATGCGTTCCGGTAGCAATCACAACATTGGGTGCAATCATCACATGGTCACCGATATAAATATGCGTATCATCGACTAACGTTAAATTGTAATTGACATAAACATGGCTGCCTAAATGAACGTGTTTTCCACCCCAATTGGCATGAAAAGGCGCTTCAATATAGCAACCCTCGCCAATTTCAGCAAACAGTTGTTTAAGGAGTGTTTGCTTTTCTTCTAGTTGAGAAGGGCGTAGTTGATTGTAATCAAAGTTTTTTTCTAAATAGGTTAGTTGATCCGCAATCAGTTCTGGCTGACCGGCATAATAGAGTTTTTTATCGTGCATTCGACGTTTTGATTCTTCTAAATCCATTCAAATCCCACCTTTAAGCGTTTTCTTTATTATACTTGATTTGATTTGGAAAAGGGGGTCAAATTCTTTTTTTCTAAAAACGAATCCAATGTGCTACCTAAAAACAGTTGCATTGAGAAAAAACACACAAGCGTTAAAATCGTTTTTGCTTTTCATTTCCGTTATAATGTCTGATGTATGATTTTTAAGGAGGAACCGATATATGGACTATCGCGTATTACTTTATTACAATTATACTAAAATTGAGAACCCTGAACAGTTTGCCAAAGAGCATTTAGCGCTTTGTAAGAGCTTAGGTTTAAAAGGTCGAATTTTAGTAGCAGAAGAAGGCATTAACGGAACGGCATCAGGAACCATCGAAGCCACACAGCAATACATGGACTGGATGCATAACGATGAACGTTTCAAAGATACATGGTTTAAGATTGACGAGAGTGAAGGACATGCCTTTCGTAAAATGTTCGTTCGCCCAAGAAAAGAATTGGTCGCACTGAACTTAGAAGAAGATGTCGATCCGTTACGTTTAACGGGTGAATATTTAGATCCAAAAGCTTTTAAAGAAGCATTACTAGACGAAGATACCATTGTTTTAGATGCTCGCAATGATTACGAATATGATTTAGGTCATTTCCGTGGGGCGATTCGTCCGGATATTCGAAATTTCCGTGAGTTGCCAGAATGGATTCGCGAAAACAAAGAGAAATTCATGGACAAAAAAGTGGTCACTTATTGTACCGGCGGCATTCGCTGTGAAAAATTCTCTGGTTGGTTATTACGTGAAGGAGTCGAAAATGTTGCCCAATTACACGGTGGGATTGCGACTTATGGGAAAGATCCAGAAGTCAAAGGCGAAATGTGGGACGGCAAAATGTACGTCTTTGATGATCGAATTAGCGTTGAAATCAACCAAGTCGACAAACAAATTGTCGGCAAAGATTGGTTTGATGGCACGCCTTGTGAACGATATATTAACTGTGGGAACCCATCATGTAACCGTCAAATTATTACTTCAGAAGAAAATGAAGCCAAACATTTAGGTGGCTGTTGCTACGACTGTGCGGCAAGTGAAACGAACCGTTACATTAAGCGTAATGGCATTTCAGAAGAAGAGCGTGCAACGCGTTTAGCCGCTATTGTTTCAGAAGAAGTCAGCGCGTAAAATAACGCATACTATAATCAAATCAAGCAGGAAATGTCGCAAGTGTCGGCATTTCCTTTTTTTGATTGTTTAAGGTACAATGGGGCAAAAAAGAAGGAGGGGTTCGAGACGATGCAAGCCGTTTGGATTCGTAATGATTTGCGGTTGACGGATAATACCGCGTTGATTCACGCGCTAAAGATAGCCGAGCGTGAACATGAACCGTTACTATTGTTTTTTTATCTTGACCCGCTACAATTGGCGCCAGAAACGAGAAGTCATGATTATTTCTTTGCCGCGTTAGCCGATTTTTATGCTTCGTGTCAGGCAAAGAATCTCCCGCTTTACTTGATAACAGGCCCATTGGATCAAGCTTTTGCTACATTATTCGATCAATTCCCAACGCTTAAAGGAATTCACTACAATGTCAGCCACAGAGGGTATGGTTTAAAAAGAGACCGAAAAGTGGCGGATATGCTCCTTGACAAAGGGACGATTTTTAAAGGTTATTCCGATCATCACCTACATGCGGCTCATGAAATTTTGACCAAAGACGATACCCCGTATAAAGTCTATACGCCTTATTATAATCAGTGGAAATTACGGACCAAACGTCAGCCGTTGTCCCTTGATTTAGCTGCCCTACAGCGACACGTCATCCAAGATATCTCTGGGAAAACCCGGGATGGCGAAATACTTTTTCAGACGCTATGTCGCCAGATACAAGGTGATTATGCTGATTGGCTAGGGGAAGAAAATGCCCAAGCACGCCTTCGTCTGTTTTGCGTGGAAAAAATGCATCGCTATCACCTCGACAAAGATTTCCCGAGTATCGATGGGACGAGCCGTTTATCCTCGTATTTGAGTACCGGCCAATTGTCGATTCGTGATGTATTTTTACAAGTCAGTCAAGCGCCCGATAGTCAGGGCAAAGAAAATTTTATCAAAGAACTCGCGTGGCGTGATTTTTATCAGATGGTTTACGCGTTTCATCCGCAACAAAAAGAGTTGGAAGTGATGGAAAAATATCAAGGGATTCCATGGCAAAGCAATGACGAGTGGTTCGCCAAATGGCAAGCAGGTCAGACGGGTTTTCCGATTGTCGATGCGGCGATGCGCCAATTACAGACAGAGGGTTGGATGCACAACCGGTTACGCATGATTGCCGCTTCTTTTTTAACGAAAGATTTAAACATCGATTGGCGTCTAGGGGAAGCCTACTTCGCCCAACAGCTGATTGATTACGATAGTGCGTCCAATATCGGTGGCTGGCAATGGTCCGCTTCGGTCGGGACGGATGCCGTGCCCTATTTTCGGATTTTTAATCCTACGCTGCAAAGTCAAAAGTTTGATCCATCAGGTGCATTTATTCGGCAGTATGTCCCAGAATTACGTGATGTTCCGGATTACGCCATTCATGAACCCTATCACTTTGAGCAAAAATTGCTGGAAAAAGAAGGCATCGAGTTGAAGCGTCTTTATCCGCCCCAAATCGTTGATCATAAGCATCAAAGATTGCAGTCGATTGAAAAATATAAATATTATGAAAAAACACCGTAGAAAGGAGGAAGCACGATGCGACCGACAGTCTTAATGTTGTCTAGCCAAGCAGCGGCGCTTTCCACGTTCAAAGAAACACTCGCACCGTGGTTGAACATTTACAAGCTCTGCCTAATCGAACAGAGCATGGATGAAGAAAATCTTCAGGCGGAACTGTTGCGAGCGAACTTCCAAGGACTTGTATTGCCGCACGCCTCCGAGCAAAACGAAGAGGAATACGTCCGACGCCGCACGCAGCGAATACAAACTACCGTCACGCAACTTGTCCCAAGCGTTGCGATTATCACGGCAGGTGATCTGCAGGATGCCTCGTTGCGAGAAGCCTTTTTCACCCATGTTTTTTTACTAGCTCGTTTTTACGAAGTCAAAGCGATTGGGAGCGCACGGGCCTTAATGTTATTTCACAGCCATCACAAATACCTGTATTTTTGTTATCATCAGCGGCTCAAAGATCAATTAGGTCGCATCGTCGCTAATCCCCAAAAATTGTCATTAACAGAAGTCTTTCAGCATTATGAAGTAATCTTAATCGAACTCTTACAACATGGCATGTCGATTAAAAATAGCACGAATGCCTTGCAACACATGTTTGGCTACTTGTCAAAAGAGTTACCGGCAAAAGAAAAAGCCGCGATGATTGCACTGATTGATGACTTTCGACAAGGAAAGGCCGCGAAGAAAGAAGTGCTTCGAGCGTTATACGCAGAAGTAGAACGCACCAACCAAGCTTTTTTACGGCCGCAAGTCATCTTTGAAGCATATCCAGATTCTTTAGAAGAAGTGTTTGACTCTTCGAATGTTATTCTTTGAATTTTGAGATAGACTAACTGTTGTATAGGTACCAAAAAACAGACCTCTAAAATCATTTTAGAGGTCTGTTTAAGGTGCGTCTTTGACAATGCCGTAAATGAAAAAGTCGATCATCTGCTCGGTTGTCAGTCCTCCTGGAAGAGGTTCTTTTCGAATATAAGGTGCTAGGGTGAGGAAAAAGTGGCGAGCCGCTAATTCCGGCGACAAGTTGGCACGCAAATGCGCTTTTTTTGTTTCAAATAACGAAATAAAGGGCTGTTGATACGAGTTTTTCCAGATGATAAATAGTTTTGCACGACTTTCAGGGGATAAATGATTATCCATGTCATGCATCATAATATTAAAGTCGGCGGGATGTTTCTCCTGTAAAAATAAAATCATATGAGCTAATTGCTCCACAAATGTGTATTTCGTGGAAGCGACCATTTCGTCTAAATAGACTTTGACTTCCGCCGCTAAATTCTCCATCACTGCTACATAAATTTCTTCTTTATTGCGAAAATGGTGATACAAATTCGGCTGAGTGATTCCGACTTCAGTAGCAATCTTACGGGTGGAGGTCGCTAAAAAGCCGTGATTCATAAAGAGGGAACTTGCAACCTCTAAAATTTGATGCCGTGTATCGTGTTGTTTATTTTCCATCTTTTTCACCCTTTTTGATAAACTTAAAACGTTCTCTTTTTTTCATTCTAAGATTGATTGACTGATAAGTAAAGTAATCCATCTCAAAAGTTGTGAGTCAGATTATTTTACAACGAGCCATTTTTTTTTTACAATGGGCTTATCAGTTGATAAGTAAAAATAAAAAAAAGTAGGTGGAAGTTAATGTTTTTAGCGTTTAATGAAATTCGTCATTCGAAATTTCGCTATGCACTGATTATCGGTGTGATGTTTTTAATTGCATATTTAGTATTTTTCCTCACGGGATTAGCTTACGGGTTAGCTCAGGAAAACCGAGTGGCGGTGGATCAGTGGGATGCAGATGCAATCTTGCTTTCCAATGAGTCCAATAATAATCTAGGAATGTCGATGATTCCCATCAAAGACTTTGATGAAGTTGAGGCATCAGAAAAAGCCATTCTCGCGCAGACTCCGGGTGTTGTTCAAAAAGTGGGCGCGAAAAAATCTGATGATAAAATCTCGGTCAGCTTCTTTGGGATTCGTTCAGATGAATTTATTATGCCTGAGGTTGTTGAAGGAGAAGCGTTTGAAAATAATGATGAAGGAATTGCCGATATCAGTATTAAAGAAGAATATGGCATTGAACTTGGCGATGAATTAAAACTTTCGGGTCAAGAGAAAACAATTAAAATTGTTGGTTTTGTCGAAAATGCGAAATTTAGTGTCTCACCTGTCATTTACACCACGATTGGCGCCTATCAAGAAATTCGTTTTGAAAAAACCGATGATAGCCCCGACGCTCGAATTAATGGAATTGTGGTTCGTGGCGATGTGACGGCCTATCCTGAAGATGATTTAGACAAAATTGAAATCTCGCAATTCATCAGTGAATTACCAGGATACAACGCACAAGTCTTAACCTTTGGCTTTATGATTGGATTCTTAATCGTGATCGCAGCCATTGTGATTGGAATCTTTATTTATGTCCTAACGATGCAAAAAGTTAGTATTTTCGGTGTCATGAAGGCACAAGGAATTTCAAGTGGCTACATTGCGTCATCCGTCATCGTACAAACATTCTTATTAGCCATTTTTGGTGTTGGACTAGGCTTTATTGGGACATATGGCACGGCATTATTTTTACCAACAGCCGTACCGTTTCAAAGTAACTTTGTGTTTTTCGGAATTATTGGTCTGTTAATGGTCTTCTTTGCCTTATTCGGTGCCGTATTCTCTGTAAAAACGATTGTCAAAATTGATCCGCTAAAAGCGATTGGATAGGAGAGAAAAGCATGAATGTGATTGAATTTAAGAATGTTCGCAAAGAATTTAAAGATGGCGATCAAATTATTCAAGGCTTAAAAGAAACAAACTTTTCGGCCGCAGCTGGCGAATTTATCGGCATTATCGGGCCATCTGGCTCAGGGAAAAGTACGTTTTTAACACTAGCAGGAGGCCTTCAAACACCCACAGCGGGTGAAGTATTGATTAACGGTCAAGCGTTTAGTGAGGAAAAAGAAAAAAAACGCGCGAAAATCCGTTTTAAAGAAATTGGCTTTATTTTACAAGCATCCAATTTGATTCCGTTTTTAACGGTCAAAAAACAACTAAAATTAGTCGATAAAATTAACCGGTCGAATCAAAAAGACAAAGCCAACACGTTGTTTGATCAACTGGGTGTCACAAAGTTAGAAAACAAATACCCACAAGATTTGTCTGGTGGGGAAAGACAACGAATCGCTATTGCAAGGGCGCTTTATAACGATCCGTCTATTATTTTGGCGGATGAACCGACGGCTAGTTTAGATTCAGAAAAAGCTTTTGAAGTTGTTAAAATTTTAGCTAAAGAAGCCAAAGATAAAAATAAAGCGATTATGATGGTTACCCACGATACACGCTTAATCGATTTTTGTGATAAAGTCTATGAAATTAAAGATGGTACGATGAATTTGTATGACAAAGAAACAGCCGTCGCGCATTAATCAAAAAATGGAGTTGGATATATTCCCAACTCCATTTTTTGATTGTATCCATCTTTGGTCTGATATATTTTTGAATAAACTATGAGATAATAATAAAAGAGAAGAGGAGGAAGTAAAATGAATGAAAAAAAGACGTTTCATGTGAATGGCTATTTAGGGTTAGTGGTATTATTAGGATTACTCGTTGGGGGCGGTTATCTCTTTTATTTAGGTGTGGAAACACAAACGGCTTGGCAAATGATTACCGCTGTCATATTAGGTGTGATCGCTTTGTTGTTTCTAAGTTCGTTGACAATCGTGAGTCCGAATCAATCAAAAGCGATTTTGTTTTTCGGCCAATATTTAGGAACGATTCGTTCGAACGGCTTATTTATCACTACACCATTGACTCAAAAAGTGAATGTCTCGTTAAAAGTTCGCAACTTCAACAGTTCGCTATTGAAAGTCAATGACTCCGATGGAAATCCTGTTGAGATTTCGGCAGTTGTCGTCTATAAAGTGAGAGATACAGCGAAAGCTTTGTTTGATGTTGACTATTATCAAGAATTTATTGAAATCCAAAGCGAAACAGCGATTCGCCATATTGCGAGTCAATATCCTTACGATACCTTTAAAGACGATGATATTACATTACGTGGTAATACATCGGAAGTCTCAGCTGAATTAGCGACGGAACTCCAAGAACGACTCAGCGTTGCGGGCGTAGAAGTCATTGAAACGCGACTGAATCACTTGGCTTACGCGACCGAAATTGCCAGTGCAATGTTACAACGCCAACAAGCCAAAGCAATTTTATCAGCCCGTCAAACGATCGTTGAAGGGGCCGTTTCCATGACACAAATGGCGCTTGAACAAATCGAAGAAGGCCAAGGTATGACGTTTAGCGATGATCGTAAAATTCAATTAATTAATAACTTACTCGTGTCGATTATTACCGATAAAGGCACGCAACCGGTGATTAATACTGGTGATGCGACCCGTCCTTCAAACAGTTAAACCAACGAAAGGAGTCTATTTCATGCGTAAATTATACATTAAACAAAAAGTCTTTAGTTTCACCGATCAATTTAGTGTGTATGACGACCAAGAGCGACGTCAATACTACGTTAAAGGTAGCTTCATGAAAATCCCAAAACAGTTTACGATTTACAACCATCACGATCAAGAAATAGCCGTGATTACGAAAAAAATCTGGAGTTTCCTACCGAAATTTTATGTCGATATTCGCCAGCAATCGCAAATTCTGATTGAAAAAGAGTTAACCTTTTTAAAAGCGCGCTACCACATTTCAGCGAAAGGAATAACGGTTGATGGTGACTGGTGGGATATGACGTTCAATATCTTACATCAAGGAAAACCTATCGCCGCGATTGCGAAGCGCTGGTTTTCTTGGGGCGATACCTATGAGGTCACGATTTTAGATGAAACAATGGAAGAGTTAATTATTTCACTAGTAATTGCCATTGATTGTGTGAAAAGTGATGAAAGTGCTGCAGGAAGTAGTGCGAGCGTCTAATAGAATCGTTAACGTTTATAAATCAAGCATTTTCTCTCGCTTTAAAAAGAGAGTGGATGCTTTTTTTTATCTTTATTTTTATTCTTCACAAAAAAACCGTACTCTTTTTTATGAAAACAGTTGCAAAAAGGCTGAAATATGATAATATGTGAATAAGAACACAAATAAGTTTCTTAGGAGGATACAAATGAAAAAGAAGAATTTAGGGGCATTCATTATTTTAGCAAGTTTAGGGTTAGCAGCATGTAGTGCGGATACACCAAGTACGTCCAGTTCCTCAGCAGCACCAGTCGAAAGTAGCGCACCTGCTGCGACAAGCGAAAGTGAAGCGACAACAGACGTTGCGATCACGATTGCACAAGGGGAAGACACAACGACTGCGTTACCAGAAGCCGGAACATTAGTCATGCGTCAAATGTACACAGCACCTCATGGAACAAAATCATTCGCAGCAGTGAATGTGTTAATGAATGGCGACACGATTGTGAGCGCGCATTTAGATGAGTTTCAGTATTTAGCACCAGCTGACTTTAAAGGTGTACCAAATGCAGACGGTGGTTTTGGAGAATCATTCCCAGCGGATGTCGTATTAGCAAGTAAAGCTGAAAATAACGACGGCTATTCTGCCATGATGAAAGAAAAAGGCGGCGCGACGCAAACATGGGCGCAAAGTTTAACCGCTATTACCGATTTTGCGAAAGGAAAAACCGTAGCGGATCTTGAAAAAGCAGTCGCTGACTTAGAAGCATTAGGTGAAGAAGGAAATCCAGCAGATGTGATTTCTGGGGCAACCTTTAGTGATTCACGTGGCTACTTACAAGCAATCGTAGATACTGCGAAAAACGGATTAGTGTCAATTGGCGCAACGACAGAAACAACCGATTTAAAAGAAGCACAATTACTCGGCGCACCGCATGGCGATAAATCATTTGCGATGACAACCGTTGCAATGGACGGCGATAAAGTCGCAGCAGTTTTCGTCGATGAATTCCAATTTGTTGATTTAACACAATTCGGTGGCGTACCAAACTCTGATAGTGACTTTGGTGCAGGCGTGGCAGAAGGTGTAGTCCTTGCATCGAAAGTGGCGAATAACGAAGCTTACTCTGCGATGATGAAAGAAAAAGGTGGCGCAACAAAAACGTATGCTGATAATATGAAAGCCATCCAAGATTTCGCAATTGGTAAAACGGTTGCTGAATTAGAAGCAGCAGCAAGTGAACTAGAAGCCCTTGGTGAAGAAGGCAATCCAGCAGATGTTGTCTCTGGTGCAACGTTCTCTGATTCACAAGGTTACTTACAAGCAATCATCGAAACAGCGAAATTAGCGAAATAACAAACAACTAGCTAAGAATCAAAAGTTTCTGGTGTCTCGATTAACGATTCGTATAACTGAAATGGGCTGTGACTTTTGTCACAGCCCATTCTTTTTGCCAAATAATTAGGCAAAACAATCTTCGAATTCCTTTCGATTCTTCCCATATTGTTTTATTATTCAACGATAAATAAGGCGTTTTCACCTCAAATAAAAGAAAAATCCAATGTAAGCGTTCTATCGAATAAGAAATTTATGAAAGGGCTAGCTTTATTGAAGTAATCTCTTTAAAATAGACTTATTAAAGCATAAAAGGAGAAATCAATCATGTTATATGGATCAATTGAAGCAGGCGGCACGAAGTTCGTTTGTGCTATCGGGAATGAAAAATTAGAAATTTTAGAACGTGTGAGTTATCCAACTACGACACCTGCTGAAACAATGGCATTAGTCATCGAATTTTTTAATCAATATAAAGAAGAACTCGTTTCCATTGGAATTGGATCATTTGGACCAATCGATATTCGTCCAACTTCTGAAACATATGGATTTATTACGTCTACACCGAAATTAGCGTGGCAAAACTATAACTTCTTAGGCGCAATGAAAGAAGCGTTTGATGTGCCAATGGCTTGGACCACAGATGTAAACGCTGCAGCGTACGGCGAATACGCTTACGGTCATGGAAAAGACTTATCAAGTGTGGTTTATTATACAATCGGTACGGGTGTCGGAGCGGGTGCTATTCAAAATGGTCAATTCATCGAAGGTTTCAGCCATCCTGAAATGGGACACGTACTAGTTGTACCACATGAAGACGATGATTTTGCAGGAAGTTGCCCGTTCCATGGCAATTGTTTAGAAGGCATGGCAGCTGGCCCAGCAATTGAAAAAAGAACGGGACGTAAAGGGCAAGATATTCCTGAAGATGATGCGTTCTGGGCGATTGAAGCAGAATACATTGCCCAATGTGCGTACAATACGACATTGATGTTTGCACCAGAAGTGATTATTTTTGGTGGTGGCGTGATGAAACAACGTCATATGATGGAAAAAGTCCATGCGGCTTTCGAGCGTTTAATGAAAGGCTATGTTGCAACACCGCCATTAGCGCAGTATATTGTGACACCTGCATTAGAAGATAATGCTGGCACAATTGGTTGCTTAGCTCTTGCTCAAAAAGCAAAGGCTGACGCTTAATTCTGTACATGAATCCATTGGATAAGGGGGACTAGTGATGAGTTTGTATCTAGAAATTCCACAGTTGAACCTCCAATTTCCTTATCGTGCTTTTTTAAATGATGGGATGACAATCGTTTATCCGCATTGGCATAAGGAGATTGAAATCATTTATGCAAGTCGTGGACAAGTCAAAATTGGCGTCGATGATATGGTCGTCGAACTGCAAGAAGGAGAAATCTTTTTCTTTGCCAGTGGTGAACCCCATTACTTTTTAGCTTCACCCGACAGTGAACGCTACGTGTACCAATTTGATTTAAAATTTTTTGATGAATCTTTCTTACGAGAAACCGAAGAAAGTTTACTGAACTTATTTGCGGCAGGTGAAAGACACAGTCGTAATTGGGACCCAGCATTTCAAGTGAAAATGACCGAATTGTTAGTCGAACTTTATCAATTCGAAACGCAACAACCGACGGGTAAAAATTATTTCGTATTAGCGAACTTGGCGCGCTTAGTCGCTGAGTGCTATGCTTGTTTGCCTAAACGGACCGAGCAAAAGAAGAAAAAAACACCGAATACGATTCATCGCAAAGATACACTTGAACGGTTGAATCAAGTATTTGAATACATTGAAAATCGCTATCAAGAAACGATCACCATTGAAGACGTGGCGAAATATGTCGGCTTCAGTCCGTATTATTTCACCCGTTTCTTTAAAAAAAATACGGGGCAGACCTTCGTCCAATTTTTAACCGAGTATCGAATTAATTTAGCGAAATTCATTCTTGCGAATGAAAAACTTCCAATGATTGATGTGGCAGAAAAAGCCGGATTTTCTAGTGTTAAAACGTTCCATCATGTTTTCAAAGAAACCACTGGCATTTCGCCCTTACAGTATCAAAAGAAGATGAATCAATAAGTAGGAATTGACGAGTAAAGAACAGCCACCAGTGATGGTATAACGATTACTGGTGGGAACTGCTCGTTAGAAGAATGATTTAAAAAAACGAAAATGAAAGCGGTTTATTAAAGGAGTGGTTGTTTGACACACTATTATAAAGTCTTATTAGTCGATGATGAAGCAGAAATCCGTGAAGGGATGGCGCAACGGATTCCATGGGAAACATTAGGATTCAAAATTATCGGGACTGCTGAAAACGGCCTAGAAGCGTTAGATATCATTGAAAAGGACTATCCAGAAATTATTATCACCGATATTCAAATGCCTTTTATGGATGGCTTAGCCTTAATTGAACGTGCGCGTTCACTATTACCACTGTCAAAATTTATTGTTTTTTCTGGTTATGACGTCTTTGAATACGCGCAAAAGGCGGTTTCTTTGCATGTGGCAGAGTACTTACTTAAGCCGTTTTCTGCGCAAGATTTAATCACCGTTTTAGTTTCACTCAAGCAAAAGATGGATCAAGAAAAACAAGAACGGCGTGACATTGCGAAACTACAACGAGATTTCGAAGACAATTTACCGCTTCTTAGACAAAGTTTTCTACTTAGTTGTTTAAGTGGCCTTCTAACGCCAGAACGCATGGATCAGCAACGTGAGAGTTTTTCGTTACCAAAGGCACAAGAGTATGCTGTCATCTTATTTGATATTGGTTCGTTTAAAGAAAATCGTCATTTTAAAGGAAAAGAAGAATTGTATTTAGTAGCGGTCAAACAATTTGTGACCGAGAACTTAGCGACGTTAAGTGCCAATGATACGTTTATCTTTGGTGAATACATTGTCTCAATCGCAGCCTTCACACAATCATTTGATATGAATGAGTTATTAAAACGAGTCAATGAAATTTGTCGTGAATCGGGTCGAATCAATGGCAGTACGGTGGTCGCCGGCGTCAGTCAAAAAGTGACAGAATTAACGCAACTCGCCATGGCCTATCAACAAGCGCAAGATGCGTTAGCGTACAGCTATCGACTCGATCGCCAAGCCTGGTTCACAACGTATATTAAAGACGTGGTACAAAAGCCACCAACCATCCTGATTTTGACAGAAAAAGAAGAACGACGATTAATGCACGTTTTAAAATTGGGGACAAAAGAACAGTTACAAAAGTTTGTGCAAGAGATGTTTGACAAAATTCAAGTGCACCATCTCTCCTTAGCGCATTATCGAGTGTTTTTATTAGAGCACGTGACGTTATTATTACGCGTTGCCAATACGTATGAATTTGATCCGATTGTCGTATTTGGAGAAGACATGATTAAACGGGTCGAACGATTAGATAAAGTCTCACTAGACGAAATGATGACGTGGTTTTTTGAAAAAGCGCAACAATTAAATCACGAAATCCAGTTGACAACGAATGACTCAGGAAAAGCGTTAATTCAAAAAGCGAAACTACTCGTCAAAGAATCGTACAAAGATCCAGAGTTGTCGATTGAAAAAATTAGTCAGCAACTCTATCTGAGTGCCGCCTATTTTTCTTCTATATTTAAAAAAGAAACCGGTCAGAGTTTTGTCTCATTTTTAACAGAAGAACGCTTGAAGCAAGCCGTTTATTTACTGGAGACCACGACGGATAAAAGTTATATGATTGCCGAAAAAGTCGGCTATAGTGAACCGAATTATTTTAGTTACGTATTCAAAAAGCATTATGGCTTGTCGCCTTCCAAATATCGTAAGCAATTAACGAGCGTCTAGGAGTGAAGCGATGAAAGAAAAAATCACCCGTTTCGTGACCGCGATTACCCATTTTTTTTATCGTAAAGGCTTGCAGTTCACGCTCTTATCAACCTTTACGTTAGTGTCTGTTTCCGCTATTTTATTGATTACAGCGGGCTACATGCGACAATTTTCTCTGACGACCGAACAAATGACGCGCACGTCCAGTATGGAAATGCTCGATCAAGTGAATTTAAATTTGGATGATTATATCCATCGCTTAATGGGCGTTTCCAACACGGTGTACTATAAAATCTTAAAAGACGGTGATATCAGTAAAAACCAAAGCGCAATCAATCGTGAGTTAAGTTTACTCTTTTCCGCAAACGAAAGTATTTTATCCACGATTGCCGTGTTTAAAAATGACGGAACACTTGTTAATAGTGCGCCGATTAATCAACTAAAAGCAGATGCCAATCCATTAGAAGAAAGTTGGTTTATCGAAGCGAATCAACAAATTGAAAATGTTCATTTCTCCAAACCAACCGTCGACAATCTCTTTTTACCCATGAATAATACGTATCACTGGGTCGTGTCTTTAAGTCGCTCGGTCGAACTGATGAATGATGGGGTCGTTGAAAGAGGGGTGCTGTTAGTGAATATGAACTTTTCTGGGATGGAAAAAATTAGTTTAAATGCCAATTTTGGTAGTAAAGGCTATGTCTACTTAATGACACCTGATGGTCAATTGATTTACCATCCACGACAGCAGCTGATTAATAGCGGTTTGATGTTAGAAAACACCCATCAAGCGGCCAATTATAGCGAAGGGAGCCATAATGAAGTCTTTCAAGACGAAAAACGGATCGTGACCGTTAAAACGATGGGCTATACTGGTTGGAAAATTGTGGGGGTAACGCCCGTATCTGAAATGCGGGCGACGCTCTTTCAAAATCAGTTGCTACTATGGAGTATCGCGATCATTGTTAGTTTGTTTATCTTAAGCATTAATTTGTTGATTAGTAAACGCGTCACCAATCCCTTGCGTCAATTGGAAATCGCGGTTTCGCGGATGGAGCAAGACATCTATGATATCGACATTCCAGTTGAAGGCAGTTACGAAATCCAACATTTATCCAAAACGTTAATGACGATGGCGTATACCATGCAGCGCCTCATGAAAGATATCGTGACGCAACAAGAACAAATGCGAGAAAAAGAAATGAATGCCTTACAACAGCAAATCAATCCGCATTTTTTATACAATACCTTAGATTCAACGATTTGGATGATTGAAAGTGGCCGTTACGAAGGTGCGATTACGATGATTACCGCTTTAGCGAAATTTTTTAGAATTAGTTTAAGTAAAGGGAAGAATATTATTTCCTTAGCGGATGAACTCAGCCATGTCAAAAGTTATTTGATGATTCAAGAAATACGCTATAAAAATAAATTTGAATACCATCTTTCGGTCGATCCTTCCATCGAAAATGCTGCGACGATTAAGCTCATTGTCCAACCACTCGTCGAAAATGCGATTTATCACGGCATGGATTATATGTATGAAGAAGGGGAAATTCAAATTCGTGCGTATCGATTCAAAGAAGACATCTATATTGATATTGAAGATAATGGTCCTGGGATGACACCGGAACAATTGCGACAATTGAAAGAAGGGACGCCAACAACCACGAGAAAAAAAGGCTCTGGCATTGGCTACTCGAATGTGGAAGAACGGATTAAATTATTTTATGGCAAAGCATATGGCTTAGAAGTTTATAGTGAACCGGATGAAGGGACCTTGATTCGCATTCACTTACCATTCCAACCATTACAAGAAGGTGGCGACTAAATGAAAGAGACTTTACGGAATCTATTATTAGTATTTAGTGGCGTATTATTATTTTTTTCATTGGTCTATACGCTAACGCGCCCCGCAACGCCGCGCGAGTATCATGTCACCGCGTATTTACGCAATGTGTTTGATGACAATGGGCATAATCCATTGAAACAAGGGATGGAGCAAGCCGCGATTGATTTGCAAGTGGAAATAGCGTTTGCCAGTTTTGAAGAGGAATTAACCATGCAAGAAAAACAGCTACGCTTACGTCAAGACATCGAAAACGACAGTGCCGGTATCGTATTAGAACCAGAAAATGAAACCGTTTTTAATGACGTGGTTGGCGACATCCCGTTAGTACTCGTGAATCATTCAGTAGAAGAGCCCTTAGAAACCCCGGTTGTAACTGCCGATAATCATCAAATGGGCCAGCGCTTAGCGGAAGAAATACAGCAGGAAAATGATGCCAATCAACCGATTTTAGTCGTTCAACCAACCAATCTTTATGCCCAAGAAGCTGCTAATCAACAAGGATTAATCGATTATTTTAACGCAGAAAAGATTCCTTATGATCAATTATCGCTTGCTGATCAGGATTTAGAAGCTACTCTAATGTCACAAGTCGTACGAAACGATTATTTTGCCATCGTTTGTCTCGGAAGTGAACTGAGTGAAACAATCGGCAAACTTAAGAAGAATCAACCGCAGTTAGCCGCGATGCAATTATACGGTTTTGGCTTTTCGAATCCCTTGTTAAATTTAGTCGATCAAGGGGTGATTCAAGGACTAAGTGTGAGTAATCAATTTGCCGTCGGTTACGCGGCAGTGAGCCAACTGATGGCACAAGTCAACGGGGAAGAAATACGGATTCCCTCGATTACAAGTCTCATTGTGACAAAAGAAAGTCTATTTGATCCTGATAATCAAAAGTTGTTATTCCCATTGATTCAGTAGGAGGAGAACCATTTGAAAAACTGGAAAATTATCTTAAGTCTTTTGTTCCTAGGAACAGCGAGTGTGTTGTTTTTAAATGGCAAAGAAAAATCGATTGCACAAGAACGTCTACCGAAACAATCTTTGAAAATTGGCGTCAGTTTGTATCGTGCGGATGATGAATTTATTTCTGCTGTGAGTCACTCTTTGGAAGAAGAAAGTGTCAAACAAGCCGATCGTTTTTCGCAAAAAATGCAACTCAAAATTGTCGATGCGAAAAATAGTCAAACGATTCAAAATACGCAAATTGATGAATTTATTCGTCAATCCTATGACGTGATAGCGGTCAATATTGTCGATCGAACTGTTGCATCAAGCTTGATTGATAAAGCCAAACAAGCCGATATTCCGATTATCTTTTTTAATCGCGAACCGATTCCCACAGACTTAAAGCAGTGGCGTAAAGCGTACTATATTGGGAGCAAAGCCCAAGAAGCCGGCGAGATGCAGGGTCAAATTGTCTGGCAATCCTTTCAAGCGCAGCCAGCCACGATTGATCACAATCAAGATGGAAAAATCCAATATGTGATGCTTGAAGGCGAAGAAGTCCATCAAGACTCCTTGATCCGCACAGAGTCCTCGATTCAAGCGATTGTCGATGAAGGAATTGAAGTGGAACGACTCGCACGCGGTGTCGGGAATTGGATGCGTCAGCCAGCCAAAGAGTTTTTACGCGAATGGCTAGGGAAGTATCCTCAGCAAATTGAACTGGTGATTAGCAATAACGATGAGATGGCTCTTGGAGCACTTGAAGCCATTCGGGATGCCAAACTTGCCTACGAACCGAAAGTTGTCGGAATCGACGGTACGAAAGAAGGGCTCGAGGCCGTAAACGATGGAAGAATGCTGGGCACGATTATCAATGATTACCAAACCTATGCCCAAGACCTTTTAACGTTAGCTTATGTGACGAGTCAAGGACATCGCATTGAGGCCTACTTACCCGATTACACCAATCAGTATGTTTGGGTCAGCCACCAAATCTATTTACGCGAAACAAACGAACGTGATACCAAAGAGTAAAAGCATCCGAGCATCGATCAATGCTCGGATGCTTTTTTCGATTCGTTCTTAAAAAGTGTGAGCAGAACTTTTTGAAAAAGCGATTCCATAAATTTCACTAAATCATCTAAAATTATCCTATGTTCTTATTGGATGCGGTTTCATATACTAGTGGTGTTAAGAAAACAAAGGAGGCAACAACGAATGAAAAAGAAAATGTTTGCTTTAGGACTTGTCAGTTTATCAGCAGTATTAACACTCGGCGCATGTGGTAGTCGTGGCGGCGATAGTGCAGAAGGTTCTGGCGATGGCGGTAGCCAAGAAGCAGGAAGTCAATTAATCGGTGGTGCAATCTATAAGTTTGACGATACCTTCATGACGGGTGTAAGAACGGCGATGACGGAAGCAGCGAATACAAGCGGCGTCAAGTTAGAACTAGTGGATTCCCAAAACAAACAACCGACGCAAAATGAGCAAGTCGATACGTTCATTACAAAAGGGGTAAATGCCTTAGCGATTAACCCTGTTGACCGCACTGCAGCGGGTCCAATTATTGAAAAAGCGAAAGCGGCAGAACTCCCAATCGTCTTTATCAACCGTGAGCCTGAAACAGCAGATATGGAAAGTTACGATAAAGTATGGTACGTCGGCGCGAAAGCTGAACAGTCTGGTATCCAATCAGGTCAAATTATTTCTGATTATTTTGAAGCAAATCCAGATGCCGATAAAAATGGCGATGGTGTGATCCAATATGTCATGTTACAAGGCGAACCTGGACACCAAGATGCGACATTACGTTCGGAATATTCCATTCAAGCGATTGAAGAAGCCGGCTTTAAAACAGAAAAACTCGCAGCAGATACGGCGATGTGGGATAAAGCAAAAGCAACGGACTTAATGAAATCGTTCATTACAGGTCAAGGTATTGACAAGATTGAAGCGGTCATTGCGAATAACGATGACATGGCACTCGGTGCGATTGAAGCATTAAAAGCAGAAGGCTATAACACAGGCGATGCAGCGAAATTCATGCCAGTTGTTGGCGTTGACGCAACAGCACCTGCTCTTGAAGCGATGAAAGACGGCTCACTACTTGGTACAGTCTTAAATGATGCAGTCAACCAAGGAACAGCAACGATTAATGTCGCAAAAGCGGTGATGGACGGTAAAGAAATTAACGAAGAAAACGTTGGTTACCCGGTCACAGATGGCAAATACATTTGGATTGACTATGTGAAAGTAACGAAAGATAACTACGCAGAGTTCATGGAATAATGAAGTGAGTTGAGCTAAAAGGGTGATTCACTTTTAGCTCAACTTCAATCATTTATCGAAAATATCGAAAGAGAAAGGGAATGGGAGTATGTCTGATGTCATATTAGAGATGAAAAACATCGTAAAAGAATTCCCAGGAGTCAAAGCCTTAGATGGGGTTAGTTTGACTGTTCGTAAAGGTTCCGTTCATGCCTTAATGGGTGAAAATGGTGCAGGAAAATCCACCTTAATGAAATGTCTTTTTGGGATTTACCATGAAGATGGTGGCGAAATTATTTTGGATGGCACAAAAGAAGAAATCATGAACTCCAAACAAGCGTTAGATTTAGGCGTGTCAATGATTCACCAAGAGTTGCATCCAATCCCGTTTCGACCCGTGATGGAAAATATTTGGTTAGGTCGCTTTCCAATGAAAGGCATCGTGGTCGATCGCAAGGAGATGATTCGTAAGACGGAAGAATTATTTAAAGAACTAGAATTAAATGTCGATCCAGAGGCATTAGCGGGATCGTTGTCCCCTTCGACCTTACAACTTGTCGAAATCGCTAAAGCCGTGAGCTATCATTCTAAAATTATTATTATGGACGAACCAACGTCATCTCTCACGGAAAATGAAACGAAGCATTTATTTAAGATTATTCGTTCGTTACAAGATCGTGGCGTCGCAATTATTTATATTTCGCACAAAATGGAAGAGATTCTAAAAATTTCCGATGATGTCACCATTATGCGCGATGGCCAGTACGTAGGGACTTGGCCCGCCAAAGAATTAACCACCGATTTAATCATTAAAAAGATGGTCGGACGCGACATGACGCAACGCTTCCCTGAAAAACACTATACTCCATCAACGGAAGTGGTGTTGAAGTGTCACGAATTAACCGCAAACGATCCAAAATCCTTTAAAAAGGTCAACTTTGAACTTCGAAAAGGCGAAATCTTAGGAATTGGCGGACTCGTTGGCGCGCAACGAACGGAACTGGTCGAAGCGATTTTTGGTCTCCGTGGCATTCATTCAGGCAGCCTTGAAAAAGACGGCAAAGAACTTAAAATTCGTCATCCAAAAGATGCCATTCAAAATCGGATTGCTCTATTAACAGAAGAACGGCGTGCAACGGGGATTTTTGGCGTCTTATCGATTTTAGATAATACGGTCATTGTGAATCAAAAATCCTATGCCCATGCGGGTGTCTTAAATAATCATGAACGCTTAGAAGCAGCGGAAAAAGCCAATCGCGAGTTGCGAACAAAAACGCCAAATATGGAGGAACTGATTCGAAATCTCTCAGGGGGGAACCAGCAAAAAGTGTTGCTCGCTCGTTGGTTATTAACGGATCCTGATATTTTAATTTTAGATGAGCCGACGCGCGGCATTGATGTTGGGGCGAAATTTGAAATTTATACGATTATGCATAAGTTAGTCGAAGCGGGGAAATCGATTATTATGATTTCTTCAGAAATGCCAGAACTACTCGGAATGTCTGATCGAGTGATGGTCATGGCAGAAGGACGCGTGACAGGGATTCTCGAAGCAAGCGAAGCCGATTCGGTCCAAATTATGGATTACGCAACCCGTTTTGCCGAAAAAGAACCTGATTTATTGGAAGAAAGTGAGGGGTTATAATATGGAAACACAAGTCAAAATTTTGCCTCGAAAACAGTTCGGCTTATTCTTTGCGATTGTCGGGGCCGTCATTTTAGCATTATCCGTGGTCTTATGGTACACCTTAAACCCAAATGTTTTTTATGAATTAGCCATTTATGTAGGAATGGTCGGTGCGGGTGCGCTGTACTTTGGTAGTAATCAAATGTTTGCCAGAAAGTATCGCGATGGGGAAGTCGAAATTTCACAAGAAACAGCGAAGACCTTTTTATTAAATAATGCGATTATTTTATCTTTATTGCTGTTAGTCGTTGTCATTATGGTCATTGAACCACGTTTTATGCAGTTAAACGTGCTGCTCGATATTTTAACCATGTCTTCCACCAAAATGATTGTAGCCTTAGGGATTTGTTTTACGTTATTAATTGCCGGAACAGACCTTTCAGCGGGACGGATGGTCGGACTAGCGGCCGTTGTTTCAACGTCGATGTTACAAAATCCCGACTACGCGAATCGCTTTTTCCCGGATTTACCAATGTTACCGGTTATTTTACCGATTATTATTGCGGTGATTGCCACTGCGATTTTTGGACTACTAAATGGGTTCCTTGTCGCGAAGTTTGGCATGCATCCATTTATTGCGACCTTAGCCGTTTCCGTTATTGTTTACGGCGTGACTTCCCTATACTTTGATATGGAACCGAACAAATCGCAACCAATCGGTGGGATTCGTAAAGACTTTGTGATCCTCGGACAAAAGAAATTACTACAAATTGGGGATTTCCCAGGTATTTCAATTCTAGTCCCAATTGCCATTCTCTTCATTTTACTCGTCTGGTTTATTTTAAATAAAACCGTTTTTGGTAAAAATGTCTATGCGATCGGCGGAAATCGTGAAGCAGCTGTTGTTTCAGGCGTGAATGTTTTCAAAACAACGATGGGCATCTTCATTTTAGCTGCCGTCCTATATGGAATTGCAGGGGTTTTAGAAGCCGCTCGGACAGCAGGTGCCACCAATAACTACGGGAACTCTTATGAACTGGATGCCATCGCCGCCTGTGTGGTAGGGGGCGTGTCCTTAAGTGGGGGCGTTGGGAAAGTCAGTGGGATTGTCAGTGGGGTCTTAATCTTCACCGTCATTCAATACGGACTGCAGTTCATCGCCGTTAGTCCAATGTGGCAACAAGTCATCAAAGGAATTATCATTGCTGTAGCCGTGGCGATTGATTTGATGAAACACCGTAAAAACTAATTGCCAATCTTAAACCAAAAATAGTTGAGGGTGATAAACGAAATAGGCTCTTCACCAAATGGTGTTGTTGGAATCTCACGCTACCCTATGAAAAATCGCCTTGTGTGAGGGCTACGAGACCGCTTCGAGCCTAGAGTTGCTGAAGCCGTTCGAGCAAAGCGAGTTACGGATACAGTATCAGGCCTCTGCGTGACGTTCAGCTCGAAAGCTTCAAACTCTAGGTAAGTGCTGAAGCACGAACCTAGAGTAATTCACATTTCGTCTTTTGACGCAGCCGACACAAGGCGTTTTTCTCCGGTTCGCTAGTGCCTAATCTCATTTTGTTGCATATTTTGTAAAAAATGAAAGAAATGATAAAAGAAAATAGTTTAGTGATGAGCCCATCATCGCTAAAAATAAACTATCCTAAATAAAGTGTTGAAGAAAGATACTGAAATCAGTCATCAACACTAAAAGTTATACAACCACGAATAACAAGTAAGAACAGTGTGTAATCCACACTGTTCTTTTTTTGACTTAATCGCAGATAAAACGACAATAAACCCCTTCCGTTGATTTAATGTTCGGTTTTAGCTTATTTTTAGATGAAAATTTCATGAAAAATATAAGAATTAACTGAAATAACTTTACAAATGTTTGTGAATCAGTATAATTCATCAAGTAGTCATTTTTATTGTACGGTTTTCAGTGGATTTAAATGATAAAAAAGAAAAATAATTTGTTTTTAGTTCTGAATTAAAGACAATTAACGATTCTAGGAGGAAAATCATTCATGAAATTTAGCAAAATGAGTTTATTATTCACAGCAAGTACGCTGTTATTAGCCGCATGTGGTAGTGCCGGCGCATCAACTGAATCGAACACCCAATCAGAAGGCAACAGCGCTGTTAAAACGGCAGCCTTAATTACCGATACGAACGGTGTCGATGATCGTTCATTCAATCAATCGGCTTGGGAAGGAATGGTTGAGTGGGGAGCAGAGCACGCGCTTGAACAAGGCAATGCCGGCTATCAATATTTCCAATCTTCGAATGAATCGGATTATATTCCGAACATTGATCAAGCGTTAAATGCAGGTTTTGAAACAATTTTTGGTATTGGGTACAAACTTGTCTCAGCAGTTGAAGAACAAGCTAAAGCCAATCCAGATATCCATTTTGTCATGGTGGATGAAGTTATTGAGAATATCGATAATGTGGTATCAGCGACTTTCCAATCAAATGAAGCAGCTTATCTAGCTGGACTCTCTGCAGCATACACGACAACAACGAATCAAATCGGCTTCTTAGGCGGCGTGCAAGTAGCTGTCGTAGAAGAATTTGACGCAGGATTTCGTCAAGGAGTCGCGGATGGTGCGAAAGCATTAAACAAAGAAATTACCGTTGTTTCTCAATATGCGGGCGCTTTTGATGCACCAGATAAAGGACGGGCCATCGCACAAGCAATGTATGCATCAGGTATCGATATCATCTATGCAGCAGCGGGTGCAACAGGAAATGGCTTGTTCCAAGAAGCAAAATCAATCAATGAATCACAAGACAAAAAAGTTTGGGTAATTGGCGTTGACCGTGATCAAACGGAAGATGGCTATTACAAAAAAGACGGCAAAGAAGAAAACTTCACCTTAACGTCTACTTTGAAACAAGTTGGTCAAACAGTCAAAGACTTAGCGAATAAAGCGAATGAAGGAACGTTCCCAGGTGGCGAGCACATTGTCTATGGTTTAGAAGCGAATGGTGTGGGAATTACCAAAGGTCAGCTTTCAGAAGAAGTCCAAGCAGCCGTTGAAACAGCGCGTCAAGCAATCATTGATGGTGAAATCACCGTCGAAAATACAGTGAAGTAAGGAGAACACCCATGCGTAAAGTTTACTTAAATCACGATGGCGGAGTCGATGACTTAGTCACATTATTTTTAATGCTCCAAATGAAAGAAGTCGAAATCGTCGCTGTTGGCGTGATTCCAGCCGATTGTTATTTAGAGCCTGCTGTTTTAGCAAGTCAAAAAATTATTGATAAATTTGGACACGGTCAAAAAATTACGGTTTCCGCTTCAAATTCTAGACCCCAAAATCCCTTTCCCAAAGATTGGCGCATGCATGCCTTCACAGTCGATGCATTACCAATTTTAAATGAAAGTGGCAAAGTGGAGACTGTTGTGTCATATTTACCGGCCCATCTCCACTTAGTTGAAACATTAAAAGCACAAACCGAAAAAATTGATTTAGTCTTTGTCGGTCCATTAACCGATTTAGCACGGGCATTAGACGTGGATCCAACGATCGAAGAAAAAATCAATAAACTCTATTGGATGGGTGGCACGTTCCTTGAAAAAGGCAACGTTGAAGAACCTGAACATGACGGAACAGCAGAGTGGAATGCCTTTTGGGATCCAGAAGCGGTGGCACGTGTCTGGGAATCAACGATTGAAATTGATTTAGTCGCACTTGAGAGCACGAATAAAGTGCCCTTAACCAATGATATTCGTCAAATGTGGGCGTCAAAAAGAAAAGATGAAGGCATCGATTTCTTAGGACAAGCGTATGCAATCGTTCCCCCACTCGTTCATTTCCAAACCAATTCGACGTACTTCTTATGGGACGTTTTAACTGCCGTTGCTTTTGGCGAGGAATCCTTGATTCAAAAAGAAGTCGTACGTTCTAAAGTTCACGCGCACGGCGTCAGCCAAGGCCAAACGTATCCAGACGAAACTGGTCGACCGGTTAATCTAGTCCACGACGTTGATCGCGAGGCATTCTTTGAATATATTACTGATCTTGCAAGACAAGGTTAATTGAATCAAAATCACACGATTAAGAGAGACGACCTTTCTTAATCGTGTGATTTTTTTTGCTACTATTCAAGTCTTTTCGCAATGCCTTTGAGGCGATTTTGTGAGGTTATTATTACGGGAAGCAATGGGGAGAATAGTGAAAGAATCAATAATGATCGAGTAGTCTATTTTGGGGCTTGCGATTAATCGGGATCCACAACAAAAATACTTGAAAATTTTTATGGAGGTTATTATACTATTTTATTGAAAAAAGCAATTGTTTACTCAAAATAGAAATAATCACTCGTGGTGCATCGATGCTATTTTAAAGAATGTTCTGAAGCAAAATATCTTCGAACCTGAGACAGTGAAACGCTCTTTTTAGCCCTAAGAGAGTGATTTCATTGGAGAGATGATCAAAAAAGTTACTTTGTTTCTGTTGCGTAGTCATGATGATGGATCGAAGAAAATGATTGATGAGAAGCTGTTTTTGCTTCTCCATTTGGATGTTCTTTTTATTGGTCTTGGATAAGTTATCCTAGATTCAGTCTAAAGGACTTTTTTTCGTATAGAGATTCATAAATGAGGGAATTAGTGAAATATCGCTGTACCACTAGTGTGAAAATAAAAAAATAAATTGATACTTTAGATGGTAATACAGATAAAGGAGCTGTTTATGATGAAACAAAAAGTTTCTAGAAAAAAGATGGATGAGATTCTAGTTTCTGATAAGTTTTTTAATCGTGGGAGTGTGATGTTAAAAGTACGCCAAGGTATCTTAACGATCGTTGGATGGACGATTGTTGTTTCAACTTTTTGTTGGTTGCTTATCCCCGGTATTTTCTATGAGAAGACACTGAAATTTTTCTTGCTATTTTTTACGATCGTCATTTTAGTGATAACGATTTCGTTTTTACTGCTAACGATTTGGAATAATCATAGATATAAAAATGTTCTAAAGAAAAAAATAGTGATTAATAAAAATAGAATTGAAAAAAATAATGAAGCATTAGAACAATATTATGATCACCGTTTTGGAAAAAAAGACTTTCGAAAAAATGTTCAATTCTATATTGTTTCAGCTGAAAAAAATATAGCGAATAATGACATTACTGAAATTTTTAATAAAAGAGGAGAGTAAGATGTTTCTTTTTATTCATTCAGGCGAATCCCTTATTGATGTTATCTTAAAGCTTTTATTGTTAATACTGATGACCTATCCAATTATAGGGAGTTTATCTTGGTTTATTGGCGTTCTTTACTATAAATATTTATTCAAACATAAACAAACGGAGTGGATTGACATTCCCACTGAAATTGAACCAATGATTACGATTATGGTTCCTGCACATAATGAAGAGATTACTATTAATCATACGATTAACTATTTAATGACCGAAATGAACTACTCTAATTATGAAGTATTAGTACTCGATGATGGCTCTACTGACAAAACACCGGAGATACTCAAGACGTTAATGAGAAAATATGAAAAGTTGCGAGTGATTCGAATTGAAGAGAATAAAGGAAAAGCACATGCTTTCAATGTAGGTGTTGCGTTTGCTAAAGGAGAGTTTATTCTAAGTAATGATGCTGACACGGTACCCGAACCGGATGCACTGTGGAAATATATCAATTATTTTATCAAACAAGAATCATTTAATATCGCAGCAGTGACTGCGAATATGGATGTGAAAAATCGCACAACCATATTAGGGAAGTCCCAAACCGTTGAATTTTCAAGTATTGTTGGGATCATTAAAAGAACGCAAGCCGGTGTTTTAGGAAGTCTCTACGCCTATAGCGGTGCCAATACAATGTACCGCAAAGCAGCACTCATCGACGTGGGCCTATTTCGTCAAGATCGTGCAACAGAAGATATCAGTATCGCTTGGGATCATCAATGTAAAGATTGGTTAGCGGTGTTTGCCCCGGATATTTTATTTTATATGGAGGTACCGGAAAGCTTGAGGATGCTTTATCGACAACGCAGACGTTGGGCTAAAGGAGGGACAGAAGTTTGGCTGACGAATGTTAAATTAATCGTGCAAAATCCCTTCAAACATATTGGACGGACAGTCATGTTTATTGACCAGACGTTAAGTATCATGTGGTCATTTGTCTTTTGGCTCGCTTCTTTTTTATTTATTGTACTACTACTCCATTCTTTGATGGAGGGAGATATGGAACGAGTTTATCGGATGCTGACAATGAACGCGATTTTCGTTAGCTTTGAAATGATTGCTGGAGTCCTGCAACTAGGCATTAGTATGATCATCGATAATCACGGTAAGAAACTTAAATATTTTCTCTTTTCGCCATTTTACATGTTACTATTTTGGATGATGAACGCACTCACGATCGTGACGACGTTTATTCCGGCTATAAGAACAATACTAGGACACGGAGACGGTACTTGGCAAAGTCCAGAGAGACAGAATGATGGTGATTTCGTAAGTGAATAACTGGAGAAGAAGCCTCACAAGTAAGCTAGTGCGATTATTCAAGTAAACCCTATAGAATGAAGACGGAAAACTGTCTGCTGTAAGAGGCTATTTTTCCATCGCCATCACAATGATACAGCTTAAAAAAGTTGCTCCCTGTTTATTACGAAGGAGCAACTTTTTTAAGTGTACATAGTAAAACAACACTATTTTTATTATGTACCAAAGTGCCTATTTTCCTTGTGCAGTAGATTTTTCTTAATGATTTAATCGTCGGCGAAGGACTAGAGCATAAATAGTGAAGAGAACGAAAGCTGTTAGTGAAGCAGCAGTAACAATCTTCAATCCATTCCCGATTGGCGGGTTGAATAATAAAGCAACTGAGAAAATTAGGATTGCCCCAGTTAACCCCATCCCTAAAATTGAGAGTACTAAAAGGTTCTTCATTCTATCACCACCTTATCTATGACTCAGCTTTTGTTACTTAAATCGTAACATACAAATGAATTGAGATAAAATGATGGAGCTTAAAATTGGTTTTAGCAAGAGTGTTTTTTTGTAGTTTGCATGTAAAAGAATGGGAGGATGTAGTATGACCTACTTCTACAGGCTGATTGATAAGATCAAAAAATAGCGTATACTCTTTTTATCTTAACGATGAAAAGAGGTAGTAAACATGCAATTAACTGTGTCCGGCTTTATTCTAATTCCGTTTTTTCTTTTAACGGGACTCTATATCATGAGAATGACGAGAAATAAATCATTTACAATGTATCAAAAAATCACGATTTACTCTTTTGTCTTTTACTGTTTTTCGGTTCTATATTTGACTTTTTTTCCTTTTCAAATCCAAACGGGGATATATGCTAATCAAACGCCTTGGTTGAGTCTGATTAATTTTGATCCTGTTCTTGATTTTTCTGCTTTACCCAATCTGCTGATGTTGCTTCCATTATCTGTTTATTATTTCTTATTTAAAAAAAATGCTACTTTCGTTAGAGCAGTTCTCTTAAGTTTCTTCGTTAGCCTCGGAATTGAATGTTTCCAATTTTTAACCAACTACTTTTTAGGTGGTTGGCGTGGTGCGGATGTTGCCGATATTGTCGTAAATACAATGGGAGCTGCTTTAGGTTACCTATTAGTTAAAACAGTATTAACTAGCGAAACTTCTTTACTTCATAAGTTTAAACTTTATTCTTAAATGAACCCATTTCGAATAGCTTATTTTTTTCTATTTGATTCGTATATTTCAAGTAGATGATAGCCAGCTTTCGGATGAGAGGCGTTATTCAATCTATCTAATCTGTGATCAATAATGAGCTAGGCTACGGTATCTGGGACTAGCAGATTTGGAGAAATGATGTTGGATTAAACCAATTAGACAGTCCGATTATCACCATGCCATTGAGTCTCATTGACAAGCTCAGTTGATATTTCCGTATAAGTAGTGTGTGTTCCTTGGATAGTTTTATGTTATTCTCTAGTTACCTCATCGTCAATCCATGCTTTGTTAATTGTATGTTAACTTCAATAATTCATGGAAATACATGAGGACGTTTTTTATTAACGGTGTTCCGTTACGAACACTGTTAAATTCAAAAAAGGAGAAGAAGAATGAAGTTTGATGTGAGCGATTTAAAATGGCTAAGAGAACCTAAAAACTATATTATTACTGAGAATAAAATCGAAATGATGACAGAACCTCACACTGATTTATGGCAAAGAACCTATTATAACTTTCAGAATGACAATGCGCCTGTTTTGCAAATGAATACGGAAGAAAAATATTTTTCTTTTATCGTAAAAACGGAATTTGAAAGCAATCATCGTTTTGACCAATGTGGAGTCGTGATGTATTTAGATAGTGAAAATTGGTTTAAAGGTTCAGTTGAATATGAAAATGAAGATTTTCAACATTTAGGAAGTGTTGTGACAAATAATGGTTATTCTGATTGGGCTACTACAGTTATTGATGCATCGATTAATTCAATGTGGTATCGATTTAGTCGAAGAGCGGATGATTATTGTATAGAATCATCTATTGATGCATTCATTATAGTCAGATGCGCATATTCCACATGTGGAAAGGGAATCGTTTAATTCAATTTGGTATTTATGCTTGTAGTCCAGAAGATTCATCCTTTAAAGCAGTATTTACAGAGATGGAAATAACAGAGTGTCAATGGTTAGCGCATGACGGGCAAGCGCCAGATGGAAATGTATCGGAATAAAGGTTCATTTGAGCAATAGATTCTTAGCATTATGTTAAAACAGAGTATTTCTGAAAGGAAACGGATTCGACCGTCCATAGGTATTTATGTCAAATAAAAGTAGTGTCGGATCCTGAAAATCGGCGAAACCCAACGAAAATGGTGTCATTCATTTTCGTTGGGTTTTATTCGTTATTTTATTGACTATAAAAATGAAAAAGACTCCAAAAGGCAATATCCAGGAATTTTATGGATGAAAGGTGGGAAGAAAGATTGTAAGCCTTTGCTTATAATAAGAGTATCAAATAAAAAGGCTTTCAGGAGGAAATAACACATGACAGTATTAAAAGTTGGAATCATCGGATGTGGCGGAATCGCCCGTGGTAAACATTTGCCGTCATTGGCACAAGTAAAAGAAGTTGAAATGGTGGCTTTTTGTGACATCGTGGTAGAGCGAGCTGAAGAAGCACAAGAACAATACGGTACAGCAGATAGCCAAGTATTTAGCGATTATAAAGAAATGTTAGCAGCGATGGACTTAGATGTCGTTCATGTTTGTACACCGAATGTCTCACATGCAGAAATTTCAATTGCCGCTTTAGAAGCAGGGAACCACGTAATGTGTGAAAAACCAATGGCAAAAACCACTGCAGAAGCGCGTGAAATGATTGAAGTCGCAAAACGCACAGGCAAAAAATTAACAATCGGTTACCAAAACCGTTTTGCAACAGAATCTCGTTACTTACAAGAAGTTTGTGCTGCCGGCGAATTAGGCGAAATCTATTCAGCTAAAGCACATGCAATTCGTCGTCGTGCAGTCCCAACTTGGGGTGTATTCTTAGATGAAGAAGCGCAAGGTGGCGGCCCGTTAATTGATATCGGTACACACGCATTAGACTTAACTTTATGGATGATGGACAACTACAAACCAAAATACGTAGTTGGCAAAACGTATCATGAATTAGCGAAAACGGAAAATGCAGCAAATGCTTGGGGACCTTGGGATCCAGCTGAATTCACGGTGGAAGATTCTGCCTTTGGTTTTGTGGTGATGGAAAATGGCGCAACCATTTATTTAGAAGCAAGTTGGGCATTAAACAGCTTAGATGTGAAAGAATCGAAAACGACGCTATTTGGAACAAAAGGCGGCGCAGATATGAATGACGGATTAACCATCAATGGCGAAGACCGTGGCTTATTATATGAGAAGAAAATTGAATTAGAAACAGGCGGCGTCGCTTTCTACGACGGTAGTGGAATCAGTAAAGAAGTCTTAGAAGCGCAATCATGGGTCGATGCCATCATCAATGACACCGAACCAGTCGTAAAACCAGAACAAGCGTTAGTTGTAACTGAAATTTTAGAAGCGATTTACGAATCTTCTAAAACCAATGCACCAGTATTCTTTTAAAGGAGCGAAAAACATGGAGCCTAAGATTGCCTTACAACTTTGGAGTATCAAAGAAGACTGTGAAAAAGATTTTCGAAATACGTTGCGAGAAGTCAAAAAGGCAGGATATGCCGGCGTCGAATTCGCCGGCTATCATGGCCTTAGCGCAACAGAAGTGCGTGATTTATTAAATGAATTAGACTTAGCGGTGGCTGCTTCACATGTGCCATACGAAAAATTAGTGGACGATTTTGACGCAACGGTTGCCTTTGAAAAAGCAATCGGCAATACGCGCATTGTCATTCCCTATGCGACGTTTCCTGATAAAAAAGGATGGGAAGACTTTGCCGCGACATTAAAGACACTCCTTCCAACGTTACAAGCAGAAGGATTCACAGTGTATTACCATAACCATGACCATGAGTTTACGAGTATTTCGGACTTTGATGCGGTAGCTTACTTAGCAACAGCTTTACCGGGATTAAAACTGGAAGTCGACGTTTACTGGCTACAATACGCCGAACAAAACGTGGATGCTTGGTTGGAGGCGCAAAAAGCCGCAGTCGGACTGCTCCATATCAAAGAAATGCAAGCTGAACCAAAAGAAAGTACCGAAATAGGCAAGGGTATCTTGCCAATTGTCGAGTACGTACAAAAAGCCAAAACCTTCGAACTTCCTTGGCTAATCGTGGAACAAGAAGCGTTCCAAGCACTGACACCAATGGAAGCGATGCGTGCAAATTATCAAGCACTACATAAAATCATAGAGGAGTGTCGTTGAGATGATTCAAGTTACTGTATGGAACGAATACCGTCACGAAAAAACAGACGAAGAAGTTCAAAAAATGTATCCAGAAGGCATTCATGGTCAATTAGCGAACTTTATCGGGGAAGAATTTACCGTTCGTACCGCAACTTTAGATGAAGAAGAACACGGGTTAACCGAAGAAGTCTTAGCCGAAACCGACGTCTTACTTTGGTGGGGACATGTTGCTCACGATGAAGTTCAAGACGAAATTGTCAACCGCGTTCACCAACGCGTTCTAGAAGGCATGGGGTTAATCGTGCTTCACTCAGGTCATTTTTCTAAAATTTTCAAAAAATTAATGGGGACAAGTTGTGACTTAAAATGGCGTGAAGACGGCAAACATTGTCGCATTTGGAACGTCAATCCAAGCCATCCAATTGTGGAAGGGGTCGGTGAAATGATCGAACTCGAACAAGAAGAAATGTATGGCGAACACTTTGATATCCCCGCACCAGACGAACTTGTTTTCGTGACATGGTTCCCAGGGGGAGAAGTCTTCCGTAGTGGTTGTACGTATCGTCGGGGCAACGGAAAAGTCTTTTACTTCCAACCAGGACATGAGACGTACCCAAGTTATTACAACGAACAAGTTCAAAAAGTCATTAAAAATGCGATTCGTTGGTGTGCACCAACTGAAAATACGTATCCGACATACGGACACTATCAAGCAAGAGAGGATGTATAATCGATGAAATTAGGTGTATTTACGCCATTATTTAACCAATTAAGTTTTGAAGAAATGATTGATGCTGTTGCCAAAAAAGGCTTGCAGACAGTCGAAATCGGCACAGGAGGTTATCCTGGCAATGCGCACTTAGACATTGAATCACTCTTAGCAAGTAGCGCAGCACGCAAAGAATATTTAGCGAAATTAGCTGACAAAGGACTTGAGATTTCTGCCTTAAGTTGTCACAACAATCCAATTTCACCAATCGCAAGCGTCGCTCAAGAAGCGGATGAACTCTTACGCAAAACCATCAAATTGGCAAGCTTAATGAACGTTCCGGTTGTCAACGGATTTTCCGGAATCGCAGGCGGCAATGCAACAGATACACAAGTCAACTGGCCAGTGTTACCGTGGCCAACGGAGTATGAAGACAACTACAATTATCAATGGGACCAAAAACTCATCCCTTATTGGAAAGGAATCAACACAGACGCTGAAGCAGCCGGTGTCAAAATCGGAATCGAGCTTCATGGTGGTTTCTTAGCACATACACCTTATACGATGCTAAAACTACGCGAAGGCGCAGGAAAAGCAATCGGTTGTAACTTAGACCCAAGTCACTTGTGGTGGCAAGGAATTGATCCTGTTGCGGCCATTAAAATCCTTGGCAAAGAAAATGCCATTCACCATTTCCATGCCAAAGACACGTATCTCGATCAAGATAATATCAATATGTACGGCTTAACAGACATGCAACCATACGGCAACGTTCAAACACGCGCTTGGACTTTCCGCTCTGTCGGTTGTGGCCATGACGTAAAAGAATGGTCAGATATCATCTCAGCTCTACGCCTATACGGTTACGATTACGTCTTAAGTATCGAACATGAAGATCCAATCATGTCCGTTGACGAAGGATTAACCCGCGCCGTTACAAACTTACAAAGCATCATGATTAAAGACCAACCAAGCGACATGTGGTGGGCATAAAAGGTGTTAGCAAGGCCGATTTGCTCTAAGCAACTGGAAGGAAAATGAAGCAATCGTGGTTTTTCGATTGACTCATTTTACTGAAGTTGCCGCAAGAGCAGGCCACGCCTAACCCGTCAATAAAAGGTGTTAGCAAGGCCGATTTGCTCTAAGCAACTGGAAGGAAAATGAAGCAATCGTGGTTTTTCGATTGACTCATTTTACTGAAGTTGCCGCAAGAGCAGGCCACGCCTAACCCGTCAATAAAAGGTGTTAGCAAGGCCGATTTGCTCTAAGCAACTGGAAGGAAAATGAAGCAATCGTGGTTTTTCGATTGACTCATTTTACTGAAGTTGCCGCAAGAACAGGCCACGCCTAACCTTAATCAAAAGACAAATCCCCTCCAAAAAAAGACTGTGACGATTGTCAAAGTCTATTTTTTGGGTAAATGACAGAAGGAGTTTTTCACATGACAAAAATTAACGTAGTAATTGTGGGGTACGGTGGCATGGGTTCATACCATGGCAATACAATCATCCCTGCACAAAATGATAAATTAACCGTAACAGGTGCTTATGACGTTCTTCCAGAGCGTATCGAAGCGGCCAAAGAAGCGGGTTTAGAAACATACGAAAGCTTTGAAGCTGTTTTAGCGGATGAAAAAGTTGAAGTGGTGTTAATCGCGACACCAAATGATTCCCATAAAGACTTAGCGATTGCCGCTTTACGAGCAGGCAAGCACGTCGTTTGTGAAAAACCAGTCACGATGAAAGTCCAAGAATTAGATGAAATCCTCGCAGTTGCAAAAGAGACAGGAAAGACCTTCATGGTGCACCAAAACCGTCGTTGGGATCCTGATTTCCTCATGGTTCGTGAGATGTATCAAGCAAAACCAATTGGCGATATTTTCCAAATTGAATCACGCGTTCAAGGCGCGAACGGCATTCCAGGCGACTGGCGCCATCTAAAAGAACATGGCGGCGGAATGCTGCTTGATTGGGGCGTTCACTTACTCGATCAATTACTATGGTTAGTTGACAGTCCGATTCAATCATTCAATGTAGACTTTAGTTACGTTTTAGGTGATCCAGTTGATGATGGTTTCTTCACGTATATTACGTTTGAAAATGGTGTGCGTGCCATTGTCGAAGTTGGAACAAGCAATTACACAAAACTTCCTCGTTGGTATGTCAAAGGAATGGAAGGAACCGCTAAAATTGACGATTGGGATTGTCAAGGTGAAATGATTCGTGCCACAAATGCTGAGAACGTCAGCGCACCAAAAGCAATCCAAGCCGGTGTTGGTCTGACAAAAACCATGGCACCTCCTTCAGAAGAAGCGATGGAAAGTATTCCATTACCAGAAGGACACGCTGATTTTGTGCCATTCTACGAAAACCTTTATGAAGTGATTCGTGAAGGCAAAGAACCAATCGTCAAAAATGCCGAAGTCCGTCAGGTCCTTGCATTAATCGATGAAATGTTTGCCGTAGCAGGGAGATAAATAATAGCAAAAAGAGGCTGACCCAAAAGTCTCTTTTAA
>NZ_JXKD01000007.1 GCF_001885765.1 Enterococcus aquimarinus | reverse complement strand
CGCGTTAGCAACTTTTATATCATATCAGATTAACTATTCAGTGTCAACTATTTTTTAAAACTATTTTCAACAACCTCATTCACTTAATAAAACAATCAAGTTAGTTGTGAAACAGCGACTAGAACATCTTAACAAATCATACCACTA
This sequence comes from Enterococcus aquimarinus, assembly GCF_001885765.1. GTDB lineage: Bacteria > Bacillota > Bacilli > Lactobacillales > Enterococcaceae > Enterococcus_I > Enterococcus_I aquimarinus. The sequence goes on along the minus strand of NZ_JXKD01000007.1, from coordinate 102,852 downwards.
TCTGTCAACTTCTTTTTTCACTTTTTTTACTAAAGTATCATTCAGATGAATACACAACATATAGCCTACTAAGCTACTAGTTTATGGACTTCGTTTTCAAATGTGATTTAAAGCTATTTGTTTCAATTGCAACTATTAAGATCAATCAACATAAACAACCCGCTTTTTCATCGTGCCACTCCTACTTTTTTAAAAAAAAGGCATGCCGTCAATTTTAAATGCTTGAATCGTTTCGCTAAACTGCTTCGCATTTTCCCAATAAACAGCTTCAGGTAATTGCTGTGAATGATCATTAGCGGACATTTCAAAAACAAATAAGGGAATTTTTTGATCGTTCTCCACTCCACTCGTTAGTTCGACTAATTGAAGTGTTGAAACATCAAGGTGAGCTTTTTCTTTCAATAATTGCAAGACACAAGCTAAGCCTGTTCGCTCATTAGATAATTCAACTGATAGAAATTTTTTCTCATTTCCTAAGTTGTGAAGTAAAAACCGTTTTGTTCCGTCTTCCAAATGTAAAATAACCGTCCCAGCAACTCTTTTTGTATTCAACATTATCACCTCGTGTTTTAATCTAACTGCTCCATCATATCATATTTTTTTCATCATGCTACTGTATTTTTCTGGATTTATTTTCAAGCAACGCATCCATTGCTTCCTTGACCCAGCACGGTAACGCTTCCTTGATTGTTGTAAAGCCAATCTTCTTATACTTGTTTGTAAAATATCTTTTTTTGCGAATACCTGTCTGAATAAATTGTCCTTCAAGCGTTCTCCTAGAAAGGCTAATTTTTTGACTATATTCATCAATATCAATAATTTGCACTTGAACTTTTTCGCCAATTTTTAGCACATCTTGTATATTTTTTGTATAACCCGATTGAATCTCAGATACATGAATCAACCCTTGCGTCTCTTCATCTAATGAGACAAACGCGCCATAAGGTTGAATGCCAGTGACATGCCCATCAACGATATCTCCAATTTTACAGTCCATTTTTATCCCTCTTTTCATTCCTGTATTTTTGATTATACTAGTAAGTGAGATGAAAATGAAGGAAATATTTTCGAGGAGGAAGAAGATGGCACGATTCGATCAATTACATAACCGCTTACAGACTAATAGTATCAAGTGGGATACACTCGAAAAAGATTATCAGGTAAGAGACTTATCTGCTTTTTGGGTAGCCGATATGGATTTTCAAGTGGCACCTGCGATTCAACAAGCGCTCAGTGAATACGTGGCTACAGGAATATATGGGTACCATTTGTTACCCGATTCTTTATACGAGGCTATTATCTCTTGGCAAAAACGCAGACACGAGTATGAAATCCAAAAAGAAGCGATTTTATTTAGTTCAGGTGTCGTTCCTAGTTTGGTAATGTGTATCGAGGCATTGACAAGACCTGGGGACACGATTTTAATTCATGATCCGGTCTATCCACCTTTTGCCGAAGTGGTTGAAAGCAATCATCGAAAATTAGTCCGTTCTTCTTTATTGAAGCGTGAGGGGAAGTTTCAGATGGATTTTCATGAGATGGAAGCCCTGATTATCGAACATCAGATTAAACTATTCATTCTGTGTAATCCCCAAAACCCTGGTGGACGTGTTTGGTCAAATGAGGAATTGAAACAAGTGGGGCTTCTTTGTCAAAAGCATCACGTGCTAGTGATCAGTGACGAAATCCACCAAGATCTTATTCTTGACCCAATCTTTTCACTTCTTTTCAAACCGTCGATAAAAGTTTCGCTGAATTTTCAGTGATTCTGACTTCAGCTACGAAAACCTTTAATCTGGCTGGGATAAAACTGGCCATGATTTTTGTCAAAAACCGGGAACTTAGAGAAAAAATCAAGTCGCTACAACAAGCCACACGGCAAGATGAAGTGAATACGTTTGGCATCATCGCCACGCAAGCCGCTTATGATCACGCAGAGGCTTGGTTAGAAGAATTATTAGTCTATCTAAAAATGAATGTCGAAGAAACCTGTACTTTTTTTAGTGAATCTTTGCCAAAAGTAACAGTGATGCAACCTGAAGGAACCTATCTGATTTGGTTAGATTTTTCTGCTTATGGACTAACGGATAAAGAATTACACCATCAACTCATTTATGAAGCAGGGGTTGTTTTAAATAAAGGAGCGACATTTGGCTCTAACGGGAAACAACATGTGCGGATGAATGTCGCTTGTTCGAATCGTCTACTCAAAAAAGGCCTAACACAAATCAAAGAAGCTTTTCTTCGTTTGGCGTAAGAGCATTGATTTAAAACAAGTAAAAAAGCTTAGAGACTCACAACACTGTGCGAGCTCTAAGCTTTTTTGTTTGATTAATCTTCAATAATCTCAATAGTTTCAATTACAACATCATGAACAGGACGATCTTGTGGGCCTCTTTGAACAGCACCAATTTCATCCACAACATCCATGCCTTTTGCAACATGACCAAAAACGCTATGACGGAAATCTAACCAAGGTGTACCGCCTTGTTTATAAACATCAATGATTTCTTCAGGATATCCTGCACTTGCCATTTGGCTAATCATGTTCGCAGGAACATTTTGGTTGTTTACAATAAAGAATTGACTGCCGTTGGTATTTGGGCCAGCATTTGCCATTGACAATGCTCCACGTAAGTTAAAGAGTTCTTTTGAAAACTCATCTTCGAATTTTTCACCAAAAATACTTTCGCCACCCATACCAGTACCTGTTGGGTCACCACCTTGAATCATGAAATCAGGAATAACGCGGTGGAAAATCACGCCATCATAATATCCTTTTTTCGCAAGACCAATAAAATTTTCAACGGTTCTTGGTGCTTGTTCTGGAAATAATTGAATTAAAATTTCTCCACGGTTGGTTTTAATTAACGCTTTTGGACCTTTTTGACTGGCTAAATCGATTTGTGGCAATTGAGACAAAAAAATCTCCTCCTTCTATTTTTATATTCATATCATAGCTAAAAAACAATAAAAATGCTACACTTTAATTTCTTTGTTATAATATATCGCAAAGTGATTGCGAATTTAAGGAGGAACACAATGGACATTTATGATATTACGATTATTGGGGCTGGTCCAGCAGGGATGTTTGCAGCCTTTTACGCGGGAATGCGCCAGGCTAAAACAAAGATTATTGATACCTTGCCACAACTTGGCGGGCAGTTAGCAACTTTGTATCCTGAAAAATATATTTACGACATCCCAGGCTACCCTAAAATTAAAGCTGGAGAACTGGTCCAAAATCTGGAAAAACAGATTACGACCTTTAATCAACGCTACTGTTTAGAAGAAGAAGTCTTAAAAATCGAGCGTCAAGAAGATGGCATTATCGAAATCACGACCAATCAGCGGGTACACTACTCACGAGCTGTGATTCTTGCGTTAGGAAATGGGTCTTTCCAACCGCGAAAATTAGCCTTAGAAAATGCCGAAATGTACGAAGGTTACGGCATTGACTATTACGTATCTGACCTTATGAAATACGCAGGAAAAAAAGTGGCGATTGCCGGTGGCGGCGATTCCGCAATCGATTGGGCCTTAATGTTAGAGCCGATTGCCAAAGAAGTGACACTCATCCATCGTCGACCAGATTTTCGTGCGCATGAACACAGCGTCGAACTCTTAAAGAAATCATCTGTCAATGTCTTAACACCGTATTTATTAACCGAAATTTCAGGCGATCGCACTTTAGATGCTATCCATTTACAAAAAGTGAAAGAAGAAGAAACGATCGACTTAAGTATTGATTATCTCATCGTCAATTACGGCTTTTCTTCCACATTAAACTTAAAAGAATGGGGCTTAAATAGTACGCGTCAAGGAATTGCGGTTCATTCAGATATGCGTACTTCGATGGAAGGCGTTTATGCTTGTGGCGACATTGTCCAATACGAAGGCAAAGTCAAACTAATTGCGACCGGTTTTGGTGAAGCACCGACTGCCGTCAATAATGCCTTGCATTATATTAATCCTAAAAACCGGACACAACCTGCGCATAGCACGAGTGTCTTTGACCACTAATATTTGGCAAAAAGAACTCTGACAACTACATTGTCAGAGTTCTTTTTTTAACTATATTCTTCATGCCACTCACGAATATTTTTCTCAATTAAGGCAAGTAGTTCTTCCGGTTCTTTGGCGCCTAATCGTTCACCTTCGAATAAACAAAACGGCTGTTGTTCACAGAATCGACATTCACTTAAGCAACTACTAACCATCACATCAACCTCATCCATCGCTTCAACCGCTTCTAAAACGAGTTGAGTACCTTGAGATAAGTTCGTTTGACAAAATTCTACGAGGGGAAACATTTTTCATCACTTTCCTTTGCTTGAACGCTAGAAATAGTATACCATGAAATAATAGAGGCGAAAAAATATTTGATTGGAGGTTTTTTTATGGTATTCGAAACAAAAACACTCGAAGCAAAAGCGCGGCAATTATTAGGGGATCGCGGCGTTTCCGTCGTTGATATCGCGGAATTAGTGATCTTTTTACAAAAAGAATATATCCCGGAATTGACGTTAGAAACCTGCGTTGATAGTGTCAATGCGGTGTTAACGAAGCGAGAAGTCCATAATACAATTTTAACAGGGATTCAACTCGATATTTTAGCCGAAGAAGACAAACTCCTTCAACCGTTACAAAGTATTGTCGAAGGCGATGAAGGTCTTTACGGCATTGACGAAGTACTAGCCCTTTCGATTGTCAACGTTTATGGTTCAATTGGCTTCACCAATTATGGCTACATCGATAAAGTAAAACCTGGTATTTTACAAAGGCTTAATGAAAAAGGTGGCCCACGTGTCCATACCTTTTTAGATGATATTGTTGGCGCGATTGCTGCCGCTGCTGCTAGTCGCCTAGCGCATAGTTATTCTTCTGAAATTTAATCGTCAAGAAAAATAAAAAAGGAGGAATCGTTTGTCGACTCCTCCTTTTTTATTTTAATGATTTTTTTCCCATGATTAAGCCCAGTGCAAAGAGACTTTCTAGAATGACAAAGAATAAAATAAAACACCACATAAAAAATTGTTCCGGTAAGACCGTAATAATCGGATCGGTTACTGGATTAAATAACCAATCATCGTTACTAAAAAACAGTTCGTGGAATTTTATAAAGAATGTCTCAAAGCCAATCGCCATCACAAACAGCAAGCCTACAGGAATAATCATCGCCCACTGAAAGGGACGAACAAGTCGCCATAACCGTTGCTTTTTAACTAAGGAGTAAAGAAAGAACAGACTTGGTAACAACGTCACAATCAATATCCCGTAATTCAATAAAAACAATTGTTTCACATCATAAAAATGACCTAGACCTGCTTCTGACATCGGAAAATCCGGTAACTTCAATTCGCTAACCCACGGATAATTCAAAAAGCGCAATAACAGACGATAGTTTTCTAACAGTGTTTCTTTTGTTAAACCGGAAATTCCAACTAAGTCATAGCGTTGAATACTCCAGCTAAAAAGAGGAACAAAATTAATCGTCACGGTAATCGAAAATGTAATCAATGTTAAAAATAAACTTAAAAAACCGCCTCTTTCGAACCATTTCTCTTTTGATTTCATCATGCTAAAACATCCATTCGTCTAGACTATCAATAATATACGTCGGCGCTTCTGGTAAGTGTGGGACCGCCTCTTTTGGCGTAAAGCCGGATAGCACTAACAACGAATCAATCCCATTTTTAATGCCCGATTGAATATCCGTTTCGTAATTATCTCCGACCATTAACACTTCTGACTTTTCCAACTGGATTTGACCGAGTGCTTTTTCCATAATAATCGCTTCTGGCTTACCGATAAAAACAGGTTTTTGCTGCGTTGCGGTCTCAATTAAGGCAATCAAAGAACCTGCGCCAGGAATCAGACCTTTTTCCGTCGGGATATTTTTATCTGGATTCGTCCCAATAAACATGGCACCTTCACGAATTGCCAGAGTGGCTTTCATTAATTTCTCATACGTCACTTCGGAATCAAGACCGACTACTACATAATCCGGCTGTTTTTCCTCCCAAATAAACCCTGCTTTTAAAATTAATTGAATTAAGCCTGCCTCCCCAATAACATAGACTTTTGATCCTTTTTTGGCATCTTTCATATAATCAACCGTTGCCAAAGCCGCCGTATAAATCGTGGTTGGTTCGACAGTTAAAGAAAATTCTTCTCGCAAACGCATCGCAACCGTTTCGGGTGTTTTGGTGGTATTGTTAGTTACAAATAAAAAGGGAATATCTTTTTTTTGCAAGCTTTCAACAAACCGCTTACCCGCAGGAATAATTTCTGATCCCAAGTAAATCGTGCCATCTAAATCAATTAAATACCCATTATATGTCATCAATCTTCTCTTTTCCTTATCGTAAAACTCTTAGTTTTTTCTTTCTTTTCGCTAACAGCTACCTTTGTTTGTTTCGATTGGGGTTTCACTTTTGTTTTGGTTGGTTTTACGACTTCTTTTTTTTCTTCAATATGTGCTTGTTTATTAACAGCTTTTGGTTTGCGGCGGCGTTGATTGGTCTTTTCACGCTTTCCACCAACTCGTTGAATCACAAAATACGCACAACCAAAATTACAATATTCATATAAATAATCTTCTAATGCATCAATGCGCTGTTCAGGAGGTGCTTTACGATTACTCGCCTCAAAGAATCCACGTAGACGCAATTGCTCATAGCCCCAATCACCCACAATATAATCATAGCGAGCTAATACTTCACTATAGCGTTCCCCGATTTTTTCCAGAACAAAACCTTCTCGATAATTGGTCACGACTTTATATTGACGGTTGCCAATCATTATTTCTGTTTCACTCAACGCAATGACTGCTTCCCCTTTTTTTGTTTCTTTCACAACCGGTTCTTCAATAATTTCTTCTAAAACAGCTGTTAGTTCTTCAGTCAAGTCTTTTTGTTTTCCGCTCATCTTTTCACCACCTACGTTTTATTATACCTTGTTTTTGATTCCTTGGGTAGTTCTGCAGAAGATCTATCTCACTCGCATATTTGATTCTTCCGGTTTAAATAATTCCCTAATACCGTCCGAATAAATTCAGGAAATAAGAATTCAATTTCCCCAGCAATTTCTAAAGTCGGGAAAAAAGGAATAAAGACCCAATGATCAACCGTCGCAAAAGTATATTCTTGCGCTTCTTCAAGTGCTTTGCCTTGCCATAATACCGTATCATTTATCTCATCATAATGAATGCCCGCCATTACGATATCGCCAAAAATTTTGCCTCGAAATCCCATTCCCACAATCGGAAATCGGCGTAAAAAGCTGCGATTTTTTTCGATTTCTTTCACAAAGCGGATCATCTCCTGCCCGGTTAATGTCACGCGAACGAGATGCATCGGATGCGGCAAGAGTTGATGCAAGTCTTCTTGCGTCACAACCCCTGCTTGTAAGGGACGTAAAAATAACCCGGTGTTTAAAAGTGCCACTTCTGTTTTCGCTCGGAATTTCAACGCTTCCAGTGCTTCATCGATGAGATTTGGACCATCGGCTTGCTTGATGGGTAACGGTTGTTCAATTGTTGTGACCACTGATGCACGTAACGCCGCTTGACCTTTCTTAACATAACTGTCAATCTCCGCTTGATCTTCGGGGAAACTTAACATTTGATCCGTTTCAAAGGTGCGCGCTTCTTTGTGCGTGATTGTTCGGACACCGTTTTGTTGCGCCAGTTGAATCACGACTTCTCCCACGTATAACCCAAATTTTCCGGCAGCTGCGACGAGCACGCCATTCATCCGCTCTCCTTTTTGAAAAAGATGATGCGTATGCGAACCGATAATCACATCCAGTTCCGAACATTCTTGGGCGATGACTCGATCCTCTTCAATTCCAAGGTGACTCAGTAAGACTAAAACGTCGACTTGTGGTCGTAAAGTCGCCACTAAATGGGGAAGAATTTCTTGCCAAGTACGAATATCCCAGCCATTTGGTTCGTATGTTAGTGGAAAATAGGCTGTCAATGCAATGATTCCCACTTTTATTCCCTCGGGGGTCGTCTTGATCGCATAGGGTTTTACCCACTTTGGTCGTTGCAACGTTGATTTATCAAAGAGATTTGCTAAAAGAACCTCAAATTGAGCATCCTCATACAAACCGTCCAGTTGTACTTTACTATTTCCAGTACCTTCATTATTACCAATCGTGACATAATCATAGTCGACTTGGTTCATTAAAACGATATTTTCTTTTCCATCACTTGCTTCCGTTAATGGATGCCAACGATCCGCGAAATCACCTAAATCAACGGTTATAATACTTTCATTCTCAGCCGGTTGTTGGCGCTCTTTTATAAAACGGCGGATTTTGGGCCATTTATCTAAGTGAGAATGCAGATCATTCGTATGGATAATCCGAATTTGCTCCATTTTTTCCACCGGTCCTTTCTTAGTTTCATTATACTGTGAATGGAAACAAGATAACACTAGAAAATCTCAGAAAATAACGGAAATGATTCCGATATATGGGCAAATCCAGCCACTTTTCGTGCTTTTGAAAGCTGTGAATTGCTCAAAAAAAAACCTAAGATTCTTCCTCTTAGGTTTTGACGTATTATTTTATTTATTCAGACACATGAGAACCGCTGTTTACGGCTATTTCAACATGTTTTGTTATAGTTGAATGATGAATAATAAGTTTCCTACTATATTATAACATATTATTGATGTTTGGATATAGTTGAATGTTGTCGTTAAATTCCCCAATATTTCCCCACTTTTATATAGTTTTATAAAATAACAAAAAAATTAATTATAAATCATTAAGACTTAAATCGGGAACAAAACTAGAATTCCGAAAGCACTCTACGCTGTTTGATAAACGCGCGAAATGCTTTTATGCTTCGACGGCCAAGTAGTTTTCTGTGTATATAGAACACTCTAATATTGGATGTGCTTTACTCTATTTTATGATATGCTCTATCTAATTATAGATGAAGGAGTTAATTCGATGGATCTAACTAACGATGAAAAGAATTTATTTTTTTACAAATGGGAATATTCCGAAACTACCGACTGGATTGATCAGTATCTCAAATTAAAAATATTTATGATGGATACAGATGTTTTTATTGTGAGAGATCCTGATTTTTTCTTAGACGACTACTGCCCTATTATTGATTGGTATGTTTTGACAGATTTTCCGAAAGAAGAACGGGAAGAAATGAGATCTAATGGCTGCAAAATTTATCGCGTTAGTGTTAAAGCGTTACTGCAAGAGACACAAGATTGGTTAGAAAATTTTAAATAAGCTTAATTGCAAAACTACGATTGTCCTAAATGGATGATCGTTTTTTTATATTTAATCTCTTGTTCGCCTTTACGAATCGAACGAACGTTCGTATAATGTAATTAAAAAAGAGGTGATTTTATGTCTGATGATTTATTTGGAGTTGTTGTTGATGGCCGAAAACTCTTATTTAAATATGGCGAGTCGTATAATCGATTTACCGACGAATACTATCACTACGTAAAATCCAATACACCAGTTTGCTTCATCGAGAACGACTTACTAAAATTAATGTACAAAAATGGTATTGATTATTTTAGAGTCCCGAAGAATAAAACACTCGTTGGCCATGATATCGCATTTGTTTTTAAACGCAGCGAAGAAAATAAGATTACGATGTTTGAATTTATCGAAGTGCAAAAATATTGAGGAGTGATCCAATGCATACAATCAAAGGTACTGTTAGCAAAATTAAAGTGTTAAAACTATCAGAGTCCCCTCTTGTCCGTTTTAGTGTTGATGGCGTTAGTTGTTTGATTGCGAGACATAGTCTTAATTTTTTGTACCAGGTGGAGGAAGATTCGGAATTAGTTGTGTGCGGGAAATATAATAGTAGGAACCAGCTTGTTGTGCGCAAGTTTTGTGTGATGGCAAAGAGTTATGCGTAAGAAAAACAATATATCATTTTAGAACATTTCGAGATTTTCGTAATAATTCTTGATATAGTCTTATTAACAATAATAATAATGAGGTGATAATATGAATCCGGTAGATATTATTTTAAAGTGGAAGAAACATTCAATGAGGACCTCCGGAAGGGAAAAACTTGATAAAACGGATGAATTTTGGGAATTGATATATGAGAATGAAAAAGAATTAAGAATCCCAGAAGGGACTTTACTTTATCGAGTTCATGAAGGCGGCTTAGAGAAGCCTGAACTCGAAACGTTTGATGACATGGGAGAAAACTATGAAGAGATTTTCCGTGTGTATTATCAAAAATGGGAGGATAGTTTAGCGATTGATAAAATTAGATGGACAAATAATTGGTTATCCTTTACTAATACACCCGACGTAATAGGTTCAAACTATTTCTCCAGAAAAAATCTTCGAGGCTTCGTTATTGTAATAAAGCCTTTAAAAGGCATAAATATATCTGAATTTCATAATGGTGGATTCAATGAATTCGAAGTAGTAGCTCCTATGGATAAATCCACTCTTGTAGAGATTTTAGAATTTGATGAATTTATGTCAAAATATGGAACTGGTAACTCAGACTATGAGAAAATAAAGAATAGAATTCTAAATGAGTGAACAAAGTAAAAAAGCCGGTCAATCCAATTAAGGACGACCGGCTTTTTTTATTGTACGTCTTGCTCTAACACCCAACTATCAATATTATCCAATAAGTAAGCGCGTTTAGAGTTTGATTGACTCACGTTTTTAACTTGCTTAATTTTGTACTTGCTACCTTTGACAAAACTAGCCATTTTTTGACCTGTCTGATAGCTTGTTGCTGTCTTTTTAACCGTGACCGTATCGCCTACTTTACGTAGTGGATAACCTGTTGCAACAGGTTGTTTGTACTCCTCGACTGTATCTTTACGAGTAGTAATATACAAGCCTGATTTAAGCTTAAAGCGCGGATATTGTCCGCTGTACTCAATGCCTACTACTGTCAGGACTGTGCCTTTCTTGACGATAGCACCGACTTTAGTTTTTAATGATACCTCTTTATAGGCGTAATCGTCTTTGATTAACTTAATCATCGCGAACTTCGTAGTGTGATAGTTTTTGATGTTAAAAGAGTTAGCCGGTGGCGTGACTGTCACTGTTAATGTTTCTCCTGTGATACCCTCGATAATACCACGCGCGCATGCATCCAGGTTTGCTTTGATCTTGTCCATGTCGCTCTTGTTAGTGATAAAGCCTAACTCCATCAAGCGGTAATTAATACCTCTAATCTTGCACACGTTTAGGTTTAATAGATTGTCGCGGTAGCTAATGCCCTTAGAACTCTTAGCGCTCCCCCACCAACCAACAATTCGATTGATTATACCAGCCAAGCCTAAGTCGTTGCTATCGGGCTTAAAAGCCTTATTAATGATAACGTGCCCACCGGTGGCGCTAGAACTTGCTGCGTCTTCATGGATTTCAGTAATCGAGGCATACCGCTTCGCTGTCATGCCGTATATGCCCCAACCGTTTGCAGTGTCTTTGTACAAGTCTTTGTTGCCTGTGATGTCGTAAAACGCAAAAGTATGCTTTGATTTATCCGCCCACTTTTTAATATGAGGATGTAATACTTTGCGGTTGAAATCACGCTCATTTGTTCCATTGCCAACAGCGCCAGGATCCCCAGCGCCGTGACCGTATACAATCAAGTGAGTAGCCATGTTATTCGCCTCCTTGTGCGTCCTGTTCGCCTTTGCCTTGCTCAATTAAATTGGTAGACTTGCGCTGGTTGTTTAACCCTTTAATATTTGCTTGCAAGTCGTAAAACCCACCGGCACCAAGTCCGCTAATAGCACCCGCCCAAGCATAAACCGCCACTTCGCCATTAACGATAGTTAACGCGTAAACAACGCCAATGCCGATACCCACCAAAACATTGACGATTGGCAACCATTTATTATCTCTCACCACTTGTTTAATCATTTGTGTAGATGCCAAAATTACTGCTCCGATAATTGGTGTTGCTATTAAAATTTCATTCATGTTAAAGCCTCCTGTTTTTTCGTATTAAAAAAAGAGCTAGCTTTTGCCAACTCTTTCACTTCGCCAATCCTCAAGCACTGCAATGCGCGTCTCATGCCCATCAATTTCTTTTTCCGTGTCGTCAATACGTGAATGCAACCTCACGCGGTCATTTTTCGAGTCTGTTAAACTCTCGCTTAATCGTGTGATTTCGAATTTTAATTTTAACAGTGTCTCATTTAGTGTTTGCGACATTTTGTATAGTCCGCCAAATATGCCGATGGTAAAGGCGATTAGAAACCACCATTCTTTTATTAAGTGCATAGCTACCCTCCTGAATTAAAGAGCAACGCGTGCGCCACTCTTTTACTTTCGTTACCATATTTCGTTTTATCGCACAGTTTGCTTCAACTAGTTATAACATATTGGTACTTAAGATAGTTAATTACCTTTCGGGCAATCAAATCGTTCCCAGCATCACTTGGATGTGTACCGTCCGGTTCTCCATTTCCACCTCTTGTATACACCGCTTTGTGTGTTGCATTTTTAGGATCTAAAGGCAAATCTGCGAACAAATCAATGATTGGTACACCATAATACTCACACACTTCGCGTATTGCTTTAACATAATCAAGTAGCTTCAACCCTTGCGTTTGATTTGGATGGTTGTTTTCCTTTTCGTAATGTATTGGAGTTATAAAGATTAAGTTAGACAATGGGTGGTTATCTCTGATATACGTAATAATCCGATGCAAAGAACCAAAAAACTCATATTCATTCCACGAACCATTTGTCACATAATACTCCAATGACTCGTTCATACTAGTTAAAGGAATATCATTTGCAAAATCGTTTAATCCGCCAAAATTGAAAATAAAATCTTGTCCGGATGTAATCTGATTTTCATCGCACACTCTTGTCACAAAAGATTTAATTGTTTCATCGACTCTTTTAGCAATCGTTGAACCACTTGTGCCTAGTGTTTGCGGTGTCGCCATTGATAGAGTTGCAGCAATTACCCGTGAGTACCTTTTTTCGATTGATGTTGTTCCAACGCCTTGCGTAATACTGTCGCCAACAAAAGTTGATGTTAAATCATCAAAAGGATTATATGGGTCTGACGTTGGTTGCGCTATAAAATCAAGAACCGACTGAGATAATTTAGGTAAAGTGACAACACCATCAGCCAAAGTGTCTGCTGGTTTATTTATTTCATCTAGCACTTCTTGTGCCAAGACGGATAATTCAACTGAATAATTAGAAAAATTACTCTTCTTCAATTCTAGCCATTCTAGTGCAAACGAATCGATTACTCGTCTCACATAAAATTGGTCAAGTTGACCATTATTGAAGTTAACTCGAATAAAACCATCTGACGGTATAATTATTTCAGCATCGCCCGGCGCTGTATCAGGAGGGTTTAATAGTTCCGTATATACCTTGTCTACATCATAAAGAGCGCCAATATCATTACTCCTTGTAGTATATGCCCAATATTTAATAGTTTCACCTGCATACACTGGTATATAATCAGTCACGCCATGCAATATTCCTTCTTGATAAGTATTCTCCCCACCATTAATGACATACTTCCCAACTATAAGATTGCCTTCGGATAAATCTTCACTCAGTACAGATACAGCATCTTTGTAAACCTTGTCCGGTGTTACCGAGTTATCCGCGATTCCGTCACTTTGGAATTTGACCGTTTGAATCCATGTGCTTCCATCCCAACGGTAGACAAAGCCGTCAGCAATAACTAGAAAGACACCTTCCGAACCTGTCGGATAAGCGTTCTGCAAATCTGATAAAGTGTTATATTCGCCAGAAAACTTCAATTCACCTAGTGCGTTCAGTTCGTCTTTGCTCGCCTTTTGTGCCAATTGCGCGCTAACCTCAGCCTTCTCGCTATCCAGCCTCTCCCCAAGCGTCTGCGCCCCATCACGTGCCACAATAACTTCTGGAGCGCTAATCACGTCTTTGCCTGTTGTTTCGTCTATGACGGCTTGAAATTGTTCTTCGACAGTAGCTTGTCTAATCCCTGTTTTGGAAATTCCTTCTGCGATATCTTCACGCATTTTCGCCATATAAGGCTCATTTTCAATACTTTGCTTTATTTCTTCAATTCGTTTTTTGTACTCACTTGTTGATTCTGTCAATTTCTATCACTCCTGTGGTTGCATATTTTCAACGACTTCTTTTAACGCTAAAAAGTCCAACATAAATTGGTCTAAATCGATACTAGTGTTTGCGGTAATTCGGTTTAATTTTTGCTTATCCTCTTTGGCCAATAGTCCGTTAGTGGTGCCTGTTGCAAGTTGAATTTCATCTAATTTCGTTTTATCAATCGAGGACATCAAGCCGTCTTTTGTTTGTGTTGCTGGTGTATAGTTTGGAATATTCCCAATGGCAATATTTAACTGATCCACAACATCGTTTAAATCCGCGATAGCTTCGACTAACCCCGGAATATCCGACTCGTTAATTTCTGTATTAATATCAGCAACGCTTTGTGATACGTTATCTATCTGAGTTTTCAAAGCACCAATCGTTTGAATTTGATTGGACACCGACTTTTCTAAATCCTCGTATCGGCTCATTCCTTTATTCAATTCGTTTTGATATTGGGTCAACGTCTTAAACTTATCGCCAAAATTCGCTTTGACATCAAGCGGATTGACAATGTTAATTTCTTTTTGGATAACTTGCAGTGTTTCGTTGATTCCGAAAATCGGATTATACACGTTGTACTTGTCGCCACGATTGACACTTTCGGGATCTAAGTTATTTAAGCTCAAATCTAAAAAAGTTAAATCGAAACTATTACGTGCGGTTTTTTGAGCGGTTAAATATTGTTGTCCACGTGTTTTTAAAATATTGGGTTGATTGACATCATTAAAGACAACCGACTTTTCAATAATCCCAAATTCTGCAATCAATCTAACATCGTCAAGATAATCGAGATTATTGTTAACAGATTTGATGTTAACTCTAGCCTTACTTGCATCAGTGGCTGTTTCGTCCTCGCTTTGAATTTCAGCACCTAAGGGCACCAATCTTGTGACAACCTCAGTTGGGTCAATCTCTCTTGACATATCTTTTAAATTTCGCCTCAATTTAATTTCAGTAGCAGACGTTTTGCCAATCTCAGCTAAGTAATCGAGGTACAGGCCGTCTGATTCTCGTCTCACGACCAGGTAACCACCCAATCGATTTAACAACTTATCTTTGATGGTGTCATACGTATTTTCGTAACCCAGATAGCGATAAACGTTATCCGTTGAGTTTGTGACCGTCACTTGCCCAAGTTTAAACCGTTTGTGAGACTCGACTTGTGCATTGTGATTATTTAAAATCACTTGTAAAAATTGGGCGATTGTCATATTGCGATATTCGCCATGACGTTGAGACGAGTCCAAAAGATAAGCTAAGACAGATTCGCAATCGTACTGCGTTGCGAAATCCCCACCACTTGACATACTTTGTTTTGGTTTTAAAATACGGCCATCAAACTCAACGATTCCCGTTTTAACGTTTATCACTTTGATGAGTGTGGTTAACGGTTTAATGACACCCCACCCAGCATTACGCAAATTAATTTCAAAACTCATGGAGTCAATACCATCAATAACTTGCTTGATACTTCCAGCTGTTAATTTTTGACCGCTGACGTAAGGCGAATGAATCACTGTGCCGTTAACATCATTTATTCCGCTGTGGATTGTCACGCGATACATATCAAATCACTTCCTTACGCCATTCAAAGGCAATCGTTCCATTTCCGGTCACTGTAAAAGTGTTCATACCAACTTCAAAGCGAAAATCATCAACGGTGTATGATCCTGCCGATAGATTAAAAACAAGATTATTTTTTTGAATTGTCATTGGAGCGTTTAGTGTGATTTTTGGTGCAACGCCTGCACTGCCAATGTTCATGATTTTCATAATTTTTGAACCACTAATTGAAAAAATATGTGGTTGATAATAATCCGTAATGTCATAATCATCCCACTTCAACGAATTTTCTTCGGCGATTTTAATCTTAAATGGATACGCGTCAAATTTGATAGTGTACGGTGTTTTTGCTATCCCGTTGTCATTCCCCAGCGTCACACTAACGCACCTTGCCAAGTAATAATAAAAAGGTTCTTTATCATCGTACAACGGCATATAGCTACCACTTAGCAACCAATTTTCTAACATTCTACGATTCATATTCCTCATGATTTCGTTTGTTTCTTTCCCATTAAACACATAGGTCAATTCTCGGTTATCGAATAACCTTTCGCCAAACAAAGCAATCGTGAAATCATAATCGCCTTGCATACCTACAACTGATTCTTTAATCGGCAATTCGTTAGGAGGTGGCGTAGAGCGTTCAACCAATTTTAAAGTCGGGAACACGTCATTAATATGTTTACCGTTTATGCTAAATCCGCTCATCTGCCATACCTCCTATCTAAAGTTGCCTCGTTACCAAAATATTGATTAAATTGTGGACCTAATTTTCCAACAACAGTGCCATCATCTAACACGATTGTTAGGTTTTTTAATTCTCGTAGCAATTGCAACACGTCATTGTTATTGCTACTTAACTCTTGTGACCGCGCTTGATTAACTGTCATTCCGGACACGACGTTACTTGTTGCTTCTAGCGTTGGTGTATTTACGCTAACCGCATCAAACAAAGCACCTGTCATCCCACCAACTGTTTTTTGTACGTCTTTAAACTTATCGATTAAAGCATAATCGAAACCTTCCATAATGGCATTACCTGCCGGGATCAATAGCTTTCTATCGTATTCGATTGGGCCTTTGTTGTTCTTAATCCAACCAGCGATACCACTGACAAAGTTTTGTACTCCGCTGTAAGCTGATTTCAATCCGCCCAGGAACCCATTCATAATCGCGGAACCCGCACCCGAAATATTGATATTTCTAAGGCTTGAAAATACATTTTTGATATTCCCGATGATTCCGCTGATGCTTCCAGCTACGCTTGAAACGACACTTCTCATGCCATTAAAAGCGGATGAAATAGCGGAACGCACGGAATTCCCTGCACTGCCTAAACTGCTAAACACTGATTTGATAGCGTTGATAACACTTTTTATGCCGTTTCCGACTGCGGATATTACGGATTTGATGCCATTCCAAGCACCGCTTAATGTATTTCTTAAAATTCCACCGGAGCTACCAAGTCCGGAAAATACAGATTTGATTCCACTTATGATGGCTGAAATCCCAGAACCGACAAGCGAAATCGCTGATTTAATGCCGTTCCATGCCACGGATAAGATATTTTTAAGCACACCACCCGAACTACCCAAACTACTGAAAATGGACTTAATCACATTGATCACTGAGCCAATTCCAGCACCAGCAATCGAAATCATAGATTTGATGTTAGTCCAAGCGCTTGTTAATAGCGATTTGAGTGAGGTACCGGCTCCACCTAAGTTACCAAAATAACCAATGACAAGTCCGACCCACTCCGCGACTTTTGTGAGCGCTGGAACGCATGCTTTAAACGCATCAACTAACCAAGCCACGACTGGCGTGAGATAACTAATGACAGTAGTCACTGTGTCAAATGTTGAGGATAGTCCAAGCAATACACCTTTAAACACGCCACCTAAGAACGCCCCGACCACTTGAAAAACTGGCATCAAAGCATCAGCTAAAATTGATAGCAAAGGTTGCAAGGTATTCCACAAATTGACGACGGAATTAATCACGGTATCAATCGCCGGGCTAACGATAGCCATCATGACACTAAAACCGTTGGTCACCGCTGGAATAATTTTTGAAATGACTGCAGCGATTCCGCTAAAGTCTAATTTTGTAAAAGCCGTCGCTATGGACCCGATGATCGGCGTTACTGCACCAACCACCGTTTGAAACAATGCTGGCAATTGACCAAATGCCGTTTTAAAAGATGACAAAATCGGTTGAACTACTCCTTGGACTTTTGCAAATATTCCAGAAGTCCCTTCGCCGATTCCGACACCTAAACTTTCAAGCAACGCTTTACCTCCAGCAATAAATTGTGGAGCGGCCGCTTGAAAGAATGTGACGATTGCGCCAGGTAATGCTTGTAAGATATTTTTTACCATTGGGATAAAGTTGCCGAAAAAGAATGTTGCGGTGGTGTCTGCTAACGCATTTAAAGCCGGTTGAATATCTTGACCAAGTGAAAGACCGCCTAACACGTTAGAAAATGAAGCTTTCATTGATGCTAGTGATCCACTGAATGTTTCCGCTGATTCTTTAGCCGTTGTTCCAGTAATTCCGAGTTCTTGCTGTACCGCATGGATTGCGTCGTAAACGTCCGCTAAATTACTGATGTCATATTCCACACCAGTTAATTTTGTAGCGTCGGCTAGTAAGCGACCCATTTCTTCTTTAGTTCCTCCGTACCCAAGTTTTAAGTTGTCGAGCATGGTGTAGTTTTGTTTCGCGAATCCTTGATAAGCATTTTGAATACTCTCCATGCTTGAACCCATCTTATTCGCATTATCGGACATATCGATTAAAGCCATGTTGGCTGTTTCGGCTGCTTTAGCCGTATCTCCGCCCATTGATTGGAGTAAACTAGCACTAAATCCAGTCACGCTTTCCATGTAATCGTTAGCTGATAACCCTGCCGTTTTGTAAGCAATGTTTGCATAATCGATAACTTTATTGGCACTGCCTTTAAAAAGTGTCTCGATACCGCCAATGGATTGTTGTAAATTCGCGCCCTCAGCTAAAGAAGATGAGATGACTTTGCCGAGCGCCACTCCAGCGGCTGCAACTGCGGCTGCTGCTGCAAGTTTAATTCCAGTACCTATTTTTGAACCGGCACTTTTTCCGGCCGCTTCGGCTCCGGGATCAATCTCTCCTTTAATTGCATCGGAAAATCCTCTTGCTGATGGTAGTATCTGGACGTATGCTTGTGCGATTTCAGTAGCCATTAATTCTCACCTCTTTTCATTTCTTCGAGCATTTCATTTCTTGTCCTTTCAAAATCCTCTCCAGATTCAAATGCTACATTTTCTTTTTCTGCTGGTTCGATTTCCAATAATTTCATCAAGATTGATTCTGGTCTATTAGTACCTTCTTGGCCTTCTTTTGAATTCAGCCAATTCGCCGTTGCCAAGTGATCACTGATTCCAGCAAGCAACAACGTATTGAGTGGCACTCTTTGGTTGCTCATGGCCATCTTGATTCTGGACTCTTCTTTCAAACCAATCGAAAAAACAGCTACCTTCGAGGGAGGTAACTGTTTATAGTCGTATATGTGATAAATTTCAGCAAGGTCACAAATCAGTGCGTCCTCGTCGATTGCTATCATCCTAGAGAGGGTTATGAGTTTTTTAAATTTAAAGTTGGAACTGACTCGAAAATTTCTTTCAATTCGGCTTCCATTATTTTTGAAGGAACAATCCCTTTTTCGGTTTTCAAGTGTTCTTTCAACGCTTTTTCTTGTTCTTTGCCCAAAAGAAGTTTGATGATTCTCGGCAACTGATAAACATTTTCTTCTAATTCTCCTAAAGCTTCGAGTAGTTCGTAGTTGTCAAGACGTTCTTCGTCTAGTGTAAATTCAAAACCTGATTTTGTTTTCCCTTGCAACATTAATCGCCACCTCCAGCAACAACTTGTTTAATATATTCGTAATGCGTATTTTCGTCTGCATCCATAATGGCCGTGATAGTCGTTTCGTATCCAATTGCCTCGCCTTTAAGATAAGAAATTTCCCCGACTTCTGAAACTTTAGCGTTCGGAATAACAATCCGTTTAAACGTATCATTCTTTAAGACCATATCTACAACTAAAACATGCGCTTCAAGTTCTTTGCTATTGGATTTAATTTCAATCCCTGTTTCAAGCGTTCCGGTTACATTATCTGGTCCGTACACTTCTTTCAACACTTCCACGTTTAATGATTCGATTAATTTGTATTTAAACGTATCTTCTTTTTCTGTTTCCACGACATCAACGACTTGACCACCCCATGCTTTGATAGTTTCGGTTGATACACTATTGCTGTTTGTAAGGCCGTCTTCTGACACGTAGCCTAAACCCTTAAAAGCCACGTTTAACGCGGTTGTCGCATCGGTTGGTAAAGTCGTTCCAAGTGGTGCCGTAAAAATCGCTCCGCCCACCTTTGGTTTTGCGGTTGATACATTTTTTGCATCTGCTTTTGACATAATATAAACCCTCCTAATATTTAAAATCGAATACGGCTTGATAGCGATATTCTTTGGTACTTGTATCTGTAAAATTGTAATCAGTGTTTAATTTCACACTTAAAATACTTGGTAATTCATCCATTTTTTTGATGATTGCTTTCAAATCCTCGTTTAATTTCGCTGCTTCATACAGTGATTTTTTTGAGTAGGATTGAAACGCAAAAGTAGCGGAATGGATTTGATTGTCCTCTCCGCTACTCGTTTTTTCAAAAATAATAAATGAATCTGGTGTGGTTGTTGGACGTTCGAGACCAACACCAATCTTGCTATCTAAATGAATTTTTAAGTGGTCCATAATGACAATCTCAATCATCATTTCACCGCCTTGAGCAATGTATTATTTTTCATGTTATCCGATTTTGCTTGATACGTTGCGGCACTCACCATGGCGTTTGCCCGATTGGTTCCCACGAAAACATCTTGTTCGTAGCCGTCGCCCGCACGCTGTTGAATTTCTTTGGCACGTTCAGATAGCATTTCTTGCATTTCGGACGAGCGCAACAAACTTCTAACGCCCGACCGATTTAATTTCACCTTTACTTTACTACTCATAACGTTCCACCATCACTTTCTTATTCCATTTTAACGGGATAAGGTGGTCCATTCCTTCGAGTGGGATTCCAAAAGCTTTCCAACGTTTACCAAAAAACAAGACTTCTTTTTCTTCCCAGTCATGCATGTCGCCTTTAGGAATTGCTAAAGTGTAAACGGCTTTGCGACCGGACAGACTCATTTCGTTGACAACATCATCAGATGACGTTGGGGCGACTAAAACATCTTCGACTTCGATTTCTTGTTCTTCGTAAATCGGATTGTTAAACGGATCACGCCCAACTTCCACGGTATCAACTAAAGTAACTGTGATTCCTTTCAGTTTCGCCATAAAAATCAAGCCCCCCAATCCGTTGCCGTCTAAGACCTAATCGGGCTAGTTCGGCATTTTTGATAAACAAACCACCGCCGGGCACCAAATAGGACCCGGAAACTTGATAGCCGAGTGCGCCTTCAGAATATTGAGTCATTGGCTCTTGGTCTGTGGACGTCATCAACGTACGTGCGACCACATCGACTGTGACAGATTTAACCACGTTGGTATAAGACGGATTTTCCAACATCATATTGTCAATGTTTTTACCCGTCCGGTTTGCTTCAACTCGTAGCGTATCGGACACGACTTCAAGCAATTTCATTGCCCTTTCCAATTCGGAATTTTTTAACTCACGCCATAACATCTGCAATTCTTCGACCGTTGCAAAAGGTTGCATTTCATCACTTCCCTTGTGCGAGCATTAAATCATATAATTCTTTCTTTTTGGCTTTCGGGTCATACTTCACGCCAAAAGCATCTAATTCTTGTTTGATTTGTTCGATGTTGATGTTTTTAAATTGGGCATCATTTTCTAATGGATCATCAGCGGGAACTTCTTTTTCCACTTCGATTTTTGGAGACTCTTTTACTTTTGTTTCATCAATTTTATTATCGATGTCTTCGCTAAGTTTCCAATCTCCGCCACTGATATTAAAAGGACTGTCAATGACAGCCCCTGTTTTAGTATTAATGTATCGCATTTTATAGTCCCCTTTCTTATTCTGCGGATTCGGTGATAATCGCAAAGTGAGTTGGCTCTAAGATAGCCCAACCTAAGTACATTTCAGAACGCAAGTAGACTTGGTTGTATCCTTTTAAGTCAAACCCCGAATTATCAGGATCCCCAAATTCAATAATTTCAAAAGGTACATTTTTTGCATATCCCCATTTGAATGACTCTGCAAAATTCCCAACAATCGCGCGATCGCCATTTTCAGTCATGTCAGAAACGGTCTTATTAACGTCCACCGCTAATCCTTTGATTGTAGCTGGTGCATTACCCCAAGATAATTCTGGGAACATTGGATTCCCTTGTTGGTCTTTTTGTTGAGATAAAGCCGAACGGAATGATGGATTGATTGCCATTCCTGTGATATCCCCATCAGCACCACCAACCATAGCGATTGCCGTTTCAACAGCATCATTTGGATTTGCCATCCCTTTGGCCATCGGAACTTTTTGCGTTACTGCGCTATCAAAGTTATTATTACCAATTACAGTAGATGGTGCAGCTGTTCGTGGATTAACGCCGTGAAAAGCCATTAAATCAATACCGCGCGCAACCTTCTTCGCAAACCCATCGTTAAAGGCTTTTAAAATCGCGATTTTTTCTTCTGCTGCAGCATACATAAATTCGTCAGAAACACGTGCGCCATACTCGATTTTTAATGGAACAATTCTTCGTGGAGCTAATGAAATCCCACCGTGTGTTTTTTTGCCGTTTTCAGCAACGACATCAATTTCAGAATCCATGGTAAATGTGAACTCTTTTTCGCCGTTGAACGGAATCGCTTTTTGAGTTGATAAACGGGCTAAAGAACTCTTCCCAGTTACTTTGTTTACTAAGTCTGTTACTAATGTTGGATCAAATAAATTCCCTCTTGATAATGTTGTCATAATATTTTACTCTCCTTCAATGTTTAAGTTTTTTAGTAATGATTTGTATGCATCTTCTTTGTCATCGCCTAAAGGCGGTTCTAAATCTTTTAGTGGTGCTGACGGCGCTTTTGGTTTAGTGACAAAAGACGCTAAACGTTCAGCATCGGCTTTAATGCTTTCTTCATCGTTTCCAACTAATCGTTCCGCTAAATCAAGCGGTAATCCGTTTTGGATGGCGATTCTTGTACGCAAACTTGAAGTTTCATAACTTGCAATTTTTGAATTTAATTCGGCTACTGTGTCATCGTGTGACTTGATGGTTGTGTTCGATTCGTCAATCGCTTTTTGCAACGTTGCCACTTGCGTTTCGTAGTCTGTAACCTTTGTTTTTAACTCATCGTAGTCTGCAAACTTATCACGTTCCCGTGCGATTCTATCCTGGATAATACGGTCCAGTTCCTCTTGTGTTTCAATTGTTTTGAATGACATATAAATCTCCCTCTCCCCTGCTTTGCCCGGCAGTACGGTAATTTTTTGTATTAAAAAAACGACTCTAAAAAATAGAATCGTTTAATACCTAACTTGTTGTTTTTTCTTCGGTTTAACACTGCTACACGACCAATAGGCTAATAACGCACTATCCATCAAACTAATGTCCATATCGTCAAATTGTGACCGATAGCCAAATCCGCCACCAGAACCGATATTGCGTTTTTCGCAATTTGTTACAACGGTTGTTAACGATGGTTGATCCGCATGACAAATGTTTTTTTGGTAAATTCCTTGCTCCCACATATTGTTTGCCGTAATGATTTCTTTCACGGTTGGTAGAGTCGGTGCTTTGAGTCTAAATTCCGACATTTCAGAAGCTAGTAAGTTTTGACCGCTTGCCCCATCAATTGCGACGTTCGCAACATTGGCATCACGCAAGAAATTGATAATCCACTGATTCCCTTTTCTGACTGATAAACAATCCATCGTCTCGACAAATACTTTTCCAGATAACGTTTTGACCGCGATACTCATCGCAACATTGGAACCGTCATTACCGTATTTAATCCCAACGTGTAATGGACCTGTTAAGACTGGTAAAGCATTGACCTTCAAATCTAGCCACTCTTTTTCGCTGATGGCTGATTTTTGATTGTACTTAGGCCAATAACCCAACCGCTGCACGTTGTGGTCTAACTCATCTTCCCCAAGTTCCGCTTCGATTTTGCGTTCGTTGAGGTGATAGCCCATCGATGGATTCGAGTTATACCACGCTTCAACATCGTTAATATCCGTCATTTCGTTAACGGACCATTCAGCCCAGCCGGAATACTTCGATTGTCCAAACAACACACTTTCACGATAATTCGCAAAAACAGTTCCGCTTGAAACGGGCGTTGGTGGCGTTCCACACATGATTGTCATCGGGTTATTACTATCGGTAACGGTGTATTTCAACGCTGATTCTTGTTCCGTGGTGTACTCTTGCGCCTCGTCGATAATCAGTAAGTCAAATCCTTCACCTAACCCACCGCTTGATGTTCGGGTTCTGAATTGGATAACCCCACCAGTCTTGTAAAGCTCTAAACGTTCTTGACCTTTTGCCTTGATGGAATTAAAATCAGTGCCTTCTTTGTACCCCATTTTCTCAAGGTATTTTTTCATCTTTTCAAATGACGAGTGAGACGTGCTTATTCGATGGGCGGTGTGCAAAACGTTTAACCCATGCTCCAAAGCCCAAAGCTCCACGATGTAAACAATTTCTGTTTTACCGTTTCGGCGTGGGATGGAAAAACCAAATTTCTGATGGACCCACAAACCTTCATCATCAATCGCCATGACCGATGCAACCAAATTAGCTTGCCAATCGTAGCTTTTTAAACCGGTTTTGTGGTAGATGTCAATTGCTTCTTGATACGCCGTTTTTGTGTAGGGCAATATGATGGATTGAGTAGGAGTTTGATTGCCAAATCTTTTTTTAACAGTCATAAACTACCTCCTCCAACCTCCTGCACTATTTAACGCATAGTTGCGAGATGATGGATCACTTCCCTTCTTGCTCCTCCAATTTTTGAAGTTTGTAAGCTATGTTATAAAACATTAGCAATACATGATTAAGCGGGACTTTTTTCATTGGACGCCACCTCCTGTGATTTTTGTGAATCGCAATCAGGCGGTTTTTTAATGATTTTTTGTAGGTAGCGAATTGCTTTGTTTTGTTCTTTTTCTGTCATGCTTTCGAAAAATTTGAGTGCATCATTGCGGTTAATGTTTTCCATGATGTTCACTCCTTTTATTCTACGATTTCCCAATCCTCTGCAAAAATATCGCCGATGCTAGGCACCCACATTGCATGAGTTCCATCGGCGTTTTTGATTTGCAAATATGGATGAACTTTAAATAAATCGCCCTCGTTGAGATTCCACGCTTCCGCTGTTTGCTTGTTGCATTTAATCCCTTCTGGATAACCCTTTTGCCGCACAACGAACATTCCTTTGCCATTCCAACCGCTTCTTAACGCTTTTTTTCCTTGTTTTAATAATGGTAATACTTCTTCAAAATTCATTTTTATCACTCCTTTTATTGTTCCAATGCAAATCCAGCAATGTTAATTTGATTGAATACCGCTGAACGTTTTACTTGTGTACTAACGCCAAAGTAATCGAATTTCAGTTCAGTGTCGTTGTTTTCGATATTTTCAACACATTCAAATTTCAACGTCTCGCCTTTTAATAACCAAATAACTAATGATTTTTGTTTCACGATGTTCACTCCTTTTCCTTAATGCCAATCTTCTTCCTAGCTTCAATTTTTTCACGTTCTTTTTCAGCAATTTTGTTTTGCTTGTACTTGGACGATGAAACTAATTCTCTTTTGCCACGCTCTGGAATATATTCGATGGTGCATCTACAACGCTCATGCCTTGTGTAAATGTCATCGCCATTTCCTGTATCGTAATCATGCAATCCAGCTAATCTCTTACAAAAATCACATGGCTTATGACCGCTAACGGTTCGTTTAATTTTCGGGTCTAATCCAGCTTCGGCATGAAATTCCACATTCGATTTCAACATGGCATCTGCAACGTTTTGGCTAAAATTAATGATTGGTTCTTCCAGCACCCATTTAACATCGTCAAAAATAGGTGCACTGCTTATCTTATTGACTAAGCCGTCCACCCTGTTTTTATTGATTGTTGGTGCTTGTGCTTTGATACGTATACCAACCGCTTGATTTAATAAAGTTTGCACGTCCACGCCAAAACTTGTAATTAATTCATGATTTTTTTTGAGTGTGGCATTAAGCAAACGATCCGCAATGTTAAAATACATTTTGCCGTCCGGAAGAATATCCGCTCTTACGTGTAACTTGAACACCTCAGATAAAATCTTACCAATTTCAATCGCAAACTCGTTGACGTCCAAATATGTTGCTTTTTTGCCCGCAAGGGATTGAATGGCTTTTTTTAATGTTTCGCTATTGTACGTTCGTTCATCGAAATCTTTTTGAATTTTAGCTAATAAATCTGGTAAAATGTCCGGTTCCATTTTTATTCACCGCCTTCAATGCCTGTCAAATCTCGAATTGTTTCTCCTGTAATGTAACCAGGAATTGCTTGATTTAACTTAATAGCTCCATCGCCAATCATCGTTAGCATGTTTGCGTCAGCTTCGAACAATGGCTCCCACTTCGGTTTTGTCAAAACGAATTGACTGCGTAAATAAGAAAAATCATCACGCAAGCAAGCGGATAGATATGCCACATTTAACAAGCCAGCACCTAAACTTCGTTGCGCTTTTCTTCCGGCAAGTCGTAAGTTTTCATGACTGGCTTTAATAGCTTCAACGCTTGATGGATTTTCAGAAACGAATCCTAAATCATCTAATGTCAATCCCGTTTCTCCGGCAAATCCAGCGGCTGCGGTTTTCAGTTGCTCTGTAAATGGTGTCATCGATGGTGTAGTGAATTGTCCGATTGTTGGTTTGTCACCGCCATCGCCTTTTGTAAATTCGAGCATTGTTGAGATTGTCGCTTTCCAACCATCTAGCGGTTCTGAGTCTGGATCAGTACCCAAGACATATTTTTGTGGGAATGAATAAAATTCCGCGGTAATGTCTGCACGCTCTAATGTTCTTTTTGCATAGCTTTGATAATAAATTCCGGAACGTGTGATTCTCGAACGCCCAAACGGACGAACCGCATCTGGACGGTGAACTACTGGAACGAGCAACGGATAGGCGACATTACTTTCAATACTTTTAACGTAACTGCCACCAAAATAAAAATCAGTTCGATATGGCAAGAAATACGCTTCTGTTTCTGGTTTGCCGTATTCATCACGACTTAAGACTGCATAACCTTCTGTCAACAATCCTGTGATTGGGTCAATGACACCCGTTGCATTACTTGCTTCAACAACTTGTAATCTTACTTCATCGTTATCACCTCTTGAAATATAAACAAAGGCACACGATGCAATCATTGCTGATAACACCACGCTATCAAAAAAGATGTCTGGATTGTTTTGTTCGAAAATCTCCATTACTTCAAAATTATCGTTTTCAAATTCTCTGAAAACTAAACGGTCTGCTAAGCTATCGACACCTTTTGCACACCACCCCAAAACCGACCGATAACGATTGCGAATTTCTGGTGGAATGGTGATTCCGATGTTCCGTTCGTGGTGCTTGATGTCGTAATGCTGGTAGCGTAAATCCACACGAGGTTTGTGTTTCTCTAGCTTTTTACGTAGATATTCAATGCCTTTTTCGCTCAATTTTTTCAACTCCTTTCAATAATAAACGTTCGCGCGAGAAAATATGTACAGTGACGGCATGAACTACGGAGAAAACAAGGCAAGGGTTCCCCTCCCCCCATCTCTTTCGCTCTAACGCCTTTGTTTTAATGTCCTAAGGGTTTTATATTACTCACTGCGAACTCTTGTATAACGTCCAATCTAAGCTTTTGGGAAGGTTGCGATTGCCTATTGTTTTAACATCAATCTTGTTTGTCTTTGCATTGAATAGCTTGTCAGACTTCTGTCGGTTGCAAGTGGCGTGTGCTAGTTGTAAGTTCTCCATTGCACTTGGATGTCCACCTTTGTTTACTGGAATGATATGGTCAACGGTTGGCGCTAATGGATTAGGCGGCTTAAGCTTTACATCAACTGGCTTACCACAGATACCACAGACATTCTGAGTCATCAGTATCTTCTTACGATTCTTATCATAAGCCACGCGGTGTGGTCCTTGTCTGTCTGCTCTGGTCAACACTATCAACTCCTTTTGGGTATTAAAAAAGACACCTTCCAAAAACGGAAAATGTCTGTTCATATTATTTCACAATATTAGAATACCACATAAAAATCAAGGTGTCGGTACTATGTTGGTGCTGTACGTACTATACTTTTTAGCGACTTATTTCTTACTTTTGTTGATGAGTTTCTCAATGCTTTTAACAAGTATTTTCATGTTGATGATTTCTTTTGGAGTAAGTTTTAATTCACTGCAGACAATGGACCATGCAACTTCACGTGTAATTTCTTTTGATTCGTATGATTCAAAAAGTAGAATTACAGGAATATCTAATATTTCAGAAATTTGAATCAAACTATTAATGCTAATTCCTTTTCCGTATCGTTCCAATCGATAAATATCTTGCTGTTTCAATCCTTTAACTTTCCTATAGTATTCGATATTCGACCAAATTTGAGCTAAAAAATCATCCTTCATAAACTAATCACCCTTTCGGTTAAATCGTATTATCCGCATCAACTCCGCATGTTTACTTTTAATGTAAGAGTAACTGTAACCAGTCTCAGTAGCGATTGATTCTAGAGTTAAGTTATCAATGTATTTCATCTTTAAAATTTGTTGTTCCAGTCCTTGAAATTTACTGATTAATTCAATAATCTCATCTCGCTGCTTTGTTAATTCCTCTTGTCTAGTTGTCAATTCTTCAATCACTTCCTTCAATCTGATTTGTTTTCTAAGAGTCGTCAGGAAGTTTTGATGCTTGGCCAAGTCACCTCCGGCATAACTATCCCAACGACTTAATTCTTTTTTATTTAATTCAAGTGAAATCTCTAATTCACACAATTCTTCATCGATAGCTATTATCGAACAAACCCATTCATAAATTTCAATCACCCCACAACTTCTTTGTAACTAGTCTCCAGATGATCTAGAAACATTGCCATCTGTTTGATTACGAGTGGATGATTACCATACTTATTACACATGTGGCCAACCGACTGAATAACCCAATTCCAGTAGTTGTCACCTTGAATCGTGTATTTAGCGACTATTTGATTATTGGCATCCATCCACTTAATGACATCTTGATAAAAAGCATGGTAATCCATCTAATCAACTCCATCATCTTGATATGTTGAAATTACATTTAACAATCCTACTTTCAAAGCTGCTGCAATATTATCACCCAAATTATCAACGTCGATAATATCTAATTCATTAGATTTAATAGTTTTACATTCTTTAATGCCATGTTCTTCTGACCACTTTTTACATTCATTTTTTATTGAATCTTCAACTGCATCAAAATTATTAATCAACCACTCTCTTAAGTCTTCTGATTCTTTACTCAAAACTTTACAACTCCTCTATTTTGATATAAATCCCTGGCACCTCTCCCCAAAACTTCTCGACAATTAAGCTAGAAATTTGCGCATCATTTTTATAGAATCCTAATTCCTCCATGCAATCCTCAAGTAATTTATTCATGTTACCGTTATCTGGTTTAGTGTATTTCCAATCGCCATTTTGATGACCATTGATTAATGGAAATATCCACTTCGTTACCATTCGGACTGGACCAGTTACTTTTTCAGGAGGAACATGCTTTGACAAATGAGCCGTTAATTTAGATCGAGCAGCCGCTAAGCTTTCTGGTTCATAAAAAATTGGAACGTGTTTATTTTTTTTCTTATCAAAAACGACACGGACTTTCTTTTGCTGATGCGTTGTTTCTGGTGGAATCATTGGCATAAAAAATTCAATCAAGATCACCAGCCCACCTTTCATCATCTGGAACATTACTAACATAGTAGCCATTAATATAATGTCCATCTGGCCAATCAATAGGAACAGGATTTAATGATTTCGCTATATTAATGAACTTTTCTTTTCCGGATTCAGCAAGTAGTGCTATTTGTTTATTTTCGTCTGTAGAAATCATTGGACTGACATTTGTAATAAGTAATGGATTCAGAAAATGTAAGAAGCTAGCTAACGCTTCCCATTCCGCTGATGTTAAATCATTTTTCATTTTGATCACTCCTGTGTTATTTTAATTTCATTTTTTGACCATTTTTTATTTTCTTTTTCCGCCAACTTCATGTCTCCGTCTTCCCTTTATGTCTCTCTTTCCCTGAAAGGGAGAGAGACATAGGGAACGGGACACAAGCCAGACAAGGGTTTGAGCGTTGTGGAACACTATGTCTTGCTATTTAGATTTCACGGACACTATTTATCATTGAGCGCTATGTCTTTCTAAATAGAGAGACACGAATATCAATCTTCTTTTTTTGTCATTATTCCATCAACTACTTCAAACTTTTCATGTTTTTTAATTCGTTTGTAAAGAGCACTTTTTGAGATGTCTAGATAATCAGCTACCTGACCAACATCAATTGAGGTTTCACCTGCCACTAAAATATTAAACGCTTCTTCCAGTTCCTTACTTACTTTTTCAGACCGTGACTCGTTTGATTTTTGAACGCCCTTTTTCCATTTTTCTTTCGGATCATCTTCCAAAGAAATATCTCCTAATGAGTCATCTAACACATGAATCGGATATTTGAACCAAGCATTGATTGATTTCATTTTCGGGAACTCTCGCAACGTGCCTTCTAGTCTCCAGGCACTCGCTTGTCGTGCTAATTCGACTGCTTTTTTACGATTGTTTTCAATAATACTTAAAACTTCCTGTGACTTGATGGCACTCATTAAGTGGTAACTCATTTGTTTAACACTGAAAGTATCATCTGAACTAACGTCTTTATATGTCGGATTATAAGTTTTGATTGCAGCGTTGTACGTATCACAAACTGCTTGATTTTCCAGTTGCACGTATCTGTCTTCAGTAATCGGTAATTCAATCAAATCTAAAATCGCATCTGGATCTCGTGCGAACACCCCGGAACCAGAAGAGCGGTCCATTGAATTTTTCCCACTTTGAGAACCTTTTGAATGGTGATGACAATAAATCACTGAACAATTTAATTCTGTTGCGATTTTATCGAACTGATTTGTAAAATTGGCCATCTCATGCGCACTGTTTTCATCACCTGTTAACACTTTGTAAATTGGGTCAATGATTACTGCAATGTATCCTTCTTTTTGTGACCGTCTAATTAATTTAGGTGCTAACTTATCCATCGGACTGGTTTTACCACGTAAATTCCAAACATCAATATTATGTACATTTGCATGACCTTGGCCTAATTTGTTATAAATTTCAGCGAATCGCATTTTAGCAGAATTGGCATCAAGTTCTAAGTTGACGTATAAAACTTTGCCTTTCACACAATCAAAACCGAACCACTTACGACCTTCAGCAATAGCAATGGCCAGTTGAATTAAACTGAATGACTTACCGGCTTTTGATGGACCAGCGATTAACATCTTATGTCCTTGTCGTAACATACCTTTGATTAATTCGGGAGCTAACTCAATCGGTTTATCGAATAAATCAGAAAGATTTTCTGGATCAGGAAGATTATCGTTCATGTCTTCGATGTATTCTTCCCATTCTTCCCAACTTGATTTACCGATATTTGTATCAATTAAGAATTGCTTTTTATCTCCACGCATAAACCCGGGCAACCGACTTAATCTTGATGGATTTTTATTTTGCTTATCCACTTTCAGACCATTTTTTTCAACAATTTTGTAAAGGTAATCCACACGCTCTTGATACTGCGGATAATTGACTGCATCTACTTTTACGATAGCGTGCAAACTTTTACTTCCACTGTAGGTTAAAGCGACAACCGGTAATTCCAATTCTCGAATGATTTCATTCTGTTGCTCAATGCTCATATTGTCTGATTCGACTAAAGCATATTTAAATTCAGTGACGTTGGTATTTTTAACACCTTCGCCATCAAGTGGATTGAAACGAATCCAAGCTCCTGTATTGATATTTGGATCACCCATCACGGCCCCAATATCACCGTTGGTATTACGTAACCCTTGGATAATATCACCTGCAGTTTTCGTATAAACTCCCGTTGATTTAGGAATCCATTTTTCAACTTCACCATTCGTGTGGAGATAGCCATCATTCACGTAGCCGATGATGTCACCAGGGTTAAATACTGCTTCAAGGTAATCAATGATTTGTTGTGATGGATTCCAAAACTTTGGCTCATGGATATCTTGACCCATTACCCAATCAGTATTGATTAATTTGTAACCTTTATTTACGTCAGTAGCGATAAAACTATCGTTCCAGTCCAAGAAAGAATCGTCGGCATCTTCCCATTGGCTACGCCACCCATTTTCTTTTGCTAATTGCGTAATCGTAGCGCCTGTGACTGGAGAACCTGTCCCTTGAAACGAATTCCATTTTTTCTCACACTCGCCATCATGATAACGAGAAGAATCTTTTTGACTCCACTCTTCCCAATCGTTAGCGGTGTAACCTTCATGTTTAAGGGCCATTCCGACGTTAACCCATTCTTGATAATCGAGAGCTGCTGGATCTACGAATTCCAACAGCTCAATTAAATCTAATTTGTTTTCCAAGTAGTATCACCTGCTTTCTTTTGGTATGATTTAGGTAAAATGAAATGAGGTTGTTTTATGCAAAAAAAATTATTAGTAAATTTCCCTGATAGACAAGGGAGTCTTGAGGGAAACTTTAATATTTCAGATTTATGCCCACACTGCAACCGCCCCATAGACCCAATAGTAAAATCAGCTCATTCAGATTCAAGATACGCTAGTGATTCTATTGTTAAAGTTGCTATAGTTTTACTTTGTCCTTCTTCAGACTGTTCTCAATTTTTTTTGGATTGGTTTAATGTGAAAATAGGTCAGTACGAATCTATTAAGCAAACTAATCGCTTAGAATATGTTTATAAACCAATATTAAAAAATGATTTACCTACCGAAGTAAACGAAAAATTCCCAGAATTTAATGCAATCTATAGTCAATCACTACAAGCTGAATCGTATGGACTTGATCAAATTGCCGGTGTTGGGTATAGAAAATCACTTGAATTTCTTATTAAACAATATGCTATCCATCTATTTCCTGATGAAGAAGATAGGGTGAAAAAAGAAACATTGAATAATACAATAATGAATCGACTATGTGCATTCCCTAAACTACAGACTTTAGCTAAAGCAGCGACATGGATAGGGAATGATGAAACTCATTTTGTAAGAAAGCATGAAGATAAAGATATTACAAGTATGAAAAAGTTCATTAAATCAGCCGCTACGTTTATATCAGCCGATTTAGATGCTGACGATGCTTTAGAATTTACTCAGCAGAATTAATTTTTCTGTTTTTCAAATATTCTATTAGCACTCTGTTTGTCTCAATAGATTTTTCCAAACCATGAGAATTTAGTTCTAGCAATGCTTCTAAAAATACAATTCTCTCTTTTAATTCTTTAATTTCTTGTTCCATTCAATATCTTCCTTTCTATTCCGGCACATATTCCATAGGTCTAACACCTACAGGCAATCGCCATCCATTCGCTGCAATACGATTAATCATCTTACTTGCACCTTCGAATGGCCATGTTCCAACATTTTTAAAGCCACGTTGTTCTAACAATCGAATCTGCTTTGGCGTAGCTAGTCCTGCTTCTTTCCGTTTTTGTAGACGGTCAAGCATGAGACTGGCTTTTCCTGCGTTATCAATTGCATCCGGCATGATACCTAATTTTTCTAAGGCACTAACTTGCTTTTCTGATGGTGGTCCCATTTCCCAACCGAAGCTAGGTACGTAGCTTGTTAAATCTTCCGCTTGAATGGACATTTCAAATTGCAATGGATCCACAAGACGTTGTTTTCTTTTTCTCATTTCAGCCAATTGTTTAGCTAATGCTTCTTCTCGTTCAGAAATGACATCTTTTTCTGCTTGAACTTCTGCTTGTTCAATATCCACTGCTAAGCCATCAAGTCCAGCTTCCTCAATATTCTCAGTCATTTTCTTGGCCACATCGTCGCTACTTGCAATTAGATGAGCTGGATGACATAACTCATGACGTTCCACATGCCAAAGAAAATCTAATAGTAATAAGTTTTCTTTCCCCGGAAACAATCGTGTTCCACGTCCGACCATTTGACTGTATAAGCTACGGACCTTCGTTGGTCTTAATACCACAATGCAATCAACAGATGGACAATCCCAACCTTCGGTAAGTAACATCGAGTTGCAAAGTACATTGTATTTATCGCTTTCAAAGTCTTCTAAGATTTCAGCGCGGTCTTTCGATTCGCCATTCACTTCTGCTGCTCTCATGCCTTTTTCGTTTAAAATATCTCGGAACTTTTTGGAAGTCTTAACTAATGGAAGAAACACTACTGATTTTCTATCAGAACAATGTTTCACCATTTCGTCCGCAATTTGATGCAAGTACGGATCTAAGGCAGTCCCTAAATCTTTTGTACTAAAATCTCCTGCTTGTTGGGCTACTGAAGTTAAATCGAGTTGTAATGGAATGGTTAAAGCTGTGATTGGTGAAAGGTAACCTGATTTAATTGCAGCAGGTAATGAATACTCATAGGCAAGTGATTCAAAGTAAGTGCCTAGATTTTGCATATCTCCACGATCTGGCGTGGCAGTTACTCCTAATACATTTGATTTTTCAAAGTGCTTTAATACGAATTGATAACCGGCACTAATACAATGATGGGCTTCATCTACAATAATTGTGTCAAAATAATCTGGTGGAAATTGTCTTAGTCTTTTTTCTCGTTGCATCGTTTGAACAGAACCAACGACTACTCTGAAAAAACTTCCTAAGCTTGTATTTTCTGCTTTTTCTAATGCCGTTTTTAGTCCAGTAGACTTTTCTAATTTTTCAGAAGCTTGGTCCAGTAATTCGCCCCGATGAGCTAAGACGAGCACACGCTCGCCTAGTCTCACACGGTCTTCAATGACCTTACTGAACACAATTGTTTTACCGCAACCCGTGGGAAGGACTAGCAAAGTTTTCTTGCGTCCGTTTTCCCATTCCTGTTGGATTGCAGACCTTGCTTCTTCCTGGTAAGGTCTAAGTTTCAATTGAATTACTCCTCCTTAAAATGCTCCGGCTTGAAATCCACCAGGGTTTTGTGTTTGCTGTGGCGCTTGATTAAATCCTTGTTGTTGATTGAAACTTGGTTGTTGTGGTTGAGCTGGTGCTTGATTAAAATTCTGTTGCGGTTGAACTGGAGGAGTATTATTTACTACGCCTTGATTAGCAGAGCCCTTTAAAAATTCTTTGATACGGTTGTTTTGACGTTCTTCACCTTTGCTCATGTAAGAATTGATTTCCAGTTTCACGCGTCCTTGTGAGCCGATGACAAGCGACCAGTTAGGATTGAATGGTTGTCCAATGACTGGTGTTTGTCCGATTGCACTAAAGAACTCCGTTAACTTCCACTGGAATTTCTTCATCATGTAAAGACGTTCTTTGACGGTCGTTTTCCCTTCTGCACCTGAAACTTCAATCGATAATTCGGCGTATGGCGCTCCGTTCGGGATCTTGTCGCTTTGACCGTCGTAAATCTTACGTTCCATTCCTGTTACCGTAAATTGATACTCACCTGCAGGCAACAAAGCAAAGGTACTTTCCTCTGCAATAAAACCTGTGTCCCATCCTAAAAATTCATTTTCGTTATTCATTTATATTTTCCTCCTTAAAATGCTCTAATTTTTGTATTTAATAAATTCATTGCTGATGACCAATTCGTTACTAGGTAATCCCATAAATCGCTAGGCACATTTTCCACTGGTGTATCAACTGGCATAAAGCCACCTGTATGAATCACTGCCATTATTTCTTCGGTTGTAACATGATCCAATTGCATTAAATCAGCAATTGATTTCGGGATATGTGGAGATACTTCCACAATTGCTTCACGTCCAAAATCAGGTTCAATCACTGGTTGCGTGTTTACTTGTGGTTCTGTTGCGAGTGGTTGTTCTGTTTGAGTTTGGACTGGACTAATGGCCATAGTTGCTTCGTTGATGATTTGAGCAATTTGCCCATAATCAAACGGTAATTCGTCAGCTAATCCCATGCGATTTTTGGCATCCCATGCAGGGCGGTGAGTAGTAAACATCATACGTTGACCGCCTGTTGCTTTTTTACTATTGGTTTTACTATCTGTAATCACAATCATTTTGTAGTTGGCGAATAAAACCATATCAGCCCATTCTTTTACAAGTGGAGCTGTTTTCTTTTCGAGTTTCAACTCGTAACGGTCGAAAGCTCCCATTTCATCTGGTTCTTCTTTTTTACGTAACCAAGCATGAGCGGTCACAACAACATGAATTCCCTGATCAATCACATCGCTTAGTTTGTTCAACAAGTTACCAAATTCTTTTGATAAGGCGATATACTTAGCCCCATAATCGTTTGAGCTATCCGTCCATTTCCCTTGGGCCATTAAATGACGTTTACAAATTTCTTCAGCCCAGTCGATTGTGTCGATAACAAGAGTCTGACAAGGTTTGTTTTGCTTTACGAACTCAACTTGCTGAAGTAACATCGTCCAACTTGTAGGCTTATCAAAACGCTGTACGTTCATGTGTAACGTTGAATCCTCAGTATCAATGAAGAGTGGATTCGGAAACTGACTGGCAAAGGTAGATTTTCCAATCCCTTCCACTCCATACAAAACAACCTTCTGTGCTTTTGGTACTTTTCCGCTACTAATATTCATTAAAATGCTGCCCCTTTCCATGTTGGTGTTATTGGTGGTACTGGTGTATCTGTTTTAGTTGTTGGTGCAAATGAATCAGCATGTGCTTGTTGTTGCGTTAGTGCAGCCGTTTCATCTTTAATGACATAACCATCTTCGATAATAATTTGGCACTCCTCCCCTGTTGAAACACGTGTGGCAATGGCTTGAAGTCCTTCTTGTTCTAACCACTTCGAAAACTCGTTGAGCGTGATCATGTCCATTTGTTCCAGCTTATCCAGGAGAACAAAGCCACATTCTGGTTTCAACTTGCGAACGATAGCCGTTGAGACTTTTAGTTGGTCCGAACCACTCATATCCGTCCATCCTTGACCGTTATAAGTCAATTCACCCTCATTGACTGACAAGCCAGGCAATGGTAATTCAGCGTTATCTAACAACTTCATCCGTTGTTCACGAATCGCTTTAATCGCTTCGTCTAGTTCTTTGTATTGATTTAGATAGTTCTCAGCATCTTGTTCAGCTTTTTCTTTATCAAGATTGGCACGAACCTTTAAGTTGATTTGTTCCACGTTTTGAAGACTATGCTCGAGCTCGGCAGTTGATTGGTCTTGTAAGTCCTGTGCTGAAGTTTTTGCAATGGATAAATCATTTTGAGTAACTTCATGCTTGGCAATCATTTCCTGTAATTGATTTTTCACTCGTTCGATTTCTTGTGCTTCGTAATCAAATTGGGTTTGTAGTCTTTGAGCGTTCTCGCGCTTTCGTTGATTTTCGCCATTGATTGCTAGAATCATTTGTTGCTGCTGAATTAATTCCATCGTAGAAACTAAATCACTCGGCGCATCATGATAATGGATTTGTTCTTCGGCAAACTTTTTCTTTTGATCCGCAATCCGTCCAATTTGATAGCGCTCGTTGTAGATTGCTTGTTCTTCCATGTCTAACTTAATTAGTTCTTCACCAATACCGATTATTTGCAGTAAGGTATTCGCTTTTTCTTTGCTTGTTGATTCCATGAACTTTGGTAAATCAATGGCTAACTCTTCCACAAAACTATTGAGGAGTTGCTGACCACCTTTGTTCCCTTGTGGATCCAAAACAGTTAAGGAACTATTTTTGCCTTTACGTTCTACGATGAGTCCGTTTGACATGGTAATTCGTAAGTTTGGTGGAGTTACAGAGCCTTCACGGTGTGGGTTTGAAGGTTTATACTTATTACCGCCCAAAGCCCATGCAATCGCATCTAGTACGCTTGTCTTACCTTGATTGTTATTCCCTCCTAAAATAGTCAAGCCGTTTTGCGTTGGTTCGATTACTACTGCCTTAACACGTTTGACGTTTTCAATTTCTAGGTTGTTAATTTTGACTGACATGTGCTACACTCTCCTTATATTCATCTTTTTTTTTGACTGACTTTGCTTGCCGGCGGTCAGTCTTTTTTTGATTCTAATAGTTCTGGGTTTTCGTAGATATTTCCGACAATTTCAACTGTTGTTTCTCCACAAGGGTTAGGACATAATCCCCACATTTCGCCACTTTGATAAGCTGGGTAGATAATAAATAATCCGTCAATTCTTTTTATAACTTCACCAGTTGCTTTTACGCCTTGGCTCCAAGCTTTAACTACATCTCCTTCGAAAATCTCAACGCCGTTCTTTTCTTCCAATCCAGTGAATTGCATTAATATCACTTCGTGCGGACGTCTTTCGGTGATTCCGCCGGATAAGTCAATCAATTCGTTGACCCAATCAATCACCAACACATCTCTCATTGATTCTGTTTGTATATCCCAAGCTCTGTATTTAATCTCTCTCATTTCCTCACCGCCTTTCAACGTCGTTTAATAGCCATAATTGCTTTGAGTTGAGATAAATTAGCTTTGCATCTTAAATTTCCAAATTGAACTGTCGCAAACTCGCCAGTAATTTCTATCACCTTGCCAACCGCTTGGAATAAAAACGCCTTGCTATCAATCACTCTTACTGTGTCATTTACTTTTATCATTTACTCACCCCTCAATCTTCAATTTCATAATGGTCAATCGATAAGCTTGTTTCATGCCTTCGTATTCGATTCTTTGTACTTCACCACGTTCACCATTCGGTAAGAATTCTGCCAGTTCTTCAAGGTTTTGAATGCGTTCTTCCAACCATTCGATTAAGTTCTCATTCACTTATCACCACTCCTCTTCCATGAATTTCTTAATTCGCTCATCCCGTCTTTTCTCGGCTTCCCACTCTTGTAAATAATGATAGTACCGCTGATTCTCTTCCTGCTCCTGATTATCCTCAAGCTCAAATAACCAATCGTACAGCAATATCAGAACCACAATCCCAATGGCACCACGCCAGTTAATTGTGGATAAGCCTATTAGCAAGACTAAGTACAATCCTATCGTTTTACGTTTCATACCTTCCCTCCTAACCTAATAAATCTACTTGACGAATCATCCGATTCTTATGCTGCAAATCTTGATACTCTTTTAACTCCTGGCGTAACATTTCCTTTTGTCTGTCTGATAAAATGCTATGATGAATCTCATTGTGTAACTCGCTGATTTTCGCTTTGATCAGTCCATCGATTTTGATTTCTTCCGCTATGTTGTATTTCAAGGTCATTCTCCTTTAAATTTGTTATCATGCTTCCAGATTAAAAACTGTTCGAACAAGTCAATGTCTATTAGCACTAATTTGTATGTCGGGTTTAAATAGCCTTGGGAAAAATCCGGATGACTTTTGAACTCGCTGAGTAACACACCAAACGAACGTACTTGATTCCCAGCGAAATCAAAATGTTTCATCGCGTTGTCTTTTCGCATCCACTTTTTTTCAACAGGAACTGTCTTTGCAATAGCCAGATTCATGGTTAGCCCTCCTATTCTTTCGGCGCTCTAATCCGATAATCACGAATAATTTCTAAAATCGTTTGATTAGCAGTTGGTCCGCTCCAATGACCGTCCAATATTTGTTGCATTCTCACCCGTGAAACTCCATAAGCAGTCGCTAAATCTTCCATGACAATATTATTTTCCTTCATGTACGCCTTAATGGCTGCACGTCCATTTTCTAAGTTTGACATCTGTTACATCACCTCTCTTCATAATATGTAAGTTAAAGTGATAGAATTAGCTAAAATCGTTGACTTAAATTAGCGTAAATGCTATTATCAATTCATAGATAAATAAGCCTACGAAACGCCTATAAATTGCACTGGGTCGCCAAACTTCATGCTATAAAGGTTTGTTTTTAGTTTGCTTTCGTCTATCAAATTAACTTACACTCATAGTATAATAGCGTATTTGCTATTTGTCAAACAGTATTTTAACTTTTACGCTATTTAGTTATGTGTGTGGTCAAGAAAGGTTGATAACATTGACTTTAACACAGAAAATTAAATCTTTAGCTGATGCTAAAAAGACCACTTTTGCTGAAATAGAAAGAAAAACAGGTATCTCGAACGGTCAAATTAGAAGATGGGACTCTTCGTCTCCTAAAGTAGAGAACGTTCAAAAAGTAGCAGATTATTTTAATGTTTCACTAGATTACCTGCTCGACCGTGAAGAACCTAAAGTTCAAAAAGAAACAGATTTAAGAAAAGCTCTGGAAAATGCAGTTTCGTTCGACGGTGAAGAATTAACTGAAAATGATAAGGATGCTCTTATTGCTTATATGATGGGAAGAAAAGGTAAATGAGGTGAGGTTACTTGAAAGGGCTGAAATCGAAGTTAAAAGAATTAGGAATAAAGCTAGTGGTTATGCATATGGAAAAAGAAGGCTGCTATATCTCAGAATGGAAAACTATTTTTATAAATGAAAATTTAAGTGAAAAGAAAATGAAGTTGGTGTTGCTGCATGAATTAAAGCACGTATTAGATCATGAAGACTATATTAGTCTCTATAAACTTCCTATTTTCAAAGCAAAAATGGAAAGTGAAGCGAACTTATTCATGCTTGATAATATCATCAAAGAAAATGAAGGCTTTTACAATTACAGTTATCTTATAGAAGAGTTCGGATTAGGGATGGGGCTGGAAACGCGTTTTGCTAAATAAAAAAATACCCCAAGCGGAGCGACAACTCCGTTTGAGGTTTTAATAATATATTAACAGTTAAAACTATTATATCAGAAAAGAGGTATTAAAGTATGAAGAAATTAAAAGTTTTAGGAATCGGTTTTGCTTGCGCATTGTTATTAAGCGCTTGTGACTCTAGTGACAACAATGTGACCGTATCAAGTAGCACTGCACCGGAACAATCGGAAGTAGTTGAAAGCACCGTTGCGGAACCAAAAGAAGAAAAGGAAAAAACATCAGAAGTTGGGAAACGCTCAAATCCTGTCAAATTAGGCGAAACGGCTACCTTTGACACGACTTACTACAACAATGATGGTGATCCATTAGATGCCAATTTATCTATCACGCTATCAAATGTAATCCGTGGACAAGAAGCACTTGATTATTTAATGGCGGCTAATGAATTTAATGCTGCACCACCAGAAGGCCAAGAATGGGTTATTGTGGACGTTGCTTTAGTTGTCAACAAAGGAGATGCGGACGTCCCTTATTACGAAATGGGAATATTTACACCTATCTCATCAAGTGGTGAAGAAGTTTCCCAAGCTGAATACCCAAGTTTTGCTAACGGTGAAGCTTTTGGTAACGTTGATTTATATGAAGGTGCTAACACTACCGGTAAATTCGGTTTCTTGACGAAAATCGATGACGAAACAATCCTTGAATATACTGGTGCCGACTTTAACACTTCTGTCTTTTTCTCCCTAAAATAAAACAAAAAACAACACGCTCTCCCCTCGAAAAAGAAAGCGTGTCGGACTAAACAAGCATAGCCTTATTTAGCTATGCCTATTATACCAATTAATAGGAGGGTTTACCATGTGGATAGAAAAAAGAGGTAAGAATTTTGTGTTTAGGGAACATTACCACGACCCTTATACTGACGAAAGAAAAACAACCAGCATCACACTAACGAGCCAATCAAACCAAGCGAAGAAACAGGCTCAAAAAGAATTAAACGAAAAAATCGAACGAATACTAAGCACTAAAAAGATGTCGGATCATACGCTAGGTGAATTAATTGACGAATGGTGGACGATGCATGAAAAGACCGTCAGAAACAACACGAAACGAAACTATTCAAACGTCATAAAATATATGCAAAGAAGCGATAATATCAATCTTAATTCTAAAATTAGTAAAACGGACCCTCAATTTTTTCAGCGTTATCTTAATAGCTTGCAATTTTCGTATAGTCAAAATCAAAAATATAAATCAGTGTTAAAAATGGCGTTTGATTATGCTGTTAGCATGGGTTATTTAGCTGATAACCCTTTGGTTAAGACAAAGATACCAAAGCCACCCGTAACGCTTGAGACGTACGCCAGAATCGAGGAAAGCTACTTAGAGAAGGAAGAAGTTGACCGATTGCTTAAATGCTACTACAGCGCTCACCAATCAGTGCGAATGGGCTATCTGATTGAATTTATGTACTTAACTGGATTAAGAGTTGGAGAAGCAATTAGTTTGAAGGTACATGATTACCAAAAACACTCCGCACAACTAAATATCCATGGAACGTTAGATTACTCCGCTGGATATAAAAACGCTGAAAAAGAAATGACAAAAACAAACGCCTCGTTTCGAGAAATTGGATTGTCAAAACGCGCTATGTTTATTTTGGATCAGGTGATTGTCGAAAACGAATTGAAATTCGATGACTACTCACAAGACAGTTATATTTTTGTAGGAAAAACGGGTTTACCTATTCAAGTTAATACCGTTAACAACTCACTTGCTTACAATAACGAGAAATTAGGCAAACAAAGGATAAACAAGCGTTTAACGTCTCACATATTCCGCCACAGCCACATTTCACTACTAGCTGAACTAAATGTACCTATCAAAGCTATCATGCAACGTGTGGGCCATGCGGACGAAAAAACGACACTCCAAATTTACACGCACGTGACGGAAGGTCAAAAGACAGATGTCATAGAAAAATTAAATAACCTCGGAATGTGATTTCCCAGGTTTGATTTGAGTTATAAAAATGTAGTATTTCCCCACTTTTGCCCCACTAGACTGTTATTTGAGTTATGAAAACTCTGTAACTACTAGTGTTATAGTGTTTTATTCAGACACATGAGAACCGCTGTTTAGTGCTGCTTCCTTCCAGATCTGACACGCTTCACAACGTCCCCATTGTCCTAGCCTTTCGGCAAAACTTAGTATACCTCATTTTCAGATTGAGTGCTAGTCTTTTTTGTTATTTTCTTTTCTTTTTGCTTTTTCTTCTTTTTTTCGTTGGCGTAATTCACGGAAAAAAGTCGTAAGCAATTGCCCGCATTCTTCTTGTAAGATGCGAGATTCAAGATAACACCAATGATTAAACCGTTGGTCCTCAAGCAGATTCATCAAACTGCCTGCAGCTCCTGCTTTTGGATCATAGGCGCCAAAATAAACTTCTTCAATTCGCGAAAGTAAAATCGCGCCACTACACATCGGACAAGGTTCCAAAGTCACAAATAGCTGCGCCTCTTCCAAACGAAAATTATTGACTTGCCTACACGCTTCTTGAATCGCCATCATTTCGGCATGCGTCGTCGCATCTTGGGTCGTTTCACGTAAATTATAACCACGACCAATGATTTTTTTATTCCAAACAACCACCGCACCAATGGGGACTTCATCAAGTGCCTGTGCTTTTTTGGCTTCTTCTATCGCTGCTCGCATAAAGGTTTCTTTTTCTTCGTTTGTTAACGTACTTTTCTTTTCCACTTTTCCACCTCAAAAAAATTCATAAAAAAATAAGGCGAGAGTATCTCGACTCTGCACCTTATTTTACACGATTTAAAAGATTGATGTCACAATATCCGTTAATTTTTCTTTCGCTTGAACGGTATTTTCTTTGACATTCTCACCATAATGCGTCACACGATCATAACTTTTGCCGATTTTCTCGCCTGTTTTGATCAGGTTTGAAATATCGTCATCGTCAAGATGATCTACGAGATCAAGTAATTTTTCATTGCCTTTAAGTTTTACTTTCACAAAATTTTTAACTTTACGGCGATTGGATAACTGAAGAACTTTTTTAAC
This sequence comes from Enterococcus aquimarinus, assembly GCF_001885765.1. Taxonomy (GTDB): domain Bacteria; phylum Bacillota; class Bacilli; order Lactobacillales; family Enterococcaceae; genus Enterococcus_I; species Enterococcus_I aquimarinus. Next base: position 59,208 of record NZ_JXKD01000007.1, on the reverse strand, counting down.
GACCTGATCAGTCACAATCACAGTTGTCGCAATTCCCGCAATGGCAGCAACACTTAAACCTACTGTAACTTTTGTTGATGTTTTCATTTAAAAATCAGCTCCTTTAATTAATCTACTACTATGATAACATGATTATCTCAATAAGAATACCGATACACTCCCACGTTCTTTTCCTGCAGATTAAATCATTTTTTACTGACGGCGATTATTGTTTCCAAATAATATAACTAAGCGTAAAAGTTGTAACAATGTCGCAATTGCTGCAGCAACATAAGTGAGTGCCGCTGCGAACAAGACCCGTCTAGCCATTGGAACTTCTTCTTTTGTTAACAGACCACCCTCACTCAAAATAGTGAGTGCTCTTCTTGAAGCATTAAATTCAACCGGCAACGTGACTAATTGGAAAACAAAAGCCATTGAAAATGCCAATAACCCTAAATTAATAATCATACTGCCACTATCCCCGCTAATTAACAATCCAATTAAAATTAACGGCATCGCTAAACTAGAACCGATATTTGCTACCGGCACAATCGCAGCACGCAATTTTAACGGGCTATAACCAACAGCATCTTGAACGGCATGGCCACACTCATGGGCAGCGACACCAATCGCTGCTACGGAAGTCGATTGAGCAGTTGATTGGGATAAACTCAATATTTTCGTGCGAGAGTTGTAATTATCCGTCAAATTTCCGGAAATCCCTTGCACCCCGACATCATGAATGCCTTGTTTTTCTAAAATAAATTGTGCGGCTCGCGTACCCGTCACTTGATTTTTACTCAGTATCTTATCATATTTGTTAAAGGTACTTTTGACATAAGCTGATGCCGCCATCGAAATAACCATTCCGATAATGACTAAAATAAACGTTGAATCAAAAAATAATCCATAACCGTACATCATATTGGCGATTCCTCCTCCTAATTTCTATTTCTATTATACCTTCATTATATGACAAAAGAATGAAGTTTGAAATAATAAAGTCGTTTAGTGCAAATGATTCGGAAGCACTTCATTTTGTAACAATTGTTGATAAGATTGACGTTTGACAATCACGTCTGCTTGACCGTCTTTCACCAAGACAACAGCCGGTATCAAGAGCTTATTATAGTTACTCGCCATCGCATATCCGTAAGCCCCGGTTGAAAAAGTCGCAAATAGATCATCGGTTTCGACTTTTGGTAGGGCAAGATCTTTAACGAGAATATCGGTACTCTCGCAAGCTTTTCCTGCGATTGTCACGATTTCTGTGGCTTTTTCTGACGCTTTGTTCGCTAACACTCCAGTATAGTTTGCTTGATACAACCCTGGACGAATATTATCGGTCATCCCGCCATCAATCGCCACGTACTTACGAATACCAGGAACTTCCTTGATGCTTCCAATCCGGTGCAATGTGATACCCGCTTCCGCAATTAAACTACGACCTGGTTCAATCACAATCGTTGGACGACGTAACTGGTGGGTCTGACAAAATTTTTCTGTCAATGCCATTAAAGGATCTAAAAAGTAGCGATACGGTTGGCGAATATCTTCTTCCACATAGCGAACCCCAAAGCCGCCACCGTAATTGAGTTCTCGAATGTCATACGCAAATTTTTCTTTGATCGTTAAGACGAGTTTCAACGCTGTTTCGGCCGCAAGTAAATGCGTTTCATTCGTATCAAGTTGACTCCCAATATGAAAATGAAGACCATAAAAATCAATCTCAGGAGCTTCAATCGCTTGTTGAATCAGGGCAAACAAAATATGTTCTTCCAAGGGAATCCCAAATTTTGAATCTTTTTGTCCGGTCGAAATAAAATCATGGGTCGCCACTTCGACCTCGGGGGTAATGCGGAACATCACTTTAGCCACCGTTTGTTTTTGTTTACATAAAGCAATCAACCAGTGTAATTCTTGCAAGCTATCGACGATGATGCGTCCAACGCCATAGTCTAGGGCCATTTCTAATTCTTCGAGCGATTTGTTATTGCCATTAAATTCAATTTTTTCAGCCGGATAATTAGCTTGAATCGCCGTATAGAGTTCACCACCACTGACAACATCTAAACACAGTCCTTCTCGTTCAATGATTTTAATCATAGCGAGGGTATTAAACGCCTTTGAAGCATAGGCGACACGAACATTCTCATATTTTTGAATAAAATCTTGCTGTAATGCTTGGCATTCCTTTACAATTGCGGATTCTGAAACAACATACAACGGCGTTCCGTATTCTTTCGCTAATTCAACAGTATCGCAGCCATCCCAATACAGATGATTATTTTTGATTGTTTTGATCATTTTTATTTCTCCCTACTTATTATAAATTTTGATATCTCGTCTCTTTTTTCGAATAATAGGACCCTGATGATCAGATTCCCGAAAGATGTTCATGGTTTTTTCATCTTTTTATTAGAATACTCTTGAATTATTCTAATATTATCGTTATCATTTTAATAATCTATGCTATATCGCTCCATTTATCAAGTATTTTGCGATATTTTTTTGAAGAAGATACTTTTTATTTATTTGAAGGGACGTGTAAATTTTGACGATATTTAAAGGTTCTGGAGTAGCGTTAATTACTCCAATGAAAGAAGACGGTTCGGTGGATTACGAACAATTAAAAGAACTCGCTGAGTGGCATGTACAAGAAGGAAGTGACGCGATTATTGCTTGCGGAACAACTGGTGAAGCCTCAACTTTAGTGGATGAAGAACATTTAGCGGTGATTGATACCGTGGTCAAACAAGTCAACGGACGCATCCCAGTAATCGCGGGTACGGGATCAAACGACACGAAACATGGTATTTTTTTATCGGTTGAAGCTGAAAAATTAGGGGTCGACGGCTTATTAATTGTGACGCCTTATTATAATAAAGCAACGAAGAAAAGCTTAGTAGCCCACTATGAAGCGATTTGCTCGCAAGTGAACTTACCCGTTATTCTTTATTCTGTGCCATCGCGGACGGCACTCAATTTAACCGTAGAGATGGTAACCGAACTTAAAAAAATTCCCAATGTTAAAGGGATTAAAGAAGCGAGTGGCGACATCTCCCAAATTGTGGCGATGGCTCGTCTTGTAGACGAAGACTTTGCTTTGTATTCTGGAAACGACGACCAAGTCTTACCAATGCTTTCAGTAGGTGGGAGTGGTGTGATTTCGACGATCGGTAACATCGCGCCAAAACAAACTTCTCAAATGATTCATCATTATTTTGCCGGCGAGCTTGAGGCAGCCAAAGAAATTCAGTTGGCCCAAATCCCCTTAATTCAGGTGATTTTCTCCGAAGTAAATCCAGTACCAGTCAAAAAAGCAGTCGGTTTATTAAAAGGAATTGAAACAAACTACCGCTTGCCACTAGGACAACCGGAAGATGAGACCGTGGCGAATCTTCAAAAAGAAATGACCGCATACGGCTTATTATAGGAGGAAACGACATGAAAAAAGTTTTGCTGATTGGTTGTAACGGCCAAATGGGACGTGTTGTCAAAGCAGCGATCCAGCAACACCCACAATTAGAATTAGTTGCAGGAATTGACCGACACCCCGGAGAAACTACCACTTTTCCAATCTATCAAGAGCTGACTGACGTTCAAGAAAACATCGATTTAGTGATTGATTTTTCACACCATTCCATGACCAATCAAGTGGTCGATTATTGTGTATCGCAACAATTACCGGTAGTCATTGCGACAACCGGATTGTCAGTAGAAATAATTGCTAGAATCAAAGAAGCCGGGAAAGAGATTCCTATTTTCTACTCTGCCAATATGTCTTTAGGGGTAAATGCCCTGATCAAAGCGTTACAAAGTATCGCACCGATTTTAGAAGAAGACTTTCAAATCGAAATAATCGAAAAGCATCATCGCAATAAAAAAGATGCTCCAAGTGGAACGGCCTTATTATTAGCCGATTCAATCAATGACGTTTTAGCCCACGAAAAAGACTATATTCACGGTCGCACAGGCAATGAAAATGAAAATGCGATGAGTGAAATTGGGATTCACGCCGTTCGTGGCGGTTCGATCCCTGGTGAACATACGGTGATTTTCGCAGGGGAAGACGAATTGATTGAACTCAAACATACCGCATTATCGCGAACGATTTTTGCTAACGGTGCATTAAAAGCAGGTTTATTTTTAGTTGTCCAACCTGCAGGCTTTTATTCAATGAATGAGTTATTAAGCGAAACACTTGTTTGATCACAAAAGCGTCAGACTAGCGCTTCATTCGAAATAGTCATCATCCGTTCATTTGGATGATGATCAAAAAGGGTACGCGGATCAAAATCCTCGTACCCTTTTTAGTTCCTTCATTTCGCTAGGGGTGTGTTGTAACGAATCGTCTGGCCCGTTTTGGCAGAGGCGTACGCACACTCAATCAGACGGGTGACTCGTTTAGCTACCGTGAAATCGTAATCGGCGATCGTCCGTTCGAGCGAATGATCGACCAGGTCAATAAAACGTTCAATCGGATAAGGATTCTCTTCACGTACTTCTTCTAGTGGAAGCAAGCATTTTTTCTCATATCCTGTTCTTTGATTACTTTGTAAAAAGACAAATTGCTCTTCATATTCGTTACCAATGACTTGGATGATGCCTTGCGTCCCCACTAGTTCCAAATAATTGTCTAATGACGTACCGATCATTGACACGTGCATCGTTGCAATCACACCTGATTCAAATTCAATGACCGTACTCGAGTGTTCATCGATTCCACTATGATACAATTCATTCATTACACACGTTATATTTTTAGGTTCCCCAGCAAAATATGGCAACAGTGTCAAGCCATGGCACCCCAAATCAAGTGTAACGCCCCCGCCTGTTTGTTCCGTATCAAACCAATATTTTGGTAAATGCTGATGGACAACTGCTCCATGTGACCGCCGAAAATAAATCGAAGTCACATCCCCGATAACTCCTTCTTTCAAAAGGCTCCCAATGTTTTGATAAACGGGATGTGCCAACGCTTCTAGCGAAAGCACAAACTTTACACCATTTTTTTCCACCGCCTCTTGAATCTCTATACAATCAGCCGTTGTCAACGCTAGCGGTTTTTCACTAAAGATATGTTTACGGGATTGCGCGGCAAGAAGAATCAGTTCTTTGTGCATCGAGGTGGGCGCTTCAATGACCACTGCTTCGACGCAAGGATCTTGCAAAATTTTTTGGTAATCAGCTTCATAACGTCCCCCATACTGTTGGGCGAACTGTTCTCCGCGTTCTTTTTCAATATCCCAAACATACAAACATTCAGCATCTTTTGCTATAGCTTTTTGCATAAATTTATGCGTGTGAACATGCCATGCGCTAACCAAGGCGAATTTCATCTAAACTTCCTCTTTTCTACTTCATTAATACAACAGTTATGTCCTTCTGTTTTTCTTATTATATAATAAAAAAGCGACTAAGGAAACTTCACGAAAAATGACGGTAACTTCCACATCTTGTCGATTCATGAAATGATAGTTTTTACTTAAATTCTCTTAATTCATTAGACATTTTCACCTTTTGTGTGTAGAATAAATACTGTAAAGAGTGTTCAATTCTCTTTGCACGACTCATTTTAACGAATGTTTGTGAATGAGTGAGGTAAAAAAACAAAAGAACTGTGGGGGATTTATTATGAAATCATTGAAATTTGCAACACTTGCAACAACTGTATTATTAAGTGGTGGACTATTAGCAGCATGTAGTTCAGATAACGCTACTGAATCAAGCACTTCAACACCTGAGTCATCTGTTGCAAGCACGACTGAAGATGTTGTGACTTCCGCATCAATTAGCGACAGTCCTGAAGTAATCGCGAATGCTTTATCAGCAGACGGTACTTGGATTGCGGCAGCAACTGCTGATTTAACGTTTGATCAAGATTTAGTCGTTGATGGCGAATTCCACGATAAAGATGATGCTTCAGCAGCCATTTATCGTAAATTAGCATTACACACTCAAGATGACAAATTTAACATTTTAGAAAACTTCACATTAACTGCTCCAAAAGTAATCGTAAACTCTGAAAACTTCACTGTCTTCTACGGAACAATCAAAGGCGATATCGAAGTGAACGCAAACGGTTTTTCTTTAATCGGTACAAAAGTTGATGGAAACATCACTTTCACTAAAGAAGAATACAAAGAGTCTGCTGATTTAGATAAAGATGGCAAAGGTGCAACCGTAACTGGCGAAATCACTGTTGCTGAATAATCATTCCAAATAAAAAGAGATGCTAAATAGCATCTCTTTTTATTTGTTCTAAGCAAACCAATTTTCGTGAAAGACCATTCGACCATCCTCTTGAATCGTCACTTCGACGCCATAAGGCAAAATCATCCGTGGGTACGCATGACCAAAATTTAGATTGTATAAAATGGGGAACGTCGCATCGTCAATGACGTCGATTAAAATGTCTTGATACTCTGTCCAATACACTTCATTTTGCGGTTTTCCGACAATTAATCCAGCAGCTTTTTCAAAAACGTGGTGTGTTTTTAACGCGAAGAGCATCTCCTTAAATAGTGCTGGTGTGGGTCTTTCTTCTGACGTTTCTAAAAAGACGATTTTCCCAGCCCATTCATCTTTTGTTGGGAATAACTGGTAACGCTCATTGATGGTTTGTTCATCCGAATAGCGCTTCCCCGCTACTAAATCATACAGACTTTCCAAACAGCCACCAAGTAGGACTCCCGTGATGGATGGTTGGCCTTGTAACCAGATTGGTCCATTCGTTTCTTGATGAGCGATTCGTTTTTCTCCGATAGCTGCGGCTGAAAAATCGTGTCGTTCTTCATACCAAATAGAACTACCACGTGTGTCTTCGGTGGTTCCTTGGCCTAAATAACGTAAAAATTGTTCTTTCGTATACGGTAACATCTGAGGCCCGATATCAGCGAGATCGGTTAAAAACGATGGCCCGTAAAAAGTCGTCAGTCCGAGTCGATAAAACATCAAATGATTCACCGTTGTATCGGAGTAACCGGTAAAAAGTTTTGGCTGTTGTTTAACACTTAATATAAAATCCGGATCGTCTAATAAGTAAGGAATTGTTCGATACGTATCATCGCCCCCAATCGCACAAATGATGCCTTTCATTTCTGGATTAGAAAACGCCTCTTTCAAATCGGCTGCTCTTTTTTCTGGATGACTGGCTACATAGTCCATCCCTTTTAGTGCATGTGGCATAAAAATCGGAATCAGCCCCATTTCTTCTAAGCGCTTCGTCCCAATTTCGAGATTGTGTGCACAAAACGATTCGCCTAAAGTACCACTCGATAAACTCACAATTGCTACTTTATCGCCTTTTCTTAACGGCTGTGCCTTTAACATCGTATCATCCCTCCTTTTGAATATGTTATTCATTATACCGTATTTGAGGATCACTTAATGATCAAAATACAACAAAAAAGGAGTATTCGCTAGGAGTACTCCTTTTAACTTAAAATTGACTATTTATTGATAGAGCGGACCGAAATGTTCACATGCTTTAAAATCCGCACCTTCTAAATCTTTCGTCCCAAAGCCACTAAAAGCATGCGGACGGAAAATTCGTTCACGAGGCACGTTATGTAACGCCACTGGAATTCGTAACATACTTGCGAGCGTAATGAGATCATTCCCGACATGACCATGAACGGTTGCACAGTGATTGGATCCCCAAGCATTCATCACGTCATAAACCGTTTCAAAACCGGCTTCACCTAAGTTTGGTGCAAACCAAGTTGTTGGCCACGTTTTATCGGTTCTTTCATCTAAAATAGTATGCACGTCATCTTCTAGAACAACGGTATGTCCTTCCGCAATTTGTAAGGTCGGGCCGACGCCTTCTACCATATTTAAGCGAATAACCGTCACCGGCATTTCAGCGGCCGTCTTAAAGTGCGAAGAATACCCGCCACCACGGAAGTACTCGTAGTTAGCACGACACCAGTCCGTTGCTGCTAAACATGCCTCCACATCTTCATCCGTCATATTCCAAAACTCTTTCATTGTGCCATTACCATGTTCATCTTTGGCTGCGGCACTCCCATCTAAAGCGGAAGCACCTGAGTTGATCAGGTGTAAAATCCCATTTTCTGCTTTACCAGTTAATGTTTTACCCGTCACATTTTCAACCGCTTCTGGACTCCAATACGTCCGAACATCAGAGAAAATCGGTGCTTTATTGGTTACAAGGGTCCCAAATAACATGGCAACCGCATTTAGAGTATCATTTTCCGTTGCAAAAGCCGTAACGGGTCGCGGTCCATTCCAGTCAAAGGTTGAAGCCATGATTGCTTCTGTAAAATCCCCATTTGGCAACCAGTCTGTCCATTGACGTTGACCTTGGAATCCACCCGCAATGGCATGGCGTCCCCGAGCTTCTTCTTTCCAACCAATTTCAGCTAATTGTTCATTACCAAATAAAATATCACGGATAATCACTGCTTGTTTGGCGATAAAATCCCAATCTTGATCAGCTGGGACGACTTTGGATTTCGTAATCACTTCAGGGTATTCTTTGCCAACGTTAATATCAATCCCTTCTTGACATTTTTCTTGAATCCACGTATAAGCTTTCTTGTACTCAGCTTCATCATAAATTCCTAACGTCATCCGACGCAAGATTTCTGTCATGTCAACATATTCCACGGGCATCCCTAAATACTTACCAAAGAAAGAATCGTCGACTTGTGATCCTGCAATCCCCATACAAGAAGAACCAATATTTACATACGATTTTCCTTTCATTTGTCCGACTGCAAATGCCCCACGTGCAAATGATAAAATCTTTTCCGCCACATCTGTTGGAATGGAGTGATCCTCTAAATCCTGTACATCGTGTGCATAGATTTTAAAAGCTGGAAGTCCTTTTTGTGCATAACCGGCCATCGCTGCTGCTAAATAAACAGCACCTGGACGCTGCGTGCCATTAAATCCCCATATCGCTTTAATGGTATCTGAGGCTAAATCCATTGTTTCGGTTCCATAACACCAACTTGGCGTCACCGATAACGTTGCGACAATATTTTCACGACTAAATTGTTCCGCCACGATTCCGGCATCTCCCCGGCCACCAATCGTTCGCTCGGCAACCACACATTGCACAGGTGTGCCATCAGCATAACGCAAGGAACGTTCAATCAGTTCTTTGGCCGCGTGCGCCATCGCCATTGTTTTTTCTTCTAAAGACTCACGGACGCCACCTTGACGGCCATCGATCGTTGGTCGAATCCCAATTTTTGGATAATTTTTCATTCGTCATTACTCCTTTATTTTTTCATATTCATTATTTTTTGATAACGCGAAAACTGACGATCCCACTCGCGATTATTTAGCGTAGGATAGTAGTATTTGACTTCAGCAACCTCTTTGACCCATTCACGTACAGCAGTCAAATCCTCAAAGACACCTTGTGCCATTAATTGAACGGCGACGTTGCCAATTGCTGTCGCTTCAACTGGTCCTGCGCAAACACGCATGTTGGAGGCATCTGCTACCATTTGGCAAAGGATTGCCGCTTGCGAACCGCCACCGACAATATTTACGGTGTCAAACTCGGCACCAACAGCATCGGTAATTTCTAAGAAAGTATATTTATATTTCATGGCGAGACTTTCATACACACAACGAGCAATCTCCCCGTCTGTTTCAGGAATTGATTGTTGTGTTTCTTTTGCATACTCTTGAATGCGACGAATCATATTCCCAGGTGCTACAAAAATCGCATCATCCGTGTCAATCAGACATTGGAACGGCTTTGCTTTATTGGCCTGATCCGTCATTTCTGCAAAAGAATACGTTCGTCCTAATGCTTCAAAATTCCGTTTCACTTCTTGAATAATCCAAAGACCCGTACAATTTTTCAGAAAACGAGTCGATCCGTTGATTCCGCTTTCATTCGTCAAATTGTAATGAAACGCTTTGTTGTTGATAATCGGCGCTGGCAATTCTGTTCCGACTAATGACCAAGTCCCACAAGAAACAAACAAAAATCGTTGATTACTTGGCACACTAACGACGGCACTGGCTGTATCATGTTCACAGATATTGAAGACTTTGATTTTAGGTAACCCAAGTGCTGGTTTGATATATCCTAAAGAATTTCCTGCTTCAACGAGTGTTGGGAAGAGTTTCTTTGGCAAATCAAACGTGTGTAATAACGTTTCATCCCACTCCTTTGAATGAGGATTAACTAACTGAGCCGTTGAAGCAATACTTCTTTCTGCTACTTTTTTACCGGTTAATAAATAATTTAATAAATCGGGCATCATTAATAACTGATCTGCTTTTTTGAAAAGTTCCGGATCTTGCCATTTTATCGCTAAGAGTTGAAATAAGGTATTGATCTCCATCAATTGATTTCCTGTTTGTTGATAAATTTCTTCTAAAGGCAAGATTGGATTCACCTTGGCCAAAATGTCTTTTGTTCGTGGATCGCGATAGTTCCTTGGTTTTTTTAGCAATTGACCCTCTTTATCTAATAAACCAAAGTCAACACCCCAAGTATCGATGCCTAGACTGTCGATTGGATAGTTATTTGTTGCGACTTCAATGCCTTTGATGACTTGTTGGAACAAATAATCAATGTCCCAATACAAGCCTCCCTCTTCTTCCACAGGATAGTTAGGGAAACGATGAACTTCTTCTAGTTCAAGTTTCCCGTGGTAATATTTCCCAACAATCACTCGACCAGAAGAAGCGCCAAAATCAAAGGCTAATACATTTTTTTGCATCACTTTTCCCGTCCTTTGTTTGCTTAGCTATATTTTTTGTACCCTGGATGTTTGCCGGTAACCCCATAATTTTTACGCATTTCAAATAACGTTTCTAATTTTTCACGCGGAATTTCTTCTTCTTGTTTTCCACCTAGTAACATGCGAGCATAGAAAGTCGTTTTAGCGACGAGCTCCAATGATTCCATCCGATAAAAAGCCGTAATAATATCTGAACCAACCGCGAGAGCACCATGATATTCTAATAATAACACGTCATGTTCTGCTAGATAAGGCGCAATTGCTTCTGGTACTTCATTCGTTGAGGGAACGCCAAAGGGAGTAATCGGGACGGAACCAATCACAATGGCATTTTCAATTAGTGAATAGCTATCAAGCGGCACATGCGCTAACGCAAAACCAGTTGCTACCGGTGGGTGTGCATGAACGACAGCCCCAACATCAGGTCTTTCTTGATAGACCCGTAGATGCATTTTAATTTCACTTGACGGACGGTAATCCCCTTGGGCCTCAATAATATTGGCGTTTTGATCAATTTTAATTAACTTATCAGGAGTAATAAAACTTTTACTAACTCCTGTTGGTGTACATAAGAATGTATTTTTATCTAATTTTACTGAAACATTCCCATCATTCGCGGCTACCCATCCTAATTGCCACATTTTATTACAAACATCGCAGATTTTTTCTCTAATTAACTGTTCATTCATTGATTGATTCCTCCAGTATTCTGATTCTATCTGTGTTTATTATACTTATTTTCTAGCGTAAAAGACTGCTTGAACAAAAGAATAGAAAACGCTCTCTTTTTAGCTTCTTTTTCGTTCATAATTGTTCATTTCCGTTCAGTTTGTGCTACAATTATCACTGGAGGGATGCTCATGGATATTCGCGAAAAAGAGATTTTAGAAATTTTAGCTAATAAAAAAATGGTTCGTAGCGCTGAATTATGTGAGCTGCTGCATTGCAGTACTTCTTCGATTCGACGCGCCTTAATTTCATTAGAAAATCAAAAAGTCGTGACGCGCGTTCGCGGCGGTGTGATGCTTACGCAAGCATCAAATATTGAGTTTTCTCATACCTATCGTGAGAATAAAAACCTCTCAAAGAAAAAAATCATCATTGATTTAGCCAAAGATTTTATTGGACCCGGGATGTGTCTATTTCTTGATTCTAGCAGTACTGTCCAACAAATCATTGATGCCATTATGACCATTCCGAATTTAGTCGTCATCACGAATAGTCTTAAGACTGCGACTATCCTTAGTGAATCGAATAATGAATCGTTAAAAATCTTTATTACCGGTGGCGAAATTAAAATGAATTCAAATGCGATTTTCCCTTCTGGTCAAGATCCCGTCTTTGAATCTTTTCGCTTTGATTTAGCTTTTTTCTCTTGTCGTGGCATTGATCAAGATGGCATTTATGAAACAAGTTTTAGCCAAGCGAATCTCAAAAAAGAAATGATGCAACGCGCCAAACAAAAAATTTTACTCGTCGATGATTCAAAATTTGATTCTACTCATTTCTTTAAAATTGGCAACTTTGAGGACTACGATGCCGTTGTAACCAATCAAATGCCTCATTCAAATTACTTGAACTTATTCGAAACAAAAGATGTCGAACTGTTATACCCTGAATAACTAAAAAAGTCTGAACACTCCCTAGTCGGAGTTTGTTCAGACTTTTATTAATTACGGATCAAAGTATTTTTAAACGTATATTTATCTGCTCGATAATAAGAACGGTCATAAAGAATCGGTGCGGCATCCTTCGTATAGGTCAATGAATCCACTTGTAATAAAGGACTTCCTAAAGGAACGGCTAACCATTTTTCTAACTCTTTTGTCACCAATATCGCTTCAATTTCTTGATGCGAATAGGCAATTTCAATTTTTTCTTCGAGTAATTGAAACAAAGAACCTTCAAAATCTTTCGCAGTCAACCCTTCGACAGTCAGTTCTGGTAAATACAGTTTTTCGACCGTCATTGGCTCCTCATCATACATCCGACGACGAATCAACTCTTTGACGGGCTGTCCTTTCGTTAATTTTAAGGCTTCTAAAATAGTTTCAGGGACCGTTTTTAATGTCTTAAACGAAATCACTTCTGTCCGACTCGTTTTCCCATATTCCTTGGCGGCTTCCGTAAATCCTTGGAGACCTGATCGGCCACTTTGAATTTTTTGCGGCGACATCACATAACTGCCTTTGCCTTTTAGTTTAAATAAAATATTTTTTTGAACGAGTTCATCGATGGCTTTACGGATTGTCAAGCGACTCACTTCAAACTCTTTGGCTAAATCATATTCCGAAGGTAATTTTTGCGAACTCACATAAATCCCTTCGTTAATCCGTTCTTGAATGTTTTGGGCCACAGCCTCAAATTTTACTTTTGTGGAATGTCTTTCACTCATACCTTCACCTCACTTGTTAGTATAGCATGGAAAAAACAGACTGGAACCATTATTTTGATCCAGTCTGTTTTTTCATTATTTTCCTTCAGCCGTTAATGCCGCGCCAATTAAATTGGCATCATTTCCAAATTTTGCGATACGAATCTTTGGCATAATGGGACAGCGTTGTCCGTAATTCATGATTTCTGCTAGTTTCCGATAAAGATGATCGAGTAAATCAGCTTTTTTGGTAATACCGCCACCTAAAACAATGTATTCTGGATCAATCGTATACTGCATATTGTAAATGCCTAAAGCTAAGTAGTGATACAGTTCCTCTGTTGCCGTCACCGCATCGACTTCGCCTGCTTCTGCTAAAGCAAAGACCTCTTCGCCTGTATACTCTTTCCCTTTTAACTTTGAATACTTGCGCGCCATGTGCACAGCAGAACCAAGTTCACTTAACTCTCGGCGGCCATCGACTAACATCATACCAAACTCCCCACCATAAGCATGCTCTCCTGGTTGGATTTGACCATTTGAGATAATCGTTCCCCCAACACCAGTACCAATCACCATAAAGAGGGCATTCTTAATATCCCCAGCAATACCTAAATGGACTTCCGCCTTACAAGCACTGTTGGCATCATTTTCAAAATAAATGGGTCGTTGATACGTTTCTTTAAAATACGCAATAAAATCAAAATCATGAATATAACGTAAGGAGCTGACGCCATCCACTCGGCCTGTTTCCTGATTGGCAATCCCTGGCACACTAAAGGCAATCGCGGTAATGTCATACTTTTTTAAGTAATACATAATCATTTCATCAAGATTTTCTTGCATCTTCACTAAATTTTCTGGTGAATAAAACTGTTTATGATCGGCTAATTCTCCGGTATAAATCGCACTTTTCACACTTGAACCACCAATATCAATCGTTAATATGGCCATCTATTTCCCACCTTAAAAGACAATTTTATAAACTACATGAGGGACTAATACCTCTTGATGAATCGTAACATACCCTTCACTCACTTCAAATACTAATTCTTTTTGATTCAAGACATCCACCACTTTTGTTACTTTTTTATTTCCTACAAAACATTTCATTGAAATATCGAGTAATGGATAATGATTTTCAATGGTATAAATCTCTTCTGACTTTTTCTCTGTTAAATAATGTAATCCATGTAGCACAATCACGTCTTGGTCTTTTGATGTATTCGCTGTAATCTGTAACGAGGATGGTCCATTATGAATCAGTTGCTTGTGTGTGACACATTCTGCTAAGACATCACTGAAAATTTCTTTTATAAATTGTGGAGCATTTTTACGGTATAAGGTAAAGATTGGATGGGCAAAGTAATACACGTTCCCAAATTTCGTTAATTCTGGTGCGCCAATTTCACGTTTTGACGGCGCATGTTGATGCGAAATAAACGTTTCTCCTTCCCGGTTAAAGTAAGGTTTTATCCGATCCACCAGTTTTTCGGCGCCGTTCAGGGTAATTTCCGTCCCACGGATATACGAAACAAATTCTTCTTTAGGTAAGTCTTTTCCGTATTGCTCATCTGGTAAAATAAAGTCGCGTTCATACGTCCCTTCACCTAAATAATCAATGCCATAGAACGCTTGTTTCGTCGTTGTTGGATTAATGAGAGATTCAAAAGTGCCAATTACTTTACCGCCTTGCTTTGTAAAGGTCGTTAATTTGTCTGCGATTGTTTCGCTAAACGGAATCACATCAGGTAAAATAATCGCTTGATATTTTTCAAAATTCATCGCAGAATCAATAATGTCAAATTGATAATTCAGTTCTTGGAGCATTCTTGTTATCCCAATAATTGCTGGACTTGTTCTTGGAGCATCTGAACCTGGAATCCAAAATTCTTCAGGTGTTAAAACAGCAATTTCAGTCATTGGAATCGAGGCATATTGACAATCTTCTTCCATCTTCTCTACCGTTTCAAAAACGTGTCCAATTATATTATAAGCAGCTTTTGATAATGCCCCATCAGGATGTAATTGATCCCCAATTGAACAACCTTGTGCCCCTTGAGCAAACATATTAAAGACTTCAAACTCCATCGCTGCTTTATTTTTTAATGAATGGAAATCCCCCCAATACGTATGGAATTTTCCCGTCATCCCGAGAAATTCTTTCCCTAAGTTACGGGCATAGCGGGCCGTAATTGGGAAATGATCATAGCCCCAACCACCACTTGGTAAACTTTCTAGCTCTAAGTGCGAATAAAATGGCAAACTATTTTTATCATTTGGACCAATATGCGACCCATTATAAAAAACGTTCATTTCGGATGAAATCGACCAAATCATTTCAGAAATCTCTTCTTTAAAATCATGGAGCATGATTTTTGAATACTTCAAACGTTCATTTTTAATCGTATGATCAATCGCTAATTTTTCCATCTCAATTTGACAATATTGACAGTCACAATCAACAGCAAATAATATATCCATAAAAATACCATCGACTTTTTCTTTGCCAACGACCTCAATGATATCCAGTAGATGTTCTTTGAAAAACGCACGGTATGGACTATTCAAGCAAATCGTGTGATAAAAATGCGGTGCCGGTACGCCTTGTGTATCGATGAATTCCCCTTGATCATCCACCGCTAACCATTCTGGATGATTCTTCATAATGTAGTGATCCCACTGAACGGTTGTATAAATTGGTACAGCAATCCCTGCTTCATGACAAGCATCAATTTGATCAATTAATAACTGGTGATTTTCGAGTCCTGGATGAATCAACTCCGGATGCGTTTTACTTGGATAATACAACATCCCATGGTGACATCGCGCAAAACAGGTAATCGAATCGACGTGAGCCGCTTTTAATGTTTCGACAAAAGCGGTTTTATTAAACTGTTCACCGATATGTGGAATGAACTCACTTGTATGGAAATCTAAATGGACTTGTCTTGAACGCATGTATTATTCTCCTCTTTTTTTACCTTTTTATTTTTTATTTAATCGGTGCCGTAATTCTTGCTTGATATGCATCTAACCATTCTTGGCTTGCGACTTCAATCTGTGGATTGCCGCCATCTTCGGCAGGATAGGCCAAGTAAATCGTGGGTGCTAATTGGTCGGTTGCCACCGCAAATGAAAATTCGACATTCGTCGCAACGCCCCACTCTCCTTGATTGTTCATTGCAACGAGTGAGAAGGCGCCACATTTTCCTTTACGACGTTCTAAGCGTTTCGCAAAATCCATTGTCGCTTGTTGGACCGCTGCTTGAGGATGCATCCCTGTTCCCATCAAACGCACGGTTTCATAACTTAGACAACCTTTCATCAAGTCTTCCCCTAGTCCAGTTGCTGTTGCCCCACCAATCTCACTATCGACATAAAATCCTGATCCAGACAACGGAGAATCGCCGACACGTCCTTCTTTTTTCATAAATAACCCACTACTTGAAGTGCCACAAGACATGCTTCCTGTTTGGTCTAAAGCCACCATCCCCACGGTATCATGTCCATCATACGGACTTAAATTTGAATGGCGTATCTCTTCTAGACGATTTTGCCACGTTTTTTTTGCTCGTTCCGTTAGCATATTTTGCAGCTCAAAGCCTTCTTTAATGGCATATTTAGCCACACCGTCACCAACTAAGAACGAGTTAAAACGCTCATGACTTAATTTTTCAGCTACAACAATCGGATTTTTTACACTACGGCTACCTGCAACCGCACCAATATCAAAGTTGTCACCATTCATAAAGGCCGCATCGAGTTCGACCATCCCGACTTCATTGGGTAACCCTCCATAACCAACCGATTTATAAAAGGGATAATCTTCTACCATTTTAATCGCATCCACAATCGCTTTTTGCGACGATCCACCTTCGGCTAATGCTTGCGTTGCGGCTGCGATACCATCACAAGCCATTCTCCATGTTGCAATCATTCCATAACTCATCTATTACTCCTCCTAATTGTTTGTTTTATTCGCAAAGATTTAACATGGCATGCATATAAATTTCCATATTCAGTAACAAATCACTTTCATCCATGTATTCATCGACATTATGCGCAATGCCTTTTTGACCTGGGAAAGATGGTCCAAATGCCACGGTATTCGGTAAGAAACGGGCATACGTCGCACCCGTTGTCGTAACGGGTGTACTCTCGAGACCCGTTACGTCATCATACGCTTTGGTTAATTGCGCGATTTCTGGACGGTTTTTATCGATTAATAAACTCGGTAAACTTCGGACTAATGTTACTATTGTTTGCTCATTGGCCGCTTGCTCTAAACCAGCCATCACTTGCTCTTGCGTAAAGGACACTGGGTAACGTACAGACAAACCAAGTTTAAATCCAGTCTTGGTCTTTTCTAACAAGTAAGGGGTGACATTTAAGTAGCCACTCATTTCATCTTGCCAAGCCATATTGAGACCTTGTCCTAAATGTTTTTCGTGTAGACAATCATAAAGCCACGTGAAATAATGTTTTAATTCTTCGTTTGTTGTTGTTTCTTTAATTTTTTCAGCGAGTAACGTAATCCCATTGCTCCCTAAATCCGGGGCATTCGATGGTGCTCGCTTCCCTTGAACGGCGAGCGCTTGTCCTTCAACCATACAACGTAAAACATCTGGCACAAAACTTCGACCTTGTTCCCCGTCAATTTCAGAAATCAACGCCAGGCTTTGCGCTGAAAGGGTTGTCTCAAATACCACATTCAGAATGCCTCGTTCGCCGTAAACGACGGGGTATTTACAATCTGGCGTAAAGGCAAAAACGGGTGCTTTCTCTTGATTTAAATAGCGAGGAATATCAGACGAACCACTCTCTTCATCACTCCCAAAAAGAATACGGATGGTTTTGTCGAATCGATAACCTTGATCGATCAGTAATTTTAATCCATATAAACATGAAAAAATCGGTCCTTTATTATCTAAAATACCCCGACCATAAAGCTTACCGTTGGCTTTAGTTAGTTCAAATGGCGGATATGTCCACTTGCCGCCTGCTTCGACGACGTCTAAATGACCCACAATCCCAACATACTCATCGCCCTCGCCCACTTGGATATAAGCAACCGCATCATCAACTAGATGCGCTTTAAAGCCATAAGATTCCGCAATCTCCATGATTTTCTCTAGCACTCTTTTATTTTCGATGCCATACGGCGCACCGACTTGCGCTTGTCCTTTGACGCTAGGAATCGCAATCAATTGCGCTAAATCTTGGTAAAATAATTCTTTATTAGGCTGAATTAGTTTTTTAAAATGAGCTTGTTTCATTCCGTCACTCCTTCTCTGTTCTTTTACCATTCATAAAAGTTTGTATTCGTCACAACTCCTGGCGAGATACTCATAAACGCATGCTCATCAACATTCTTCACCAGTTGATTTAAGTAATTCACTTCTTTTTGGCTCGCAACGATAAATAAAATTTTCTTTTCTTCTTTTAAGAAGCCACCTTCTACATTGTTGACAATCGTAATGCCTCGCTTTAGTAAATGTTGAAGCATCGGAATCAATTCTTCAGAGTGCTCTGTCACTAACATAATTTGCACTTTTTTTTGCTTTGTATTCACAAAATCGACGGTTTTCCCACTAATAAAAACCGCTAATGCACTATAAAAGGCATATTGCCACCCATATAAAAATCCAGCGATAAATTGAATACAACAGTTAAAAATAATAAAGATACTACCAATGGAGCGACCACTCTTTTTTCTCACCAAGATTCCGATAATATCTAAACCACCTGTTGAAAAATCACTATTTAACGTGATCCCCACAGACGCTCCATGTAAAACGCCACCGACAATCGATGCTAAAATCGGATCGGTGACAATTGTCTTCACTGGAACTATACTCATAAAAAAATAAGTGAGTAAAACGGCTAAGATCGTATACTTCGTAAACGATCGATTAATGACAAACCAAGAAATTATCAGCAAGGGAAGATTCATTAATAAAACAAGGAAAGGAATCGAAAAAGAAATTCCTAAAAAACTCTCTACTACTGACACAATGAGTTGCGAAAAACCGGTAATCCCACTTGCATAAATTCTTCCAGGCAGCCAAAAAAAGTTAAAGGCAATTGAAACTGTTAACGCATACAAACAAGCAATGATAATTTTTGAATGCTTCTTTACTTGATCTTTTAACACAACCGTAATCTCCTTCAAAAAAAGAAATAGTATATACTACGCAGTATATACTAAAAAATAAAAATGACAATCACTTTTAGGACAAATCAAAAAACTTGTCACCTAAAAAAGCATGACAAGTTTTTTAACTTATAATAAGGGGGCGAAAAAGGCACTCAAACGTTCTTTAATTCTTTGGCTGATAGAACGTGTTGCTCGTTGTTTTTGAGTGACTTGTTCTGATTTTAAGAGATCCTCTTTAAATTGGTTGACAATTTCGACTACTGTCTTGGACGGTCCATAAATAAAAGCAGAGATTTCATGGTTTAAATAAAAACTACGAACATCAAAATTCGTTGACCCAATCGTTGCAATCGTATCGTCAATAATCATATATTTTCCATGTAAGAAAGCCTCTTTATCATAAAAATAAACGTTGATGCCTGCTTCCAGTAACCGATCAATAAAAGAAGTATTCCCAAAATAAGAAAGGGCACGATCTCCTTTTCCTGGGATCATTAATTCGACTTTAATCCCACTACGCGCCGCCCGACGTAACGTCGCCATCGATTCTTCGTCGGGAACAAAGTAAGGCGACGCAATTTTAATCGACGTCGTTGCTTTACCGATAACATCCATAAAGGCGTCGTGAATCATTCTTTCTTTGTCATAGGGTCCACCAAAGATAATTTGACAATTTTCATCGTCCGCTTTTTCGATGGCTTCTGTTGGGAAATAGAGCGCTGCTTGATCGATAAAAGGCGACGCTACTTCCGGTTCTTGTTCAAAATAGAGCCAGTCGTGTAAAAAAACACCTTGAACTTCTAAGGCTGCTGGCCCTTCAATTCTTAAATTCGTATCGCGCCAGTAAGTGAATTTTTCAGTTAAACTCCGATATTCATTACCAAGATTCATCCCGCCGATATGGGCAACTTTCCCATCAACAATGACCATTTTGCGATGATTACGCCAATTCAAGCGCGTGCTTAGTAACGGTGAATTGACTAAGTCATAAGGACGAACGTCAATCCCGGCAGCTACTAATTGCTTTAACCAATCAAAGGGTAACTTGATTGACCCGACACTGTCATACATGAAGCGTACTTCGACTCCTTCTGCCGCTTTTTCCATCAACAGTTGTGCCAGTTCTTTCCCAGTGTCATCTGCTTTATAAATAAAGTAAAAGAGATGGACGTGATGTGTGGCATCACGGATATCACTTAAAATCCGTTGATAGGCTTCTTCACCATCTGCCAGCGATTCTAAGGCGTTTCCTCTTAAAGCAGCATTGCCTGATAAGTGATACAGCTCGCTAGATAAAACATTTTCTTTGCCTAGCCATTGTTCTTGTTGTGCAAAAAAATGAGTCAAATAGCGTGTAAGTTGTTGTTGATTCTTTTTTTGAATCGGACTAAAGCGTCTTTTTTGTTGATTTCTTCCCAGTAAAAGAAATAATAACAATCCGAAATAGGGAATCATGAGCATTGCTAGGAGCCAAGCAAATTTAGACGTCGCATTTCGTTGATCAAAGAAGATTAAATAACTTGCAAATAAAACTGTCACACCTTCAATGAATAAACTTAACAATAGAAAACTCCCGAATATCCAATAAAAAAAGAACAATAATAAAAGAAATAAAACGGTTATGAATACCATCTGTTGGAACTTATTTTTCATACACAAACACTCCCCCGTCATTAAAGCAAAAAACCGTTCCTCTAGCTTTAAACAAAACTTTTTTAGCTAAAGGAACGACGCTTATTTACTCACTTATATTCATTCTTGATGACTAAAACCATGAACAATCAATACAAATCCAAAAGTAATCGCTGAAAACCCAACAAGTTTTGGTAAAGTTAGAGTGGCAATAATCGGGTTAAATAATAAGATTACGGCTAGAATCATACAAAGAATATCGAATAGTAAAATGATTATTTTCATGAAACCCTTGGATTGATTAAAACGGGTCGTTAAGAATAAATGACCAATTGATTCCATCAAAAACCAAACTGCAAACATCACTCCTAAGAACAACGCACCACGAATCATATTTGTTAAAAATAGCAACCCAATAATGATATCAAAGACACCTAGGACGATACGGAAACCGCGCGAATTTTGACCAGTCATCGCTCCTAAACCAACAATAGCGGTTATCCCTCTGACAATCGCTAATACGCCAAAGAAGAAAACTAAAAATCCTAACGTTGTTGCGGGTCGATTAACTGCCATTATTCCTATTACAACAAAAGCAAGACCTAGTAACATATCAAAAATCCGACTATTTTTCATCCACCTTCATCTCTTTTCTGACTATATGTCCATTTCTTCTTGTTCATCAAGTTCTTCTGGCGTTTCTGTTACTGTCATTTTTTTATGATCCATATACTTTTCTTTGTATAAATCAATCCCATTAATTCCAATTAGGGCTAAACCAACGACGACCGGTTTACTCGCTACATAAGAAAACGGACTAGCGACTAAAATAAGCGCGAGGGCAAAGTTTAATCCCATCAACAATAAAGAAATTTTACTTGATAACGCATTAACTTCTCTTTGTTCCAAGTAATCTTTAAAGTTTAAAGCACCATTAAATAGAGAAAAGAAAGCAAATAAATAGATACTCAACTTTATGGCACTCGTTAAATTTAAATATAAAAAGAGGGACAATACTAATTGGAAAGCACCTAATAAGGCGTAGCTAGTGTATCCTGGTTTTTTTTCCTTACTTAAAACAAAGCGTACGATGTTATAGACACCTAAGATTGCGAGTAAGCCAACTACTGTTGTGAATAGTAATCTTAATCCTAAACTTGGGAACAGGAGTAAATAAATTCCAAAACCAAATAAATATAATTGACGAACCCACGCTTCACTTTCTAAAACACGACTAATTATTTTCACAATAAAACCTCCCTAACCAATAATGAAACCAACCATAATTCCTCCAACAATTACAGAGGTAATCGTAATCGTTGAAAACCCTGCCGTCACCATAATCGGTAAAATATTTTGTTCAATCACGGCAATTTCTTCTTCTGACTCACCAACGGCTGCGGCGGCCTCTTTGGTTAAGACCATTGTACCAGGGAAACCAAAAAGACTCGTTAAACCTACCGCAATCGATAATGCAGTCGAGTACCCAACTCTTTTCCCAACGACATAAGAAATCGCAATAATGGTAATCACTCCTGCAGCTAAGTAAAATAAAATGGGACCTATTAAAGCAACTAAGTCACTTAAATTAATATCAGCCAGTGGTCCAAACGCGATCACCATGATTGAAATCATTAAGAGACCAAAAGAATCCGTTGTGGATAATGCACTTGGTCGCACAATTTTAAAGTGTCGTAACGCAATCCCGAGTAATAACGCAATTACGAACATATTGACATACCCGTTTGTTAGGCCGCTTAACCAACGAGCGAATAGTTCCGTTAATCCTAAAATAAATAAGACAGCGTAAGGCGTCTGTAAATAACTTGGTAAAATGACTTCAGGTTTCGTTGTCGTATTTTCTTTGACTTCTTCTTCATACAACGCTAAATTCCCATTGCGATACTCTCCAAGAACACGTAACGCTTCTTTTTTCAAAATATTCGCTGTTACTAAAAAGCCAACGAAATTTTTGAAATTTAAAATAAGCAACGGGAAGACTGCTAGTAACGCGGGTGAAAGCATTCCAAGATCGCCACCGGCTGCTTCAATCGTCGCAACTTCGCCTTGCACCATTAAAATCGATAAGGTTCCTCCGGTAATCGCTGTCGATCCGGCAATCGCCACGTTGCGATCAAAGAGTAGACTTCCGACAAAGTAAAGGACAATAGAAACAAAAATCACGGTAATTGAACCAATCACGAATGTTCGCCACTGTGCTTTTAAATCTTCGATGCTCATCATCGTTCCTAAATGAACAATAATCAGTCCAATAACGGCTTGTCCTAAGCCCAATAAGCCTGATTGCTGGATTAGGTCATGAGGAATTAAGTCAGCAGCAAAACCAACTAAAAAAATCATCGATGCCACTAGCATCATTGAAACCATTGCTTTCGTTTTAGCTGAGATAAACTCTCCAATGGTCCAGACTAACATCACTAACGTAAAAGCTAAAATGGGTAACATGGGTTGAATCGTTTCTACATAATTGCTTTCCATTTAGAACGCCTCCTTTTTTACTGAATCGGCTGATACGTAAAGCCTAATCCATGAACTTCCGACACTTCATAAGTAATCATAAAACAAGTTGGATCAACGGCTTCGATAACTTCACGTACCTTAGGATATTCTTGATTACTTACCACAGTCATGATCATATCGCGTTCAATGCCATCTTTACCGCCCCTTACATCAAATAATGTCATACCGCGATTAACCTCATCTAACAGTTTCACCCGAATCGCTTCTGAATGATTGATACTTAAAATCATAATGGCTTTGCGCCGCTTTAGTCCGGTTTCGATATACGTCATCACAATAGACGTTAAACCGATGGACAAAATAGCAAATAAAAATTCTTCTATTCCAAAAACATACAAACTCATAAAAACAATGACCATGTCCGTAAAAAAGAGTCCGACTGATGTATTTATATTAAAATACTTTTGAAAAATCAGCGGCGGGATGGTTGTGCCGCCACTTGAAGCTTGAATACTATATAAAATAGCCACTCCTGACGCAAAAATCACACTTCCCATAATGACTGATAGTAACCGATCTTCTGTTAGCATGATTTGGGGAACCACTCTTAACGACAAAGGAAATAAGATGCTACCAATTAATGTCTTATAAAACACTTTCTTCCCTAGGAAAATAGCCGCTAAGATTAACATCACAACATTTAACCCCAAGACTACCCACGCTCGATTAATTCCAAATAAAGACTCTGCTAAAATCCCAATCCCGCTGACACCCCCAGCAGCAATATGGTGAGGTCCTAAAAACATATTAACCGATACGGCTAAGATTAAGATGGCTAACACGAGTAATACACTATTTTTGACTTGCTTATTCATTTCGTTCACGAATCTTTTTGGGTGCATTTTTAACTAACTCAATGACTAAATTCACTGCTTTTTCCATTTCGTCAATGACAACAAATTCATCTGTCGTATGAATCTTATCGTAACCAATTGAAAAATTCACACATGGTTTTCCACCAAGATTAAAAATGTTGGCATCACTCCCACCACCACTTGTTTCACGAATCAATGGATAACCAAGATTTTCAACCGATTGGATAAATAAAGCCATGACCGGTTCGTCATCGCCAATATTAAACCCAGTAGCCATTTTTTTCACGTCAATTTCGGCTTGCCCGCCAAATTTTTGAGCAGCGTTCTCAAAAGCTCTTTTCATCTCATCAATGAGACCTTCCGCAACTTCAGGATCAATCGCGCGAACTTCGCCTTTTACTAATAAGTGATCCATCACAATATTCGTGGCTTCTCCGCCTTGAATCGCGCCAATATTTGTCGTTGTTTTTGCATCTAAACGACCAATTTTAATCTCTTTCAACGCTTCTGCTAAAATATTTACACAAGAAATCCCTTTTTCTGGTTCTAAACCAGCATGAGCTGCTTTACCAGTTAATTTAACTTCGTACATATATAATGTTGGACTGGCAATCGTGACACGTCCAACTTCTAAGGCACTATCTAATACATAGCCATAGGGTGCTTCAATTAAATTCATGTCGAGTGCTGAAGCTCCGATTAAGCCTATTTCTTCCCCTGGTGAAAAAACAAACTCGATTTTACCCGTTACAATGTGTTCTTCTTTGATTCTCTGCATCGCTTCAATTAAAATCGCAATTCCCGCTTTGTCGTCTGCCCCAAGAATCGTCTCACCTTTTGAAAAGAGCTTCCCATTTTTTTCAATGACTTCAATACCCTGACCTGGTGTCACGGTATCTGTATGACAAGAAAAAAACAGCGCTTGTCTATTCTTTCCCCCATCATGAACGGCTAGTAAATTATCGCTTCCTAATCCTGTTTTCACCCTACTTTGATCTTCTGTCACCAACATTCCCAATGCCGTCAACTTCTCCTTCAAAAACTGATGGAGTGCCCCTTCATCTTTTGAAACTGAATCAATTCCCACTAGATTTGTAAACGTTTTCAACATTCTTTCTCTCGACATGATAATCCCTCCATTTCACCCTATTATGACACTCTCATTGTATCTTAATATTCAAAAGATTGAAAGTTTTATTAGATAGAATCAATCACTATTTTACGCAAGATAATCGCTGAAAAAAGTAGATAGGCTCATGAAAGTCAATCAATGTTTAAATGAATTCCTCGAATCAGATATTTCTCGCTCTTTGTGGTATAGTAATAAAATAAAGAGAGATATTTAAAAATTAGATGAGACAAGGAGGAACACGAATGAATTATCAAGTAAACATTCAACCAATTCCAGATACTCGAGTCATTTCTATTCGTTATACGGGACAATACAAAGAAATTGGCGACTATTTTGATTTACTCTTTGATTTAGCAAAAGAACGCGTCGATGGTGCACCATTTGCCCTTTACTACGACGAATCCTATAACAGTGAAGAAGCCGATATTGAGGTTTGTTTGCCTGTTAGCGAAGAAATTGGCGTGGTTGAACCATTCCATAATAAAATCATTGCGGGTAACGACTTTGCAACGACGATTCATAAGGGTAGCTATAAGCAACTAAACGCCGGTTATCAAGCAATTGAAGCCTATTTAAATGAACGAGAACTTCCTATTGGAATCCCTTCTCGTGAAATTTATCTCATTGGTTTCCATCCATCTAAAAATCAAATAGTGGAAGAATTTGTCACTCAAATTGCGATCCCACTTCCTCGCGATGAAGACGAATTCTAATACACAAATAATAGTCCTTTTCTGGTGAATAACATCAGGAAAGGACTTTTGTTTAGCGTAGCTTCATGTGTTGTTGTTGATAAAATCGTGTTAATTGTTGTTGATTTTTTATCACAATCACTTTTTCTGGATATGTTTTTTGAATGGCTTGATAGTATTGACGCTTTGCTTTATTTCTGCCTTTATAAAGGACCCACCATAAAAATTCACCGTCAATTTTTTCAGGACAGCCCTCTGCCATATCTGGTCGCGCTGTATTGCGATACTTGACGCGTCGCTCAATAATTCTTTTTAATGAAGCAAAAGGCGAAAAGAGTAACATAATCACGTAATCTGCCTCTTCTAAACGTCTTTCCTGATAAAATTTCGAATAATTACCGTCAATGACCCAGGAGTCTTGTTCCATAAACGTCGCAACCATTTGTAAGGCTTCTTGCCGGTTGCGTTCTTGCCAATTTTCAATAAATTGGACGGTATCGAGATGCAGCACTGGAAGTTGATGTTGCTCTCCCAAAAAAGCAGCTAATGTTGATTTACCACTTCCAGAATAACCAAATATCGCAATTTTCATTTGAATCCTCCATCCCCTGATTTCATTTGCCGTAAAAGAATAGCATTTTTTTGACAAAAAGAATAGTGGCTACTCTTTTCTTTTTAGATTGTTAGCGCATTTTTTGAGTTGCCTCCAAATCACCCCCTATCCTTCCTATCTAATCCATCACGATACTTTTCTAATACAGATACTCTTTGACTAATTCTCTGACAAGAACTACACTAAAGAAAAAATGTTTCGAAGGAGCGAGAAAAAGATGTCAGCGATTGTCATTGAGCATTTTTCAAAGAACTATCACGGGAACACCGTTGTAAGCGACCTTTCGCTACAAGTCGCGGAAGGAGAAATTTTTGGTTTTATTGGGCCAAATGGTGCTGGAAAATCCACCACGATTAAAGCCTTGCTCGATTTTATTAAACCGTCAACGGGCACGTTAGCCATTTTCGGGATGGATACCCAAAAAGAGGCAAAAGCCATTCGCAAAGTGACAACGTACGTTTCTTCGGAAGTGGCTTTTTATCCTCAATTTACCACAATGGAACTCCTTCAGTCGGTTGCTGATTTCCACAAAATAAGCCAACCGACTCGTGAAATCAAGCTCTTAATCGAGCTCTTTGAAATGGACGCTCATAAAAAAGTCGCCGAACTTTCGCTTGGTAATCGAAAGAAAATTGCGTTAGCATGTAGTTTATTGCCCAAGCCGCGTTTGCTTATGTTAGATGAACCAACGAACGGATTAGATCCACTCATGCAACATCGCTTATTTACAGAGTTAACATTGCGTAATCAACAAGGAATGACGATTTTTTTATCAAGCCATCAACTAGCAGAAATCCAAGAACACGCGCATCGAGCGGCTTTTATTCGTCAAGGCAAATTGCTAACGATTCAACCGATTTCAACCGATCATTCCTTAGGTAAAGTCGTTGAAATCAAAACGAAGACCCTTCAAATAGTAGATTTCCCATCTTCTTTCCAGATTCTTGAACATCATGATGACGTATGGAGAGCCCTGTATCAGGGAGAAAAAGATGAACTCCTTCTATTTTTAAGGCAAGAATCGATTCTTGATTTCACGATTCATACACCGACTATCGAAGATCAATTTATGTCACTTTACGAAGGAGGGACAATCGATGATTCTTTCAAAAATTGAATGGCGTAATCAACGAAAAAGTTTGCTCATTTGGACGGCGGTTTTCTCATTGCTAAGTCTGCTTTTTTCCGCCATCTATCCACAAATGTTTACACCAGTACTCAAAGACTCCATGGCTACTCTCATGAGCGAGTTCCCTGAAAGTTTGCTGGCAACGTTTCATATCTCCTTGAGCGGTCCGGCTAATCTTTTACAACTATTAGGCTTTTTTGCTTATTATTTTCAATATCTGTTTTTGGCAGCTTGTGTTTACGCGATTTTACTCGGCATTCAATCCCTTATTCAAGAAGAATCGGCCGGTACTATCGACTTTTTATATGCACAACCGATTTCACGTGAGCAAATCGTCGCAAATAAATGGTTCGTTCAAACCATTATTCTAAGTCTTTTTTGGTTCGTATCCGCTTGTACCTCACTCGGTGGTTTACTACTATTTAAGGAAAAGACGGATACCGTTGCGGCCATTGTCGAAGGGATTAGCGCGATTTACTGGAATGAATGGTTTGTCTTATGGTTCTTTTTAACTTTGGGAATGTTCCTATCAACACTCATTCACCATGCCAATCAAGGAACTAGCGTTGCCCTGAGCATCGTGTTTGGTTTTTATCTCTTAGGAATTGTGTCGAATTTATATGCGCCACTCGACTTCCTGGCCTCCTTATCACCGATCCATCAAGGCATTCCGGCAACCATTTTAGAACAAGGTTTTCCTCACAAAGGAATCCTTTTCTTGATTAGTTTGCTCTTTATCGCTCTCACTTTTTTCGTTTATCATCGAAAAGATTTTCGTCATTAAATGAGTAATAAACAAAAGAATGTGACAATCAACCATTTGTTCATTTTCTTTTGTTTTTTTCATGAGAAAATCTTCTTATCTTCTCATTTTCTGTTATAATGGTAACGCATACTTTTTACGATAAGGAGTTTTTTTATGAAATGGATTCGAAAATTGAATATTTTACAGTATTCTATTTTTAGTTATATTTTCTTTTTTGCCTTAATCTTTATCCCGATGTCTCTTGTCTGGTATACGACATCCCGTCACAGCGTCACCCAGCAGCTCGAACTATCGTCAAAGAATGCCCTCTTACAAGCGAAAGCGAGTTTTGAAAGCGATTTAAGTCAACTCGATTTGATTTCTCAACAATTGCCGTACGATTCTGCGATTTCGTTAGAATACTTAGCGGATCCATACGAAAACATCGATAGTCGTTCCGCATTAGCCAAGTATCGTTTAAATAATTCGATGATTGAAGAAGCCTATCTTTTTTATCCTGAAGATCCTGAAACATTCTATTCGGCAAACGGTAGTACTAAAATCGATGCTCTTATTGAACTGCGCCAACAAAATGTGGATAAAGAAGAACTCTTAACATTATTAAATGCGCCAATTCCATCTTTTTCGATTCTCGAAGAAAAAGTCTATGGTGATAAATCATTCTTTTATGTCGTCCCTATTCAAGATGCATTCGGTAAAAATAGCGCATCGATGATTTATGTCCTTCGTAAATCGAGTATTGATGCTATTTTTTCGCCATTATTAAATGAAGCACACGGTGATTTTTATTTAGTTAATTCGCAAGATAAATTACTCGGTTTTTCCAATAATAATCCCGAACTCGCTACTGCATTAAATAAAAAACTAGCCACAAAAGGCAGTCTTTCTGAATCTTTTCGTTGGGAGAATAAAAACTATCTATTGCATCAATTTACGAATGATCTTCTCGATTTGGAATATGTCTATGTGCTAAATACTGACCTAGCAAGTGCACGTCTGACTCAGATTTATCAAGCGTCGATCTACACGATTATCGGTATTTTGATTATCGGATTATTTTCGAGTATTTTCCTCGGTCGACAGTCGTATCGTCCTTATGAAAAAATTGAACGCTTGTTATTAAAACACGAGCATGAACAACCGCAAAAACGCGCCCTTTCTTTTGAAGAAGTCCATGGTAAATTGTCAACTTTTTTAACCGAAAACTCGCATTTGAAAGAAGAAATCAAACAACAAACACCTTTTATTAAAGAAAGTCTCTTGCATCAACTATTAACCGGACAACGAACCGACGAATTAAGTTTACAAGAATTATTTTCGCCACTTATTATTCAACAAGCAACCGCACGATATTTTACGATTGTGATTTCTTTTGAGGCAACGAGTCATTCTCCGGCTCTTTATCGCGATTCTTTTAGTAATCAATTGCTTAAAGAACTCAATCATATTCAGTACGCTCATTTTGAGTGGTGCGGGACGAAATGTTTAGAAGAAGAAGCCGTTACGTTCCTTATCGCTTCCTCTGGCGAGCTTACCCAAGAGGAAATCGTCGAAAGAATTGTCGAAGATATGCGTAATTTCTCCGACGTGACATTACCGATTGGCATTGGAAAAGAAACAGCAAGTCTCAAAGGAATCAAACATTCCTTTATTGAAGCACTAACTGCTTTAGATTATCGCTTTGAAAATCCACAAGGACAGATTTTTTTCTTTGAATCGATTAGTGCTTCGACACCACAAGACCATCGCAGTTTCCATTTTCCTGAAGATAAGCAATTGAAATTAGTTCAAAGTTTACATTTAGGAAATGAAGGCGTTGCATTAGAAACCTTAGAAGAACTGATTCATTATGGTGTCCAATATTGTGTCACTTTACAAACATTCCGGATGTATAGTTACTATATTATGAATACGTATGTTCACGTTGGCATTGCCGTTATCGGTGACGCCCTTTTAACAGAATTAGAAGTATTAATTGACGTCAAAGATTATCAACAGTTGCACCGGAAACTCCAAGAAATCACACAAATGATTTGCCAAGAAGTCGCCACCAAAGCGCGAGAGGAAGAATCGCATGTAAAAGAGGCGCTTTTCAGTTATATCGATGCCCACTACAATACCGACTTTTTATCGTTAGAATCGATTTCAGACCATTTTAATCTAACACCTACGATGATTAATAAAATCATGAAAGAAGAAACCAATACCACTTTTGCAAAATACATCGCCAATCTTCGTCTTGAAAAAATTAAGCAGGCGTTAGTGGAGACTGATCAGTCGATTAAAGAGATTATTCAAAGTAACGGTTATTATGACGTTTCGAATTTCACACGTAAATTCCGCACGACCGTTGGAGTGACACCAGGCCAATACCGGACGATGTACCGCGAAGGCTAGCTAATTTTTTACTCAATATAAAGCGCTCCTTCGCGCTTTAAGAGCAATCAATAATGAAAAAAACAAACGAAAGGCCCTCAAGTATCCGGGCCTTTCGTTTGTTTTTTCGATTTCTTTAACTGACGTTTCTTACTGTGAACAAGAAAATATTTCGCTATAATTCGTGGTTTCAACTTGTAGCTGGAAGTCTTTGAAATGTCTTGGTTTCAGTTCTAAATCAAAATCACTTAACTCTTTTGCAGCAATCTGAATGGTAAAAGGGTGTGTTTGACCTTTTTCAACAAAGACTTTTGTAAAGCCACATAATTTTTTGACGCGAGGCAAGACATCATTTGAATATTTTTTGGCATACACTTGAATGACTTGCGCCCCGGCATACTCACCCGTATTCGTCAATTTGCCAGTGACGACAAAACCTTCTGAGGTCTGTTTGACTTTTGTCTCATGGATATCGAAATTCGTATAACTCAGCCCTTCACCAAAAGTGAACGTCGGACGACCGGAAATATCCAGATAATCTTGTTTAAAAGGGGTATCGCGATAATTGTAATAAACGGGTAATTGACCATTTTCATCTGGAATCGAGATGGCTAGTTTCCCACTAGGATTACTCAAGCCAAATAATAAATTAGCAATCGCTTGACCACCGTGTTGTCCCGGATAGCCCGCGACTAACAAAGCGTCCACATATGGTAAACAATCTTTTAAGAGATGTGGACGACCGGCTACTACGACGGCGACAATCGGTTTACCGACTGCGTGTAACGCTTTTAACAAGTCCATTTGCGGAGTCGGAATCGCTAAGTCAGCCAAATCGATATTCTCGCCACTTGTCATTTCATTTGAGCCTGACAATGCCGCACCGTTAGCATCAAATTCGGTTGAAAAATCACGCGCACTTGAACCACCTAGCGTGAGAACGACAACATCACTTTGTTTCGCCAACTCACAAGCTTCTTCAATCGCACCAGGAATTGGGGATGAAATCAATGAACCTTGTGTGTCGGTAAGTGCGACTTGCTGTGACATTGCCACATTTTTTAGACCTTGCGCGATGGTAATGCATGTTGTTAAGTTTTTATAAGGCGTGTAGTCGCCTAATTGATGGTACACGTTATGAATATGTGGACCAATCAACGCAACCTTAGAAATAGTATTCGCTGTTAAAGGTAAGATGCCTTCGTTTTTTAACAATACCGCTGCCTCTTCGGCTAACTTCGTATTAATCGCGATTTTTTCTTCCTCTGTTGTGGCTATGATTGGATCATTATCTACTTCTTGAGCGAAGAGGCCTAGTTTTTCTTTTAAGCGCAACACACGGTAAACAGCTTGATCCAGCAGCGTTTCGTCCAATAAACCCTCTAAAACAGCTTCTTCTAAATAGGGATAGACATTGTCCCATAAGCTAATATCTAAGCCACTTTTTAATGCCAAAGCGGCTGTTTGTGGGCCTCCTAAGACGCGAGCCACGCCATCTAACGCACAACCATCTGACATGACTGCTCCTTCAAAGCCCATTTCCTCCCGTAAGATTGTTGTTAACAATCGTTCGTTAATGTGACACGGAACGCCGTCAATATCATTATACGCGGCCATACACAGTAAAGCCCCGGCATCAATCCCCGCTTGCACCATCGGTAAGTGAATTTCTTTTAGTTCCCGCTCGCCAATTTCAACGGGTGCAGCATTGTGCCCCCCCATAATGGAGCCTTGCGCGGCAAAATGCTTTAACGTCGCCAAAACTTTATTCGATGCTAAAACCCTTTCGGAGCGCTCACCTTGTAACCCTTGTACCGCAGCGGTTGTGAAAGCACCCGCTAAATGAGGATCTTCACTAAAACACTCTTCCGTACGCCCCCAACGAGGATCGCGACACAAATCAAGCGTGGAGATCAATCCTACATGCGCACCTTTTTCGCGAAGTTCTTCTGCCACGATGGCTTGCGCTACTTGGTAAAGATTCGGATTCCAACTTGCCCCAACAGAATAATTTGTCGGCGTGGTCAACGAATCAAGTCCTTGATGCCCATGTGGACATTCTTCCGTGAGCAATACGGGAATCTTTAAACGCGTATGTTCTTTCACATAATCTTGAATCATTTGGCTCACGATTTTTGCTTCTTCTTTTGATAATCCCGTCTCCAAATTCTTCTGAGACCAAGGATCTGAACGAAAAAGACCGTAGATTACGCCAAGTGAATCCCAGCGTTTCACTTCGTCTTTAAAATAATCGGTGAGGATCATTCCTTCCGCTGTTTTTTCATAGGCTTGCCAACCGTATAAGCGTTGATTCAATTGGCCGACTTTTTCTTTTAACGTCATTTGACTAAGTAGTTCTTTTAACACCGTGTTCCCTACTTTCTTATTTGAAATATACTTTGATTGTTTGCACTTCAAATGGTTTAAACGCTACATCAATGTGATTTTTTCCGATAGCTAATTCTTCTTCTGCTTCTTCTAACATGTTGCACAAGACTGCCCGTTCAATCTCTTTGTGACTCGTCAGTCTCACTTGCGTTTGACGATTCATGTATTCATATAAGCGCAAGACAATCGCCTCATCGTCTTCTGCTTTTTTCACCGTATCTAATAACACATTCGGCATATCCACTTCAAAGAAAGAAGTATTTTCGTTCAGATCGCCGTCAAAGACCATTAGTGGGACATTCACGTCTAGCGCTTCTTCCATGGTGTGACCTTGTTGCCAATTCCCTTCATGAGCAAATAAGGAATAGGTAAATGCGTGTTGACCATTATCCGCATTTGGATAAGGATCGATTGCGGATTTAATTAACGTAATGCCGATTTTTTGGAATTCGGTACTAAAGCCATATTTTGCATCCGATAAGAGACTGACGCCATAATTTCCTTCCGATAAATCAACCCATTTTTGGCCGCAACTTTCAAAGCGAGCCCAATCCCAAGTTGTATTTTTATGGACATTTCGTGTGACGTTCCCGAACTGGATATCATAAGTTGCCTCTAATGTATTCACCGCAATGGGCATTTGCGCTTTTAATAGCACCTGATTGAGTTGCCAATCGACTTTTGTTTCAAAATCAATCCGTTTTGTGCCATGATAGAAATGGATGTACTGCGTAATCGTTGAATTCTCAAATGGGCGAACGACCTTCAATGTATCACGAATCGGTCCTTTTTCGACCCATTCAATACTGTCAATTTGATCAACATTCCATGATTTTTCTTGATAGTACACATCAATATCCCATGCATCGTAATCCATTGGAATATCTTCGTAGGCCACGAGTTGATTCAATTTTTCACCCGTCGGAATCATTTCTCGTTTGGCTTGTTTATCAAAAAGTGAAATGATTTCGAATGCATCATTTAGCTTCACTTTAAAATCAGCCGTTTCAAACTGTTTCTCAACACTTGGTAATACGACGGCTGTAAAAGGTTGCGCAATGACGTTCACTTTTTCGCTAGCTAACGAAGGAATCGTGGACGTTTTGACAAGTAATTGATTTTGATGCGTTAACTGACTGACTAACGTATGTCCCGCACCATCAACAACTTGTCCAACTACAGGTAGCGTAATTGTGCTTGCACGCTGAAAGCCTAGCGCGTTATATAAGGTAAAGACTGACTCTTGTTGCACCAAAGGTAAGGCGCTTAATAAGTCATGGCATTCCTTGATAATGGCTTCATATTCACGATCAGTTTGTTCATAGACTTCTTCAATCGAACTCCCCGGTAAAATATCGTGAAATTGATTCAATAAGACAACCTTCCACATTCTTTCTAGCGCTTCTTGCGGATAACGATCAAAGGCGTATTGGGCATAACATTTTTCAACATTTTGTAATAAAAATTCAATTTCGCGATTGTATTTTTTATTTTTCCCAATCGATGTTAACGTTCCGCGATGGTATTCAAAATACAATTCGCCATACCATGTCGGTAACTTCTCTTTTTGACTTAAGCGATCAAAAAATGCGCCTGCACGATCGCCGGTAATCGTTGGCATATCGGGCAGTGGCTGTTGCAACCGTTTTTGAATTTCAAGCATTTCTCTTGTTGGACCGCCACCTCCATCGCCGTATCCGTACGCCAGTAAGATCTCATCATTGACCGCTTTTTGTTGATAGCGCTCAAAACTCCCTTTGACGGTATAAGGATCTAACAACCCATTGTACGTTGAATAATACGGTGTGGGATTATAATGTTCACTAATGGTCGTAATAAAATGAGTCAGTACTTTTGAACCATCAATTCCTTGCCAATAAAAAGAGTCATAAGGAATTTGATTAAATTGATTCCAGTTTAATTTTGTCGTCATAAAATAAGGCGTATTGGTTTTTTGTAATATTTGGGGTAATGCTGCTGAATAACCAAAGACATCGGGTAACCATAAAATTTTACTATCCACATCAAACTCTTCTTTCAAGAATCGTTTACCATACAATACTTGTCGAACGAGTGATTCACCTGATGTTAAGTTACAATCCGCTTCGACCCACATCGCGCCTTCTGCTTCCCATCGACCTTCTTTGATTTTTTCTTTGATTTTTGCGTACAATTCAGGATAATGGTCTTTCATAAATTGATATTGTTGCGGCTGACTATTGATGAACGTATAGTCTGGATATTCATCCATTAATTGAAAAACGGTTTGAAAGCTACGTTCTCCTTTTTCAATGGCTTGTTGAACGGTCCATAACCATGCCAAATCAATATGCGTATGTCCGACTGCCGTCACTTTTTGTATCGGTACATGATCGATGAGATACATGGATGCCAGCACTTCTTTCGCGGCTTCAATGCCTTGATAATAACTCTTTGAATACGGTTGACGGAAATCAAGCAAGTTTACCGCTTGAACGAGCGTTTGTTGGTAGCGTTCGGCGTCTCCACCAAATGCCATCACACCACGCCAAGAATCATAAATTGCCATTAAATCGTAGTAAAAATCATACGTCGCTTGATCATAAGCAATTAAATGAAAATGCAGCGGAAATTTTTTCTCTTCACGGCCAGAAAAAATCGGCACCGTAAAGTCGATTTCTCCCGCATCTTTCCATTCATCAGCCAATACGACTTCTCGATGATTCGTATCTAACGCTTGTAAATAGTGATCATTTAAATAGACTTTCATTTGAGGATTGGTACTATTGTCTGACTGTGAGGGATCGGCATATCCTTCAAAAGCAACCGGATAATCACGCCATTCTTCTGGAATCGTAAACGTTCCTTTAATCGTGTAATCCGTGTTCTTCTTCCCAAAATAATCCCCTTGTTCATATGGTTCAAAACCGTTGCCTTGATCTAAAGATAGCGCGGAAATTACGCGACGTTCTTTCACTTTATAACGGTTAACTTTAAAAAATATTTTTCGAATACGTTCAAATTCAAATTGTGGATGAGTCATTTATCTTGCCCCTTTTCTTAAGTGTTTCGTCTACTTAAAATGTAAGCGTTACCCGATAGTTTCGCAATATGTATAATTTCTGATGTATGTTAATTTCCACAAAACGTTGATACTTCAAGCATATTCTCCATTTTTTAGAATTCTTTCGTGATAAAAGAAAATGTTCCAACTAAAAATCAATTCTGATTTTTAGTTGGAACGTTAAAAAATAATAGTTGTTTTAGTTTGCTGCCCAACGATCATAAGCCGTTTGATACGTTGCGACATATTCTTCAACGCCCATCGATTCAATCGTTTGGACATATTTATCCCACTCATCAAATGACGTCACACCGGTAATGAATTTTGCTTCCATTTCCTCCGTGTACGTTGCTAAATCGGTTGCGTTCGTTGCAACTTTATCATTTTCTTCTTTTGTTAAGTATAATAGTGGAAACGGTACTTCTGCTGCGGGAGTCATTTTCTCTTCCGTTTCATTTACCACCCAATCAATAAATGTCGTATCAGGTTCTTCATCCGCATTTTTACGGATTGGTTCATGGTCAATCACAATATTTGGCGTAACTAAACCATACGCTGGCGTAATCTTTCCACGGAAAGACTCTGTGTCATCCA
Organism: Enterococcus aquimarinus; assembly: GCF_001885765.1. GTDB lineage: Bacteria > Bacillota > Bacilli > Lactobacillales > Enterococcaceae > Enterococcus_I > Enterococcus_I aquimarinus. The sequence continues at coordinate 22,229 of NZ_JXKD01000007.1, read as the reverse complement.
GATCAACTTCTGGAGTATAAACGCGCACTTCTTCGCCATCTTTATTGGTAGCAGTTTCCCAATAAACACCCTCTGGACCTTGTTCTAAGTATTTCGCACCTTCTTCAGAGTAAAAATAATCAACCCAACGTAATGAGGCTTCGATTGATGGATTCTTGTGTGTTAATGCAAAGGCTCCTCTCGATAATCGTGGACTACCTGCAATGACTGCTTCCGTTGAAACTTCTGAAGTTAAAGGCTGGAATAACGGATCATTAAGCGCTTCTTTTTCTGTTCGACCTGTGGTAAAGAAGCTATAGTAGTCATTAAATAATCCTAATTGATTTTTTTGTCCTTTTGCTTGTTTTTGATCATTGGATTGGCTATAGACTTCTTTATCAAGTAATCCTTCTGAATATAATTTATTCATATACTGTAAGAATGCCTTATAATTTTCTGAAATCGGTGTGTAAGAAACAACCCCATCATCTTCTTGAATCCCTTTCACTTTGATTCCAAAGGCACCCATTAGCCACAGACGTGTTCCATTCATTTCGACATCTGTTAGAGGGATTTCATCTTTTTGACCATTCCCATTTGGATCTTCATCGCGGAAACGAACGAGTAAATCATATAATTCATCGGTAGTCTTTGGTAATTCTGTGACCTCTAAATTATCCAACCATTCCCCGTTATACCACATTGGTTGTTGATACCAAATCGCTGTTCCATTACGAGGAACGAACGGTAAAGAATAAATATGTCCATCAGGTGTTGTAATCGATTTTAGTAAATTCGGATCTTCTTCTGCCAATTTTGTGAAATTCGGCATAATTTCAGGGGTAATATAATCTTCTAAAGCAACTAAAATCCCTTGTGCACCGTAGTCAATTTCCATGGCCGATGTCAAGGTATTGGATCCAGCTCCATAGATAATATCTGTTAAATCATCTGCCGCAAAAGCCAGATTTAACTTAGTAGGAAAGTCAGCATTAGGAGGCGTGACATAGGTAGTTGTAATACCTGTTTGCTTCATATAATCTTGCAAAGTCTGCATATCGTCCCATTCAGCAAGACCCATTCCTGGAGCCATAATACTTAATGTTAATTCTTCTCCTTCAGCTACAATTGGAAATTGACTTTCCGTATTTAATTTAACCGAAGATTCTTGAACACCATTCGAACCGTTTCCTTGACTACTATTACTTGCACTACATGCAACGAGTAATGTACTAAACAAGGCAATCCCTAACCCGTAAATCAATTTGTTTCCACTTCTCATCTTTTATTCCTCCCAGAATGTATTATGCTTTTTTGAAACAGCCGGCGTTTCTTATTGCAATTGAATTGTAAGCGCTAACCAAAATATGCGCAATATGTTTAAATAATCGTCTATGTAAAAAAGAAAAGGCTTTCAAAATGTTGTTTTATCACGTTTTTCCGCACATATCCCACTCTTTAATGATAAGCGAAGCGAGCGAGCACAATAAGAAAATTCCAAACAATAATCTTTCGAGAATTGTTTGGAATTTAAAAGGTAACACTTAAAACTAGTTTGCTGCCCAGCGATCATAAGCGGCTTGATACGCTGCCACGTATTCTTCAACGCCCATTGATTCAATCGTTTCGACATATTTGTCCCACTCATCAAATGAAGTGACACCTGTAATGAATTTTGCTTCCATTTCAGTTGTATAGGTTTGTAAGTCTGTTGCACTTGTAGATACTTTATCATTTTCTTCTTTAGTTAAGTATAATAATGGGAACGGTACTTCAGCCACTGGCTCCATTTTTTCTTGTGTTTCACCAATAACCCAATCAGTGAATGAAGTATTTGGTTCTTCATCCGCACTAACACGAATTGGTTCTTGATCAATGACTAAGTTTGGCGTTACTAACCCATAAGCTGGCGTAATTTTAGCTCGGAAAGACTCCGTGTCATTTACATCAACTTCAGGGGTGTACACACGAACTTCTTCGCCATCTTTATTTTTAGCTGTTTCCCAGTAAACGCCTTCTGGTCCTTGTTCTAAGTATTTTGAACCTTCAGCAGAGTAGAAGTAATCAACCCAACGTAATGACGCTTCAACCGATGGATTTTGGCTTGTGATTGAGAACGCTCCTCGAGAAAGACGTGGACTACCTGGAATCACTGTTTCTGGTGAATATTCAGAAGAAAGTGGTTGTAACATTGGATCATTCGTTGCTTCTTGCTCACTACGACCTGTTGTGAAGAAGCTATAGTAATCTGGGAAAATACCCAATTGATTTTTTTGTCCTTTTGCTTTCTTTTGATCGTCTGATTGACTGTACACTTCTTTATCAAGCAATCCTTCAGAATAGAGTTTGTTCATGTATTCTAAGAACGCTTTGTAGTTTTCTGAGATTGGTGTATAAGAAACGACCCCATCATCTTCTTGAATCCCTTTTACTTTCATTCCGAATGCGCCCATTAACCATAAACGGCTACCATTCATTTGAACATCCGATAATGGGATTTCATCTTTTTGCCCATTCCCATTTGGATCTTCATCGCGGAAACGAACGAGTAAATCATAGAACTCTTCAGTAGTTTTTGGTAATTCTTCTACACCTAAAGTATCTAGCCATTCTCCATTATACCAAAGTGGACCTTGATACCAAATAGACGTCCCATTACGTGGAATCATTGGCAAGGAGTAGACATGGCCATCCGGTGTGGTAATTGATTTCAAAATATTTGGATCTTCTTCAATCATTTTTGACAAGTTTGGCATGATTTCAGGCGTAATATAATCTTCTAACGCGACTAAAATCCCTTGAGAACCATAATCAATTTCCATCGCTGAAGTCAATGTATTAGAACCTGCGCCATAAATAATATCGGTTAAGTCACCTGAAGCAAATGCTAAGTTTAATTTTGTCGGAAAATCAGCATTTGGTGGCGTTACATACGTCGTCGTGATGCCTGTTTTTTCCATATAGTCTTGCAGTGTCGCCATGTCTTCCCACTCAGCTTCACCCATTCCAGGAGCCATAATACTTAGACTTAATTCTTCCCCTTCGGCAATAATTGGAAATTGGCTTTCTGTATTTAGTTTTACTTCTTCTCCTTCTTTAACCCCATTGCCTGTTGCATTACCTGAGCCACAAGCCACTAAAATCGTACTGAATAAGGCAATTCCTAATCCTAAAATCACTTTGTTTTTTTTACGCATTTTCATTCCCCTTTTCTACTTTATTGTATCCTTTTTTGTTACTTTTAACCCCATTGAACCAAATGTTGGTCGATGAATCAGACTACCATCAATCTGCTCCCCATCTAAGATTGTTACGACTCCCCCCGTTCCTAAATCGATAATTTCATCGCCAACTTCAGCTTCGATTTCAGCAAGTGAAAACGTCTCTAATTGTGAGGCTTCAATGCTTCGAAAAGCATAATGGGTTTTTTCATTTTTATTGAACGTTAGTTTCCATTCATTCGCGCGATCTTTCGCTTGCGCTCGGGTATGATAAATTCCTTCTCCGTAAATGGCTAACCATTCCCCAATCTCTTGTAGAATCGTTGTTTCTTCCTCCGTAAATGTTCCTTGAGGAGTTGGGCCAACACCCAAGATTAAGTTACCACCTTTACTGACCACATCAACAAACGTATCCAATAATACTTGACTCGATTTAAACGTCTCTACTGGTACATAGCCCCAGTCGTTCCCAATTGGAATATTACTCTCCCAAACTTTTGTTGGAATTTCATGTAATGCTGGTATCTTTCGTTCAGGTGTGACGTAGTTCTCATGGCGTCCCCCCATCATACGATCGACCATAATCAACTCTGGGTTTTGTTCACGGGCAATTTCAGCTAAGCGATCCATTTGTAAATCTTCCTTACCTTGGCCACACCAACCACCATCTAACCACAATAAGTCGATATCCCCATAATTATGCGTGATTTCATGAATTTGATTATGAACAAATTGCACGTATTTCTCCCAAATTTCTGGGTGCTTTTGCGTATCGTAACTTGCTCGACGTCCTTTTTTAGTCTCATCATCTAACCAATAATATTGAGAATACCAATCGGCTTTTGAATAATACGCGCCAATTCCAAAGTCTTCTTCACGAAAAGCATCAAACACTTCTTTTAAAATATCCCGTTTAAACGGACTTAATTTTCCGCCGACTTTATATTCCGTTTCCATCGTATTGTAAAGGTTAAAACCATCATGGTGTTTCGTCGTGAAAATACAATACTTAAAGCCTGCTTGTTTACACGTTTGTGCCCATTTTTTCGCGTCGAGTTGTGTGGGATTAAATTCAGAGATTAAATTCCAATAATCTAATTGGAGTTGTTTGAAATCTTTTCGAAACTCTCTGCCTTCTCTTGCCCAAACATCTTCTTCAGATAATTGCCAAGATTCGACGATTCCTGCTTGAGCATAAATGCCATAATGGAAAATGACCCCTAATTTTAAATCTTGAAACCACTCTAAGCGTTCTTTTACCATATTTGTTTCGGGATAGACGACTATTTCCTCTTCTTCAATCCCTTTTGCTTCTTCGATGTCACCTCGGATGATACTCAATGAAACCGCCTCCTAAATTTGATATCCCAACTGTAAGCGCATTCGAATATTTGCGCAATGTGTATAATTCTTTTAATATGTTAAACAGATAAACGTTGGATTATAAAGGGTTCTAACGTTATCTCGGATTTTTTTAATCAACATTCCTTATTCGTGTTTCTAAAATCGTATCATAACCAGATAGTGGAAAGAGTTCTTTTTTGACAATCAATCGTCCTCTGAACTTTATTTTTTTAGGGAAGAGACCTCCATAAAAATCGCGTGGATTTCAAACGGAGGTCTTTAGAAATGAAACCGTTCGTTAGTGGCATGCCCAATGAATATTGGCTGCTAGGTAAATAGCTATCTATTCTTTCACGCTCAGAGATTCCAGTACTTTGAAATCGTTAGCCTGTCGGACAAAGGACTTCACACCGCAATAATGATTTCTTTCATTACGTCAGTGTCAGTCACGTATCGTTTACTTAGTCGGTTGCAACCGAATCGTTTTATTCTTTTAATTAATCCGGTAAAAAAACGGCATCCTTCTCAGATGAATCTTATTTAAATAAGTATGATTAAGTCAATTTTCTCATTTATTTCCTAAAAAAATACGCTTAAATACTTATTTTCAGAATTTTAATTTCTTCGTAATGCGTAATCTAAATGTAAGCGTATTCTGTAACAGGTGCAATATGTATAATCCCAAATCTATGTAAAAAGAGAAAAACATTAATATAAAGCCTTTGGTAACGCTACATATTCGGTTCTTCTTTAACAAAGAACAATCGAGTGGTGTCTTTTTAAAATCTATCAATGAAGTTAGCAGAATCTACTTGATCTAGCTAAATTAAAAATAAATAAGTATACATTAGAAAAAAACTCATAATGATGATATGATACATACTATCTAAATAATTGAAAAGAGGTGTCTTTGATGATCAACAAACGGAATTTCATCTTAATCTCTCCCCACTTCCCCGAAAATTTCACGCCTTTTGCACAACGATTAAAGGAGGAAAATTTTCAAACTTTAGGCATTGCGGATGTCCCTTATGAACAACTAACGGATCGTTTAAAAGAAGCATTGACTGATTATTACCAAGTGAGTGATATGGAGAATTATCAGCAAGTTTATCAAGCAGTTGCCTACTTTGCCTATAAATATGGTCGCATTGATCGCATTGAGTCACATAATGAACATTGGCTTGAACTAGATGCCCATTTGCGCACTGATTTTAATGTACCTGGCTATCATTTAACAGAAATTCCAAAAATCCGCCGAAAATCAAACATGAAAGAGATTTTTCGCTCGATTGGGTTACCGGTTGCTAAAGGACGCGTCTTTTCAGATTTTTCCGATGCCTTACAATTAGTCCAAGAACTCCACTATCCCGTCATTATTAAACCAGATAGTGGGGTCGGTGCGACAGATACGTATAAAATTGATCATCCGCATGATTTAGAAACATTTTTTACTACTTGGCAAGCCGACGTCCCTTATATTATGGAAGAATTTATTTTAGGAGAAATAGAAACCTTTGACGGTATTGCAGATCAAGACGGTCGAGTTGTTTTTTATTCAACTTTTCACTACAGTGAGGCTGTTTTAGATACGGTTGAAAAAAATAGTGAGATGTTTTATTTTATCCCACGAGAAATCCCTCAAGATATTATTGAAATGGGCAAAAAAATCGTCGAAGCTTTTCAAGTAAAAGAACGCTTTTTCCATTTAGAATTTTTCCGAACCACTGATGGGAAATTGATTCCTTTAGAAGTCAATATGCGTCCCCCTGGTGGCTTATCGATTGACATGTTTAATTACGCCAATGATATTGACGTCTTCCAGGAATATGCCACGATTGTGAAAGATAATCAGTTTCGAGCAAATGTCACGCGTCCCTATCACTGTGCGTATGTTTCGCGTAAATATACGAATCAACCTTATCGTTACTCTAATGAGCAAGTACGAGAACAAATTGGGGCTGGATTGATTCAATGCCAATCAATTCCTGGTATTTTCGCCCAAATCATGGGCGATGAAGGGTATTTGATTCGCAGTGCTACCAAAAAAGAATTATTTGAATGGATTCAGTTAATTCATCAACGGACAGAGGAGGTAACCCACGATGCATTTTGAACGTAGATCCCATTTCAGTCATTTTTTACAAGAAGAACGGGCATTTAATGTTTATGGTCACGCAGGAAAACCCATCATCGTCTTTCCTTCTTCTGGTGGAAGTCAAAATGAATACGGCGATTTTGGGATGATTGCGGCTTGTCAATCCTTCATTGATCAAGGTCTCGTCACTTTTTATACACCGGATTCCTATGATCGCGAGTCGTGGTTTACAACTTGGAAATCACCAGAGGAAATGGGGCGTGCCCATGACCGCTACGATCAATACATGATTCAAGAACTGGTGCCTTTAATCAAACACGAAAGAAATTGGCAGGACGGATTGATGGCGACAGGTTGTAGCATGGGAGCGTATCACACAATCAATTTTGCTTTACGTCATCCCGATGTTTTTGATCAAAGCATTGCGTTAAGTGGTGCATATGATGCGCGCTTTTTCACAGGCGATTATCAAGATAGTCCAAGTGTCTATTACAATTCCCCGATTGATTACTTAGAAAAAATGCATGATCCGTGGTTTATCGATCGTTATCGAAAAAATCTCTTTATTGTTTGTGTCGGTCAAGGGAATTGGGAAGCCCCTCATATTGACGAAACGCAACGTCTCGAGGCTCTTTTTCAGCGAAAACAGTTGCCCGGTTGGTTTGATTATTGGGGATTTGATGTCCCTCACGACTGGGACTGGTGGCGAATTCAAATGCCCTATTATTTAGATCAACTCGTTGCCCAAGGAAGACTCTAAAAACGAGCGTGGTGATTCATTTTTCCTCACTAAAAAAGTTTTCCGCTAACTTCCTCATGAAGTCTAGCGGAAAACTCTTTTTTTATTGAAAACTAGACACTAAAAATTCACCAAAATGATCGGCCCAACATTTTTCATGGTGAATCTCATCGGCTAAAATCCGAAACCAAATAGTATCAATCGGCTGCCCCGTTCTCAGCAAGGTTTGATAATACCAAAGGGAGCTATCAAGGTACATCTGGTTCACATTTTTAGAAGTGAAGCCTTGGTCTGTTTCATTTCCTTCCATCGTGCCAACTTGTAAGTAGACTTTCGTCTGTGTGGCTAATGGATGTTGCGCAATATAGTGTAAAAAAGCTTCATCGTTAACCCACGAGGCTAGTGAAAAAATGCCCAGGACACCAAAAACATCCGGATAAGTCGCTCCTGTGTAGGCCGTCATGAGTCCACCTAACGAACTACCTGCTAGAAAACTTGTTTCCTTCTGTGGGGAAGTACGATAGTGTTGATCAATAAAAGGCTTGACACATTCTACAATCCAACTGGCATGGGCTTTTCCTAAGCCACCGACTTGTTGCGTTTTTTTTATTTCGGCTGGATTCATTTCCCACGGCGTGTATTCATTTAGACGCTGTTCACCATCATGATCAATTGCGACGATCATCATATCTGGAATTTGACTGTTCCACTTTAAGTGAGGAATGACCTTCCAAGAATGTCCTGAATAGGCTTCACGACTATGAAAAACATTCTGACCATCAAACATATAAAGTACGGGATAGGTTGTTTGCGTGTTTTCGGTATAGTTTTTTGGTAATAACACACGAATGCGGCGTTCACGTTTGGTATACGGAACCATTAAATAATGGGTATTTAATTGTAAATAGGGATCTTGGTATCTTCTTGGCAAATTCCTACCTCCTCTAACATGACGGTTGTTGAATCAATTGTTGAAACTCTTCCAAGACTCGCGCTTGCTCTGTTTGAGTAAGTTTTTTCCATTCTTCATATAATGCCAAACTGCTTGGATGATAGTGGCTTTCTTTTTCAGGAATACTTGACATTAAGTGTAGCGCATACGCTTCGAAGCTCTTTTTTTCTCCCACAAATTTGGGTTGTTCCCTTTTAGCGCTCGCCTTTTCAATTAAGCGAATCTCACTTAATAAGGCTAAATAGTCAGCCACAAAAATCGGCATCTCTACTTCTCGGAAAGTTAGGACTCGCTGAGCCAAAACCTGATTGTACGCCACCGGTTGAATTAATTGCTCATTTCGATAGCGGGCAAAAAGATATTGTTGCCATAAATCTTCTGGAAACAAGCACTTTTTATCTTTTAACCATAATAACTCATCCAGGGCCATATCGACGTGATTAATCCCCTTTTTTATATCACTCGCTACCTCTGCGCTTACTCCTAGGTGATCGGAAAAATGGGTAATTCCCAAAGCTATTTTTTCTTGTGTTTTTTTGGATGTTAAAACAAACTGATATTTCACGGCTTTTCCACATTGGCAAAACAAGTGATACCGTTTTAATTTCCGATTATAATTTTCATCGATATTGACCGTTTCAAATTGCCAAGCCTCATCAATTAAATAATGATGTTTTAAGAAAAAAGAACCCATTTGATATTTTTTATGGGTTTCAATTAATGCTCGCTGTGGCTTCGTTAACCGTTGGTAAATTTCTTGACGATTTTTCACTGTTAATGTTTTGCGTCCCTCTAAGGGATATTCCTTTAATTGATAAGTTTGGGGATACCATCTTTTATATTTCTGTAAATGTTCCTGAACTTGCCCCATCTTTCAACACTCCTTTGTTTCTGTTCTCTCTCTGTCGCATCTCTCCACCACTACATCGATTACCTTCTCCGTAATTCCTCTTCTAATCAATGAATCACTCACAAAAGAAAAGAGCGCCCTCAAATTTTGAGTGCGATCCGTTTTCCATGCTTATCCTACTTATTTAAATAGTGATAAATGGGACGCGATAAGTGATTAATAAAAAATTGAATACTCACACCCATTAAAAGAATGGCCATAACTGGACCAATTGAGAGCTGAGCACCTAGTAAAATACCGGCAATCGCAAAGCTGATATCACACAAAATACGGAAGATGCGAATAGAGCGCTTAAATAGTTGATTTAAGGAAAAAACAAGTGCTTCATAAGCACCTCTGCCAAAATCAGCGAGTGAATATACCGCAATCCCGAAAGCTAAAATCAATAAGCCTAAAATAAAGAACATCATTCGTAGACCTACAGAATCAATCGTGATGGTTTGTCGTAATAAGAAGTCAGTCGTGACAGAAATGACCAAGGGATTCAATATACTACCGATAAAAATTTCTTTTCGATCCATGAAAAAAACAACGATTAACATCAGTGCGCTGACCAAAAGATTCGCTTGTCCAATCGTGATGCCTAATCGATTCGATAAACCAATCCAAAACATTGTTAACGGGTCACTTCCGAAGTTTGCAATAATGGTTAAATAAATTCCGATGCCCATCACGGTAGAACCAAGTACGACAAGCAGTAATTTTTTACCATAGTTTTTTTGTGCCAAGCGATTTCTCCTTCTTTCTAGATACGTTCTATTCCTTAGTATAACACCCTTTAATCTGAATTTCCTGACTTTTATCTTCCCATTTTTTTCTCATTTCCTATTTCCTAAAAATAATTATTCATGCCTTATGTTATACTGGTCTTAAAATAATGGAGGTGTTTTTTTGAAAAGAGGATTAAAAATAGTTGGTGGTTTCGTCGCAGTTCTTCTCATTATTCTCGGAATTTACATTACGTATCTATTTTTAGATTATGACCGCTTACCTGACCAACAAGAAATTACCACAATTAAAGGAACGAATGTATCCGAACAAACAGAAAAGGCTCAATATCGTGCGACCAGTTTCAATATTGGCTATGCTGCCTACCCTGCCGATTACAGTTTCTTTATGGATGGTGGGAAATATTCGCGAGCCTACGACAAAGAAACCGTATTGACAAATCTAGACGGGATTTCAACGGCACTGACGACGCTTCAATCCGATATTATCTTTCTACAAGAAGTAGATACCATTGCCCATCGCTCCTTTAAAGTGAATCAAGTCGACTACCTCACTGACCAATTTTCAAACTATGATGCCGCTTTTGCGCAAAATTACGATTCAAGCTATTTATTTTATCCCTTTACCAAACCCATTGGGCAGTCGACTTCAGGACTCTTAACACTGAGTCAATTTCCAATTGTGACCACTACCCGCTATTCACTACCGATTGAGACAAATTTCAACAAATTTTTTGATTTGGACCGTGCTTTCAGTGTCAGTCACACTACTTTGGGCGAACACCCCCTTACCTTAATTAACGTTCATTTATCCGCTTTTACAGAAGATACGACGATTCTTGATAATCAAATCAAAAAGTTGGCGGCAATCATGGAAGCTGAATATCAAAGTGGTCGAAGTGTTATCGTTGGGGGCGATTTTAATCATGATTTACTGGGAAATAGTCCTGAAGTCTTCGAGACAGAAAAGATCATTGAAACATGGACCCATCCTTTCCCAGAAGAATTCTTATCCGAAAACTTCACCGTCGTCAAAAAAGACCTGGTCGAAGCAAAAATTCCTACTGTTCGAGCCAATGGCACAGGGTATACTCCCGGCGAATCCTTTGTCTCATTGATTGATGGATTTATTGTTTCCAATGATATTATCGTCGAAACAACACAAGTGACGGATTTAGGTTTTGCAAACTCTGACCATAACCCGATCACGTTAACTTTTCAGTTTAAAGAAGAATAAAAGGAGAGGTTAAAGGATGACAATTTTCGATACTTTTTATCAAGCGGCGAATCCTCAAAAAGCGATTGCGATGGAAGCCTATATGAGAAATCAGTTCAAATTCTTAGGAATCACGGCTCCTGAGCGAAAAATTCTCACACGTGATTTTTTTAAAACAATCGATAGAGCAACGATTGATTGGGAATTCGTTCAACAATGTTGGGAAAAAGACGAACGTGAATTTCAATATTTAGCAATTGCCTATTTAACCAAGGTGAAACAGCGCTTAACGGTCGAAGACATTCCGCGACTACGACAACTGATTGTGACAAAATCCTGGTGGGATACCATTGATTCGTTGGATAAATTAGTTGGATACGTGGCCCTTCACCATCCAACAGTTGAAGCAACCCTCCTCGACTGGAGTACCGATGACAATATCTGGCTTCGTCGTGTCGCGATTGATCACCAAATTTTGCGAAAAGAACAAACAAATCCAGTATTACTTGAAAAAATAATTTGTCATAATTTTGGACAAAAAGAATTTTTTATTAATAAAGCGATTGGCTGGAGTCTCAGAGACTACAGTAAGACAAATCCTGAATGGGTTAAAGCTTTTATTGCCCGCCACCAAGATCAAATGGCACCTTTAAGTATTCGAGAAGCGAGTAAATATATTTAAGGAAATACCATTCACCGAACGAAGAATATGAGCGTTCGGTGAATGGTATTTTAAAATGACTTCTCCGTTTTTTTACTGACGTAATTCAATCTTAATCACGGTATCGATATCATCCGGTAATGGATAGGTAAAGTGTGACACCCCTCCAAACTCTAAATAAGTCACATCTGAAAAAGCCTTGGTTGTCCAACTATTGGAAACCTTGATTTCACTACCATCACGTAACAGTGAGGCGCGTTTAATGTTTGTCTTGTCTAAACCTGGTAGCGCTAACGGTCCAATCGGTTGATCAAAAATATGGGCATAAAGGACATTGCCATTTTGGGTGTAATACCCCCACTCGGGTTTCGCTAAATCTGTCGCCATGCCGCAACCATAAATTGATTCTTGATTATCAGTCATCCAAAGATGAAAGTCTGACAAAATACGTAAACTTTCTTGATTCATTTTCCCCTTCGCATCGGGACCAACATTGAGTAACATGTTGCCGTTTTTACTGACACACTCGACTAATTTACGAATCAATGTTTTACTTGATTTATACACTTTGTCCATTGGGTTATACCCCCAATTGTTATTCATCGTGATACAGAGTTCCCAAGGAATCGGTTGCCCTGCATTATTTTTAATTCCTTCTGGTGGTAGTAATTGTTCGGGACTGAAAAAGTCTCCTGAATAATTACTTGGATTTTCTGAAACAATACTGCCAAAAGCTTCACCAGATGTTTCTAAGCGATTATCAATGACGACATCTGGTTGATGCTTACGAACCATCGCCATTAATTCTTCTGCGCGCCATTTTTCCCCAGTCATTTCACCGTAAGAAAAATCAAACCATAAAATATCTAACTTACCATAATTCGTGACCAGTTCTTCCACTTGGTTATGCATGTAATTTAAATAATTATCAAAATCAATCACTTCATCTTTATAAGCTTCCACACCACTCATGGGATGGTGCCAGTCATTGTATTTTGGATAATCAGGATGATGCCAATCGATTAGGCTAAAGTATAAGCCCACTTTCAACCCTTCTTCGCGTAGCGCTTCGACGTATTCAGCAATCAAATCACGCTTGATCGTCGTATTGGTTGATTTAAAATCTGTATACTTGCTATCAAACAAACAAAAACCATCATGGTGTTTCGCAGTTAATACCACGTACTTCATTCCTGCCTCTTTCGCGGCTTTCGCCCACGCTTTTGGATCATAGTCAACGGGATTAAAAGCCTCAAAGTATTGATGATATTGTTCATTCGTCATTTTTTCATAGGTTTTCACCCATTCTCCCCGACCTGGAATCGCATACAATCCCCAGTGAATAAACATCCCAAATCGATCTTCACGAAACCATTCGGTTCTTTTTAAAATTTTTTCTAAACTGTTTGTCATTGTTTTTTTCTCCTTTATAACGTTCGTTTATTTTTCTATATGGTATAAATGGTTGTATTTCGTCATTTAGTCGAGAGCAGATTCCCGACTATTTTCAATCTCTTTCCTTAACCTAAAAGACAGAAAGCCTTTTCAATCATGCCATTAAAAAAGCTATCTGACAAATGAACAGTCACACACTCATTTGATGCAGATAGCTGAAAGAACGAGTCTTACAATTTTTTCACAAATTCTGACTTCAATTTCATCGGTCCAAAACCATCAATTTTACAATCAATGTTATGGTCTGAGTCGACTAAGCGAATACTTTTAACTTTGGTTCCCTTTTTCAAGACGCTTTGAGCACCTTTAACTTTTAAGTCTTTCATGACCGTCACACTATCACCATCAACGAGGAGATTGCCGTTAATATCTTTGACAACCAAACCTTCTTCTACTTCTCCTGCTGATTCACCAGACCACTCATGTGCACATTCTGGACAAATATAAAGTCCACGATCCTCATAAGTATATTCCGATTGGCACAATGGACAATTGGGTAATCCCATGCTTTTCTTCCCCTTTCAAATGACCAAGCACGTCTTCTTCCGACACACGCTTTGTTTTTTTCTTCACTAAATACTATAGCATGTTTTGATGAACGCTGCTAGTTCACTTGAAAAAATACGATCTTTCCTGACAAATAGTAGGGAGGAAAGACAGTTATGACATGATTTCGTTTGTTTCCCATTTAAAGCGAACATGATATGTCATATCCCCTTCATACCAAGCTGCAAAATTAGTTCCCCACACATTATTAAAGAGATTGACAAAAATACCATCGTTTAGATTTGGCAGTTGATTATCAAACTTCAATAACGTTCTACGACCGAGTGAGACAAGAGGGGCATCTTTCGTAATCAGATCAAAGCGACCTTCGTATCCTGTATAGCGCATCCCTTCATCAGAAAGCACATGCATATTACGGTTTCCATTTTCGAGTACGTTTGACGGATTAACGGGATAGTTCATTTTCTGCATAACCCAACGCGTTGGATTGCTGACGAGGATACTCGTTTCTAACCAATAACCTTCAGGTAAACGGTTGGCTTGTTTTTCTTCCCATTTATAAGATAAATCAATTGTTTTTTCTTCCAAGTTAATGAGATAGACAAGTGTGTTCTTTTTCGGAACGCCCCATTTTTTCACTTCTTCATCGCTATAAGCAAGATCTAGCGAGATTTGAGCAGTCTGATCATCAAGTATCATGCCGGCTTTGATAATCGAAGGTTGATGGATCTCATGACGAACGTCAGAGTAAATCTCAATGCCACGACGGCCAAAGTCCCCCATTGCCCAACTTGTTGTCCAACGAGTGAGACGACTGTAATCGACGAAGAAATTCGAATAGTCATGAAAGTCAAATCGCTCGTAAGATAACCCACCAAACGTCTTACCTTCTTCAATTAACGAATAACCATCGATGATTAAACGACTCATGCCACCTGTTGTGCCAATCACAAAAGACACATTTCCAAAATCGTATTGTTTTCCTGGCATGATTGTAGTGGTTGTTTTGATGACAGGGATTTCTTTTTCAGAAGCGAGATACGCTCTTGCTTCTTTTTGCAACGCCTCTGGTAACAAAGCAATCCCTTTTTCAATATAGTCTCGTTGTTCTTGCCAAGATTGCTCATAAAGACTGTAACGACGACGATCAGCCATTGACTCCCAATCAATATCAGTACTCACGTAAGACATGAGATCCGAAAAATCCATCGTTAAGCGGTTATGGTTAAATTCAACTAAATCTTTTTTACGCGCAGCTTCAAAATCTTCCAAAGGATAATAATTGCGATATTCGGGTAAATAAACGTTCCCATTCGCTCCCCAAGTATGTTCGGCAACTAATAATAATTGCGAAGAAAGGTCTTTATAGGCTTGCGAATCGCGCGTTAACTGACCTGTTTCTAGCCATTTTGTCCGAAGACGTAATAACGCTTTATACTCCGCGATTTTCTTAGGATCAGAAGCAATTCCATGAATCCAAGAATCGCCGATTTCTTCTTCAATGACTGGTAGTGTTTCTTTGTATGGTAAAATAGCTTGCGCAAAGGCATCTAATGAAGAAGGAATGATTTCATAATCTGGATACTCTTTTTCTAACGTTGCAAAAAGTGTTTCCACTTCTTCTACGCTCTTTGGCGGCCCCATATTGTCATGACTGTGTGCAAAGTAAAGGGCATCTGGCCAATCTTCTCGTTCAAATACTTCCCCATAGTCAGGCGCGTAATGAATAATCACGTCCGAACCATCAACAGCTTTCCAAACAAACATGATTGGCACTTTTGGAATCGCTGAACTCGCATTCACACCAATATGCAGATAGTCAATACCTGCTTTTGCTAGATAAGGAACCATGCTGATCGTATGTCCTGGAATATCCGTCATTTTTGAAGCAATTGTTTTCTTACCGAATTCCGCATCAAGTCCGTGAGAAATGGACGTCGCGTAATCCATTAATTCCCCATCCATCAGTTCGGTATGGATCGTTGCCGGCAAGCCATGCCAACAAATGGTGCCTTGTTTGATGGCTTGACGCATCCGTGTTTTATTTGTTTCCGTTACATCAGGATGATTCAAATAAAAATCAATCAACCAAGAACCGGTCGTCCAAGTAAATTTTTCTGGGATTTGTTCCCCCAACGCTAAGGCATTGGGGATGAATTCGTACAAATACTGATCGATGACTTTCTCTGCTAAATCGGTAAAGCCAATATCTAAATGCGTCTTATAGACGACATGGAGTTTCTTTTTCATCATGTGACTTCCTTTCTAAAAGGTCGCTTTTTCTTCGTTCGTTGGATTATAAGGAATGGCGACTAAGCCTTCAATTAAGTTACGGGCTGTTTGTACTGAATTTTGAACCTCTCCTGAAGCGTCTTGTAATACATACAAACCATATTCAAGTTCATAAAAGCCTGATAAATCAACTTTAAAATTCGTTTCCCAAAAATTATTCATCGCCCATGAATAGAGAACTTCTTTATTTTTCTTCGCGGCATTCGCATCACATAATTCCACTAAACGACTTTCTAAAGAGCCAAGTGTCACCAGTGGCGTGTCTTTCATAGAAACAAAAACATGTTTGTCCCCGTTTTGCATCACGGCGCCGTTATCGAGCAAGTAAAAATTGGTGTTCGTTCCAGGTAATTGGTCGATTCCCGGACGGATAATGGTGCCCGATTTTTCAAAGAAGCAGTTCGTTTCTAGTGGCGAATCGTAAGTAAATGGTAATGTAACATACAGATTTTCAGGTTCCCATGCGCCGATTTTTTGTAAGCGAATCGTCACATCAATTTGTGGCGCTGTTTTTTGGACAGTTAAGACAACATCGTACATTCCCGTACCGGCTAACTCGTATTTCAACAGCAAGACCGCATATAATGGGCCATCTTCTAATTGTTTCACATTGACTAATTTTGCGATAGTCCGGTCGGTCGAAGGCGCTTTACGATTTCGTCCCATGATACTACGAACAGAATACGGATTGCTCTCTTTAAAGGATGTGACTTCATGCACACCGACAAATGGGGCATGATCACGTGCTGGATGGAGTAACTCTGCTCCTGTCTGACGGTCAATAATCGAGGTAATCCCTACGTTTTGATCAATGATCAGTTCTAAGTGATCTGTTTTAATGCCATAAATTGAAACGTCATGCTTAAATCCTTCATAAGGAGCGATATCGGCAATTCCTTCAGTACCAATATGGGCATGATTCGCATATTTCCAGTGCCTTTTTGCAGAGGGTTTGGTGCGTTTCAGACGAATGATCCGTTCTTCTTTGGCTGCGAGCGCAATTTTAAAGGAAACTTTTTTCCCGCGAGAACTGTTTGATACTTGAGACACGAGGATTTCTCCTGTTTGGCAATCAACGACTTCTAAGAATCCTTCTAATGGCAACGTGTAAGCAAAATAGGAATCATCCACCGTTTGCCAATGCTGTAGATAAACGGTTGCTAAAGTATCCATCGCTTGATCATGTGGATTCACTACTTTAAAGTAACTTTCTCGATCTAATTGATTCGCTTCTTCGCCATAAGTCGCTAAAATATCATCTAAATGGTCAGAAATGGCACGATTCCCATTAATCGCATAACCTAATTTTCTTGTATCTAATAAATTCACAAATGCATCCCATGGCTCCGAAACAGAGGAATGGAAGCCCCAAGTGTGTTCTGCGTACATCACAAGTTGATCTTGCGCTTCTTTTAATTTAGCTGGATTTCCTTTTTCACCTTTCGGGTCTAGTTTATTCGCTAGACGATACTTTCTTTGCGCTTCACGGTAGAGTTTGACTCCGGCTGGCGTCGAACCAACACCATCTGCCCACCAGTCAGCCCAGTCACCTTTATACGTTGGGATATCAAGATCTTTGCTTCTTAAAATTTCAAAGAATTGATTGAGTGTCACGAGTTCAACTTCAATTTGATCACCATAAACTTGGTTCCAACGATGAATCCCTTCCATCATTCGTGGACTTGTAGGTGAATTATCCGTGACAATCCCACTAATCATCGCCGGACAAAAATCAAATTCATAATTTTCTTCTTCTAACAATTCAAAGAACCCAAATACTTTTTCTTTCGTGACTTCAAATTGTGCTTCCCATTCCTTTTCTGTGAAGCCTTCTGGACCGTAATATTTACTTTGGTCGGTATTTGGCGCAAAGAGAAAATCATTCCCAATTTGGTAATGGTCGCCATTCCAAACGAGTAATTTATCACCCGATTGGGTTCCCCACCAAAATGGTATTTGTTTTTTAAATAAAGGGAACATGCCATGATGCGTATGCAAGCAAGAGTAAAAATTGCGAATGCCATTTTTAAACATGGCATCTGCATAACCCCAAGAAAAACCATTAATATCTGCCGTCATCGCAGAATCAAATGAACGATCAAATTGATCGACATATTGCTTAGCGTCCGCAAACTTTTTATGAAGCATCTCACTATCAATTAATTCCGTTAAGTTTAAATACGTTAAGGAAATATCAATCAAGCCTTTTTCCACGTATTGCTCAAAAGACGCTTTTTCGGCATCTGTTGCGTGAGCTAAAAACTGTTCGACTTGCCAGAAATTTTCGCAAACATAATTATAGCCAACCCATTCAGGTGCCTCACCCGCTTCAATTTTATCTAAAAAAGCGATGGCACGGCGGATGAAATCGACATGATAACGACTAATTTTTTCTTGACGATCGGTATACCCAATATCCGTGTGAGAATGGTGGATTAAATAAAGTGTTTTTTTATTCATTGTTTTGACTCCTCTAGTTGTTTTTCAATTATTTTTTTTAGACCATATAAGGTGGCGCTGGTGGAATCTTCACTCCGCCGAAGAGACGGTGTGTAAGGCGCAAGTACTTGCTTGATTCCGTCTTCAAATAAAGACAAACTTTGACTAATCTGACCACCAAAAACCATTTCTTGCGGCTCAAACTCACGGACAAAAGGCTTGAGTGCTTCGCCAATCATTTGACCAAAAGTATGATAGATTTCGCTGGCAATCACATCTCCTAAATAAGCTGCTTGTGCTAATTCTTTGCCATTCTTAAAAGGATAGTCGTGTACTTCAGCGAGTTTTCTTAATCCATCCACACAAAGATAATCATCAATGATTCCGCCTTTAAAGGGTGCATCATAAATCATACCCATTGCGTTTAAGCCATAACCGGTTTTGACCACTTGTCCTGCTTCAATGAAACCTGAACCACAGCCTGTTCCGATTGTCAGATAGATTCCTCTCGTTGCCGTTGTCTGCTGATAGAAGCTCCCTAAGGCAAAACACGTCGCATCGTTCTCAAAGATGATCGGCCGTTTTTCATAACCGCTTTCTGCCAGCCAAGCTTGGATGTTGTCGCGTAAGTTCACCCCATAAATTGCTTCATACTTACGCAATCCTTGCATGTAACTAATCCCCTCGTCATAATCAAATGGTCCCGGAAAAGCTAGTCCAATGGCTCGCAAAGCGGCTGTAGCTTGATGCGTCTCAATCCACTCAAGCAAAATGGAACGAAAATGAGTTAAAATCGTTTCCTTGGATGCTTGGGCATAAGCCGGGACATGGTGATGGTTTGGTAATAATAATTCGCCCTCGGTCGTTAATCCATTCATCTTAATTTCAGTCCCACCAACATCTAACAATAAGTCATATGTTTTCATCGCTTTTCTCCTATTTCTGTTTGGTTAACGTTAACGGACATAGGCCTTCATCGTCTTACATTCTTGCCCAGCAGATGGTCCTGTCGGCGTGATTTTATACTGTTTCACTGCTTCTGGAATAATAAATGTTTGCGCGTAATGAACGACAAATGGCGCAAAGCTACCATCAAGACTTTCAACCGTTACTTCTTGCCCTTCAACTAGATTTAAAACATTGACACTATCGTGCGTCTGATGAAGCACTGTTTTCGTAAACGTGTGACGTCTCGTTTCGATAAATTCCATTTTATGCAATCCGGTTTTTTCTTCGATCCATCCTTCCCCTTCGTCAATGACTTCAAATTGATTGACGAGTTCTCTTTTGACAAAATCTTCATCTCGGCGCATATCTAAGTTTGGTTCCCCGTGTTCTAAATGAACCGAACGTGGCTTACCATCTAGATCTACTCGTTCCCAATCCCATAATTTAAAGGTAAAGCGATTCGGTGTCGCACTAATTTCTAAGACCACACTATCGGCCCCACTCGAGTGAATCGTACCGGCAGGGATTAAATAATGATCATGCTTTTTAATGGTTTGTTGGTAAATATATTTTTGGTCATCAAAAACCGTTTCGCCCGTTTGTGCTTCTTTCAATGCTTGCATCAAGTCCGCTTTTTCAACGCCATTTTTGACGCCTAAATAGACTTTAGCGTCTGGATTTGCAACATGCAAAATGTAATAACTTTCATCTTGCGTGTAGTGCGCGCCAAACGTATCTTGCAGATAACTCAATTTCGGATGGACTTGGAGACTCAGATTCTGCCCACCTACAGTATCAAGGAAGTTAAAGCGAATCGGGAATTCTTCCCCAAACAAACCAAAAACACGTTCACCAAGAACCGCTTCCCCCGTAAAGAACATCAAATTATTCCCTGGCGTTTCAAATTGCGCTTCGCCAAAGTCAAGCAGCACACTATTTTCTTCAGGTACCCCGTTAAAACTCCACGCAAGATTGACTTCATCTTTACGAAAATCAAATGTTTCTTGCATCCAGTGACCACCCCAAATGCCTGGATCAAAGAATGGTACCAATGAGAAAGGCTGTTGGGCAATTTCTGCTAGTCCCGCTAAATAATCTTGCGTCGCCACCATGATTGGGTTGCCGGCTTGATGCGTATCTAAGACATAAGTTGAAGCAGGTAGTGCCCGTTTCTTTTGCTTATCGGCTAGGCGCCATTCAAAAAAATAGCCCCGTTTTAACATACGATTCGGATCTTCCCCTGCATTATTTGCTTGCCAATTACTAAACATGCCGGACTTGTATCTTGTTTGAATTTCCCATCTAGAAAGATCTGCATAGATCAATAAATCAGGTGGCGTCACAACACTGGCCCCCACACCATAAACCACTACTAATTCATTGGACGCAACGGCTAAAGCAATAGCTGCTTGTACTTGTTTTAATTTAGCTGGATCAATAAAGTCTTTAAATTGGTGATGACTCATGACACCAAAAACGCGATCTTGTGTTAAATTCCCAGCAATCATGGTCTCTAATTGTGCGCGGTCAATCAAAATGTCATCCGTGTGGACAATCAGTTGTGGTGATAAACGATCAATCAAAGAAGTTTTGATTTCTTGTTCATTAACAATAGGATAATTTTCTATTGTTATAACATTCATACTTTGCGCTTGTATCTCCTGTTTTAGTTGTGCGATAATAGCATCATAATTCGTATAAGCGCTTACGGCACGATGAATTTTCGTCGTCGGACGGAAGTTGTATTTCATTGACTGTCTCCTCTTTTTCCTTTATTTGCTTAAATCATAGCACGTTTTTGTTCTTTATTTTGTCTTTTTTAAAGGCTTTCAAATTAGGCTTTCGACCCTATTGTTATATCAAATAGCACACAAGGAGGTTTTTAAAGTGCTTCATCCACAAAAAACACAACCACTCTACGCTCAAATCGCCAATGATTTGCGCAATCACATTCGAACCGAAAAATGGACCGAAGGACAACGAATCCCAACCGAAATGGATCTGTGCGATATTTATCACGTTAGTCGGATTACCATTCGTAAAGCGATTGATGAACTTGTACGGGAAAATTTATTGATTCGAAAAAAAGCGAAAGGAACCTTCGTCAATCAGTTCTCACCCGAAACAACAAATCACATGACGATGGTTAAAAGTTTTACCCGTGAGATGTTGGAACAAGGAAAAGTCGCTGACACATTACATGCGGAAGTCTCAAAAATTCCCGCTGATTATCAAACGGCGAAATACTTAAAAATCCATCCGGGTGATGACGTCTTACTGTTAAAACGGATTCGAGGTTCTTCAAAAGAAGATGTCCTAGCTTATTTTGTAACAGCGATTCCTTACCGACCGTATTTTTCACTCGTGGCAAAAGACTATTACGGTTCTTTTTATGAATATCTCCAACAATTTAGTATTTATCCTCGAAAAGAAGTCGAGTATGTCGAAGCGATGCTCGCAACAAAAGAACTGCAAAGTATTTTAAAAGTGTCAAATAACGAACCAATCCTAAAACGCGTCCGGTTTACAAATGACCCGGCCAGTCAGCTTTCTGAGTATACCGAGTGTTACTATGTTGGAACCAAATACAAATATTATTTAGATTTTTCAAATGAATAACACTTTCATGAACTCAAAGGAGGAAACAAATGAAAAACAAAAAAGAAATTCTTTTATCGGCTACTTTACTCGCAATTTTCATCGCCATTATTATAGAATTTGCGGGCGAGAAAACCCACTA
>NZ_JXKD01000006.1 GCF_001885765.1 Enterococcus aquimarinus | reverse complement strand
TGAGAGCAGGACGTCGCCACGCGAATTTGATATATAATTCACTCATTCATTATGGGGGTTTAGCTCAGCTGGGAGAGCATCTGCCTTACAAGCAGAGGGTCAGCGGTTCGATCCCGTTAACCCCCATCATGAGTCGTTAGCTCAGTTGGTAGAGCATCTGACTTTTAATCAGAGGGTCACAGGTTCAAGCCCTGTACGACTCATTTTAATCAATTTTCAAACGCGGGTGTGGCGGAATTGGCAGACGCACTAGACTTAGGATCTAGCGCCGCAAGGCGTGGGGGTTCAAATCCCTTCACCCGCATGAGAAATACGCCGGCTTAGCTCAGTTGGTAGAGCATCTGATTTGTAATCAGAGGGTCGAGGGTTCAAATCCTTTAGCCGGCATTTTAGTAAAATATTTGCGGAAATAGCTCAGTGGTAGAGCACCACCTTGCCAAGGTGGGGGTCGCGGGTTCGAACCCCGTTTTCCGCTTTAGCCAATTCTTATGCCGGGGTGGCGGAACTGGCAGACGCACAGGACTTAAAATCCTGCGATGAGTGATCATCGTGCCGGTTCGATTCCGGCCCTCGGCATTTTTTTTTGCACCCATAGCTCAATTGGATAGAGTACTTGACTACGAATCAAGCGGTTAGAGGTTCGACTCCTCTTGGGTGCATTAAGCTGTTTTACGGGAAGTAGCTCAGCTTGGTAGAGCACTTGGTTTGGGACCAAGGGGTCGCAGGTTCGAATCCTGTCTTCCCGATACTGATCAAAGTGTAAAGCATGACTAATTATTAGTTATGCTTTTTTTGTTGTCTTCGAGTTTTAGTGATGTTAGCGACTCGAATGGCATATTTATTTGCTGATTAAATGTGATACAATAGTAGAGACAAAGAGAAAGGGGAGGCGTATACTTGGAAGGAAAAATTACAAAAGCGCTAAGTGGCTTTTATTATATTGAAAGTGAAGGCATCACGTATCAAACACGAGCGAGGGGAAATTTTCGTAAACGTAAGATCACGCCATTGGTGGGGGATAACGTTGTCTTTGAAAGTAGTAATTTGACGGACGGGTATTTGTTAGAAGTTTTTCCTCGAAAAAATCAACTAGTACGTCCGGCTGTTTCGAATGTCGATCAAGGAGTCGTCGTTAGCAGCTTAGTAGAGCCTAATTTTTCTTATAATTTATTGGATCGTTTTTTAGTGTCATTAGAATTCGAAGATATAAATCCTCTTATTTATCTAACGAAAGTCGATTTATTAGAAG
Source organism: Enterococcus aquimarinus (assembly GCF_001885765.1). Classification (GTDB taxonomy): domain Bacteria; phylum Bacillota; class Bacilli; order Lactobacillales; family Enterococcaceae; genus Enterococcus_I; species Enterococcus_I aquimarinus. Next base: position 144,087 of record NZ_JXKD01000006.1, on the reverse strand, counting down.
ATGATTCATTAGTGAATGAAGTGAAAAAAGTCTATGAAGAAATTGGCTATCCCGTAATTGTTGCTACAGAAGATGAGACGTCGTTAAAACAAATTGAAGCGACTTTTTCTCAGAAATTGACAGTATTCATGGGGCAATCTGGTGCGGGTAAATCAACTTTATTAAATCGAATTGTACCCGATTTAGCGTTAGAAACAGGTGAAATTTCAAGTGCGTTAGGTCGTGGGAAGCATACGACGCGACACGTTGAATTGTTGCCGATTGCCGGAGGATTGGTTGCGGATACGCCTGGTTTTGGCTCCATTGATTTTCTAACGGTCGAAGCGAGAGAATTGCCGCGTTTATTCCCAGAGTTTGTTAAAGTAGCTAGCCAATGTCGCTTTAGAGAGTGCTCACATATCAATGAGCCCAACTGTGCCGTGAAAGAAGCAGTAACGGAGGGAACCATTGCGCAAACACGCTATGAGAATTATACTCAATTTTTAAATGAAGTTGAAAATAGAAAACCAATGTATCGTAAAAAGAAATAGGAGATGAGAAGACAATGAAAATAGCCCCGTCGATTTTAAGTGCAGATTTTGCAAATTTACAAAGAGATGTCGCATTTGTTGAAAAACATGGAGCTGACTATATTCATATGGATGTAATGGATGGTCAGTTTGTTCCGAATATTACCTTTGGAGCTAATGTTGTAAAAGCATTACGTCCTCATACGAAATTACCTTTAGACGTTCATTTAATGATTGCTCAACCAGAACGTTATATTAATGATTTTGTGGAAGCTGGCGCTGATATTATTGGTGTCCATGTTGAAGCCGATTCTCATATTCACCGAACGATTCAGTTAATCAAAGAAAAAAATGTCAAAGCAGAAGTTGTGATTAATCCTGGGACACCGGTTTGTGCGATTAAACATATATTGGGTATGGTTGATCAAGTACTGGTGATGACGGTCAATCCTGGTTTTGGTGGTCAACAGTTTATCGAAGAGTGCCTCATTAAAATTAAAGAGCTAGCGGATTTGAGAGCGGAAAATGGCTATCATTATGATATTCAAGTAGATGGTGGAATTGTCCCAGAAACTGCCAAGCGTTGCAAAGAAGCAGGAGCTAATGTTTTTGTGGCAGGTAGTTATATCTATGACGCTGAAGATCCCGCGAAACAAATTGCATGCTTAAAAGAGGCGCTAAGAGGATGAAAGTTTTACTAGTAGCTGGAGGGTCTACTGCTAGTTGGCCCGCGCTTACGAGTGAATATGACGTGTATATCGGCATTGACCGGGGAAGTCTCTATTTACTCGAAGCAGGCTATCGCGTAGACTTAGCAATTGGGGATTTTGATTCGTTATCTCCTGTTGAAAAAGAGTCTGTCTTTGAGCATGCTATTAAGATCATCACAGCTCCTGCTGAAAAAGATGAGACTGATACACAGCTCGCGCTCTCCTATGCGTTGACACACTATCAAGCGGCAACATTTGAAATGATTGGAATGACAGGTGGTCGTCTCGATCACTTTTTAGCCAACTTATGGATGGTTCTCGAACCACGTTTCAAACCGTATAGTGCGCAAATTATGCTGAGAGATCGGCAAAATACGGTAAGCTATCTGTTGCCTGGCGAATATAAAATCGAGCAGATACCCGAAATGAAATACCTGGGCTATTGTTGCCTAACACCTGTTGAGAATTTAACCTTGCGATACAGTAAGTATACGCTTAATCAAGTGACGATTCCTCATCCGATGTCACTCGCAAGTAATGAGTTTATTGAAAAAACAGCCTATATTTCTTTTGATGAAGGAATCATAGCTGTGATTCAATCAAAAGATGAATAAAAAGTCGGGACTGGCCTTTTTGAAAAAAGTGTTCAAAAAAGCTTAAGAGTCTCGTCTTTTCTTTTGTTTCCTATCATTTAGTGGTACAATTTACCCTATCAGTCTGTATAATATGAGGTGCACTTTGTGAAAAAATTTAACCCAAATAAAAATATAATTATTACGTTGATTCTTGTGATTATTATTGTGACGACGTTGAGTGTTACGATTGCAAGACGAGCAGTTGCGGATAAACCATTCTTTGCGCAATCGCTCATTACGGATACGATTTCAATCATCGATCGAACGATTACAGCTCCTTTTCGTTGGATTAGTAGTGGTGCTAGTGCGGTAGAAAATCTTTTCGTGACGTATGAAGAAAATGAACGCTTGAAAGAGAAAATTGATCAATATGATGAATTGTTGCAACAAAACAAAAATCATGAGCGAGAAATTGCGACGTTAACAGAAGAATTGAATTTGCAAGCCACGCTTACTGATTTTGAAAAAATTACAAGCAATGTCATCTCTCGTTCACCTGATACATGGCAAGATATCATGGTCATCGATCGTGGAAAGAATGATGGCGTAGAAGCGAACATGCCGGTTGTTTCGAATGCAGGATTAATCGGACGTATTATTGAAGTAAATAAGGCCTCTTCTAAAGTGGAATTATTAACGTCAAGTAACCAAAATAGTAATCAATTTCCCGTCCGGATTTCAACTAAAGAGGGGGAAGCATTTGGTATTTTGAAAGGCTATGACGCGGATAAAGAGGTCCTTGTGATTGAGCAAATCACTGGAGTAAAAGAAATCGAAGCAGGCGCTGTCGTTCAAACATCAGGATTGGGTGGCGGCTCACCAGCAGATTTACCGATTGGTACAACGTTAAAAGAAAGTACGGATCGTTTTGGTTTAACGCGACAAGTGTACGTCAAACCTTATGCCCAAATGTCTGACTTGCTCGTCGTGACGGTGATTAAGCGCGGAGTAGGTGATGAATAAAAATGATTAGGAGAAACCTCTATTATTTCACTCCTGTTTTATTTTTTTTCTTGATGTTAATTGACGCGCATCTGACGCAAGTATTCATCGCGACGAGTCAGAATCATTACATTTGGCGTGCGCATCTCGTTTTGATTGCTATGTTAATTGCTGTAAAGCAATTGCCTAAACATTATATGATTACCGTTGCTTTGATCATTGGCAGTCTCTTTGACTTATATTACCTAGGGATTTTAGGTATTTATGCGGTAGTATTTCCAGTGACAATCTGGTTGATGTACCTGATATATGGCATCTTATTTGAAAATGATTTTAATCTTTTTTTTGGTATGATTATATTTGTCACTTTCTTTGAACTATTCATTGTTGGACTGCAATTAATGTTCAATTTAATTCGAATCGATTTGATTTATTTTGTGACACAATTGTTAGCACCGACGTTACTTTTAAATATAGGTCTCTATTTATTGAGTATTTATCCTCTCAAAAAAATATTCTGGAAAAAATAAAAAAACTGTCTCAATCGTTGTCCTTTTTTGGTACACTGATTGAGACAGTTTTTTTATCATCGTTAAGCGAATAAAGGAGACAGCATACTTATGAATGAAAGCGTTTTAAAAGAAGAAATATTATTTAAACCCGGAGATCATCAATCAAGTGCTTTTCGGATTCCAGCATTGCTTTATACAAAAAAGAAAACATTAATTGCAGCGGCAGATGCTCGAATGACCAATCAAAGAGATAATCCAAACGAAATAAAAAATGTGATTCGAAGGAGTTTTGATCAAGGTGAGACATGGGAGCCGATTCAAACAACCATTGAATTTTTGGGTGATAAAGGGGTCAATGGTCCGGCAGCAATTGATTGTTCTTTAGTCCAAGATCAACTGAATGAACGCATTTGGTTACTTTATTCTCATAGCCCAGGAGGAATAGGTGCTTTTAATAGTTGGATAGGGACAGGCTATGATCAACAAGATCGGAAAATCGTGTATAATCGTCATTATTATCCTTACGTCATAGCAAATGACGGACGAGTATACACGAAAGATGACGAAACATTAACCGACTATCGTGTAGATACAGAGGGCTACGTCTTTAAAGGTGAACGTCGCTTAGGAACAATCTATGAAAAATTCAATGAGTTAAAGGAAGAACAACTTTATGAAGCACCGACAAGCTATTTACAACTCATTTTTAGCGATGATGAAGGTCATAGTTGGTCGAATCCAATTGAGTTAAATAACCAAGTGAAAGAAGAATGGATGAGTTTTATTGGAACGGGTCCTAGTAGAGGGATTCAACTGGAACACGGTCGGTATCCAGGACGGTTGCTTTTTCCAATTTATTTTATGAATAAAAGTGGTTTTTTCTCTTGTAGCGTTATTTATAGCGATGATCATGGACAGACTTGGCAACGTGGAGCATCACCTAATGATGGACGTCCTGTTTCTTTAAGTGATATTTCTGCGGAAAGTTTGGGAGAAGCATTAAAAAAATATGAATTAACAGAATCACAGGTGATTGAACAACTGGATGGATCGCTCAGACTGTATATGCGAAATCATTATGGAAAAGGGTGTGTAGCAAAGGCGATTAGTCTAGATGGCGGCGTCAGTTGGGGTGAAATTACCTTTGAAGAAACCTTAATCAATCCGGTATGCCAATTTAGTGTCCTCCCGTATCGATTAGATAATCAACAAGGACTGTTGTTTTTAGGCCCTCGTTCAACCCACAAGAGAGAAAATGGTGTCTTACTTTTTAGTCTGGATAATGGACTCACATGGTCAGGGGAACAGTTAATAGAGCAAGGCTCCTTCATCTATTCTGCCATGACTGTTCTAGAACACGGTACGATTGGTCTATTATATGAGAAACAATGGTCGTCTGACGGTCTGATTCGATTGATTTTCAAAAAAATTGATTTGAAAGAAATACGAAACGAATCCGGTGAAACACCACTTTTTGAGTCTTTACAACCTTGAAATGAAGAAAATAAGAACAGTTGTGATAAAAAAGCGAGATTGAAACATATTTGTAACATTTGTTTTATCATCCTGTCATACACCTGTGTTACAATCAGCTTGTCGTTAATATTAATTAAGAAATTTTAAAACAAATTAAAAATAGTTTAAATACAGTCAATCAATCGGAGGAATATCACTTGAAGAAACGAATTTTATCATCATTACTCGCCTGTTCTTTATTGTTTACCGTAGTAGCAGCACCTGCGATTGCTTTTGCAGATGACTTTGATACGCAAATTGAACAAAAAAATAAAGAAATTACTGAATTACAAAGTAAACAAGCAGCTTTACAATCGCAAATTAGTGGTTTAGAAGCAGAAGTTGCAGGCATCAACGCCAAAGCACAAGAACTTTTTGCGAAAAAAGAAACATTAACAAAAGAAACAGAGCAATTACAACAAGAAATTGCTGATTTAGAAGTCCGTATTGAACGTCGTGAAGAAGCGATTCGTAATCAAGCGCGTGACGTCCAAGTAAATGGGAGCCAAACAACTTTAATTGAAGCGGTCATTAATGCTGACTCAATTACAGATGCGATTGGTCGTGTTCAAGCGATGTCAACGATCGTGAATGCTAATAATGATTTAGTGACACAACAAAAAGAAGATAAACAAGCAGTAGAAGATAAAAAGATTGAAAATGAAACCAAATTAGGTGAAATTCAAGAAACGCAAGTCACGCTAGAAGCACAAAAAGGTGAACTAGAACGTAGTCAAGCAGACTTAGCAGTCGCTAAAGCAGATTATGCTTTACAACAAGCGTCAAAAGAAAGTGAAAAAGAAGCAATCAAAGAACGTAAAGCAGCAGCAGAAGCAGAACAAGCTCGAATTGCTGAAGAAGCACGTTTAGCGGCTCAAGCACAACGCCAAGCAGCGCAAGAAGCTCAAGCACAAGAAGAAGCACAAGCCGCAACAAATAATACAACAAATCAAACAACGAATAACCAAACAAATAATTCACAAACAAGTACCAATAATAATTCAAGTAACAACCAGACGTCATCAAGCAGTAATAACACGTCATCGTCTAATACGCCATCATCAAGTACAACGGAGGAGTCAAATACGAGCGTCGAAACACCAGCTCCAGCTCCAGTTGCTCCAACGCCTACACCAGCTCCAGCACCTTCAGGGAATGGTTCTTCGGTGATTGCAGAAGCGTATAAATATTTAGGCGTACCTTATGTATGGGGTGGAAAAACACCAAGTGGTTTTGACTGTTCAGGCTTTACAAGCTATGTTTTCCGTAACGCAACTGGCCGTGAAATCGGTGGTTGGACTGTTCCTCAAGAAAGTGCTGGCACAAAAATTTCTGTTGCCGAAGCACAACCAGGCGATTTGTATTTCTGGGGTTCTGCAGGTAGTACTTACCATGTAGCCATTGCTTTAGGTGGCGGACAATACATCCATGCACCATCTCCAGGTCAAAGCGTAAGCGTTAGTTCTGTTGGTTCATGGGGACCAAGTTTCGCAGTACGTATGTAATGAAATAAAAGCTGACGAGTTCATTTCGTCAGCTTTTTTCGTGTGTACTAAGTAAGAAGATACCAAAGACCGAGGCTTAGAAACGGAACAAAAGGGAGATAGCCGAGCTGTTTTTTTTTCACTAAGAAATAGAGGCAAAAAAAGACCAGAGCCAAACAACTGGCAATTGCTAAAAGTAAAAATAATTCATATAACGATAGCCAAGGTCCCCAAATGAGTAATAAGAGGACATCTCCCAGCCCGAGATAAGATTGAAAGAAGAAAGTCACGATGAATAAGCAAAAGAGCACGAAGACACCAGTATACCAGTAAAAAGGAGACTGAAAATAGAAATGAAGGAGCCATAGCAAAACCCCGAATGGATATAAGAGTTTGGGTTCGACAATAAAGTAGAAGAGATCGGTCATTGACAGTAAAAAAGCCATTGTTAGCCAACAGAGAAGTAGACACTTTAACATCAGTGTTTCTTGTTGCAGTGAGAAAACAAAGACACAACCGTAAATAAGTGCACTCAATCCATGAACAAAATAACCATTTTTTTGACAAGAAACATCACGATAGCAAAGAGGAATCAATGAAAAAAAGGATGCTTGCGTAGGATGAGAAGTGCGATCGTCAGAGCAAGAAGGACGGGCTTCTTGGTTTAGTGGTAGATAGCGCGCAATTACCGTGAGCACGGAACCGATACAACAGCCAATATAAAAAAGTTTCATTCTATTCTCCTTTTTCTATATTCTTTTAAGAAGATACGCAAAAAAGGGTGAATACTAGACAAATTGCTTCGCTTTATTGAATAATAAGGAGTGATCAAACAATGGAGGGAAAGAAATGAAAAAAACAGGAACCGTGATAGGTGCTTTATTATTCATGCTCTTATTTATAAGCGGTTGTACAAAGGCAATTCCCGCGGAGGAAGCGGCAAATATCTTGATTGATACGATGATTTATGATCAACAAACGGAAGCTTTCCAAACAAATTTTGCGAATAGTGAAGAATTAACGGAAATTTTCGTCGAACAACGGACACTGTTTGAAGAGAATTTTACCCAAGGGATATTACAGACAGGTGAAGCAGTGGACGAGCAGCTCGCGATGGAGATTTCCGAAATGTTGATGCAACAAATGCGCGAAACGACGAGTTACCAAATCAAAAACATTACAGAAACCAAGCCGATATATCATGTAACGTATGAGATACAAGGATTCAATTTACTACAATTATTTAAAGAATCGATTACGGAGCTGTTAGTCCGTATTCAAAACGACAATGAGTTGGTTAAAGATGAGAAAACGTTAATTGCGACAACCGTGGCCATTATGCAAGAAAAGATTCCGACAATCGAGGCAAATGACACGAGTACAGAAGTAACGTTACAGTTAAAAGTCAATCGAGGGAAATGGGAAATCGTTAACGGTCAAGACGAATCCCTAGCCAGCTTGTATCTTGCTTTCTTCTCAGGCATGCGGTCTCAAGAAGAATTAACGAACGCGATGACGGAAGCATTGAATGAGATAGAGGTACCATCGATGGGAGAACCGACAAATTGAGAAAGTTTCTCAAATAATCATTATTATTGTACATTTTCGTTGTTTCGTACTATGCTAGATATACAAGAAAGTGAGGAGATGTTAAGATGAAATACGAACAAACGAAAGAAATATTAAATCAACTAGTGGCGGATTTAAGTCAGTTTTCAGTTGTGATTCATCAAACCCACTGGTATATGCGCGGTCCAGAATTCCTAACGTTACATCCTTTGATGGACGAATTCATGGATGAAATCAATGCGCAATTAGATGTAATCTCAGAGCGTTTAATTACCTTAGATGGTGCACCTTATTCCACCTTACAAGAGTTTATTGATCATACTGGTATTAAAGACGAAGTTGGAACATATGAACGTACGATTCCAGAACGCATGGCAACACTTGTTTCTGGTTACCGCTATTTAGCTGATTTGTACAAAAAAGGCATCGAAGTAGCTGGCGAAGAAGGCGACGACAGCACGCAAGATATCTTTACGAGCTTCAATACAGATATCGAGAAAAAAATCTGGATGCTTCAAGCAAAATTAGGCTTTGCCCCAGAAATTGCCCCCGCTTATTCTGAAATGACAAGATAACATTCGCGATATCCCTCAATTTTTTTGAGGGATATTTTTATTTCTTTTTTTCAATAGAAAATGATTGACATTCGCGTGAAATCTAGGTATCATATTAAATGGTATTGTTTGCCCCATTAAGAGCCCCGGAAACTCAAATGCATGTCAAACATTCGAAATTGAAATTGGAGGAAAAATACAGTGCGTACAACATATATGGCCAAAACTGGCGAAGTAGAACGTAAATGGTATGTAGTTGATGCAACAGATGTTCCTATGGGTCGTCTTTCATCAGTCGTAGCATCAATTCTACGTGGAAAAAATAAACCAACATTCACTCCCCATGTGGATACAGGTGATTTTGTAATTGTCATTAATGCAGATAAAGTTAAATTAACAGGTAATAAAGCAAGTGGAAAAATTTACTACCGTCACTCAGGATACATCGGCGGAATTAAATCAATCTCAGCTGGAGAATTACGTGAGAAAAACTCTCGTCGTCTAATCGAAACTTCTGTTAAAGGTATGTTACCTAAAAATACTTTAGGTCGTGCTCAAGGCATGAAATTACACGTTTATGCTGAAGGAACACACCCACATGCAGCACAACAACCAGAAGTATTGGATCTTACAAACTTAATTTAATAGGAGGGAATTTCATTGGCACAAGCTCAATATATCGGCACAGGCCGTCGTAAAAACGCAGTTGCTCGCGTACGTTTAGTACCAGGAACTGGTAAAATTACTATTAACAAAAAAGACATTGAAACATATATCCCACATGCTGACCTACGTGAAGTTATCAACCAACCTTTTGGCGTAACTGAAACAAAAGGCGCATATGACGTATTAGTGAACGTTAACGGTGGAGGCTACGCAGGACAATCAGGTGCAATCCGTCATGGTATCGCACGTGCATTATTAACTGTAGATCCTGATTTCCGTCCAGCTTTAAAACAAGCAGGTCTATTAACTCGTGACGCTCGTATGGTGGAACGTAAAAAACCAGGTCTTAAGAAAGCTCGTAAAGCTTCACAATTCTCAAAACGTTAATTGCGATTATCGTTCAAACAAAAAACCATTTCTTTTTGGAATGGTTTTTTTGTTTGTTACGAGACTCGTACTGGGCGAAGCAAGGCTGAGCGCAGTTTCCTTTTTTTGTGTCGTTGCGAATTTATTCGCTTACGAATACAGTATGGGACGGAGATTTCCTTTGAAATCGAGTACTATTCCATTAAGACGTTTCAAGGCACTTTCCAAATTTTGGAAGGTGTCTTTTTTTATAAAATCTCTTTTGCATAGCGTTTACATTTCGATTGAATTTTTCGTTTAAATATAATATAAGATTACGATACATTTAAAATGAAAGGATTGAATTAATTTGAAGAAAGTATCGAGCAATATTATTTTAGGAGTGATGTCTTTGATCATTGGATTTCAGTTTCTTCGGTTTGATAATGGATATATCTTGGAAACGGCTTCTTATGAAATTGTGCCGGGACATCTATTAATTGCTTTAGGCGGGGTTATTTTGATTTACTATACAATCCCCATTATTCACGGTGTATTCATAGATAAAAAACAGAAGTAGAGGTTATAGGTAGATGATCGTTAATTAAGAATAATCATCTGTAAAATCGAATGAAATCAAAAAAGAGAGCAGTTGAATGCTCTCTTTTTTGATAATCCTAATCGAGGATTGCCGTTAGATCAAAACGGCATTCTATGAGGGGCGAGTTTGTCCCAATCGAAGATGACGCCTGTGCCGGGGATTTCGGGTGCAACAGCGTGTCCATCTTCTGGATCGATGACAAGGGGACGCGTGGTGTACTGATCAATAGGGAAGCTATGCATTTCGAGATAGCCCGCGTTAGGCATCGCGGCTAGTAAGCTCACATGGAGTTCTTGCATGCCGTGAGTCGAAACAGAGAGGTTATGTACTTGGGTTAAGGCAGCGACTTTAAGCCAACCCGTAATGCCTCCACAGTTTGAGGCATCTGGTTGCGGGAAGTCAACGTGCCCATATTGAATCATATGCATGAATTCGATCGGAGTACGTAAGTTTTCGCCTCCTGCGACGGCAATGTGTCCTTCTTGGGTAATTCGTGCATAGCCCTCGTAATCTTCTGGAATGGTGGGTTCTTCAAGGAATAAAATATTATAGGGCGCCATTAATTTCGCTGCTTTAATCGCTTTTTCAACCGACCAGCTCATATTGGCATCCACCATAAACACGACATCTGGTCCGATGAGTTCACGAACCGCTTTGATTCGTTCAATATCTTCGGCTAGTGTTGGTTGTCCGAGTTTAATTTTTACGGCTTTTAGGCCCATGTCTAAGTATTTTTGATTATTTGCCAGTAATTTTTCTAGCGGGAAGTTCAAATCAATGGCGCCACCGTAACATTTAACTTTATTGCTGTGGCCACCGAGTAATTTATAGAGCGGTTCATCTGCTTTTTTGGCACGTAAATCCCATAATGCAATGTCACAAGCTGCAATCGCAAAGCTCGCGAGTCCGCCGCGTGCGACATAGTGGATGCCCCAATTCATTTGATCCCATAGTGATTCGATACAAGAGGCATCTTTGCCCAGTAATATGTGTTTGAGTTCTTTGTCAATGAGTTTGGCTATCGATTCTCCACCAAAGCCCCCTGTATATGTATAGCCAACACCTGTTCGGCCGTCTTCGGTGGTAATTTTGACAATCGGGACTTCAAAATGGGTATGGAGACCGTGTTTTGCATCCTCCATAATTTCAGGTAGGGGAATGCGGTAATATTCTGTTACGACTTCAATAATTGTCGACATTAAAATCCTCCTTATAGTTTTTGATTGATGAATCACGTAGGTAATGCTTGAGTGGCAATTGACTTTCTTGAACGGCTTGCGCAATGATGGCCGCAATTGTTTCGGCTCCGAGATCGCTTAAGTGTGTATTATCACAAACCCCTTCAGGATAACAGGCGAACTCATTTGGCTTACCATGTAAAAAGAATTTGGTTGTTTCTTCAGGTGAGTACGTTTTAAGCCATTCTTGTGTTTTGGCAAAAATATCGAGGACGATGACATCATGCATTTGGGCTAATTGTTTCATCGCTTGTGGATACTCCCCGAGTGTAAGCGGGTTGAGACTCCCATCAGGTAAGTAATCTCGACGACTAATCGGTGTCAATAAAACTGGGCAGGCGACTTTCTCTTTGGAGGCTTCGATGTATTGTGTTAAATAAGTTAAATAACTACCATAGGGTAATGTCCCACGACTTTCATCTATTTTTTGATCGTTATGGCCAAACTGAATAAAGAGATAGTCTCCGGGTGCGAGTCGATTCTTAATTGTTTCGAGTCGCTGTTCATGAATAAAAGATTTGGAACTTCGCCCATTCATTGCATGATTTTCAATCTGCAGGTTTTGATCGAAGTAAGTGGCCAGTTTTTCACCCCAGCCAGTTTCTGGGCGACGATTCTCTGCTTTAGTTGCGGCGGTGGAATCGCCAGCAATAAAAATAGTTGGCATAATCTTCTCCTTTTAATGCATTATTCAGTAACGTTCGTTTTGTGACTGTCTTTCTTTTAGCCAATTTTCGGCTAGACCTTGCCATTGTAAGAGATGAGGAACTTCAGGAAGTATTCCTAAGCCGTGTCGGCCTTCAGGGAAAAGGTGACACTCTACCGGAACCTGTTTTGCTTTCAAGGCTGTAAGTAGACAAAGACTGTTTTCAACCGGAACAGCTTGATCGGTAATGGTATGCCAAATGAAGCAAGGAGGCGTCTTTGTATCAACGATTTTTTCTAACGAGAACTGTGAACGCAACTCAAAACTGGCAGTTTCTCCCAGTAGATTTTGCCAACTACCGCGATGACTAAAAGGTTCGACAAAGCTGACAACCGGATAGGCAAGTAACAAGCCATCGGGTCTAGGGCTAATCTTGCTGCCAATTAAACCGGCGACATGTGCTCCAGCAGAAAATCCCAGAACAAAAATCTGATCGAGAACAGGGTGGGTGCGTAATTCACTCATGATTTTTTCGATATCGGATAGGAATGTTTTGTAGTGAATATGTTGGACTTGGTAAGCCAAAATACCGGTATGATAGCCCGCCTCATTTAACCACATTTGAATCGCAAGCCCTTCTTTTTCATAAGCGAGATGCGTATATCCACCACCGGGACAAATTAAGATAAATGGACGGCGCGTTTCATCGATCAAGTGAAGGGTATAACTCGTGTGAATCGGTTTTTCAAGTGTGTGATCAATTTTCACAAAGATGCTCCCTTTTCATTAGATTAAAAATTAAAATAATTAGCGGCATTATGATAACTAATGTCTTCTACGATTTTCCCTAAGTACGCTTCATCTGCGGGTGCTTCTCCGCGTTCCACGATTTCACTAATGAAGCCGCATAAAACACGGCGGAAGTATTCATGTCGCGTATACGATAAGAAACTACGAGAATCGGTTAACATGCCGACAAAGTTTGCTAATGGACTACCATCGGCGAAAACGGTCAATTGTTGGCGCATCCCAGCTAAAGTATCGTTATACCACCAACCAGAACCAAGTTGTAATTTTCCTGGACTCTCTTTTTGGAAACAACTCATTAACGCAACAATGACCGGATAATCATTCGGATTCAATGAATAAAGAATAGTCTTTGGTAATTGATCGGTTTTATCTGCCCGATTCAATAATTGTTGTAAAGGAATGGTCAAAGATAAATCATTAATTCCGTCATAGCCCGTGTCTGGTCCTAATTGTTGGTACATGCGGTCATTACAATTACGATACGCATGAATGTGTAATTGAGCGGTCCAGTTGCGTGCGTGATAGAAATGGAATAAGTGCGTTAAGGTTTCTGTTTTATAAGCGGCAATTTCAGTGGGAGTTAGTGCTTCTTGTTTTAATGCTTTCACAAAAATCGCTTCCAGCACTTCTGGAGACGCTGCTTCATAGTGCAAAACGTCTAGTGCGTGGTCTGATAAACGCCCTCCTTGGTCATGGAAGTACTGGACGCGAGACTCTAATGCTGAGATTAATTCTTGATAGGAATCAATCGGTTTGCCGTATACCTCGCCTAATTGAGTAATCCATTGTTCAAAATCAGGTTTATCCAGATTTAACGCTTTATCCGGTCGGAAAGTCGGTAATACTTTAAAAGCGACTTCTTCTTTTGCTAAGCGTTGGTGATAAGCAAGGTCATCGATTGGATCATCTGTGGTACAAATCACTTTGACGTTTGAGTTTTTGATTATTTCACGGCGACAAAAATCGGCTGTAGCTAATTTCGCATTCGCACGCTCCCAAATTTCCGGTGCATTTTTTTCATTGATCACGAGATCCACGCCAAAGAAACGTTTTAATTCTAGGTGTGTCCAAGTATAAAGCGGATTGCCAATCGTTTTGGGCATTGTTTGGCACCAAGCCAAGAATTTATCGTAATCAGAGGCATCGCCCGTAATGTGTGATTCGGGTACTCCACAAGCACGCATTAAACGCCATTTATAATGATCCCCGCCAAGCCAAGCTTCCGTTACATTTTTAAACGGCTTATTTTCATAAATTTCTTTTGGATCTAAATGGCAATGGTAATCGATGATGGGCATTTTCGCAGCATGTTGATGGAACAGTGTCTTGGCCCACTCATTTGGTAGTAAAAAATCATCATTTAAAAACATCTCATTTCGTCTCCTCACATTTTTCGATTTAGCCGTTGTCTTCACCACCCACAGGATGAAAGTTATGTGGGTGGTGAAGAGCATGTGGCCTGGATCCTTTTTATAAAGTCACACCTGTTTTGAAAATCGCGATTTCGCGTACATCATTTTGTTCATTTCGGGTTTCTTCGCCACTTGCAACGGCGATGATTTTATCAATAAACTCTTGTAACACCTCTTCCATTGGACGTTCTAATAATGTCCCAGCGTTAAAGTCCATCCAGTGGCCTTTGCGTTCAAAAATGGTCGAGTTGGTCGCGACTTTAATCGTTGGCACATATGAGCCAAACGGTGTTCCACGACCAGTCGTAAATAAGACTAATTGACAATCGGAAGAGGCAAGGGCGGAAGAGGCAACTAAATCATTCCCCGGAGCTTGTAATAAACTTAAGCCTTTTTTGCGTAATTTCTCACCGTATTTCAATACATCGACAACAGGTGCGGTACCAGCCTTTTGCGTGCAACCTAACGATTTGTCTTCTAAAGTGGTAATGCCGCCCGCTTTATTCCCAGGTGAGGGGTTTTCATAAACTGGCTCGCCAAAAGAAAGGAAGTATTGTTTGAAATCATTAATTAAGTGAACGATTTGTTCGAAAATTTCTTCGTTCTCGGCGCGCGCCATCAGCACCTCTTCTGCGCCAAACATTTCGGGTACTTCGGTTAAAATGGTACTTCCACCTTGTGAGATTAAGAAATCGGAGAAGGCTCCGAGTAATGGATTCGCGGTAATACCAGAAAAGCCGTCCGATCCACCACATTTAAGACCGACATTCAATTCACTGAGCGGAACGTCTTCACGATGATCGTCTTTAGCGGCGATGAATAACTCTTCTAATAAATCAACGCCTTGTTGGATCTCATTATAGACTTCTTGGGCGACAAGGAATTTCACGCGATTTTCATCGTATTCGCCTAAGTGTTCTTTGAAAGCCGGAATGGTGTTGTTTTCACAGCCTAAGCCAAAAACAAGGACGCCACCAGCATTGGGATGTTTGACCGCATCGATTAAGATTTCACGTGTATTCGAATGATCCGTCCCTAACTGAGAACAACCATAAGGGTGCTTTAAAATGGTGACGTTATCAAAAGGTCCTAAATCGGGATGCTTTGCTTTAAATTCTTTAATAATTAATTCGGCTACGCCATTGACACAGCCAACTGTTGGCACAATAAATAAATCATTTCGGATCCCGACTTTTCCATTGGCACGACGATACCCTTTAAACGTTAATTCTTGTTTAGGATAGGTTCGTTGGTGTAATTCTGGTTGGTAACGATATTCTAATTCGCCGGCTAAATTTGTTTTCACGTTATGGGTATGCAACCATTCGCCTGGTGCCACATCTTCTAGGACATGTCCGATGGGGGAGCCGTATTTGATAACATGGTCATCTTTTGTTAAAGGGATGAGTGCAATTTTATGACCTTGAGGGATGTCTTTTAATGCGGTAACGGTATAGTCATCGATTGAAATCTGTTCTCCAGCAGTAATCGGGCGTAAGGCAACAGCGACATTATCACGGATATTTAGTTTTAATAAATCAGGTGCTTGAATCGTAGTCGTCGTCATTTATTTTTCTCCTTTCAAATCTTGAACCACTTGGCGTGCGCCATTGGTTTCAAGTGCATCGAGTTTTAGTTGCACGGTTTCACTTAAGCCAGGTAAAACCGTTAAATTTTCACCCCATAAATGGGTGTTAGACAGCACACTTACGACAACGGTAGCGGGTGTTTGCCATGCTGTTTGGAAAAAGGAGACAATGTCTTGATCATCAGCCGGTGTCACTTGATCTCCTCGATATGATAAAATTAAAGCAGCGAGCGATGTCGCTAAATATGCGGGTACATGGTTATTTGTCTGGATGTAACGAGTCAAAATTGGGAGTAAGCGTGCTTTGAATTTGGAGACACTATTTAATGAGATAGCAGATAGTTCATGATGAGCAAACGGATTTAAAAAACGTTCTTTAATTTGATCTGCGTATTCGTCTAACTCGGATTTTGGTAAATTCAACATCGGAATGAGTTCTTTAGCAAACAAGTCATCGATGAAGGGGCGGAAGTCGTCATCATTCATGACTTCGTCGACCGTTGATAAACCAGCTAATAACGCAAGTGGAACCATCGCCGTATGTGGACCGTTTAATAAATGGACTTTGCGCTCGCGATAAGGGGTCATATCGTCGGTCACAATGACATTTAATCCTGCTTTTGTTAATGGAAGAGATTCTGTTAAGCTTTGTGGTCCTTCGATTACCCAAAGCATAAATGGTTCCGCTTTCACCATTAACTGATCTTCGTAGCCCAATTTTTCTGCCCATTCTTTGGCAGTATCACGCGGATAGCCAGGAACAATTCGATCAACTAAACTACAGCAAAAGGTGTTGTCATTTTCGATCCATTCTTTAAATGCATGCGGTAATTCCCATAATTCAATATAGCGTAAGACGATTTCTTTTAATTTGTCCCCATTTCGATCGATGAGCTCACAAGGAATAATCGTTAAACCTGGTAATTTTGCTTGATAACGTTGGTATAAGAAGGCAGTGAGTTTTCCTGGATAACTTTGTTGAGGCGCATCTTCTAAACGATCATTTGGATTAAATTGGATACCAGCTTCGGTTGTATTTGAAACGACAAATTCGAGGTCTTTATTTTCTGCTAAAGCGAGATATTCTGCGTAAGCTTGGTACGGATTAATGACAGTATCTAAAACGTTTATAATCTCGCTTGTCTCAACCAGTTCCCCGTCGATTAAGCCTTCTAATAAAACAGTGTATCGATTGTCTTGTGCACGTAACATTTCGCCAAGTCCTTGATTAATTGGTTGGACGACCGCTACGGTACCATTGAAGAGCTGTTGTTTATTCATTTGTTGAATTTGCCAATCCACAAAGGCACGCATGAAATTACCTTCTCCAAATTGCACTACTTTTACTGGGAGGTCATTTTTTGTTTCAGGGAATTCTTTTTGAGTTAGTTTTTTTGTCATATTATTTTTCCTTTCTCGCGTATGCACACGTGAACATTTTATTTAAAAACAAAGAACGAGTCTTTGTTTAAGTAACGGTTAATAAGTTTTTGACGGATTGACGCACCATCAAAGTTGTTGGAATTTCGTAATGGGTCTTTGCAATTGCTTCTTGATTGATTTGCTTTAATAATAATTCAGTCCCTAGTCGACTGATTTTATTTAACGGTTTATGAATCGTCGTTAGCGGTGGATTCAAGTAAGAAGTAATGGGTGTATTATCAAAGCCAATAATCGAAAGATCATTTGGGACTGTTAATCCAGCGGCATCGATTGCCCGCATCGCACCAATCGCCATATCATCATTCGCACAAAAAATCAGGGTCGGAAGTTCTTGATTTTTGAGCAGCTGGGTCATTTGTTGAAATCCGCTTTCTAAGCTGTAGTTTCCAGACCGGAAAAATGCTGGCACAATGGGTAACTCATGTTTTTCTAACATGGCGATCAGCCCTTTTCGTCGTTCATTCGAAGAGTGAAAGACTTCGAGCCCGCCAATATAACCGATTTTTTTGTGCCCAAGAGTAATCGCATACTCAATTCCTGTCATGACACCTTCTGCATCGTCGGCCACGACATTCATAATTTCCGGATCATCGACTAAACGATTCACTACAACAAAAGGCAAGTTTTGTTGTTTTAAATATTCGATAAACGCTTGATCCGTTTCGCTCTGACTCATTACTAAGATGCCATCGTAGCGTTGGAAATTAATATCGGAGAAGTTCTGTATTTCATCAATTCCTTCTACAGAGAGTGAATAACTGGCTTCTAGAACCGACCGAATGCCAGTAATGGTATCGACAAGAAAACTGGAACTCGTTCCTTGGCTAATACTGGAAAAAAATAAACCAATCATATAATTTTTTTGATTGACGAGACTTTTCGCGTTAAAGTTTGGGACATAGTTTAATTCCTTCGCCACACTTTTTATATGCTCTCTCGTCTCAGGTTTCACAAGTGGACTATTATTTAAAGCTCTTGAAACGGTTGTATGAGAAATCCCCAATTGTTTGGCAATGTCTTTAATCGTAACCATGGAGGACCCCCTTCTTCTTTTTAGTAAAATAAATCATTGAATGTTTACGGTTACATTGTATAATAGAAGAATAAGAGTGTCAACAAAGAATATTGTTAAATCAAGGATGCACACGTTAAACAATGGAGGATGCCTTTTTTGTACTAAAAAGAGGGATAGTTGGTTACAAAAAATGCACACGTGAAATAAGAAGGGTGAAAAGCAGTAACATTCTCATTTTATTTATGCTAAAATAATGACATGTGAAAGGTGTTGTTAACATGTTACATTTGAAAAGGGTCAAACTATTTTTCAAGGAACGATTCATGCATCGTTCTAATTTCTTTTATAGTATTTTTTTTCCAATCGTTTTAATTGGTACCGTTTTTATTGCTGGATTTAGCCTCTATACGTATCAAAAAACCTACAATACGTTACAAGAAAATTTAATTGTGGATCGAAAAAGTAATATTAATCAAATCAAAGGGAATATTGAGCAAAAAATTCAAACAATCGAATATTCTTTTACGACCTATAGTAATACAACCTCTTTTAAAAATCTGATTAGTCGACCACTTACTTTTCAAGATTACGCATCGGTAAGGGAAATCAGTTCAGAACTAGCTTATATTGGTGCGATTGGCATTGGGAATGCTTCTTATCGTCTGGTCAGTTTAACGCATGGCTGGGAAATTAATAATGGTTCTTTAAATCAGCTGACCGAAGAAGCAGTGGCACAAATTAGTGATTCTATGAGTGAATCCGATCAATACATTGTTTGGAAACCAGATAATAATGGCATTAAAATGTATATTCAACTCCCTACTTTTAGTACAGAGCGTTCAGCAGTAGGGATTGCTAGCATTAGTCGCCAAGCGTTTACGAGTTTATTTGACGCATCACAAGATGAATTTTTAGCGATTTATAATCAAAAAGGGCAGCTACTTTTTTCGAATCACACCGAGCAGGCGAACGAACTGTCTGCCAAAATGCTGACACTCGATCAAAAAGTAGGAAGCTTCGAACAGTCCGATAAGGAGACATATATTTATTCGCAATCTGATTATAATCAATGGGTTTACGTTACCGCACTCCCTAAAGCGACTATTCGTCAATCCATTTTAGGACTAGGTTCAGGACTGGCCTTTATCACAATCGTGTTATGGTTGTTTTTTATGATTGTTACGTATTTAGTCGCAAATACAGCCGCTCAACCGTTACGAAAAATTCGCGATTTACTAGCGATTGATTCACCGAGCAAAAGCCGTAAAGCTGAAATCAATCAAATTCTCACGGGGATTGATACGATTGTGGAATCAAACCTCGATCTTTCTGCCAAAATCCAACATCAAATTCCAGAATTAGAAACGTTATTTTTATTAAATTTATTTCGTAATCGCATGTCTTACGAGACTTTGAACGAAAAGCTGAAACAGCTCAATTATCACTTTAAAGGCGATGAACGATTCATCGTTGTATTGATTCAGATTGATGATTTGGGTGGACGTGATCATACAACAGAGGATCTATTTCTTGTTTCAATTGAAAATATTGTGTCAGAAATCATTCCTCCGACGTCTCGTTTTCAACCAATTGTGTTGAACCAAGATACGCAAGCCACGCTCTTATGTCTGCCAGCAACGGAAGATAAGCAAAAAGTCATTGACTATTGTCAGGCGGTTCGTCAAGCGGCTTCTGATTATTTGAAAATAAAAATTAGTTTTGGGATCTCATTAGAATATGGCGATCTAACGGATAGCAAACAAGCGCTAGATACTGCTAAAGAAGCACTTCATTTTCGCATTCATTTAGGTCAAGAAGCGACAATTTTTTATCATGAAATAGCGCCCCAACTCGATCAAAAAACGGTGATGAAATATCCGAGAGAAGCAGAACAACTATTTTTGGATGCGATGCGCAGTACCAATCAAGTTGAAACAAAAAAAGCGTATCAACACCTGATGACATTAATTTGGCAACAAAATACTAATCCGATTACAATTGAAAATGCGCTGTTTCAGTTAATCAATAGTATCACTCAGTTAGGTCAATTACTGGGAGCTGACTATGAGATGCTCTTAAATAATCGTAAGGTCTATTTAGATGTATTAAATAAGGATAATCCTTCTGAAATCCAACAAATTATTTATCAAACCTTGATTGAGCCAATTGTGAATTCGATTCAAAAAACAACGGATCGACAAATGCGTAATCTCTCCGATCAAATGCTTGCGTTGGTCCATCAACAATACGATCACGATATTTCACTTGAAAGTATTGCGGACCAATTACATTATAGTTCTAACTATTTGAGTAATGTATTTAAGAAAGAAATGGGATGGAACTTCACCGATTATTTACAAAACTATCGATTAACGATTGCCAAAAAATGGTTAATGGAGACCGATATGACCGTTAAAGCAATTTCTGAGCGGTTACAATATACGAATCCACAAAATTTTATTCGTTTCTTTAAAAAGAAAGAGAATATGACACCAGGGGAGTATCGTAAGCAACATTCTAATCGTCATCAACGGTAAAATTGTCAGTCAAGATAGGACGCATGCACCACAAGAATCCGCTAAAAAAGATTATCAAAAATCCATGAAGAACATTTCTCCATGGATTTTTTTTAATCTAAATCAAGGAAAGCTAACCTTTAACCGATCCAACCATCGCGCCTTTAACAAAATATTTTTGGACAAAAGGATAAGCGATTAACATTGGAATGGTTGCAACGACAATCACCGCCATTTTGATTGATTGTGCAGGTGGGACAATGTCAACACTAGCTGCATCAGCGTTTAAGCCACTTGAAACAATTACGATTTGACGTAACAATACTTGGATAGGCCATTTGTTGGAATCATTGATATATAAAATCGCATTTTGATACGTATTCCAGTAAGTGACGGCATAAAATAAAGAGATTGTAGCAATGGACGGTAATGAAAGAGGAAGAATGATCTTGAAGAAAACACCCCAATCAGAACAACCATCCATTTTTGCTGATTCTTCTAAACTATCAGGAATTCCTTGGAAAAAATTACGCATAATAATCATATTATAAGCACTCACCGCAGAAGGTAAAATTAATGCCCATAATGTATCAATTAAACCAAGGTTTTTAACTAGGATGAAGGATGGAATCATTCCGCCACTAAATAACATCGTAAAGACAACAAGAAAATTGAAAAATGATCGTCCATGTAAATATTTTCTTGATAATGCGTATGCCATAAAGGATGTTACAACCATACTAAGAAACGTACCTAGAATGGTTACATATAATGAAACACCAATACTTTTAAAAATAGTGGGTGTTGATAAAATGTAACGATATGCATTTAGAGTAAACGTTCGTGGAATCAAAATAAAGGTTCGTGTTGAGATTTCAGCCGATGTTGCAAAGGAACTTCCTAAAACATTTAAAAAGGGGAGTAAACACAATAATGTAAAAATTGTTAGAAATGACACAATGAATACGTGAACGATTCTTTCGCTTGTCGCTACTTTGATTTTATTCTTTTTTAAAGATGGTGTTGCTTGCATAATATATTCCTCCTAATTCATTTTATTGATCATCGTTACTTTATCACGGCCTCGAGATAACGTATATAATCATTTTTAAATGTTCATTCTTTCTCAATTTGTTGTAAACACTGGTATGTAAGGGTTTTTATATTTTTTGATAAAAAAAGAAAGAATCCTTTTGTTGAAATAATGTACACGCTTTCCTAAGTGTTAAAATGATTATATACGTAATTTCACATATCGACTATGATTTGGATGTGATAAATAAACGAAAACGGAGGAAACAGTCGTATGGAAACAGCTGGAGTATTAACCAATCAAGTAGATGAGAAAAAAATAAAAGCAATCAAACGTCAAAAAAAATGGGCACAAATTAAAACAAACCGAGCGCTTTATATCATGCTCTTCCCAGGAATCTTATATTTTGTCATTTTTAAATATATTCCAATGGGAGGATTAATTATTGCGTTCCAAGACTATCAACCTTTTTTAGGAATCTTAGGTAGTCCCTTTGTAGGAATGAAACATTTTATTCGACTATTTACCGAAGATACGTTTTTCATGTTAATGAGAAATACGCTCGTCATTTTTGGTTTGGATATTGCTTTTTCATTTCCATTTCCGATTATACTAGCATTGATGTTAAATGAATTACGGGCTGCAAGATTTAAAAAATTTGTCCAAACGGTGATTTACTTACCCCATTTCATGTCTTGGGTAGTGGTTGTTTCGATTTTTTATGTTCTATTAACAACAGAAGGTGGCGTCTTTAATAATATCATCACTTATTTTGGTGGGGAAAAGATTTCCTTTTTAACAAGTACGGAATGGTTACGTCCGATTTATATTTTCCAGCAAATGTGGAAAGGTGCGGGCTGGGGAACGATTGTTTATCTCGCGGCGATCACCAATGTGGATGAACAATTATACGAAGCAGCCGATATGGATGGCGCTGGAAAACTACGTAAAATGTGGCATATTACCTTACCTTGTATTCGGCCAACGATTATTACCTTGTTTATTTTGAAAATTGGTCACGTTTTAGATATGGGATTTGAGCATATGTTCCTATTAATGAACCCAATGAATAAAGAAGTCGCTCAAATTTTTGATACGTTCGTCTATACTGCCGGAATTCAAAATGGTCAACTAAGTTATTCCACGGCTGTAGGTCTATTTAAAGGATTAGTCGGATTAGTTCTAGTTGTCTTAGCAAATAAAGCAGCGCGTAAAGTGGGCGAAGAAGGGATTTACTAAAGACAGAAAGGAAACGAGAAAATGACGATGGAGAAAATTAGTAAAATCAATGTCTATATGACGAACGTTCTAATCATTGCTTATTTAAGTTTCTTATGGATTTTATTTACCTTATTAGGACTTGGTCTTTTCGGAGTAGGACCGGCGACTTACGCAATGATGGCCTATTATGATAAGTGGTTACGCTTAGGGGAACAACCTCCTGTAGCACGCAGCTTCTATACTGCTTTTAAAGAACGGTTTCGTCAGTCATTACTGATTAGTTGGCTAGTTATAGCGGTTTTTACGATCGTCATTATCAATTTATTTACGTTAAGCCAATGGTACTTTCAAGTCGCAAATGTGCTCGTCTTCGTCATCGTGTTGTTTGCGACAAGTCATATTTATACGGTGATGGCCGCAACAACATTTAAGACGATACGAGAAATTTTGCAAGGAGCGGCTTTAATCGGATTAGGTTATTTACATTATTCCATTTTAGCTTGGACTATTATTATTGTCGCCTATATGATTGCATCGATGATTTCACTTGCGTTATTAATCATTTGGGGAGTGGGCTTTGTGGGTTTTGTTTTGGGATATGCTGGAAAGTTGATTTTAAAAGAGTATACTCCTGAAAAAGTTGATTCAGACGTGATGTTTGAATCAAGATAGAGACATTACGATAAATAGAAGGAGGGAATAACGTTCGTGAAACTTTCTCAAGTAGCTTTAACGACGTTGTTTGAAAGGTATCCTATTTTACCTCAAACGAAAACGTACCATGGGAAATGGTCGTATGATATAGGGGTTGTCCTACAAGGCGTTAAAATGGCTTATCTTCAAACAAATGAAGCTGTTTATTATGATTACATCCAGGAAACAATGGATTATTATATTCAAGAAGATGGTTCCATTAAAGGATACAACTATGAATCGATGAATATCGATTATGTCAATAACGGCAAATTACTATTTTTATTGTATAAAGAAACCAAAAACGAAAAGTACAAAAAAGCGCTAGATTTATTATTTCAGCAATTAGAAAATATGCCTCGTACGTCAGAAGGCGGTTTTTGGCATAAGAAGATTTATCCCAATCAAATTTGGTTAGATGGCTTGTACATGGGAACGCCTTTTTTAGCAGAATATTTGCTTACTTTTAAAAAGGGTGAACGAATGGCAGAAGTAATCCATCATTTTGAGTTATGCTATAATCGGACGGTCGATCAACAAACGGGTCTGTTGTATCATGCTTGGGATGAAAAAAAAGAACAATTTTGGGCAAATCCTCAAACCGGTTTATCACCAAATTTTTGGGGACGTTCAATGGGTTGGTATATGATGGCACTGGTCGATACAATTGAACTACTGCAAGGTTCAACGGATACGAAAACGTTAGAAGAAATCTTTGTGAGGTGCTTAAAGGCATTAAAAAAAGTTCGCGATGAAAATACACACGTGTGGTATCAAGTGTTAGACCAAGGGGAGCGGCACGGAAATTATTTAGAAGCTTCTGCTTCCAGTATGATTGCTTACGCGACCGCTAAAGCGCTTAGACTAGAAGTATTGTCCGACGAATGGCGATCTTTTAGTCAGGAAACGTATCAAGGTGTTGTCAATGAATTTGTTTTTTTAACCAATGAAGGATGGCTCAATTTAACGAGAAATTGTGAAGTAGCTGGACTGGGTGGCGAAGACGCTCGCGATGGTTCCTTTGTGTACTATATCAGCGAACCAATTATTACGAATGATTTCAAAGGGTACGGGGCATTTTTGCAAGCCGCACTTGAAAATGAACCGTTACTTGAATAGCGTTCTATAAAATGATGAGTTTGTAAGGAGGAAGAAAGTTGGAAGTGTTAATCACAGAATTCGGTGCGAAACCAAATGGCGAATTAATGACGGATAAAATTCAAAAAGCAATTGATACGGTTGCTGCAAAAGGTGGCGGACGTGTAAGTGTACCAGCCGGTGAATTTTATACGGCTTCATTGCGCTTAAAAAGTCATATCGAGCTTCATTTGTTACCAGGTAGTGTGTTAAAATTTTCTGATAATCAAGAAGATTATCCAGTTGTCATTTCGCGATGGGAAGGGGTTAAGCGTGAAGTGTATGCTTCTTGTTTATATGCCGAAAATGTTCAGAACATTGCGGTGACTGGATTTGGATTGTTAGATGGAAATGGCCAAAAATGGTGGCAAATTTTCCGTAATGAGCGAGAAAAGTTAAACTATCCGCGACCGAAATTAATCAGTTTTGATTCGTGTGAAAATGTGACGATTAAAGATATCTCGATGATTAATTCACCTAGTTGGACGGTCAATCCTATTTTGTGTCATGGTGTTACCGTTGAGAATGTAAAAATTAAGAATCCTGCTGATTCCCCAAATACAGATGGTATTGATCCTGAATCGTGTAAAAATGTACGCATTAGTAATTGTCAAATTGACGTCGGCGATGACTGTATCGCAATTAAAGCAGGGACGGAAGACACAAAAGAACGGGTGTCTTGCGAGAATATTACGATTACGAATTGTCATATGATTCACGGCCATGGTGGGGTGGTGTTAGGGAGTGAGATGAGTGGTGATATCCGAAATGTAACGATTAGTAATTGTACATTCCAAGACACCGATCGCGGAATTCGCTTGAAATCAAGGCGCGGTCGTGGTGGAACGATTGAAGATATTCGCGTCAGTAACATTGTGATGGATAACGTTAGCTGTCCCTTTATTTTGAATTTATATTATTTCTGTGGTCCACGTGGAAAAGATCAATACGTGTGGGATAAAGCTGCCTATCCGATTACAGAAGAAACACCAATGTTCCGTCGTATTCACTTTGCGGATATTACAGCGCGTAATGTCCACGCATCAGCAGGATTTATTTATGGTTTAACGGAACAACCAGTGAGCGATATCACGTTCCATGATATTGCTATTTCAATGGCAAAAGATGCCATACCTGGCAAACCGGCAATGATGACGGGAATTGAAGATATGCAAAAAAGTGGATTTTATATTGGATGCGCGACGAACGTCCGCTTTGACCGGATAACATTAGACGGCGTAGAGGGAGAAATCTTCCATATTGAGAACAGTCAAGGTATCCAAATTCATGATTCCTATGCCAATCAAGAAAAAATTGAGTAGAAAGTGATGGATATAAAAGCAAAAATTCTCACTTGTTTAGGACCAAGACTTGTGGTTGAGCCGCGCGCAACGATTCTGTCGAAAGTGGTCACGCCGGATTATGTGTTAGAAACAATCCTCCTAGAATTAAATGAAATTGAAACCGTTCCAGCATACTTTGCGTATCCTCCAACCGCTCAAGTTCAATCATGCCCACTAGTATTATTTAATCATTCGCATGGCGGTGATTTTACGAAAGGTAAAGAAGAGCTGATTCAAAGTAGCGATTATTTACAGCCTATGAGTTTTTTGCAAACGTTAACAAAACAAGGGTATGCAGTCGGTGTCATTGATATGTGGGGATTTGGCGAACGAAATAAACAAAAAGAAAGTGAATTATTCAAAGAATTTCTTCTGAAGGGGCACACGCTTTGGGGTATGCGGATTTATGATAATCAACAATTTTTAACATACTTACTGGACCGTCCAGAAGTAAACCCAGAAAAAGTGGCAACGATGGGAATGTCAATGGGCGGAATGATGAGCTGGTGGTTAGCAGCGTTAGATGAACGGATCCGTGTTGTGGTTGACATTGCCGCTCAAGTGGAATATGAGGCGTTGATAAAAGAAAAGCGTTTAGACCGTCATGGATTTTATTACTACGTTCCAGGTATTTTAAAACAGCTAACGACGAATGATATCCAACAGTTGATTGTTCCGCGGGCACGACTATGCTTGATTGGGCGCGTGGATCCTCTGTGCCCACTCGTTGGAGTGACAGATTTGGACAAGCGATTACATCAAAGTTATCTTGATCAACAGGCAAGTAATCAGTGGGCATGTGAAATATTAGATGGTGGACACCAAGAAACAAGGGAGATGCGTGAACGATGGATTCAGTTTTTACGCCAGCATCTGTAACGGTTGCAAAAGATGGTAGTGGCAATTATCAAACGATTCAACAAGCCATTGTCTGTGCTTCAAAAAAGAAATTAATCCAAAAAATTATCGTCTATCCTGGAGTATATGAAGAAAATATCAGCATATACAATGATGGTTTAACGCTCATCGGTATTGGCGATGTCAGGATTGAAGGCAATTGGTCAGCCAAAGATGTGCTGCCTAATGGTGAACTACGTGGGACCTTTCAAACCGCTACAGTGTTTATCAATGCAAAAGACGTCACTTTAGAAGGAATCACCATCAAAAATACGGCAGGTCCAGATCACGTCGCAGCACAAGCAGTAGCACTCTATATAGAAGGAACCAATGTCACGATTAATCGTTGTTCTTTAGATGCCTATCAAGATACATTATGTTTAGGTCCCTTACCAATAATGACTAAGGATGAAACCCCCTTACTGAGTCCTTGGCGCTCTCGAGTCTTTTCGCAGCAACTGTCTTATTTTAATGAGTGTACGATTTCGGGAACGATTGATTTTATTTTTGGTGGTGGGCAAGCCCTGTTCACTTCTTGTCACATTTATAGCCGGAAAAGGGCAACAGTGAACTATCTAACAGCTGCCTCCACGCCAAAAGAAGCGGAAGGATTCATTTTTAAGAACTGTCAAATTTCAGGTGAGAGTCCGTATTATCTGGGCCGACCGTGGCGTGACCATGCAAAGACTCGTTTTGAAAAATGTATCTTTGACAAGTGGTTGACGAGTGCTGGTTGGCATGATTGGGATAAAGAAACAGCTCAAAAAAGCGTGTGCTATAAGGAAGTAGATTGTACTTATGCAATCGTACCTCAAAGAGCGAGCTGGATGACGTTGGAAGGAGCGAAGATAAATGAAAAGAAGACTTGAATTATGGATCGGTTGGATTACAGCTGGACTCGTAACGCTAATCTTAGGCCCACTCTCTTTGATTATGCGCGAATTAACGAGTATTCAATATGAAGAAATCTTTCTGCCTGTCTTTGCCGAACAACTGAGCGAGATATCGGTGGAACAAGGATTAGAATTTTTCCACCGCTTAGGAAATTGGTTTGGTATCACAGTGGTCCTTGTTTTGGTGACGACGGCACTTGCTAGTTTATTTTTAAATAGTCGATATGATCGCCGTTTAACGGGGTTATTATACATTGTAACCGGTTTAGTTACCTTATTAGGGAGTCAATTTTTAGCATTTGTACTGGCTTTCCCATTTTTCGTAGCAGGTGGTCTTTGTTTTAAGAAAAGATAAAATAAAATAGATAAGGAAGTAAACAAACAGATGGTTCAAACACAAATTCACAATCCGATTTTAAGAGGATTTAATCCTGATCCAACTATTTTAAAAGTAGAAGAGACGTATTACATTGTTGTTTCATCTTTTGAGTGGTTACCGGGACTACGTGTCTATCAATCAAATGATTTAGTAAACTGGTCACACTTAACGGATATTTTGACTGAACAAGTGAATTTAAAAGGAAATCCAAAAGATGGAAGTATTTGGGCACCACAATTGAGTTATCGCGATGGATTATTTTATTGTATTTATTCCGATGTTAAAAATACGACGCGGCCATTTAAAGATGTCCATAACTATTTGATGACGGCTGAGAGAATGACGGGACCTTGGAGTGAACCAATTTATCTCAATTCGAGTGGGTTTGATCCCTCGTTGTTTCATGATGAGGATGGCCGGTACTGGTTTTTAAATGAGATATGGGATTATCGGATGACGA
Source organism: Enterococcus aquimarinus (assembly GCF_001885765.1). Classification (GTDB taxonomy): domain Bacteria; phylum Bacillota; class Bacilli; order Lactobacillales; family Enterococcaceae; genus Enterococcus_I; species Enterococcus_I aquimarinus. Next base: position 115,321 of record NZ_JXKD01000006.1, on the reverse strand, counting down.
CTAGCAACAAATCAGCCGGGATTGTGTTGCAAGAGTATGATCCAATAAGCCAAACATTAATTGGGGAAGTCTACAAGATTTTTGATGGGACTGCTTTAGCTAAAACGGAAGCGCCCCATCTATATAAAAGAAATGGTTACTATTATTTAATCACGGCGGAAGGTGGGACTGGGGTGAATCATAGTGTCACCGTGTGTCGCGCGAAAAAGATTACCGGCCCTTATGAACTCGATCCAAACTATCCAATGTTGACGGCAAGCAATCTACCAGATTCACCTCTTCAATGTACCGGACATGGAAGTTTAGTCGAAGGGCTAAACGGTAAGTGGTACATGGCATATTTAACGACACGACCCCTTCAAGGGAAGGCCATTTTAGGACGCGAAACCGCGATTCAGGAAGTCATATGGACGTCCGATGGTTGGTTACGTTTAGCGAACGGCACCACAAAACCTGAAGCGGTTACATTAATCGAAACAACTAAAAAAATTGAACAACAAATTGATACTGCTTTTCACGATGATTTTAGTTCTAACATTTTGAATAAAGAATGGAATGCACGACGCATATTACCAAGTTCGAATTGGTGTGACGTAACGAGTCGCCCTGGTTATTTACGGCTTGTTTCAGGAGAATCTCCTCAATCATCTTTTGAAAATCATTTACTTGCGATTCGTCAAAAAGATTTTTCATTCGAAGCGACGACTCAACTTGAGTTTATGCCAAGAACATTTAATCAGATGGCGGGACTATTCTTGTATTTAAATGAAAGCAATTATTTATATGGCTATTTGACATTTGATGACGATCAAGGACGCGTCTTACGCATGATGCGTTGTCAAAATGGCGAACATACTTTGTTTTCGACAGTCGTCCTTCTCAGGGAGCAACCGCTCGATCTAAAAATCGTTGTCAAGGAAACAACAGGAAATTATTATTGGCGACAATCTCAAAATGAACCTTGGGCGAAATTAGGTGAAGAACAAGATTTACTCTTTTTAGCTGGAGGTTTTACGGGCAATTTTATTGGCATAGGAGTGCAAGATCTAGATTTAAAAGAAGGAATTCATGCCGACTTTGCTTTCTTTGATTATTCACCGATACATGGTTCAAACAAGGAATAAAAAGGGTCTTAAAAGCTTTAACAAATAAAAAATAAAGAGAATGAAAGGAAGAAAAAAATGAAAAACAAAAAAATCATGGGTGCATTATTGTTATCAGCGTTAGTATTAGGAGCTTGTGGAAATGGTGGGACAGACGGCTCTGCTACTGACAAAGGGGGTAATGAAGTAGCTGCATCCACGAAAGATACGATTTCATGGATGGCGATGCTTCACACAGCTGCTCCACCTTCAGGTGATGTTGAGAATAAATTGGAAGAATATACGGGCATGAACATTGATTTTAGCTGGGTACCAGATGCCTCAAAATCAGAACGAATTAATGCAGCGCTAGCATCCAATTCACTCACAGATATTGTGACGCTAGCGGATATCAAGAATACAACCGTTCGTAGCTCGCTTGCGTCAGGAATGTTCTGGGATGTGGAACCCTATTTGCAAGAATATCCGAACTTATCGAATATTTCAGAAGAACGACTCCAATCTTCTCGAATTAATGGCAAAATTTATGGCGTTCCTTTCCAAAAACCAATTGCTCGCTATGGGGTAGTGGTAAGAAAAGATTGGTTAGAAAATTTAGGGTTAGAAGTGCCTCATACAGTCGAAGACTTAGCGAAAGTAGCTCAAGCGTTCACAGAAAACGATCCTGACGGTAACGGCAAAGATGATACTGTTGGCTTTGTTGAACGTAATGAATCATTTAACGTTGGTTTCCGCTCGCTATCGGGTTATTTTGGAGCAGACAACTGGTTTACTGTAACAGAAGATGAACAAGTCCTGCCTTCCTTTATGCAAGAGGAATATAAAGAAGCGATGGAGTGGTTCCGTGACATTTATCAAAATGGTTGGATGAATTCAGATTTTGCGGTGATGGCTAAAAATGATCAAAAAGATTACATTATTCAAGGCAAAGGGGGGATTGTGATTACTGGGTTACAAGAAGCACGTAACTATGTCGATGGTGCCAAAGGAACGCCTCAAGAAGGCATGGAGTGGGAATTAATCAACGATATCACTTATGGCGATGTCGAGCGTCGGATTTTATCAGATACAAATGGCGGAATGGGTGGTTGGTTAGCCATTCCTAAAGACAAAGTGAAAACAGAAGAAGATTTGAGAGTCGTGCTTCAATTTATTAATGATTTGATGGATGAAGAACCGTATACCTTGATGACGCAAGGAATCGAAGATGTACACTATGAAATCAATGCAGATGGTGCATATGAAAAGATTGATGATACGAAATGGCAACAAGAAGTACAACCATTTTCTTCTTCTCGTCCATCTGAATTAGTGAAAACATTTAAATCGACTGACCCATTAGTCAACTTAGCGAATGAGAAAATCGCTGACAATGAAGCTTATGCGATCGTTGATCCGTCGCAACCATTAACGTCAGAAACGTACAATACCCAATGGTCAACATTAGTGGAAGGAATTAGTGATGCCTATTATAAATATATGATGGGTGAAATTGAAATGGATGGTTTTGATCAAGCGGTTGAGACATTTAAGAAAAATGGCGGACAAACGCTTATCGATGAATTCACGGCAAGTTACAAAGAAACAAAATAACGTCTTCTAATGAAGGTGAAAACAAGCAACGCGCGTTATGGGGTCGCTTGTTTTAGCTGAAATCGAGTTCACCGTTGATCGATACTCAAGTATTTTAAAAATAAAACAATCTAAAAAATCCGTTGGCCAAAAATTGGTTAACGGATTTTTAGATTATATGATGCTGAAATTAAAACAATCAGAGCTTTGCGATCAGTTCTTTGGCTACGCGGATGTCTTCATCTTTTGTTTGCTCCAAGACAATATAGCAGTAGGGTTTATACTGTTGAATAATCTTTAAAATGGCGGGATAATTAATCAGTCCTTTGCCTAATGAAGTGGGTACGATTTTTCCATCTTTAATCATAAAATCTTTTAAATGAAAAGCGCAAATTTTAGAACCATATTGTTGAAATGCTTCTTCCACGATGTCTACAATCGACTCATGAGTCTCAATCGTAATGAGGTTAGTCGGATCCAAAATAATGCCAAGATAATCTGAATCAACCGCTTCAAGTAGTTGTTTTGTTCTTTCAATAGAAGAAAGTGGATGATTCAAACCCGCTTCAATCCCAACTAAAGTTCGATGCCTTTCACCGGTTTTAACTAGTCTTTCTATAACTTTTACTAAATCAGCAAAAACCGTATCGCTGAAATTGTCTTCGGAATACCCTAAATTTGGGAGTACGGATCCAGTTTCGCTTGCCACCATCGAAGCCCCGAAAAAGTGCGCATCACGTAAATAGGTTTCAAATTTATGCAAAATTTCCTCTCGTTTAATAGGATCAGGATGAATTAAATTAGAGTAACAACTCAGTAACGCAATTTGGATATCATGTTTGGCAAATAAGTTTTTAAAGTAGGTTCCCATACCAGGATTAAGCGCGTTAGATGAAGAATCCAGTTGAGGAAAAGAAGCCCCTAAGGCAAATTGTAAGTTATGAATTCCAACGCTTTTCGTTTGTTGTGCTAAGTGCTCGGGAGTCGAAATATTCGACAAATCATGTCCGCGAATGACTAAATTATACATAATACTCTCCTTTTAGTTGATTTGATTAAATAACCGCTTACAATCAGTGTACCACAAATTCGTTGTAAGCGGTCTTATTTTAGTGAGGATGAACGAGAATTCGACTTGTTTAGTGGGGAATGATTTAAATAAAAAGGAGCAACGACTAAAAGAGATAGATTTTTCCAAAGATTTATGTTAGAATTTCCTATAAAATGATTTTGTTTTCCGAATAGGAAAGGAATAGTGAGATGGAAGATAAAAAACCATATGGCACGGTGTTGATTCGAGCCGCAAAAATTTTAGACTTTTTAGCATTACAAAGCCAAGGTGTCGGGCTTAAACGAATTGCAGAGGCGGTCGAAATGACGACGTCTACAACGTTAAAAATTTTAGATACCTTATTATTGATTGGCTATGTCAGTCGCAATGAACGCGAGAAAACGTATTTTTTAGGTCCTTCTTTAGTAAAATATAGTAGTCAATATTTTGAGCATTCGATTTTAAAAAATGTTGCCACACCCGAGTTAGAAAAGTTACAACTGAGTGTCGACGAAACCATTCATCTAGGAATCCCTAACGGTCAAGAATTAGTCTATTTGGATAAGTTAGAACCCAAAAAACAATCGATTTTCATGTCATCAAAAGTTGGGGTAAGCCGTCCACTATATAGTACAGCAATGGGGAAAATCTTTTTATCTTCTTATAATGATGAAATGCTAGACCAATATTTTTCGCGTGTTCCACTGACTGCTTATACAGAAAAAACGATTACGAACAAATTTTTACTCGAAAAAGAACTAGAAGAAATACGGCAAACAGCCGTCGCGTATGATGATGAAGAAATGGAAAAAGATTGTTTTTGTATTGCGATGCCGATTCGAGGGAAAGAAAACATTGAAGGAGCTTTTAGTGTGAGTATGCCTAAATTTCGAGGGACGCAAGAATATGTTGATCAAATAATTGAAAAAATGATTGAAGCGAAAAATCGTATCGAAGCTAAAATCCACCCTTAATAGGGTGGATTTATTTTTTTGTTAGAAAGGGCTTGCATTTTTTTTGCTACTCGTTATAATAAAAGTATAGAATTTCTTTTTTAGAAAAGATATTTCTTAATAGGAAATTAAAAGCGAGGTTATCAAAATGGAAATGGAAACAAGATATGGTAGTAGCCCATCAATGATTCGTCATTTTTCAACGGAAGAACTAAGAGAGGAATTTTTAGTTGAAGAACTATTTGTTCCGGGTAAAGTGTTATTAACATACACCCATAATGATCGCATGATTTTCGGTGGTGTCACACCAACAACGAAAAGTCTAGAGATTAAATTATCAAGTGAATTAGGTGTCGAGTATTTCTTAGAACGTCGCGAACTTGGTGTCATCAATATTGGGGGACCCGGTTCCATTGTCATTAATGGTAATGAAGAAACAATGAAGAAACAAGATGGTTATTATATTGGCAAAGAAACGAAACAAATTGAATTTAAATCGGATGATGCGAATAATCCGGCGAAGTTCTACTGTGTTTCTGTTCCAGCCCATAAAGTTTATCCAAATGTCAAAATTAGCATTGATGCCATTACGCCATTTGTGACGGGTGAGGCAAAAACGTTAAATCAACGTAAAATTTTCCAATATGTGCATCCGAATGTGTGCGAAAGTTGTCAGTTACAAATGGGGTACACTATTTTAGAAGAGGGTTCTGCTTGGAACACGATGCCTTGTCACACTCATGAACGCAGAATGGAAACATACCTTTACTTTGATATGGATCCAGATACACGCGTCTTCCACTTCATGGGTACACCAGATGAAACAAAACATTTAGTCATTGCGAATGAACAAGCCTGTATTTCACCAAGTTGGTCAATCCATACGGGTGTGGCAACATCAGACTACACGTTTATCTGGGCGATGTGTGGAGAAAATATCACCTATACAGACATGGATATGGTTGATATGAAAGATTTGAAATAGCTAAAAAGATCAACTAAAAATCTTTAAAACAGAAGAGGAGAAAGAATATGTCAAATTTTAGCATGGATTCATTTCGTTTAGACGGTAAAGTTGCGTTAGTCACGGGTGGCATTTATGGAATTGGTTTTGGAATTGCAACCGCTTTAGCAGAAGCAGGCGCAAAAATTGTTTATAACAGTTTAACGCAAGAAGCCATTGATGAAGCAAAGGCGGATTATGAAAAATTAGGCATCGATGCAAAAGGCTATGTCTTTGATATTACAGATGAAGAAGCGGTTGCTGCAGCGGTGAAACAAATCGAAGAAGAAGTTGGCGTCATTGATATTCTAGTGAATAACGCTGGTATTATCAAACGCATTCCAATGTTAGAGATGTCTGCCGAAGATTTCCGACAAGTCATTGATATTGATTTAACAGGACAATTTATCATGGCAAAAGCCGTATTACCAGGAATGATTGAAAAAGGACACGGTAAAATCATTAATATTTGTTCAATGATGAGTGAACTGGGTCGCGAAACCGTAAGTGCGTATGCAGCGGCTAAAGGTGGCTTGAAAATGTTAACGAAAAATATTTGTTCGGAGTTTGGCGAGCATAATATTCAATGTAACGGCATTGGCCCTGGCTACATCGCAACACCACAAACGGCACCTTTACGTGAAGAAGGCCATCCGTTTAATGATTTCATTATTGCCAAAACACCAGCTGCTCGTTGGGGAACAGTAGAAGATTTACAAGGCGCAGCAGTCTTCTTATCTTCAGAAGCTTCTGATTTTGTAAATGGCCATGTTTTATATGTTGATGGTGGCATTTTAGCTTACATTGGGAAACAACCATAAAAATTAGGTTGAATGAAGATTAATTTTCAGCTTTATGGAAAAAGGCTAGGATAAACGTCAATATTGAGTTTAATCCTAGACTTTTTTGATGATAGAAAACGATGGGATAGGGATAAATGAGATACAACGAATTGAACGATTCAGATAAATACATATTGTTATGTTGTTATTTTATATTTTTTGTAAACGGTTTTTATGCAATGGTTTTTGGAGCAATTATTCCGCTAATTAGCGCAGAATATCAATTAAGCGACACCGTCAGTGGCTTGCTCTTGTCGGGACATCAGTTAGGAAATTTAATTGCGGGATTAGTCGCGGGGATTTTACCTGTTTATTATGGTCGTAAACATTCGATTCTGTTTTTAAGCAGTTTTGTAATGCTTGGTTTTTTCCTCATGATTGTGACAGGTAATCCGATTTTACTGATTATGGCCTTTTTCTTCACCGGAATTAGTCGAGGGAGTATTTCTAATTTTAATAATAAAACCGTAAATGACATTTCACATAGCGATCCTGCAGCATCCAATTTATTGCACAGCACGTTTGCAATTGGGGCTTTAATCTCACCTTTTTTAGTCGTCGTAGCGACTCGAATCTTTGGTGATAGTGGTTGGAAGTGGACGGCGGGATTCATCATTGTATTAATCATGATTTCTCAAGTGTTGTTTAGCAAAATGGAAGTCAATGAACAAGTTGAAACCACTACACAAAAAATTAAAGACTATTCATTTTTTAAAGATCCATTATTTTTAAACACGATCGTCATTTTATTTTTTTACTTGTGTGCGGAATCCGTCATTACAGGATGGTTGGTAAAATATTTTATTGACTCGGATATCCTCCAAGTGACCCAAGCACAACTCATTTCATCTTTATTGTGGATAGCGATTTTACTAGGACGATTGTTCTGTGTTTTTTATGGGTACCGTTTTAAAAAAGGAAATCTGATTACAGGTATTAGCATCGGAATGACGATTTTTTATTTCTTGTTATTAATGAGTACGAATTTAAGCATGATCGTATTTTCTGTTATTGGTCTGGGGTTCACCATGGGAGGCGTTTACCCAACCGCAATGACCATTGCAGGTGTTTCGATAAAAAAATATCCAATGGCGATGGGCTGGTTATTAATCATCGGAGGTATCGGAGCGATTTTAATGCCGACAATTACAGGTGTTTTGTCGGAAAAAGTGAGCGTTTTTGCCGGATTTTCAGCAGTAATTGTAGCCATTATTGTCATGCTTATCGGGGTACTTTGGTATCGGTTAGTCAATGAAAAGAAAGAAGGAATAGTATGAAAAAAGTAAAAACATTAAACCAGTTGATAGAAAATGGTGTGGTAGCAGTGATTCGTGGACAATCGAAAGAACAAGGATTAGGGATTTGTAAAGCAAGTGTGGCGGGAGAATTAAAGGCATTAGAGGTCGCTTATACCACACCCAATGCCAGCGAACTGATTGCGGAATTAACGGAATATTATGCAGAAGATCCAACAGTTGTGATTGGAGCGGGTACCGTATTGGATCCAGTGACAGCCCGCTTGGCGATTGAAAATGGCGCGGATTTTATTGTGAGTCCGGCATTCGATGCAGAAGTTGCCACAATATGTAATTTATACCAAATTCCTTACATGCCTGGTTGTATGACGATTACTGAAATGACGACGGCTTTAAAAGCAGGGGTTGATATCATTAAAGTCTTTCCTGGAGATATTGTTGGATCTCGCTTTATCAAAGACGTTAAAGGACCACTGCCATACGTAAACTTAATGCCAACGGGTGGCGTGAATTTAGATAATATGGCTGAGTGGTTTGCGAATGGTGTGATTTCAGTAGGAATTGGGAGCGATTTAACGCGTGGTTTAACAGGAGATAATTATGAAGTCGTGACAAAAAATGCACAAACTTATATCGCAAAATTACGCGAAATTCGAGGTGAATAAATTGAGTAAAGTGTTAACCTTAGGAGAACTATTATTAAGATATTCAACGATTAAAGGGGAACAATTAAGTCATGCTGCAGCGCTAAATTTACACTATGGTGGAAGTGAAGCGAACGTAGCAATTGGTTTATCTGGTTTTGGTCATGACGTCACCTTAGTGTCAAAAATTCCTGACAATTCCTTTGGTCAAGGTTCACTTTATCAATTGAAGCGTTACGGAGTGAACACCAATCAGGTTCATTTTGGTGAAGGACGAATGGGCAGTTACTTTGTCGAAATCGGTGCTGGTCCGCGAGCGACATCGGTCGTGTATGATCGAAAGTCTTCCACTTTTTCACTTCTAGAAACCAATGAATGGGACTATAATCGTCTTTTTGAGGATGTTTCTTTGTTTCATGTTTCGGGTATCACACCGGCTCTATCACCGTTTTTAGCACAGTTGACGATTGATTTTGTCAAGGAAGCAAAAAAGCGTGGCGTTTTAGTCTCTTTTGATAGTAATTATCGTGGCAAATTATGGGGGTTACCAGAAGCTGCCAAAGTCTTTGCACAAATTTTACCGGATGTTGATTATTGTTCAATGGGAGCGCTTGACGCCGTGAATATTTTGGGGATTGAGGCTGCAAATAGAGAGCTATCTGAAGAAGAAGCACTCGCTTACTACTACCAAAAAATGCAAGAAAAATATCCGAATATTGAAGTTTTTTATTCGACACGTCGCGAGGTCGTTTCAAGTGATGAAAATTATCTCACAGGAACGTTATGGCTTAACGAAACATACTACACGTCAAAGAAATACCATATTCCTTATATCGTCGATCGAATTGGCGGAGGCGATGCCTTCTCAGCAGGGGTGTTGCACGGACTATTAGAAGGAAAAGACGCGCAAGAGATCATTGATTTTGCGACAGGAAATACAGTTTTAAAACATACAGTTGCAGGTGATGCGTTATCTTTAACTGAAAAAGAAGTGGAATTATTTGTTCAATCTGATTCCAGTAAAATTAATCGATAGGAGTAAGGACCTTGTTTTAAGAAGTGTCGTGTCTATGCCGATTTATGAACCTCAAGTAATTGAGAATGGTTCAAATAGGGAGCCTTATTAACTTTTTGTCGAAAAAAATGATTCCAACATAAATATACCTCTCCATGGGCTTCCGCAGTCCAAATCGCAGTATAGCGTGTAGAGAGGAGTAAATAAAAAGATAGTGAGCGACTCTAACAGACGGTAATATTGGTGAAGATAGCCGATAAGTGTGTTAGAGTTATTTATTTTAAAAATAACGTGAAGAGTAGCGCTTGTTAGATGGTACTAGAATGAATAGTTAGATAGAAAAAATAAGATCCACATCAATGGCTGTTATGCATCCAATCCTAAGTATGTTATCGCCAAAATTAAGCGCTTATCTCTGTCTTTTTATGGGTAGTATGATACAATAAATAAAAATTTAGAGGAGGCACTTTGTGGATAAAAAAAGAGTAGTCATTTATACGTTGTTATTTTTGGCAACATTCGCAATCGCAACACAAGGTTTTACGAAGACCGGTTTTGATGGATTGGTGGTTCCATTAATGTTCACCTATGCCTATTTTACGATAATCTTCCTTATTGCAACCGCTATTAAAAACAATTCAATTGTTGATATTGGTTGGGGGATGGGGTTCGTTGTTGGAAGTTGGCTGACGTTATTTGTCACTGAAAACCCGACGATTTTATCGTATGTCATTGTTGGTTTTATTACTGTCTGGGGTGTGAGACTCTCCGCCCGTTTATTGAGACGAAACTATGGAAAACCTGAAGATTTCAGATATGCACAGTGGCGAGAAGAGTGGGGCGATAAAGTCGTCATCATTGCTTTTTTCCGAGTGTTCATGGTGCAAGGAATTATTAACTTTGTCGTTGGGTCAGCTAGTTATACGGTCATCAAATACAACCAATTTAGTATTGGGTCAGATCATCAGTATTTGGTTTATCTCGCCTTATTGATCGCGTTTGTCGGCTTGTTTTTTGAAGTCGTTGGTGACGAACAATTAAGACGACATATCGCGAAAGGATCGCGTACGCTGTTACAAACAGGCTTGTGGTCGATTACACGTCATCCTAATTATTTTGGCGAAATCTTAATTTGGATTGGATTATACGCAAGTGGTATTACGTTGATTTTCACGAATTCTGTTAACCCGTTTTATTATCTACTGTTAATTATATCGCCTGTGTTAATGACGACGGTGTTAATAAAAGTCTCTACACCACTACTCGAGAAAAACATGGAAAAATATGCTTCATGGGAAGAATATACGAAGAGAGTTCCAATGCTTTTCCCTTGGGCTAAAAAATAAACAGTATTGTATGTTTTTTGATAATGTTGATGAAAATGTGTGTGGGGGATAAGTCATTTATCCCTCACATAATTTTAATTTCTATATTTGTACAAAAAAGTGTCGATAGGAAATTTCCTGTCGGCACTTTTTTATCTTGAGATAAGTAGAAACACCATTGCTTAAAGTACGATTATCAGCTGTTTTGGAATAACTCGTCTATTTTAAAGAGCTCAAAAATGGTTATTTATTTTTCTTAAACGGTATTTATCTATTGATTAGTTTATTGAAGAGGAACGCATCGATGATATATCGCTATTTCGTTATCAGTGAAAATGAGTAGTTTTTATCAACTTTTAACACGTTATTTGAGTCATTTTAAGGTTATGGATGCTATTTGATAAACAATCAACTATTTTAGTAAAAGATACAATAGTGATTTTTTGATAAAATTCAGTCTTCACCTTTGTCTGTTTTCGACATTGTAAGTGCTTACAGAAGAAATTAGAATAGGGATTAATAAGGGGATGAAAAAGCTGCAGTTTCTAGAAATACCTTGTTATTTAGGAATCGAAGAGGAAATAGCTACACACCATTAACCTAATTAAAGGAGGAAAGAAAATTATGGAAGTACTCGTGTTGATTCCATTGCTTGTTATATTAGTTGTGATGGTAAAGAAACACCACATGTTGATAGCTGGTTTAGCTGGTGGAGTTGTAGCGATGATTATTGGTGGAGTTGGTTTAGAAGCTGCTACTTCAATCGTATCTGCTGCTATACCTGGGATGGTAAGTATTATAACGCCTGCTATTTATTCTACTACAGCACTTGTTGTTGCAAAAGCTGGTGGATTTGAAGCTTTAATGAGATTGAGTCGGAAAATTGTGGGAGATAAAGAATATATTATTGCTGCTTTAATTGTTTTGATTCAATCCCTAGCAACCTATGCTGCTGGTTTGGGAGCAGGTAATACCATGGTAACAGGTCCATTAGCATTTGCAATTTTAGGTGCCCATCCTGCAGTTATTGCGGGTATGTCATTAGGCACTGCTGCATCTTTCATGACATCTCCATCTGGAGCCGATGCGGCTGCAATATCTGAGATTTCTGGGATACCTATTGCGGACTATAGTAGCGCGATGCTCGTTCCAACGATTATTATTTGGATTTTGGCAATGTTAATAGCTATTATCGGAGTTTATCGTAGCGGAAGTCTGTTAGCTGGAAAAGAAGAAATTGTAAAAGAAGAACTTTCTATGAAGAGATTACTGGTGCTCTCAATTCCACCGATTTATTTCTTGATTGTAGTAGTGGCTGGAAAGCAATTGAATGGTTTATTTAATGGATACAATGTATTTTCACCTATCTTTAATATGATCAGCACATTGTTCTTAACAGCATTGATAGCAAGAATAAAAATAGATGATATTGCTAAGGACTTAGTAGATAATTCAGCATTTATCCTGACCAAGCTGTTTTCTATTGGAATATTTTTAGGATTCATTAATATCTTAGCAGAGATTGGCACATTTGCATATATTGCTGGATTCATTGAATTAGCACCGTCATTTGTAGTTGTACCAGTCGCTATTTTAATTACATTCTTAGTAGCAATTCCGGCTGGAGGTTACAGCGTAGGAGTTTCTGCCTTGATTATGCCATTATTGGTGGCATCAAATTTAAGTGTTATGCAGTTAGGATTAGCGGCGATTGCGGTAGGCCTAGGAACTCAAATTAGTCCGGCTCAGATTAATGTCGCATCGTTATCTTCGTCATTCCAAGTGGATATGGAAGATATTATAAAAATAAATATTCCATATATACTGGGTGCATTAGCGTTATTATGTGTTGTAGGTTTCTTTGTATAAAAAAACAAAATTATTAGGAGGAAATAACATGCAAAAAGTAGAAGTATTTCGTATAGCAACGGGTTCACCTGATGACATCTCTGGATTGAAAGCGTTAATAGACAATCAAACCATTATTCCTGAAGAAATTATCGCGGTCCTTGGTAAAACAGAAGGAAATGGTTGTGTAAATGACTTTACACGGGGATTTGCTACTCAATCTTTAGCCTATTATCTAGCAAATGAATTACAAATTGATTTAGATGAAGTTCACAAAAAAATTGCCTTTATCATGTCTGGTGGTACAGAGGGGGTAATGTCTCCGCACTTAACTGTATTTATTCGCAAAGAAGTTGAGGCTCCTAAAGCTTCAGAAAAACGTTTAGCTGCAGGTATCGCTTTTACTCATCCATTCAAACCTGAAGAGATTGGTCGCATGGAACAAGTGCTTGAAGTAGCAGAAGCTGTTCGTCAAGCAATGAAAGATGCGAAAATTGAAAAACCAGAAGACGTGCATTTTGTTCAAATCAAATGTCCATTATTGACGGCAGATCGAATTGAAGAAGCTGCGCATAGAGGAAAAGACGTAGCCGTTCATGATACTTACAAATCAATGGGATTCTCTCGTGGAGCTTCTGCTTTAGGTGTAGCGATTGCATTAGGAGAAGTTTCTGAAGCAGATGTTACAAATGAAGCGATTTGTACAGATTGGAATCTGTATTCAACAGTTGCTTCTACATCAGCGGGTGTAGAAATCATGCACGATGAAATTATTTTGATTGGAAACTCAACGGAATCAGCAAGCGATTTAGTGATTGGACATTCAGTCATGAAAGATGCAATCGATATCGATTCTGTTAAAGATGCAATGAAGGGAGCAGGACTTCAATTTGATGAGTATCCTTCAAAAGAAGAGGTCAGCAAAGTAGTCAACGTTTTAGCTAAAGCGGAAGCTGCTACAACAGGAACGTGTCGTGGAAGACGTACAATTATGTTAGATGACTCTGATATCAACCATACACGTCACGCTCGTGCAGTGGTTAATGCTGCAATTTCTACCTTAACAAGAGATCCAATGGTTTACGTATCAGGCGGAGCAGAACACCAAGGACCAGATGGTGGAGGCCCAGTAGCCGTTATTGCAAAAGTCTAATAAAAAAGAGGTCGTTAAATTGAAAGTGAGAGCTAGTCGCTGATTGAAGAGACATCACAAAAGAAGGGGAGGATTCTGATGAGCCGAATAGTCGTGGCTTTAGGAGGAAACGTTTTGGGTACTACTCCTAATGAGCAAGTCATTAAAGCAAGGAAAGCTATTATTCCCGTAGTTGATTTGATAGAGCTAGGTCATGACGTTGTTCTGGCTCATGGCGGCGGTCCACAGATTAAAGCTATATACGATGCCCTTACTGCCTATGCAAAGTTAAATAACTGGAATGAAGAAGTATTGTTAGCTGATTGTATTGCCTTGATTCAAGGTGGGATTGGGTATCATCTTCAAAGTTGTTTAGCAAAGGAATTACAACGACGAAATATCGACAAACACGTCCTTACCGTCTTAAATCAAGTAGTCGTGGATCGCGAGGATCCAGCCTTCTTAACTAAAACAAAAACAATCGGTACTTATGAACAAAATGACGTTCAAAAAGAGAATACTATTCTTAATGAACAAGAAAACCTGATAAATGAAATGGTTGTTGCTTCCCCCAAGCCTCTGTACTTAGTTGAAAAAGAACTTATCCGTTCCTTACTAGAGAATGGGTCCGTTGTTATAGCAGGCGGAGGTGGGGGGATCCCTGTTTTTAAAGATAAGGGCTATTACGTTTCAGCTGACGCTATCATTGATAAAGACGCTGCTAGTTGCTTATTAGCTGATGCGGTCGATGCAGACTACTTGTTTATCTTGACACGTATTTCAAAAGTTGCCCTTTACTATGGGACCTCGAAACAAACAAATTTGAGTACGATGTCTATTCAAGAGGCAGAAGACTGGATGAATCAAGGTCAATTTAAAGAAGGAAGTATGTTGCCTAAGATACAAGCCTCTATTCAATTTGTTAAAGGTAAAACCGGACGCAAAGCAATTATTACGTCATTGGAAAAGTCTCGAGAAGCTATATTGGGAAAAGAAGGAACCATTATTTATGATGCATCTGTGTAATGTTATGTAAAATGATAAACTCTTTTTTGAAAAGGAGTAGATTTAAATGAAAGATAATCAAAGCGGCATAGACTTACTCTACGGACCAGAAGAACGTCCTCAATCAATAATTGATATTATTTTGTACTCCTTACAATGGGTATTTATTATGTTTTATCCAGTAGTGTGGGGATATGCCATTGTAGGAGTAAATATCGATTTTAGTGAGAATGAGCTTTCTGCTTACATGGCACGTGTGGTACTGATGATTGGAGTATCCACGCTTGTACAAGTTTTATCTGGTCACAAACTATCTATGGTTTCAGGGCCAAGTGTTATTCCATCGCTTGCAATTGTGTCTGCTTTTTCAGCTGGTGGTAAGGAGTATGCGTTGCATTCTTTTAATGCGTATATTATTGCGGGACTAATTGTAGCGATATTAGGTGCATTTGGGATAATCAGTAAAATTAGTACTGTTTGGACACCTTTAGTTCAGGGTGCAATGCTTTTAATGATCGGATTAACAACGAGTGTTACGGGTATGAATATGATAGCATCCGATGGCGCTTCTTGGCCATATTACGTGGGACTTTTTTTAGCACTGCTATGCGGATGGTTGTCTATAAAAGGGAAAGGACTGTTGAGTACAATCCCTGTAATGATCACAATCCTATTAGGTTATTTCGCTTTTATAGTAGGCGGTGAATTCAACTGGAATTTAGTAGACAGTATGCCGGTATTTTCAGTACCACAGATTTTTCCATATGGATTAACATTCCCGCCCATAGATTTAATTTTCGTGATGGTAATTATCAATTTATTTAGTGCAATTAATCTATATGGAAATATGCGTGGTTTTACTGGTCTTCTAGGTACCTCTCTTTCGAATAAAGATGAGAAACGTTCCTTAGTAGTTTTTGGGTTAATAGATGGAGTATTGACAGGAATAATGGGAGTACCTAGTTATGTAGCGTTGGGTGAAAATATGGGTTTTTTACTACTAACAAAAATAGCTTCTAAATTTTTATTAGTGATTGCAAGTATGGTGTTTATTATTTTAAGCTTTTTCGGAAAAGTCGGTGGCTTTATGGCTGCGATGCCCGAAGAAGTTGCAGGCGCAGTTTTACTAGGAGTGGCATCTACATTGATTGGGATTGGAATCAATTCGGTAAAAGAAGGCCCAACCTTTGAGGCACGGGAAATTTTTATTGTTGGATTTGCAATTTTTTTCTCATTAGGTACGCTAACGTTGCCTAATGAATTCTTTGAAGAATTCCCACGTTTAATCGCTACTTTACTAAACAATCCGGTTATCTTAGTAATTCTACTAGTCATTATTTTAGAACAAATATTATTCCGCACAGAAGCGAAGAAAGATTCTTTATAGGAGGAATATAATATGGAAAAAAATACTGAAAAAAAGAATCGTAGCTATGAATCATACTTAACAAAAAATAGAGAAAACTATTTAAATAGAATCCAGCAAGATTATGAAGTGTTTCAAGAAACAAAAACGTTCAATTATCCTTCATGGTTGTACGGAGAACCCAAAGGGAAGTTATTCAAAGTAGAAGTGGAAGATAGTCCAAGTTTTGGTGATACAGCTTATTTGGAATTTGATTCAGGTCGAACAGCCTTTCTCATTATTGATATGCAAACAGATTTTTGTGGAGAGCAAGGTTATGTTAATGTGATGGGCTATAATCTTTCATTGACTGCAGCTCCTATTAAGCCTATTAAAAAAATGTTAGATGCAGTTCGTGAGACAGATATCACGGTTATTTACACGCGTGAAGGTCATGAACCTGACTTGTCCGATGCTCCTTATAATAAAGTATTGCGATCTAAAATTATTGGAAATGGTGTTGGTATTGGAGAAGAACCAGAGGGTGGATTAGGTCGCTTACTAGTGAGAGGCGAGGAAAACTGGGACATTATCGATGAGTTATATCCAGAGCCAGGCGATTTTGTCGTGGATAAAGCAGGAAAAGGTGCCTTTGGATCTAGTAATATTCATATGGTGTTAAAAAATCTAGGAATCACACATTTGATAATTGCAGGTATAACCACAGATGTATGTGTTCACACTATTATGCGAGAAGCTAATGACTTCGGTTATTGGTGTATGATGCTGAAAGATAGCGTTGGAGCTACCGACTACGGTAATCATTTAGCGGCAATCAAGTCTGTTAAAATGCAAGGCGGGGTATTCGGGAATGTATCGGATTCTGATAAAGTGATTGAAGCTCTAAAAGATGCTCAAATAAAATAAATTATGAATAAAAAAGAGACAGAACTGAAATGAATTCAGCTCTGTCTCTTTTTTTGTTCGGAGCAGCACTAGTCCTCTGATTGGCGACTCGCTTCAATCCAGAGATAGATGTGATAAGCAACCGTTACATCAGCAATTCTTAATTCCTTGCGGATATCAATCCCCAAGTCTTTCAAACGATTCACGCGATATCGTAAGGTATTATAGTGTATAAACAACTTTACAGCAGCTTCTTTTAGATTGAATCCAGTTTGAATCAATACATAGAGCGTTTCTAATAACTGGCTGTTATGTTCTTTGTCATGTTGTATGACTTCGCCAAGAATACTATCAACAAATTTTTCTAAAATATCTTGATTTTTGATTTCTCTTAAAACGCTGTAGATTAGATTATCTTCAATATGACTAATAAAAGAATTTGTTTCTAATTTTCGTCCGATACGTAGACTAGTTTGAGCTTCTCCGTATGCTTGTGGAATGTTTTTTGTATCTAAAATTGGACTGGATATTCCGATACCCACGTCATACTCAGGGCTTAATATTTCTAAGATGAATTGCCCGATTTCTTTCATCTTTTTTTTGCTATCATCTATGAAAGCAGAATTGACAAAGATAACCAGCGAATCATCTAAGAAGGTTAGCATAATTTTATTTGGAGAAGTGAATAATTTTCTACTAATAAGTTTTTGAATAGTGCTTTGAGTAATAAGCTCTTCATAGGTAGCACGGACTAAAGAAGCATTGGAACTATAAACTTTTAGAACAAGTAAAATCTGTGGAAATTCTAATTCCCAACCGTAAAGTTTCGCTGTATGTAGGGCATCCATTTGTGAGATCTCAGTTCCTTGCAAAAGATCACGAACAAATGAATCTTGGAAGTTGCGTTCTTTTTCAGCAACTGCATAATTTTTATAAAATGCTGTAGCCAATAGCAATGATGCTTCTTCTACAACCATCATGAGATTCTTATTTGTACTTTCAGGTTGTAAAAGAATTAAATAACCAAAAATTCGCTTGCTTGCTTCAATTGAATGAACGAGTAAATCATGAGGTAAGTAACTATTTTCATCTATCTCAATCGAGACTAAGGAATTCCCATGGTAAGGAAGTTCAGTCTGAACTTCTATTTTACTTTCTTTCAGCGTTGGGGAAGTCGCGAGAATATTGTAGGTACTATCTAGTAGAATCACAGGTGCTTGAATCAATCTTGAAAACTCATTTACAAGACTATCGATATCATGTCCTTTTAAAAACAACTTCATTAATTGATAGTGAACAGAATTAAGAAAAGAAATCTGATTGATATGCTCATCCAAAGAAATACTCATAATATCCATGGCAAGTGAGGATAAGTTATCACTTCCGTGTAATTCTATCAAAGGAAAGTTTAATTCTTGCGCTTGAGTAATCATTTTTTCAGGAATCTTATCTATATACCGCCCAACTTTAATACATAAACCTGTAGCATCAGATTGTAACAGACGAGGAATCAACTCATCTATTGCTTTTTTATCGCTGTTGATAGGATACAGCGTCGTTAAAATAAAACTTTTTGCCTCAAGAAAAGGGAAAATATCTGGCACTTCCATTAGAGTCGCTTTTCTCACTTCATTGTCCAAACTCTTTTCCCCAGCTAATAATAGCGCATGTTCAAAGCCGTCCAGAGACAAAACATCTTTTATAGTGATTGCCATAGTATATCTCCTTTAAAAATACGAGTGTGTCTAGTTTGATCCAATATCTCACTCTTTTTTAACCGTTTGCAACATCATAACATATATCTTCTAGCAAAAATACCTTACTCAAATTATTGTAAAAAACAAATATAAGATGATTGAGGCTATTTTCTTCCTATCATTTATTCCGAGCGATAGACTGAATTATGGCGTCGAGATTTTAGTAATTTTATGATAAGCAAAATTATTTTTTATGTCACATTTTGACAATGATAATTTTTTTTTCGCGTGTTAATATGACATTAAATAATAAATAAAGCGCTATCAATTGCTTTTTTTCAATGAAACGTAAGAAGATAGCGTGTGTATTATGGTGCATAAGATTGTCAAATAACACTAATTGTTAGAGTGTAAATTAAAAGAGAAAATACCTGCTACTTTAACAAAATATAGACAGAATAGAGAAGTTTGGAGGTGAAAATTAGAGAACGTTATGGACATACAGATAAAGAAAATGGACCGTCAGCTATGCGAACAGTTCCGCATCCTGAAAGAGGAAAACAGTCATGGAAGAATCGTCAATAAATTTGATAAGGTCATCAACATAGAATTTTCTTGTCCGCATCAGTTGATAGCCATAGCAGTTGATAACGTGGTTTCTTCTCCCTGTATGTTAAAGACAAAGGATAGAATTTCTTTTATGCAATTACACGATTCATCGTATATAGGAGATGCTGTGTTCTTTAATCAAGAGGAATCTTTTCGAATAGGGATGTCTACAGTGTATTACGAGAACGCTTCAACATGGTATTACCCGTTGCAATTCATATATTTAAGTCTTGGTGAGATGCGTAAGAAAGATTATTTATTACTAGCTTATTTGAAAGAACATGGAAAACCTGGTGGAGTCCTAGAGGCTTATTTAAAGCATAGAAACGTTCAAGGAAATAGTTCTCCGCAATCTATTTATAATCAGCATTACATTCAATTATTCACGCAACTCGATAAGGAGTTAACCGTAGAAAATCTATTACGATTTATTGGTTTAGGTATAGGTCTGACCCCATCTGGAGATGATTTTGTAACAGGTCTATTAGCGGTACTACATTGCTACGGAATGGGAAATGAGGATATAAAAAAACTACTCACACAATTCAAAGCAGTGGAGTTTACAAATAGAACCACAGTGGTGAGTTATTTTATGATAAAAAATATGTTGGAAAGCAATATCAATCAGGCGTTATACGACTATCTGATTCGTTGTGGATCAGCTCAAGAGGTGCTCAAAATCGGATCTACGTCAGGTACTGATATGTTGTCTGGAGTAAGTTTCGGATTAAGTTATTTACTAAAAAGAAAAGAGGGAAATGTTTATGGAAATTAAAGTGATTATTGAAAAAAATGCTTACCACGATTCCGTTACACTAATGTCTTTATCGGGGAAAGTTTTGCAACAAGAGGGCGTTGTCGAGGCAGTCGTGTCGATGGCTACAGCTATGAACAAAGAATTGTTAGAAAATGTAGGAATGAGTACGGAAGAGGTACAAAATGCAACTGAAAATGATTTGATTATTGCGGTCAAATCTAAAAGTGAAGTTGAATTGGAACAAGCGCTAAACTACATTAATGAACAATTGAGTTCTAAAAAATCATCTAACAATAAACAAGGGATCCAAAGTGTGACGACCTTTAAAGGTGCCCTGAGTGCGTTACCTGAGGCGAATATGGCAGTAATTTCAGTTCCTGGAGAATACGCAGCTAGAGAAGCTAAGCAAGCGTTGAATAATGGATTGAATGTCATGTTGTTTAGTGACAACGTATCTATCGAAGATGAGAGAGAACTGAAATTACTGGGTGCTGAGAAGAAATTACTTGTTATGGGTCCAGATTGTGGAACAGCGATGATTAATCAGACGGGGCTTTGCTTTGCAAATGACGTGAGAAAAGGAGCGATTGGGCTAGTTGCTGCTTCGGGAACCGGATTGCAAGAAGTAGCAGTTCAGATTAACCGCTTAGGCTATGGAATCACACATGCAATTGGAACAGGGGGTAGAGATTTACATGAAAAAATAGGCGGAATCATGATGTTAGAGGGATTAGAACTGTTGAATGAAGATGAAGACACGAAAGTCATTACACTTATTTCGAAGCCGCCAGCGAAATCAATTCAAGAGAAAATCTTAAATAAAGTTAGAGAAATATCAAAACCAGTAGTAGTTTGTTTCTTAGATGGGGATAAAGAAGCGATCGAACAGTCAGGTGCTATTTTTGCACCGACACTGATTGAAGGCGCTCGGCAATCTATTCTAGCTCTTGATGAAAACGCTATTTTTGATGTAGGATTACGTGCGGATGAAAAAGATTGGGTTGCTCAAAAGATCAAACAATTATCTGATTCTCAAAAGTACTTAAAAGGATTATTTTGTGGAGGAACTTTAACTGCTGAAGCATTATCTTTATTGAGAGAAGAAATTGACGGTTTAAAGAGTAATGTAGCAAAATTACAACATGAAAAATTAGAAGATGTTAGTGCTAGCGATACTCATATTCTATTAGATACGGGAGATGATGTGTTTACGAAAGGCAAGCCACACCCAATGATTGAACCGAATTTGAGAAATGAACGGATTATAAAAGAAGCAAAAAATGAAAATACGGCAGTTTTATTGCTGGATTTTGAAATTGGATATGGCTCTCACGAAGATCCTGTCGGTGAGTCATTTGAAACGCTGAAGGAAGCACAAAAAATTGCTGAAGAAAATGGTCGTTCACTCCCAATCGTAGCGTACATTTGTGGTACTGATACCGATAAGCAAGGATTGACAGAGCAAGAAAATAAACTAAGAGAACTTGGTATATTTGTTGCTGAAAGTAATGAGAAGGCAAGTAAAATAGCAGGAATGATTGCAAAAAGGGAGGTTGTTTAAATGGCGAACAGTAAAAATATTTTAAATGAAAAATTACGTGTAATTAATATTGGGACATCAAAATTCAAAGATGACCTAGATTTGCAACAAGTCGAATCGGTTCAATACGATTGGAGACCACCCGCAGGAGGAAATGCTCAGGTGATTGAAGCTTTGGATTCCTTAAAAAACATCAATAAAATTGAAGCAGCAAATCAAGAAGTAATAAAAATTATCAAAGAGGCTCATCCATTCTTGATAGATATCGATCAAGCCATCAATGTGATTCCAAACATGCATAAGAAACTTATTCTACATGCGGGTCCACCAATCAATTGGGAAAGAATGGCTGGTCCGGTAAAAGGTGCAATTGCAGGAGCGCTAATGTATGAAGGATTGGCATCTAATGAGAAAGAAGCCGAAGAATTAGCATCATCAGGAGAAATTGAATTTGCCCCTGCCCACCACTATAATGCGGTAGGTCCTATGGCTGGAATCATTTCTGCATCAATGCCCGTTCATATTGTTGAAAATCGGATACACGGGAATAAAACGTTCTGTACAGTCAATGAGGGTCTAGGAAAAGTACTTCGTTTTGGAGCGAACTCCCAAGAAGTATTGGATCGCTTAAGCTGGATCGAGAAAACTTTTGCTCCTGCACTTAAGAAAGCTTTGGCTCTTACAGATGGGATAGATTTGAAATCTATTACATCTCAAGCACTCCATATGGGAGATGAATGTCACAATAGAAATAAGGCAGCTACAAGTCTATTTTATCGCGAAATTAGCGATTATTTCTTACAAACAGATTTAACGAAAGAAGAAGTCAGAGATGTTACTCGTTTCATTCGTGAAAATGATCATTACTTCTTGAACTTATCTATGCCTGCGAGTAAATCTGCATTGGATGCTGCACAAGGTGTGAAATATTCTACCGTAGTGACCACGATGGCTCGAAACGGCGTAGAATTCGGAATTCGCATAAGTGGCTTGGGTAATGAGAAATGGTTTACCGCACCTGCGAACTATATCAAAGGAATGTTTTTCCCAGGATATACTCAAGAAGATGCAGCGCCTGATCTGGGAGATAGCACGATTACAGAAACAATGGGCATTGGGGGATTTGCGATGGCTGCTTCACCTGCAATTGTTCAGTTTGTTGGTGGGGATGTAGAAGATGCGATACACTATAGTGAGCAAATGTATGAAATAACAGTAGGTGAAAATAGTAATTATTCTATTCCTAACTTGAACTTTAGAGGTGGCGCTTATGGGATTGATATTCTTAAAGTTATCGATACAAATATTTTACCCGTAATCAATACGGGAATGGCTCATAAAGAAGCAGGTATAGGACAAATCGGTGCGGGGATTGTTCATCCACCATTTGAGTGTTTTGAGAAAGCATTCATTGCGTTTATGGAAACATATAAGGAGGAAATTAGATGAGTAAGGTTATGATAGCGCTTGGCGGAAATGCTTTGGGAAACAACGCTATAGAACAAAAGGAATTAGTAAAAAATGCAGCGGTCGCTATTGTAGATATGATTGAACAAGGGCATGAAGTAGTTTTATCTCATGGAAATGGGCCGCAAGTCGGAGCAATTAACTTGGCATTTAATGAATATAGCAAAGTTAAAGGAGACGAAATTTATAGTATGCCATTTCCAGAATCTGGCGCGATGAGTCAAGGATATATCGGCTATCATTTTCAAAACGCACTAAGAACAGAATTATTGAACCGTGGCATTCTAAAATCAGTGGTTTCTTTAGTAACACAAGTAGTGGTTGATAAAGAAGATCCAGCTTTTCAAAATCCATCGAAACCAATCGGTCCATTTTATACAAAAGAAGATGCAAATAAATTAATAGAAAATTCAGGTGATACTTATATTGAAGATTCAGGAAGAGGTTATAGAAAAGTGATACCTTCACCTGAGCCGGTAAAAGTGATAGAAGCAGACTTGATGAAACAAATGGTTGATAACGGACATATTATTATTGGAGCAGGAGGTGGCGGGATACCGGTTATTGAAGAGGGAAATGAATTAGTCGGGATTGAAGCTGTGATTGACAAAGATAAAGCGAGTGAGAAGTTGGCAGAAGAGTTAGATCTCGATGTATTCTTTATCTTAACAGCCGTTGATAGAGTTGCAATCAATTTTGGAAAACCGAATCAGGTAGAATTGGAAGATATTAGCGTATCACAAGCCAAAGAATACATAGCTGAAGGTCATTTTCCACCGGGAAGTATGCTTCCTAAAGTAGAAGCAGCAATAAAATTTGTGGAATCTAAACCTGGGCGCCAGGCAATCATTTCGTCACTCGAAAAAGCGAAAGAAGCTATTTTAGGTAATACCGGTACAGTAATCCATAACTAGCATCTATACGATAGTTTAAGAAAAAATCATTAACACTTTAGATACCATCATTATCTAAACTCGACTTTCATTAACAGTAAGGGTTTGGATATGGAACTGAATATTTTTATGCTAATAGAGATTTCCTTTCTAATTGTAGTGTTAGTCAACTAACATCTTTTAGATTGGAACTCTTTTTTTGTTGCCCTTTTCCCGAAAAAATGGCTTGAAGAAACCTAAGAGGGAAGGTATGATGAAGCTGGTTCAAAAAGTATTTGAAATTAGCGATAAATCCTTGATTTGCGAGCTTAGGATGTAGAGGTGCGAAGGGATTTATCACAATCAAAGTGAGGTCACGATGGAGAAAAAGTTGCATTATCAATATGTGATGTTGCAGTGTAGTTTTTATGCGATGTCCGCCTGTTTTATTGGTTATATGGTACCTGTTTTACAAACACAAGGATTTAATCATACGCAAATTGGTTTTTTCTTGGCGCTACGAGCGTTATTTAGTGTCATTTTTCAACCGATTATTGCCAATGTGATGGACAAATTTAAGTCTGTGATTTCTTTTAATCAATTGATTGCGGTGATGATCATCATTAGTATGATGATGACTGGGATTCAAATTTTAAATCCGGGATTTTTTGGAATGACGTTCATTTTTATGATGTATGGCATTGTGACTTATGGGATGGTTTCATTTATCGATGCGATGTCGACGTTATATTTTTATAAAGGTCAGAAAATTAACTATCCGGTGGCACGGGGGGCGGGTTCATTGAGCTATGCGATTAGCGCGCTTTTGATAGGCTTGTTTGTCGCTCCGGAACGGATTTTAGTGGCGCAATTTTTCTTATTTTTTCCGTTGCTCTTTTTTATTTTGAAAATAGATCGTGTGAAAGGGGCCGATGCCACGCATCATGAATCCGAAAATCAGTCTTTTTCTTATCCTGCATTATTGCGTGCGTTTCCTTTTTTCAAATTATTTTTAATCGCGATTATTTTTTCGTTTATTGGAAAAGAATTAAGTTCGAGTTTTTTAATTGATGTGTATCGTTCGTTAGGTGGGAATAACCGTGATTACGGCTTGGGAACTTTTTTACTGGCTGCGAGTGAAATCCCTGCCGCGATTATTTTTACGCGTCTAGCGGATCGCTTAGGGATTTACCGATTAATGTTATTATCGTTTTTCTTTGCATTTTTACGGATTTTCTTGATTATGTTAGCACCGAATCTGTTGCTTTTAAATATCGCACAAATGATGCAAATGCTTGGGAATGGCTTGTTTTGGGCCGGGAATATTCAATTTATCCGGACGATTCTTCCTGCGAAAGATGCGGTGAAGGCGCAAGCCGCCGTTGGAGTTTGTTACTTAGGAATTGGTAGTGGTGTCGGTAGTTTACTGAGTGGTGTGATTTTGGAAGCGACTAATTTAACGACGCTTTTAGCGACTGCGAGTTTCTTTTCATTAATCGGCTTTTTCATTTTATTATCAGGTCAGAAATATGAACGGTCTGCAGATTCACTAGGGCAGAACCATTCGCTATAGCAAGAAGTGAGTGGACATGAAAGAGCGATGTTGTTAGCGTGAATTGTCTTTTATTTCATTAAGATTGTCTGTTAGAAGCGAACTTTTATTTGTGAGTTGACACTTTTTCATGTATGATTACGAAGGAAGATCAAGCGAATATTGTCAAGAGAAAGACAGACGAATCCTCATCCTTTTTGGAACGAAGGGCTGTAAAGTAGGGCGTGCTTTCTCATGTATAAAACAATTAATGATTCATTCTAATAATGGTAGTGTCAGTGTTACGGAATAAGAGGAGTGTATGAAATGAATCCACAAGAGAAAAAAGAAAAAATGCTCGAGTTAATTAAAAAGAAACAAAGTGGCGGCCGGTCAAAAGACATGGAAGCACCAAAAAATGATCGTAAGAATATGCGTAAGGGTCCAAAGATTTACAATAAATAAGTCATAAAAAAGACAGTTTCTCCCATCAGAGAAATTGTCTTTTTTTATGGAAACTGTGGCTGTCGCCTAACACCTCTAAATGGTTATCCACAACATTTAATGTGGATAAGTAAAGACGTTTTAGGATCGTACTTCAAAAAGAGTGTCTTTTGGTAAAGGAAAGTCTCAATCAGTTGTGTTATTTGACAAAGATTTTTATACTTGAGGAGGAAACACAAATTACATAAGTAGGAATGAGAAGGGAAGTGGCAGAGATGATTGATGAAAAAAATGAAATCCGTGAAAAACAATTGTTAATGAATAATTTTCCGGAATTAGCCAGTAATCCAGCGTTGTTAACGCCTAAATTGGAGGAAATGATGATGCTTGAAGATGCGATGAAGCGATTGATTGATTTTTGTGGGGATGATTCTGATCGAGAAGGCGTACGCGAGACTCCGTACCGTTTTTTGAAAGCGTTTTTAGAATATACTCAAGGTTATCGAGAAGATCCAAAGGCGCATTTGCACAAAATTTTTGATGTTCCATATCAAGAGTTGGTGTTAGTCAAAGAGATTGAATTTTATTCGATGTGTGAACATCATTTCGCGCCTTTTTTTGGTGTGGTGCATGTGGGGTATATCCCTAATGAAAAAGTGACGGGACTCTCGAAAATCGCCCGGATGGTAGAAGGTTATGCACGCCGTTTTCAAGTCCAAGAACGTCTGACAATGCAAATAGCGGAAGCGTTAGAGGAGATTCTTGAACCGATTGGGACAATGGTGGTCGTAGAAGCTAAACATACGTGTATGTGTAGTCGTGGGGTCAAAAACACGAGTGCCATGACGACGACGTCAGCTGTCAGAGGGATTTTTGCTGAAAAAGCGGAGGCGCGTGCAGAATTTTTAACCCTTATTAAAGGCTAAGCGTGTTTTAAATCAGGAAAAAAGGGGTTGGAATCATGAAAAATAGAGTCGCATTGGTGACGGGTAGTGCGAAAGGGTTAGGAAAGATGAGTGCAATTGAACTGGCGAAAAAAGGCATCAATCTGGTGATTAATTACGTCCACAGTCAAAAAGAAGCGGAAGAAACAGCGGCGTTTATTACTAAAACATATGGTGTTAAAGTACTTGTTCTTCAAGGCGATATGGCGAATAGGTTAGATGTACAGCGAGTCACGACCGAAAGTATCGCCAAGATGGGCAGTATCGATATTCTGGTGCATAATGCCGGTCCTTTTATTCGAGAAAAGAAAACGATCAGTGAGTATACCATCGTGGAGTGGCAACAGATGATTGATGGAAATTTGAATAGTTTTTTCTATTTATTAAAAGCCCTACTACCCGTGATGCAAGCCCAGCGCTGGGGTAGGATTGTCATGCTCGGTTTTGATCGAGTTGGTCAGACGCCTGCTTGGAAGTATCGTGGCGCTTATGCTGCGGCTAAAACGGGGAGTGCCTCATTGATTCGAACGCTTGCTTTAGAAGAGTCCGACAATGGGATCACAGTCAATATGGTTTGTCCGGGTGATATTACGAGCCAGTGGAAAGAAATGACGATAGAGGCTGCCCGAATGGTGGCTGATCCCCAGATGCGTCCGGAAGTGGGAGAAGATATTGCGCGAACAGTGGCCTTTTTATGTGAGGATAATGCCGATAAAATTTCGGGTGCAATCATTGAGGTGACCGGTGGCAAAGACGTATTAGCAAAACGAAACCAAGAATGACACGGTGGGATAAAAAGGCCGATGTTTTACTCCATAACAAATTTTGTTTTCTGCTGAAAGACTCCTCACCGGTCAAAATATCCGCTATAATAAAAAGGTATTGAGTAAAGGAGTGTTTTAATGGAGAACTTATTAGAATTAACAAAAAGCTTAACCACAATCCCTTCACCTACAGGTTACACGACTGAAATTATGTCGTTTTTAGAAGAGGAATTAGGAAAAATAGGGTATGATACGCAACAAAATCGTAAAGGCAGCTTAATTGTGACCGTTCCGGGTCAAAATACGGAACAACAACGCTTTATTACGGCGCACGTGGATACATTAGGCGCGATTGTTCGAGCGATTAAACCTGACGGACGACTTAAAATGGATTTGATTGGTGGATTTAAATACAATGCGATTGAAGGCGAATATTGTACCGTTCATACGCAAGCAGGCAAAGAAATTACTGGTACGATTTTAATGCATCAAACGAGTGTTCATGTCTATCAAGACGCAGGGACAGCGGAACGAAATCAAAGCAATATGGAGATTCGCTTGGACGAGAAAGTGACCAATGCCGAAGAAACACAAGCGTTAGGAATTGAAGTGGGCGATTTTATTAGTTTTGATCCCCGTACTGAAATCACACCGAGTGGTTTTATTAAGTCGCGTCATTTAGATGACAAAGTGAGTGCCGCAATTTTAGTCGCATTTTTACAAAAAATCAAAGAAGAAAACATTGAATTACCGTATACGACTTGCTTCTTATTTTCAAATAATGAAGAGATTGGGTATGGCGGCAATTCAAACATTGATCCGCGTGTCGTTGAATACGTAGCGGTGGATATGGGTGCGATGGGTGATGACCAACAAACCGATGAATACACGGTTTCTATTTGTGTCAAAGATGGAACGGGACCATATCATTTAGGGTTACGTAATCATTTTGTGGCGTTATGTAAAGCGCACGATATTCCTTATAAATTAGATATTTATCCGTTTTATGGCAGTGATGCTTCTGCGGCGATGCGTGCAGGAGCAGATGTGAAACATGGACTAATTGGTGCCGGAATTGAAGCAAGTCACGCTTACGAGCGGACCCATCGTGATTCGATTGAAGCGACGTATCGTTTAGTGGAGACTTATTTACTAAGTCCAATGGGATAGAAGAATAGCTCAAAAAAGGTTGTGACCCACGAGCGTCACAACCTTTTATTCTATTAAATTGTGGGTAAATAAAATAAAAAGCGGAAGGAGTTTTCCACAGTGGATAACTTTAAGGAAAAGATACTGACAATAAAAGAGCTTCAATTGAGCCAATTATTTTTATCGCATGCGAAGATTGTGAAAATAAATGAATGGTTTTCGTCTGATTTGACGAACTTTTCACCAATTACGATTCGTTCCTTTTCGTGGAGTGAAAAACCAGTCCTCATCGACGGCCATACACGAGCCTTTGTTGCGGCACAAAAGGGCGTTCGAGCTTTGCCAGTGATCATAGAGGAGGACATCATCTCTGACGAATTAGAAAATCTGTATCACCAATGCGTGGATTGGTGTCAAGTGGCACAACTACACGAGATTCTTGATTTATCTGACAAAATTGTGTCGCAAGCAGAATATGAAGATTGTTGGATTGGTCGTTGTGAGACATTTTTGGCGAAGCAAGACAAATCGCAGAAACCTCTCAGTGATCCAACTATTTGAGGGGGTAATAAGGGATAAAAGGCTGCTCTAGCCAAAATGATCCGTCATGCGAGTCATGAAAAGAGCCCCTTTTTTTAATGATTCCTCCAGTTTATCAGAATAAGATCATTTTTCATTCCACTCGCAAGTACGTTAATATCCTGAAGTCAAGTCGACCTCGTTACGGGCTAGCGTTCCTGTTTGAAGGTAGCTCGTGAGATTGGCTTCGTAAATCGTCATGATTTTTTGTTGGAAGTGCCGCACTAGTCCTGCAATATGCGGCGTAATCATCACATTTTCCATCGTCCATAACGGACTGGTTTCTTCAAGTGGTTCGGTCTCGAACACATCGAGACCGACAAAAGAAAGTTGTTTTTCTTCGAGTGCTCGAATGATTGCCGCGGTGTCGACACTTGCGCCACGCCCAACGTTAATAAACTGCGCACCAGGTTTGACCTGTGAAAAAAAGGCGTCGTTATAAAAATGATGCGTTTCATTGGTTAACGGCAAGATATTCACGACAATATCAAATTTATTGAGATGAGTGCATAAGTCGCTTTGACGATAAACGGTAGCGAAATGCTCGAGTTGTCGTCCACTACGATTGACCCCGGAAACCTCCACGCCCAGTGCAGTTGCGATACTTGCAAGTTGCTGCCCAATCTTTCCGGCACCGATAATGACCATTTTTTTCCCGTTTAATTCATCATAGGTAATTTCTGTATGCGGTAACCACTGTTTGGCTGTTTGCGCACGAATCGCTGTTTGAATCCCTCGATAACGTGCTAAAAGCATCCCGATAACCGATTCGGCAATCGGAATTGCGTGAATCCCACTCATATTACTCAGTAAAATCCCTTTTTCTCTTAACGTTACAAGGTCGAGATAATCAACGCCAGCACTATTGGCTTGGATCCATCGCAAGTGACTCTTTTCTAAAGCTAAAATGTCTTTGCCAATTTCCGGATCCCACCCTAGCATCATTTCCACAAACGGCAACTCTGACGTGGTTGGTGGATTTTCTTGTGTGCGAAATTCATAGTTCGGCGCTAGTTGGTGTAATGTTTCTTGATGACGGGCGTCTAGTTCTTGAACAAGATAAATGATTTTCGATTCCATAATAGAAGCTCCTTTACGATGTGATACTTTCAGTGTAACAAAGATTCGTAAAAGTAGAAACGAATGGAGTGTGGTAAAATACGAAATAGGCGTCATTTAGAAATTGACAACCAATCAAATCATCTTTGAAATGCGAACAGTAGCGATTGTTACGATCAATCGTTACCTCGTCAATCGAAGCGAAAGTATAAAGGAGAGAAAAGAAGCATGTCATTATTGTTGTCACCAGTTAATTTAGCGAAATTGTCTTTAAACAATCGGGTAGTCATGCCACCGATGTGTATGTATGAAGTCCATGAAAAAGATGGCGAAATCACGCCGTTTCACGTTGCGCATTATGGCGCGCGTGCGATTGGGAAAGTCGGACTGATTATCATTGAAGCAACCGCCGTAACACCCGATGGTCGCTTAACCGATCAAGATTTGGGACTATGGAACGACACTCAAGCACAAAAACTACAGGAATTAGTGGATAGTCTTCATTTTTTAGGGAGCAAGGTTGGGATTCAGTTAAATCATGGTGGACGAAAAGCCAAAGATGCGATTTATCCATTAGCCCCGAGTGCCATTACATTTAGTGCAGCGTATCAAACACCACATGTGAGATGACGCTTGATGAGATTCGGCAAGTGCAACAAGCCTTTATTGAGGCAACTAAACGTGCCGTAACAGCGGGCGTTGATATGATTGAATTACATGGGGCACATGGCTATTTAATCAATCAATTTTTATCTCCTCAAACGAATCAACGGACGGACGAATATGGTGGGAGTTTAGAAAATCGGTATCGTTTTGTGAAAGAAATCATTGCGGAGATTCGTCAGTTTTACCAAGGTTCCCTCTGGATTCGGTTGTCCTTAACGGATTATGCTCCCGATGATGAACAAAATAGTCTCGAAGAATGGCAAGTAATTGGGCGATGGTTGGAAGCAGATGGGATCGATTGTCTCGACATCTCAACCGGTGGTGTCCTTGATCGTACGCCTAATATCCCGGTTTATCCCGGTTATCAAGTACCCTATGCTGTTGCCTTGAAACAAGCCGTGACGGTTCCGGTCGTTGCCGTAGGGCTACTGGATAATCCGGGCTTGTGTGAATCATTATTACAGACTGGACAAGTTGATTTAGTCGCGATTGGGCGAGGCTTAATCCGAAATGCAAATTGGTTAGCCGACGCTGCAACGGACCTACACGATCAGGAGTTTGAAGTCTTTAATGGATCGTATGCGAGAGGGAAAAAATAATGAGTGTTAATGAAACGCGTCATTAGAGGATGATTGTCTCGTTAATCAATTAAATGAGAATACCATGATAAAAATAAGTGCTTTTTTTAAATCTAAGATCTAATCAAGTCTTTAAAATCAATCATTTGCTTTTTTTTTGATTGTATTTCATCTCCAAAGATTGTAAAATGATGAGAATTAAATGAAAAGAGCAGGTGGACAATGCGATGGCAAACGATTTAGTTTTACAAACAGATTTTGGTTTAGGGGACGGTGCGGTTAGTGCGATGTATGGCGTGGCGAGAATGGTCAGCGGGGAAATTAAAATTAGTGATTTAACGCATGAAATTCCGCCTTACGATATTTGGGTAGCGTCTTATCGTTTATACCAAACGGTTAAATATTGGCCAGCAGGGACCGTTTTTGTCTCAGTCGTTGATCCTGGTGTGGGAAGTACACGTCGGAGTATCGTCTGCAAAACAACATCCGGCCATTATATTATTACGCCGGACAACGGCACATTAACGCATATACAGCATTATGATGGGATTGAGGAGATTCGTGAAATTGATGAAATCACCAGTCGTTTACCGCATTCGGAAGAAAGCCACACGTTTCATGGACGGGATATTTACGCTTATAATGGCGCCCGTTTAGCAAGTGGTGAAATTACCTTTGAAGAATTAGGCGACGTGACAGCCTTAAATAGTGTCGAATTATTGACGATAGACGAAGCAAAAATTGAAAATAATCGCTTAACCGGTAGTATTGACGTGCTTGACGTTCGTTTTGGTTCACTATGGACGAATATTCCATTAGCATTTTTCAAACAAACGAATATTACACATGGCGATTTATTACAAGTAACGATTTATCATAAAGGGAAAAAAGTGTATCAAAATTTACTTCAATTTGCGAAGTCATTTGCGGATGTGAACATTGGAGAACCGTTGGTGTATGTCAATTCTTTAGTCAATATTGGCATTGCCGTCAACCAAGATTCGTTTTCTGATTTGTATCATATTGGCACGGGGATTGACTGGAAATTAGAATTACGCAAAGCGAAGAAAATTATTTTTGAGGAGGAAACAGAATGAAAAAAGAACTTTCAGTTAAAACAATTGTTGCCATTGGGATTGGGTCGGCAGTTTTTGTCATTTTAGGCCGTTTTGCAGTGATTCCTATTTTTACGAATACCAACCTTGAAACATCGTATCCGTTCTTGGCGTTAATGTCAGTCGTTTACGGACCGGTTGCAGGAGCTTTAATCGGTTTGATTGGTCACACGTTAAAAGACTTTACAACCTATGGGAGTGCGTGGTGGAGTTGGATTGTCTGTTCTGGGATTATAGGCTTGATTTATGGCTTCGCAGGACGTAAAATTAATTTACGACAAGGTGTTTTTGATAAAAAAGACATGATCACGTTTAATGTCTATCAAGTGATTGGCAATGCCATAGTTTGGGGATTAATTGCCCCAACGTTAGACGTATTAATCTATAGCGAACCCGTAAATAAAGTCTATACGCAAGGTCTTATTTCTGCGAGTTTAAATATTGTCGCAGTGGGAATTATTGGCACATTATTAATGAAGGCTTATGCTGCAACACAAATTAAGCAAGGTAGCTTAAAAAAAGATTAGGTAGATGAAAATAGCCGAGTGAACGGACTCGGCTTTTTGTCTGTTCTTGTGAAAGTGAGACTCAAAAATGAAGGAGAAAACGATGAGAAAAGCAATAATTAGTTTTGAAAACTTTACCTTTCAGTATCATAGTCAATCTGAACCCACGCTAAAAAATGTGAATATGACGATTTATGAAGGGGAGAAAATCTTAATCGTTGGACCTTCAGGTAGTGGGAAATCAACTTTTGCCAATTGTATCAATGGCTTAATTCCAAATCAATATGAAGGTACCATCACGGGTGAGGTCGTCATTGACGGCAAAAATCTGGCACAACACTCGCTATTTGATCTCTCCTTTAGTACGAGTACGGTCCTCCAAGATACCGACAGTCAATTTATAGGCTTAACCGTGGCAGAAGACATCGCCTTTGTGCTCGAAAATGATACGGTTGCTCAAGAAGAAATGAAGCAACAAGTCGCGCGATGGGCAGAAGTGGTGGATGTGAACCAGCATTTGGATAAACGTCCGCAAGATTTATCAGGTGGTCAAAAGCAGCGGGTATCGATGGCGGGAGTCTTGATTAATGAAGCGCCTATTCTATTATTTGATGAGCCGTTAGCCAATCTTGATCCGGCGGCGGGTAAAGAAGCGATTCATTTAATTGATCGCATTCATAATGAAGGCGATACGACGGTTGTGATTATTGAGCACCGCTTAGAAGATGTTTTAGAATGCCCCGTTGATCGGATTATCGTATTTAACGAAGGCGAAATTATTGCCGATCAACATCCTGACGTGTTACTCAAAACGAATCTTTTAACGGAAAGTGGGATTCGCGAACCGTTATATATTACCGCGATGAAAGCGGCAAATGTTGATTTAGCAACAGTTTCTGAGATTGCAAATCTCTATCACGTACAAGGTCCTGGCTTAAAAGACGTCTTGAAAAGCTGGCAAGGTATCACACAAGAGTCTAAGAAAAAAGAAAAAAAGACGCCTCTTTTAACGTTAACGGACGTGACGTATCAATATCGTAAACAAGATCCTTTTGTTCTAGACCACTTAAGTACGACGATTCATCAAGGGGAGAAAATTAGTATTGTCGGTCGCAATGGTGCAGGGAAATCGACGTTATTTAAAGCGATTTGTGGCTTTATTTCGGCACAAGGGAAGATGACGTGGCAAGGGAAGGACTTAACGAGCGATTCGATTAAAGAACGCGCAGACAAAATTGGCTACGTCTTACAAAATCCGAATCAGATGATTTCGCAAAAAATGATTTTTGATGAAGTGGCACTCGGGTTGCGACTCAGAGGCGTTGCTCCGGCAAATATTCAGACACGAGTCGAAAAAGTGTTACATGTTTGTGGCTTGTATCCATTTCGTCATTGGCCCATTTCAGCCTTAAGTTACGGGCAAAAGAAGCGTGTAACGATTGCGTCAATTTTAGTTTTAGAACCAGAGATGTTGATTCTGGATGAACCAACGGCGGGGCAAGATTATCGCCATTATACCGAAATGATGGTGTTTTTAGATGAGCTCAATCGTCTTGGAAAAACAATTGTGATGATTACCCACGATATGCACTTGATGTTAGAATATAGTGAGCGTACCTTAGTCATCAACGACGGAAAAATTTTAGCAGATGGCGCGCCGATTGACATCTTGACGTCACCTCCACTCGTCAAAGAAGCGGCGCTCAAAGAAACAACGTTGTTCACCTTTGCGACACGTCTTGGTTTAACCGATCCAATTGGTTTTACCCAACGCTTCATTGCATTTGAGGAAGGGGGAAGAGTCCGATGAAGGAGCATCAAACATTAGGGTACCATCCAGGAAAGACGAGGATTCACAATCTGAATCCAACTGCCAAATTGATTTTCTTGTTAGTGGTTTCCATCGCATGTATGACGACGTATGATACCCGTTTCTTACTATTCGTGAGTTTATTTTCCGTGGGATTATTTCCCCTAGCCCATATCAAATGGCATCAAGTTTCGTTTGTGATTAAGTTTATTGCGATTTTCTCTTTGTTGAATCTAGTCACGGTCTATCTTTTTGAACCGGAGTATGGGGTGAAACTTTATGGGACGCGGCATCTTATTTTTGAAGGTATTGGGCGTTTTACTTTAACGCAAGAGCAAGTCTTTTATTTAGTGAACTTAGTGTTAAAATATTTTTGCACGATTCCGTTAGCGCTCGTATTTCTACTGACGACAAATCCCAGTTCTTTTGCTTCTAGTTTAAACAAAATTGGTGTCAGCTATAAAATTAGTTACGCTGTATCGTTGGCCTTGCGCTACATTCCTGATATTCAAGAAGAATTTTTTACGATTTCACAAGCGCAACAAGCAAGAGGGTTTGAAATGTCGAAAAAAGGCAAGTTCTTACAACGAGTCAAAGGGACCGCGCAAATCGTTGTTCCGTTGATTTTTTCTAGTTTAGACCGGATTGAAAGTATTAGTACGGCGATGGAACTTCGTCGCTTTGGTCAAAAAAAGACGCGTACGTGGTATGTTGGACAACCATTTAAGGTAAAAGATAGTGTCTTAGTAGTCGGTGCTTTGCTGTTGTTGCTAATCACATTATGGCTCTTCCAAGTGAATGGTGGCAGATTTTACAATCCATTTCTCTAAAAGTAAAACGATAAAAGAAACCGTTTCGTCATTTGGTTTTCTTTTATCGTTTTTTGGTGAGTTCAATTTATTGACGGATAAATCAAATTGATTTATAGTATAATAGTTATCTCGAAATCGAGGGAATAAGCAAGTGTCTCGTGGGAGATAGTTGTTTATCGTCTCTTACACTAAAAAAAATGCGAGTGTTGTTTCTCATAACGCACTCAATACATATGGAGGAGTATATTTAACATGTCAGAAGCAATCAAATTATTCGAAAATCGTCGTTCAATCTATGCAATTGGAAATGAGTTACCAATCTCAGAGGAAGAAGTGACCGCATTAATTAAAGCGGCAGTCAAAGCAAGCCCTTCTTCTTTTAATTCTCAAACGTCTCGTGTCGTGATTTTAATGGACGATGCACATCAAAAATTATGGAATATCGTTGAAAAAACATTAGAACCACTAACACCGGCAGAAGCTTTCCCGAATACACAAGCGAAATTAGCGAGCTTTGCAGCAGGTAAAGGTACGATCTTATTCTTTGAAGATATGGACGTTGTTCGTTCTTTACAAGAACAATTTGCTCTTTATGCAGAAAACTTCCCAATTTGGTCTGATCAATCAACAGGAATCGCGCAACATGCTGTCTGGGTTGCTTTAGCAGAAGCCAATATTGGTGCGAACTTACAACATTACAATCCAATCATTGATGAAGAAGTTGCTGCAACTTGGAACATCCCTGCTAATTGGAAATTAACAGGTCAAATGCCGTTTGGTTCGATTGAAGCTCCAGCTGCACCAAAAGATTTCATGGACGATGCTGATCGTTTTATGGTTATTAAATAATAATTATTACAATTGAAGCTATCGGATGAGAAATGATCCGATAGCTTTTTTTATATTTAAAAAAGAAATAATGCTTGACAAGCAAAACACTTTTCGTTAAAGTATCGTTAAGTTCATATGAAACGTTGATGAGAAGAGTAGCGATGGCATTTGTTAAAAGAGACCTCCGACTGGTGAAAAAGAGGAACAAATAAAATGGTGAAGATGAACTCAGAGTTTTCGATCAGGTTAACGCTTGATTGACGGGTGTGACCGTTATCTCACCAGGTTTTATGGAATAGAACTGTAGAGGTGTTACTTGTAAAAGTAGCATAAATTTGGGTGGTAACACGGAATTCTCCGTCCCTTTGTCGATATTTATATTGGCAAAGGGGCGGTTTTTTTATTTTAAGAAAAAATGGATGATTCAAGGAGGAAGAAAAAATGGCAGAAGTAGAAAGTTTTACACTCGATCACACAAAGGTGAAAGCACCTTATGTTCGATTAATCGCACAGGAGCAAGGGGTTAAAGGCGATGTTATTGCAAATTATGATCTTCGTTTCTTACAACCGAATGAAAAAGAATTACCAACCGGTGTCGTTCATACCTTTGAACACTTACTAGCGGATTTACTCCGTGACCGAATTGAGGGCATTATTGATATTTCTCCTTTTGGTTGCCGGACAGGTTTCCACTTAATTACCTGGGGTGTGCCAAGTTCGAAGGAAGTCGCAGAAGCTTTGACCGAAGTCTTAACGATTATTGCCTATGAGACGAAATTCGAAGATATCCAAGGTGTCAGCATCGAAAGTTGTGGGAATTACCGAGATCATTCTTTATTTGGCGCCAAAGAGTATGCCAAAATTATTTTAGCAGAAGGAATTAGTGAAGATGCGTTTGAGCGTCGTGTGGTGAAATAAATGGTGTTTCCGTCATTGAACAAACAAGTGGTCCTTGTTATCGGAACAAAACAAGGGATTGGGGCAGCAGTCGTGGAGACTTTTTTGAAGGAAGAGGCAATCGTCATTGCTGCGGACATTGGTTATGTCGCACAGGAATTGACGCAACTTTCGCCCAATCACTACCAAATTCATGTCAATATCGCAAAAGAATCACAACTAATTGGTCTGGTTAACCAATTAGAAGAACAACAATTGATTCCAGATGTCTTTGTAGCAGTCGCAGGGATTTCTACGATGGCTTTTTTGACGGAAAGTGCCACGCAAGATTATGACAAAGTCCAAGAAGTCAATGCACGAGGCGTTTATCTTAGTTGTAAATATATTGTGCGACTCATGCAGAAACATCAAAAGTCAGGCCGGGTCATTTTAATTGCGTCTCAAGCGGGGAAAAATGGCTATCGTGGCATGTCGGCTTATGTGGCTTCCAAGCATGCAGTCTTAGGACTGACGAAAACGTTAGCAATTGAAGTAGCGAATCAAGGAATCTTAGTCAATGCGGTTTGTCCAGGAATTATCGAAACGCCGATGAAGCACCGAGAACGCATCGATGGTGGGTTACTACGTGGAATGACCAAAGAGGAAGTCTTGGCCGAAGATCAAAGCCAAGTGCCACTTGGTCGAACAGGAAATCCACAAGACGTCGCCAATGTGGTGTTGTTTTTGGCCAGTCCGTTGGCGAGTTATATGACAGGACAAGCGCTAAATGTCACAGGTGGCATGACGATGCACTAAGAAAAGCGTTTGACGGCATCAAGCGAAAAAAAATGTATTTGTTGGGGAGTTTGAACGAAAAAAGGAGAATGTTAAATGAATAAACGATTGGGAAGTATCTTACTATTAGCAAGTGTCTTAGCATTAAGTGCGTGTGGATCGGATTCACAAGCTGCGACACCTCAAAGTACAGAAAGTACGCAAGCAACGTCCTCAGAGCCAATTGTCGTGGGTTCGGTCGGTTCCGATGCTGAAATTTGGCAATTTATTGCCGACTCCGAAGCCGCGAAAAAAGCGGGCGTCACGATTGAAGTCAAAGAAATTACGGGCGGTCCGATTACCAATACGGCAACGGTTGATGGTGATGTGGATGCGAATGCTTTTCAATCGATTGGTTATTTAGAAAGCTTTAATGCTGAAAGCCCAGAAAAACTCGTGCCGATTGCGGCAACATATGTCGAACCATTAGGGATTTATTCTGAAAAGTTTCAATCGATTGATGACATTACCGAAGGTGCAACCGTAGCGCTAGCCGATAATCCTTCCAATACGACGCGGGGGTTACGTTTACTTGAAACAGCCGGGTTAATTAAACTAAAAGACGATTTTGATGATGGGATTGGCACACCGGATGATGTGATTGAAAATCCTAAAAATCTCCAATTCACGCTGATTGATGATTTGACCGGACCTCGTATTTTACCCGATGTCGATTTAGTCCTCATCAGTAACACCATTGCTTTAGAAGGTGGGTTGAACGTTTTGACGGATTCTATTTTCCACGAAGAAGCAGATACGGCTTTACGGGCAACAGTCAATATCATTGTGGTGAAAGAAGAGCGCGCCGAAGAGGAAGAATTACAAGTATTAGGCGAGTTATACCATGATCCAGAAGTCCAAGCCTTCATTGAAGAAAAGTTTGATGGGACAAAAGTTCAGGTTCAAATACCAATTGAAGAAATTTGGGGGAATTAATGTGAAAATCGCAATTGTTGCGGCCATGGCAGAAGAATTAGCGCCTTTTCGTGAAGTGTTTTCCAGTACAATCCTTTGGGAGAAAGGGAAAACGAAGATTGAGGCCGTCAACCCACAACTCTTTTTAGTTCAATCTGGAATCGGAAAAGCCAATGCAGCGGCTACCAGTGCTTGGCTGTGTGAGAAAGTCCAACCAGACTTAATGATTAATACGGGATCGACCGGTTCCTTTCGCAAAGATTTTGCGTTAGGCGATGTTGTTTATACGAATCAATTTATTTATAGTGATGTCGATGCGACCGGATTTGACTACGCTTTTGGGCAAGTTCCACAAATGCCAGCTGGCTATCCAGTGGCTCCGAAATGGTTACAAGTCATTGAAACTGTCCTAGCACAAGCGACAATTCCTGCTCATCAAGGATTGATTGTCACAGCCGACTCTTTCATGAGTGATCAAACGTCAGTAGCCGCAATTCGTCAAAAATTCCCAGAAATTATCGCGTCTGATATGGAAAGTGCCGCGATTGCGCAAATCGCTCACTTTTATGACATTCCAGTGATTAATTTACGGGGGATTTCTGACCATGTCGGAGAAAAGGCACCGGATACGTTTACTGATACCCTCGATTTAGCGGCTACTCAAGCTTTTAAAGCGGTAAAAGCGCTGATTGATTATTATCAAATCGCCTAATAAAAAGACCACTTCGCATTCGCTGAGTGGTCTTATCGCTTGTTTCACGTGAAACACTAAATTAGTGTGGTAAATCAGTCAGATACCGTTCATTTCCTTGGAAAACAACGAGTTGATTCACGTCAAATTTGCGTAGTAATTGGCTCATTTCTGGGAAAAGCAAACGATAATCTTGCGCGACATGGGCATCGGAACCAAGTGTAAACAGTTTTCCACCCAAACTTTGATAGAGCGGGATCGCATATTCATAAAGTGGGGCATTTCGATAACGTCCAAAACTTTTTGCATTTACTTCAAAAGCGAGTTCACGCTGAATGACGAGTTCAAAAATTTGACGTAACGTCGCTTCAAAATGTTCTTCGAGTTCTTGCGCCGAAAAATCAAAGCGTCGTAGACCATATTCAAAATGAGTCAAGATATGACCATCTGGGAACGATTTCAATACTTGCAACATTTGATCAAAATACATCGTCGCGACTTTAAATTTATCCATCGTTAACACTTGATCATCCATATAATCAAAACGACCATTTTGATGAATACTAACTAATTTTAAATCATACGGATGCGTTGCTAAATAGTCCATAATCATGCTTTCTTGGCCGGGTACAACGCCGATTTCGATGCCTTTTAAGATGGTAGTCGCTGTTTGTGGTTGTAGCTGATTGATTTTTT
This sequence comes from Enterococcus aquimarinus, assembly GCF_001885765.1. Taxonomy (GTDB): domain Bacteria; phylum Bacillota; class Bacilli; order Lactobacillales; family Enterococcaceae; genus Enterococcus_I; species Enterococcus_I aquimarinus. The sequence continues at coordinate 74,579 of NZ_JXKD01000006.1, read as the reverse complement.
CACTCAACTGGTGATAGTTGGGAATATCATCTTTAAAGCCCGTTCCGGCATTCGCTAAATCAAAATGATCTGTCGCCACCAAAAAAGTTGGCCGATGCTCTAAATAATGTTCAAATGTTTCTTCGGAATCAAATGATAAAAAGGTATGCAGATGTTGATCATAATAGTTCATAGAAACCCTCCTTTACATAAGAATAGCATAATCTAAATCGAAGCCAAAGTGATAAAATTAAGATAACGGTTTCAATAAATGTGGAAATAGCCTTTTAAGTTCGTACTGGAAGGATTATACTAGAAGAAAGTCTATGAAAGAGGTGGCAGCATGTATCAAGCAAACAGTAAACGTTATGAAGAAATGTCGTACCGTTCGGTTGGGAAATCCGGCTTAAAGTTACCAAGTGTCTCGTTAGGATTGTGGCATAATTTTGGCGATGTAGACCCGTTATCGAATCAAAAAGACTTGATTTTTAAGGCGTTTGATTCAGGCATTACGCATTTTGATTTAGCCAATAACTATGGTCCTCCAGCAGGTTCTGCAGAGCGAAACTTTGGTCGGATTTTGAAAGAAGAGCTCGCGTCTTATCGTGATGAGATGATTATCTCATCAAAAGCGGGTTACTATATGTGGCCAGGACCTTATGGCGAATGGGGATCAAAGAAAAGTATTGTTGCCAGTTGCGACCAGAGTTTAACGCGCCTAGGACTTGATTATGTGGATATCTTTTACCATCATCGACCAGATCCAAATACTCCTTTAGAAGAAACTGCCCATGCGCTTGATTTATTAGTTAGACAAGGAAAAGCCCTATATATCGGCATTTCTAATTATTCAGCCGCGACGACTTTAGCGATGACGCGTCTTCTAAAAGAACAAAAAACCCCTTTTATTATTCATCAACAAAAATTTAATTTATTAGAAAGAACACCGGAAGAGGCTTTATTTATGGTACTCGAAAAAGAAGGCATTGGTGCGATTACTTTTTCACCATTAGCACAAGGACTATTAACCGATCGTTATTTAAATGGGATTCCAGAAGATTCTCGTGCGGCGAGTATCAATAGTCCCTTCTTATCTGAAGAGAAAGTGGCGGATACCTTAGCTACCGTTCGCGGATTAAATGAGCTGGCACTTGAGAGAGGCCAAACGTTAGCCGAGATGGCACTGGCGTGGAACTTACGTCATGACGTTGTAAGTAGTGTATTGATTGGGGCGTCCAAAGTTTCTCAATTAGAGAAGAATTTGAACGCGTTGAAACAGGTCACTTTTTCACCAGAAGAATTGCAAAAAATCGATCAATTAACCTTAAATTAAGAGAAAGTAGGGAAGATTATTTTTAGCATAAAATTAGTCGAAACGATTGAAGAGACACAGATTGTGGATCAATTAGTAAAAGAAATATGGCCAGAAACGTATCTTTCCATTATTGGGGAAGACCAAGTACGGTACATGTTAGCAACCTTTCAGTCGTTAAAAAATATTCAAGAAGATATCCAAAATGGCGATCGCTATTTTATTTTATATGAAAATCAAACACCGATAGGCTATACCGCCTATCGTGAAGAACCCAAAAGTTTATATATCAGCAAATTATACTTAAAACAATCCACTCGTGGAAAAGGGTATGCTTCTCAAGTCTTTCAATGGTTTGAGACATTAGCAGCTGGGAAAACATTAAGACTTAATGTCAACAAAGCCAATACACGCGCGATTGCGGTTTATGAGCATCGTGGGTTTAAACAAGTCGCTGCATGTAAAAATCCGATTGGGCAAGGGTATATAATGGATGATTATGTTTATGAAAAAGACTTGTGTTAATGAGGGTGACAGAATTTACGGGTTTGAAAAAACAGAGAAAATGTAGGTGGAAAAAATGATTGTAACGGTGACGATGAATCCCTCTTTAGACATGGCATATTCAGTCTCACATCTCGTTTTAGATGACGTTAATCGTGTGCCACAAGTTGAAAAGACTGCAGGTGGTAAAGGTTTGAATGTGACACGAGTCTTACATCAAATGAACGCGCAAGTATTAGCTACTGGATTAATCGGTGGCAATATCGGGAAGTATATTACGGATCAGCTCGATGATGCCAATATTTCCCATGCGTTTTATCCAATTGCCAGTGAAACGAGAAATTCGATTGCGATTTTACATGATGACGGTAAGCAAACCGAATTACTGGAAGCTGGACCAGAAATTACAGCGCAAGAAGCTGCATCTTTTTTAGCGCAATTCGAAAAAATCATAAAAGATGCAGATGTTTTGACGCTATCTGGAAGTTTACCTAAAGGGTTAGCCAGTGATTTTTACCAACAACTCATTCAAAAGAGTAATGGGATTCCGACACTGTTAGACACATCCGGACAAAGTCTAACTGATTGTCTTTCAGGAATGGTTAAACCATTTTTAATCAAACCTAATTTAAGTGAAATCCAGGCACTAATTGGTCGTTCACTAACGGTGTCAGATTTGAGATCGGTATTATCAGAGGAACAATTTGCTGGAATTGAATGGATTGTGGTCTCCCTAGGTAGTCAAGGAGCAATCGCTAAACATCATGATATGTTTTATCGCGTCACCATTCCTAAAATCGAAACGATTAACCCTGTTGGATCGGGCGATGCCACGATTGCAGGACTTGCGTATGGGATACAACAAAAACTCGATGACATTTCGATCTTAAAAACAGGTATGACAGCTGGGATGTTAAACGCGCAAGAACGAAAAACGGGCTGGATTAATTACGCTAATTTTAAGGAACTATTTAATCAAATCAACGTCGAAAGATATTAAATAAGAGGGAATAAGTATAGATACTGAATGTAAATCGGTGGAATAATACTTGTTCTCTTATTTTTAAACAAATAAAAAAGAAAGCGCTGTTTTTAATTAGAACAATAGTGTGATGACAGGAGGACAAAAAAATTGAAAAAAATAATTAATGAAGCGGGTAACGTGTTAGAAGAAATGCTGCAAGGTTTTACCACCGTCAATCAAATGTTAATTAAAAGGATTCCTGAAACATCGGTCATTGTCAGTCGAAAAATACCGAATCAAGTTGGACTGGTTAGTGGAGGAGGGAGTGGACATGAGCCTGCCCATGCTGGATTTGTAGGTGATGGGATGCTTCAAGCGGCAGTTTGTGGGCAAATTTTTACATCGCCAACACCTGATCAAATTTTAGAGGGAATTAAAGCAGTCGATAGCGGTCAGGGAGTCTTGTTGATTGTCAAAAATTATGCTGGCGACATTATGAATTTTGAAATGGCCAAAGAAATTGCGGAAATGGAAGAAATCGCTGTCGAAATGGTAGTCGTAGATGATGACATCGCCGTCGAAGATAGTACGTATACTCAAGGGAAACGTGGCGTGGCGGGGACAATTTTGGTTCATAAAATTCTAGGGGCTGCAGCGCGCGAAGGAAAATCACTAAGCGAGTTAGTGGTGCTAGCAGAGGAACTCATTCCAACGATTCATACGATTGGTGTGGCTTTGAGCGGTGCTACAGTTCCAGAAGTTGGGAAACCTGGCTTTTTACTTGAGGAAGATGAGTTGGAATTTGGCGTGGGTATCCACGGAGAACCGGGTTACAGCAAACAAAAAATGCTCACTTCAAACGAAATTGTTGAAGAGATGCTGACGCGATTAGAAGCGGTCACTCCTCTGACAAAAGGCAAACAATATGCAGTCTTAGTTAATGGATTAGGCAGTACGCCTTTAATGGAACAATATGTCTTCTTCAATGATGTTGCCACTCAATTAGGGGCAAAAGAAGTCGAAATAGTATTTTCAAAAGTAGGAGACTTGATGACGGCTATTGATATGGCGGGCGTTTCGTTGACGTTATTAGAAATCAAATCTGCGGACTGGTTAGACTATTTAAATCAACCCGTCACGACAGTCGCTTGGTAAGGAGGAAAAATATGTTTACAACAGAGAATCTGACAAAAAGTTTTTATCTTTTTCACGAGAAAATCGAGCAACAAAAAAATCAATTAAGTGAACTCGATCAAGCAATCGGAGATGGTGATCATGGGAATAATATGTCTCGCGGGATGACGGCAGTGATTCAAGGCATTGAAGAAAAGCAGCCAGAAACGGTTCCGGAATTGTTCAAAGTTGCGGCCATGAATTTAATTAGTAAAGTAGGCGGTGCGTCGGGTCCGTTATACGGTACGGCGATGTTACAAATGTCCAAAGCGTCACAGACAACAGAGGATACCTGTCAAATTCTCACAGAAGGTCTAGCGGGCATTAAAAATCGGGGCAAGAGTAGCGAAGACGAAAAAACGATGATTGACTTATGGTTTCCAGCAATTGAAAAAATGCAACAAGGAAAATTAACGAAGGAAGACTTAGTGGCATTTGTGGAACGAACGAAAGACATGGAAGCGAAAAAAGGCAGAGCTTCTTATTTAGGGGAGCGTTCGATTGGACATATTGATCCAGGTGCAGCTTCTAGTCAATTGTTATTTGAATCGTTTATGGAAGCGGGTGTATTTGATGAGTAGAGGGATTATGATTGTTTCCCATATCCACGAGATTGGGATTGGGGTCAAACGTCTCATGGAAGAAGCCGCGAAGGATGTTCCGATTGCCGTAGCTGCAGGATTAGAAGATGGCGAAGTCGGGACGTCGTTTGATGCGATTTTAGAAGCAATTGAAGCGTTACCTGCAGAAACAATCTATGCTTTTTATGATTTAGGAAGTGCCAAGATGAACTTAGAAATGGCCAGTGAAATGAGTGAAAAGACGATACACATTTTCGATACAGCTTTGGTGGAGAGCGCGTATACTGCCGCAACCCTCCTTCAAATAGACGCAGAAGAATCGGTTATTTTAGAACAACTAATCGCCCTTAAAATTAAATAAAAATAGGATTTTCGCAAATAAATACATCAAATAGATAGGAGAATGACGATGAGAAAAGCATTTATCGCACCGACGAAATACGTGCAAGGGGAAGATGAGTTACTAAATTTAGGTTATTTCGTTAAAACGTTTGGGAAAAAAGCACTATTAATTGCCAATCAAGAAGACGTCAATCGCGTCCGAGAAAAATTAGAAAAAACAGCTGAAACCTTTGGTATTGAATTTATTGAAACGAATTTCCACGGGGAAGCGTCACGCGTCGAAGCGAAAAGACTACAAGAGTTAGCGAAAAAAGAGCAGTGTGAATGTGTGATTGGTTTAGGTGGTGGAAAAGCGATTGATACGTCAAAAGTCGTTGCGGAAGGGAAAAATTTAATTATCGTACCAACGATTGTCGCGACAGATGCGCCAACGAGTCATTCGGCAGTCTTATATACCGAAGAGGGTGAATTTGATGATTATGCCTACTTTATGCAAAGTCCTTCGGTGGTCTTGATTGATACGACGATTATTGCGCAAGCACCTACCCGCTTTTTAGTTTCAGGAATGGGCGATGCCTTGTCGACTTATTTTGAAGCACGTGCCACAACTAGAGCGTATGCGAATGTGAATGCCGGTTTACCATGCGGCGCGCGAGAAGGCGTTTGTCCACCCGCAAAAAGTACCAATACGGCCTTAGCACTTGCAAAATTATGTTATGAAACGCTATTAGAAGATGGGTTAAAAGCCAAAGAAGCATCCGATTTAAATGTCGTAACGCCTGCCTTAGAAAATATTATTGAAGCCAATATTTTACTATCCGGTCTGGGATTTGAAAGTGGTGGCTTAGCGGCGGTGCATGCGATTCATGATGGTTTGACCGTTTTACACGAGGCGCATGGCGCAACGCATGGTGAGAAAGTAGCCTTTAGTGTGATCTGCCAATTAGTACTTGAAAATGCGCCTACACAAGAATTAGAAGAGGTCTTAACTTTTGCTAATTCGATTGGCTTACCGGTTTGTTTAGAGGATTTAGGCGTCAAACACATCACGGATGAACAATTAACGAGCGTCGCAGAAAAAGCGTGTATTCCAGAAGAGTCCATCCATTCCATGCCATTTCCAATTGATGTAGCTAGTGTGAAATCAGCTATCATGGTGGCTGATGCGATTGGTCGCAAGAGCAAAATGGCGTAAGCACAATATCAAGATGGTTCTTTTTTTCGATACAATAAAAGAGCCATGTGAATCATAAAAGCTTAGAAAGAGGTATTTATTCCTTTTTTTCTAAGCTTTTTTTGCGAGAGATCTTTTATAAAGGCAATAGGTGTCCTATACTGGAAGAAACAATTGTGAAATCGGAGGAGTCCATGAAAAAAGAAATCAATGTTGTGGGTGCGATTATTATCAAAGACGAAAAAATTTTATGTGCTCAACGAGGGAATACCAAAGCACTCGCCTCCTTATGGGAATTTCCGGGTGGGAAAATAGAAGAGGGTGAAACGCCACGCGAAGCTTTAGAGCGTGAACTCGTTGAGGAGTTACGAATCAAAGTTGCGGTCGCGAAAACGTATTTTGAACAGACGTCTTATGAATATGATTTTGGGCAAGTGAACTTAACGACATTTCTTTGTACGTTAACAAATGGCACGCCACAGTTAACAGAACATACGGCTATTCAGTGGCTAAAGCCTTCTGAACTTGCTTCGCTCGAGTGGGCACCGGCAGATATTCCGGCCGTGGAAAAGCTAATGAAACAGATGAGTCAGGATGTGAAGCGATGAATGTCATGGAAAGAGCATTACAAAAAGCATTTATGAATCGTTCTTTACGAGGCTCTAAATATGATCCCCAAATTATCATCAATCAACCTGAGAAAAAAGAATACTTCTTAAATGTGTTACAAAATGAGTTAGATACTTGTCAAGAATTTTTCTTTTCCATTGCTTTTGTGACGCAAGGGGGATTGAATGCGCTAAAAACGCATCTTGCGGATCTAGACCGTCAAGGGGTTAAAGGACGGTTAATTACCTCAACCTATTTGAATTTTAACCATCCAGATGTTTTTACGTCATTATTAGCGATTCCGAATTTAGAAGTACGGATTTCCGGGAAACCTGGTTTTCATGCAAAGGGTTACCTATTTACGCAAGAAGATTATCAGTCATTTATTATAGGCAGTTCAAACTTAACGATGAATGCCTTAAAAGTAAATTATGAGTGGAATGTCCGCCTGACTTCGTATGATCACGGGGAGATGATTCATCAAATTCGTGAAAATATGAAAAATGAGTGGGCTGAGGCTGAGCCATTAACACCAGACTGGATCATGAATTATGCTCAGACGTATCAACCGATGCTGTTTACGCATGAAGATCTGATACTTAAAAATGATTTAAGTCCCTACATCACCCCGAACAAGATGCAACAAGCGGCGTTAAAAAAATTAAGCGAGTTACGTGTTTCAGGGGAGAAAAAAGGCTTAATCATTTCAGCTACTGGAACGGGAAAAACCTATCTCGGTGCGTTTGATGTGTTACAAGCAAAACCTAAGCGCATGCTGTTTGTGGTTCATCGGGAACAAATATTGAACAGTGCGATGGCTTCTTTTCAAAAGGTAATGGGTGGTGCGGCGTCTGATTACGGGGTGTTATCTGGAAACAAAAAAGAAACAGAGGCAAAGTACCTTTTTGCGACGATCCAAACAATCTCTAAAGAAGCGCATCATGAACGATTTGCAAAAGATTATTTTGACTATATATTAGTGGATGAAGTCCATAAAGCCGGTGCACAAAGCTATTTGAAACTCTTAAACTATTTTGAACCTGCTTTTTTATTGGGAATGACAGCGACGCCTGAACGGACAGATGGGTATAATATTTTTGGTTTATTTGATTACAATATTGCTTATGAAATTCGTTTGCAAGAGGCACTGGAAGAAGATTTTTTGTGTCCTTTTCATTATTTTGGTGTCACCGATTATGAGACAGCGCAAGGTGTGATTTCAGAAACAAGTGAATTGCAGGCATTAGTGACGCACGAACGTCTCCATTTTCTACTAGAAAAAATTCGCTATTATGGCTGTTCGCATAATGAACCAAGAGGTCTTGTTTTTTGTAGTCGCAAAGAAGAAGCCAAAACACTCGCAGGCTTATTTTTACGTGAAGGCATTCCAGCAGCGTATTTAACGGGAGAACACTCGGTAGAGGAGCGAGAGCGCGTAATCGCACAGTTAGAACGAGGCGAAATCAATTACATTTTTACGGTGGATATTTTTAATGAAGGAATCGATATTCCGAAAATTAATCAAGTTATTTTATTACGCAATACAGAATCGAGTATTATTTTTATTCAACAACTCGGGCGTGGGTTACGAAAAGATCCGTCGAAAGAATTTGTAACGATTATCGATTTTATTGGCAACTATAAAAATAATTATATGATTCCAATGTCTTTGTCTGGTGACATTACGCGTAATAAAAATAATTTACGGCAAAAAACGTTTGAGACGAATTATATTAGTGGCGTCTCATCGATTAATTTCGAATCGATTGCGAAAGAACGAATCTTTCAATCGATTGATCGGGCGAAGATGGATTCGATGGTCGAACTTAGGAGGATTTATCAAGAAGTCAAAAATCGTCTCAATCGTACTCCTTATCTGTTTGATTTCCAAGAGCAAGGCGTCCTCGATCCACTTGTATTAGCCAATAAATTCGAACATTATCATGAATTTCTGACAAAGATAAAAGAAACCGAGAGTGAATTAACTAAGAATGAAGGACAATTGCTTAAGTTTTTTGGGCGGGAGTTATTGCCGGGATATCGTCAGCATGAATTACTGCTCATTCATCAAATGATTCATGGAAAAGTGAATTTTACGCACGAAGAATTAGTGGAATTATTTACGGGGTATGATTTAGCGTATGACCAGGCAACCATTGACTCGGTCTTTGCAACATTGAGTCTTAGCTTTTATGTCGGTGGACAACGTAAGAGTTATGACGGTGGTGCATTCCTAACCCAAGAAGGGGAAATCCTGACAATCACTAATGGATTGCGTCAAGCACTAAATAATCCTTACTTTGTCGAGTTACTAAAAGATAGTCTGGCAGTCGCTTTTGAAAAATCAAAAGCATATAGAACCGATATGCCGCTCACCCGGTATAAAAAATATCGTCGTCGAGATACCATTCGTCTATTAAACTGGAAAGAACAAATGGTCGATCAAAATATTGGCGGCTATACTTATAAAGATGGGCAATTCGTTGTGTTTGTAACGTTAAAAAAAGACGAAGATTTCAAAGGCGCGTTAATGGCGTATGAAGATGAACTTTTGGATGCCCAGACCTTGCATTATTTTACGAAATCACCTCGGACCATTCACTCGCCCGAAGTCAAAATTTTACAAAATCCAATCGATTGGAATATCTATGTCTTTGCACAAAAATCCAATGATGAGGGGACGGATTTTTATTATTTAGGGGAAGTACGTCCCGTGATAGAAACGATTAAACAAGTCGAAAAACCGACAAAAGATGGCAAAAAACAAAGTGTCGTCCAAATGAACTTAAGTTTTACGGAGCCAATTGATCATCGATTGTTCCAATATTTAAGCTCGACAGAAGATTAAGTAGATAGCGAGAAAAATAGGTGGTTGTCAAAAAAGACAATGACCTATTTTTTTGGAAGGAAAAGAAAAATATCGATGATTGAACGTCGATAGGATGATTAGAAGTCCCCTGATTTACAAAGACATAAAAGATGTTTCTATTCAAAAAATAAATCATTGCGTTTTTGACTCAAATTGAGTATGATTTGCAAGGAAATTCTTTTGGAAAGTAGGGATACATGAAGTGAAACGATTAGGTATTTTTTTTGGAGGCATTACACTGTTATTGGCGGTGTTATTTGGGACGCGACTGTGGATTCAACAAGCACAGGCGACGAGTAGTAGTGAAGAGGCAGCAGGAGACACAAAACAAACCCTTACGATTTTTAATTGGGGCGAATATATTGATCCGGAGTTAATTGCAAAATTTGAACAAGAATCGGGCTATCATGTCATCTATAGCACCTTTGATTCAAATGAAGGAATGGAAACGAAAATTAAACAAGGTGGCACGTCGTATGATTTGGTTTTTCCAAGTGAGTCGATTATTCCCAGAATGTTGGAAAATGAGTTATTGATTCCTTTAGATCATCAGAAGATTGAAGGGATGGAACAGCTTTCGTCGTTTTTAATGAACCAATCGTTTGATCCGAATAATCAGTATTCCTTGCCTTATTTTTGGGGAACGTTGGGACTAATGGTCAATACGGAACAAGTAGACGTAAAAGATGTTCAACGGTGGGATGATTTATGGCACCCGCGTTTTAAAAATAAACTCTTAGTGATTGATGGTTCGCGTGAAACCATGGGGATTAGTATGCAGTCGATGGGAATTTCTTTGAATGAAAAAAATCGAGAAAAAGTCGAGGCAACCATTGAGAAATTAGATACATTGCGGCCAAATGTTCAAGCGGTTTTAACAGATGAAATAAAAACCTTAATGATTCAAGGAGATGCGCCAATTGGTCTGGGTTATTCCGGGGATGCCGCTTATGTGATGGCTGAAAATCCTGCGATTAAGTATGTCGTCCCAGAAGACGGGGGTGTGATTTGGACGGATAATTTTGCGATTCCTCGAACCGTGAAAAATCTGGACGGTGCCTATGCCTTTATCAATTTTATGTTACGAACTGAAAATGCGAAGCAAAATGCGGAATACGTTGGCTATGCCACACCGCATGAAGGGGCAAAGGCCTTACTTCCGAAAGAACTCACAGAAGATGAGGTTTTTTATCCAAGTGAAACCGCGTTAGCGCAAATGGAACATTACGAATACTTAGGTCAAGAAACGCTGGAACTGTATAACGATTTATTCTTAGAATGGAAGATGGGGTTGTAGAACATGATTTTAATTTCGCAAGCGATTTTTGATACGCAAATGAAAACAACTTTTGCAGGCTATCTCCAAATCCAAGATGACAAAATTGTCGCAATCGGTCCGCTTTCAGCGCTTCCTGTTGACGAGGAAGTGCTTGATTACGGGGAGCAAATGATCATACCGAGTTTCATTGACTGTCATGTTCATTTCTTCTTATCCGCGCTTCTCGAAAGTGGAAAAATTACCCATCTCCAAGGAGACAGCGAAGAAATGTTTGCCCAGCAAGTCGTGGATTTACCAACGATTCATGGTTGGAAAATAGGGATTGGTTGGTTTGGAAGTGACTTTGGGCAGATGGTCTATCCGACGAAGGCCTCACTTGATCGTTATTGTCGTGAGACGCCGGTATTGTTAATCGCAGGAGACGCCCATAGCATTTGGTTAAATTCATCGGCGCTTGAGGCTTTAGGCATAACGCCCGATAATCTTCCACAAGGTATGAGCGGAGAAGCGATCATGGAAGACGGTCAGTTAACGGGTTGTTTTTTAGAAGCCGTGGCAATTCATTATTTGGCTCATATTTTAAACGTCTATCAAGATGAAGCACCTGAAGCTTATATTCACTATATGCATCGTCTAAATGCGCTAGGAATTACGACGGTGGGCGATGTGGCCTTAACTGGAGAAAGTTGGGATGATCTCGTCTATCCTAACATTTATCAAGAAGTCGAAGATGCAGCGACCGTTCGCGCGGTGTTTTATCCAGCGATGCGCTCCGATATTACTGCTCTGCACGAAATCGAAAAAACGTATCATTCAGAGAAAGTTCAGATGGGTGGCGTGAAGCAATTTTTTGATGGGGTCACGAGTACGCATACCGCATTTTTAAAAGAAAGCTATGAAACGCCGTATTATGAAGGCGATATTGGGGCTCCTTTGATTCCGATTGAACAGATGCGAACCTTGATACTATCAGCCAATCAACAAGGGTGGCCGATGCGCATCCATACGATTGGGGATCAGGCGATTCATCAAGCGTTAGGTTATTTTAAGGAAAGCCAGCAGCGCTACCCGTTACCACCAGGCAAATTTAATACGCTTGAGCATTTAGAAGTGATGGATTCTAAAGATCTATCCGCTATCAATCAGGAACAACTTGTTCTTTCGGTCCAACCGAGCCATTTACTTGTCGGTTACGACACCTTAGATGAAGAGGTTGGTAGCGAGCGTGCGAAAGGAATGTTCCCTTTCCGCTCATTCTTAGATTACGGTGGCAAACTTGCCTTTGGAACGGATACGCCCGTTGTTGTAGGTGTCACACCCCTAGAATCGATTTATTATGCGGTCGCCCGAAGAGAAAAAAGTGGGGTGCCAGTAGAACGCTTAATGCCAACAGAAGTGCTACCGATTGCTGAAGCATTGTATGCTCATACGAAAGGCGCGGCCCAAGCGTTGAGTCGTCAAGATATCGGAGAGCTTCGTGTTGGGCTAAAAGCCGATCTTTGCGTCTTGTCACAAAATATTTTAGAATGCTCGGAAGAAGAGATTCTTAAAACACAAGTCCGTGCCACGATGATGGACGGGGAATTTGTTTATCAGAGATAAGAAAATAACGAACCCGATTATCTGTTTCAGTAAAACAGATAACCGGGTTTTTGTATGAAAAATGAACGGTCTCACAAAATACCTTGTATCCTTTTAAGATACCCGTTATACTTTTGAAATAGTATATACCAATAAAATAAGTGTCAAAGTAATTTATAAAAATGAAAGCGATTTATATTAATGAATTTTGAACACCAATTAAATAATAAAGTGAGGGAAAACAATGCAATTTGAAATCAAAGAGGCATTTTATTTTGATGGGAAAGCGGAGAAGATTATCTCAGGAGCCATCCACTACTACCGAGTAACACCCGGAAAATGGGCGCAAAGCTTGCATAATTTAAAAGCGATGGGCGCCAATACAGTCGAAACATACGTGCCGTGGAATTTGCATGAACCAAAACCAGGCGTATTTCATTTTGAGGGGATTGCTAATTTACCAAAATTTATCGAGATGGCCAGTGAAATGGGACTAGCCGTTATCTTACGTCCATCACCTTATATTTGTGCCGAGTGGGACTTTGGGGGGCTCCCTGCGTGGTTACTGACTTCGTGTTCGCGTGTTCGAAGCCAAGATCCCGCATATCTAGCGGCAGTCGATCGTTATTACAAAGAGTTAATCCCTCGAATTGCACCATATCAATGCACACGTGGTGGGAATGTCATTATGATTCAAGTCGAAAATGAATACGGTTCTTATGCCAGTGATCAAGAGTATTTACGTCTCAACCGGGAAATCTTAATCAAGTATGGGATAGAAGTTCCGTTATTCACGTCCGATGGGGGATGGGATCCCTTATTAGAAGCAGGGTCGATGATGGCTGAGGATGTACTTCCGACGGCCAATTTTGGTTCTGGAGCGCAATCGAATTTTGCCGCGTTGGCTCGTATAATGGAAAAGTACAATCAAAAGAAACCGCTGATGTGTATGGAGTTTTGGGATGGTTGGTTTAGCAATTGGGGAGAACCGGTGATTCGTCGTGATCCGGCAGAAACAGCTACGGCTTTACGAGAAATTCTAGAACTCGGTAGTGTAAATTTCTATATGTTCCATGGAGGGACTAATTTTGCCTTTTGGAATGGGGCAAATGAATCACGAGAAGATGGCTACAAGCCGCAAGTCACTTCTTATGACTACGATGCACCGTTAAATGAATACGGGAATCCCACCGAGAAGTATTACGCCTTTCGTGAAGTCATTCAGGATTTCTATCCAGACAAAATCTTCCCCGAACCAATTATTTCCAAAACGACCTCTTATGGCGCAATTGATTGTCAACGTAAAGTATCGTTATTTGAAACAGTAGCGACCGTGGCGACTTCGGAAGTGCATGATGTCACGAAACCGATGGAAGCACTCGGGCAAAATCATGGTTATATTCTCTATGAAACGACGCAACCATTGATTGCAGGGGATTATCACTTTGAAATTGTCGAGGCCAATGATCGCGTCCAAGTCTTTCATAACAACCAGCTTATCACGACTCAGATGAACGAGGAAATTGGCGAGCGCTTTATGATTCCAAATCTTGCTACTACAGACCAAATTCGCGTGCTGGTGGAAAATCAAGGACGGACGAACTACGGGTTGTATTTAACCTCTGCGCGCCAATCAAAAGGGATTCGTGGTGGGATTCGACAAGAAAACTTCTTTTTACCACAAATCAACCATTACTCCCTGCCGCTAGAAACGGATACAGGCATTGATTTTTCAAAAGAATGGCACGAGAAGACGCCGGCGTTTTATCAATTTGAATGGGAAATAACAGAAGAACCGCAAGATACATTTTTAGATATGCGTGACTTAGGTAAGGGCTGTATCTTTGTAAATGGCTTCAATGTTGGACGATACTGGGAGATTGGCCCGTATTATACGTTATACATTCCTTACGATTTATTACAAAAAGGAAAAAATGTCATCACTGTTTTTGAAACAGAAGGGGGCGAAGTAACATCCTTAACCTTTGTGGCAGAACCGAAAATCATGGGGGAGTTATAACGAATACGTATTTATTTTTCAACTAAGATAAGGTATGATGACAAAAATAAGGTTAGGAAGGAGTACGCGATGATTATTAATCCAACAAAGAAAACACAACCACTTTTTTCAGCGATTCCAAAGGTTCAAGATACTCGTCAGGCTAAAGCCTTTTCGTTAACGAATCCCTTCTTTTCTTGGCATGCGAACTACTTTAATGTCAATCGAAAAAAAATCTTAGTCTTAGTCAATGATTTGACGCTTACACCCGTCGTCATATATGATGTGAATGCGAAAAATAAAGCGATGTTAGCCGAAGCGATTGTTGCAGGTATTCAAGCGGCATTCAAACTTGGAGGGATCTCGGAGGATGAGATTCAGCGTTATCTGGCACTTGCAGGCGAAATAGAAGTTAATGGTGGATTCAACCGGCAAGTAACCAGTGTCACGACGATGTTTGTCCAAATGGCTACGGTAGTGCCGATTGATGTCAGCCAACGGATTCAAAAACCACTGATGAAATGGTTGGCAGAGATCCCTGTCCAAAGTTTACCACTCCGTTTTTCAGATTTAGCCTTAAAAGAAGCTTTTAGCCAACCATTAGTATGTTTGCCAGTGGATGAAAGTCTCTTACCTGAGCCTAAGAAAAAAGAAGAAATTCAAGTGGAGGTGACTTGGCAGCCTTTTTCTACTTGGAAGAAATATGAAAAAGAAGAAGACTGGTTTACTGGATATGAAGATATTAGCCAGCAAGTTATCGAAAATAATGAACAAGTGCTAGAAGCTTTTAGTCACTATTTGAGCGACGGTCTAGGGCTAAGTAAAAAGGTTGTTCAGCGCCATCGCTCGAATGCGGCCTTTTATATGAACGGATTTCTTGTCTATTCCAGCATTCGCACGGTGGTGACGGATTTAAGAGATGCGAATGCGTTTATCAGTGATTTTTGTCCGCTTAAAATTTTAGGCGTCAGTGAAGCAGAAATCAAACGGATGGGCGCCTCGCTTAAGAAGTTATATGAATTTTTAGCAGTAGCGAAGGTCATCAGTCCAAAAGAGTTAAAAGAAGTAAAAGAAGAAATCACGCATGGCGTAGAATTTGGTGTCTTTAGTTTAGAATTAAAAGAAGATTTTTCGGATTTTTGGTAACATCACAAAAAATCGTATTCGTTCCTAGAAAGTCTCTGGGTAAACGAGTACGATTTTTTCATCAAAAGGAATGGTCGGATGTGTCAGATGCATTAGGATTAAACTAAAAGAAAGTGAGTGAACAAGATGAAGGAGAGTGTTTTGCTAGTCTTTGGTGTTGTGATCACGATGATTGGGTTGTGGTTTGCTTGGTGGAAGGATGAGTGACGAATGCAAGAATTTTTATGAAAACGTTGACAAAAAGAAAGAGATGCCCTATATTATATGTACGTACAACTTGGAGGTTTAATAAAAATGAAACCAAAATACATACAACTAGCAGACAAGTTGCGGTTGGAAATTGAAGAGATGACCTATAAGGAAGGGGAGTTAATCCCTTCGGAAAATACATTACAAGAAACCTATGGATTTAGTCGACATACGGTTCGACAAGCGATTGGTGTCTTAGTGAATGAAGGACTGCTTCGAACGGAAAAAGGTTCTGGAACGTATGTTGCGAAAAAAGAAATAGCGGTACCTGCTCGCAAAAAAACAATCGGTGTCATTATGACGTATTTATCTGATTATATTTTCCCGTCGATTATTCGGGGGATTGAAAAAGAGCTGAGTGCACAAGGTTATGCGTTATTGCTCGGAACGACAAATAACAATCATGAAAAGGAACGAGAATGCCTCCAACAAATGATGGAGCAAGAAGTAGATGGTTTAATCATTGAACCAACAAAAAGTAATCAATATAATCCGAATCTATCCTACTATGTTGACTTAAAAGAAAAAGGGATTCCTTATCTCATGATTAATGCTTTATACGAGGAACTTGACGTCCAACATATTTGTGTCGATGATACCCAATCAGGTTATTTAGCAACCAATCATTTGATTGAAAAAGGACATCAGCAATTACTGTTAGTTACTAAAATTGATGATTTACAAGGTAAGTACCGAATGAAAGGATTTATCCGTGCAATTGAAGAGGCGAAATTACAATTTCGTCCAGCAGATATTGTGACGTATACGACTGAAACGAAGGAGAGTGTTATCGAAGGACTACTCGTTTGTTTAGCACAAGGAAATACGGATATAACGGGTATCGTTGCGTACAATGATGAAATTGCGAGTCATTTAATCAAAGGACTTTCCGAAAAAGGTTTGTCCATTCCGAATGATATTTCGATTATCGGAAATGATGATTCCAATCTTCGGATTACAGGAAACATCACACTAACGACACTCTCACACCCGAAAGAGGCAATGGGTGAGTTGGCAGCAACATACATTCTGAAGGATATTCAACATGAAGCTATCACCAATTATTATTTCAAACCAGTCTTAATAGAAGGACAATCTGTTCGTGCATTATAAAAAGGAGGAATCATCATAGTGATTGAAATGAAGCAGGCTATTCAAGATGGAAAGACGAGTTTAGGGATTGAGTTAGGATCGACACGCATTAAAGCTGTATTGATTGATCCGTATTTTCAAACAATTGCAACAGGTAGTTTTGAATGGGAAAACCAATTGATTGAGGGTATTTGGACGTATTCATTAGAGACGGTTTGGGAAGGACTACAAGCAAGTTATCGCCAGATGTCACAGGAAGTCATGCAAAAATTTGGGATTCCATTAGAGAAAATTGGCTCAATTGGAATTTCAGCGATGATGCATGGTTATTTAGCTTTCGATGAGGAAGATGAATTACTGGTTCCTTTTCGAACATGGCGCAATGCGATTACAGGTGAGGCGGAAGAAAAATTAACGGACTTGTTTGCTTATAATATTCCGCAACGCTGGAGTATCGCCCATTTATATCAGGCAATTTTAAATCAAGAAGAACACGTGGCAAGGATTTCCTTTTTTACAACCTTAGCGGGCTACATTCATTGGAAATTAACGGGTGAAAAAGTCTTAGGTGTTGGGGATGCCTCAGGGATGTTCCCAATTGATATTACGAAGAAAATATATGATGAAACCATGATTACTCAGTTCAATCAGATTATTCAAAAGAATCAGTTCTCTTGGAAACTGCAAGATCTTTTACCGAACATATTACTTGCAGGAGAAAATGCGGGATGCTTAACGGAAGAAGGCGTCAAATTACTCGACCCTTCTGGAACTTTGAAAGCAGGCGTCCCGTTATGCCCTCCTGAAGGCGATGCCGGAACGGGAATGGTCGCAACTAATAGTGTCGCACCTCAGACAGGGAACGTTTCTGCGGGAACCTCTGCTTTTGCCATGATTGTTTTAGAAAAAGAGTTAAGCCAAGTGTATCCCGAAATTGATTTAGTGACGACGCCTTCAGGTGATTTAGTCGCGATGGTTCATACGAATAACTGTACGTCAGAGATTAATTCTTGGATGAAGCTTTTTAAAGAAGTGGCGGATCTAACGGGATCATCGATGACGATGGATGAATTATTTAGTCAATTATTTAACCATTCATTGAAAGCGGATACTGATGGAGGTGGATTATTATCTTACGGATACCACTCTGGAGAGAATATTACAAAAATGTCAGAAGGACGGCCGCTGTTTGTCCGTTCACCAGAGAGTTCGTTTACGCTTGCGAACTTCATCAGAATGCACTTGTACAGTGCATTTGGCGCGATGAAAATTGGCATGGAAATCTTAGAAAAAGAAGCGGTACAGATTAATCGGATTGTGGGCCATGGTGGTATCTTTAAAACACCGGAAGTCGGTCAAACAATCTTATCGGCAGTGATGGATGCGCCGGTAACTGTAATGGAAACAGCGGGTGAGGGAGGTGCTTGGGGAATTGCCATTTTAGCAAGTTACCTCATTCGAGAAGCTCAGGATGAAACACTCGATTCGTTTTTAGAAAACCATGTATTTGTCGCAACAAAAGGCGTGACGTTAACAGCGAAAGAAGAAGAGGTGCTTGGTTTCAAGAAATTCATGGCACGTTATGAAGCTGGTTTAGCGATTGAAGCTGCCGCAATTGAGTATTTTAACTAATTAGAAAGAAGGAGATCATTTGTTAGAAAAACTAAAAGAAGAAGTGTTTCAAGCAAATTTGGAATTGCCACGCCAAGGATTAATTAAGTATACATGGGGAAATGTCTCCGCGATTGATCGGGAGTCAAATCTATTTGTCATCAAGCCTAGTGGGGTAGATTATCAAGTTATGCGCGCCCAAGATATGGTCGTCTGTGATCTAGATGGAAATGTCGTAGAAGGCGAATTGAATCCCTCATCGGATATGCCCACTCATGCTGTTTTGTATAAAAACTTCTTAACGATTGGCGGTATTGTCCATACTCATTCGACTTGGGCGACCATTTGGGCTCAAGCAGGACTAGATGTACCAGCGATGGGAACAACCCATGCGGATACTTTTTATGGTGCCGTTCCTTGTACACGCTTTTTGAAGCAAGAAGAAATTGATCGTGGCTACGAAGAAGAAACAGGTAAATTGATTGTCGCAACTTTTGAAGAGAGAGGGCTAAAACCGTTAGAAGTACCAGGCGTCTTATTGCACGGACACGCACCCTTTACCTGGGGAAAAGATGCTGATTCAGCGGTAATGAATGCTGTTGTACTGGAAGAAGTCGCAAAAATGAACTTATTTACCCGCCAACTAAATAGTTTTGCTGAAGAATTACCTCAAGCGATTTTAGATAAACATTATTTACGTAAACATGGTGAAAATGCCTATTATGGCCAAAAATAAATGTGATAGAGGAGAAAAAATATGTTAGAAATCGGTAAAAAAGAATTTTGGTTTGTTGTTGGGTCACAACATTTGTATGGAGAAGAAGCGTTGGCTGAAGTAAAAAACCACGCGCAAGAAATGGTCGATAGCTTGAATGGTAGTGGGAAGTTATCCTACCCAATTGTGTTACAAGAAGAACTGGCTGTTTCGGCAGATAAGATTACGCAGATTATGAAAGAAGCCAATTACCGCGATGAAGTAGCGGGAGTGATTACTTGGATGCATACTTTCTCACCAGCAAAAATGTGGATTCGTGGAACGAAATTACTACAAAAACCATTATTGCATTTAGCGACACAATACAATGAAAAAATTCCATGGGCAACGATTGATATGGATTTCATGAATTTGAATCAGGCAGCACACGGAGACCGAGAATATGGCTTTATTAACGCTCGCTTGAATAAGCAAAATAAAGTCGTCGTTGGGTATTGGGAAAATGAGGCTGTTCAAACACAAATCTCTGCTTGGATGGATGTAGCAGTGGGGTATACAGAAAGTTTTAACATCAAAGTCGCTCGTTTAGGAGATAATATGCGCCACGTCGCAGTTACTGAAGGCGACAAAGTGGAAGCACAAATTCAATTTGGTTGGGTAGTTGATTATTACGGGATTGGGGATTTAGTAAAAGTCATTGACGCCGTAGATGAGGACGAAGTAAACGCACTATTTGAGGAGTATCAAACGTTATACGATTTTGATTATGGAGATTATGAACAAGCAAGTTGGGAAAAACACGTGAAAGTGCAAGCGCGTCAAGAAATTGGGATTCGTCGTTTCTTAGAAGCAGGCGGTTACACAGCCTTTACGTCGAATTTTGAAGATTTATATGGTATGGACCAACTTCCAGGACTCGCGGTGCAACGTTTAATGGCAGAAGGGTACGGTTTTGCTGGGGAAGGTGATTGGAAAACAGCTGCGATTGATCGCATGATGAAAATTATGGCGAAAAATCAAAATACTGGTTTTATGGAAGACTACACGTATGAATTAACGCCAGGGAAAGAAGCGATTTTACAGTCACATATGTTAGAAGTTGATCCAAGTTTAGCCGCGAATAAACCTAAAATTGTTGTTTCACCACTTTCCATTGGGGACAAAGCAGATCCAGCTCGTTTAGTATTTGATGGCAAAGCAGGGACTGGCGTTGTTGTATCGATGGCTGATTTTGGAACCAATTATAAATTATTAATTAATGAAGTGGAGGCATTTGAACCAGAGGAAGAAGCTCCGAAATTACCAGTTGCGCGTGTCATGTGGACGCCAAAACCAGATTTCCATCAAGGCGTGAAGTCTTGGATTGAAACAGGCGGTGGACATCATACTGTTCTATCCTTGAATTTAACAGTAGATCAAATTGAAACATGGGCAAAATTAGTTAATTTAGAATATGTAACTATTAAGTAAACAGCTAAACAGCCGAGCGAAAGGATGCTTGGCTGTTTTTTTAAAAAAGCGGGAGGTTTTTGTAATGAAGAAAGAACTATTTGGTGTCACGACCGGTGGAAAAACGGTCTATCTGTATACGTTTGAAAATAAAAATGGCATGAAAATGACCGTTAGTGATTTTGGTGCAGTCCTAACCCACTTATGGGTACCTGGTAAAGATGGTCAATTAGTAGACGTCGTATTAGGTTATGATCAATTAGCACAGTATGAGAATAATAACAATGTTTACTTTGGTGCGACGATTGGACGAAATGCCAACCGTATCGATCAAGGGAAGTTTGAAATCGATGGACAAGTCTATCAGGTCGATCAAAATGAAGGAGAGAATCAATTGCATGGGGGCTTTTCAGGCTATCATACTCGTCCTTGGTTAGTGAAAGAAGTCGATGAATTGAATCAGAAAATCGTCTTTTTACTCTTTAGTCCGGACGGCGATCAAGGATTTCCTGGAAACTTATCTCTGGAAGTCAGTTATCAGTTGACGGATTTAAACGAACTAATTATTTCTTATACAGGAGAATCTGATAAGAAAACAGTCTTTAATCCGACCAACCATACTTATTTTAATTTGAATGGCCATGCGAATGGGACAATTTTAGAGCATTTGCTACAATTAGATTGTTCTTATTACACGCCAGTAAAAGACTCAAAATCAATTCCAACAGGAGAAGTTCTTCCTGTGGCAAATACGCCAATGGATTTCAAACAATCCAAGAAAATTGGAAGAGATATCAATCAAATAGCTGAGCAATTACAATTGACGGGCGGTTATGATCACAATTACGTCCTTGATGAGACGAAACAGGAAACAGAAGCCTTCGTTCATTTAATCGGCGATCAAACGGGAATTTCACTAAAAGGGTATACGAACCTTCCGGGAGTACAATTATATACAGGTAATTTTATTGAGCAAGAAGCGGGCAAAAATGGTGTGAACTATCAAAAATATAGTGGTCTTTGCTTAGAAACACAATTTTTTCCTGATGCAGTTAATCAAGTCAATTTTAAATCACCTTATATAGAAGAAAATGTGCAAACTGTTTATGAGACAAGCTATTGCTTTGACGCTTAAATAAATAAAAAGTAGCGCTAAAGACTCTCTCTTCTAGCGCTACTTTTTTGTTGATGTTAACTATAGTAAGATTTGATTTTGATATCTTGATCGTAGTTTCCAAACTGTCTACCAAAAAGGGTACATCCACCAATGTTTTCGGCATCGTCTTTTACTTCGATTTTCAGCGTCCATAAATCCGCATTTGTTTTATTTAAATCATCGATTGTAAATTCGGACATCGGTTCCCCGTCCATATATGTCCCATGATGCATAATACGAATCGTTTTTAATAGACCGTATTGATTTTGATTATCCGGATACCAATCCGGTGTGAATTTCCCTCTTATATCCGCGAAATCTCCAGGACTTGTCCAGGTACCAACTTCTAATCCGTTCAGATAAAAAGAAATATCAGAGGGCCAATTATCATTCGCGAATGGAAACTCAGATGAAATCTCTAAAGAAATTTCCATCATTTCTAATGTTTCCGATTCCGTTAAAAAGTTTGGTGTTTGATATTCGACAAAACCTTTAGTGAACCAGAGAATCTGAGCGTTCATACGATCTGAATCCATGAAATACTTTGGTTCATCAACTTTTCCAATGAAATTTTGGGCAGTAGCCAGTCCACAAGTGGGTTCCACTGAAAATTTAGTATAGTGACCAATCGGGATCGTACTCTCTTTCGTGTCAAAAGCATTAAATATTTTTTCAGGGAAGTTGATTTCGATTTTATCTACTCTAAGACTCGAAATTCTTTGTTGACCAACTTTTTCAGTTTTAATAATATTCGCTTTTTCTAGTTTAGAAATATGCATCGTTGTAATAGGACTACTCAAACCTAATGCAGCCGCCAGTTCTTTTACATTCATTTTATTTTTAGAAAGGAGTTGAATAATTTTAATTCTAACGGAACTAGCTAGTGCTTCATACACAGGAAGTGCTTCATCGTTAATATGTAATTGCATATAATCACCTTCTTATTCATTTGATAAATCAATATTAACATAAACATTAATGTTGTGCTAGTAAAATTTATCAAGTTACCAAAGATTAACCATATTGCTAATATATTCTATATTAAATTCAAAAATAATTAACCATAGTATTATTGACAACGCTTCCTAAAGGTAATATAATTAACACATAAACATAAGGAGGTCGCTATGAAATCTAAGTTGATTATTGAAAATGTTAGTCGAATTTCGGAAGTTGATCCAAGGTTGTATGGTTCTTTTGTTGAACACATGGGAAGAGCGGTTTATGGTGGGATTTATCAACCTAATCACCCTACGGCTAATGAAGCAGGATTTCGTCAAGATGTGATGAAACTTGTAAAAGAGCTAAATGTACCACTTGTTCGCTATCCTGGAGGGAACTTTTTATCGGGCTATAATTGGGAAGATGGCATTGGACCAGTAGAGAAACGTCCCAAAAAACTTGATTTAGCTTGGCGGACAATTGAACCAAACGAAGTTGGCCTACACGAATTTGCCAAGTGGGCGGAAGAAACACAAACCGAAATCAACATGGCTGTGAATCTAGGAACGAGAGGAATTGATGCAGCGAGGAATTTAGTGGAGTATTGTAACTTTGAAGGTGGGACTTATTGGAGTGACTTGCGGAAAGAAAATGGACAAGAAAAGCCTTTTGAGATTAAAACATGGTGTTTAGGCAATGAAATGGATGGTCCATGGCAAATTGGTCATAAAACAGCGGATGAATATGGTCGTTTAGCAGAAGAAACAGCCAAAGCGATGAAACTAGTCGATGAATCGATTGAATTAGTTCTATGTGGAAGTTCTCATAGTCATATGCCGACGTTTGGTGATTGGGAATTAACGGTACTGGATCATGCCTATGAACAAATTGATTACTTATCGTTACATCAATATTATGGCAATCATAAGAACGATTTAAAATACTATTTAGCACGATCCCTTGATATGGACGAATTTATTAATGGTGTTGTGGCGATATGTGACGCAATTAAAGCAAAAAAACATAGTAAAAAAACCATCAATTTGTCTTTTGATGAATGGAATATTTGGTACCACTCCAATGAACAAGATCAAAAAATAAAGCCATGGCAAATTGCGCCACCTTTATTGGAAGATGTGTATAATTTTGAAGATGCACTTTTGCTAGGTTGTTTATTAATTACCTTACTAAAACATGCTGACCGTGTGAAAATCGCTTGTTTAGCCCAATTAGTAAATGTGATTGCTCCGATCATGACGGATGAAAAAGGGGAAGCGTGGAAGCAGACGATTTTTTATCCCTTTGCTCAAGTATCCAATTATGGTAGAGGACAAGTTCTTCGACCTATTATTGAATCCGAAACATATGCAACAGAAGATTTTGAACAGGTTCCATACTTAGAAAGTATCTCTGTCATTAACGAAGAAGCGAGCGAATTAGTTATCTTTGCTGTTAATCGTGGAGAAGAAGAAATGGATTTTACTATTCAAACAAATGGGATAGACATCACAGGAATTACGGAGTTTTCTGAACTTTCAGGTTTTGATATTAAGCAAGAAAATACTCAAGGGAATCAATCTGTCTCACCAAAACAGTCAAATGCCTATGAACTAAATGGACAACAATTACTCGTTAAATTGACACCGCTATCATGGAATATGATCCGATGTACGATAAAAAATTAGGAGTGTGTAAAAAATGAAATTAAGAAAAATAGTTGGTTTAAGTACAGTAGCGCTATTTGCAAGTCTAACATTAGCTGGTTGTGGTGAGAAAGAAGATCCAAATACGATTGTTTTTTGGAATCCTCTAACGGGGGATGATGGCGCATATATGGATAATATGGTAAAGGAATATAATGCAACAGAACCAGAATATCCAGTAAAATCAGTCATTACTTCTGATATGTACACTAAAATTTATACGGTAATGAGTTCGAAAAAAGATGTACCTGACTTGACACTCATCCATGCCGACCGTGTACCTGGCTTTGTGAAATCAGATATGTTAGAACCGATTGAAGAAGTGATTTCAGCAAAACCTGAAATTAATGCCGATAATTACTTGCCTCAAGCATGGTCAGCAGGAACAGTTGATGGAACGCAATACACGGTTCCTCTAGATATCCATTCTAGCGCAATGTATTATAACATCGATTTATTAGAAAAATACGATGCGATGAGTATGTTAGACGATGATGTTGTTACTTTTGATGAGATGTTATCTTTAAAAGGAAAGCTAGATGAAGGAGACTTCGTAGTAAATAATGCGTTACTTTCGTGGACGATTCTAGCTCAAATTATTAATTTGGGTGGCGATATTCAATCTAATGGTGAACCAACTGTCAATACACCTGAGATGAAACAAGCCTTAAGCTCACTGAAGGAAGTGGCAGATCAAGGATTAATGACACCAAATGGAGAAGATGGTTATTTAATGTTCCAATCGGGTAATGTATTGTTCTCAACTGATGGTACTTGGTCTTCTACAGCGCATGCTGGTGTAGACGGATTAAATTTTGGTGTAACAAATATTTATTCAAATACACCAGATGTTTTTACGAATCGTGCATCTTCTCATTTATTCTCTATGTTAAATAACGAAGAACGAACAGATGAAAAAGAAGCGGGTATTGCTGATTTCTTAGAATATATTCGTCAAAATTCAATTGAGTGGGCAAAAGCTGGACAAATTGTTGCAAGTACAGAGGTTGTTGAGAGTCCGGAATTCCAAGAGTTTAAACAATCATTCTTTACATCAAGTGAAGAACAAATCGAATCTTTACATATCTTTACATACGAGTATTACCCATATGTCGAAGAAGCAATCAACACCTATTGTTTTGATATCGTATATGGTGAATTAGATATGGATGAAGGATTAGCAACAATGCAAAAATTTGTCGAAGATAAGATTGCTGAAAATCAATAAGAGTGACTAAATAACCAGATAAGTGCCGCATATTATGATTCGTGCGGCACTATAGGGGGGGAAAACATGACAAAAAAATTGAAATTAGGTCCATTAATGTATATAGGTCCACATCTACTGCTGTTTATGACATTTATCACTGTACCAACTATCTATGGGATTTATGCTTCATTTACAAAATGGAATCTTGTGAATGAACCCCAATGGGTAGGATTAGATAATTACAAAACATTATTGTTTGATAAATCATCGACATTTTATTTTCAATTTCATAATGGCCTAAAGAATACGCTGATCTATGTCTTAATTGTTGTTCCACTAATTATTATTATTCCGCTATTAATCGCAGTTGCGCTTGAAAATAAGAAAGTCCGCTTTAAAAACGTCTTTCAAGGAATTTTATATGTCCCAGGTTTGATTTCTATTTCAGCAGCAGCGTTGATTTGGTCTTTACTATTTCATTCGAAGTTAGGAATACCGAATAATCTATTTGGTCTAGATATATCGTGGGCTGCGCAACAACCCTATGCATGGATGCTGATTGTGATCATTAGTATCTGGGGTGGTGTTGGTGGGAATATGATTATTTATCGTGCGGCAATTGCTGGTATTTCAGCTGACCTCTATGAATCTGCTGAAATAGACGGTGCAAGTTCGTCAAAAAAATTCTTTTATATTACGCTCCCGTCGATTCGCTTTCCTTTAATTTATACTTTAGTGATGTCAACAGCAGGTGCATTTAATGTATTCGCTCAACCACTCATGATGACCAAAGGTGGTCCAAAACAAAGCACGCATGTTTTAATGATGTATATTAGAACCTTAGCTTTCGGAAGTGGGGAATCTATTGCCGGTATGGCTTCAGCGATGGCCGTATTATTAGGTTTAGTTATATTGGTCATTTCTGCAGCACAGTATTATTTAATGAACAAAAATGCAAATTAGGAGGAAAATATATGTCTAAAGAAAGTACGATCTCTAAATGGATTGCATATGTTTTTCTAATAATTTTATGCCTCATATGGACAATCCCGCTATTTTTTGGTTTTATGACCTCGTTTCGTTCTCAGACAGAAATCGTTTCTGCAGGATTTCGAATGCTACCAGTTGATTGGATATTAGAAAATTATATTGCTATTTTGAATAATACTTCGACAGCTCCAATAATGAGATGGTTATGGAATTCTCTATTTATTGCAACTACGCACACATTTTTAGTCGTCATTGTTGTATCTGTCACAGCATATGGTTATTCTAGAATGAAATTTAAACACCGTGATACACTGTTTTTTATCTTAATGGGAATTTCAATGTTTCCAGGGGTTGTGAATTTAATCCCATCTTACAAAATTATTGAGTCTTTTGGTTGGGTAAATTCACCACTTGCAATGATTATTCCTGGCTTAGCAGGTATGGGAAACATCTTTTTAGTTCGACAATTTATGAAAGGAATCCCAAAAGAGTTTGACGAGTCAGCTCGTATTGATGGGGCAAGTGATTTTGTCATTTATTCAAGAATTATTGTACCGATGATTAAGCCTGTCTTGATTGTAGCAGCACTCTTTTCCTTTACAGGATCATGGAATGATTTTTTATGGCCTGTAATTGTGTACAGTGATGTCGAAAAAATGCCTATCACGGCAGGATTGTTATTATTACAAGATATTTACGGTAACTATCGTATGATTGGTCAATTAATGGGATCTGCCTTTCTTGCAATTATTCCAACGATGCTACTCTTTTTATTTGCTCAAAAGTATTTTGTGCAATCGATGAATTTAAACTCGGGTGTGAAAGGATAAATTGATATGAAACGTAGAATCGAACGCATCACCTTATTTTTGGCTGCACTGTGGAATATCATTACAGCTACATTAACGATTGTTGGCTATTCTAATTGGTTTAAAAATGAAGGGATTACTGCTTTCGAAGAAGCCAATCAAGTCAATTATATTTCGACAAGTTTACTCGATAGTTTGATAAACATTATTATGGTTTATGGCCTATTAATTTTAACGATGGGTATTATAAATTTATTTATTACGAAACAACTAGAAAGAGAAAGGTATAATAAAAAAACATTTATTTGGTTGTTGATTTGTTTGTTGATCCAATTTTTATCGTTTGATGTAATTGGAGTATTACTTTATATTGTAACAATTACTTTATATAGCGCCCGTAATCGAGCTTACAAAGTAGCAACAAATTAAGAAAAGAGGATATGGAACATGAAATATAATAATCCAATTATGACAGAAAGAGCAGATCCTTGGATCTATAAGCATACAGATGGATACTATTACTTTACAGCTTCGGTACCTGGCTATCAAAGTATCGAGCTTAGACGTGCAAAAACTATTAATGAATTAAAAGACGGAGAACTACTAACAGTTTGGCAAGCACATGATAAAGGTGAATTGAGTAGTTTAATTTGGGCACCAGAAATTCATTATATTCGCGGGAAATGGTATATTTATTTTTCGGCGAGTAATCATGAAAATGAACGGAATCAAAGGAATCATCACCGTATGTTCGTTCTCGAGAATAGTCATGAAAATCCAATGAATGATGATTGGGTAGAAAAAGGTCAAGTCAAAACTTTATTTGAAAGTTTTAGTTTAGATGCAACGGTTTTTGAACACAAAGGAGAACTTTTTTATGTTTGGGCGCAACAAGATCCGCGAATCCAAGGGAACTCTAATTTATATCTTGCTAGAATGAAAAATCCTTGGACGTTGGAAAATAAACAAATCCTATTATCTATTCCTGAGTATGATTGGGAAAAAATTGGATTTGAAGTGAATGAAGCGCCGGCTGTCATTATTCGCAATAACAAAGTCTTTATTACGTATTCCGGCAGTGCGACCGACGAAAACTATGCGATTGGGTTGCTTTGGGCTGATGCAGACGCAGACTTATTAAATGGCTTCTCATGGCACAAGTCAAAAGAGCCGGTCTTTGTGAGTTCAGAAAAAAATCAACAATACGGTCCAGGACATAATTCGTTTACTGTGAGTGAAGATGGCACAACAGATTTAATTGTCTATCATGCGCGCCCTGAAAAAAATAAAGTGGGCGATCCACTTGATAATCCTAATCGTCATGCACGTATTCAAGCATTTGAATGGGATGAGAATGGGTTTCCAGTATTCGGTGAACCAGTAGCAAACTAAGCGACTCATGAATAGGAGAGATCAATGATAAAATTTCGTATCATGTTTCTTTTACCCGTATTATTGTTGTTATCTAGCTGTCAAGAAACAATAGAATCCAAAGATTGGGATACCATTGAAATGCCTCGCGTTTCTGTTCACGATCCTTCTATTACTTCGGTGACAGAAGATGGGGAAGAAGTATTTTATATTTTTGGAAGTCATTTAGCTCAAGCGAAATCAAAAGATTTGGTGAATTGGGAAGTTCCCTTTCAAACAGAATATGAAGATCTCGATAATAATATTATTTTGGGGGACATTGATAAAAATTTAAGAGAAGCTTTTGAATGGGCGGGTAAAGATGATGCTGATTCCGCTGGCGGTTATTCTATCTGGGCGCCAGATGTAATCTGGAATCCCAATTATAAATGGAAAAATGGTGATAAGGGCGCCTATATGTATTATTACAGTGCTACTTCGACTTGGCGCCGTTCTAATATTGGGTTTGCCGTATCTAAAACAATTGAAGGACCTTATACGTATCAAGATACCGTTGTCTATTCTGGTTTTACGCAAGTAGATTCCACAGATGGTAGTGATCGGAATACACATTATAAAAATACCCATTTAAAAAAATTAATTTCAACGGGTGTGATTGATGAATTCAGTTCTAATTGGGTTTTAAATAGTGGGACCGAATACAATACGGATTATGCACCCAATGCAATTGATCCGACGTTGTTTTATGATGAAAATGAGAAACTTTGGATGGTTTACGGTTCTTGGTCAGGTGGGATGTATATCTTACCGATTGATGAAAAGACGGGTATCCCAATGTATCCAGGTGTCGATAGTGAAAATCAAGGATTGATTGTCGACCGTTATTTTGGTACAAAATTAATTGGTGGCTATCACCAATCTGGAGAAGGCCCTTATATTGTATACGACAAAGAAACACAATCTTATTATTTATTCGTTACTTATGGTCAACTACATTCCAGTGGTGGCTATAACATGCGCTTATTCAAATCAGATAACCCAGATGGTCCGTATGTCGATATGAAAAATCAGGTCCCGGTATTTAGTAGTACGGATCAAAACAGTCAATATGGTGTCAAAATAATGGGGAATTATCAATTTTCAAATATGAATAAAGCATATAAATCGAGTGGTCACAACTCCGCAATCATCACGGAAGATGGGCAATGGATGTTAGTTTATCATACGCGATTTACCGGTGGAGAGTCCCATGAAGTACGCGTGCATCCAATGATGATGAATCGTAATGGATGGCCGACTACTTTACCTTTTGAGTATGTAAATAATGAGTATTTCGTCAGTGAGGTAGGAGATAAAGATATCATTGGAAGTTACGAATTTATCAATCACGGGACCACAAATGATCCGAAAGTACTCCCGTTATCGACTGTTGAATTAAGAGCAGATAAAACCATTACGGGAGATGTCAGTGGAACGTGGGATAAAGAGGCACAATCTTCCTTTATTTCATTCGTGATAGAAGATGTTCATTACGAAGGGATAATCGTCATGCAACAAGATGAAACGAAAGAACAAACGAAAAAAATTGTCTTCTCAGCGATTGGTGATAATAATCAAACGATTTGGGGAGTAAAGAAATGAGGAAAAAAATGAATATTCAAGTGTTAAATAACAAAAATGGTCCCACAATTAGTAAATACATTTACGGGCATTTTGCCGAGCATTTGGGACGTTGTATCTATGAAGGTTTATACGTCGGGGAAGAATCGAGTATTCCGAATGTAAATGGGATGCGAATCGATGTCGTAGAAGCGCTAAAAAATATTGATATCCCTGTTTTACGTTGGCCAGGAGGATGCTTCGCTGATGAATATCATTGGAAAGATGGCATTGGTCCAAAAGAAAATCGTAAAAAAATTGTAAATACTCACTGGGGTGGTGTCACAGAGAACAATCACTTTGGGACGCATGAATTTTTCGAGCTTACGAAACAATTAGGTTGTGAAGCCTATATTAATGGAAATGTTGGAAGTGGTACGGTTCAGGAGATGCAAGAATGGGTCGAGTATATGACAATGGATGGCGAATCCCCGATGTCTGCGTTACGAAAAGCTAACGGCCGTGAAGACTCTTGGAAAGTGAAATTTTTTGGTGTCGGCAATGAATCATGGGGTTGTGGAGGAAACATGCGTCCTGAGTACTATGCAGACTTATATCGTCGTTATCAGACATATGTCCGTCAATATGGCTCGGATAGAATCTATAAAATTGCGTGTGGTCCTAACATCGATGATTACCATTGGATGGAGGAAGTGATGAAGATTGCCGGTCCATGGATGGATGGAATCAGCTTGCATCATTATGCCTTAACAGGTGCCTGGGAAGATAAGGGCCCTGCATTGAACTTTAAAGAAGAACATTGGTGGAGTTTAATTTCGAGTGCTTATAAAATGGACGAACTGATTGCTAAACATTCAACGATTATGGATAAATACGATCCTGAGAAGCGAGTAGGTTTAATCGTAGATGAGTGGGGATCTTGGTTAGCAGTTGAGCCGGGAACAAATCCAGGATTTTTATATCAACAAAATACGATTCGTGATGCGATGGTAGCAGCGATTACGCTGAATATCTTCCATAAACATGCCGAACGCGTTTATATGGCGAATATTGCACAAACAGTAAATGTACTCCAATCAATGATACTGACAGAAGGCGAAAAAATGGTGAAAACGCCGAGTTATTACGTTTTTGAATTATACAAAAAACATCAAGACGGTGAATTGATTGATAGTTATGGAGATAAGAATGATACGGTTTCGTATACTGTTTCTAAAAAAGAGAATCAATTAACCATCTCGATTTGTAATTATTCGTTGACTTCTTCAGAAGATTTGACCTTTACTTTAGATGCTGTACCTCAATTTCAAGAAGCAAATTATATTGCGGGTGAGAAAATGGATGATCATAATGATTTTGATCAAGCAGAAAGAATTCGCTTACTTGCATTCACAAATTATGAAATCAAAGAAAATAAAGTGAACATGACAGTGCCAGCGATGTCTGTGACAACATTAACTTTAGAAATCTAAATTTTAATACTTCTCAATGGAGATTCAATTGATACATGAGTCAATTGAATCTCCATTTTTATTTGTGCTTTGTCAAATCAAGTGCTATCGTTACTATCCGCAAATTTTATTTTGACACTGATCTAGGTTATTTAACTATTATGAAAGATCATTTTCTTTTGAATAAAATGATGAATAGATAGTGTTCATACTTGCTAATGTCAATTTACTACGATAAAAATAGGCGCTTTTTATCCAAGTCACGCTCTAGTTATCAGGAAGATATATGCCAGAAGATAAATCTATATTAATGATTGGAGACAGTCTATATACTTTTAACGATAATATTTTTGTGTATAGGATTATTATAGAAGTATTGCTAAGAAGCATTAATTTCTCAAACTTTTAATATTAACATTTATGTTAATATTAAAAGTTATAGTGCCTTATAAATTAGCAATAATATTGTTGACAGCGCTTTATTTAAAGTGTAATATTTATTTAAAGAGAATAGTTAAGCGTTTTTATTTATTATTAATTAACAACACGATAAATGATGTAGGGGGATTATTTATGAAAAATAGCAAAGAAGAAAAACTTCTGCAATTTTTATGTATGTTTTTTTTAACATTCTGTTTATTTTACTATGGAAATGTAAATGGTTATGCGGATGATACGCAAGTAGAGAATTATAAATCTTTTAGCGAGAAGAATAAAGAAGCCAACTATTTCGATGGAGAGAAATTGACCATTAAAAGTGAGATGGTGATCACCCCAGGAACCAAAAAATTAATTTCAGTGAATGTTCCCTCAGCAGGATTGTATTTTTTAGGCTTTCATTACTCGATTCAAACAGAAAGTATACTACCGACTCAAGTAGAGCTAAAAATAAACGGGAAATCACAGTACCAAGAAATGAAGAACTTACAATTTAAGAATACATGGATTCCTGAAGAAATATTGAGTACCGATAGATATGGAAATGAAATGTCTCCTGAGGTAGATCCATTAAATGAAACTCAATTTACTTATTTATCAGACATCAATGGCTATAGCGATTTCCCTTTAGCAGTTTGGTTTGAACAGGGCAGTAATGAATTGGAATTATCAAGTATTGAAGGTGAGCTGAGCTTAGAGTCGATTGAATTAAGTGCAAAAAATGATATCAACCGATTGAATTTATCAAAAGATCTTACAGAAGACCCCACTGGAAACCATCAAATTACGGTAGAAGGCGAAAAAAATGTAACGCAAAATTCATCTTCCATACGACCAAATGGTGCATTCGATGATTATCTAACACCGTATGATTCTCGTAAAAGAGTAATGAATTTTTTGGATGGTATGTCATTTTCGAATATCGGCGATCAAGTAACATATGAGGTAGACATTCCAGAAGATGGGTATTATTATATCGCTTTGAATTATCGGCAAGATACAAAAATCGATTTCCCAGTATTTTTAAATATTGAAGTAAACGATGAAATTCCATCTGAAAGCTTTTTATCACAACCTATTCCGTATACCTCTTCTTTTTCATCCTATACATTCAAAAAGAAAGAAACAGATCAAAATGTTGCAATTTATTTAGAAAAAGGGACACAGAAATTAAGTTTAGAAATCACTACAAGTCCAACAGGTGAAATATTAAGTAGAATTGCAGAAATAATTAAAGAACTACAGTCATTATCCTTGAGTATTGATAATTTACTAGGAAGTAGCGTGGACAAGAATAGAGATATTAATCTAGAAGAATATCTTCCAGGAACAATGAGTCAATTAGAATCCTGGATAATCGAATTAGAGGATTTTGAAAAACAAATCCAAGCACTTGCTCAAGTTGATAAAACGCCAGGTGCATTTACACAAATCGTAACGGTCAGAAAGCAACTAGAATCGCTATTAAATGATCCACGGAGACTAGCGAATAGAACAAATGAATTGTCAAAAGATAGTGGATCAGCAGCAGCGAATTTAGCTACACTCTTACAAGAGTCAAATCGAAATAATTTATCAATCGATCAAATCATATTTTATCAAGATAGTCTGACACTTAAGAAACCTAATGTTTTTTTGAAAGCGATTAATTCTGTTAGAAGATTTACAAATTCTTTTAACGAGCAAGCATATGCTGTTAACGTTGAAAAGGAAGATGAGAGCGTTCAAGTTTGGGTGAACCGACCTCGCCAATATGTCGAGTTAATGCAGAGAATGATTGATCAAGATTTTACAGAAAAAACAGGCATAAAAGTAGATTTATCGATTATGCCGGATGCGAATAAGTTAATTTTATCAAATGCCTCAGGTAATGCGCCAGATGTTGCACTAGGTGTGAATTATGCGATGCCATTTGACATGGGAATACGAGATGCACTAGTTGATTTATCTGATTTTGAAGGATTCGATGAATTAATTGAACAATATCCTTCGAAATTATTAACACCTTCAACCATTGGTGAGAAAGTTTATGCAATTCCAGAAACAATGAATTTTTATGTCCTGTTTTATCGATCGGATATTTTAGAATCGCTCAATTTAGAAGTTCCAGACACGATGAATGAATTAATTGAAATGTTACCTGCTTTGAACCAACGAGGAATGAGTGCCTTTTATCCTACTGCTACATTAGGAACATCATTTAAAATATTCCCTTGGACGATGCCGATTGTTTATCAAAATGATGGTGAATTCTATACAGATGATATTCTCAAATCAGGAGTGAATCAGGATAATACAGTTGAGGGATTACGACAATTAACGAATCTATTTACAATATATAATATGCCAAAAGATGTTCCTAGTTTTTATCAACAATTCAGAGATGGCTCGACCCCAATTGGAATTGCCGATTTTGGGAATTATAATTTAATTTTAAATGCAGCACCTGAAATAAGTAATGTTTGGGATATTGCTTTGATGCCAGGATATGAAAATCAAGAGGGTACAGTTGAAAGATGGTCATCCGGAGGTGCAGAGAGTTCGATTATGTTTGAAAGCTCAGAGAATAAAGAAAATTCATGGGAATTTATGAATTGGTGGCTTCAAAGTGATACTCAAAAAGATTTTGGAACGGGACTACAGACTGTTTATGGCAAGGAATATATGTGGAATACAGCTAACTTAGAAGCGTTTCAAGATCTACCGTGGCCGACAACAGATAAGGATGTTATTTTACAGCAATCACAATGGATTAACGAGGTTCCTAGAGTTTTAGGAACATACATGGTAGAACGCGAAATAAGCAATGTCTATAATTCTGTTGTAGTAGATGGCAAAAATTTGAGAAAAGCAATCGACTTATCTACCAAACGGATTAATCGTGAAACACTCAGAAAATTAGAAGAATTTGGATATTATTACGATGGTGAATTAATTCAGCAATATCCAATGCCTGTAGAAAGAAAGGAACAGGAGTAATTTGAAAAATAACAGTAAACGAACACCTTATTTATTTTTATTACCCTATGCTTTGATTTTCTTAGTATTTATCATTATTCCTGTAGTAATTGCGATTGGTTTATCATTTACAAACTTCAATACAATCCAACGACCGGAATTTGTAGGGTTCTTAAACTATATTAACTTGTTGACGCAAGATGAAATATTTATGCAGTATGTCTTGCCGAATACGATTGCTTTCGCAGTTATTGTGGGTCCAGGGGGATATATCTTAGGATTCCTCTTAGCTTGGGTATTAGCACAGTTACCAAAAATTCCACGAACTATTTTAGCACTGATTTTCTATTCCCCGTCAATGACATCGGGAGTTGCTATGACAGTTGTTTGGAGAATATTATTTAGTGGAAATTCGTCCGGATATATTAATAGTATCTTGATGCGATGGGGGATTATCGATACACCCATTATTTGGACAGTTGACTCGAATCTAATATTGCCAATTATGATTTTAATTGGTCTATGGGGAAGTATGGGAGTTGGATTTTTAGCAATGATGGCAGGTGTTTTAAATGGCGATGAAGAACTTTATGAAGCAGCAGCAATTGATGGTGTAACAAATCGATTTCAAGAATTAATTTACATTACGATTCCATCGATGAAACCTCAAATGTTATTTGGTGCTGTTATGGCGATTGTAAACGCTTTTTCTAACGGGTTAATCGGTACACAATTAACAGGTGCAAATCCCGTTACTAGTTCCTATGCCGGACAGTTAATTGTTAACCATATTGATGATTACGGATTTTTAAGGTATGAAATGGGCTATGCCGCAGCGATATCAGTTGTTTTATTATTGATGATTTATGTGTTTTCAATATTTGCTAAAAAATTATTTGCATAGAAAGGAGCACTATAGTGTCTGTTAGAAGAAGTGGAATCAATCCAAAAAAATTTGAAAAGAGTCAAATTAAATTTTATATTATTTTAGCTCCTTTTATTGCATTTATGTTATTGCCTATTATTTTTATTTTTAATCATGCTTTTAAACCAATGGAAGAATTATTTGCCTTTCCTCCTAGATTCTTTGTTCAGCGTCCAAGTTTGGAAAACTTTAATAACTTGTTCAAAGCAGCGGAACTATCCAATATTCCGCTTTCTAGATATATATTCAATTCCGTTATAGTGACGGCTGTTGTGGTAGTTGTGTCCGTGTTTATCTCAGCGTTAGCTGCTTTTGCCCTTTCTAAAATGGATTTTAAAGGGAAATATGTAGGAATGGAAATTAACAATGCGGCATTAATGTTTGTTCCGACAGCTGTGATGATTCCTCGTTATTTAGTTATTAACTTTATGAACTTAGAAAATAATTATTTAGGACATATGTTACCACTTATTGCGATGCCAGTCGGATTATTCTTAATTAAACAATTTATTGATCAAATTCCAACAGAACTGATTGAAGCAGCAGTGGTGGATGGGGCCTCCCAATTTACGATTTTTATAAAAATAATTTTACCTTTGACAAAGCCTGCAATCGCAACGGCAGCATTACTTATTTTTCAGGCAGTCTGGAATAATATTGAAACGTCACAATTATTTATGACGACTGATTCCCTGAGAACATTAGCGTTTTATTTAAACACATTTGCCTCTCAAACCAATAACGTAGTCGGGCAGGGAATTGCCGCAGCAGCTTCTCTCATTATGTTTTTACCAAATCTAATTTTATTTATTATTTTACAAAGTAGTGTAATGAATACAATGTCTCATTCAGGTCTGAAATAGGGGGGATAAAGTGAAAGTTCATAAAATATACCAACAAATTATTCCATCACTCGTATTATTCTTCTTCTTACTTGGAAATACCGTCGAGACTGTCGCTGATGATGTGTTTAAAACGTTTACTGAAAATGGTTATAGCGAGATGGTACAAACACAAGATGCCTATTTAGCTAAGAATACAATCTCTGTTTTTGATGGACAAACTTTTAATAAGCCGATGGATATGAAGTTTGGTATCCACGATGAAATCTATGTCGCAGATTCTGGGAATAACAGGATCGTTGTTTTGACAAAAGAGGGAGAGTTAATTCGTATTATAAAAAATGAATTAT
Organism: Enterococcus aquimarinus; assembly: GCF_001885765.1. Taxonomy (GTDB): domain Bacteria; phylum Bacillota; class Bacilli; order Lactobacillales; family Enterococcaceae; genus Enterococcus_I; species Enterococcus_I aquimarinus. The sequence continues at coordinate 37,186 of NZ_JXKD01000006.1, read as the reverse complement.
TTGCTCACCCAACAGGTATTTATATTAACGATCAGGGACATTTATATGTTGCAGATGATGCTGCGAATAAAGTTTTTGTTTTAGATGAAAAGGATGAAGTTATTCATATATTTGAGAAACCTAATGTCCTCTCTTTTGGGGAGAAAGCACCATTTTCTCCGACGAAAGTAACCGTTGATAGCAGAGGAAATGCGTATGTGTTATCTAGAGGAAACAACAACGGATTAATTATTTTGAATAAGGATGTAGAAGGTGAATTTCTTGGTTATTTTGCACCTAATGCAACTTCTAACAGTCTTCTGACGACATTTCGAAAAATGATTTTTTCAGAAGAACAATTAGATAAGATGTTAGGAACGACTCCTGATAGTGCAACAAATTTGAATATCGATAGTCAAGGACTTATCTATACAATTACGCCTAATGAAAAATCCAAAAATGTTATTAAAAAGCTAAATATGGGTGGAATCAATCTTTTAAAAGGAAACTATGTTTATTTTCCAAGTAGTCTAGCAATTGGCGAAATTGATAATATTTTTACAATTGGAGAAGATGGTTATATTTATGAATACACCAGTGAAGGCGAATTTCTTTTCATGTTTGGTGGTAAGGATGACGGGAAGCAAAGAAGAGGATTGATTGGAAAAGGATCGGGAATTCTAGTTGATAGTGATGGTTCAGTCTATACATTAGACGAAAAGAAGAATGAAATTCAAACTTTCATTCCTACTCAATTTTCTCAAACATTACATGAAGCATTGGCTTTATATCAAAAAGGTCGTTATGAGGAAAGTAAAGAACCATGGTCAGAAGTGTTAAGAATGAATTCCCAATTTGATTTTGCAAGTTTAGGATTAGGACAAGCCTATTTTAAAGAAGAGAATTACTCACAAGCGATGGTTACTTTTAGAGATGCTAAAGACAAGGTGGGTTATTCAGACTCTTTTTGGGAAATTCGAAATATTTGGATTCGAAACAATGTAATTAAAATTCTTGCCATAGTACTTATTCTTGTAATGATAGTATATTTATTTAAAATATTTGGCCATCGATTTAAATGGACACGTATAGTCTCTAACCAATGGAATAAGTTATTATCCTTTCGTTTGGTCCAGCAAATTCGATTTTTAAAATACTATATGTTACATCCTCTCGATGGCGCTTATGGTATTAAAAAAGAATTTAAAACGAGTAATTTATCAACGGCTATCACTGCCATTATTGCGCTATTCATCTTGATTATGAATAAATATTTTACAGGTTTTATTTTTAGTACGGTGCGAGAGGGTACCTATACTTTATTTGCAGATATCATCTTTGCAGTTGTGATTTTTTCTGCAGTAATCATCTCAACGTATCTCATTTGTACAATAACAGATGGTTCTGCATCATTCAAATTTCTCTTTCATGGCTTTATCTACAGTTTGGCACCATATTTGTTAATCAAGCCTTTTGTAATCTTTGCAAGTAATATTTTAACTTTAAATGAAGTGTTTTTATTAACATTTACGAATGCAATTATCTATGTATGGATGGCGGTATTGTTCTTTTTAACAATTAAAGAGTTAAATGAATTTACTGTTTTCCAAACAATGAGGACCATTTTCTTAAGTGTGTTTGCCTTATTTATTGCATCTTTAGCGTTATTTATTTTGTACTCATTATTCCAACAATTGTTCTCATTCTCAACATCACTATACGGAGAGGTGGTACATCGCATTGAAAATCAATAAATTTATACGCAAAAACTTCCGCTTACTAGTGTATGTGTTGTTAGTCACTTCTGTTACTATTTATTTGTTTTTTTCAACAAGTGGAAGTAGTCAAAAAAATATAACAAAACCAAATAGTAATATGATAACTGAAGAATTGGTGGATCCAGGTGAGGAGACAGAAGAAACAGACAATACGTTAGAAAATCCAGAAGAAATTGTAGAAGCGCCTGTATATGACGTGACAGCTGATCAAGATGAAACTGAAAATCGAATGGCCATAATCGCAGGAAATCCAACTGAAATTGAGGATCATTCAATAGTTGCTGAAAATTCAGATTATCAACTTTTCTTGAAAGAAAGTAATTTATCAATCATTATTCGAGAAAAAAAAACAGGAGCAGTGATGTATTCTACTGTTAAAAATCCAATTAAGAGTAACGAGAAATGGCGTAATTTTGTAACTTCAGGAGTAGTGGTGGAATACTTAGTCGGAACGAATATTGTTTATAGTCAAGCCGACATGAATAGTCCTCAAGTTAGTAAGAAAATCACGCCACAACCAGATGGTTTTGATGCGGCGATTTCTTTTGACGAACTAGGAATTCAATTGCTTTTAAAAGTGAAAATAAATGAACACGGTTTGCAAGTCGAAGTTCCAGCCGAATCAATTAAAGAAGACAATGCTCAGTTTAAAATTGGAAACATGTACTTGTATCCTTTCTTAGGATACTCAAAAGTAGATGAAGAAGAAGGATATATGCTGATTCCTGATGGATCGGGAGCATTGATTTCGTTAGAAGATCACCACGGACAGTTTAACCAACCTTATTCCGAACCTGTCTATGGCACGAATTATGGTATTGACGATCCTTATGTTTTATCGTTAAAAAATGAGCAGGTAACAACGAGTCAGCCCAATATGGTCACAGCTCCTATATTTGGAATGATCCATTCAGAAAAGAAATTCGGCTTTATCGGGATTATTCAAGATGGTGATTATAATGCTCGTATTGAAGCCTATCCTAATGGCGCGATTTTACCGTATAACTGGATTACCTCTAAGTTTACATATCGTCAATTTTTTAATCAGTCTACAAGTAAGGATAGCGGCACGATGGTTGTCCAACAAAAAGAGAGAAATCAATTTGATGCAAAGATTCAATATAATTTTGTAACAGGAGAGGACGCTGATTACGTAGGATTAGCCAAACGCTATCGAGATTATTTGCTAGAGAATAAAATGATCACGAAAAGTGTCAATGATCAAGAATTTAAAATCAAGCTCGATTTTCTAGGTGCAGAAGTTAAGCAAGGAATGATTTCAGATGAAACGATTGCAATGACCCCATTTGATGATGTTGACTATATTCTAGAAGAATTAACAAGGAATGATGTCGAGAATATTAATGCTGTGTTAAAAGGTTGGCAATCAAAGGGAATATACGGCGGATATGCTCAAAATCAATACAATGCAGAAAAATCATTGGGTGGTAATGAACGTCTCAATCAATTGCTTGAAAAATATCATTCGAAGATACCAATTTATTTATACGATGATGCCTTACGATTTAATCCTGCTACGCAAAATGGAACGTGGTTTAATATCGTAACAAAATTAAATAAAAGAACACTAGTAGAAGAAGTTTATGGGAGTCATTTTGCTAATTTTAACTTCTTACAGCCTCAAGAATCATCTGATTTATTAATGAAACGACTCAGTAGTCAATCGATTAGTGGTTATCCGGGTATTTTACTAGATGGTATAACCAATCATTTATTTTCTTATTATGCAAAGGGGATTGAATACGGTAGAGCATCTACGTTGAACGACTATGAAAAATTAATAGAGGGAATCTCTGAAGACAACAAGTTAATGATGAGTACTCCGATCCAACCTCTATGGCAATATGCGACTAGTTTTGTTGATACGCCAATGTCATCATCTAGTTACGTTTTTGAAAAAGAGGCAGTACCGTTCTTCTCAATTGCATTACGAGGAATTGTAACTAGATACTCCGAATATGGTAATTTTAGTGCGAATAAATCTGATTTTAAGCTTCAATTAATAGAGCAAGGAGTAAATCCAGCCTTTTTATTAACGATGCAAAATCCAAGTGAGTTAAAAAATACGAATTCATCCAACGTTTATAGTTCTCAATTTGACGATTATAAAGAAGAAATCATTGCTTTATATCAAGAGTTATCACAAGTAAACCAAGAGATTGGCGATACAGTCATTGAAGAATATTCAAAAATGAATAATCAAGTCTCCGTTTATTTTGAAAATGGGAAAAAATTGTTATTGAATTATGGTGATGAAATGGAAACTGTGGAGAACGTAGCAATACCTCCTCATTCTTATAAGGTGGTGCAAGAATGAAAAGAAGAAAAAATTTAAAAAATCGTAAGGCGAAATATGGGCTGTTTTTCATCCTTCCATGGCTCATTGGATTTATTATTTTCGTTATATGGCCATTAATTCAATCTTTTTACTTCAGTATGAACGTCATTCGAATGAGACCAACAGGCCGAGTGTTTAATTTTGTTGGTTTTAGTAATTATCAAAATGTTTGGTTGAAAGATATGTTGTTTGTACAAGAGCTCATTTCATTTTTAGTTAGTACATTATTAAGAATACCAGTTATTGTGGTGTTCTCACTGATGATTGCCCTTTTATTAAATCAAAAAATCCAATTTAAAGGGACATTTCGAACAATTTTCTTTTTACCAGTAGTTGTTGCGAGTGGTCCGATTATGAATCAATTGATCACGCAAGGTGCCACAAGTATCCCGATGATTAATCAAGGAGCGATTAATACGATTTTGAATACGTTTTTACCAATCTGGTTAGTGAATCCTATTTCTGATTTATTTTCTCAGATTATAGTCGTGTTATGGTACTCAGGTGTTCAGATTTTAATATTCATCGCAGGCTTGCAAAAAGTTGATCGAAGTCTATACGAGGCAGCAAAAATTGATGGTGGGTCTGCGTGGGAATGTTTTTGGAAGATTACACTCCCAATTCTAAAGCCAATGATTTTTCTAAACGCCATCTATACGTTAATCACCTTAGCAAATAGCGGACAAAATAATATTATCAACTTAATTTACAGTAATATGTTTTCAGCAACAAGAGGATACGGCTTTGCTTCTGCAATGGCATGGATGTACGCAATTGTAGTATTAACAATTCTAGGGATAATTGGCTTGTTGCTAAAAGATTCACCGAATTCTACCTATGTATCAAAGAAAAATAAACCGCAACAATCATTCTTTCAAAAATTGAAGCTGAAAAGAGGTGTAAGCGATGCAAGAAAGTCGTAAGAGGAAGGAGATGCTGAATGCTCCAGTTTCTAAGCAGCAAATTAAAGAGAAGTGGTTAAAAATTAAAAATCGATTACTAGGAACAAATTCTAAGCAAGGATTTCTGATTCAACTACTGATTTACTCATTACTACTCACAATCGGCTTTATTTATTTGTACCCGCTAATCTATATGCTATCGACGAGCTTTAAATCGTTGAACGATTTATTAGATACGTCGATTAAATGGATACCCTCTAGTTTTTACTTAAAAAACTACCAACAAGCCTTTTCGGTAATGAACATTAAAGAATCGCTCTTGGGAAGTATTGTCCTTTCTTTCGTTCCAACTTTTTTTCAAGTGATTAGCACAGGATTAGTTGGATATGGATTTGCCAAATATAATTTCCCTTTCAAGAAAACATTGTTTTTTTTAATGATCTTTAGTTTTATCGTCCCACCACAAATTCTAATGATGCCTACGTATGTTTTATATAATGATTTGGGATTGTTAGGTTCATTAAAGGCATTTGTGTTGCCTGCAATGTTGGGCCAAGGGATAAAAAGTCCGATTTTTGTGTTGATCTTTTATCAATTTTTTAAACAAACGCCAATTTCTCTATATGAAGCAGCAGAAGTAGATGGCGCTAGTGAGTGGACAATATTTTTTAAAATTGCGATCCCGATGGCAGTACCTGCGATTATCATTGTTTTTTTATTCTCATTCGTCTGGTATTGGAATGAAACATATTTAGTTAATTTGTATCTCGGAAACGGAAGTGGATCTCGTAGTTGGACAACAATGTTAACCCAACTTCAGAATTTTAAAAGTAATTATGAAGCACTATATCCTGTCACTGAAAGTGGATCGAATAAACTCAATGAGGGTGTTACGATGGCAGGAACGATGATCACGCTTATTCCTCTGCTACTGACTTATTTCGTTCTACAAGATTATTTTGTCGAAAGTGTGGATCGATCTGGTATAACAGGAGAATAATTTTCTTAAGGGTTTATGTATTCGTTTAACTATAAATGATTATGGAGGAATGGAAATGAAATTCGATAAATATTTAAAATTGGGAATTGGTTTAGCTTTAAGTGCTACAGTACTAGCCGCTTGTGGAAACTCAGATGCAGAAGAAATAGGGGAAAAATCGAGTTCCGGAGTTGAGGCAACGGGTGAATTGGCTTCGATGACGGAAGAAGAAATTACGTTACGTTTTGCTTCGTGGGAAAATCCAGAGTTACAACAACATCTAGCAAAAGATTTCATGGAAAAATATCCTAATATTACGGTAGAACTTGTGACAGTTGACCAAGAAAACTGGAATGATGGTTTAACAAACTTAGCCAATACTGGAAGCCTACCCGATGTATTTTGGTATCAAGGAAATGTCGATGTTCCAATTGTGAATGGTTGGCTAGGTGATATGACAGAGCAATGGGAAGCGGATCCTGAGTCTGCTGAAGTCTTAACAACCTTGCAAGAAACAGGATATATCGATAATGAAAGAAAAATGGCCGCTGCCGTATTTTATCAGCCTTTTACTGTTTTCTTAGATGAAAATGTATTTAATAAACTAAATGTTGAGATGCCTAGTCAAGACTGGAAGTATTCAGAAATGATTGACTTAATGAAGAAAATGACGGTTCCTGAACAAGAGATTTTTGGATACAATGATTATACGAAGTTAGTGACAATGGGACCAATTGTTCAAGCAGACGCGATCGGTGAGTTCGGTTGGAATGGCGAAAAATTCGATATGACAACTTACTGGGCAGAATCAATGACACAACAAGCAGAATTAGTTCGTACAGGAGTTCATGCACCATTTTTTGATACAGATGAAGCAGAAGCTGCTTTTGGCGATCGTTTGTTATGGGCGGCTAGTACTGGACGTATTGCAACGCAACTAGACGCGTGGTGGACGAAAGATTTGTTTGCAACAGATGAATTTGTTGATAAAGGAATTAAGTGGGTACCATATCCAGTTCCACAAGGAGACAATGCTACGACTAGTAATAAACCAGGCTTTGTTGATTTTGGAAGCGTATCCTCGGCTACGGAATATCCAAGAGAAGCATATGAATTACTCAAATTTATGGGTTGGGGTAAAGATGGATGGAATTCTCGACTAGAAGCCTATAAAACGTTGACAAATGATGATGGTTCCAAATTATTTACTTACCCATCAGGATTACCTTTAACCCAGGATCAAGCCATCTGGGATGCTGTTGCGGCAGAATTGCCTGATAATGACTATTACAAAAATTATTTGGAGTATGTTAAAGAACCAATCCCATTAGGTGGAGCTGTGATTCCAGGATTCCAAACATTTTTAGAAGAAGTTTATTTTGGTGGCGAATATGGCGATGTTGAAGCAGCCATTATTGCTGGAACAGTTAATGCTTCCGATATTGCAGCGGAGTTAACGGAGAAACTAAATCAATATTACGAAGAGGCGATGGCAGAAATATTTTAGTCGATTAGTTTTACCCATATGGTAAACCTCTTACTTGTAGTTTAAAAATTAGGTGACTAATCTAACGGAATATCGCTAGGTTAGTCATTTTTATGAAGGAATCTATGAAAGGTGGATAGCCATGAAATCAAAAAAGTCTGTTTTAAATTTTTTGATTCTAATACTCATTTTTTTGACAGCTTGTGACACGAATCAACCATCAGAATCATTGATTACGCCACCTGAATTTAAGAATGTAGCAGTTCATGATCCATCGATTATTGAAGTAGAAGAGTCATTTTATATCATCGGGTCACATTTACAAGCTGCAAAAAGTGAAGATTTATTGAAGTGGGATTTAATTTCGAAAAGTGTAAAAGAAAATTCTTTTTTTGAAGATATTCAGGCTGAATTTAAAGAGGAGTTTGAATACGCCCAAACGGATACTTTCTGGGCATCGGATATTATCCAACTAAAAGACGGAAGATATTACATGTATTATTGCTTATGTCGAGGAGACTCTCCTTTAGCGGTGTTAGGTGTCGCAATAGCAGAGAATATTGAAGGGCCTTATAAAAAAGAGGAGTCATTTTTATACTCCGGTACTTCTCCACAATTTGGAGAGGTATACGATGCCACAAAACATCCGAATGTGATTGACCCACATGTTTTTTATGATAATTCTGGAAAACTTTGGATGGTGTATGGTTCTTATTCGGGTGGAATTTATATTCTAGAAATGGATGATACCACAGGATTACCATTAGATCGGCAATCATATGGCAAGAAGTTGATGGGAGGAAATCATAGTCGAATTGAAGGACCATACATTATTTATAATCCGACAACAGAATATTATTACTTATTTGTCTCGTTTGGTGGTTTAGATTCTACGGGGGGATATAACATGCGTGTCTCTCGTTCAAAAAATCCAGATGGACCTTATGAGGATATCGAAAAACAATCGATGGAGAAAGTTAAAGGCGGATTTAATACTTTTTTTGATGATGTAAGCATTGCACCATACGGTAATAAAATTATGGGGAATTTTACATATGAACAAAATAATGGGATGACGCATGAAGGGTACGTTTCGGCTGGCCACAATTCAGTTTATTATGATGAGATAACAGGACAATATTATTTAATTTTTCATACACGATTTCCCAACCGTGGTGAGAATTATGGTGTCCGTGTGCATCAGCTCTATTTCACTGATGATGGATGGCCAATTGTAAATCCGCTTCGATATTCTGGTGAAGAAAATGAAAATATATCAAAAAAACAAGTTAAAGGATTCTATAACGTGCTTGCAACGACTAAAGAGATTACTGAATCAATTTCGGAACCTTCACTTGTAGAATTTAAATCAAATGGGAAGATTAAAGGCGATTATGATGGTGAGTGGCAATTTAAAGAGAAAGGTGAAAGTTCCTATATTACTATTGAAGATACGAAATACAAGGGTAAATTTGTAGAAAGTTGGGATGAAACACAAGAAAAAATAGTTCTGACATTTACAGGAGTATCAGAGACTGGACTGCCTGCTTTTATAATTGAAACAGATCATAATAAAGAGGAGTAACATTGAATGTTACTTTCATAGATAGAACGCTTAAAAATCAGCTCTAAAAAGGATCAAATCTATTTATTAAGAAGAATTTTGTATAGATAGGATTCAATTAGATTAAGGATGTCAGTACATTAGATAGGAAATTGAATGATTCAACTCAAAGTAATAAAAGTAAGGAACCATTCAGTTGTTTATTATGACGTGTTTCTGCTTTTAGGATAGATGTCGTGATTGTTTTAAAACAGTATAGAGATCAATAACAATAAGCCAATTATTAGTCAGAATATTTACGAACATTGAATGTTTTAAAATTAATACTATTGACTGAGGGTGGGAAAATGACAAAAACGTCTAGTTATTTTGTTTTTGAGCAACATGAAAAGCATCGAAATGGTAAATTGATAGATTGTTATAGAGATAAAAATGATACGATTTCGTATACGGTATCAAAAAAAAAGACAGAATTAACGATCTCAATTTGTAATGATTCGTTAACCTCGTCAGAAGAATTAACATTTTCTCTAGAAGGGGTACCGCGTTTAAAAGAAGCAAATTATATTGTAGATGAGGACTTTGAGCGACACAATCATGTTGATTATCCTAAAACAATGTCTAAACTGGATTTTACAAATTACGAAATCACAGGTAATCGAATTTACATTACCGTTCCGGCAATGTCGATCATAATATTAAGGTTGGAGGTGTAAACATGAGTTGCAAAGGATGTGACATTAAGGAGGAGGCTGCATCATTTGATGTCGAAGCGTTGATCGCTGAGCAATTAAGTGTTGAAGTGGATCTAGTATCAGAAGAAATACTCGTACAGCGACTTCAAAAATGTGAACAGTGCCCCTTTAAATCTAACCATACTTGTACAAAATGTGGTTGTTTTTATAAATTCCGAGCAAATTTAGCCATAAAAAATTGTCCGAATGGTCAATGGTAAGTAAATAAACGAGGTGAATAAGTTGATAAATGCTAAAAATGGTGTACATGATCCTACGATTATACAAGTAGAGGATAAGTACTATCTTGTATCCACGGATACGCAACAACCACTGACACAAGGTGTTCCTATCCGTAGTTCTAATGATCTGATTAATTGGACATTTGAGAAGACAGCTTTAAATGGAGTACCTGAAGGAGCCAGTATATGGTCTTCAGCAGAAGGATTATGGGCACCAGAAATAATATACGTTAATAAAGAATATCGCATGTATTATTCTGCTTCCACTTTTGGAAGTACGACATCCATGATTGGTCTAGCTTGCTCTGATCATCCTCTAGGTGAGTGGCATGATAGAGGAGAAGTGATCAAAACAAATGCTGAAATAGCAAATCATAACGCGATCGATGCGAATATTTGTTATGACGAAGAAGGTCACTCTTGGATGGTTTATGGTTCGTTTTTTGGTGGTATTTACCTTGTTCAACTAGATCACGAGACGGGAAAGTGTTTAAGGGAAAATGACTACGGAAAGTGTCTTGCGCTTCGGCCACAATCAGTCGAAGGCGCGATAGAGGGCCCTTATATTATTTATAATAAGAAAAGTAACTATTACTATTTATTCGTCTCGTTTGATTCATTAAATGACAGTTATAATATTCGAGTAGCGCGCTCTCGTAAAATTGATGGCCCTTATATTGATAGAAACGGCCGTTCTATGCTCGATATCCAAAGTGATCCTACCGAAATTGGAACGAAACTATTAGGTAGTTATCAGTGGATAGATGAAAACCCATTATATGGACCTGGTCATAATTCTATTTTTACGGATAAAAAAAATCAACAAGAATTTATAGTGCATCATATTCGGCGAACTCCTAGTACCGCAGATTTTTTCATGCAAATCCGATCACTGTTTTGGTTGGAGGATGGTTGGCCAGTTGTGGGGGCCACAGAATTTGACGGATCCGTTCAACGGATAGATGACAAAAGTGAACAGATTAGTGGACAATGGCAAATAATTCTGTTTAACAACCAATCGGAAGTGGTAAAAGCAAAACGGATGGTTATTGAAAATGGAAAGTTATATGATGAAATATGCAAAGAGGTATCTGATTTACATAGAAATATGATTTTTTATGAAACGTCACAAGGTGAAACATGCTTGACAGGAAGAACATTGAATGGTGCTGCAATAATAGGAAGGAAGATGAGTCAATGACCCTCGCAATGACACCACCCAAAGGCTGGAATAGTTGGGATGCTTATGGCGCTTCGGTAAATGAAGAGGAGGTACTCCGTAATGCTCGAATAATGGCTGATAAATTACAAAAATATGGCTGGGAATATATTGTGGTGGATATTCAGTGGTATGAGCCGCAAGCGAATTCATCAAGATATCATGATTTTTATCCGTTAGTCATGGATCAGTATAGTCGCTTATTACCCGCAGAAAATCGATTTCCAAGTGCTCAAAAAAATCTTGGTTTTAAGCCCTTAGCAGATGAAATCCATCGATTAGGGTTAAAGTTTGGGATTCACATCATGAGAGGAATTCCAAGAGAAGCTGTTCACAAAAATATGGCAATTAAAGGGACCAAAAAAACAGCACGAGACATCGCGTTAAATAATATTTGTCCCTGGAATTCAGACATGTATGGTGTCAATGTTGATTTGCCAGAAGGACAACTGTATTATGACTCCTTATTAGAATTATATGCCAGTTGGGGTGTTGATTTTATTAAGGTGGATGATATTGCAGACTCAAAAATTTATGGGTGTTCACATCGCAAAGAAATTCAAGCGATTCAAAAAGCGATTCAAAAAACAAATCGCGAAATTGTATTATCACTATCACCAGGTCCAGCCCATATCGAAGAAGGTCCTTTTTTACAAGATCAAGCCAACATGTGGCGTTTAACAGATGACTTTTGGGATCAATGGCCGCAACTATATCAGATGTTTGATAAATGCAGGGAATGGTCAGCGTTTATTCAGCCAGGTAGCTGGCCGGACTGCGACATGTTACCACTTGGTCATATTGGCATACGATCAGTTGATGGTGGCGCAAGTGACCGATATACGCGTTTTACAAAAAGTGAGCAGCGGACGATGATGACGCTGTGGTCGATTTTTCAGTCTCCTTTAATGTACGGAGGAGAATTAGCTGATTTAGATCCCTGGACTGAATCGCTACTAACAAATCCTGCAGTCAATCAGATGCATGGAACTTTAACATATCAGACAGAAATCTTTCGTGATCAAAAATGGATTGTATGGTGCGGTAAATCATCCGATAAAATATACTATGCCATTTTCAATGTTAGCGAAGAAGAAAGAAATGTCCCCTTACAGATAATTGATAAAGTATTAACTAAGAGAAGGTACCTGGACTTATGGGAAAATCAATTCATAGAAAAAGAAGTGATTTTGATTGAATCCCATGATTGTATCTTATTAGAAGAGGTGATTTAACGTGCAAGAGTTACCATTAAAACAAGTCGTGCTTACAGATTATTTTTGGCGCTATTATCAAGAATTAATTAAAGAAACGATTATTCCGTATCAGTATGATGTGCTAAATGATGCACTTGATATTGAAGTGGAAGCGGAAAGAAAAGATGACTATTTACCAAAAGGCAAAAGTCATGCGTTAGAAAATTTCCGGATTACAGCTGGTAAAACGCAAGGGGAGCACTTTGGTTGGTTTTTCCAAGATAGTGATGTCTATAAATGGATTGAGGCAACGTCCTATGTTCTTGTCAAACAAAGGGATACCGTGCTTGAAGGACTTGTAGATGAAGTGATTAACTTAATTGGAAGTGCTCAAGAAGAGGATGGTTACTTAAATACGTATTTTCAATTAAAATATCCAGAGTTAAAATATCGTCAACTATATTTTAGCCATGAACTTTATTGTGCGGGACATCTCATCGAGGCAGCCATTGCTTATGATCAGGCCACTGGTAAAAAAGAATTACTTGCGATTGCGTTAAAGTTGGTCGGAAATATCGAACAGTATTTTGGTGAAGAAGAAGGAAAAATTCAAGGAGCAGATGGTCATCAAGAGATAGAACTCGCCTTAGGTCGACTCTATGAACATACCGGAGAAGAAAAATATTTAACATTAGCAGCCTTTTTTATTGAGGTTCGAGGAAAAGATCCGTTGTTTTATGAAAAAGAGATTACCCAAAATATCGCGGATGGATTAACGACAGATAATCCGAATGTTGATTTACTCTATTTACAAGCCTATGATCAGCCTAAAAATCAACAAACTGCACAAGGGCACGCTGTCCGAATGTTGTATATGGCTGCTAGTATGGCAAAAATTGCCAATTTCCAACAAGACGAAAAGCTACTTCAAGCATGCCTAGCTATCTGGGAAAATATTACAACAAAGAAAATGTACGTAACGGGTGGTGTTGGTTCAACTGTTCATGGAGAAGCGTTTACGAGTGATTACGATTTACCAAATGATACTATGTACTGTGAGACTTGTGCGTCGATTGCGTTGGTTTATTTTGCTTATGAACTATACAAGATAGAACCTAAGACAGAATATTTTGAAGTCATAGAGCGAGCGATATATAACGGTATTTTATCGGGTGCTTCAGTCGATGGCACTCATTTTTTCTATGTCAATCCTTTAGAAGTTCAACCAGAAAGCTGCCACCATAATCCTGGAAAAGGACATGTGAAAACACAGCGGCCAGACTGGCTAGGATGCGCTTGTTGCCCACCGAACTTCGCCCGCTTAATTGGTTCCATTGGGAAATATATTTATAATCAATCTGAAAAAGGATTGTGGGTGAATTTATTTATTGGTAGTCAATTAAAGGGAGAATATTTTTCAATTGTTCAACAAACGAATTTCCCTTATGAAAATCAAGTGAAAATTTATTATGAAGGTGTCAAACAAAACGTCCATATTCGTATTCCTAAATGGTTACAAAATTTAACGGTGACAGGAATTGATGATTACGACTTAAACGAAGGATACTTACGTTTTGAAGCCTATCCTCAAATGGCGCTCGTTCTAACATTTGATCAACCCATCTTATCGATTAGCAGTAATCCTAAAGTCTCAGGTAATATGAATAAAATCAGTATACAAAGAGGACCTTTTATTTATTGTGCGGAAAGCATTGATAATGAAATAGATTTACATCAATATTTTATTAAAACCAAAAACATCTCCAAAGGAGTCGTTTCTCAAACGTCTGAGATATTGAATCAAACACTCACAATAGAAGTTCAGGCTAAAAAACAACAATCATGGACAGAAAACGTATTGTATCAATATAATCAAGACGTCATTTTCGAATCAAAAAGTTTAAAACTCATTCCATATCACTTATGGGGAAATCGAGGAGAAACCGAAATGCGAGTTTGGTTGAATTGTTAGAAGTAAAGTGACTATCGATCATAGCATAGTATGAACACACCAAAAAAGGATGTTTCATCTCCTTTTTTGGTGTGTTTTAGTTGTGTAGCCAATGTCTTAGTACTAATTTGTTTTTTGTCGATATTCAGAGGGAGACATACCCTGTTTTTTTTTGAATAAAAAACTAAAGTAGTTAGGATCATTGTAGCCAATTCGCATAGTAATCTCTGTTAATCGCAAATTTGTTTCGGTTAAAAGCCGTTTAGCATGATTAATTCGTTGCTCTGTCAAGTAATCAATGAATGTTTTCCCCATTGATTGAGAAAAGATAGTACTGAAGTGTGATGGACTAAGAGCAACCTCTTCTGCGACCATGTTTAACGAAATATCAGGATTTGTAAAATTCTTATCAATAAATTGTATTGCGTGGTCGATGAGTTTATTGTGTCTATTTATTGAAGGAGAGATTTTAAGTTGAATAAAATAATGAATAAATCTTTCTAATGTTTCTTGATAAAGTTGATAGTCATTGGCCAATAGAACTAGATGTCTTAAATCACTTAAATTTTGAATGACTTCTTCAGGGAACTCTTCTTTTTTTTGAGCAATATTTTTTAATTCGACTAAAATGAAAAAACGATACATCACTGTCTGCTCGGGTGTTTCTTGTATGGTAAGTAACTTATTAACGAGTTCTGTTTGATTTTCGATTGTTAATTCGACTAATTCTTTTTGAATATCAATGTCTATAGGGGGACCAATAAGTTTATCTTTGGTATTTTGACGGTCTTCATAGCTAATCACTTTTTGGTGCTGCGAAAATGGAGAAGAAGTCAGTTGGGTTTTAGCAATTTCGAAACTGAGAGGGATTTCACTCATTCGATCAACTACAGAACCGATAGAAACGGTCATACTACCAGTTTCTTCATTTTTGAATTCATGAATTAAAATTTGACTTACTTGATAAGCAGTAGATAATACTTCTTTTTTGGTATCGGATAATATTAAGAATTTGATGAAACGTGAAGAGCTACTAGAATATAATAAGCGACTATCATTTTGAAAGAAAATATTTAATTCTTTGCCGAATTGTGTATAGTCGTCAAAATTATGTTTATATTTACTACGTGCAAGAAGTACAGCGATTTTCTTTCCAATAAAAGAACAACCAATTTCTTCTGTTTTTTTAAGAGCATCTGCCAGTGCTAATTCTCCTTTAAAAAGACCATTTAGTAAGTGATTTCTTTTCAGATCTAAAATGATGTCCATTTTAGGCGTTTGCTCTTCTAAGACTTCTTTTTGTTTGTCCAACATAGAGACAATTTTTTCTAGTGATTCTTTTAAATCATGCGGTTTAATTGGTTTTAACAAGTAATCATCTATTTGAACTTGTATTCCTGCTTTGGCATATTCAAATTCATCAAAACCACTAATATAAATGATTCGAACGTTAGGTAATATTTTTCGTGCTTCCTTTGAAAAAGCCACGCCATCCATAAAAGGCATTTTAATGTCGGTTAAAATAATATCGGGTTTTAAATCAATAATCGACGCTAAAGCCATTTCGCCATCACCCGCTTCTCCACAATAAGTGATAGATAACTGATTACTTATCATTAAAATATGATTGCGAAGCGTATCGCGAATACGAGGCTCATCTTCAACGATAAATACTTTATACATAATATGGTATACCTTCTTTCTTTTTTGGTACGGTTAAAATCGTAATGGTACCTTGGTTATGGGTGCTTTTTATTTTAATCGAAGCTTCCTTCCCATAGTAAAGTAAAAGTCTTTTATTAACATTATAGAGGCCATAACCAGTACTAAAATCAGAGTCAATCCCTTTATTTAATTCCTGTTGAACTTCTGAAAGTCGTTCTGGTGTCATGCCGATGCCATTATCTTCAATCATAAAAGTCATGTTTGTAGGGTTATTTTGACTAGTTACTTGAATATGTCCGATACGACGAACGAGTTTTGTACCATGGTAAACAGCGTTCTCAATCAAAGGTTGTAGAATCATTTTAAGGATAGGTTCGTTTAATATTTCTTGGTTGATATCAATTGAGAACGTTAACATCTCTCCATATCTTATTTTTAAAATGGTTAAATAATCTGAAATATGTTTGAGTTCCCGTTCGACAAAAATCCAATCTTTTCCTTTACTCAATGAAATCCTAAAAAAATCAGATAGAGCGTAGGTCATATCAGAAGCAAGAGGGTATTGCTTTTGATCAATTAAAGAAATAATCGTGTCTAAACTATTATATATAAAATGAGGAGTTATTTGTGCTTGGAGAACCCTTACTTCACTTTGTGCCAAATAATATTGTTTTAATGCATTTTCTTCTAGTAAGTGATGAAGGTCTTCAGCCATCTGATTAAGACTCTTGGTTAACATATCAAGTTCAACGGTATCTGGAATATCTGCACGAAATGATAAATTGCCATGTGCTAACTCTTCCGCCATTGTAATTAGTTGATAGATGGGTTGTTCTATTTTCTCATGGATAGTCTGTTTGTTTTTTTTAACCGAATAAATAATTAGTAAAATAATTAGAAATTCAAGAGCTGTTAATAAGATGAGTGACCGAATCATTTCTCTATGACGAATACTTGCAACATTGATTTCAACGCTTACAAAATCCTTTAATCGATCAATAAGGAGTCGGGTAAGAGAGTCAACATCGTTCATAATCTCTTCATTAGCTGTAACAGAATCGCCAGCTTCAATATTATCTAATATTTTTTTTTCGTAATCTTTAATCGTATCAATAATACTAATAGCAACATTCAGTGCCCCTATTTCTGTCGGAGAACTTGTATTCGATTTGATCTGATTAATATCGAATTGAACGTCAGATAGCACATTACCAATTTGATAACTTTTTACTGATCGTATGCCAAATACGACGTCCCACATCTCTTCTAAAACCTCTTGATCAACTTTACCCACAATCATATTCGCTTCTTCGATGTTCGTAAATGTCCGTTGATAAACGTAGATTTGTCTTGAATAAAGGATAATACTAGAAAGTAAAGGGATGATTGCTAGTATTAGCATCAATTTATTGGATTTAGCGATAATTTGTTTAATACTAAGATTTGCTTTCATCTGTTCTCCTTAATAGTTTCTGGTAGGAATATTTTCTATATTTTGTTCTGTGAACACCGTTTCGTAAATATAGATATCTTTTGGAATCACTTTGCCATCATAAAAATTTGAAAAGTATCGATTAACAATGTTAGCAACGTCAAAGCCAACTTCGGGGTTACACTCGACAACACTATTGACGATGCCTTTTTTTAATTTTTCAATCATATCAGCTTGTGCGTCAATGGTTACAATAATGATATCTTTGCCAGGGATTAAATCGGTCTGCTCAATTGCTTCGAGGGCCCCATGTGTCATTTCATCATTGTGGCTGAAAATAACGTCAATGTCTTCTAGTGAATGATTATTGATATAATCATCCAGTTGATCTTTTCCTTTCATACGAATGAAGTCACCAAATAACACATCTGTTACTTTCATTCGTTCATCACGAGCAATCCATTCTCTAAACCCCTCTGAGCGTAAAATAGTAGGAGAAGTTTCTTTTAAACCCGATAATTCTAAAATATTGATGGTATCAGTCTCGACATTTGAAAAGTAATTATGGACAAAAATACCGGCGCGATGACCTTCAGCTTTAAAACTTGGTCCGATATGAGTTAAGTATAAATCTTGATCGGCCACTTTTATATGGCGATCGACGATGATAACCGGGATATTTGCTTGTTTTGCTTCAGTTAAGACAGTTTCCCATCCGGTTTCTGTTAACGGCGTAAAGATAATTAAATCGACTTTATAAGATATAAACGTTCGAATATCTTGTATTTGTCGTTCTTGATTCATGAATCCATTACGATACAGAACTTGATAGTTGTTTTTTTCTAGTTCATTAACAATCGAATTAGTATGTGCTTTTCTCCAGTTGCTTTCTGTCCCTGATTGAGAAAAACCAATAATCAGTGGTTGTTCAGTTTCTTGATTTTGAGTTGAACAACTTGTTAGCATCAAAAACAGTCCACATAAAAAAAGTATTTTAAGCGTTTTCAATTCAAAGCACCTCCGTTCTAATAAAACGATACTTTTATTGTACCAAATTATTTAATGAAAGCGCATGTTATATCGCGTTATTTTTTTTAAATCCTTGAATTCCTCGTTTTTTGTTGTATCTAGCTTTAAAAATTCCTCCTCTAAATGACTCCTAAAAAAATTAAAGCTTACAATCAGAAAAAAATTATAGTTATTCGTAAAAAAATCAAGATAACTGAACCAATATTTTTTTCCAAATAAATTCAAAGGAATTAGAATAAAACAATCAATGTTAACGCTTTCTTTAAAAGGTATACTGTAGTTGTCAACATAACTAAAACAAATGGAGGAATTCAAATGAAACTTCAAATGAAGAAAATGGTATTAGTTGCAACGACACTATTAGCCGGTGTTGCTTTAGCTGCTTGTAGTAGTGCGGAAGGAAGTAGTAGTGGCGGATCTGGTGATAAAGGATATATTGGAATTGCGATGCCAACAAAATCTGCTGAGCGTTGGATTGGCGATGGAAATAACATGGTGGAAGAATTAGAAAAATTAGGTTACAAAACTGATTTACAATATGGAGAAGATAAAGTAGAGAATCAAGTGGCACAAATTGAAAATATGATTACTAAAGGGGTAGATACACTCGTAATTGCCTCAATCGATGGCTCAGCATTGACGGATGTCTTACAAAAAGCCAAAGATGAAGAAATTAAAGTGATTGCCTACGACCGTTTACTGATGAATTCTGAAAATGTCGATTATTATGCTACATTTGATAACTTTGGTGTAGGGGTGTTACAAGCTTCATATATTGAAGAAAAATTAAAATTAAAAGAAGGCGAAGGGCCATTTACGATTGAACTATTTGGTGGTTCACCGGACGATAACAACGCATTAATTAACTATAATGGTGTAATGTCAGTTCTACAACCTTATTTTGATAACGGTCAATTGGTTGTTCCTTCTGGACAGACTAGTTTCAATCAAATTGCTACTCTACGTTGGGATGGTTCTACTGCGCAAGCTCGTATGGATAATTTGTTGAGTGCGAACTATACAGATAAAACGTTGGACGCAGTTTTATCACCATACGACCCGATTAGTTTAGGAATTATTTCTTCATTAAAAGGAGTAGGATATGGCTCTTCTGATAAACCTTTACCTGTTATTACAGGCCAAGATGCAACAGTAGCAGGAGTGAAATCAATTATTGCGGGTGAACAAACGCAGACTATCTTTAAAGATACAAGAGTATTGGCAAAAAATACGATTGATATGATTGAAGCCATCTACAATGAGGAAGAAGTTCCTGTAAATGATACTGAAACGTATGACAATAGTGTCAAGGTAATTCCTACATACCTTGCGAATCCTGTTTCTGTTGACTTAGAAAACTATAAAGTTGAATTAATCGATACTGATTATTATACGGAAGATGATTTGAAATAAGGCATAGCACAGTAGGTAGAAATCAATTGATTTCTACCTACTGTGCCTATCAAAAGAGAATGATATAGGTACTTCCGGGAAATGCGGGAATTTATGGAAGAAAGGATGTTCAAGTATGACTGATATTATATTAGAAATGAAAAATATTGGAAAGCAATTCTCCGGTGTTAAGGCATTAGATAAAGTAAATTTAAGGATAAATCGTGGTGAAATACATGCTCTATGTGGGGAAAACGGGGCTGGAAAGTCAACGTTAATGAATGTATTAAGTGGCCTTTACCCTTATGGAAGCTATACTGGTGATATTATTTACGACGGAGAAATTTGTCAGTACAAAGATTTAAGAGATAGTGAACGTGAAGGTATTGTTATTATTCATCAAGAATTAGCACTTAGCCCTTATTTATCTATTAAAGAAAATATTTTTCTAGGAAATGAACAAAGTAAGTATGGCGTGATTGATTGGGATTTAACAGAGAAAAAAACGGAAAGTCTATTAAAAAAAGTAGGCTTACATATTGATCCGAATCTTTTGATTTCACAAATTGGAGTTGGTCAACAACAACTCGTTGAAATCGCTAAGGCATTTGCGAAATCGGTAAAGTTATTAATACTTGATGAACCGACTGCAGCGTTGAACGAAGAAGAAAGTGCGAACTTACTGGAATTAATAAAGGAATTCAGAGAACAAGGGATAACCTCTATCATTATTTCTCATAAACTAAATGAAATTGTGAGTGTTGCCGATCGTATTACAATTTTACGAGATGGTCAAACGATTGAAACCCTAGAAAACGATGATATCAGCGAAGAAAGAATTATCCGTGGTATGGTTGGACGCGATCTAACGAACCGCTATCCTGACAGATATCCAAATATTGGAGAAATTTATTTTGAAGTGAAGGATTGGACCGTGTATCATCCAACGAATGCCACGCGTTTGATGAGCAAAAATATCAACCTTAACATAAGACGGGGTGAAATCGTCGGAATCGCAGGGCTAATGGGTGCTGGGAGAACAGAATTTGCAATGAGCGTTTTTGGTCACTCATATGGTAGTAAAATTACTGGAACGGTATATAAAGATGGAAAAGAAATTTCAGTGAGAAATGTTCCAACTGCTGTAGAAAATGGTCTCGCCTATGTCTCAGAAGACCGAAAAGCTTTAGGATTAAACCTTTTAATGGATATTCGTGAAAATACAACGATTGCTAGCTTGAATCGGATTAGCAAAAGCGGGATTCTAGATAAAGAAAAAGAAATAAATAAGGCAGAAGAATATCGTAAAAAAATGAGAACCAAGACAAGTTCGATTTTTCAAAATGTGGGTAGTCTCAGCGGAGGGAACCAACAAAAAGTTGTCCTTTCCAAATGGCTTATGACAGAACCTGACGTATTATTTTTAGATGAACCTACAAGAGGAATTGATGTGGGGGCTAAATACGAAATTTATACAATTATTGAAGAAATGGCTGCCAGTGGGAAAGCTATTTGTATCATCTCTTCAGAACTACCGGAAATTATTGGAATGTGTGATCGTATTTATACCATGAATGATGGGCAAATCACAGGAGAAGTCCTTCGAGAAGATGCTACACAAGAATTGTTAATGAATCTAATGACTTTGGAAAAAAAGGAGATGGCGTAAGATGGAAAACACAACAAAATTAGCTGAGGAAAAAAAGAAATTTTCATTTAAAGATAAAATAAATGATCTTTTTAGACGCTATAGTATGGTGATTATTTTAGTAGCATTGTTAATCGCATTTCAATTGATGACGGATGGGATCTTTTGGAGACCATTAAATATTACAAACTTAGTGTTACAAAACAGTCATATTTTAGTCTTAGCGGCTGGAATGTTACTCGTTGTGTTACTTGGACATGTTGATTTATCAGTTGGTTCAGTAATGGCTTTTGTCGGAGCACTGGCCGGGTTATTAATGGTTAATTATAATATGAGTCCATGGCTAGCCGTTCCATTATGTATTTTAATGGGTGCTTTAATTGGTGCATGGCAAGGTTTTTGGGTAGCATACGTGGAAATACCTGCGTTTATTGTGACTCTAGCGGGTTTATTAATGTTTAGAGGATTGACGCAAGTCTTATTAGGAGGTCAGTCATTAGCACCTTTCCCAGAAATCTTCCAAAAAATTTCTACAGGTTATTTACCTGATATTACTGAAGGTAGTTCATTACATCTTGTATCGATGATGATAGGGATTATTATCGCTCTTACTTTAATATTCAGTCAATGGAAATCCAGAGAACGCCGCAAGAAAAATTTATTTGAAATCGAATCGATGAATGCCTTTTTATTTAAGTCATTATTTATTAGTGTCGTGACGATTGGTGTGACTTATATTTTTGCATCTTACAAAGGTTATCCAATTATTTTGATTATTTTAGGAGTGATTGTTGCTGTTTATAGTTTCTTGACAAACAAAACAGTAGCGGGACGTCAAATATATGCTACGGGAGGTAATAAAAAAGCTGCGCAACTCTCTGGTATTAAAACGAAAAAAATAACCTTTTGGGTATTTGTTAACATGGGAGCGATGGCTGCTTTGG
Organism: Enterococcus aquimarinus; assembly: GCF_001885765.1. GTDB lineage: Bacteria > Bacillota > Bacilli > Lactobacillales > Enterococcaceae > Enterococcus_I > Enterococcus_I aquimarinus. The sequence continues at coordinate 14,687 of NZ_JXKD01000006.1, read as the reverse complement.
CAGGTTTAATTTTGGCAGCACGCTTAAATGCAGCAACACCACAGGCAGGAACATCAATGGAACTTGATGCCATGGCTGCAGTTTATTTTGGAGGCGCATCTACCTCAGGTGGAATTGGAACTATTATGGGAGCAATCATTGGTGGTTTAGTAATGGGTGTTTTAAATAATGGAATGTCTATATTGGGAATTGGGGTCGATTGGCAACAAGCTATTAAAGGATTGATCCTCTTATTAGCAGTTGTCCTTGATATTTATAATAAGAAGAAAAAAGTAGCATAAATTATTTTTTAGTTTGACAGAAAGTATTAATAAATATTTCTGTTATACAATAATAATTCGTAAAATATCCCATCTTCATTTGAGTAAGTATCTTCTCAAATGAAGGTGGGAATTCTATTTAAAAGGATTATTTATCTATTCTTATTGCGATAATAAAATGAGGTTCTGCGATGATATTCATTTTTTATTTTCTACAAAATACGAAATAGGTGTTGGTTATATTTGATAATCTGTTTAACCATAGAAATTAAGATTGTTTTTTGCTTTTACACTTTCACTTTGAAGCATTTCTCCATTCGCAGAAGAAATAGTTGATGGGAGGTTTAATGTTAAATGCTGGTGCTGATTTCCTGTGTTTATAGCTTTCAAGTAGTAAACCTTGTTATCTTCATTTGATAGATAAATAAGCATTTTTTGTAAGCGTCATCTTTCTTATAACTATCTTATAATTTCCCTGTTATACTAATCTTATCAAACAAAAAGGTGAGGTGGCGAAGGTGACAAGCAATTTATTAGTGATACATGGTGGTGGACCAACAGCTGTATTAAATGCTTCGTTGTATGGGGTGATTACCAAAGCGAGTCAATCGGAAAAGATTCATAAGATATATGGTGCAAAAAATGGAACGGGTGGTTTGTTAAGAGAAGAATTACTTGATTTGACGAACCGAACACCAGAAATGCTGAATACACTGTTAACCTCACCTGGAACCGCGATTGGGACGTCCAGAGATGCGCTCGAAGAAAAAGATTATCGGAAAATGATTGCTATTTTAAAGAAATTTGAGATTAAGTACGTATTATTCAATGGTGGTAATGGTACGATGGATACTTGTGGGAAATTATTTCAATTATGTCAGAAAGAAGCAGTCGATATTCAAGTCATCGGGATTCCGAAAACAATGGATAATGATATTGGCGTGACGGATCATTGTCCGGGATATGCGAGTGCGGCCCGCTATATAGCCCAAAGTGTCAAAGAGGTTTGCTGCGATGTGAAAAGTTTAGCGACTCGAATTGTCATCATTGAAGCCTCTGGAAGAAATGCTGGTTGGGTTGCTGCAGCGAGTGCGCTGGCCGATGAATCGGGTGTCTATGCACCAGAACTCATTTATTTACCGGAAGTTCCTTTTGATGAAAATCGATTTTTAGCGGATGTGAAACAGAAGCTTCAAGTAAAAAAAGGGTTTGTGATTGTCGTGAGTGAAGGCTTGCGGGATGCTACTGGAAAACCAATTGGACAATCGGGTGAGCATTCTACCGGACGAGCTGCCCAATTTGGCGGTGTGAGTTTTTATTTAGCGGATTTAATTACACAAAAAGTTGGCTATCGAGCGCGGGCAGAAAAACCAGGACTTTTAGGTCGCGCATCGATTGCTTTACAAAGCGAAGTTGATGTAAAAGAAGCCATTCTAGTTGGAGTAGAAGCCGTGCAAGCCATTACGCAAGGGCAAACAGGGAAAATGGTTGCCTTGCAAAGACAAGCTGTACCGACGTACCAAATCGAAACCGTTCTAGTGCCACTTGAAGAGGTCATGTTAATTGAAAAGAAATTACCGGCATTGTTTATTAATGAAACAAATAATGGTGTGACTCCGGCCTTTATTCAGTGGTGTAAACCATTAATCGGATCGGATTTACCAGCGATGACTTCGTGGAATTGAGCAAGCTAAAAAAAGCGCAACGTTTTATAGTGCCCCCAAAAAAATTAGACCTAAAAATCTAATTTTTTGGGGGCATTATCGTTATCGTTGCGCTTTTTTGATTAAATTATTTCGATCGTTTCATGGTCAATCGAACGCTGAGCGGCAAGTGCTAACTTTCCTGCTAAGACACTGGATTCCAAATTTGATACGGGTGTTTTACCTGTATGAATCGCATCGAGAAAATCCTGTAGCTGTTCCTCGTCGCCGGGTTCCATATTTGTTTCTTGATGATTATTTTGGTAGGTTAAGGTTTCTGATTTTAGACGATCGGTGACGACGATGGTATTACTGACATCATCGAAATAGAGTTCTCCTTTCGTACCAAAAAAGTGGAATTCTCGCTTGTAAAAGGCAGCAAATTGGCAGAGTTGATAAGTTGCTTTTGCTTTATTTGCATAGTAAATCATGACAGTTTGGTGATCATCAACGTCGACTTCACTGTTAAAAACACAATTATCTGGCCAATGTTCCGACCAAGCGATGTTTTTTTCTTTGGCTAAATTTTGAATACTCTCCTCACACGTATCACTAATTGGACAATTTCCGCAGTGTAAATCATCAGGAACGGGTTTGCCGAATTTTTCAATGGCACCGACTTCACCAAAGACCATTAAATCACCAAATGCGACCACTTTTTCAGGACGACTATTGACATACCAGTTGATTAGATCGAGTGAGTGGGTCGCTTTTTGGAGCAAAAGAGACGTCGATTTTTGACGCGTTCGATGCCAATCATGGAAATAGGCATATCCTCCATACTGAACGTGATCGATGACGTTAGCCATAATAACTTGTCCAATGATTCCACTAGTAATAAGTTCTTTGACTTTACTATAAGTACGAGCGTATCGTAAGACATAACCCACTTCGAAAGCTTTATCATAATTTTCCAGGGCCGTTTCGATTTTAGTGACTTTTTCATCACTAATTTCTAACGGTTTTTCACATAAAATATGTTTGTTTGCTTTGATGGCAGCCAAAATAATTTCCGCGTGGGTATCATCTGGGGTCGCAATAAAGATCGCATCAACTTCTGGGTGGTCGAGTACTTCTTGATAATCGTTCGTCGTTAATGCTTGTGGGAAATGATGAAAATGATGACCAAAAGTATCGCAGACCATGAAGATTTCTGCTCCTTGATGTTTTTGAATGGTACGCAAAGCATATTTATACCCCCGGTTTCCCAAACCAATAATCCCAAAACGTACTGTCATATTACGATTCCTCCTATGGTGTTTTTGAATGATTTTGAGTGAGCAGAATCATTTTTTTTTGATTAGCAGATAAATAAGCAAGTTCAGCAATTTCTACTGGATACAGTCCGTCACTACCCGAAATCGTAACGGGTAAATCCTCGTCGATACACCGTTGAAAGTCTTCTAACATCGAAAGTTCCATTGGTTTTTCGTAAAAATGATTGACCATGGGCGCTTCTTTTGTGTAAAGATCAGAACGTCGACCAAAACCGTCAATATCAATTGTTCCTTTATCTGTGATGATTTTCATCGTGGCATCTCCCCAAACGGGATAGTTCTTTGGCCGATTCCAAGAAGTATCAAGACTCATAAAAACACCATTCGTAAACTGTAGATGCAACAAAGCAGAGTCTTCAATTTCTTTCTCATGTTGACTATTTGTGCGGGCATAAATAGTGTGAATCTCAAATTTAAAAATCCACTTTGAAAGATCAATAATATGGACCATATGATCAAGTAGTGCACCACCGCCCGATAGCTCTTTATCAATAAACCAGCCGCCAGGATTTTTCCCGTGGTTTGTCCCCACGATTGCGAGGATTTTTCCGAGTTCATTCGCTTCGTATCTTTTTTTTAATTCAATGACTGTTTGTGCGTAACGGACAGGATGGGCAACAAATAGTTTCACGTTATTTTCTGAACAAGCAACGATCATCCGCTTGGCATCTTCTTTCTTTAATGCTAACGGTTTTTCGACTATAACATGCATTTTATGATAGGCACAGGCTAATGTGTAGTCGTAGTGTAGCGTATTCTCAGAGCAAATCAGTGCAGTATCCATTGGCGTTTTCAGAATTTTTTCTAAGCTTGGAAAGAACGGAATACTAAGTTCTTTGGCAAAAGTCGTTCCACGAATCGGATTGCGATCAAAGACACCGGTTATTTCTACGCCCATTTTCTTTAATGCACGGCAATAGGTTTTGGCTTGCATATGAGCGCAGCCAATAATTCCAACTTTCATGTGCCTGTCCCTCCCAAGTAAATAATTTGATTTTTAGTGATACTATCTTGAATTTGATAAAGGATATTCGATAGCCAAATATTTTCAAGCGAGGCTTCGTCGTACTCTGGCTGATAGTTTCCTGGTTGAATAAATGTTGAAGAAAAGCCACGAGGATCCGCGGAATTAAATTGATAAAGACCATTAGTACTCACCAGTTCAATTTGTTTTTTAAAGTGTTGATTATTGCTAGGTGAACCATCAATCAAAAGATTCGATAAACTTTGGTTTTGAAATTGCATCGTAATTAAATAAACTTGATGGTCTGGTTCACAAGAGGCAAATAATGTTTCTAGATTTGATTGATGGCATTGAAGCAAAAATTGGAGTGCCTCTTTTAAAATCAACTCTAAATGTCGTTCATGCGCAATGCCAGTCGCGACATCGTATCTTGAAAAAGTTAATTTTCCAATCGTCCCTTTTTCCATTTCTTTTAAAATCGCATGATGTTCTATTTTCAATTTGAGTGAACCTCCTTAAGTTAAATCTTCTAATTTTGATTCGATAGTATGAATCGAATGTTTGTATGCAGTTGGACTGAGTCCGGTGTATTTTTTAAAACTATTCGAAAAATGATGCAAGGTATCATAGCCGAGGCGACACGCAACCTCCGTAAAATTCATTTGATTTTCTCGGATCCACTGTTTCGCTCGTTCCATTTTTAACACACGATAAAAATGAATGACACTATAGCCCGTTTCTTTTTTAAAGTTTTTCTTTAAATAGGAAGGGCTTACAAACAAGTACTCAGAAAGTTCAGCAATCGAAAAGTTTTTATCAAGATTTTCTTCCATATAGCCAATGATGTCATCAATTTCTTTTTTTTCAAAGTGCTTTTTGATAAGGCTAATTGAAGTGGAAGATTGTAAGGGTTCATTATCCAACGACTGCTGGGTGCGGGCCATAAAAACAATTAACTGTGCTAAGTAAGTATAAATCAGTGTTTCTGCGCCAATTGGACTATCTTTCATTCGATTGCGTTCGGTCGTTTGAAAGACATTTGTTGCGACCTGTGGAAAGGTGCTTTTGGCTTCGGTCATGATATGTGCAAATAAGTTTCGGTGACTAACGGCTAATGCAATCGTTTGGTTGATAAGTAACGTCAATAAGGCGCTGTTATCTGAAACAAAACGAATAAGTAGAACGTTAACGGCGCTCTCTTTTGTTTCAAAAGTATATTCCGTTTGTGGAGGGATTAAGAACACGTGCCCTTCTTTTAAATGGAATGTTTCCCCCTGCATGCAAACGGATAATTTACCATAATCGATAAATAATAGACTATAGGAGTCGACAGGATGGATGGTATAAGATTGGAGCGAAATAAACTCATAAAAAGCGATATTGGTAATCATTTGAACGACATTATTTGCACAAAAATTAAAAGAACTCGCCATATTTTTCGCCATCTTTCTCCTCCATTTTTTCGTCATTCTTTCTCTTATCCGATTATCCCATATTATGAGCTAATTTGTAACGGTTATTTCAGACGAACCTTTTTTTGTAAGGAATGGACCCTTTTTTCTAACGATGGAGGGGTTATTCTTAGGTATGCTAAAAACAATTAAAGAAAGCGTATACAAAAGAGAGGAAAAAAAGAGGTGTTAATGAAACATGTTTGAGAATGTAGAACAGATTTTAGCAACAAAAAATATCGGGGATCTTTCATTTATTCGAATGTCTTTTTATGATAATCGTTTTGCGAATGAAGAGAAGGAGAACGCGATTAAGTCAATTATTCAATTGGTTTTGGCCTTGAAACAGGATAAACCAACAAGCTATACCATTTTAAAAAATGATGCAAGTTTGCTGGTGACATTTGACTTTAATCAACAATGTTTCGTGAATTTAGCATTTGCGAGTTGGCACGATATGGTAACGCCTGTTTTAAAAATGGAATTCGTGGGGGAAAATGGCATGATTCAATTTGACACGCAAGCAGACAACGCCTATGCAGGTACGTATTATCAATCTGCCTTTCAACTAGTAGTACCGCCTGTTTCAACCGAATTGACCACCTATATTAATGAATTGATCGAAAAAATTCATGCCACACAAGAAATGGAGGTTATTGTCGGATGAAAGTTGCAATGATTGGTGTCGCTCACATGCATGCTCATAGTTATGTTCAAGAATTCCAAGCGAGAGGGATTGAGGTTGTGGGAGTTTACGATCGCAATGAAGCACTTAGTCAAGCCTTTGCTGATAAATATCAAATTCCCGTTTTCAATAAATTGGATACTCTTCTTGCTGTACCATCCGATTCAGTCAATATTTGCTCGGAAAATGTCTTCCATAAAGAGTATGCTTTAAAAGCTTTTGAATATAAAAAACACGTGATTGTTGAAAAACCAATGGCTCTTTCTACCGCCGATGCACAGGAGATGGTCGCAGCAGGAAAAGCGGCCGAACGCTTATTAATTGTCGCGCACCCAGTTCGTTTTTCGGAGCCAATTCAAAACTTAAAACGTGTAGTAGACAGTGGAAAGTTAGGGAAATTAAAATTGATTAACGCTTCGAATCACGGAAAAAATCCTGGTGGTTGGTTTATTGATCCAGCGCTTTCAGGTGGTGGAGCATTAATTGATCATACGGTCCACATTTGTGACTTAGTGAATTACTTGTTTCGTATTGACCCACAAACTATTTTTGCTTACGCAGGAAAAAGTCAGCCAGAGATGCCCGTTGAAGATATCGGTTTAATTCAATTAACCTTGACTGATAATGTCATTATGTCTTTAGATACCTCATGGAACCGTCCACAAACGTATCCGGTTTGGGGAGATGCCATTTTAGAACTTGTTTTTGAAAAAGGTCAAATGACCGTTGATGGTTTTGGTCGTAAGTTGAAAGTTTTTGATGATATGACCAATACCGTGGAAGAATTTTTCTTTGAAGAAAGTATGGATTCCCGTATGATTGATTGCTTTATTACGGCAATTGAACAAGGATTACCGTCGCCTGTGTCAGGTGAAGATGGTTTATATACCGTTAAAATTACCGAAGCCGCATTCCAGTCTGCAACAGATAAAAAAATCATGAGCATTTAAAGGAGAATTGAAATGACATTATTAAAAGGAATGAATGTTTGGTCGCTTCCAGCAGGTTTAACGATGGAAGAACAATTCAAAATAACCAAAGAAGCAGGATTTGATACGATTGAGCTGAATTTATCAGAAGCTCAAGCCGCAGATAATATCGTCACGAAAGAGTTAGCTTTAAATGATAGTCCAACCTTAACAATGGATGTAACAGCCGAAGAACTGGAAAATATTAAAGGACTCAGTGAGAAGTATGAATTACCGATTACGAGTCTTTCGACTGCATTACATTGGAATTATCCATTGACAGCAGCGGATGCGGTGACTCGTCAAAAAGGAATGGATGTAGTGAAAAAAATGATCGATATTTGTTTGGCTTTAGGCGGGGATACCGTTTTAGTGGTACCTGGTTTAGTGACAGCAGATGCGGCATATGATGTGTGTTACGATCGTTCGTTAGCAGCATTCAAGGAGCTAGCTCCTTATGCGCAAGAGAAAGGGATTCATATCGGGATTGAAAATGTTTGGAACAAATTCTTATTAAGTCCTTTAGAAACGCGTGATTTCATTGATAAAATTGCCAGTAGTCATGTAGGAATGTATTTTGATGCCGGGAACGTCTTGCAGTTTGGCTTCCCAGAGCAATGGGTACGTATCTTAGGTAATCGTATTAAAAAAGTGCATGTGAAAGATTTTAATACATCAATCGGGAATATTACCGGTTTTACAACATTACTCAACGGTAGCTTAAATTGGAAGCATCTCGTTACGGCACTACATGAAATTGGTTACGAAGGGCCACTGACTTGTGAGCTTAGTGCGTACCAAGAAAATGGGCAGCAGTTAGCCTATGATACCAGTCATGCACTGGATTATATTGTAAATTTATAAAATGGAGGGAATAGAAGAATGTTAAAAGTCGGATTAGTAGGATTAGGATTTATGGGAAGTTCTCACTTATCAATGTATCTACGTCTAATGAAAGAAGGCTTTCCAATTAAGCTCGTGGCCATTTGTGATGTGAATGAAGAAAAACGTGAAGGGAAATTAACCGCTGGAAATATCGATATTAGTGACAAGAGTATTGATTTTTCACAATTTAATTTCTATACCGATATGGAAGAGATGATCGAAAGCGAAGCGCTTGATTATGTGGACTTATGTTTACCAACTTTTTTACATGCCCCTTATGCCGTCAAAGCGATGGAAAAAGGGTTGCATGTATTTTGTGAAAAACCAATGGCCATTTCAACGCAAGCTTGCCAAGAAATGATTGATGCTTCAAAAAAATACGAAAAATTCTTAATGATTGGCCAAACATTACGATTCTTCCCGTCCTATTGCTATATTAAGGAGACGCTAGACAGTGGTCGCTACGGTAAATTAACCGAAGCTAATTTATTCCGTGGAGGAACCACGCCATTATGGTCATGGGAAAATTGGTTATTAACGAATGAACGTTCTGGTGGCTGTTTGTTAGATCAACATATTCATGACGTCGATACCTTAAACTGGTTACTTGGCACACCTTATTCTGTCAATACTTCAGGCCGTGTTGTCTTTGAAGGTAGTGGTTATGACGTCGTTTCTACCAACTATCATTATGAGGGCATCGTGGCGAATGCGTCTGATAACTGGACAATTAATAATGATGATTTTGGATTTGAAATGCGTTACCGCTTTGCGTTTGAAGAAGGAACGATTATTTTAGAAAAAGGAAAACTGGTTGATTACCCGAATAATAAACCAAGTTTTGAACCAGAGATTAGCCAAGAAAGTGGTTATTACCTTGAAATCAAACACTTTGCGCAATCAATTTTAGATAATGTTGATCCCGCGATTGCTTGTCCTTTAGAAAGTACAATGGAAACAATCCGAATTGCGGAAGCCGAAGTAAAATCCGCAAACGAGAAACAAAGTATTGCTTTGTAGTTAACAGTCAAAAAAACGCTTCAATAAAAGGAAATTGGAGGGAAAAAAATGAAGAAGAAATTAGTTCGTACTTTTAGTTTACTTGGATTATCAACAATGTTATTGGCAGCTTGTGGTGGTGGCACAGCGAGCAGTGGTGATGAAGGTAGTATGAGTGATAAAAAAGATGTGGTTACCTATGCTTTGTGGGACAAAGAATATGCCGCAGCTATTCAAGGAATCGCAGATAGCTTTAAAGAAGAAACTGGAATTGAAGTTAAATTTGAGATTACTCCTTGGGCGCAATATTGGACGAAACTTGAGACAGCGGTAACTGGGAATAATGCTTCTGATGTCTTCAACGTTAATATTCCTCGAGCAATTGACTACATTGAGAATGGCATTTTAGAACCATTGGATGGTATCAATGTTGAATTAGACAAAATTCCTAGTCAATACCTAGAATCTTATACCGGAGCAGATGGTAAATTGTATGGCATACCGAAAGACTTTGATACCAATGCATTGTTCTATAATAAAACAATGTTTGACGAAGCGGGTATTGCCTATCCTGATGATACTTGGACTTGGGATACGTGGCGTGATGTGGCCAAACAATTAACAAATACTGATGAAGGAATCTATGGCATGGCAATTCCTCCTACTTGGCAAGGTGGGTATTATGAAACAATTTATCAAAATGGAGGATCACCTTTTATTGAGAATGGAACAAAATCAGGTTTTGATCAGCCAGAAGTAATTGAAGGAATTGAATATTGGTACGGATTTGTTGAAGATGGTTCAGGTACACCGATTGAGTTAATTACAAATACAAACTCAAACGAATTACTATTATCTGGTAAAGTTGCCATGGCGGTCGATGGTTCGTATCAAGTTCCCGTCTTATTTAAAGAAGACTTCGGTAACGAGCATATTGATGTTGCGCCACTACCAAAAGGAAAAGAGCGTGCGACGACATCAAATTCTTTAGCAAATGTCATTTTCTCAGGTTCTAAAAATAAAGAATCGGCTAAAAAATGGATTGAATATTTATCCTCTGAAGAATCGATGAAACATGTTGCTGAGGCGGGAGGGATTATTCCTGTACTAGAAGGTACTCAAGAAGCTTGGGTAGCAGCGCATCCAGATAAAAATATCCAGGTATTTATCGATGCTGTCGATTATGCAGTGCCATTACCAGGTTATAAAAACTCATCTGCGGCAATTGCAATCGAGCAAGATTTGATTAACCAAGCATGGACAGGTGAAATAACTGTTGAAGAAGCTAGCAAGTTAATTGCTGAAAAAGCAAATGCGTTGTTACAAAAATAAAATGATTCATTGCTAGTATAAAAAATCGAAAAAAGGTTTTTTATGCTAGCTTTTTTATTTAGGAGGAGCGAGGAATGAGTAGACAGGAATACGATACGAATCAATTGATTGAAAAAAAATCTATGAAAAAGCAGCGTTCATTTAAAAAGTACAAGAAAGATCAAGTAGTAACGGCTGCACTTTTTATTTCACCGTTATACCTAGGTATTATCATTTTTTATTTAGTTCCAATGTTTCAAAGTATTTTCTATTCTTTTACCGAGTGGGGAATGTTCGGAGGGTATACTGTAGTCGGTTTGGATAACTACAAACGTTTATTTAAAGATCCGGAGTTAATCAGAGCCTTAAAAAATACGTTTACTTATGCACTTTTTACCGTACCCGTCGCAATGTTTATTGCTATTTTTATTGCAGTATTGTTAAATGCTAAAATTAAAGGAAAAAGTTTTTATCGAGTAATTTATTTTTTACCAGCTGTCACGATGACTTCAGCCATTGCGATGATTTGGAAATGGATTTTCAACTCAGAGTTTGGAATTTTGAACCAATTTCTAGGTATTTTTGGTATTAATGGTCCAAGTTGGTTAACTGATTCGAACTGGGCGATGATTTCTTTAGTGGTTGTTGGTATCTGGAGTTCTCTAGGAACTGCCATTGTCATTTATTTAGCAGGTCTACAAGGTATTTCTGCTTCCTTTTATGAAGCAGCGGAGATGGATGGTGCTGGCCCGATTCGTAAGTTCTTCAGTGTCACGTTGCCACTCTTAACGCCAACGATATTTTTCAACTTAATTACTTCATTAATTGGTGCTTTACAAGTTTATGATTTAATTTATTTAATGTTTTCAGAGACTAACCCTGCATTAAAAAGTGTTCAGTCGATTTCATTCTTGTTCTATCGCTATTCGTTTGTCTTTAATGAGAAAGGTTACGGAGCAGCAATTGTTGTGATGTTATTAGTGATTACGTTAGTGATTACTGCTATTAACTTTAGTTTACAGAAAAAATGGGTTCATTACATGAAATAGGAGGACTAGATATGAATCGTGAAAAAACAGCTAATAAATTTTTTGTTCACTTGTTATTAATTTTAGGATCAGTAATGATGGTCTTTCCCTTTATCTGGATGATTATTACGGCTTTAAAAACGAAAACAGAAGCAATCCAAGTGCCACCCTCACTTTTTCCAGAAAATCCTCAGTGGAGTAACTTTTCACGCATTTTTGAAGTATTTCCTTTCGGGAATTTTTATGTGAATACGATAGTCTCAACAGTAGTGATTACGGTAGGCCAAGTCTTCTTTTGTGCTTTAGCGGCCTATGCCTTTGCACGCTTAGACTTTCCTTTTAAAAACTTTTTGTTTTTATTATTACTATCGATTTTAATGGTACCAGGTCAAACATTTTTAATTCCTCAATATTTAATCGTTCAACGTTTAGGCTTGCTAGATTCAATTCCAGCGCTCTTTATGCCAGGCTTATTCTCTGCTTTTGGAACTTTCTTACTGCGACAATTCTTTATGTCAATCCCAGAAGAAGTAGAAGAGGCCGCAATTATTGATGGTGCTTCAAGAATTAAAATTTTCTTTACGATTATCTTACCACTGTCTAAATCGGCATTAGTTTCACTTTCTATTTTTAGTTTGCTATATGGTTGGAATTCACTCCTGTGGCCTTTAATTGTCAATACATCAACTGAAAAAATGACTCTTTCAGCTGGATTGGCTTCGTTAAGTGGACAATATGGGACGGACTTCCCTTTGGTTATGGCTGGTTCCTTCTTAGCATGTATTCCACTAATTATTGTCTTTCTTGTATTTCAAAAACAATTTATCGAAGGAATTGCTCTTTCAGGTGGGAAATAACATGATTACAGAAAAAGTATCTTTGTTCGATCAAATTTTTGAAGCAAAAAAGCGTTTAGAGACAGTCGTTATTCATACTCCTCTTGTTCCAAGTAATATTTTATCAGAGAGGAAAAGAGGTGAAATATTTTTTAAATTAGAAAATTTACAAAGAACGGGATCCTTTAAAATTCGGGGGGCCTATAATAAGCTTACTCAACTGAAAGCGGGGGAAATCCAAAGAGGGGTGATTGCGGCCTCGGCAGGTAACCATGCTCAAGGTGTGGCTATTTCAGCTAAAATGTTAGGTATTCAAGCACGAATTTTTATGCCCGTGACGGCACCATTGACTAAAATTGAGGCTACTCGAAAATATGGTGCATTGGTAAAATTAATTGGTGAAACATTTGATGCTACGAAGCAAGCAGCGATTGATGAAAGTTTTCGCACCGGTGAAGTGTTTATTCCGCCGTATGATGATTATCAAGTAATTGCAGGTCAAGGCACCATAGGTTTAGAGATTTTAGAGGAAATGCCTAACGTGGACCAGTTGATTTTACCCATTGGCGGAGGTGGGTTGATTGCAGGAGTGGCAGTAGCCGCTAAAACAATCAATCCTCAGATTAAGATTATTGGGGTTCAATCTTATAATGTACATGGAATGCTACGTTCGATTTGGAATCATCAGATTACAGCGAATCGCTCAGAACGGACACTAGCAGATGGTTGTGATGTCGCAATTCCAGGTGAATTGACGTATGAGGTTTTAGAATCCTTAATTGATGAAACGGTTTTAGTTGAGGAATCAGATATCAAAAAGGCGATTGAGTATTTAGCCTATAAAGAAAAAATTATTTCTGAAGGGGCAGGAGCCCTAACGACAGCCGCAATGATGAGTGGGGCATTAGATCATTTGTTAGTTCATAAGAAAACTGTTGCACTGGTGTCAGGAGGTAACATCGATTCGGGATCGTTGAAGGAGATTATATAGTATTATTTTGAGACGTATAATTTGGAAGGAAAGATAAAATGAATGAGATTATCCCCCCAATAATGGGCTGGTCTTCATGGAATTATTTTAGACAATCGATTGATGAAGACAAAATTTTAGCAATTGCGCAAGCGATGAAACAATCTGGGTTAAGTAAAGTAGGCTACGAGTATATTAACTTAGATGATTGTTGGCATTCTTCAAAACGAAGTTAACAAGGGGAATTACAGTTTGATTTAACGAATTTTCCTAATGGATCTCGAGTGATTGATGAGATTCATCAACTAGGATTAAAAGTAGGATTATATAGTTCTTGTGGCGTGATGACTTGTGAAGATCTACCAGGGAGTTTTGGGAATGAAGTGGTAGACGCTAACACTTTTTCTCAGTGGAATGTTGATTTTTTAAAATATGATTATTGCCATGTAGTTGATTTAAAAAGTGATGAGAAATGGCTAATCGATAGTCCATATGTTGTCAGTCTGGAATTTTATAATAAAAAGACAAAAGTCCGCACCCACTTTGGAGTTGAAACAGGTCAATTGAGTGGCAAGGCACAGTTAAATCAAGAAGAAATTTCTTTTGTTTCAGGTTTAGAAAAAAATCAAGGGCGTGTAGGATTTAATGCTTGCTTATCAGAAGGAGACTACGTCGTCACTGTCGAATATAAAAAGCGTGCAACAGAAAAAAGACAACTACTCTTACTTAAACTCAATCAACAAGAAATAGTCATGTATTTCCCAACTTCCAGTGGGTGGAGTTTAACTGGAAGAGAACAAGTAGAGATTTCTCTTGATACGAACGTGACGTCGGTCGAAATATTCAATCCTGTGAAAGATCAAAAAAGTGATGCGATTTTACGTTATAAAACGATGAGTATGGCTTTAGAAAAAGCATACGCAGCGCAAATTCCAATTGTATTTGCAATATGTGAACACGGACGGAATGAACCTTGGAGGTGGGCACAATCGTTTGCACATCAATATCGGATTGATCATGATATTTCAAATACTTGGCAGTCAGTAGTGGCGTGTTATGAAAAAGCAGTGACCGTTTCTTCTTATGCTGTAGAAGGTTCATACGGCGATCCAGATATGTTAGAAGTGGGAAATGGCGTTTTAACCGAAATTGAGAATCAAAGTCATTTTTCTTTGTGGTCTTTTCTATCTGCACCTTTAATTTTAGGGAACGACTTAAGAGATTTTGTCAATAACGGTGAGAAGGATATGAAAATCTCAAATAAAGCTTTAGAAATATTAACAAATGAAGCCATTATTCAATTCAATCAAACTCGTCCCTATTTACCGGCTTATCATCAATCGTTTGGTT
>NZ_JXKD01000005.1 GCF_001885765.1 Enterococcus aquimarinus | reverse complement strand
TGTCGCGTTAGCAACTTTTATATCATATCAGCATCTCAATTGAATGTCAACACTTTATTAAAAATATTTTTTAATTTATTTTGACACCGCTCAATCAGCGACTCAGTTATAATAACAAATCATTGGAACAAATGTCAATAACTTTTTTACATTTTTTTGTAATTAAGTTTTGTTATTTTAATTCCAAATTGCGACTTGATTATAATAGCATTTTGCGCTACCAACGTCAATGACTTTTTTTAAAAAAATTTATTGTTTACAACAACTATTAATATACCAAGGAAACGGCTTTAGGTCAATGCTTTGATAGACTTCTATACAAATAATTAATTCCCGATTATTTACCTTGAGCTACTGTTTATTTGTTCGTTTTTAAACCATATTTTCAAAAATGAGACTCGTTTTTAAATAAAAAAGGATAGAATTGAAAGTTAAAACCTTTCAACGCTACCCTTTTACTTCATCTTTTATTTTATCTCATTGTTGGAAATAATAAGACATCTCGAATCGATTGTGCATCTGTTAGTAACATAACTAGACGGTCAATCCCGATTCCTAGACCTCCGGTTGGTGGCAAACCGTACTCTAATGTTTCTAAGAAGTCTTCATCTACCCCATGTGCTTCGTCATTTCCATCAGCACGTTCTTTTTCTTGCGCTTCAAATCGTTGTCTTTGGTCAATTGGGTCGTTCAATTCAGTAAAGGCATTCGCAAATTCACGACCGACGATGAATAACTCAAAACGATCAGTAAAGCGAGGGTCTTGAGGGTTTTTCTTCGCAAGCGGTGAAACTTCGACTGGATGACCATAAACAAAGGTCGGATTTTGTAATGTTTCTTCCACAAACGTTTCGAAGAATTCATTTAATACATGTCCAACACTCATATTTTTTGTAATCGGCACTTCATGCTTCTCAGCTAATGCATGTGCTTCTTCTGTTGTCATTGGTTTCCAAAAATCAACACCTGTTTGTTCTTTCACAGCATCCGCCATATGAACACGCGCAAAAGAAGGGCCTAAATCAATCGCTTGGCCATCATAGGTCAATTGAGCTGTTCCTAAGACACTCGTCGCTGCATGACGAATAATACCTTCTGTTAGATTCATAATATCTTTATAGTCCGTGTAAGCTGCGTAACACTCTAACATGGTAAATTCCGGGTTATGTGTCGTATCGATTCCTTCATTACGGAAAACACGACCAATTTCGTAAACTTTTTCCATTCCACCTACGATTAAACGTTTTAAATGTAATTCCAAAGCAATCCGCATTGTCAAATCGATATCAAGTGCGTTGTGGTGTGTCATGAACGGACGAGCTGCTGCCCCACCCGCTTGGTTGTGCAAGACCGGTGTTTCGACTTCGATAAATCCTTGTCCATCTAAGTAACGACGAATCTCACTAATAATTTTACTGCGGTTAACAAAACGGTCAAAACTTTCTTTATTGCTGATTAGATCCAACGAACGTTGACGGTACCGTTGTTCGATGTTGGTTAAACCATGATACTTATCTGGTAAAGGACGTAGCGCTTTTGATAAAAGCGTAATTTCTTTCGCCTTGATGGAGACTTCACCGGTATCAGTTTTCATGATTTCACCCGTAACACCAAAAAAGTCGCCTAAATCGCTATGCTTGAAGATTTCATAGGCATCTTCTCCCACTTCATCTTTACGCACGTAAATTTGGATACGGCCATCACGATCTTGTAAATGAGCAAATCCAGCTTTCCCTTTACCACGTTTTGTAACCATTCTTCCTGCAATACTGCTAGAAAGACCCATTTCTTTTAATTCTTCTTTTGACCGTTGATTAAATAATTCATGCAATTCAGCAGAATTATGGGTCCGTTCAAAACGATGCCCAAACGGATCAATACCTTCTTTTTGTAATTGTTCCATTTTTTGACGACGAACTATCATTTGGTCGTTTAATTCTTCTTGGAATTGTGATTCTTCTGTCACGAGATATCCTCCGTTCTGTCTTTCACTTCTTCTATATAATGCCAATGAACGAACGAAAAAGCAAGTCGAAGTTCAACTACCACTTGTTTTTCCGCTCGGAATTTTCGCTTAAATCGGTTGGCTTTCGATTTTTTCTAAAAATGCTTCTAATAGTGGAACCACAACCTCACGACTCTCAGCTTGGTTAATGGCTGCTTTGACTTTCGCTGCACGCGAAATCCCTTTTAAATAGTAGGCAGCATGTTGTCTAAATTCGCGAACTGCAATATATTCTCCTTTTAAAGCGATCAGTCGATCTAAATGAAGAATCGCGGTTTCAATTTTCTCACGCGGTGTCGGTTCTGCAATTAACTCTCCTGTTGCCAAATAATGTTGTGTCCGGCGAATCATCCATGGATTCCCCAAAGCTGCTCGACCAATCATCACCGCATCACAACCCACTTCATCTAACATGCGTTTAGCATCTTCAGGCGTTTTTACATCACCGTTACCGATAAATGGAATCGTCAATTGTTGGCTAACTTCGCGTAAGACTTCCCAATTAGCCTTGCCTTCATACATTTGGACCCTTGTCCGTCCATGCATTGCGACAGCTGCTGCTCCAGCGGCTTGTGCAGCGAGGGCATTTTCCACGGCAAAAACGTGTTCGTCATCCCAACCAATTCGCATCTTAACGGTAACGGGCTTTTCGATGGCAGATGATACTGCTTCGACCATTTCATAGACTTTATTTGGATCCAAGAGCCATTTTGCTCCTGCTTCAGCTTTAATAATCTTATTTACTGGACAGCCCATATTAATATCAATGATATCGGCTGTCGTATTTTCCGCGACAAACTTCGCTGCTTCAACAAGCGAATCCTTTGTACCACCAAAAATTTGAACGCTTAAAGGATGCTCGGTTTCATCAATGTATAACATTTCTAACGTCTTCTTGTGACGAAAGTGAATTCCTTGATCACTAATCATCTCACAAACCACTAATCCCGCACCGGCTTCTTTTACCGTCACCCGAAACGCAGAGTTACTAATCCCTGCCATTGGTGCCACAACGACACGATTGGGAATCTCAACATTACCAATTTTCCAGCCGTGGTTCATTTACTCGTTGCCTCCAGTAATTTCTTGTTGCAACGCGACTAATCCAGCTTCATCAAATTGATATTTTTCATTACAGAATGAGCAAACAGCTTCTGCTCCATGATCTTCATCAATCATCGCTTGTAATTCTTGGTAACCAAGCGTAATCATCGCTTTTGAAAACTTCTCTTTTGAACAATCGCACGTAAATTGAACCGGCATTTCTTCCAAGAACATGATTGATTCGCCCTCAAAGATCAATTCTAAGATTTCCTCTGGTGTATTTCCAGCAGCGATTAAATCAGAAATTGGGGGCATCTTCGCTAACTTCTCTTCTAAATTACCAATCACTTCTTCACTAGCACCTGGCATTACTTGAATCATAAAGCCGCCAGCAGCTTTGATTGATTCATCTTTATCGACTAACACGCTTAAACCAACTGCTGAAGGAATTTGTTCAGAAGCTGCGAGGTAATAGGTGAAATCCTCTCCTAGTTCACCAGAAACAATCGGTACTTGACCAGAAAATGGCTCTTTTAAGCCTAAATCTTTAATGACGGTAAAGATGCCTTGCGTCCCAACAGCACCTCGTACATCAATTTTCCCATATTCATTTGAGTCAAGACTCACGTGAGGGTTTTGAATATATCCTTTGACATTCCCTTTGGCATCGCCATCGATAATGATCGCTCCCGCAGGTCCGTCTCCTTGGATTTTAACCGTTAACCGGTCATCGTTTTTTAAACTACTATTACTTAATAGTAATGTTCCAATTAAAGCACGCCCTAAAGCTGCAGAAGAAGTGTGCCAAGTCTCATGTCTTTTTTGCGCTTCGGAAACGGTTTTCGTCGCATTCAGTGCATAGGCACGGATCGAGCCACCGTAAACGAGTGCTTTTGTTAAATAATCATTCATTTATTTTTCTCTCCTTCGTATTTACTTCATGAATCATACTCGTATCTTTCTCTTTTTTCAACTTTGATGATTGAATTCTTTTAGCTTTTTAATCGAAAAAGAAGTGAGACCTCTCAACTCGAGAGATCTCACCAAAAGCGATTATTCCACCGAATCATCGGCTTCTTTCTTTTCTTCTTCTACTTCATGTTGTTCTTCCACTTGTTTTTGCGCATCTTTTTCTTCCAAAGCACGTTTGGCTTCTTCGTAGGATTGAACACGCTCACTCGGGAATTCATCCGCATTAAAATCAGCGGGCATTTCACCTGTTTCGAACAAAGCTTTGATCGCTTTGGCATCCAGGGTTTCAAACTCAAGTAATTTTTGAGCAATTAATTCGTTTTTCTCACGGTGCGCTTCGATAATTTCACGTGCTTTATCATGAGCAGAAATTAAGATTTTACGAACTTCTTGATCAATTTCAAAGGCAACTTGCTCTGAGTAAGCTTTTGTCTGACCATAGTCACGGCCGACAAAGACTTGATGATTACCCTCATATTGAACGGGACCTAAATCACTCATGCCATATTCTGTTACCATACTTCTTGCTAACGCAGTCGCTTGTTCAAAGTCATTGGAAGCGCCGGTTGATTGAACGTTGAAGAATACTTCTTCTGCCACACGTCCACCGAGTAATCCAACGATTTGTTCAAACATATCTTCTTTTGTATGAAGGAATTGATCTTCTTTTGGTAAAGCGATCATATAACCGCCAGCACGTCCACGAGGAATAATAGTTACTTTATGGACAAAACGAGCACGACTTAAGACTAAGCCACAGATTGTATGTCCTGCTTCATGGTACGCAATCATCTCACGTTCTTTTTTGTTAATGGCACGATCTTTTTTCGCTGGTCCCGCAATCACACGATCTTGGGCTTCATCGATATCGGAAGCATCAATTTGTTTTTTATTACGACGTGCAGCTACTAGCGCCGCTTCGTTTAAGACGTTTTCTAATTCCGCCCCAGCAAATCCAGGGGTTTGTTGTGCGACGATTTTTAAATCGACATCTTGTGCTAACGGTTTATTACGTGCATGCACACGTAAAATCGCTTCACGCCCTTTAACATCTGGACGACCGACTAAGATTTGACGGTCAAAACGACCTGGACGTAATAAAGCAGGGTCTAAAACATCTGAACGGTTGGTTGCCGCAATCACAATCACGCCTTCGTTTCCACCAAAACCATCCATTTCAACTAATAACTGGTTTAAAGTTTGCTCACGCTCATCGTGACCGCCGCCCATTCCAGCACCACGTTGACGACCGACTGCATCAATCTCATCAATAAAGATAATAGCTGGTGCATTTTTCTTCGCTGTTTCAAATAAGTCACGGACACGGCTTGCACCGACCCCAACGAACATTTCCACGAAGTCAGAACCTGAAATCGAATAAAACGGAACGCCTGCTTCACCGGCAACAGCTTTCGCTAATAAGGTTTTACCGGTTCCCGGAGGTCCCTCTAAGAGTACCCCTGCCGGAATTCGTGCACCTAATGCTACGAAACGACGCGGATCTTTTAGGAACTCGACCACTTCAACGAGTTCTTGTTTTTCTTCTTCTGCTCCTGCAACGTCAGAAAAACGAACTTTGACATCTTTTTTATCGGCTTCTTTCGCTTTGGACTTCCCAAAGTTCATGACGCCACGGCCACCGCCGCCGCCACCGCCGCCACCTTGTTGACTCATCATCATATAGAAGAAGAAGATGAAAATCACGAGTGGTAAGAAACTAACTAACAAGGACACCCAGATGCCGCTTGTTGATTCTTCTGCAATAACCGTTGCAATCCCATTTTCTCTTGCAACAGAGGTAATATTTTCTAACGTTGAATCATTCGGTAAGATAATAGTCGTAAAACGCGTAGTTGACGCTTGCGTTGAACCTAAAACACTCAATCCATTATTGTTTTCGATTGATTGTTCTTCTGCATATTCTCCTGTGATTCGGTAGACACCATTAGCTGGTTGAATTTTAAATTCTTTAATATCACCATTTTTTAATTGTTGGACAAATTTCGAATATTCAATTTCAGGTGTTTGGCTGTTTCCATTTCCGAGGAAAAAGTACACCACCATAACCATTGCTAATAAAATCAGCACATAATAAAGGGTATTCCTAACGGTTCCCTTGTTTTTATTGTTCATGCAGTTCCTCCTTGACATTTTATCTGCTTTTAACCATTATACTTGATTTGCCTTACTTTGGAAACGCTCAATTAATGGGTTTGTAAATACTTGGTTTTAAGACACCAACGTAAGGAAGATTGCGATAATGACCCATGAAGTCTAAACCATAGCCCACCACAAACTCATTTGGAACATCAAAGCCCACGTAATCTGCTTTAATATCTACCACACGACCTTCTTGTTTATCTAACAAGGTCACAATCTTCACTGAGTTTGCTTTGCGGTATTTAAATAAGTCCACTAAGTAAGCTAACGTCCGACCGCTGTCAATGATATCTTCTACGACAAGGATATCACGTCCTTCAACGTTCGTATCTAAATCTTTAATGATTTTGACTTCACCAGACGATACGAGTGCATTGCCGTAACTCGAAACGTCCATAAAATCCATTTCTAACTGACAATCCATTTCACGAATAATATCCGCCATAAATGGGACTGCACCTGTTAATACTCCGATCACTAATGGGTTTTTCCCTTGGTATTCTTCTGTTAAAACCGCACCTAATTCAGCACAACGTTGACTAATTTCTTCTCGCGAGATTAATACTTTTTCTATATCTTTTTCTAACATAAGGATCTCCTTCCAATCTTTA
Organism: Enterococcus aquimarinus; assembly: GCF_001885765.1. Taxonomy (GTDB): domain Bacteria; phylum Bacillota; class Bacilli; order Lactobacillales; family Enterococcaceae; genus Enterococcus_I; species Enterococcus_I aquimarinus. The sequence goes on along the minus strand of NZ_JXKD01000005.1, from coordinate 141,732 downwards.
CTTCTGGTATTTAAAAAGAAGTACGTAGTGTATTTTATCAGTTTCTTTCCCAATACTCAAATAGGAAAGCACAAAAGGAAGTATCGCCAAAACTTTTTTATTTTCATCCTTGAGTACCCATGAAGATTCTCTTTGATTCATGGGTATTTTTTGATCGATAAAATAACGCGATATCTTCTTCGTCAAGTAGGGCGTTAAAGAAATCCGATCCCCTGCTTGACGTTTACAAACGGTCAATCCTTTAACTGATTCTAGCACGACTTCTTGGCGAAATTCTGACCAATCTTTGACTTTTTCTAGAATTTTCTCTTCTCCTGGTAAAAATAGACCAAGCCATTCTTTCTCCGATAGGAAGATCCCTTCGCCAAGGATGAGCGTTTGCGCTTTGGCAATAGCACCAGTCTGCTCTCTTTTTTGTAATAGGAGTTTTTCATAGCGTCGAACAACTTGCCAATCAGCGACTAAATCCAGTGTCCACTGGGAATTCGTCGTTTTCAACAGTTTTTCAACTTGCTTTAGTTGTTTCTTTGAAATCGGCAAGTCAAACAGCTGCTGCGCTTTTTTCCCCACATCTGCTAGAAAAAACGTTTGTTCGACTTCCGAGCGCTTCTTATACCAAGCTAAGTCAATCATGAGTCTCTGTGACGTGATCAGCATTGCTTCTTTTTCCCATTGTGCTTGTGCTTGGTTGACCCAGCTTTCCACTAATTGAATTTGCTCAGAAAGTTGTTGAAAATGAGCCAGAACTTGAGGATTTTCTTCTTTAAAGAGCGGCAAGACTTGATGGCGCAGTCGATTTCGTTGATACTCCAGCGTTGCATTCGTTTCATCTTCAAAATATCGAAGTTGGTGTTGATGTGCATAGTCTAACAATTCACTTTTAGACTGATATAACAAAGGTCGTACCAATCTCCCTGGACCAAAAGATTGATTGAGTACAATTCCTTGGCTGGCAAATAATTCTCCGGTTCGAATCATTTTCATTAACATCGTTTCAGTTTGATCATCACTGTGGTGCGCTGTCAGTAAGACGTCATACTGTTGTTCTTTCATTATTTTCTCAAAAAATGCATAACGAAAGTCTCTAGCTTGTGCTTCCACATTTGAAATGAGGGTAACGGTCAACTGTTCACAGTAAAAAGGAAGTTGATGCTCTCGGCAATAGTCCGCGAGAAAAGCTTCCTCTTCTTGTGATTGCTCGCGAAAGTGGTGATTGATGTGCGCGACGCCAATTTCGACGCCTGTTTTTTTTAATTGTTCCATTAGGTCTAAAAGAACCATTGAATCGACGCCTGTTGAGACCGCAATTAAGATTCGCGTATTTGGTTGCCATAAAGCCTGTTCAAGCGCGAGCTTTCTCACTTTTTCGACCAACATATCCGCGACCCATCCTTTCTATAGAAAACATTGACTGATATTTTACACGAATACAGAAAAAACAGGAGGCCTGATTCATCAATCTTCATTGACTGCCACCTGTTTATTCTGATTTTGATTAGTTGCGGCGACCGCCACGGCCTCCGCGCTTACCTTCTGTGCTACGACGTAATGTTGATAAGCGGTCATCACTGTCTTTTAAGAATGAACTCATCAATGAATCGAAGTCGTCTTTTCCTGGGTTATTCGTATTTTGATTCTGATTTTGATTTTTAACGTATGGTTTTTTGGCTTGAGGACGTTGAAATTCTTTTTTAGGGAATTCACGTTTCTCTTCTGGCGGGTTATCTTGTGCCTTACGGATTGACAGACCAATTTTGCCATCGTTTCCAACCGTTGTCACTACTACTGTTACTTCATCTTTGACTTTTAACACTTCATTAATATCTTTTACAAAGCCGTTTGACACTTCACTAATATGAACTAAACCTGTTTTACCTGCTCCCAAATCAATAAACGCACCAAAATTTGTAATCCCTGATACTTTTCCTTTTAATTTCGCTCCAACTTCGATTGACATAAAACCTATGTTCCTCCTAATATTCTGAACCTTTTATTTATTCTTCAACTACAAAATATTTTGTAGCGATTCACATCTTTACTCTTTCGCCGTGTCTACTTCTGTACCTGGCAAAGGAAATACTAGCTCTCCTTCTTTCGAATACAAGAAACGTTCACGTGCAATTTTTGCAACATAATCTTCATCTTGCAATAAGGCAACTTCTTGTTCTAAAGCCGCTTTATTTTCTTTGATTGCTTGTTGCTCGGCAATCGTTTCTTCCTTATAACGCTCTAGATTTTGGAGACGTAAAGAGTCATTATAAAGCGAAATACCTATGCTCACAAAGATGACAGCCGCAAGACTGAAGAAGACCGCTAAACGGCGACGACGAAAAATAATCTCCCGACGTTTTTTCGCTTGAACAGCATAATGTTGCTGGGCGTATTCATTATCTAAAAATTGTAAGTTCGTTTGCTCTTCTTGACTCATACTGGACCTCCAATCATGATTGTCTGTTTCATTATACCAACATACTAAAGGCTTGTCTAACCTAATTTATGCAAAATCTTCTTGTTTTGTCTCAGAAAGGATGACATACATTTGTGCTGCATCCTCTTTTTTCGTTGATTCGTGTAATTCTTTAATTTCGTATAAGACGATTCGATTCCCAAACTGAATTTGCATTTGATCGCCGACTTTAATCGACGTACTTGACTTCGCTAGTTTCCCGTTGATCTGGATACGGCCTTTATCCGCCACTTCTTTGGCAACCGAACGTCGTTTAATAATCCGTGAAATTTTCAAAAATTTATCAAGTCTCATGTTTTCTTCCAACTTTCTGTACGATTTTTTTCCCAAAAGGAATCACTGCCCACTCTTCTATCGTAAACACTTTTAAATACACTAATGATAGACCAAAACTAACGATACCGACAAAAACACCGACTAACGTCCGAAGTAGCGCTGTTCGGCGATGCAGTACACCACCAAAGAGGAAGGTTAATCCCCCATAGACCAGCAAAATACTCATACTCATGACGGCAAGGGCTAAAAGCAAGCGAAGGCCAAAATGATCTTCCCGCCAAAAGGCATTAATGCTCGGCTGTTCTTGCTGAACCAACGCCATCAATACGACACTTAATGCAAGCAACATGGCTAGACTGGCGCCCATTGTTCCTAAAAAATACACCAGTAAAGGCGTGAAAATGAGTTTAGCGAGTAAGCCAAAAGCCGCAGCCTTTAATGCTTTCCGAAAATGGTTTTGACTTTGCGCAATACTTTGATAGCCATGAACGATGGCCATCAAACCGACAGAGAACACAAAAACACGCAAGACATCATTGCCGGCTCGATCTTTAAACAACGTATAATTCATATACGGCATTACTAACGCCAATCCGACAGAGGCCGCTAGACCAATCGTTGTCGTCAGACGTAAATAGAGGCGCGCGGAAAAAAGAAATTCGGACGTATCTTTTTCTTTTAAATAGCGCGTTAACATCGGAACAAAACTGGTCCCCAATGCTAATGCTACCACTAATCCTAATTGTACTAATGGTTGGCCACGATCAAAAACGCCTTTTTCAATCCGAGCGTCAAGTGGGCTTAAGCCTCTTTTTTCTAAGATGTTGACAAGTAAAAAAGAATCAATCAATTGTAACAAGATTAAGTATCCACTGTAGATGGAGACAAATCCTCCTTCGATAAAGAAGCGACGACGCCAGGTTTTTTCCGTCTTTTGAGTAAAGAGCGCACTCAGGTGATTGGTCTGTTGAGGATTGGCCCGTCGATAATAACGAAATAAAATGACACACGCTACGATTCCTCCGATAAATGACCCAATCATCGCAACTTGACTGACTTGATAAATATTCCAATCGAGTCGACGAAAACTCATTGCCGCGACCAAAATAATGCCAACTCGGATAAATTGTTCGGCGACTTGAGAAATCGCCGTTGGGACTAAGATCAAATTTCCTTGAAGCCAGCCACGATACATTGCTAAAGGCGGAATGAGTAAGAAGGTCAAGGAAGCGACCCGAATACTTGGTCCTAAGGCGCCATCCCCCATGAGTGTCGCAATCGGTTGACTAAAGAAGAAAATCAGCGCCCACAATAACAGGCTCAGTCGCGTCACAAAACTCGCGAGTTGTTGCAACTGCGTCGACTGATCTGGTGTCGCTTCTTGTTCTGCGACATACTTGGCAATGAATTGCGGTAAGCCCGTCAGCGCCAAAGTCATGGCAATCCCATAAAGAGGATAGACCTGTTGGTAAACATAAAATCCTTCGTCCCCCACGAGATTTTGTAAGGGGACACGATAAACGGCGCTTAAAATTTTCGCTATAAAGGCCGCTATCGTTAAGACAAATGCGCCGTGCATCATTGATTTTAATGGCTGCTTTTTCATCCTATCCTCCAGCATCTCCGATTATTGTGTCGTTTTTTCTTTCATTGTTTGGTATCTCTCTTTGCGTAAATCAGCGACAAAGCTTTGTACTTCATGTAACCAGACCATTGTTTTCATCCCGTTAGGAATTGTAAGCTTCAAGTGCATTTGTTCTTTTTCAACGCCTAGTGTCGCTTTTAATTTCGTATGGCCTAATGATTTAAAGAGTTGCTCCACAGTATACGCTTTGGTGCCCACTTTACTCAAGACGACCGTGATCAGTTGCTCTTGTTTGCGAATGCGCTCAAGCAACGCCCGATCGCCATTCATTTTTAATTCTCCAACCGCTAGAAGATGCGCGACCTCATCTGGATACTCCCCAAAGCGGTCCATTAAGTCATCTTGTAGTTCATCAAGCATATCGATGGTTTCAAGTTCTCGAATCCGTTTATAGATTTCAATTTTTTGACGCTCGTCTTCAATATACGTCGTTGGTAAGTAGGCATCAATTCCTAAATCAATTTCAACGGATGTTTTTTCCGTTTGCGTATTTTTTCCTTGTTTACGTTGGACAGCTTCTGTCAACATCTGAGAGTATAAATCAAATCCGACCGAATCAATGAAGCCGTGTTGCTGCGCACCTAGTAAATTCCCCGCACCTCGAATCGACAAATCTCGCATCGCAATTTTAAAACCCGATCCAAGTTCCGTAAAGTCTTTGATGGCTTGGAGCCGTTTTTCGCTGACTTCTGTTAAGATTTTTTGTTGTTGATACATGAAGTAAGCATACGCCACGCGATTACTTCGTCCCACTCGACCGCGTAATTGGTACAAGGTCGCAAGTCCCATGTAATCGGCATCTTCAACAAAGAGTGTATTCGCGTTCGGAATATCGACACCCGTTTCAATAATGGTCGTTGAGACGAGCACATCGTATTGTCCTTCGATGAAATCAAATAGCGTGTTTTCTAACTGAATTTCAGTCATTTGACCATGCGCGTAGCCAATACGGGCTTCCGGTACGAGCTCTTGTAATTCTGCTACTTTTTGCTCAATCGTTGCGACGCGATTGTAGAGATAAAAGACTTGGCCTTCGCGCGACATTTCGCGCAAGATGGCTTCTCGAATCGCACCTGGATTGGTTTCCATCACGTATGTTTGAATCGGATAACGATTCAACGGTGGCGTTTCAATCACGGATAAATCTCTGACACCGAGCATCGACATATGTAAGGTCCGCGGAATTGGCGTCGCCGTTAACGTTAGAACGTCTACTTGAGAACGCAATTGTTTTAAGCGCTCTTTATGTTTCACCCCAAAACGTTGCTCCTCATCGACAATCAATAAGCCCAAGTCAGCAAATTCGACGTCTTTTGACAAAATCCGGTGCGTTCCCACGACAATATCGACTTGACCTTTACGAATTTTTTCCATTGTTTCTTCTTGTTGTTTTTTCGTTCGAAAACGACTTAACATATCGATTTCGACGGGAAAATTCTCGAAACGACTTAACATCGTATCATAGTGTTGTTGCGCTAAAATCGTCGTTGGCACTAAAAAAGCCACCTGTTTATTTTCTTTAATCGCTTTGAAAGCTGCGCGTAAGGCCACTTCCGTCTTCCCAAAACCGACATCTCCTACTAATAAACGATCCATCGGCTTCGCGTTTTCCATGTCTCGTTTAATTTCAGCGGTGCTGCGCAGTTGATCTTCCGTTTCGCCATAAGGAAAGGCATCTTCAAATTCTTTTTGATAGGCATCATCACGAGCAAACGCATACCCTTTTTCCGCTTCACGTTTTGCATAGAGCGCGATCAGGTCATCGGCAATATCTTCAATTTTAGTGGCTACTTTGCGCTTGGTTTTCGCCCATTCGTTTCCACCAAGTTTGTTCACTTTCGGTTGCTTGGACTCGGATGCCACATATTTTTGAACCAGATTTAACTGGGTTACAGGAATAAAGAGTTTGTCTTCATTTTGATATAAAATCGTGATGTAATCTTGGTGAACACCATCAATTTCAATCGTTTCCATTCCTAAATACTTTCCAATCCCATGGTTAACATGGACGACAAAATCGCCAGGTTTTAACTCATTATAACTTTTTAGTCGTTCCGCATTCGAGATTGTTTGACGCCGTGCCCGTTTTTTCGTCACTTTTTGGAAGATTTCTTTCTCCGTCACGATAACAAGTTGATCTTGTGGTAGTTCAAAGCCCGCTTGCAAAGCTCCTTGGACAATTTGTGTGCGTCCTGTAAAAATACGGTCACCAGATGTCTCAACCGCATAAATTTGATGTTCGCGAAATTGCGCTTCTAAGCGCTGTGCCCGTTCATGATCACTCACTAGAAAAATGACTGTTTTTTGTTGTTTCTCCCAGCGATCGACCTCTGTTTTCAGTAAGCCCATTTGCCCAAAAAATTGTTGCATGGGGCGATATTGGAACGGATGAACGACTTGAAAGCGTAAGTTCCCCATCCCTTTTTGAAAGAGTGAGAAATAAGTCGTCGGAAAGGCTGTGTTGCTTAAAAGATGCTGCAAATCGCCGCCGAACACTTGATCCGAAAAAACAACCAAGTCCGCGATTTTTTGGGTTTGCCACTCGGCTTCTTCACGAATCATTTCCCGATTAGTTTCCATAATCCGAGGATAATCATCGACCATTAGCAACGTTGTTAACGGGAAATAATCAATGATTGTCTGCTTCGTTTGATACAATAAATCTGTGTATAAAAAGGCTTCTTCGCCTGGAATTCCTGCTTGCCACGCAGTCGTTAGTTGCGCAAAACGATCAGTCAGAATTTGTTGTTGTCCACGGTCTTGGGTGACGGCTAAGCGTTTCGTTAATTTTTCAGCGACTCGTTGTTGCCCCACTTCTAAATCTTCTTTTGAAAAAACCAAATCACTTGTTGGTGAAATTTGTATCGCTTCGATCGTTTCAACTGAGCGCTGCGTCTCAGCATCAAAGTAACGTAGCGAATCAATCTCGGTATCAAATAACTCCACACGCACAGGATATTGAGTATCTAACGGATAAATATCGATAATACTTCCACGAAGACTAAACTCCCCTGGCTTGCCAATCATTCCTTGACGTTCATATCCCATTAAAACAAGTGCTTGTGCTAACCCTTCACGGTCAATCTCACTCCCAATTTTCCAATGAAATTGATGACTTTGCCACGTTTTTTTATCCGGTAAAAATTTACGAATACCAGCAGCCGGGATAATATAAATCCCGCGTTTACCGGCAGCAATCGCATTAAGTGTCGTAATGCGCTCCGCTTTGGCTTCTGGAGAAGAAAAAGCCATCTCCGCCGAAATCACTTCGTTCACCGGAAAGACATAGACTTCTTCTTCTACATTTCGTAGATCTTCTGCTAATTGATACGCGTAAAACAAGTTCGCCGTTACCACCAAAATCGGTTGGTCTAACTGACGATAGGCACCAGCAATCGCTAACGTTTTCGCGGAACCAGACAAGCCTGTGAGCAATTGCCGTGGAGTGCCTTCTTTCAACTGTTGTTGCCACTGAGCAAACAACGGATTTTTATTGACAATATTGATTATATTCATTTCTACTCCTCACTAGTTAAAACGATTCATCGTAGCTAGAAAATCTTGTCCCCTCAAATAATCTATCAAGGCATTGACACTTTTATCTAAGCTTTGTTCAATCAATGTTTCTTCTTCTTTTCTAAATGGACTCAAGACGTGATTGACGACTGTTTGCCCTTTTGTTGGACGATCAATGCCGATTTTAATCCGATTAAACGTTTGACTGCCTAAATGCGAAATTAAGCTCTTCATCCCATTATGGCCGCCAGCGCTTCCTTTTTGACGCAACCGAATTTTTCCTAAAGCTAAATCTAAATCATCATACACCACGACTAACTCCGTCAATTCAACACCTAAATACGTCATTAAGGGGCCCACCGCACGACCCGAATCATTCATATATGTTTGCGGTTTGACAAGAATAATCTTTTCACCGTTTAAAAAAAATGTCGCCACTTGGGCTTCAAACGGATTTTTTTGAAAAGTAGCTTCATATTCCTTGGCTAATGCATCAACGACACGGAATCCGACATTGTGTTTTGTTTGTTCATATTTCTTACCTGGATTGCCTAGTCCAACAATCATTTTCATCTTTATCGACCTCATTACGATTTATTCTAAAAAAGGAGAGCAACGCAAAAGGGGAAGCTGGAAAAGGATTTTCACTCTTTTTCGCACCTTCATTCATGGTCGTTACTCACTTTATTCTGTGTTCCATTTTACAAACATAATAATTATACCATAGACAAGCGATATTCCCCTCACATTGACTGTTAATTTGATAAAATTTTACATTCAGTCACTCTTTTTCATTGATTGAACGCTAAAGCGAACAATCCGCCGAAAATCATCCGACTTTCATTGGATAGTAGATGACAAATAGGCGCTCAAATGATAGCATAAAGGTGAATCAAACTAATAACCAGGAAGGTTGATAAAGTTATGACAGAGACAAATGGAAATACAGATAACCAAAAAATTATTCTAGTCGGCGATGGTGCCGTTGGTTCAAGCTATGCCTTTGCGTTAGTTGCTCAAAATATCGCCCAAGAAATCGGAATTATTGATATTAATCGTGCAAAAGCCCAAGGCGATGCGATGGATCTCTCTCATGCCCTTGCTTTTACTTCTCCTAAAAAAATCTATGCTGCAGACTACTCCGATGCTCATGATGCTGATATTGTCGTGATTACTGCTGGTGCTGCCCAAAAACCTGGTGAGACCCGCTTAGATCTCGTTCATAAAAACTTAAAAATTAACCGTGCTGTTGTAAAAGAAATTGTAGCTTCAGGTTTTAATGGTATTTTCCTTGTAGCGTCTAATCCCGTTGATATTCTGACTTATTCGACGTGGAAGTTTTCTGGTTTTCCAAAAGAAAAAGTCATTGGTTCTGGTACATCACTTGATAGCGCTCGTTTCCGTCAAGCATTGAGTGATCTCTTAGAAGTCGATGCACGAAATGTACATGCCTACATTTTAGGTGAACATGGCGACTCTGAATTCCCAGTTTGGTCTCATGCCAATGTGGCGGGTCTGCCTATTTACGATTGGGTCATGGCCCATCCAGAAATTGATGAAGAAGCGATGGTAAACTTATTCTTTAGCGTTCGCGATGCAGCCTATGACATTATTGAAAAGAAAGGCGCCACTTTTTACGGAATTGCCGTGTCACTCGCGCGCATTACCCAAGCGATTTTAGATAACGAAAATGCTGTTCTTCCACTTTCTGTTTATGTTGATGGCGAGTATGGCCTCGACGATATTTATATTGGTTCACCTGCGATTATCAATGCGCAAGGAATCAAACAAGTCATTGAAATCCCCTTAACTGATGGAGAACAAGACCGCATGACCGCTTCTGCAAGTCAGTTAAAAGAGATTTTAAATGCCGCATTTGCGAAACTTGAAGAAGAAGATGCTTTAGAAAACCAAGCATAGTCACCTTAGTTTTTGGTTAAAAAATTAATCTTACGAATCCCCCTTCAAAAACATGATTGTTTTTTGAAGGGGGATTTTATTGCCCATTTAACTGAATCCTTAACTTTTCCTTAGACTCGTGTTTTCTAATTTCTCTTTCATTCCGGGATATGATAAGATAAATTGGTATACTATAAACAAAAAATGGAGCTGATTTACTAAATGTCTCATTCAAAGCGCCGTTCACATAAGGATGTCTCCAAAAAGCGTCCGCTGATTATCGGTCTGGGCCTATCTCTAGGTCTGATAGTGCTCGCAGGTTTAGGTTATGCCTACCAAGCAAACACTTATCAAACGCAATTTTTACCAAATACTTATATCCGCGACCTCAATGTGAGTCGTTTGACGGCTGATGAAGTGAATCAAAAACTAAATAAAACCTATGATGATCTCTCTTTTACGCTTTTAGTGAACGATCAAGAGTGGCAATCGATTAAAAAAACAGAATTTGGTCTGCACACCGATTTTTCGGAGGAATTGACTCAATTATTAGACGAACAAAACCCTTGGTCTTGGGGAGGACGGATGGTTAGTGGTAAGGAAACCCTTGATTTAGGCGAGGCAGCATTCGATGAAAAACAACTAGACGAACGCTACGCTCAATTAGAAGCTGACCTAACCAAGTGGAATCAAACGTTAACCCCAACGAAAGATGCAACCTTGACTCGAGGAGAAGACGGTTTTTCGATTACCCCAGAAGTCCAAGGAGAAACGATTGATGTCGCAAAAGCGCTGACAGCTGCCAAAGAGCAACTTCTTTCAGGAAATTCAACCCTTGAATTGAATGAGTTTGTCGAAAAACCAAGTGTCACAGCAGACGATCCGGCGTTAAAAGAAGAGTTAGCCCAAATTACACGCATCGCCACCGTCGAAGCGACCTATGTGATTAATGGGGTTTCTTTCCAAATTCCGTCAGAGTTGATTGAAGATTGGATTATTTATCAAGAAGGGGACGTCACGTTAGACCGAGAGAAAGTCTACCAATACGTCACGCAACTAGGGGCAGATTACAACACTAGTACCAATCCTTCGAACTTCAATAGTACGTTACGTGGGGAAGTCAGTGTTCCAGCAGGTTCCCTTAGTTGGACGATCGCTCCTGATAGCGAAACCGATGCACTGATGGCTGATATTTTAGCCGGAGAAGCCTTTACGCGTTCACCAATTGCCCAAGGGAGTGCGAATGCAAGTAGTCCACTCTTTGGTGCTACTTATATTGAAATTGATATGGTCAATCAACATATGTGGTACTACAAAGACGGTAAAGTCATGCTAGAAACAGATATCGTAACGGGTAAACCGACTACGTTGACTCCAGCAGGTGTTTTTTATGTCTGGAATAAAGCGCGTGATGAAGTATTACGAGGTGTTAACGATGATGGGAGTAAATATGCTTCCCCTGTAGATTATTGGTTACCAATTGATTGGACAGGCGTTGGCATTCACGATTCTGATTGGCAACCCGCATATGGTGGCGAACTTTGGAAAACGGTTGGCTCACACGGCTGTATCAACACTCCTCCTGGCGTGATGAAAGAACTTTATGAAATGGTTGAAGTCGGTACACCGGTACTCGTTTTTTAATACCCACGTTGACTCACCCGAAAGCCTTTATCTGACAAGTCACTCAGGAGAATCAAATAAAAAGGCTCTTCGGCAAATAGTGTTGATGGAATCTCGCGCTACCCTACGAAAAATTACCTTATGGTGGAAGCAGCGAGACCGCTTCGAGCCTAGGTTGCTGAAGCCGTTCGAGCAAAGCGAGTTACGGATACAGTATCAGGCCTCCGCGTGACTCTCAGCTCGAAAGCTTCAAACTCTAGGTAAGTGCTCAAGCACGAACCTAGAGTAATTCACATTTCGTCTTTTGACGCAGCTGACACAAGGCATTTTTCTCCGGTCCGCTAGTGCCTATTCTCTTTTTGATGCTTATTTTGTCAAAAATGAAAGAAATGATAAAAGAAAATAATATAGCGATGTATCCATCGACACTAAAAATAATATACCCAGAAATAGTGTTGAACAATGATACGAATCTCAGTCATCAACACTAAAAGTTATCCAACCAAAAAAAGCAGGGGCAAAAAATGCTCCTGCTTTTTTTGGTTCAAATGATACTTGTTTGCTCCGATATACCTGTGTGCAAGCTAGGATACTTCCACAGAGGTATACACTTCGGTAACATCATCATCATCTTCTAATTTTTCGATTAACTGGTCTAATTGTTGCTGTTGGTCATCACTTAAGGCGATTGTCGTTTGAGGAATCATCGCTAATTCGGCCCGCGCTAATGTCATTTCTTGCTCTAAGGCATCACGCAACGCTACAAAATTTTCCGGTGCGCTATAGATTTCAAACCCTTCTTCGGAAGCCACAAAGTCTTCAGCCCCTAGATCTAAGACTTTTTCAAAGAGCTCTTCTTCCGTTAAAGAACTATGCGCTCTTTCAATCGCAATATAGCCTTTGCGATCAAATAAGTAGTTAACCGAACCGGTCTCACCTAAGCTCCCGCCATTTTTATTAAATGCCACTCGAACATTAGTCGCCGTGCGATTACGATTATCCGTCAGTGTTTCAACCAGAATAGCCACGCCCCCGGGACCATAGCCTTCATACGTGATTTCAGCATAATTTGCGCCATCCGTTGAACTCGTGGCTTTTTTGATTGCCCGTTCTACATTATCATTTGGCATATTGGCTGCGCGTGCCTTATCAACCGCCAAACGTAACGCTGGATTTGTCGCGACATCCTCACCACCATTTTTTGCAGCAATAAAAATTTCGCGCGAAAGTTTTTGAAAAATTTTCCCGCGTTTGGCATCCTGTGCGTTTTTACGCCCTTGAATATTTTTCCATTTACTATGGCCTGCCATCAACAAACTCCTCCTTTATATGATTCGCTTTTCTTTGATTCCAAGAACGAGCCAACAAATCAAGACCCCAGTTAAGGCTCCTAGAGAATCTAGGATGACGTCTTGAAAGAGCGGCGTTCGTCCACCCGTTAACATTTGATGAAATTCATCCAGTGCCGCATAGCCCGTTGCCGATAGCCAGCTAAAAAATGCGACTAACAAGAAGTTTTTCATTCGGGGGATTAATCCTAGAAAAAAACTACTTCCTAAAATCAAGTACGTCCCAAAATGTGCACCTTTACGAATAAAAAATTCGATGAAAGAAAAGTACCCACTTTTTTCAATACTCACTTCACTACCAGCATAAATAAAAGAAACGCCGGACAACTGTGCTTTAAAAGGTTCATTCTTTAATAGGTTTGATAGTAACCCAATTTGCGATTGTTGTTCATAGGTTTGCGAAGAACTATAAAATAATACGCCCATCATCACGAAGCTAATGAGTAGGTAAAGTTGCCCATTTTTACGATATTTTTGAATCATTTTCTCACCTCAAACCTATCTTAGCATTTTTACATAGGAATGGCATCCTCGTATACTGCTTTTGAACGTATTTTAAGCTTCGACTTCTTCCATCGTAAAGGTGACGGGCTCGATTTGAAAAAGAGTGGTTAAAATATGATTGGTTTCCTCGAAAATCGCTTCAGGTGTAGCGTTAACTTGTCTCACTGGATGAACTTTCCCTTGGTATTCATAGGTAATTTGACCATACTCTTCTTTCATCGTCACCATCGCCATTGCGCGTTTAAAAAGAATCACTTCATCTCCAAAATCCAGGATCAATTCTTGGCGAAAGCCATTTTTTAATGCCACCGCCATGACTAACGATTCGACATCTAGCGTATCTAGAGGAATACCTGAGGTTGCGCGATCAAAGGTAATTAAATAACTCGTAGACGGTGTGATTGCACACGCATTACAGCCCCCATGAACTAATTCTGTTGTACAAGTAATGTTTACTTCCATTTTTTTATTCGCTCCTTCGATTACATTTGTGATTATCTTAACATTATTTTTTCTGACTGGCTAGTTCTCTGGATACGCTTTAATTAGTGAAAAAATGAAAAAATTCAAAGACTTTAGCAAGAAAAAGCTGATAATCCATGCCTTTTAAAGCGTTTAAGATATCTTTTTTTGTTATTTTTTCGTATACTTTTCTTGAATAAAAAAATATGATTAAAGGAGAGAAAACAGATGGAATGGATTAAATTGATTGGTATCTTAATTATTCTTGTCGGCTTTATTTTTAAGTTTGATACGATTGCTGTCGTTATTATTGCCGCCTTCACTACGGCGCTTGTTTCTGGGATTTCCATCACAGAATTTTTCACCCTTTTAGGGGAAGCTTTTGTCAAAAATCGCATCGTGACGATTTTCTTGCTAACGTTACCGATGATTGGCATTTCAGAGCGATTTGGTTTGCGTCAACAAGCGGTTATTTTGATTGAAAAAATGAAGGGGTTAACGACGGGTCGTTTTATTACGTTGTACGCACTGATTCGTCAATTAGCTGGACTCTTCGGTATCCGTCTTTCAGCGCAACCGCAATTTGTTCGCCCGATTGTCAATCCTATGGCACAAGCAGCAGCGAATGCGCGTTACGGCAAGATTTCAGAAGCTGACGAAGAAATCATTAAGGCTAAGTCCGCTGCGAATGAAAACTTTGCGAACTTCTTTGCACAAAATACGTTTGCTGCTTCAGCAGGTGTCTTGCTCATTAGCGGAACCTTGACTTCGTTAGGTTATGAGGTCCAAGCAACGTCAATCGTCTTAGTCGCGCTCATTATCGCAGGCATTAGCTTCGTCCTCATCGCGATCGATAACTTCCTATTTGATCTTAAAATGGATCGTAAATATGGCAAAAAATCATCAAAAGGAGGACAAAAATCATGACAGAAACCATTAATCTAATTCTTGAGTTTTTCTACATTCTGATTGGCTTATTACTCATGATGACGGCCGTTCGAACGTTTAAGGATCAAACGAATCCCGCACGAATTGGAACAAGTCTTTTTTGGTTACTATTAGGAATCATTTTCGCTGCTGGAAATTACATTCCATTCTTGATTTCTGGCGTATTATTAACGATTATGGGTGCCTTAACCTTATTCAAACAAGTCAAAGTCGGGAAAACAGCGACGATCACTGAAGAAGAAGGACAAGCTGGAGCGCAGCGGATTGGCAGTTGGATTTTCTTCCCTGCAGTCGCATTAGCTGCGGTCGCGGTAGGGATTTCCTATACACCACTCGGAGGCCAAGTTGGGATTGGCATTGCCTCTGTCGTCGCGTTACTGGTTGCTGTCTTTTTAACAAAAGCTTCACCAAAAACGGTATTAGATGATACCGATCGGATGATTCAAGCCGTTGGAACAGTCGGGATCTTACCCCAATTATTAGCCGCACTAGGCGTTGTTTTCACAGTTGCAGGCGTGGGAGACGTGATTTCCAATGCGATTTCCGGTTTCATCCCTGAAGGTAATCGATTCATCGGTGTCGTCGCTTATTGTGTCGGCATGGCGCTATTCACTATGATTATGGGAAATGCCTTCGCCGCTTTTACCGTAATTACAGCAGGTATTGGGATTCCGTTTGTGATTGCCCAAGGTGGCGATCCCGTCATTGCCGGAACCCTCGCGATGACGGCTGGTTTTTGTGGAACGTTAGTCACACCAATGGCTGCAAACTTTAATGCCTTGCCTGTCGCTTTGTTAGAGATGAAAGATCCGAACGGTGTGATCAAAGCCCAAGCACCGACAGCTGGTATTTTATTAGTCATTCACATTGCTTTAATGTATTTCTTAGCATTTTAATCCCATTTAGAAAGGAAAATGAAGATGAAAATTTTAGTTACAGGTTTCGATCCCTTTGGAGGCGAGCCAATTAACCCCGCTTTAGAAGCGGTTAAAGCTTTACCAGATACCATTGCCGGCGCTCAAATTATTAAGTTAGAAATTCCAACAGTCTTTGGAAAAGCAGCGGATGTCGTAAAAGCTGCCATGGAAGACATGCAACCTGACGTAGTCTTAAGTATTGGTCAAGCGGGCGGACGTTTTAGTGTCACACCTGAACGAGTAGCGATCAATATCGATGACGCCCGTATCCCTGATAACGAAGGCAATCAACCAATCGATGTCACGATCCAAGCTGACGGTGCACCGGCTTACTTTAGCCAATTACCCATCAAAGCGATGGTGAAACACATTAAAGATGCGGGGCTACCTGCGAGTTTATCGAACAGTGCCGGCGTTTTCGTCTGCAACCACATTATGTACCAAGTGCTCTATCTAATTGACAAGTCTTTTCCCGGCGTAAAAGGCGGCTTTATCCATGTTCCTTTCATTGCTGAACAAGTCGTTGATAAACCCAATCAACCGTTTATGAGTTTAGTGGATATTACGAAGAGCTTGGAAAAAGCGATTGAAGCGATTGTCTTATTCCAAGATAAAGAAGACTTAAAAACGATTGAAGGAACGACACACTAAGATGAATCATGAACTCAGCAAGACACTTCCGCTATTCACTTACGGAAGTTTAATGGAAAACTTTTTTAACTACGAGTTGTACTTAAAAGATCGCATCAAAGAAAAACCACAAAAAGCCAGGATGAAAGGCGAATTGTATCATCTCGATACAAAAGGCTATCCCGCTCTCCTGCCTGGCTCCCAGTGGGTTTACGGTGAAGTCCTTGAACTCCTTGATTTTGAACAAGATATCCAAGTGTTAGATCAACTAGAAGGCTTTAACCAAGGCGTCCCAAACGAATATCACCGCGAAAAAACAACCGTTTATGGATGGAACGAGACGACCCAGTCTTATGATCGTCCATTGACAGCGTATGTTTATCGTTACGCTGTCGAGCACGATCCCACTTTTGAGCAACATCGCATCTTGCTTGCCACAGGAGATTGGCGTCATTACATGGAAAAAAACACCACAAAAACAAGCGAAAAACAGGAATCGTAAAAAAGCGGTTCCTGTTTCTTTTTGTGGGTGGTAAAATAGAACTATCCATGTGTTACGAATAGGAGGAATGAAGGATTGAATCGATTACATAAATGGTTATGCACTAGTGTTTTGCTCCTTTTTAGTTATTTCACGTTTATTCCAGTCGTTGATGCGAACGATGACTTACGTCTATTGCTTTCAAAGCAACAACAAACTCTCGCCCAGGAAGGATTACCGAGCGCCAGCGTCATCATCGAGGCGACAAATGGGCAAATCCTTTGGGACGAAAATAGCGACGAAGCGATTAATCCAAGGTTTTTATCCCACGTGATGACGCTATACCTCACGTACGAAGCCATTGAACAAGGCGTCCTCACTTGGGAGGATACGATAACCGTTAGTGATTCCATGCAGATGCTAGCCCAAATCCCCGGACTCCCTGGAAATAATTTAGTCAGTGGTACTACTTATTCTGTGCGCGAACTCGTTGAACTCGTTCAGCTGACGAATTCTGTCGGCGCTAGTTTTTTACTAGCGGAGTTCATCAGCCAAACGCCAGATGCTTTCGTTTTAAAGATGAATCAAACAGCAGAAACCTTAGGCCTTTCAAACACGAGCTTCACGAGTCCTAGTGGTCTTTCTGTAGAGGATATCCAAGGTTACGAAGCGTGGATTCCTATGACAATTAACGAGAATAGTCAATCCACACCAAAAGACTTTGCTTTACTAACGTATCACTTAGCGCAAAAATATCCAAGCATCTTTGAAATTAGCCAATTAGCCAGTTTGACCCTGCAAGCTGACACTTATCTGGAAGAAACTTTTGAGACAAATAATCCATTTATTGTCGGTCAAGAACACGCCATCAAAGGGACCAACGGATTGATTGTAGACGACGCACTACTCACTGAAACCTCGGCTATCCTTACAACCAAACAAAATGGCCTGTCACTGATTACCGTCATCATTGGCGTCAATCAAGAATCTGTCACCGAACAAGGAAGCAGTCCGCTTCCTCTCATCGGGCAAACACTCATTGAAAATGCCTTTGCACAATATGAATACCGCCAATTACTTCCAGCGGGTACACACGAGATTCAAGAAGAACTTGTTGTGACAACCGACGTACTCAAAGGCGTTGTCCGAAAAGACAGCACGGTTACTTTTGAATTAAAAGAAGACCAAATTGTTTTAGCATCCCCCTTAGCATCTATTTCAGAAACCCTTATACCTGTCAGCATCGCCTATACGTCAGCTCTGTCTGAATTTGAAGAAGAAATTGAGGATAATCCTTTCGTCAAATTATTAATGAATGCGGTTGAAATAACCCAACTTACTATTTTAGCTATCGGTGTCATTTTAATCGGTATTCTTATTTTCATCATGAGTTTCTTTATCCCCAAAAAAGAAACAGAAGCTTTTCCTCAAGAAGAGCATTTCTTTGATTTTGAAACCAATGAAGAAGTGATTCCGTCTCGTACTACGCGATTGCAACAAGACAAGCCTTCAATATGGCATACTTTACCGTATCGTCAAATCACTTTTTATGGCGGCTTAAGTTTCACGCTCCTGGGAATTGTCCTACTGATTGTTCAATATCTATTGTGATTCAAAAATAAAGAGACTCTAATGAAAATGTTCATTGGAGTCTCTTTATTTTTTATTTTTCATGCCATTCAAATCCATCAAATGTCTCACCATCATAATACTTCAACAGATCTTCGTAATTCAGTAAAGAAGAAGTCATTTCTACCTCTTCCTCTTCTTTTGTCTGTTGCGTTTGTGCGTAGGCTTGATATTGCTCTAACAGTTGACGGTATACTTGTTGCTTCGTATTAGCTTGGGCCGTAATAAAAGGGAGCTCTCGTAGGTACGCGCCATAAAGAGGACCTGATTGCGTGAACTCAATCGGTAACTCGACCACTCGTAAATGTAATGCCTCAAATTGTTCGTTCATCGTCCGCTTATCCTTCCATTTCAATGATCCGATCCACAAAGTCCTCATAGAAGTCTTGTTCGTGAGAAACGACAATAACAGTGCCTTCATAGTTTGCGAGGCTCTCTCGTAAACTTTCTTTGGCTTCTTGATCAATGTGGTTCGTTGGTTCATCCAAAATCAAAAAATTCCCAGGTGTCATGGTCATTTGCGCGAGTTTGACTTTCGTTTGCTCCCCACCACTCAAATCTTTGATTGGCTCTTGTGCGAGCTGATTGACTAAGCCAGCGAGTGAAAGATGACGTCGTAATTCTTTATTCGTGGCTTTTGGAAAGAGATTCCCTAAATATTGTAGCGGTGTTTCCAAAGGATATTGCCACACGAGTTCTTGTGAGAAATAATTGATTTTCGTATTTGCTGGGAGATGAAACTCACCATCAATCGCCGGAATTTCACCAATCAAGGTTTTAAGTAAGGTCGATTTCCCAATACCGTTAAACCCGCGGAACGCAATTTTTTCACCATAGCGAATCGTTAATTGAATCGGTTTTAGCAAGGGACGATCGTAGCCAATCACTAAATGATCGGTCGTCAGTGCCAATGTCGAAATAATGCCTTGATACGGGAACTGATAGGAAGGTCTTGCGGCACCACTTGGCGGCGTTAATCGATCGATTTTATCGAGTTGTTTCTCGCGACTTTTCGCCATCGTCGAGCGTGATCCGGCTTTGTATTTTCGAATATACGCTTCGGTTTTTTCAATGTGTTTTTTCTGATTTTCATACTGCTTCATATAGGCTTCCCGATTGGCTTCTTTTTGTTTCAAGGCCTTCTCAAGATTGCCTGTATATTTGGTTAATTTTCCAAATTCAATATCCGCTATATGAGTGGTAATTTGATTTAAAAAATCACGGTCATGTGATACGACTAAATACGTTCCATTAAACCCCTGCAAGAAATTGGTTAACCAAGCAACATGGGTATCATCAAGATGATTCGTCGGTTCATCGAGGACTAAGACGTCCGGTTTTTCTAAAAGTAATTTCGCTAAAATGACTTTGGACCGCTGCCCCCCACTTAATTCTTTCAGTAACGTATCCAGTCCCAAAACTTGTAATCCGAGACCCGTCGCCATTTCTTGAATTAACGTATCCATTTGATAAAAATCACCTTGATCTAACTGGGTTTGAAGGCGTCCCGCTTTTTCTAATAGGCGCTCATCCATCTCTGTCGCATAGGCCGTATAATACGCCGTAATTTGTTCCTCGACGTCTAAGTCTTTTTGAAAAGCTGTTTTTAAAAAATCGTAAATCGACAATTGCTCATCAACCCGCACATATTGATCTAAATAGCCCAAGTGACTACTTTTAGGAAATTCGACGCGCCCGTCATCAGGTAAGAGTTCGCCGGTAATAATTTTGATTAAGGTCGATTTTCCTGTACCATTTTGTCCAATCAGGCCGACGTGTTCGCCTTTATTAATTTGCAAATTCAGTTCTTCATACAACAATTTATCCGCAAATTGGTGGGTAATATTAATTAAATTTAACATAGTTATTCCTTTCTATTTACACAACACGTTGGAGAGAGTCTCTCCATCAACGATGTAAAAAGCGATAGACAGTTGGTCTATCGCTCAATTCATTTCAACTGTTGTAGTTTAGCATATATTTTCAGAAAAGGCGATGAAAACACTACAATTGTCTTAAATTCTAGGATTTTCGAACGATTTCTCATTCTTTTTCGTCTCATGGATGAAGAGTGTGTATCCCCTTTCTATTTTTTGGACAAATGCTTAAGAAAACAATTTCATTCTCGGGCGTTTCTTGCTATGATAAACGATGAAGTGAGTCTTTTAATAATAAAACAAACGAGGGATAAACAATGACATTAGCAGTTTTTGATATTGGTGGGTCAGCAGTAAAATATGGAAAATGGGAAAATCAAACGTTAAGTGAAACCGGTCAATTTAAAACACCCGAAACACTGACCGCGATGCAAGACGAAATGAAAGCGGTAATCGCTCATTTTGGTGACGAAATTGAAGGCGTGGCTATCAGTTCACCAGGCGCGGTAAACGTAAAAGACCGACGAATCGACGGAATCAGTGCCGTCGAGTATTTACATCAACGACCGATTTTCGATGAACTTGAAGCCGCGTTAGGTTATCCGATTACAATTGAAAATGATGCCAATTGTGCGGGAATTTGTGAAATGAAACTAGGCGCTGGTCAAGGGGTCCAACATGCGATTTTTGTCGTCATTGGTACTGGGGTCGGTGGCGCGATTTTCATTAATGGCCAACTTTACAAAGGGGCACATCTCTTCGGTGGCGAATTTGGATTAGTGATGAATGCCAATGGACAGTCTTTAAGTACGAACGGAACAGCTGTCAATACAGCAGCTCGCTTTTCGAAAGAAAAAGGCACCACTATTTCCGGGAAAGAACTTTTTGACTTAGCGGATGCCGGCGATGTTGCAGCGATGGAGTCGTTAAATGGGATGTATGATCATTTAGCAGAAGCCCTCTATAACCTTCAAGTTTCGATTGATCCCGAAATGATTATTATTGGTGGGGGAATTTCTGCCCGACCTGACGTAACAGAAGCGATTCGCATGCGCCTAGCAACATTACTAGAAGCGAACTTAGTACCTGGGGCAATGCCACTTGTCAAAGCATGTACCTTCCAAAACAATGCGAATTTAATCGGCGCGGCCGTCAACTATGAAATCGTGACGCAAGCCTAAAAATAGAGCCCCTCTTCGACGTTTTGTCAAAGAGAGGCTCATTTTCTTAATATTCGATAACCATGCCATCATAACTCGTGACAATACCATGAACTTCACTCATGGCCTTCATTGCTTCATACGTCAATCCGCCATTATGTGAAAAATGACTCGCGACATAACGCGTTTCGTCATGCACTAAATTGAAAGTTTTCATTTTCTCAATGAGAATCAGATTTTGTTGCAACGACATATGCGCAGCACCACTATTTTCTTGCCCTTGTCCGGTACAATCTAAGGAAACAAGATCAAATATCAGTCCCTTATTGGATAAAAATAACAAATCACGGGTGTTCGGTATCCCTGAATCATGAACATAAAAGAGTGCTTTATTTTCTTCTTGGTGTTGAATTGCAAAGATCAAACAATCTTCTTCAAAATTCCCATGTTGGGCGGGAATGGGATAAATGCGATAGTGGCCGATTTCGACTTCTTGATACGCACGCAGCGTATGGTACACGAGACGACTTTCATCAAAGCGTCCCTCCAGCTTAAAGGCGCGATCGTAAAACTGTTTGACATAAGCACTCCCATAAACATGCAGCACCTTATCCAACTGCTGGCCATAGCCCGTCATTCTGAGCGCTAAGTCTTCTGCGTAAAAATGATCACTATGCCAATGCGTCAGCAATAAATATTCTAACTCATTAAAATCGATGTGATGTTGCAGTTGATGTAAGTAACTATCTCCTGGAAAATCAATGAGTAGCTTCCCGTCATCAATGACCGTTTGCATCTGTGTCCGAATTTCTTTCCCACCTTGAATGCGTGCATACTGACAAAGCTCGCATTGACAAAAGATAGCTGGGACCCGTTCTGCTGCACCGGTTCCTAAATACTGTATTTTCAAAATCAATTCTCCTTATTTTAAGATGTCCCTTTGTGCCTTCATCAATGTTAAATCCTCAAAAAAAAGTCTGACAAAAATCGCTTCCTGTCAGACTTTCTCTCAACGAAAGATTCTATTGATTAATCGTTTTTTAGTGCTTCTGCAGCATCTTCTGCTGCCATTTGTGCTTCAATGTCTGAAATGCTATAGACATTTTTGCTTGCAACGGTCACTTCTTTTGGTTCCATATTACGGTAACGAGGCATACCCGTACCTGCTGGAATAATCTTACCAATAATGACGTTTTCTTTCAGTCCTAATAAGTGATCTTTCTTACCACGAATCGCAGCATCTGTTAAGACACGTGTTGTTTCTTGGAAGGAAGCAGCTGATAAGAAACTATTGGTTTCGAGGGAAGCTTTCGTAATTCCGAGTAACACCGGACGAGAAGTCGCTGGTGTACGACCTGAAATGATCGCTTCGTAGTTACGATCTTTAAAGTCTGCAATGTCCATTAACGTTCCTGGTAAGATATCTGTATCACCTGGATCCATTACGCGAACTTTACGTAACATTTGACGAACCATTACTTCGATATGTTTATCGCCAATTTCTACCCCTTGCATCCGGTAAACGCGTTGAACTTCACGTAACAAGTAATTTTCAACGGTCAACACGTCACATACTTGGAGTAAGTGTTTTGGCTCAATTGAACCTTCTGTAAGTGGTGCACCACGATCGATTAAGTCACCTTCTGCGACTTTCATGCGAGCGGTAAATGGTACTTGGTATGTCCGTGTATCTGTTTCACCTTTAATCGTTACTTCTTTGACACGTGTTGCCGCATCTTCAGAAATATCAATAATTTCTCCGGTAACTTCAGAAACCACTGCTTGTCCTTTTGGATTACGGGCTTCAAAGATTTCTTGAATACGAGGTAAACCTTGGGTAATATCATCCCCGGCAACCCCACCTGTATGGAAGGTACGCATCGTTAACTGAGTACCTGGTTCACCGATGGATTGAGCGGCAATTGTTCCAACTGCTTCTCCTACTTCCACTTCATTACCAGTTGCTAAGTTACGACCATAACAGTGTTTACATACACCATGTTTTGTATTACATGTAAAGACAGAGCGAATAGTAACTCGTTCAATCCCTGCATCCACGATTTGACGCGCAAGATCTTCGGTAATTAGTTGGTTGCTTGCAACCATCACTGCACCTGTTTCTGGATGAATCACAGATTTACGGGCATAACGACCGATTAAACGTTCTTCTAAGGCTTCAATAATTTCGTTGCCTTCACGGATTGCATAAACTTCTAAACCAGCATCGGTACCACAATCGTCTTCACGAATGATGACATCTTGTGCCACGTCAACTAAACGACGAGTTAAGTAACCAGAATCGGCTGTTTTCAAGGCTGTATCGGTCATTCCTTTACGAGCACCATGGGTTGAAATAAACATTTCTAAGACGGTTAACCCTTCACGGAAGTTCGAAACAATCGGTAATTCCATGATTTTACCACTCGGAGCGGCCATCAAACCACGCATCCCCGCAAGTTGGGTAAAGTTGGAAATATTACCACGGGCACCAGAGTCTGACATCATAAAGATTGGATTTTTCATATCTAATGTTTCCATTAATCGTAACTGGATTTCGTCTTTCGTGCTATTCCAGATGGCAATTACTCGTTCATAACGCTCATCATCGGTAATTAAACCACGACGGAATTGTTTTGTAATATTGTCAACTTGTTTATGAGCGACATCAATCAAGTGATGTTTCTCTTCAAGAACCATGATATCGGCAATCCCTACGGTAATACCCGCACTTGTTGAATGTTTGTAACCTAAATCTTTCATTCGGTCAAGCATGCGAGACGTTTCCGTTACTTTATAACGTTTAAAGACTTCCGCAATCACGTTTCCTAAGTTTTTCTTTTTGAACGGTCCAACAAGTGGTTGTTCTTGAATGAACGCTGGAATATCTGTTCCTGCTGGTACAAAATATTTATCCGGCGTTTGAACGGTTAAGTTAAAGTCCGTTGGTTCATTTAAATAAGGGAACTCAGATGGCATAATGGAGTTGAAAATAATCTTCCCAACTGTTGTCACCATTAATTTTTCTTTTTGCTCCGGCGTAAATGGTTTTTCACCTAATTGGTTTGGATCAACCGCTACACGTGAATGTAAATGAACATAGCCATTTTGCCATGCAGTTACGGCTTCATCCATGTTACGGAAGATCATTCCTTCACCTTCACGGCCATCTTCTTCCATGGTTAAGTAGTAGTTTCCAAGAACCATATCTTGAGATGGTGTTACAACTGGTTTACCATCTTTGGGATTTAAAATGTTTTGTGCGGCAAGCATTAACATTCTTGCTTCTGCTTGGGCTTCTTCATTCAATGGTACGTGAACCGCCATTTGGTCTCCATCAAAGTCGGCATTATACGCTTCACACACTAATGGGTGCAAACGAATCGCGCGTCCTTCAACTAAAACCGGTTCAAAAGCTTGGATTCCCAGTCTGTGTAACGTAGGTGCCCGGTTTAGTAAAACTGGATGCTCACGAATCACATCTTCTAAAACATCCCATACTTCATCTTCTTGACGCTCAATTTTACGTTTCGCGTTTTTGATATTTGATGCAATTTCACGTTTCACTAATTGATGCATCACAAATGGTTTAAAGAGTTCTAACGCCATCTCTTTTGGTAATCCACATTGATACATTTTTAAGAATGGTCCAACAACGATTACGGAACGGCCAGAATAATCGACCCGTTTTCCAAGTAAGTTTTGACGGAAACGACCTTGTTTCCCTTTCAACATGTGAGAAAGAGATTTTAGTGGACGATTTCCTGGACCTGTTACAGGACGGCCACGACGACCGTTATCAATTAAGGCGTCAACCGCTTCTTGTAACATCCGTTTTTCGTTTTGCACGATAATATTTGGTGCGTTTAAATCAAGTAAACGTTTCAGACGGTTATTACGGTTAATCACACGACGGTATAAATCATTTAAGTCAGAAGCCGCAAAACGACCCCCTTCTAATTGAACCATCGGACGTAAATCAGGCGGGATAACGGGAATAACATCCATTACCATCCAACTTGGTTGATTGCCTGACGCACGGAATGCTTCCATAATGTCTAGACGACGAATCGCACGTGTCCGTTTTTGTCCTGAAGCAGTTTTTAATTCTTCTTTTAAAACAACGACTTCTTTTTCTAAGTCAATGCTATCAAGCAATTGTTTAACGGCTTCGGCACCCATTGCAGCGCTGAATTCTTGACCGTATTGCTCACGTTTTTCGCGATATTCACGCTCGGTTAATAATTGTTTTTTCTCCAAGCTTGTATTTCCAGGTTCAATTACTACATAAGAAGCAAAGTAGATAATTTCTTCTAGTGCACGAGGACTCATATCTAATACAAGACCCATCCGTGACGGAATCCCTTTAAAGTACCAAATATGAGAAACTGGTGCGGCTAATTCGATATGACCCATTCGTTCACGACGAACTTTTGAACGTGTGACTTCCACGCCACAACGGTCACAAACAATTCCTTTATAGCGGATACGTTTGTATTTTCCACAAGCACATTCCCAATCTTTGCTTGGTCCGAAAATACGCTCATCAAATAACCCTTCTCGTTCAGGTTTTAACGTACGATAGTTAATCGTCTCTGGTTTCTTTACTTCCCCGTAAGACCAGCTTCTGATTTTTTCGGGAGAAGCCAAACCTATTTGCATGCTTTCGAATCTATTTACATCGATCAAAAGGGTTTCCCTCCATTTCATTTCATGGCTATTACCTCTAAGCAAATCAAGCATTCATCCAGGAAAAAGAGCAACACCTGTCACTCTTTTACTCTGGATTCATCTTGCCATTACTCAGTTTCTTTTTGCTCTGCTGCTTCTTTTTGTGCTTTTTCTTGTGCTTCACGAACTTGTTTTTGCTGTTCTGCAAATTTCGTCAAAGCATCAACTGTGATTAAATCATCATCTTCATCATCCATGTCACGAAGTTCAATCTCTTGATTATCGATATCTAAGACACGCATGTCTAAGCCGAGTGATTGTAATTCTTTCACCAATACGCGGAATGATTCTGGAACACCTGGTTTTGGAATTGGTTCGCCTTTGACAATCGCTTCATATGTTTTCACACGACCGACTACATCATCTGATTTGTACGTTAAGATTTCTTGTAACGTATAAGCTGCACCGTAAGCTTCAAGTGCCCAAACTTCCATCTCACCAAAACGTTGTCCACCAAATTGCGCTTTTCCTCCAAGTGGTTGTTGCGTTACAAGTGAGTATGGTCCAATCGAACGAGCATGTAATTTATCGTCAACCATGTGGGCTAATTTAATCATGTACATCACGCCGACCGAAATGCGACCATCAAATGGTTCGCCTGTGCGTCCATCATAAAGCACTGTTTTCGCATCGCTCGCAAGTCCTGCTTCACGAACCGTTGCCCAAACATCTTCATCCGTTGCCCCATCAAAAACAGGCGTTGCAATGTGAATGCCTAATGAACGTGCTGCCATTCCAAGGTGTAATTCTAATACTTGTCCGATGTTCATCCGAGAAGGTACCCCTAATGGGTTTAACATGATATCAACAGGAGTGCCGTCTGGTAAATAAGGCATGTCTTCTTCTGGCATAATGCGAGAAACAACCCCTTTATTTCCGTGACGTCCCGCCATCTTGTCTCCTTCTTTGATTTTACGTTTTTGAACGATATAAACGCGAACGAGCATATTAACGCCTGGTTTTAATTCATCGCCGGCTTCACGCGTAAAGATTTTCACGTCATGAACAATACCGCCGCCGCCATGTGGAACACGAAGAGAAGTATCACGAACTTCACGGGCTTTTTCACCAAAAATAGCATGTAATAAACGTTCCTCAGCAGATAATTCTGTTACCCCTTTAGGTGTAACTTTCCCTACTAATAAATCGCCATCTTTAACTTCTGCACCAATTCGGATAATACCCATTTCATCAAGATTTTTCAATGCGTCTTCTCCGACGTTTGGAATCTCTCTTGTAATTTCTTCTGGGCCTAATTTCGTATCACGTGCTTCTGATTCATATTCTTCAATATGAACGGAAGTATAAACATCATCTTTTACGAGACGACGACTCATAATAATCGCATCTTCGTAGTTGTATCCTTCCCATGTCATGAATGCCACAAGCGTGTTTTGGCCTAATGCCATTTCACCGGCTTCCATTGATGGTCCGTCAGCTAAGATATCGCCTTTTTCAACAACTTCTCCTAACGAAACTAATGGACGTTGGTTATAACTTGTTCCAGAGTTCGAACGACGGAATTTCGTAATCGAGTAATGATCTAATGTTCCATTATCACGACGAACGCGAATTTCGGCAGCATCGACATACTCCACAATGCCATCCGCTTTACAAATTAACGCGGCTCCCGAGTCATGTGCAGATTTATATTCCATTCCTGTTCCAATCCATGGTGCTTTTGGATTGATTAATGGCACTGCTTGACGTTGCATGTTGGCACCCATTAAGGCACGGTTGGAGTCATCGTTTTCTAAGAACGGAATACATGCCGTCGCCACCGCAACTACTTGCTTAGGAGAAACGTCCATGTAATCGACTTTATCAATCGAAACTTCTAAGTTTTCACTCGTTAAACGAGCCATTACAACATCTTCAGCAAAGGTTCCATCTTCGTTTAACAAGCTGTTCGCTTGGGCAACGACATAATGATCCTCTGTATCTGCTGTTAAGTAATCAATCGTGGTTGTCACGCGACCAGTCGCACGATCAACTCGACGATAAGGTGTTTCAATAAAACCGTAACGGTTCACTTTCGCATAAGAAGCCAAGCTATTGATTAATCCAATATTTGGTCCCTCAGGTGTTTCGATTGGACACATCCGACCATAGTGGGAATAGTGAACGTCTCGAACTTCATATCCCGCACGATCTCGTGTTAATCCACCAGGTCCTAAGGCAGATAGACGACGTTTGTGCGTCAACTCACCTAACGGGTTTGTTTGGTCCATGAACTGAGATAATTGAGAAGAACCGAAGAATTCTTTAATACTTGCCACAACGGGACGAATATTAATTAATTGTTGCGGTGTTAACGTTTCGGTATCTTGAATAGACATTCTTTCACGAACCACACGTTCCATACGCGACAAACCAATACGGAATTGATTTTGTAATAATTCACCGACTGAACGAATTCGGCGGTTTCCTAAATGGTCGATATCATCAACATTGCCGATTCCTTCCATTAAGTTGAAGAAATAGCTCATTGATGCAATGATATCCGCTGGACGAACTGTGCGAACGTCATCAGTTGGATAAGCATTTCCAATTACCGTCACTTCACGTTCAGGATCTCTTGGTGAAAAGACTTTAATCACTTGAACCGTCATCGGATCGGTTACAACGGCATCTTCACTTGGATAATACGTCACAGAGTTAAGACCATTATCAATGGCTGGTGCCAACGTATCCATCACTTGATGAGACAAGACCGTTCCTTTTTCCGCTAAAATTTCGCCGGTTTCAGGATCAACTAATGTTTCAGCTAATGTTAAATTCAATAAACGTGTTTTCAAATCTAATTTTTTATTGACTTTGTAACGACCAACTGCCGCTAAATCATAACGACGTGGATCAAAGAAACGAGCCGTTAATAAGTTACGTGAACTATCGGCTGTTTTAGGCTCACCAGGACGAAGACGTTCATAAACATCTTTTAGCCCTTCTTCAGTCCGTGAGTCGCTGGCATTTTTATGTAAATCTTTTTCGATTGTATTACGTAATGATTCGCTGTCACCAAAGATTTCAAAAATCTCATCATCCGAGCCAAATCCTAAAGCACGAACTAGAACAGTCAATGGAATTTTACGTGTACGGTCAATTCGAACATAAGAAATATCTTTCGCGTCAACTTCCATTTCTAACCATGCGCCACGGTTAGGAATCACTGTTGAAGCAAAGCCTTCTTTTCCATTTTTATCTGTTTTCCCATGGAAATAAACCCCAGGCGAACGGACTAACTGAGAAACAATAACACGTTCTGCTCCGTTAATAATGAATGTTCCTTGTTCCGTCATTAATGGAAAATCACCAAAGAAGACTTCTTGGGATTTTAATTCGCCAGTTTCACGGTTCATCAAACGTAACACAACATGTAACGGTGCGGAATAGTTGGCATCATGTGCACGGGCTTCTTCTACTGTATACTTGGGTGTCTTTAACTCATAATCTACAAATTCTAACGATAAATTGCCATTAAAATCATCAATTGGTAAAATGTCTTCAAACATTTCTCTTAACCCTTCATCTAAAAACCATTGATAAGAGTCTGTTTGAATCTCAATTAAGTTTGGTAATTCCAATACTTCACTGATTCTTGCGAAACTTCTACGTTCGCGGTGCTTTCCGTACTTTACTACGTGTCCAGCCAAGCTCTTCACCCCTCTAAAAAATCTTTCAAAATTTCTATCCGATTTATTACATTTTCGTTACATATATTAAATAAATGTAACAACGAACATTTTTAGCGGCTTTTAAGCAAAAAAAAACCAAAAATAGCAAACCTTCAGCTGAAGAGACTACTTTTGTTCCTTATTTCCTTGCCGAAACGGACAATATTTCGTTTCTGCTCGTTTTTTTAGATAGTTTTTGCAACTCCTTATTATACACAAAAGAAATACAACCGTCAACTCTTTTTTGTATTATTTTCCTTGTTTCCCTTGGATAAATCTTCTATACTGAAGGTGACGATTACCGATCTCGATATAGAAAGGACGATTTCTTTGAAACATACAAAAGAAAAAGTACTCCATTTACTAAAACAGTCGACCGCTATTTTATCTGGCGAAACATTAGCGAAAGAATTAGGCGTTTCGCGGACAGCGATTTGGAAAGCCATTCGCGAGCTCGATCGCTTAGGGTATCAAATTGAACATTTAGCCAATGGGTACCGCTATCTTTCATCCAATGTCTTAGAACCAGAAGAAATCGCGTTTCACTATTTAAAAGAAGAAAATATTTATATTCATGCTTCCGTCGATTCCACGATGAATGTTGCAAAACTTGCGACGATGAATCCTGCGCCGATTGCGACCCCTGCATTATTTGTTTCGGAAATCCAAACCCAAGGACGCGGTCGATTCGGTCGGGATTTCTTCGCGCCAAAAGGACAAATTTATATGACGTTACTATTGCGCCCCAATCAAACATTTGAGGAATTACCGCAATATACGTTATTAGCTGCAGTTGCCGTTGCTTCAGCGATTGATGAGTTAACGGGCAAACATTCAAGCATTAAATGGGTCAACGATTTATTCCTAGGGGAGAAAAAAGTCGGTGGCATTTTATCTGAAGCTATGAGCGACTTTGAAACCGGACAAATTTCTTATGTCGCGATTGGAATCGGTTTGAACTATGCGATTCCTTCCGCTGATTTTCCGGATGAATTACAAGCAAAAGCCACCTCGCTCTTTTCGGATGAAGCGCCAAAAGTAACCCGTAATGAAATCATTCGTAAAATTTGGACTCATTTTTTTGAGCTTATTGATGGATTACCCGACACTTCTTATTTAGATTATTACCGCCAAAAATCTTTCGTTCTCGGTCGCCAAGTAACCTTTACCCAGCAAGGGCGTGAATACGTTGGTCGAGCAGTCGGTATCTCAGACAAAGGCGAATTAATCGTCGATACCACTCATGGACAAAAGATTTTATCTTCGGGAGAAATTAGTTTAAGTCATATAGAAGCGCATCAGTAAGCCAGTATAACGAAAAAGCGGTACTTCATCCAAAAAATGAAGTACCGCTTTTTGATACAAAAAATACCGTTTTTTCGCGTGGTTTATTTCCCAATCAATAACGTTAATAGCAGACTCGCTAAGTAGGCACTATTAAACAAAATCAAATTTTTAATCCCATAACCAAAACTTCGCGGGTGAGGTAAACTCGCGCGATGCTCTTTCAAATTTTGATAAATTTTAGGCAGTGTCGCAAAAACAAAGAGAATCGGCCACTGGAAAACCCCTAGTAGTAACCCGAGTAACAAAGCTGCGTAAGAAGCGTACATTAACGCTTGGAATAACACGATACCCCACTCACGACCAATATAATAAACTAATGTATAGCGATGATTTTTAATGTCATCTTCTAAATCCCTTAAATTATTCGCGAGCATTAAATCTGCAATCGTAAAGACTAAGGGTAACGACGCTAAAATCATCGCGAGCGTTCCCCACAAATTACCTGTTAAGGCAAAGAGACCTGCTTGAAAATCGATTGTTAAATAAAAGACTCTTTGTAATGGCGTATTAATATAGACCGTAATCGCAAAAATACCTAAACCCATTGTAATACCACTAAAAATCTCTCCTAAAGGCATCCGCGATAAGGGAATCGGGCCAAAGGTATAAAAAATCCCAATGAAACAAACCAATCCACCCATTATGAGAAGTAACCAACCTGTTTGATAGCTTAAGATCAGACCAATCACTAACGTTAAAAAGAGCATCCCTAAGATGAGTTGTCCGACTTTTTTTTCGGATAAGCCTTCGCGACCAATCACATTTTTTTCACGTTTATACGTTTCTGATTTCGCTTTTTTGTAATCCATCAAGTTATTAATCGCCGTCGTCGTCATATCAAAAATCAACATACCGGCAAAGAATAAGAGTGTATTGACTACGTTCCATTCCTTAAAGTACGTCAACGAAAAGGCTACGCCAATAAAAAATGGAAAGATACTGGCAATTTTTGTTTTGATTTCAACTAATTCTAAAAAAACTTTTACATTCATGTGTCCGCTCCAACTCGTTTTTATTCTGCCATCCGATAATCCGATTCGGCGCTCAACTCAAACGTATCTTTGATGCCGGAAGTCACATAGACTTCTCCGTCGCGACTAATAAAGATCGCATCGGTTCCTTCTGGAGTGTTTTCCTCAACAAATGCTAAGCCTTCTTCAATTCCTTTGGCAAACACTAGCGTTGTTAAGGCATCGCCATCAATCGAATGATCGGTGATAATCGACACACTCGCAACATCATTTTCAATCGGATAACCCGTTTGAGTATCAAAAATATGATGATATTTAACACCATCAAGTTCCAAATAACGTTCATATACGCCTGAAGTCACCACAGTTTTATCCGTTTCTTCAATCATTCCAATGATGCTGCCGCGCGCATCGTTAGGATCTTGTATCCCAATTTTCCAAGGTTGATCCACGCCACGGTTGCTGTGTCCTAGAACTAAAATATTCCCTCCGAGATCAATAATCGCAGATGTGACCCCCTCATTACGTAAAATCGTCGCGACTTCATCTGCAATGTATCCTTTCGCAATGGCTCCGAGATCGATAATCATCCCTTTTTCTTCAAGATAAACGGTCTCGTTTTCATCATCCAGTTGGACTTTCTGATAGTCTAATGTCGTCAGCGCTTGCTGAATCTCTTCATCACTCGGTTTTCTCGCATCGTCAAAGCCAATGCGCCAGAGTTGCGTAATCCCACCAATCACTAGATTAAAGGCTCCTTCTGATTCCACACTGTATTCCTTCGCTCGTTTCACCAGTTGATAAATTTCAGGAGACACTTTCACCGGTTGAATGCCTGCATTTTCATTGATTTCATCAATCTCCGAATCCGGTTCATTAATCGTGATTTTATCACCTAACTCTTTCATTCGTTCAAAAGCTGGCGTCATCGCTGCTTCTTTGCCTTCGTCGTATACCCGAATTCGAGTATAGGTTCCTAGTAAAAATTGTTCTTGGACATAGGGTTCTTTTCGCAACCCTGGGGCGGTCGTGGACGTTTCACTTGTTTGACTTTCCTGTTGACTCCCACATGCAACCATCAAGGGAATCATGAAAAGAAGGGTAAGAATTCCGACTACTTTTTTGTTCATACACACACCTTCTCGCTTTCTAATTCTATTTTGTTTATCATAACTTCTTTTTTCGCAATTGAAAAGCAGTTCTTTCATCAAAAAAAAGCAAGAGGGCTAAATCTAGCCTTCCTCTTGCTTTTTTACTTTGTAATCAACGTCTTATTGTGTTGGGTTGTCAACTGTAATTGTTTCAGTGTTGCCATTTTGTGCAGCATTGATTAATTGTTCTGCATAGATAACGAAAGTATTAAAGCTAGAAGTTGCGCCTGTTACGACATCGATGTCTGATGGCACGCCTTCTTCAGTCGCCATTTTCTCAACTAAACGTTTGTTTAATTCTGGAATGAATGTTTCCGGTGCAATTCCTGCTTTTTCTAACATCATTGCATTGTAGTCGGCGTCGTCAACTTTTGATTCGCCTGCTTCGTTGATGTTATCATAGTTAGATTCTGCTACTTTGCCATCTTTCACAACGATTGAGAAGACGACACGGTAACCATTGCTATAGTTCTTTTCTTCTAATGTATACGTACCATCTTGTAATTCGCTGCCGTTATTTACTTTAATGACTTCTGTGTTGCCGGCTTGTGCAGCTTGAATTAATTGTTGTGCGTAGTTTTGGAATGAATGGAATGAGTGAGTCGCACCTGAAACCACTTCAACACCTGTTGCTGATTGTGCTTTTACTAATGCTTCGTTAAATGCTGGAATAAATTCTTCTGGTGAAATACCCGCTTTTTCTAACATCATCGCATTGTATTCTGCGTTTTCAACTTTTGATTCGCCCGCTTCATTGATATTGTCATATTTTGATTCTACAATTTTGCCATCTTTTACGACAATTGAGAAAACGACACGGTAATCATTGCTATAGTTTGTTTCTTCTAATGTATAAGTACCGTCTTGTAATGTCACAGCAGGTGCTGCCGCTTCTTCTTCTGTTTCTGCTGCTGTACTTGATGATTCTACTACTTCAGATGATGCTGCTGCACTTGACGATGATTCTGCTGTATTGCTATCTGGTGAGCAAGCACTCAATACTAATGTTGTAAAAGTTAATGCTGCGAATCCTACTAATAATTTTTTTGCTTTCATTTCAGTATCCACCTTTTTTTCAACTTGTTTTCTTTCACAAATAAGTTTGTGATTCAATTAACATTTTAGCGTATTTTTGACAGATGTCAATCCTTTCTAGTAAGAAAATTTAAAATAAAGGAGCATTCACAAAAATAAATATTCCAGGTTTTTTGTGAAATTGTTAAACTTTCCTTAGACAAATCAACGTTTCCCATGTATAATAAAACAGATTGTGCATTCATATACTATTTTATTTCTATTAAGGAGAGATTTACAATGGCTACAAAAAATATTGTCGTTGTCGGTGCTGGGTATTCTGGTGTTTCTGCTACGAAATTCCTAGCAAAAAAATTAAAAAAAGACAACGATGTTCAAATCACACTCATTGATCGTCACTCTTATCACACGATGATGACCGAACTTCACGAAGTCGCTGGTGGACGCGTTGAACCTGAAGCGATTCAATACGACTTACAACGTTTGTTTGCTCGTCAAAAAAATGTTCAATTAGTCACAGATACTGTAACTGGGATTGATAAAGAAAACAAAATCGTTACGACGAAACTCGGTTCTTATGCCTTTGACTACCTGATTTTAGGAATGGGTGGCGAACCAAATGACTTTGGTACACCTGGCGTTAAAGAACACGGCTTTACCCTATGGTCATTTGAAGATTCTGTTCGTATTCGCGAACATATCTTAACAACCGTTGCAAAAGCTGCCATTGAGCCAGATGCTGCTGTCCGTCGTGCGATGCTCACATTTGTTGTTTGTGGTTCTGGATTTACTGGAATCGAAATGATCGGTGAACTCGTTGACTGGAAAGCACGCCTTGCAAAAGAATACAAATTAGATCCAAGCGAGTTTAGCTTAAAAGTAGTGGAAGCAATGCCTACCATCTTAAACATGTTAGGTCGTAATGACGCTGCCAAAGCGGAACGCTATTTGAAAGAACAAAACGTGGAACTCGTGTTAAATGCGCCAATTATTGAAGTGGCAGCAGACCACATTAAACTAAAAGATGGTTCAATGGTTCCAACACACACTTTAATTTGGACAGCCGGCGTTAAAGGAACAACCGATGCAGCTGATTTTGGTCTAGAAGCAGCTCGTGGCAATCGTCTTGTGGCCAATGAGTACATGGAAGCAAAAGGTTACGAGGAAAATAATATCTACATCATCGGTGACTTAGTCTTTTATGAAGAGTTTCCGAATACACCAACTCCTCAAATCGTTCAAGCAGCTGAACAAACAGGTCACACCGCAGCTGCCAATATCGTCGCCGATATTAAAGGTGGCGAAAAACATAAATTCAAAGGAAATTACCAAGGGTTTATGGTTTCTATCGGCGCTAAATGGGGCGTAGCAAACTTATTCAACAAGATTCACTTAAGTGGCTTCTTAGCAATCGTAATGAAGCACATTGTTAACTTAAAATACTTCTTTGATATTCGTTCTGGTTATTATATGTTCCAATACATGATGCATGAATTCTTCCACATTAAAGATGATCGTAATGTGACTCGTGGACATTCTTCTCGTTACGGAAATGTTCTTTGGAGCGTACCACTACGTGTCTTCTATGGTTTAGTTTGGTTTATTGAAGCCGCTAAAAAAATTGTCGGCGAAGGTTCATGGCTGAAACCAGGTACTTGGTTTGGTGAAGGTTCTTGGTTTACTGGTAACAGTGTTTTCCCTTGGACTTGGGACTATGTGGATGCTGCAAGTGCTGCGAGCGATGCGACAAGTGCTGCAAGTGGTGCAGGTGAAACGGTTGAAGCCGCTGCGAAATTTGGCTTAAGTTATGCTTATGGCGAAACACCAATGGCCGTCTTAGACAGTGCCCCTGAGTGGTTCTCAAATATCATGAAAATTATGATGCCAAATATGGAAGTTGCGATGTTCTTCCAAAAAATGATGGTATTCGTGGAAATCGGTATTGCTCTAGCATTAATGGCTGGATTATTTACTTGGTTAATGAGTGCAACAACGATTGCTTTAGTTGTAACCTTCTGTTTATCAGGGATGTTCTTCTGGG
Source organism: Enterococcus aquimarinus (assembly GCF_001885765.1). Lineage (GTDB taxonomy): Bacteria > Bacillota > Bacilli > Lactobacillales > Enterococcaceae > Enterococcus_I > Enterococcus_I aquimarinus. Next base: position 105,402 of record NZ_JXKD01000005.1, on the reverse strand, counting down.
TTAATATCTGGTTCATTCCAGTTGCCTTTGCACTGATGAATGGTTCTGGTCGTGCGGTTGGTTTAGACCGTTGGGTAATCCCTTGGTTACAAAAAACACTTGGTAAATGGTGGTATGGTACCCCTAAATCAATGTACGGTCAAAAATAAATATTTGAAATGATCTTTTAGGAGACGTGACAACCACAACTGTCGCGTCTCCTTTTCTGATGAAATTTCTGAAAAAAAGTATTTGCTCGGGTGAATATGTTAAAATAGAAAAAAATAGAAAAGGAGGCCACGTCTTTGCGTTTAAAAGAATTTATGAAATCGAGCCGTTTAAAACCATTTGATGGCATCATCATTGTTTTATTAATCGCATCTTCTTTCTTACCCCTTATTATTTTTGGGTGGAATCAATTACCTGAAAATGCGGTAAAACAAGCGGTATTACGAGTGGATGGGAAAGAAATTGAAACGTTTGAACTCGTAGAAGGAAAAAAGGGAACAACCTACTTATACGAAGATCCAGATGGTGATACGAATTTGATTGAAATTGACGGTGATCGCATTCGCATCAAAGAGGCCTCTTGTGGTGATCAAATCTGTGTGCGTCGAGGCTGGGCGAGTAAAAACGGGGAAACGATTGTTTGTTTGCCTCATAAACTAGTCATCGAAATTATCGCAGTAGATGGGAGTGAAACGGACGATTTAGTTTATTAATCGTCTAACATATGAATCATTTACGTAAAATTATTTTTATTTCACTACTCGTCGCACAAGGAGTCGTCATCGGGCTAATTGAAAATATGATTCCCTATCCTTTCGCGTTTGCCCCTGGTGCAAAATTAGGATTAGCGAATTTGATTACAATTATTGCGCTCTTTACGATGCCTAAAAAAGACAGTTTTCTCTTAATTTGTTTGCGGTTAATCCTAACCACACTTTTAGGCGGGACCGTTTCGACCTTCCTATATAGCTTTTCAGGATCGATGCTCAGTTATGCCAGTATGTTAGTAGTCAAAAAATTAGGACCCAAACGAGTGAGTATTATCGGAATTAGCGCCACAGGTGGCTTTATGCACAATGTTGGGCAACTCGTCACTGCCTCGTGGATTGCGCAGTCTTGGACAGTTCTTTTATATTTACCCGTTCTCTCTTTCTTTGGTATCTTATCGGGACTTGCGATCGGAGTCGCCGCCAATCACTTGTTGCAGCGCGTTAGTACGTTAAAACAATTCCAACTTGCGTACGAAGAAGAGACGCAAGTAAAATGGTCTGAACACAATTAACAAATAGTCAGGAGGCACTTCATGACACTTCATCCAATGTGGGAAAAGTTTCCCGAATTACAACACGACTTACAAAAAACGGTCCAACTGATGGAAGAGATTCTCCATCTTAAAAACAAGCAGGTCGAAGCGGCGATTTTAGAAATGATTCATTCTGGTGGAAAACTACTACGTCCGGCGTATCAGATTCTCTTCGCCCAATTCGGTCCAGAAAAAGAACCCGAAAAAATCATCGCCTTAGCCGCCGCCATTGAGCTTTTACATACGGCAACACTCATCCACGATGACATTGTCGATCAAGCGGATTTACGTCGCAATACCCCAACGATTCGTTCACAATTTGGCAACAGTACCGCCGTTTATGCAGGCGATTATTTATTCGTTTCGTGTTTTAAATTAATGGCGGATTATGCGACTTCAATGAAAAGCTTACAAATGAATTCACGGAGTATGGAAAAAATTTTGGCCGGTGAATTAGGACAAATGGATAAACATTATTATACAGAGGTCTCAATCGAGGAGTATTTAGAAAATATTTCGGGTAAAACAGCCGAACTCTTCGCGCTCAGTTGTTCGATTGGCGCATTAGAGAGTGGGAGTTCCCAACTCTTTGCTAAAAAAGCCGCTGAGATAGGGCATCATATTGGGATGGCTTTTCAAATGTTAGATGATATTTTAGATTATTCTCAAGCGAGCCAAAAACTTGGCAAACCGGTTTTAGAAGATGTTCGTCAGGGGATCTACTCTTTGCCGTTACTTTACGCACTTAAAGAAAATCCCGAAGATATCAAACCGATTTTAGCTAAAAAAGCTGCGATGACCAAAGAAGAGGCTCAAACCATTTTTACCCTCGTCCATGAAACAAATGGTCTACAAAACGCCCAAGTACTTGCTGAAGAGTATACCGAAAAGGCCCTCAAAGAGATTGCAAAATTACCGAATCGTCCTACTGGCGTCAAAGAGACTTTACTTGAGATTACCAAGATGATTTTACATCGCGAAAATTAAAGAGCCGTAGCATCACGTTAGGTTATATTTTATGATAGATTAAAAAAGAGGTGCGACAAAAGGTATTTTGCTCTTTTGTCGCCCGACCATCAATCAAATGTTTATAAAAAAGAAGGGAGCTGTGACAAAAGTCACAGCTCCCTTCTTTTTCTTTTTTAACGCATTGTCACAAATTCTTCTGAACCAGTCGGATGAATCGCGACCGTATTATCAAAGTCTGCTTTCGTAGCGCCCATCTTGATTGCCACCGCAAATCCTTGTAACATTTCATCGACACCACGGCCAATACCGTGAAGTCCAATAATTTTTTCTTCTTTTCCTAAACACACGAGTTTCATTTTACATTTTTGTCGATAGTCATCCAGCGCAAAATACATTGGCGTAAATTCTGACGTGTAAATTTTCACTTGCTCTTTGCCGTATTTCTCAATCGCTTCTTGTTCACTTAAGCCAATGGTCGCAATTGGTGGATGCGTGAAAACAACAGTTGGCACCAAATCGTAGTCTAAAAATAACTCACTTTGGCCATTAAAGAGTCGTTCAGCTAACCGACGACCGGCAGCAATCGCCACAGGTGTTAAATCAATTTTTCCAATCACATCACCCACCGCATAAATGCCCGGTGCCGTGGTATTTTGAAATTTATCCACAACGACGACGCCTTCTGGGGATAAGTCGACATCTGTTTTTTCTAACCCAATGTTATCCACATTTGGCGTACGCCCACCAGCAAAGAACACGTAATCGCCCGTTAAACTTTCGCCATTTTCAAAATGAACCGTATACGTTTCGTCAGCTTTTTCAATTGACGCTGGTACATATTGCGCATACGTTTGAATGCCGTCTTGTTGATACAACTCAACCAGATGATTCGAAAGCATTTCATCAAAGTTACGTAGTGGACGATCATGACGATAAGCCCACGAAACATCACTTCCTAAGCCATGCATGACTCCCGCAATTTCGGCTGCGATATAGCCGCCACCAATCACAATTGGATTTTTGGGTAGTGTCGTTAATTCAAAAAATTGATCGGAATTTTGCGCATATTCTCCACCAGGAACTTCCAAACGACACGGCCGTCCACCCGTAGCAATCAAGATATGCGTTCCCTGGAATTGTTCGCCGTTCACGGTCACCGTTTGGTTATCCACAAACTGTGCATAACCTTTTATCGTCTCAACCCCATTACCAGCTAGGCCTCGACTATACGCACCATGCAATACTCGAATATATTCTTCTCGGTTATCCACAAGCTTTTTAAAATCGACAGTTATCCCCTGTGGAGAAATACCATAGCCATTCGCGTCTCTTTTCATACTTTCGAGTAAATCACTTGCTTGCCACATGACTTTTTTGGGCACACAGCCCACATTCACACATGTTCCTCCAAATTCATTGCCTTCAATTAATAAAACTTTTGCACCATGCATTGCTGCCCGATTAGCAGAGCCAATACCTCCGCTACCGCCACCAATTACAATATAATCGTATTTTTTCAAAAGTGTCGTCTCCTAATCTTCATATTTTATTTCTTAACGCTAACACGCCACTATTTCTCTGTCAAACGTTACAAACTTTGCGTTAAAATCAAACGATCTTTTACAAGAAGACCATTCTCCATTAATACTTCGTCATAACACTTTAAATAGTAATCTTGCTCAACCGATGTTACGCGAAAACCGTTTTTTTGATAGAGATATAATGGACCAAAGCTTGTTGTCGCAGTGGCAACTTCCATCCTTCGATAACCTAGTCTTTTCCCATAGGCCAACGCCTGTTGAATCAGTTGACTCCCAATTCCTTGATTTTGTTCCGATGGACGAACCGATAGATTCACAATCTCTCCGCGTTCAGCAGAGGAGGTTGTCGCCAAAAGAAGTAACCCGACCAATTCTCCCTCTCGGCGCGCTTCTAGAAAGGCGCTTTTTTCTAAATAGGTTGCAATGATTCGCTGAGAAGGATCGGCTGCTAAGAGCAACTCCCAATCTTCTGGTAATCCTTCTGGTCGCCAGTTAAATATCAGATTTTTCATCTTAAACTCCTTATCAAATCATTATTCTAATCTATCAGACGTGACGGTTGCCGCTATCGTGACTAAATACCATCCTTCTAAACCATTCACCTAGTAGTCATTGCCTAAAAAATAGGCGCTCAAAAGAGGACTACTCTTTGATATAATAGCAAAGAAATTCTGATTAAATCAAATTTTAAAAAAATCGAGCAAGCCTGTTCAATTCCATTAATAATGGTAACTAAAAAGAGTGATAACGTTTGATCGTTATCACTCTTTAAAATGGTTATTTTCTTTTGCGAATCATATCGCCTGGTGAAACTTTTTCAATCACAGGCATCGTAAGAATCATCATGGCATTTGGCGCACGATCAATCGATTCCCCTTCTTCGTTATACATCACGTCTACCTTTTGTTCAAAGTGATGGAAGCCAGGACCATAAAATTCAATCTCATCGCCCACTTCAAAGGCATTTCGTTGACGAATAGTTGCCGTTTGACTCGCTTCATCATAGGCTAAGACTTCACCGATAAATTTATACTCGGGAATTTTGCGACGCGCTCCAAAAAGTTGTTCTTCTTCTGTTGGAATATTGTAATAAAAACCGGTTGCCAGTTCCCGTTGAGCGACTTTCCATAGCTCATCAATCCATTCTTGTTTGCAGACATAGTTTTCAGGATCGGCCATATAACTATCAACCGCTGCTTTATACACATTGGAAACCGTTGAAACGTAATGAATTGACTTCATGCGTCCCTCGATTTTAAACGAATCGACGCCATTTTGAATTAAATCAGGGATATGCTCAATCATCGACATGTCGACAGCACTCATCGAAAAGTCTTCTGAAACGGCACCATTTTTCGTCAGGCTACGACGCTCTTCACCAAAAGGTAAATCGTATAAATCATATTTCCAGCGACACGACTGCGAACAGCCACCACGATTGGCATCACGCATCGCCATGTGATTCGATAATGTACAACGACCCGAATAGGAAATACACATCGCCCCATGAATAAAGGCTTCAATTTCAACGTCGGTATTACGACGGATTTCTGCCACTTCTTCCATTGAAACTTCTCGTCCTAGGACAATGCGTTCCAATCCTTCTTCTTTCCAGAATTCTAATGTTTCAAAATTGGTTGCGGAGGCTTGCGTTGATAAATGAACTGGTAACCCAGGGGCTTCTGTTAAACAAATCTCAATTAACGCGGGATCTGAAACAATCACCGCTGAAATCCCCACATCACGTAATTCACGGAAAAATTCGCCCGCACCTTCTTGGTTTCCTTCATGGGTGACCATATTAGCTGCTACATAAACTTTCGCCTGATGTTCCTTCGCAAAAGCCACGCCTTCAGCCATTTGTTCGTATGTAAAATTCCCCGCACGGCTTCTTAAGCCATACGCATTGCCGCCAATATATACCGCATCTGCGCCATAATGAATCGCGACTTTTAATTTTTCTAACGTCCCAGCAGGAGCTAGAATTTCTGGACGTTTTAATGGTTGTTTCTTCGTCATTGAATGCTCTCCTTACTTAATTTTAGTTGGGTCGATGTAATAAAAGCCCGTATCCAGTCCGCGATTTTTAGGATGATGCATCGCAACTTGTTGATTCAGCTCTTGAGCTAGTGCTTGCGTCCACCGTCCTTCTTCAATAAGGTGACGCGCTTGATCAAACAATTGCACAATCGCCACAAAGGATTCGCCCGGTGTTAACACGCCGTCCAACTTCCACGTTTGATACCCTGTATCGACTAACGTTTTTAATTCCATCATGAGATTTAAATCATTATTGGCATAAATATGCGTACCGTGTGTATCTTCAAAAATAGCGTAGTGGGTCTCCTCTTTTTTCGGTTCTGAAAGTAAGAGTCCATCTTCTCTTGTTTTACCGGCTGCTTGTTTCGTAAAGTTATAGTAATTTTGTAATAACGGCCGCTTCGAATGATGAATACATGTACCACCATAGACTAAAACTTCCGTTGGGATCGTTAGTTGTGGTGCCATGACACGCATTTCTTCATACGGCACTTCTCGAGCAAGAATCGCCCCAACGGCTCCTTTTTTCGCCCAAAAATTAATTTGACGCGCGCTCGTCACTAATGTTTCGCCCGCGTAGACATACGGAATTTGTAAGGCATGATTTTTTTTCATGACAAAAATGGTCCCAGGTTCTCCTACCGTAATTTTATCGACACCGATTTCTTTTAAAAAGCCTAAATATTCGGGAATCTGCTTCATTTGTTCAGGATGCATTAAGCCATTCACCGCTACCATTGCTTGTTTTCCCGCTTGATGTGCTAATTCGACGAGGTGTCGCTGTTCTTCTCTTGTAAAGGAATGGGGTAAACGTAATGCAAACGTTTCTTCCCCAAAATAAATCGTATCGACCATCGGAAGAAGTGCTTCCGCTTGCGCCATTGATTCTACTGTTGTAATTATTTCAATCATTTCCTTGTCCCCTCCTTGCAACGAACCTATCGTATCACAAGGTTTCACGCTTTCCAAGAACTTTTGTTGCTTTTTTCACTAATTTTTCACATAGTTTGTGATTCAATCGATAATGAAATGAATGTTCAAACGCCTATAATACGCATTTTATCATTCGAATATGATCTTTATCCCTATTTTTGTGATTTAAAATACGATTCTTTTGACTATTTTGTACACTATTTTCAATAAAAGAGACCATCCTTTTAAAAAACGCAAAAAAGCTACGACAACCGTCACAGCCTTTTTGCGTTACATATGTATTTACTTGCTCGATAGGTGATAAAAAGATTGTAAAACTTATAGTGTGGATGAGTGTTCGAATCATTCTCCGAGCAAAAACGACTTCGATACACTCCTTAGTCCTTTAAACTTTTTGCAACGTTCCTTTTGGTTTTTGCTCGCGAACATTTAATGTCACGACACCTTTCGAAGCGCCAATCGTAACGGAATCTCCTAAGTGGATTTGCCCCATTAATAACGCCTCACTCAAACGATCCTCTACTTCTTTTTGTAAAGCTCGACGAATCGGTCGCGCGCCATATTCTGGATCAAAGCCTGCTTTTCCAATCACATCAAGAGCCGCAGGTGTGATTTTCAATTGAATCTCTTGCGCTGCTAAACGTTTGATGATCGAACGACTCATAATTTTCACGATTTCATGGATTTCATCTTTTTCGAGCGAACGGAACACGATGGTTTCATCAATTCGATTTAAGAATTCAGGGCGATAGGCCTTCTTCAGTTCTTCTAAAATCCGTTTTTGCATCGCTTTGTAGTCTTTTGAAGCATCGACGACATTAAAGCCAACATTCTTTTCTTCCCGTAATTGTGTTGCGCCAATATTTGACGTCATAATTAAAATCGTATTACGAAAATCGACTTTCCGACCTTTGGCATCAGTTAAGTAGCCGTCATCTAAGACTTGCAATAAGATATTAAAGATGTCAGGATGCGCTTTTTCTACTTCATCCAGCAAAATAACCGAGTATGGTTTTGAACGAACTTTTTCGGTTAATTGTCCTCCTTCTTCATAGCCGACATACCCTGGAGGAGATCCGATTAAACGACTCGTACTATATTTTTCCATAAATTCTGACATATCAACCCGAATTAATGAATCTTCGCTCCCAAACATCGCTTCAGCGAGTGCTTTTGCGAGTTCGGTCTTCCCAACACCTGTTGGACCTAAAAACATAAAGGAGCCGATTGGGCGATTGGGATCTTTCAATCCACTCCGCGCTCGACGAATCGCACGCGCAATCGCTTTAACCGCTTCATCTTGTCCGACAACCCTTTGGTGTAAGACTTCTTCTAAGACAAGTAAACGCTCCGATTCTTTTTTCTCCATTTGTCGAAGAGGGACGCCTGTCCACTGAGAAACAACGGTCGCAACATCTTCTTCGGTCACTGTGTCGCTATACCCTTCGCTTGCTTTCATTTCTTTAAAAGTCGCTTCAGCGAGTTCTTGCGCGAGTTCTTTTTCGCGCAAACGAATTTCCGCAGCTGCTTCAAAGTTTTGCTGGCGAATGGCTTGTTCTTTTTCTTCAGCTAACGCTAATAACCTTTCTTGAATACGAACGGTATCCGCGAGTTCATCCGCTTTATCTAAACGAACTTTCGCAGCCGCTTCGTCCATTAAATCAATCGCTTTATCGGGTAATTGTCGTGAATTGATGTAGCGCACAGATAATTGGACCGCTGCGCGTATCGCTTCATCTAAAATTTCTACCCCATGATGTTCTTCGTATCGTGGACGTAACCCTTTTAAGATGGCTTCGGCTTCTTCTGGATTTGGTTGATCAATTTGCACACGAGCAAAACGACGTTCCAAAGCAGAATCTTTTTCAATGTATTTTTGATATTCGTCTAGTGTGGTCGCTCCAATGGTTTGCAGTTCTCCACGAGCTAATGCTGGTTTTAAAATATTGGCCGCATCAATTGCCCCTTCTGCACCACCGGCTCCGATTAACGTATGCAGTTCATCAATGAAAAGAATGACTTGACCGTCACGATAAATTTCATCAATAATTTTTTTCATCCGATCTTCAAACTCGCCACGGTATTTTGTCCCCGCAACTAATCCACCCATGTCTAACATCATTAATCGTTTTTGTTGCATGTCACGTGGGACTTCACCATCAATGATTTTTTGAGCGAGACCTTCTACAATCGCTGTTTTACCGACACCAGGTTCTCCTACGAGTACCGGATTATTTTTCGTACGACGACTTAAGATTTGAATCAAGCGTTTGACCTCGTTGCTACGTCCCACGACTGGATCCAGGCGTTTTTCACGGGCTAATTTCGTTAAATCACGAGCCAATGAGTCGAGTACCGGCGTTCCTTCATTTTGTGCTGGATTTTGACGCGCTTTTTGTGGTTGGCGGCGCGCCATATTCCCTGCTTGACCTCTCGATTCATTAAGACCCATTTTCTTTTTCAAAAGTTGACGCATTTTCGCTAAGCTGAAGCCTAAATTTAATAAAATACGTGCCGATAAGATTTCTTCATCGCGTAACATGCCGAGTAATAAATGTTCTGTCCCAATTTGCCCTACACCTAAGCGCTTGGCTTCATCCCCTGCATAAGCAAAAATTTGGCGTGCTCGTGGCGAATAAGGTAAAAAGCTGCCAACTGGGTATTCTTTTACGATACCATATCCCGTAATGTGTTCGATCTCTTCTCGAATGTCATTTTCTGTCACATTCATTTCCCGTAACGTTTTGCCAGCGATGCCATCTTGTTCAATGACCAACGCAAGTAATAAGTGTTCTGATCCAACTGCCTGATGTTTAAAATATTTGGCTTCTTCCTGAGCAATCGCTAAGACTGCTTTTGCTCGAGGGGTAAATAATTCATCCATGACATTCACTCCTTTTCTTCATAACTCAATCGTTCTAAGACGCTGTGTAAAATTGCCGAGCGAATGGCATGCTCGTCTTCGGAACAACCTAAGACCGCTTTACTCACAATTGTTAACAACAGATTCCCTTCTCGTTTTGTCAATAATTCTTCTTCATATAATTTATGGATAATTCCTTGAGCATCTCTTTCTTCTAGTTCCTTATCAAATAGTTGATTCACTTGCGAGAGAAATTGATGACGGTTTGAGATATTCACTTTTTCAATGCGAATATAGCCCCCACCTCCGCGCTTACTTTCAACAGTATAGCCTCTTTGAATCGTAAAACGTGTATTAATCACATAATTTATTTGTGAAGGGACACATTTAAACAAATCAGCCATTTCGGTTCGTCTGATTTCAATCATTGAATGTTCTTCAAGAATTTTCTTTAAATAGGCTTCAATAATATCAGATGTATTTCGTGGATTCTTCATTCGTACCCTCCTTGACTAATATTGACCTTCATTATACTGAATTTTTCCTCACTTGAAAAGGAGAAGGGGTTAACCCACGAGAAAAAAGCTTGATATCCCAAACGAATCCTTGGCATATCAAGCTTTTAAATGTTATAGATTTTCTAAAAAGGGACTTGCAAGGTCGTAGCACCGTTCACGACTTGACTAATTTCTTCACCGTCATCGCGTTGAACATAGATGGTTGCGGACTCCCCTTCTAAAACCGTGACTGCGATTGCTAAATTTTGGGAACTATTACTTGAATTCAAAGAGATTTGAGACACTTGTCGTCTTGTCCCATTTTCATCCGTTAACAGTACTGTCACCATTTGTTCTGGCGTGCCATTTGGATTAAAAGTCGCTTGGACATTTACTGTAAAGTTTTTCGTGACCGCTTCACTTTCTTGGGATTCTTGTGGTTTTTTCCCTTTTGAGACCGTAACGTTTACACGTGTCTCTTTGGATACTTCTTCACCAACACCCGGTTGTACCGCAATAATCCGATCTTTTTCAACGGTATCATCATACTCTTCCGTTGGTACAGCTTCTAATCCTTCATCTGCTAATAATTTTTTCGCCGCTTCCAACGTTTGGTTAATCACGTCAGGAACCTTCACTAACTCTTCCCCTTTACTAATCGTTAGGGTAATCGTCGTTTTACCAGGAATCGCGTCTTCTCCCACACTTGGGTCTTGCGCCATGACGGTTCCTTGAGCAAAGTCACTACTATAAGCTTCTTCAAATTCAATTGGATTACTCCCCAAACCAAGCGTCTCCAAGTTCTCCCGAGCACTTTCGCGCGTATTCCCTGTTAAATCAACCATTCGGACAGGTTCTTTTCCTTTACTAACAGTGAACTCTACTTCGCTTTCTTGCGGATTGACTTCTGTGCCCGACTCCGGTGTTTGTTCAATAATTTCACCTTCTGGCACGCTGTCATCATAGGCTTCAACAGCAGTAATATTTCGATCCACAAAATCTAAATTCCGTAGCTCACGTTTTGCATCAATCAATCGCACGCCAGTAAAATCAGGCATTTTAATCATATTTTCCCCGCTACTTAGATACAAAATGACTTCTTTGTCTTTTTTGACTTGGGCATTTTTCGCGGGATTTGTTTTGACGACTAAACCTTTGTCGATCTCTTCACTCACGATTTCTTTCACGTCGTCCGCTACGACTAAGCCAGCCGCTTCCAATTGCGCGCGCGCTTCATCCTCGGTCAATTCCGTGACATCAGGAACCGTTACTTGTTGGCCACGGCCACTGAAAACCATGATCGCACCCACGCTCAAAACAAGGGCTACCATAACGAGCAACCAAATCCACCATTTTTTCTTCTTTTTCTTCGGCGCTTCCGCGACTTCCGGTTCAGGTTCAACCGCTGGCGTTGGCATGTCTTTAAACGCTTTTGGCATCGGTGTTTCTGCCGTAATCGGCGTAATAATAATCGTTTCACCTGCTGCTAAAGCATTTCCTTCCCAGCGCGGTTCATTTAATCGGTCTGTTGATAAAACAGTATCTAAGTCGTGACGCATTTCATCCGCACTTTGGTAACGATCCGCCGTTTCTTTCGCTGTCGCTCTCAAAACGACATTTTCTAATGATTGTGGCAGATTTTGATCATACAAGCGCAAGGAAGGCACTTCTTCTTGGAAATGTTTCAGCGCAATCGTTACCGCCGATTCGCCATCAAATGGCACTTTCCCCGTTAACATTTCGTACAAAATAATCCCTAAAGCATAAATATCGGACTGATTCGTTGCCATACTCCCTCTTGCTTGCTCAGGTGATAAATAATGGACCGAACCAAGCATCGAATTTGTTTGCGTAATCGATGTTTCGGATAATGCAATCGCAATCCCAAAGTCGGCAATTTTGACCGTCCCGTTTTCATCCATTAAAATATTTTGCGGTTTTAAATCGCGATGAATAATTCGGTGATGATGCGCTAAATCAATCGCTGATAAAATTTGTTGCATGATATCAACGACGGTGCGATAAGGAATTGGATATTGCGTTTGAATGTAGCGTTTTAGATCCATCCCTTTGACATATTCCATCACGAGATACTGCATGCCATCTTCTTCGCCAACGTCATACACCGACACGATGTTCGGATGAACCAGCTCAGTGGCTGCAAGGGCTTCTCTTTGAAAACGACGAATCGCCGTTTGATCATTTTGGAAGTCAAAACGGAGCACTTTAACCGCAACTTCTCGATCAAGAATTAAATCCTTCGCAAGAAAAACATTTGCCATACCGCCACTACCAATTGTGCCTAGAATCAAATAGCGACCATTTAATTTTTTACCTAGTTCAATCATTGACTTTCCCCCCCTACATCAATTAATAACACGGTAATATTGTCTAAACCACCCTTTGCATTGGCTTCCTCAATTAATCGTTGACTGGCATCTTGCAATGAGGCTGCTTCCAGTAAGATTTGGGCAATTTTTGGTTCCGAAACCATATTCGTTAACCCATCTGAACATAATAACAATTGATCGTGATCTTCAATTTTATGAATCGCCACATCTACCTCTAAGCTCCCTGGCATTCCCAGTGAGCGGGTAATAATATTTTTTCTTGGATGGTTTTCTGCCATTTCTTGGGTAATCTCACCCGATTTTAAGAGTGCGTTCACTAGCGAATGATCTTCCGTTAACGCAATCAAGCGTTGCTCTCTAAATAAATAAATCCGGCTATCGCCCACATGCGCTAAGGCGAGGTGATTGTCTAAAAGGGTCACAACTTCTAGTGTTGTCCCCATCCCACTTAAGGTTGGTTGGGATTGACCTTTTTCAAAAATCCTCTGATTGGCTTGTTGAATGTGTTGCAGAAACCACTGGACCGCTTTTTCACTATCATCAATCGTGGTGGCTTCCCAAGCAATACCGATTTCTTCAACCGCTTGGCGACTCGCGATATCGCCTGCTTGATGCCCCCCCATGCCGTCTGCTAATAAAGCGAGGAGTTGATTTTTTTGATTCGTGAAAGTTGCCGTATAGTCCTGATTACTCTTTCTTCTTTTGCCTATATCACTTTGGAAATATACTTCCATTCTTTTTTCACCTCGTCACTTTTTGCGTAAACAACTAATAAAAAAACCATCTGTTAAAAATGTTTGGGGATAGAGTGTGAGCATCTCATCTGTCAGACTATTTGCCAGGACTGGCGAGACAGCTAGTGGCACTAATTCGAATTCCGGATGATGACTTAAAAACTGCGACACCACCATTTGGTTTTCTTCAGGAATAATCGTACAAGTACTATAAACTAATAAGCCACCCGCTTTTAAAGTTGGGGCAACACTTTCCAAAATCGCCATTTGGATCAGCGGTAATTGGGTAAAATCACTTGGTTTTTTACTATATTTAATATCTGGTTTACGGCGCATTAAGCCGAGTCCTGAACAAGGAGCATCCACCAAAATACGATCGAAGGTCTCTGGCGCAAACGTTTGATTTACTAAGCGTGCATCCAGTACTTTTGTTTCTACCACATCCGCCACATGCAATCGTTGGGCGTTTTCTTCTACCAATCGCACTTTATGCGCATGAATGTCTAGAGCCGTCACTTTTCCACCTTGTTCTGCCTTTAAAAAGGTCGCCATGTGAGTCGTTTTACCACCTGGTGCGGCACACGCGTCCAGTACCTGGTGATGAGCTTCGATTTGAAGCGTTGGCGCAACGAGCATCGAACTCTCATCTTGAATGGTCAATTGGCCTTCTGCAAACAAGCGACTGCCCGCTAAAAATCCTTTTTTGCCGACAATGCCATACGGACTGATTTGACTTTCTTCCACTTCAAATCCTTCGAGCGTAAGCGTCTCGATTGCTGCTTCACGACTCAAGAGATTGGTGTTGACGCGACCGCTTAAATGGCTTGCTTCAAATAATGAAAGACCAAATGCCCGTGTCTGTTCAAATCCGATTTGATGAACAAATTTCTCAACCAGCCACTGTGGCATACTGATTTCAATACTTAATCGCTCAATCGGGTTTTCGATTTGACTTAACGCTGGAACACCTTGACGTTGGACGTTACGCAAAACACCATTCACAAATTTACTTATTCCTATATTACCACGAGTTTTCGCAATTTCCACTGCTTCGTTCAAAATGGCATGACTTGGAACTTTATCAAGATATAGGAGTTGATAAAGTGACAAGCGCAATAGATTTTGGACCCAACCATCCACTTTTTTTGCTTGCTTAGTAAACGGCATTAAATAATAATCTAAGAGCAGTTGACGGGCAATCGTGCCATAAACGAGCTCGGTTAATAATCGGCCATCTTTTTCATTTAACCGTCCCTGATTCATTAATTCCCGTAAGAGAAGATTTGAATAGGCCCCGCCTTTTGTCACCCTTTCTAAGGCTTCTAAAGCGACATAACGGACCGTTCTTTTGGTTTGTTTATTCGTCATCTTGTCCCACCTTTTGCATGACTGCAACTTTTTGGCCGCTACCATTTAAAAATTCAGCGATCCCTAACAACCCTTTGCCAGCTGGTTGTAACGTTTCAATCGATAAAACCGTTCCGTCACCGCAAGCAATTTTCAACGTTTTTTTATCGCGCTCAATGATCGTTCCCGGAGCGTGCGTCGTCGTTTCTTCTAGCGGCGTCACCGCTAAAATTTTCCAACGGTCCCCTTGATACGTCGTATACGCAATCGGCCACGGACGCATACCGCGAACTTGACAATCAATCATTTCCGCTGTCTGCTGCCAATCAATCACTTCTTGTTCTCGTGTAATATTTGGTGAGAAAGTGGCTAACTGTTCCTCTTGCGGAACTGGTTGTAATTCTCCGCTAAGAATTTTCGGTAAGGTTTCTAGTAATAAATCCCGCCCTAAAAGACTTAATTTATCAAACATTATACCCACATCATCTTTTTTCGTAATGGGTAATGATTTTTGCGCATAAATGCCACCTGCATCCATCTTCTTAATCATTTCCATGATGGTGACACCTGTTTCTTTTTCTCCTGCCATAATGGCAAAATGAACCGGTGCGCCTCCGCGATATTTTGGCAATAAGGAAGCATGAACATTAATCGCGCCTTTTTTAGGTGCTTTTAACAGAGCATCGGGTAAAAATTGACCAAACGCTGCCGTCACAATGATATCCGCTTCTAACGCCATGATCTCAGCCATTTCGGGTGAACCACTAATTTTTTCAGGTTGAAAAACTGGCAGCCCCAAACGAATCGCGGCTTCCTTCACGGGTGTCGGTGTAATGACCCGCTTACGACCTACAGGACGATCGGGTTGGGTCACAACGGCTACCACGTCATACGCTTGTGCCACAAGGGCTTCTAAAATCGGGACTGAAAATTGAGGGGTTCCCATAAAAATTAGTTTAGTCATCGAGATGTTCCTCCATATATTTTTCTAAATCTTCTTCTGCAATTGGTTCAATCATCTGATCGATAAATAATTTCCCTTGTAAGTGATCGATTTCATGTTGAAAGGCGCGTGCTAAATAGCCATACGCTTCGACTTCCATTTCGTCACCTTCTCGGTCGTAATAGCGAACGACAAGCTCATCAGCTCGTTTGACGGTCCCATAAGTATGCGGGATACTCAGACAACCTTCCACGTCAATGCTCTCACCTTTCGCAGAAATAATTTCAGGATTAATCAGTTCAAATAGATCGCCTTCATCGACTTCTACTAGTGCAACTTGGATATTTTTGCCAACTTGAGGGGCGGCGATGCCAATCCCATCATGAGCAATCATTGTTTCATGGAGATCATCCAGTAAAGCGAGTAATTCATCGGTGATTTCCGTTACACGCTTGGAAGGTTTTCGTAATTTATCGTTAGGGTGAATAATAATTGGATAACGCATCAGCAGGGCTCCTTTTTTAAATAAAATTCAACGGTTCGTAATCAATACTCACATATAAATTTTTTCGCTGTTCACTTTGACTTGTTTCTAAAATCTCTCGCAACATTCTGTGGAGATGGACTTCGTGTTTATATTTTAAAATAATTTGGTAATAGTATCGATTTTTGATCCGAGCAATGCCACTAGGTGTTGGACCTAAAATACGGCTCTCCGGGCTCAAACCATTCTTTAACTGTTCCGCTATTTGATAACTTTTTTTCGCGACTACCTGTTCTGCTGGATGGCTGACCGTAATTTTTACCGTAAAATAAAAAGGCGGGTAGCCACTTTGATGACGCAAAATCATTTCTTGTTGATAAAAAGCTTCGTAATCTTGTGCCTGAGCAAGCACAATACTATGGTGTTCTGGGTTAAAGGTTTGAACGATGACTTCACCTGGTTTTGCGCCGCGTCCAGCACGACCACTCACTTGGGTTAACAGTTGAAACGTCCGCTCACTTGAACGAAAGTCAGGTAGATTTAACGCAGTATCCGCGTTTAACACGCCAACTAACGTGATATTAGGATAATCCAAACCTTTGGCAATCATTTGTGTCCCGAGTAAAATATCGGCCTCTTGTTCTTCAAAGGCTTTTAATATTTTCTCGTGTGCCCCTTTTTTACGTGTCGTGTCAACATCCATTCTTAAAATCCGCGCACTCGGAAAACGTGCTTGTAATTCTTCCTCTACTTTTTGAGTCCCTGTACCGTAATAACGGATTTTTTCCCCTTGGCAATCCGGACACTTTTTAGGAATATTTTCTTGGTGCCCACAATAGTGACAACGCATTTTTTTGACATCCATATGGAGCGTTAACGAAATGTCACAATTCGGACAAGGCAAAACATAGCCACAATCGCGACACATCATAAAGGAAGAATAGCCGCGCCGATTGAGTAAAAGAACGATTTGCTCTTTTTGTTGCAGGCGATTGCTGATTTTTTCTTGCAGCAAACGAGAAAAAGTACTCGTATTCTTTTGAGCGTACTCTTCTTTCAAATCAACAATCGTAACGCTCGGTAGTTGCGCATTTTCATGGGCTCTTTGCGTTAAGTATAAGAGTTCATACCGCTTTTTTTGAGCGCGCGCCCGTGATTCTAGCGAAGGCGTCGCACTCCCAAGAATCACTGGACAGTGATGATATTGACTACGCCAAATCGCGAGGTCACGGGCATGATAACGTGGCGTATCTTCTTGCTTATAGGTCGCTTCATGTTCTTCATCAATAATAATAAGACCAATTTTTTGGAGCGGTGCAAAAACAGCCGAACGCGCACCCACCACAACTTGTGCCTCACCGCGTTCGATTTTGCGCCACTCGTCGTATTTTTCACCTTGCGATAGCCCACTATGTAAGACGGCGACCGCCTTGCCGAAACGACTCTTAAATCGTTGAACCATCTGTGGCGTTAAGGCAATCTCTGGTACTAACATCATCGCTGTCTTGCCTTTATTCAAGATTTCAGCAATCGATTGCAAGTAGACTTCTGTTTTTCCGCTACCCGTAATGCCTTCTAATAAGAACGTCGTCGCTTCCCCTTGCGCCTCCGCAGCTAAAATGCGCGATACCGCTTGTTGTTGCTCGGTATTCAATTGCCAAGGGAGCGTCTTAGGAAAATCATGATTCGCAAAAGGATCGCGATAACTTTCAACTTCTTCAAAAGAAAGCCAGCCATTTTTTTCAGCCGTCTTTAAATGCGTACTTAGCAGCTCTTTTTCGCGATAAAAAGTCACCGTTTCACGAGGCGTCGTTTTTAATTGTTCTAATAATTGATGTTGGCGCAACGCATTCGGTCGTAATTGTTCCTTAAAGACGAAATAATTTTCTGTCGTCACCAGACTTTTTACATAGCGAATCATTTTTTTATTGACCTTTTCTTTGACGATATAGCGAAGTTCCACAATCGATTGCTCTCTTAAACGCTTAAATAACGTTAGCGCTCCTGCAGCTTCGATCACGTCCCAATCAATTTCGTTACTCTGCGAAAAATAGGTTTCTTTGACAGGATGATCCTCATCAAGCAAGACAAATTTTTTTTGATAAGCAGCTTTCATCGCAGCTGGCAGCATCGTTTGAAGACAATTAATTTTAAACGAAAAAGTGACGTCTTTCATATAATCCGCTAGCTGTAACAATTCTTGATTCACAACCGGGGCTAAATCAATCACGCGAATCAATGATTTTAACGAAAGCGTCGACTCTTCTAACTCTGTTGGTAGAGCGGTCACGAAGCCTTGAATATGTCGATTACCTTCACCAAAAGGCACCTCCACACGCATCCCGCATTCAATGACGGCTTGCCACTCGTCAGGAACGAGATACGTGTACGGTTGATCGGTCTGCATTGTAGGGACATCGACAATCACTTGTGCATACTGAGACATTGCTCCACCTCCTTCTTTCTTATTCTACTAAAGTTCCGGACGTTTGTCTTTCAAAGCAAAAGAAAAAGTCTGGAATTCCTTCTCCAGACTTTTTTTCGATTCTATGCGTTATGATCTTGGCGAATTCTTGTTTCTAGCTCTTTTTGTTCTTGTTCTTTACGGGCTTGACGTTCTTCTTCTTCCAATTTCAAACGGGCACGTTTAATTTCTGGATGCGGATCATTCACAACGGTTTCGGCCTCAATTTCTTCTAACGCTTGTCCCACTCGTTTAATTGAGTCAAACGAATCCAAAGTTGGTTCCGCTCCTGCCTCTAACTCATGTGCACGTTTGCTTGCTAAAATAACTAATGAATATTTTGAATTTACTCGATCTAATAACGCATCGATAGACGGTTTTAACATCATAGTTTTTACAACTCCTCTAACATTTTTCTATATTTTCCAATCACACGTTCAACACGAAAATGTTCACTTGCAATAATTTCTTTGATTCGTTTCACCGCTAGCGGGACTTCATCGTTGACAACCGCATAATCATATAAGGCCATCATTTCGATTTCTTCTCGGGCAATACGCATCCGTTCATCAATGACATCCGGAGCATCGGTTCCACGACCTGTAATTCTACTACGCAGTTCTGCCAAATCAGGTGGCGTTAAGAAAATAAAAACCCCATCTGGCACTTTTTCTTTCACTTGTTGTGCGCCTTGCACTTCAATTTCCAAAAAGACATCTTTACCTTGATCTAAGGTTTTTTGTACATATGACAGAGGTGTTCCATAGTAATTACCTACATATTCTGCATACTCTAACATTTCTCCTGATGCAATTAATTGCTCGAATTCTTCACGTTCGCGGAAGTAATAGTCCACACCTTCCACTTCGCCGATTCGCTTCTTGCGAGTCGTCATTGAAATCGAATATTGAAAATCGTTCGCTTCACTATCAAAAATGGCTTTACGAACCGTTCCCTTCCCTACACCTGAAGGACCAGATAATACTATTAATAACCCACGCTCTACCATGTCGACGTCCTTTCATTCTCCTAAAGTTACTTTCCCTACGTTTGTACCTATTTCTTGTTATGTACAGTAATTCTTATAATATACCAAAAATCTGACTAAAAAGCCACTTTTCTCGCTAATTTTCACTCAAATTATTCAATGTTTTGAACTTGCTCACGAATTTTTTCAATAATCGTCTTCATTTGGACAACGATATTCTTCATTTCAATTGCGGTGGATTTTGAGCCAATCGTATTGATTTCGCGATTGATTTCTTGAATTAAAAAATCCAATTCCCGCCCCACCGGCTGTGGTTTTACGAATAATTGTTGGAGATTTTCCAAATGAATAGTTAGTCGATCTAATTCCTCATGAATATCACTGCGTTCTAGTAAAATTACCATTTCTGTTAACAAGCGGTCTTGATCGATGGTCGCACCTAAATAATCGTTCAATTTTTTTTCAAAACGACTCTGGTACTCTTGTTCAAATGCAGCAAAAAATTGACTTAATTCTTGGATTTGATGTTGTAACAGTTGTTGATTTTCTTGCAGTACACTTAAAATCCCTCGTCCTTCCAACTGGCGACTTTGATCATTCGCTCGCGTTGCTTCAGTGACAACTGCTAGCAAAAGATGCTCAAGTGAGTCATCATCGGTCATTCGTTCATTCATTTCCATAAACGTTTCTTTTTCAAGCAGACTCTCGATAAAAGGGCCTCGTTGGATTGTCGTTTGAAAACGTGCTTGCATTTCATGCTCCACCGACGTCACGACTTGCTCAAGTAAGTCCCAATGAATCATGACTTCTTTACCAAGATCACTGCGCTGGGTTAAAGTCACAAAGACCTCAACACGTCCACGATGCAACGTTTCTTTGATTACTTGACGAATTTGATTTTCATAGGCATGAAGCTGGCGCGAGGTCCGCAACTGCACATCTAGAAAACGGTGATTGACGCTTTTTATTTCGACTTCGATTTGATAGGCGTCTGTCACACGCATCGCTTTTCCAAAACCGGTCATACTTTTCATAGCTTTCTGACTCCCTTACATTGAAAGTAGTAATTTTTTTAACGCTTCGAATTCGTCATTACTTAGGGTGACACCTTTCCCCATCTTTTCATGGTCTGGAGCCCAATCCCGTAAATCAAATTTAGGTGGATTGCCATTCCAACTCACTAAATTTAATTCTTTTTGCCACCCTCGACTGTTTTGCGATAAAACGCCAATTTCTTCGACGATCTCATATGAAAATTCTTTTGCCATTCCTTTACGCCTCATTTCTAAAAAGTTTGTTGTTCCATTGAAAATGCCGCTAGCATTTCGGCGGTTGCCTCACTCACCGCAGTCATTTCTGATAACTCTCCTTGAACAAGCCACCGCGTCACACCGGCTGCCTCACCACAAGTAATCAACGTTACGAGTGTTTGATTTTCTACCAAATCTAACACTTCAACTTGTGTCGGTTCAATACGCTTGGATTCAATGACAGTATACGTATAAATCTTCTCTAAATCCGTTAAATAAACACGATCTCCTATTTGTACTTTATCCAAATGCGAAAACAACAAATCGGTCTCTTCAATTCGATGACTGGCTAACGCATAGTTTCCTTCTCCCATTTTTTGACTCGGATCAAACGTTCCCGCACCAAATAAAAGAGCCTCATTTGATAGTCCTTTGAAAATTGGAAGTTGGATCTTGACACTTGGGATTGCCACACCTCCGATTACGGGTAACACTTTCCCGCTTAATTGAGCTTTTAGAACAGCTTCTAAATCCACTGACTGGACATTATCAAAGTCAAATGTCGCCTCTTGTTTTAAATTATTCTCAATTTCTGCCCGATCCACATTGCTTATCTGGTAAGAATCGCTCGTTCGCGCCATCAAAAAACTTCGAATTTGGCGATTAAAAATCAACGCAAACCCAATTACTAAGAGGAAGAGTAAGAATAAATTGATCAGACTATTTTTCAATCGTTTTTTTCTTTTCATTGCCATGACCTCTCTTTTTTTTATCATACCATAAAATTAAAACGAGCACTTTTTTCAATCGCCTTTTCAGCGGAAAAAGAGTGATTTTAAAAATGAACGTATCCATCATCAAGAAAAATTTAGCCCTTTCTAGCAACTTCCTTGACTATTTGAAACAATGTCGTAAAATCAATAAGTTGTCCTTCTCTTTTTCTTGACTAATTTTTCCTTTTTTGATAAATTATAGCTCGGAGATTAAATCGTAATGATTCCTATTTATGAAAAGAGGATTAAAATGGTAAAGAAATTGATGGCCCTTAAGATAATGATACTAGCAAGTAGTTTCTTTTTAGTTAGTTGTGGCCAAGCTACCATACCAGAGGAGACTGAATCCATCCGTATAGTGGCGACCTTTTATCCGATGGTTGAATTTACTAAAGCCGTTGTAGGCGAAATTGGCGAGGTTGAATTGTTGATACCTGCCGGGACAGAGCCGCATGATTATGAACCTAGCGCCAAGGATGTCGCTAAAATCCACGATGCAGACGCCGTTGTTTATAATAGTCAGGTATTTGAAACCTGGATGAACGATATCAAAAGCAATTTGGATGTCACGCAAACAAATGTGATTGAAGCGAGTGAAGGAATTGAACTATTAGCGATTGAAGAAACCGATCACCCAGAAGCGTCCGATGAAGACGGTCATCTTCACAGTCAAGATCCGCATGTCTGGCTTGATCCAATTTTGGCAATCGAACAAGTAAGACAAATTCAATCGTCTTTAAGTGAACAATTTCCCGAGCATGCATCTTTATTTAAAGAACAAAGCGAAAGCTATATTAAAGAGTTAGAGGCACTTGATCAAGCTTATCAGACAGCAACCGCGCAGGCAAAAAATCGAACATTTGTCACACAACATGGTGCATTTTCTTATTTAGCAAAGCGCTATAATCTGACGCAAGTAGCCATTACGGGTATCGCTTCGGAGGGCGAACCAACACCTAGTCGATTAGCTACATTAAAAACATTCATCCAAGATAACGCGATTAATGTCATTTATTTTGAAGAAAATACATCTGGAAAAGTTGCTCAAACGTTAGCCAAAGAAACTGGCGTTAAACTTTCAGTCTTAGCAACGATTGAAAGTTTAACAAAAGAACAACAAGCTAATGGCGAAAGTTACCTCTCTATGATGAAAGAAAATTTAGAAGCCTTAACATTAAGCATTCAGTAGGAGGGAAAATATGCGCTACATTGAAGTCAAAGATTTAACGTTTTATTACGATGAAGAACCTGTCTTAATGGGTGTCAACTACCATGTGGATGAAGGAGAATTTGTCATTTTAACCGGCGAAAATGGTGCGGCAAAGTCTACCTTAATCCGTTCAACACTCGGTTTATTGACCCCAGCTAAAGGCGAAGTTTATTTAGCTAAAAAAAATAGCAAAGGAGAACCATTAAGTGTCGGCTACATTCCTCAACAAATCTCGTCCTTCAATGCGGGATTTCCTAGTACGGTCCTAGAACTTGTGCGTTCAGGTCGATATCCTAGAGGACGCTGGTTTAAAAAGCTCACAACAAGAGATCACGAGCATGTCCAAAAAGCCTTGGAGTCGGTTGGGATGTGGGATATGCGCCATAAGCGAATTGGGGAGTTATCAGGCGGGCAAAAGCAACGAATCAGTTTGGCACGGATGTTTGCAACCGATCCTGATTTATTTATTCTCGACGAGCCAACAACAGGGATGGATGAACAATCTCGGCGAGAATTTTATCGCTTATTGCGACACAGTGCGCATCAACATAAAAAAGCGATTTTAATGATTACCCATGATCACGAAGACATTAAAGATTTTGCTGATCGACAAATTCGTTTAGTTCGAAAGGAGGATACACAGTGGCGTTGCTTTCATATGAGTTCATGAGAATTGCTTTTGTAGCAGCTCTTTTAATTGCGGGAATTGCTCCGATTTTAGGTGTCTTCTTAGTCATTCGACGACAATCGTTAATGGCGGATACCCTCTCACACGTTTCGTTAGCTGGGGTCGCATTAGGTTTTTACTTACAACTAAATCCAACGTTGACCACTTTATTGATTGTTGTAACAGCAGCAATTATCTTAGAGTATTTACGCAGTGTCTATAAAACCTATTCAGAAATATCAACTGCTATTTTAATGTCAGGAGGCTTAGCCACTGCCTTAATTTTAATGAATTTAAGTGAAGGCTCTTCTGCGATGAGTATGCAAGCCTATCTCTTTGGTTCGATCGTGACCATTACAAAAGAACAAGTCTACTTATTAGCCGCCTTATTTGTCATTACACTGATTGCCTTGATATTATTTAAAAGACCGATGTATGTCTTAACGTTTGATGAAGATACCGCTCATGTCGACGGTTTACCCGTACGGCTGATGTCGATCCTATTCAACGTGTTAACTGGTGTAGCGATTGCTGTGATGATTCCGATTGCCGGTGCGTTATTAATCTCTGCCATTATGGTATTGCCAGCAGCGATTAGCATGCGACTGGGTAAAAGTTTTAATATCGTCTTATTTCTAAGTGTGTTGGTCGGCTTGATTGGAATGCTTGGTGGATTAACGGCCTCTTTTTACTTAGATACGCCGCCAGGAGCGACAATCACGATGATTTTTATTCTTTTATTTTTGTTCACGAGTCTTTTTAGACGAGCACTTTCAACATACCGAAGAATAAAAATGACAAAACGAGAAGAATTAAGTTAAAAAGCGAAAGTTTTTTAACTTAATTCTTCTTGTTGTTCAGTTATCACGAACATTTTTTATAAAAATAGAGAAAATGCTCGAAAAAAATCAAAAAAGACTATATAATGAATAAGAAGAAAATAGAGGAGTTGAATTTTGTGAAAATTCGTCGTAGTGAACGATTAATTGATATGACTTATTACTTATTGGATCACCCCCATAAATTAATTTCATTAACGTATTTTGCCAAACGCTATGAATCAGCAAAGTCATCCATTAGTGAAGATTTAGCGATTGTGAAAAAAACATTTCAAACACGAGGAACGGGCGTCTTAAACACCATCCCTGGTGCAGCTGGAGGTGTGATCTTTATTCCAGTCATCACGGAAGAAGCGGCTAAAGAATATATTACTGCACTATCCGAACGATTATCCGAGCAAGATCGTTTATTACCAGGTGGCTATGTCTACTTATCTGACTTATTAGGAGATCCAACCTTACTTCGCCAAATTGGGCGCATTATTGCATCAAAATATATCGACAAAGAAATCGATGCCGTCATGACCGTCGCTACTAAAGGTGTGCCCATCGCACAAGCCGTGTCTTATTATTTAAATGTTCCCTTCGTCATTGTCCGTCGTGATTCAAAAATTACCGAAGGCTCAACGGTTAGTGTCAATTATGTTTCCGGTTCTTCGGAACGAATTGAAAAAATGGAACTGTCAAAACGTAGCTTGAAACGAGGCTCACGTGTCTTAGTCGTCGATGATTTCATGAAAGGCGGCGGTACGATTAACGGGATGCAAAGTCTGATTGAAGAATTTGAAGCAGAATTAGTTGGCGTCACCGTTTTTGCGGAAGGGAATTTCAAAGGTAAGCGAGCAATCGCCGACTATCATTCATTGTTATTTGTCGAGTCAGTCGATACCCAAACAAAAACAATTAAAGTCGTTCCAGGAAATTACTTTGACGAACAGCCAAAAAAATAATATAATACCTACAAGAAGTTACGACAGTTATCTGTCGTAACTTTTTTTAAACAAAAATAAAAAAGCGGTTACATTTTTAAACGTATCATGATTTTCACTCATGAACGTCTTAAAAAAAAGAAAATTTGCAGGTTAAAATTGGAGGAAGTATTCATCGAAAAGACACTCGTAATCATAAAACCCGACGGTGTAAGACGTCAATTAATCGGAAAAATTCTACAGCATTTCGAGCAAAAGAATCTTAGAATTTTGGATCTTAAAATGGGAGTTCTAACCAAAGAACAATTAGAAGAACATTATCAGCATTTAAAAGAGCGGCCTTTTTTCCCAGAATTATTAGCATATATGCTTTCAGGTCAAGTCGTAATTGGTATTTTAGAAGGTGAAGACGCTGTCGATAGCGTTCGTAAAATCGTGGGTGCGACGAATCCCTTAGAAGCACAATCCGGGACAATTCGAGCTTTATATGGCACAAGTCAAACTGAAAATGTGATTCATGCCTCTGATAGCGTAACGTCGGCAGCAGATGAAATTCAACGTTTTTTTAAGTAAATAATATCGGTATAATCCGTGGTAACACAATCTTTTATTGAAAATACGAGAAACATGAGCTACACTGAAACAAGTAAAAAGAGGAAATGGAGTGGTTCTCGTGGATACACGTTACGCAATTATTTTAGCGGCTGGTAAAGGAACACGAATGAAATCAAAATTATATAAAGTTTTACATCCTGTTTGTGGACAGCCCATGGTCGAGCATATTTTACAAAAAGTGACTGATACAAAACCAGCAGAAGTGGTGGCCATTGTCGGACACGGTGCCGATAAAGTACAAGAGCAATTAGGAGATCGTTGTGTTTATGCTTTACAAGAAGCGCAGTTAGGAACCGGACATGCCGTGTTACAAGCAGCGCAATTTTTGGAAGGAAAAAAAGGCACAACATTAGTCATTAGTGGCGATACGCCATTATTAACAAGCCAAACGCTCAATCACTTATTTGAGTATCACTTAGGGAAAAATGCTTCCGCAACGATTTTAACTGCGCAAGCCGAGGATCCAACTGGTTATGGTCGTATCATTCGTGACCACGTCGGTATTGTTGATCGAATCGTTGAACAAAAAGATGCTACCGTTGAAGAAGCGCGCGTCACAGAAATTAACACGGGAACCTATTGCTTTGATAATGAATTACTGTTCTCAGCTCTTGCTAATCTCAATACAGACAATGCCCAAGGTGAATATTATTTAACAGATATTATTGAAATTTTGAAAAATGAGGGCCATAGCGTAGCCGCTTATCAAACAGAAGATTTTAATGAATCTTTAGGGGTGAACGATCGTGTGGCATTAGCTTATGCCAATACCGTGATGCGTGAGCGAATTAATCATCAACACATGTTAAACGGCGTAACATTAGTAGATCCTGCGACAACCTTTATTGATGCAGACGTTGTGATTGGTAGCGACACTGTGATTGAAGGAAACGTTACGATTAAAGGAAAAACCGTCATCGGTGAAGACTGCGTGATTACAAATGGTTCGCAAATCGTTGATAGCCAAATTGCGGATGCTGTCGTGATTAAAGCTTCCGTTGTCGAAAACAGTATTATTCATCAACAAGCAGACGTTGGCCCTTATGCCCATCTCCGCCCCCATTCAGAAATTGGAGCGAAGGCTCATATCGGGAATTACGTAGAAATTAAAAATGCCACAATTGGGGAAGAAACAAAAGTCGGACACCTGACTTATGTTGGGGATGCTACGTTAGGTCGAGAAATTAACGTCGGTTGTGGTGTGGTCTTTGTGAACTATGATGGCAAAAGTAAATTCCGCACAACTGTAGGCGATCGTAGTTTCGTCGGCTCAAACGCGAATCTAGTAGCGCCATTAACGATTGAGGCTCATACTTTCATCGCAGCGGGGTCTACTATCACCAAAGATATCCCTGAATATGCGATGGGAATTGCGCGTTCACAGCAAGTCAACAAAAAAGAATTTGCTAAGAAATTACCGTATTTACAGTAATAATACTTGATTTATTCGCTTAAAATGACTACTATTTATGATGAAGATGATTCCAATTCACATAAGTAGTAGTCATTTTTTTATTGGAAGGGAAAGAAAGTGGAGGTTTCTCATGTCAAATCATTATTTTGATCCAAGATTAAAAATTTTCGCGTTAAACTCAAATCGTCCGTTAGCAGAAAAAATTGCTGCAGCGGTAGGAGTAGAACTAGGAAAGTGCACCGTTAAACAATTTAGCGATGGTGAAATTCAAGTAAACATTGAAGAAAGTATTCGTGGCGCACACGTTTATATTATTCAATCAACAAGCAGTCCGGTTAATGATAACTTAATGGAATTATTGATTATGATTGATGCGTTAAAACGCGCAAGTGCCAAAACAATTAACGTCGTGATGCCTTACTATGGCTACGCGCGTCAAGATCGTAAAGCACGTTCACGTGAACCAATTACCGCTAAATTAGTTGCAAACATGATTGAAAAAGCCGGAGCAGATCGAATGGTTACGTTAGACCTTCATGCTTCACAAATCCAAGGATTTTTTGATATTCCTGTCGATCACTTAATGGGAGCTCCACTAATTGCGAACTATTTCTTAGAACAAGGCATTTCCGGTGACGAAGTGGTTGTTGTGTCACCTGACCATGGTGGTGTAACACGCGCGCGTAAATTAGCCCAATTCTTAAAAACACCAATTGCGATTATTGACAAACGTCGACCAAAAGCCAATGTTGCTGAAGTCATGAACATTATTGGACATGTCGATGGCAAAATTTGTGTCTTAATCGATGATATGATCGATACAGCGGGGACAATTACCTTAGCAGCCAATGCCTTAAAAGAAGCTGGCGCTAAAGCAGTCTACGCGTCTTGTACGCACCCTGTGTTATCCGGTCCCGCAATGCAACGCATCCAAGACTCTGCGATTGAGCGTTTAGTCGTAACAGATTCCATTAATTTGCCAGCCGATCGTCGTATCGAAAAAATCGATGAAATCAGTGTCGGTAACTTGATGGGTGAAGCGATCAAACGGATTCATGAGAATAAACCGGTTAGTCCATTATTTGAATCAATGGCTAACATCGATAAATAATAAAAAATAGTCCCACTCTTTTAAAGAGTCGGACTATTTTTTTAATTATTTTTAATCTAGTTCGAGTTGACCCGTAGCTAATTGGTAGTAAGTGCCTTTTTTCGCTAACAGCTCTTCGTGATCGCCACGCTCGATGATGGCGCCTTGATCTAAGACGATAATCACATCGGAATTTTGAATCGTCGATAAACGATGGGCGATAACAAAAACCGTACGACCTTTCATTAACGCATCCATCCCATTTTGAACGATACGTTCCGTCCGCGTATCAATGCTTGAGGTCGCCTCATCTAATACCATCACTGGCGGATCCACAATGGCGGCACGCGCAATGGATAAGAGTTGACGTTGCCCTTGAGAAAGACTTCCCCCATCGCCTGTAATGACCGTATCGTAGCCCTGAGGAAGATGAGAAATAAAGTAATCCGCATTAGCCAGTTTCGCAGCTGCTTCCACTTCTTCATCTGTCGCATCGAGTTTACTATAGCGGATGTTATCCCGGATCGTACCGGTAAAGAGGTGGGTATCTTGCAAGACAATTCCTAGCGAGCGACGGAGCGATTCTTTTTTGATATCTTGAATATTGATGCCATCATATAAAATTTCACCTTGATCGATATCGTAAAAACGATTAATTAAATTAATAATGGTTGTTTTTCCAGCACCCGTAGCTCCGACAAAGGCAATTTTTTGCCCAGGTTTTGCAAAGAGTGAAATTTCTTGTAGAATTTTTTTATCTGGCGTATACGAAAAATCTACTTTTTCAAAACGAACATCTCCTGTTAATGGAATATAGCGAAAAGTACCTTCGGGTGTCGCTTGTTTCCACGCCCAATGATTCGTTTGCGCGCTACATTCTTTGATTTCACCCTCAAGATACTCCACGTTAACCAAGGAAACCGTCCCGTTGTCGACTTCGGAAGGCTCATCCATGAGTGTAAAAATACGATCGGCTCCGGCTAGAGCCATAATAATAAAATTGATTTGCTGAGAAATTTGACTCACAGGCATGTTAAGTGAACGGCTTAGTTGTAAAAAGGCAGCAATGCCACCAATGGTTAACGCGCCTACGCCATTGATACTTAAGAGACCTCCAACAATGGCAATTAGCACATATTGGATATTTAATAAATTCATCATGACAGGCATTAAAATATTGGCATAACGGTTTGCTTTTGTTGTATTCTCCGCTAATCGGTCGTTTAGTTCCGTAAACTCTTCAATCACGACCCTCTCATGGTTAAAGACTTTAATGACTTTTTGACCATGCATCATTTCTTCAATGTAGCCATTGACTTCCCCTAAGGCTTCTTGTTGCCCTTTAAAATAGCGACCGCTGAGTTGACTCAACGTCCGAATCGTCAGTCCCATCAGACTTACCGATAATAATACAAAAACGGTCAACGGAAAACTAACTGACAACATCGCGACAAACACACTGACTAGCGTGACGATTGCTTGCATGAGCTGCGGCGCACTTTGAGACAACATTTGACGCAATGTATCAATATCATTGGTATAATGACTCATGACATCACCTTTTGAATGCGTATCAAAATACGCCAACGGTAAGGTTTCCATATGAGCGAAGAGTTCATCTCGAATTTTCTTTTGTGTCCCTTGGGAGATGGTTACCATTAATTGATTAAAAGTAATCGAAGTCAGCACCCCTAATAAATAAATTAGTCCCATAATCAAGACCGCTTTTAATAGACCAGAAAAATCGGGCGCACCACTCGCAGCAAGTAATGGCGTGACATGATCATCAATGACGACTTGTAAGAAAAGTGATCCTTGAACCGTTGCAAAAGCTGTAATCAAGATGCAGATTAAAACGATTACTAATTGCCACGGGTAGTCTTTGATTAAATAATTCATTAAACGCATTAACGTTTTTAATTGCGCTGTTTTTTTATGTTCCGTTTTATTCATGGACCGCACCAAATCCTTTCTGTTGCGATTGGTAAACTTCTTGATAAATTTGGTTCGTTGCCAACATTTCAGCCGGTGTCCCAACACCATTGATTTTGCCTTCTTCCATCACAATCACCAGATCGGCTTGTTCCACCGAGGTAATGCGTTGGGCGATAATAATTTTGGTCGTATCTGGAATCGTTTGATAAAAAGCTTGTTGGATGAGTGCATCGGTTTTCGTATCGACGGCACTCGTGGAATCATCTAAGATTAAGATCTTTGGTTTTTTAAGGAGCGCTCGTGCAATCGTGAGACGTTGTTTTTGTCCCCCGGAAACATTCGATCCCCCTTGTTCAATATACGTATCATACCCATTTGGAAAACGTTGAATAAATTCATCGGCTTGGGCTAACTGACATGCTTCAATCAACTCTTGATCGGTTGCTTGCTCATTCCCCCAGCGTAAATTTTCTTTAATCGTTCCTGAAAAAAGGACATTATTTTGTAAGACGACAGAGACACTATCACGTAAAGCCTCTATCGAATAGTCTTTAACGTCTTGTCCTCCAACTTTTACTTGGCCGCTCGTCACATCGTACAAACGAGGAATGAGTTGAATTAAACTCGTTTTCCCGCTACCAGTACCACCAATAATCCCTACCGTTTGACCAGATTGAATCTGGAAATTGGCTTGTTTTAAAACAAGTTTCTCTTTATCATCAGTATAACTAAAATCAACATTTATAAATTCAACCGAGCCATCGGTAATGGTTGTCAGCGGATTGCTTGAATCGGTTAAATCACTTTTTTCATCCAAAACTTCAAGGATTCGTTCGGCAGAGGGGCGTGAGATGATTAGCATCACAAAGACCATCGACATCATATTCAAGGCAACTAAAATTTGCATCACATACATGAACATACTCATCAACTCACCCGTTGTAAGGGATCCTGCAACAATCAAATGTGCTCCAATCCAAGAAATTAAGAGTAGACACGTATAAATCGCGATTTGCATCACTGGTTGGTTAAAGGCCACAATGCGCTCCGCTTTTGAGAAGGCGCGATAAATCGTACTGGAGACGTCGGTAAATTTTTGAACTTCATGCTCTTCTTTTACGTAAGACTTCACAATACGAATGCCTTGCAAGTTTTCTTGAACTACTTGATTTAAGTGATCGTAAATCCGAAACACTTGTTTAAATGCCGGATGGGCAAATTTAATAATTAAAAATAAACCTAACGCTAAAAAAGGAATGATAAATAAAAACGTCAAAGCTAACTGATCATTTAGTCGAAAAGCCATTAAGATGGAAAAGATAAACAAAAGTGGACTACGGACTAAAATTCGAATGGTCATCTGAAAAGCATTTTGGACATTGGTAATGTCAGTCGTCAAGCGCGTGACTAAACTAGAAGTAGAAAAACGATCAATATTCGCAAAAGAGAATTGTTGAATATTCTCAAACACTTGTTGTCGAATATTTTTAGCAAAGCCCGCGGAAGCCGTTGCTGCGTAGCGCGCGGAAAGCATTCCAAAAATTAGCGCTAAAATCGCACACAAAATCAGGGCGCTCCCGATCCACAGAATATCTGTTTGACTTTTTCCGGTAATACCGCGGTCGACAATCATCGCCATCAGTAACGGGATAATGACATCAAGAATCACCTCTAATGTCACAAAAAATGGGGTGAGCAAGGCTTCTTTTTTATACTCTCCCACATACTTGAGTAAATTTTTTATCATAAATAAGAGCTCCTTTATTCGATTTGATTCATCGTCACAAACAAAACTCTCTCTCATTGCTAGAGCAATTCGAGAGAGTACATCTGTAAGATCTATCCTTTATTGTCTTGAAATTTTTACTAATTGTCAATCAAACACGCCTTTTTTTTTAGATTTTATCGCTTGATGCAAGTAACGACCTTTTCCACAGAACAAAAGAAAGCATTTCCCTGGTCATTTTCAGAAATTATGCTATGATAGTTTTGTAATAAAAATTAAATAGAATCTGATCACAAAGGGGAGCCAATGCGCTGAGAATGAGTCTTACTCTAAACCCTTCGTACCTGTTTCGGTTATGCGAACGTAGGAATTGTGTCGAGTTGAAGTATAGATATTATGCTTCTCCTTTGTGAATTGTGATGATTCGAAAAGGAGGGCTTTTTTTGATACACGGAAAAACAAGAATGATGGTGGAAGGCACTATTATCGCCGCACTTGCGATGGTATTGTCGTTCATTCCAACGAATATTGGAGCGAGTTTTACGATTTCACTCGGACAAATTCCAATTGTGGTCTACGCATTACGTCGTGGATTGAAGCCAGCTTTATTAGCTAGCTTTGTTTGGGGGATTTTACATTTCCCATTAGGTCAAGTTTATTTTTTAAGTGTCCCGCAAGTACTCATTGAATATTTATTAGCGTATTTGTTTGCCGGTTTTGCTGGTCTTTTTGCTTACAGGCTTCATCAAGCGATTCGTGAAGGACGGACCAATCAAACCATCCATATCTTAATATTAGCAAGTTTAGTGAGTGCATTTACGCGATTTTTTTGGCACTTTGTAGCCGGTTGGATTTTTTGGGGCCAGTATGCCTTATGGGGCATGTCACCGGTAATTTTTTCATTGACAATGAATGGTCTTAGTGGCCTAGCAACAGGAATTGTGACTAGCATAGCGGTTGTTCTGTTATATAAAGTGATGCCACGATTATTTTTAGTCGATTCATCCGTTCAACTTGAACAAAAAATGAATGGATAATTCAAAAAACTCTGTAAGCCATCATGGTTTGCAGAGTTTTTTTATGAAATTAGCGTATTTTTTGTTGAAAAACCAAACAATTGATCTTCGACTTTCAAACGCCATGTTTGACGATCTTGATTGTAAATTAAATAGCCCAGGAATTGCTCTTCTTCATTCTTAATGAGGGCGCGATTTAATTGTGGCGTTTCATCTACGAAATAAATAGGAATCAAAAATTCGCCATTTTCGGTATTCGCATGTTCAAATGAAAAGAAAATACCTTCTTTCATCGCCTCTTTTAATGGTTTTAAGATTTCGCTATTCACTTTACTTACCGGTTGGGCCTTCCGAAAAAAAGAGCGTCGATCATTTAATCGTTCCAACGCAATATGAGTTATTTTCGATGCTAAAATACGATAAAACTCATCTAAATAACGATAATACGTCCGGTTCAAGCCGTTTTCTAAATCAAAATACACAAAATTATTTTGCAATTTATAAAAAAATGGCGAGTATAAATGGGTCTTCATATGCCCAAAATATAAGAGTTCGGAAATTTCTAACGGGGTTAATTCTTTCAGCATCGCTAGATCGGTGAAATCAATCCATTTATTTTCTAGTAGGAGCCGATTTTTAGATAAATTTTGTAAAAATTGACTAACAGCGGCTTCTCCACGGATAATTTTCATCGTCGTATGATTCTCAAATTCTCCTAGCTCACTACTAGGATTCAATAATAAGATATTTTTAGGAGGATGGACGATCCCTCGATGAAAATCCCCTGCATTAATTCCTTGTGTTAAAACAATATTACTCGTCGTATCCAGATGGATATAAATCGATGATGTCATGCCCTTTCCCCCCTTTTTACAGCACATTGGTTCATTACTTTCATTCTACATGAAACTGTTGTAAAAAGCTTATTTCTTTTCTATTAAGATATGATTACAAAATAACAAACGAGAACAAAAAAAGTATTGACGAGTGATATAAGTCTCACTCATCAACACTTTTTTATTTCTTCGATTAAACCTTAAAAATCTTACGTTTCTTATTTCGCGTAATCTGTTGCGCGTGTTTCACGAATCACAGTTACTTTAATATTCCCAGGATAATCAAGTTCATCTTCGATCTTCTTACGGATATCACGGACTAAGCGAACGGCATCTAAGTCCGTAATTTCAGTTGGTTTCACCATCACGCGAACTTCACGTCCGGCCTGAACCGCAAAACTATAATCCACCCCAGCAAAACTATTCGAAATCGCTTCTAAGTTTTGTAGTCGTTTAATATAATTTTCTAAAGACTCACTGCGGGCACCTGGTCGGGCTGCAGATAAAGCATCGGCAGCTGCTACTAAGACTGAAATAATCGATGTTGCTTCCGTATCACCATGGTGAGAAGCAATTGCGTTGATAACTGTTTTATTTTCTTTGTATTTTGCCGCAAGCTCTGCGCCAATTTGTACGTGCGAACCTTCGACTTCATGATCGAGAGCTTTCCCGATATCATGCAGTAAACCAGCCCGTTTTGCTAAGGTAACATCTTCACCTAACTCAGCTGCTAAAACTCCCGTTAATTTAGCGACTTCGATTGAATGTCTTAAGACATTTTGACCATAGCTTGTTCGGAAACGCAATCGACCAATAATCTTAATTAAATCCGGATGTAATGTATGGGCGCCTACTTCAAAAGCTGCTTGTTCCCCATACTCACGAATCCGCTCGTCCATGTCTTTGCGCGCTTTTTCAACGGTTTCTTCAATTCGAGCAGGATGGATTCGGCCATCTTGAATCAGTTTTTCTAAGGTCATTCGTGCAATTTCACGACGAATTGGATCAAATCCAGATAACACGACTGCTTCTGGCGTATCGTCGATAATTAAATCAATTCCTGTTAATGTTTCAAGTGTACGAATGTTGCGCCCTTCACGACCAATGATGCGGCCTTTCATTTCATCATTGGGTAATGTCACAACGGAAACAGTGGTTTCAGAGACTTGGTCCGCAGCACTGCGTTGGATTGCGAGAGAAAGTAAGTTTTTGGCTTTACGATCAGCCTCTTCTTTTGCCTTCTTCTCTGATTCTCTTACCATGATTGTTAATTCATGACTTAGTTCTTTTTCTGTTTCTTGCATGATGATATCTTTTGCTTCTTCTTTTGATAACGCTGCGATTTTGGCTAACTCGCTTTTTTGTTCTTCGATAATTTCTTCGATTTGCTTTTCTCGCTCATTGATTAATTGTTGCTGGTCACTAAGTTTCGCTTCTTTTTTCACTAGTGATTGTTCACGTTTATCTAAAGAATCATCTTTACGATCAAGTAATTGTTCTTTTTGTAATAAGCGGTTTTCTTGTGACTTTAATTCGAGTTTATTTTCTTTCAACTCGCCTTCAATTTCTGACCGGTATTTTTGATTTTCTTCTTTAGCTTCTAGTAACGCTTCTTTTTTCAAGGTTTCTGCATCTCGTTCGGCAGTTAGGACAATTGCTTCTGCTGTCTTATTTGCAACAAGTAGTTCTTGTTCACGACGCGCTCGATCTTTCTTCGCATACATTAACCCTAAACCAAGACCGACAATTAAACCGATGATAGCGAGGAGAATGTTGAGTTCCATTGGTGAATCACCTCCATACCATCTTTTTTATTTTTAAACAATTTGTAGTTTTTTGATAAAAACCAAAATAAATCAATTATCAAGATGCCTACTTGCATATGTGTATAATACACAGTTTTATTCTAATGTTTATCCTAGGAAGTGTCAACTTAAAAAAAGGGCATTCCACTTCAAACAGTTAAGATTCATCGGTTTTTTATTTTATAAAAAAACTCCTCAAATCACTTTGAGGAGTTTAATAAATATACATTTTATTTTTCTGAATCGATTTCTGGCAAATCAAGAATTACTTCTTCTTCAACTAATGTCTCACCGGTACCAATACCATAGGCATCGCGGACACGCGCTGAAACTTCAGCGACCATTTCAGGATGAGCTAACATATGATTTTTGACATTTTCACGACCTTGACCAATTCGATCCCCTTTGTAAGAATACCAAGCACCACTTTTATCAATAATATCTTTTTCAGCGGCCATATCTAATAGTTCTCCAACTTGAGATATTCCTTCACCGTACATAATATCGACTTCTGCGACTTTGAATGGTGGCGCAACTTTATTTTTAACAACTTTAATTTTTGTACGGTTACCGATAATATCCGTGCCTGATTTTAATTGTTCAGCACGACGGACTTCTAAACGAACGGTCGCGTAAAATTTTAAAGCCCGACCTCCAGGTGTGATTTCTGGATTACCAAACATGACGCCTACTTTTTCACGAATTTGGTTAATAAAGATGGCGATTGTTTTAGTTTTATTAATCGTACCGGATAATTTACGAAGTGCTTGGGACATTAAACGGGCTTGTAGGCCAATATGAGAATCGCCCATCTCACCATCTATTTCAGCACGCGGTACTAAGGCTGCGACAGAGTCAATTACAATAATGTCGACTGCTCCACTTGAGACAAGTGCATCTGCAATCTCTAAACCTTGTTCTCCCGTATCAGGTTGTGATAGCAATAATTCATCAATATTTACGCCTAATTTTTCAGCGTATTGAGGATCTAGGGCATGTTCAGCATCAATAAAAGCAGCTGTTCCGCCGTTTTTTTGTACTTCTGCGACAGCATGAAGAGCAACGGTTGTTTTACCAGAACTCTCAGGACCATAGACTTCTACAATCCGTCCACGCGGGTATCCTCCAACTCCTAATGCCACGTCAAGCGCTAAAGAACCACTAGGAACAGTCGAAATTCGTTGATCCGCTTTCTCGCCTAATTTCATTACAGAACCTTTTCCAAAATTCTTTTCTATCTTTTTAAGAGCAGCATCTAAAGCTGCTTTACGATCATCTGCCACGTTGTAAATCCTCCTTATGTTAGTAAATGGAACAATCTAACGTTTTTCTCGATTTTAAAGTTTCATCACATTCATTTTGTATCTATATCATAGCTTTTATTATTCAAAAAAGCAAGAAAAACCGAACAAACATTCGCGTTTATTTTTCCAGTGCTTGATAAAGCATTCCTAAACCGGCCATTACAGCACTCGCTTGAATGCCTTCTCGATGACTTTCAAAATGATAACAGTGACTTACTACGCCTTGATTTTTTGTCGCTAAAGCAATCCAAACAGTCCCAACCTCTTGACCTTCTAAGGAATCAGGACCCGCCACACCCGTAAAAGCAAGACTATAATCGGTTTGCGCTAGTTTTAAACTTTGAGCTGCCATCGCTTCAACACATTCTTGACTAACCGTGCCATACGTTTCTAATAAATCCATGGGAATTTGTAAGAAATCACTCTTTGTTTGGGCTGAGTAAGTCACGAAACCACCAGGGAATACCGAAGATACTCCGGGAATTGCACTTAGCATCGCTTGAACATGTCCCCCTGTGAGACTTTCAGCTACCGTTACCCGTTTGTCATTTGCTTTAAGTCGTTGCACGACCACTTTGGCTAAACTGTTTTCTTCTCCATAGCCATAAAAAAATTGACCGACTCGCTTTAAAATAATCTCTTCAAGTTGGTCGAGCAATCGTTGTCCTACCGGTTCTTGCGCCGTTTTGACAGTTAAGCGTAAGGTTACTTCGTTTTGTTTGGCGTAAGATGCAATGGTTGGATTGACCTGTTGCTCAATTAAATCGGCTAATTCCGTTACTAAACGCGACTCCCCAATTCCATAAAAACGTAATACTCGTGAATATAGTTTTTCCTTTTGGGGAAATCTTTCCTGTAATAATGGCACGACATGTTGCTGAAACATCGGGATTAACTCTTTTGGTGGACCCGGTAAAAGGAGGTAATGACTTTTTGTCTCTCTATCTGTGTAAAAAATGCCAATGGCTAGACCCGTTGGATTTTGTAACGCTTCACCGTTTTGAAAGACCAAGGTTTGCAACAAATTATTTTCGGTCATCGCGGTATTTCTTTTCTCGAAAAAATGACGTAGTTTTTCTTGACCAATTGGATTTTGAACAAGCGTTTCGCCGACATGTTTAGCCGTCACTTGCTTCGTCAAATCATCGGGTGTTGGTCCCAATCCTCCACATAAGACAATTAAATCACTTCTCTTTTCTGCTATCGACAAGGATTGAGCTAAACGTCCTCCGTTGTCGCCAACCACGCTTTGATGATAGACTTCAATGCCAAGTTTGGCTAATTCTTGTGCAATAAAGGTCGCATTAGTGTTCACAATTTGACCGAGTAAAATTTCTGTTCCGACTGCAATAATTTCTGCTTTCATCACGTTCGCTCCTATTCATAAGATACTTCTTTTTTTCATTCTTTTTTTTTAAAAGGCAAAAACAGGAAAAATACGCTCACGTACCCTTCCTGTTTTTTTCATTACATAGAGCCTTTAAAAACGGCCGTATTTTTAGCAAAATAATCGACACCGGAATACACCGTTGCAATTAAACAAATATATAACATGATTTGATCGACTGGAATTCCTAGCATTGAAAATGGCACATTTTGAATTAATAGTAAAATAATCGCTAGCATTTGAGTCGCTGTTTTGATTTTTCCTGGCCAAGCTGCAGCCATGACCTCGCCGTCTTCTACTAATAATAATCGTAACCCCGTCACTGCTAGTTCCCGACAAATAATGACAGCTACAATCCAGCCTGGAACCATCCCTAAGTCGACTAATAAAACAAAAGCTGTCATGACTAGCATTTTATCCGCTAAGGGATCAGCAAATTTTCCAAAATTAGTTACTAAATGGCGCGCTCTAGCAATATAGCCATCCAACCAATCTGTCACACTTGCTACTGCAAAAATAATCGCTGCAAGTAGATGTGTAATCGGTAAACTAACTCCCGCAATGGCTAACGTTCCCAAATCAAATGGTGCAACTAATATCACAACGAAAATCGGAATCATCAAAATTCTTAACACGGTTAGTTGATTCGGTAAATTCAATTTTCGTCCTCCTTTCTTGCTTCTTAGACACGTATTCGTTTAACGATTCATCGCATAAGAAACGGTTAATGTCATATTTTTTTGTAAAAGAGGCATCGTTCCTTCTTTGAAAGGAATCAATTCTCCGTTTGCTTTCATATCCACATTGGCGCTGGCACCTAAGACAATGTTTGCTTGAGTTGCTCCTTCTGGCAAAGTCACACTTTGGCTGTCTCCGGGTTCTAACGTGTATTGCAAGACATATTCACCGTTAACCATCACACCTACCCAACAGCGTCCATCTAGGCCTATAAAGGTTAGTTCTAAGGGTGATTGTGCTTGTTCAATCGCAACGGTAACATCTTGTTGCGTTTGATGCGTCGTTTTAATGACCATTTCTTCTTTTTCTTGGGTCTCACTTGTCGTCGTTGTTTCAGTCGACTGTGTACTATCTGTTTCTTCAGTACTGTCTTCGGTGGTCGTCTCCGTGGTGATTTCATTCCGAACATCAATCGATGACGGACTCCCAATAATAGGATTCTGAGCATTATTTTGAATCGAAAGATACGCCACAATGGTTAAAATCGTCATTGCAATTAAGCCAATTAAAACCGTGGGTAAATAATCGACCCAATTTTTCTTTCGCTTCTGCTTCGTACTATTACTTGAACGCGATCCTTGAACCGTTTCAGGTTTTTCTCTTTTAGGCAATGGATCGCCAAAGGAAGCTTCCCCATCATAGATAGCGACCAATCGATCGCCATTTACACCTACGACTTCAGCATATTGGCGAATAAACGTCCGGACATAGTAATCGCCTGGTAGTAAGTCAAATGTGCCTTTTTCAATCGCTTCTAAATAACGCTTTTGAATTTTCGTTTTTTGCTGTAATTCATCTAGGCTAATATTTTTATTTAATCGAGCTTGACGAAGGTTATCGCCAATTAAAAGTTCGTTGCCCACTCGTCCATCTTCTCCAGTCTATAACTAAATTTAACTTTATCTAGAATAACATAAAACCCACGTTAATAAAGCGGTTTTCGCCATCCATGAAAAAAATTTAAACTTCTTTTTTTAATGGCTCTAAGTAGAATCGACTAAATGCTTTGTTTTGAATAAATTGTTCGCCGGCTATTAGACAGTCTGCTAATGTCATTTCTTGAATGAGTTGCGGCAAATCAAATAACGTATAATCGCCAAAAAGGTCTTGGGTGAATTGATTGGCAATATATTCTAAGGAGTTTAGTGATTGAAAATATTTTCCAAGCATTTTTTTCTTTAGCAAAGTAAAATTCTTTTCATTCACTTCTGAATCATCACGAAAATTTAACAGAATTTTTTGAATGCTTTCTGTAAATCGATCTGGTTCATTCGTATCCGTTGAGAAGTCAGCAAAATGAAAACCACGATCAAAAGAAAATTCAAAGCCAAAGGTGTCATCAATGACGCCTGATTGATATAGCTGCAAATAATTATGACTCGTATTTCCTAGTAACATTTCAAGCAAGAGATTGATTCCTGTGCGAAAAATAAGTTGATCTTTGGCATTAGATGGTAATTGTTCCTGAAAACCGCGAATACCTAAAACGGCTTTTGGTCGATTCACGGGCATCTGGATGGCAGAAAAAGGAATGATTTCTGCCGCCGTTTCAACAGGGAATTCGCGGATGATTTCTTTTGTTTCCGAGAATTTTTTGCCAGCTTGGTTCACTTGGATCCACTCTAAAACTTCTTCAGGATTGACATCCCCAACAATAAACAGCGTCATATTGCTTGGGTGATAAAAAGTTTCATAACAAGTATACAAATCATCGGCGGTGATTTGATCAATACTTTCAACTGTTCCAGCAATATCAATATGTAAAGGGTGTTTTGGATACAGATTATTTAAAATTCCAAAAAATTGACGCCAAACTGGATCATCTTGATACATTTGAATTTCTTGGCCAATAATCCCTTTTTCTTTTTCGACTGTTTCAGGCGTAAAATACGGTTCTTGCACAAAATCCAGTAATGTAAGTAAATTTTCTTTGACTTGATCGGTTGCTGAAAACAAATAACTTGTCCGTGTAAAACTCGTAAAAGCATTCGCCGAAGCGCCTTGCTCGCCAAATTTTTGAAAGATATCGCCGTCTTCTTTTTCAAATAATTTATGCTCTAAAAAGTGAGCAATACCATCTGGGACCGTTTTTAAAGATTCTCCTTTATAACCAAAAACATTATCAATTGAACCATAATTAGTACTAAATAAACCATATGTTTTATGGAAATCTTTTTTTGGTAAAATATAGACTTTTAATCCATTCGCTAAAACCTCTTCGTAAAGAGTCTCATTGATTTGTTCATATCTTTTTTTATTCATCGGCTTATTCTCCATCTAAAAAGAAGACTGCCTCTAAAGATACTTGCTGGGCAACTTCTTGTACTTCTTCTTTTGTGACACTCATGATGTGATTTAAAAACTGTTTTTGCGTTTGTTTTGTTTCCGGTAACCAATTCTCTAAGTATTTGGTCTCAATGAGCGATTGTGGATTATCTAAAGACAAGAGATATTGATTTTTTAACATCGCTTTTGTTTTTGCGAGCTCTTCATCACTAATTTCTCCTCGTTGCAAACTTGCTAACTGCGCTTCAATTAAAGCCATAGTAGCCGAACGGTTTTTTCCGTCAATTCCTGTTTGAACCGTCATTAATCCACGAAATGTATCAACACTGCTGGAAGCATAGTAAGCGAGACTCGCTTTTTCTCGAACATTCAAAAAGAGTTTCGAATGTGGGAATCCTCCAAACAAGCCATTGAAAATCATTAGCGGATACCGCTTCCTATCATCATAATAAATGTTAGTCGCATAGGCTAAATTTAATTTGGCTTGTAAAACCTCTTGGGTCAGTTGTTCTTCGCGAATCTGATTTTCTAACGGTTGACGATAGAAAATATCCGTTGTTTTGCGCAATCCTTGCGCAAAAGGAAGTTGTGCAATCTCTTTTTGAACAACTTCGGGCGAAAGATCGCCTACGACAAAGATATCAATGCAATCTTCTTCTAACATTTGGCGATAGGTCTCATTTAAATCACTAGCAGTCAGTTTTTCTAAATCGCTGACCTCACCGAAACTCGGTGTTTTTTGATCCTCATTTTTATTAAAATATAATTCTTGGACTTTTAACGAGGCTAAGGTTTGTTTATCTTCTTGAACACTTTCTAAATAGGCAATCAAGTTCTTTTTTTCTAACTCAAAAGTCGTCTGTTCAAATTGATTGTCGCAAATATTAGGATAAAATAGAATTTCCTTTAAAAACTGAACAGCTTGCGAGAAAACATCCTCTTGTTCGATATATTTGCCATTAACGACCGTCATCGAGACATTGACTTGGTGCAGATTGCCCCGTTTGCTAACATTTAAGCCAAAACTCGCCCCATATAATTCTGCTAATTTTGCACTCAAAGCTGTTTGAGTTGGGTAGTTTAAACTATTGGTTTCTAAAAGACTTGTTAATAACGTCCGACTCGTTGCTTTTTTACGTGTATGTGGTGTCGAAAATCGAATGAAAAGTCGGATTGTTTTAAATTTTTCAGTTGGAATCACTGTTAAAGAAATTCCTGGTTGAATGGGTATTGTCATGGACAAAGGCTCCTTTAAATAAATTAAATGATTCTGTTTTTTATTATAACATAGGAGTGATTTATCTTAGCCTAACATGCGTAAATAAAGTCTTTTCACTTTCGATTTTTGTTATTAACGGCTATAATCAGATTATCATTTGGAAAAGGAGCATTTAAATGAAAAAATTAGGCCAAGAATTTAAAGAATTTATTATCAAAGGAGATGCTTTAAACCTAGCAGTTGGCGTCGTAATTGGGAGTGCTTTTACCGCAATCGTTAATAGTTTAGTCACTAATTTAATCACACCTCTCATTGAATTATTTATTTCCCTCTTCCTTGATCGAGGCGAAACGATGGATGACGCTTTGAGTATTTTGAGCGTGACGATTAATGGTGTTTTATTCAATTTTAGTGCGATTATTAGTGCCATTATCACATTCATTATTACTGGTTTCGTTTTATTTTTAATGATTAAAGCAATCAATCGTGCGAAAAGAATGACGACCAAACCCGTTGCTGAAAAAGAAGAAGAAGTCGCAAAACCGAGCACCGAAGAATTACTTGCTGAAATTCGTGATTTATTAAAAGAACAAAAGTAAAGAATGATCGTCCCAAGTAAACTTCACTAGAACCCTTTTTGGATCACTTTGAACAACGATCCTTAAAAAACGGCGTTAAAAAAGCATTCATCAGCCTGAAGCTTGATGAATGCTTTTTTTTATCCTTAAATTGCTTCAGTAACAAACTCAATTTCGACAGTTTTCGTTAAAACATCTGAATAACTGTATGATACTCGTTCAAAAGAGTTCTCTTCTGGATCTAAATCCACTACAAAAACAGAAGGATACGTTTCTGTTAAAATCCCACGTCGTTCGGTTTGGCGCTTACGTCCAGTTTGGGCAACTAACATAATCTTGCTCCCAATCCGATCTTCTAAATCTTGTTTAATCGTCGCTAAAGTTGCTGGCATTACGTTCACCTCACGAGTGCAATTATAACACATTTAATATAAAATTACAACTTTATCATAAAATCTTTTTCATTACAATTAGAATTTCATTATAATTTTTTCATTTATAAATATTCAGAAAAATAATTGGTAATTTTTCTTCTCGATCGATTATACGCACTCATTAATGACGCATCCGCCTTTAAAGCGTCATTTTCTGTAAGCGAAATACTCTGATATAACGCTTTCATTTCGAGAGGTGATAATAATTGCTGGCTTTCAGCAAATACTTCTTGTAGCAATAACTGTTGTAAGGCATCATCCGTATGGCTCGTGTATTCACAAAGATCTTC
Organism: Enterococcus aquimarinus; assembly: GCF_001885765.1. Classification (GTDB taxonomy): domain Bacteria; phylum Bacillota; class Bacilli; order Lactobacillales; family Enterococcaceae; genus Enterococcus_I; species Enterococcus_I aquimarinus. Next base: position 61,616 of record NZ_JXKD01000005.1, on the reverse strand, counting down.
AAAGCCATCTGCAATCGTTTGTTCAAAAGAAACCGCCCCGATATTCGTTTTTCTTTTATAAGCAAATTCTCGGCGGATTAAACTGCGAATCCGATTTTCAAACGAACGTTTAAATAATACACCTAAAGAAGTTCCATAATCCGGTTCGAAAGCTTGGATACAATCATAAAAAATAATAAAACCTTCTTGAAACCAATCTTGTTCATCTAACTCTCGCAAAAAATATTTTTTTCTTAAACTATAAACGAGTGGCCGGTACTGTCGATACAATGCTTCTAGTGCTTCTTCATCCCCTTGTTTAGCGGCTAAAATTAACGTTGTCTGCACGAAAATTGCTCCTCTCTAATGATTATAAGAGGAGCATAGCATTTTTTATCTTACATGATTCTCATTTAGTTAGTCATCTTTTGCTGTGCCAGTTACTTCTTCTTTTTCTGACTTAATTCTGTCAATTTTTGATTTAAAAGAAGAAGTTGCTCATTATCCCAAGGAGAATTCCGGCGAAAATGACTAAATTTTAATTCTTTTTGATGATTTTCAATATTTTTATCATTTTTTTCCAGTAATTTATACAATTCACGAGCTGAAACTCTTAACGCTCCTTGAGAAAAAATGACCCATTGCTCCGCTAGATCACTGGTCGCTACCGTGACTTGAGTCAACACATTATTCAACTCTCTCGCCATTTTTTCAATATAGGTATCCGCAGTCGTTCCTTCTTCGGTAAAAATCACTTCTAAATGATGTTTACGATAACTTTGAGTGACTCCTGGTACCAGCTGGGCATCGAAGACTACAATGACTTCGATCCCTTCATATTTGGCATAACTAGATAACCGTTTTAGTAATAAATCGCGCGCGTCTTCCAATCGTTCTTGGTTTTTCAAACGCACTAATTCTGGCCAAAAACCAATCATGTTATAACCGTCAACAATGAGTATTTGCTTTTTCATAGTGATTCAAAGCCGCGTTGGCGAAACACTTCATACATCAATAAACTAGCAGCAACTGAAGCATTTAGACTTTGGACGTGTCCTGTCATCGGAATCGTTAACATTTCGTCAACTTCTTTTTTCAATCCCTCACTCATGCCTTTGCCTTCATTCCCAATAATTAAGGCAACAGAGCCTTTGGTGTTCCACTTGTCGTAAGAAGTTCCTTTCATATCCGTCCCAAAGATCCAAAAACCTGCTTCTTTAAGCTCTGTAATGGCTTGGCTTAAGTTTGTGACTCTAGCGATTGGGATGTGTTCGACGGCTCCTGTGGACGTTTTAACGACGACTGGTGTGATGCCAACCGAACGATGTTTTGGGATAATGACTCCGTCTACCCCACTGGCATCTGCCGTTCGTAAAATCGAACCAAAATTATGAGGATCTTCCAAACTATCTAAAATTAAGTAAAAAGAATGTTCTTTTTTCTGAGACAATAACTGCTTCAACGTCAAATATTCATACGGCGTAATCGCTAAAACAACCCCTTGATGCACCGCGTCTTGCGTCATACTGTCGAGTTTTTGTTTTGGTACCCATTTAACAGGAACCGCAAATTCTTGTGCCAGTGATTTCAACTGTTCAATTTTATCACCCCGGGCATCTTCTAAAACAAATAACTTATTGCCCCGTCCACTCTTTAAGGCTTCCGTAACACCATGATGACCAAAAACGAAATTTTCGGCAATTTCTTCCGAGCTTTTTTCTTGTTTCTTGAATGAATCGCGTTTCTCAAATTCTCTTTTTTTCGGTAATGATTGGGTTTTTTTCTTATTCATCGTCGCCAGTCCCTTCTTTCTTTTCTTCTACTTGTTGAATACACCACTTAACGAGACTTGCTACGCGTTCTTCTTGATCGGTTAAGTGTAAGTATCCTATAACAGACTCAAAACCGGTAGACATTCGATACGTCTTAATATCCGTGTTCTTCGCACTTGTTTGACTCTTACTATTGCGGCCACGGCGATAAAAACCTTCTTCTTCCTCTGTTAAAATTTGCTGTTCGACCATTTTTTCAATCAACATTGCTTGGGCTTTCGCTGAGACATAGTGGGTAGCCAAGCGATGTAACTGGCTAGGTCTAGTCTGTCCTTGAGCCACTAAATGTTGACGAATATACGTCTCATAGACGGCGTCGCCTACATACGCTAACGCCAAACCATTTAATTGTCGGTAATCTCTCATTTTTCTCTTCTCCAACGGGTCCCTTGGGGGGTGTCTTCCAAGACAATGCCCTGTTCTTTAAATAAATCACGAATTTCATCGCTACGCGCAAAATTTTTCGCTAGCCGTGCTTGATTACGCTCAACGATTAACGCTTCAATTTCATCATCGATTAATTCTTTTTGCTCAAAATAAATACCAAAAATCGTTAATAGCTCACTAAATTCAGCGAGTACTCGTTCTAAAACGACACTTGAAACACGCTCTTTTTGGCTATAAACATTAATTTTTTTCGCCATCTCATAAATCACTGTTATCCCATTTGCAGCATTAAAGTCATCATCCATCTCTTGAATAAACAGTGCAATTAATTGTTCCCATTGCGCTAAAAAAGTTTCGTCATCGGCTAATGATTCCACCGCATCTTTTAAGCGAAAACGCGCATTTTCATACGTCGTGCGTAAACGAGCTAAATTCGTTTCTGCTTCTTTAAAAGAAGTCTGACTAAAGCGCAACGGTCGACGGTAATGCGTCGCCGCTAAAAAGAAACGTAAAATTTGTGGATCGTGTTGTTGAACAAGTTCATGAACAGTCACAAAATTCCCGAGTGATTTACTCATTTTTTCATCAATTTCACCAATTGTCACAAAGCCATTATGCATCCAATAATTAGCAAACGTTTTGCCTGTTTTCGCTTCACTTTGGGCAATCTCATTTTCATGATGCGGAAAAGCTAAATCTTGTCCGCCGCCATGAATATCAATCGTCTCACCTAAATGCTTTGTCGCCATTACGGAACATTCGATATGCCATCCTGGTCGACCGACGCCCCAAGGAGAATCCCAAGTAATCCCGCCATCATTCGTTTTTTTCCACAATGCAAAATCTAGCGGATCTTCTTTGATTTGTTGTTCATCGCCTGTTCGTTGGCTTGCACCAACTTCTAATTCATCAATCGATTGATCACTTAATTGACCATAGGGATGAAACTTGCGCGTCCGATAATAAACATCGCCATCTACCGCATAAGCATATCCTTTTTCAATTAAAACAGCGATAAAAGAGAGGATATCCGGAATATGATCCATCACTCTTGGTTGCAAATCAGCTGGTTTAACTTGTAACGCGGTCGAGTCTTCCGTGAAAGCCGTAATAAATTTGTTGGCTACTTCTGGCGCAGTCATCCCTAATTCTTTTGCCACACGAATAATTTTATCGTCAACATCGGTCACATTCGATACATAATGAACCGCATACCCCCGATACTCTAAATAACGCCGAATAGTATCAAATGCCACGGTACTTCGGCCATTCCCCACGTGAATATAGTTATAAACAGTTGGCCCACAAACATACATCCGGACTTTTCCTTCTTCGATAGGTTGAAACACTTCTTTTTGACGGCTTAAGGTATTATAAATTCGAATCATTTTTCTTTACTCCTTCCAACAGTTGAAATCAAAAAAACGCCTTTCAAATAAGTTTCCTTATTTAAAAGACGCAATCGTTGCGTGGTTCCACTTTTGTTCACAGAATGTTTTTCTGCCTTCCAAATGCGTAACGTGCACTTTCTCGTCTTTGATTTTCATCAAAGCCACTCCCAGGTGCATTTCCTCCGTCTTTTTAATTGCTTCCATCAACCGCAATCTTTCTGAAAAAAAGATAAGAGTACTTCGTCTGTTCGTTGTGTTTTTTTATAAAACTTGATTTAAATGAGCTAATGCTTTTTCACGACCAAGTAATTCTACCGTATCCGGTAATTCTGGACCATGCGTTTGACCAGAAACAGCCACACGAATCGGCATAAATAAGTTTTTCCCTTTAATGCCTGTTTCTTTTTGAACGGCTTTAATCGCTGCCTTCACTGTTGGTGCATCAACGACTTCCATCGTTTCTAATTGCGCTTTAAACGCTTCTAAAACCACAGGAACACTCTCACCTGCTAACACTTCTTTCGCCGCCTCATCTAACACAGGATGATCCGTAAAGAATAAGTTTGATAATTCAACAATCTCAGCTGCAAAACTCATTTGTGGTTGGTACAACGCCACAATTTTTTGAATCCAAGCAAAACGTTCTGGACTTAATTCTGCTTCCAAACGACCTTCAGTAACGAGATAAGGAATCGCCATCTTCGTTAAGTCTTCAAGATCCATTTGTTTAATATAATGATTGTTAATCCATTCTAATTTCTTCGCATCAAAAGCAGCTGGTGATTTGCTGAGGCGATTAGCGTCAAACATTTCAATTAATTGCGCAGGTGAGAAAATTTCTTCTTCACCAACTGGCGACCAACCTAGTAACGTAATGAAGTTAAACATCGCTTCTGGTAAGTAACCTAGTTCACGGTATTGTTCGATGAATTGTAAAATCCCACCATCACGTTTACTTAGTTTTTTACCTGTTTCTGAGTTAATAATTAACGTCATATGACCAAATTGGGGATAATCCCACCCAAATGCTTCATAAATCATCATTTGTTTTGGCGTATTGGCAATATGATCATCGCCACGTAAAACGTGTGTAATTTGCATTTCATGATCGTCCACTGTTACTGCAAAATTGTATGTTGGCATGCCGTCACGTTTCAAGATGACAAAATCACCACCGACATTATCCGATTCAAAAACAATTTCACCTTTTACAAGATCATCAAAACGGTATTCTGCGTTTCTTGGTACGCGGAAACGAACAACAGGCTGAATGCCTTCTGCTTCTTTTGCCATTTGTTCTTCGACTGACAACTGGCTGCAAGTACCACTGTAACGAGGAATTTCGCCGCGGCTACGTTGTGCTTCGCGTTCTTCTTCTAATTCTTCTTCCGTACAGTAACATTTATAGGCACGGTTACTCGCTAATAGTTGATCAATCAGTGGTTGATAAATTTCCTTACGCTCAGATTGACGGTAAGGTGCGTACTTGCCAGGTTTTTCCGGTGATTCATCCCACTCAATACCTAACCATGCTAAGTTTTCTAATTGGCTTTTTTCACCTTCGTCAATATTACGTTTTAAATCTGTATCTTCAATGCGAATAATAAACTCTCCACCATGACGACGAGCAAATAAATAATTAAATAGAGCTGTCCGAGCATTACCAATATGTAAGTGTCCCGTTGGACTTGGTGCGTAACGCACACGAATTTTTTTCATTTTCTTCATCCTTTGTCTAACAATTTGTGTGATACGTTTGATTGATCACTACTTGACTGAATTGTACATTTTATCTGGCCATTAGTAAAGGCACAAGACTAGAATTCCACGCGAGATTAGGCGTTTTGAGCGCTATTTTATCCTTCAAATAACCGCTTTTTGTTATTTACTCTCTTCGCTCGGATTCGTTATTCCCCGTCTAGAGTGCGCGGGACGAGCAAAAATCATCCGCCCTGCGGCTGTTTGGAGAGCACTTGTGACGATTACTTGAATTTGTTCATTCATGTAATGTTGCCCGTCTTCTACCACAATCATCGTCCCATCATCTAAATAAGCGACTCCTTGTTGTCTTTCCGTTCCCGCTTTGACAACGACGACTTCCATCGTTTCGCCCGGAATCACGACCGGTTTCACTGCGTTCGCTAAGACATTAATATTTAAGACCGGAACATTTTGGAATTCGGCTACTTTATTTAAATTGTAATCGTTCGTGACCACGACGCCATCAAGTAGTTTCGCTAGTTTTAATAACTTACTATCGACTTCCGTAATCTCTTCAAAATCACCTTCATACATTTCCACGGTAATGCCTTCTTCTTTTTGCAATGCATTTAAAATATCTAACCCTCGACGGCCACGTACCCGTTTTAAGTTATCGCCAGAATCAGCAATGTATTGTAGTTCATATAAAACGAAATTCGGAATTAACAGTGTTCCTTCTAAAAAACCTGTTTTCGCGATATCATAAATCCGACCATCAATAATGACACTCGTATCTAAAATTTTGTACTTGCGAAAATGATCATCCACTTTGCGATCCAACATCTGATGATCGACATCTTGTTCCGCTTTTTTGTTCTTTGTCGTGAAAATCTTGAGCCACTCTTCCATCCGAGTCGTTCCCACTTGAAAACCTAAATAACCAAACAACAACATCAAAACGACCGGAATGACGCCATTAATAAATGGTACTTTCCAGGCAAAGAAAGGAATAGACAAGGTGACCGCTAAGACTAGCCCGATAATAGAACCGATTACTCCAAATAATAAGTAAGTCAGACTTAACTCACTTAGTCTTTTTTCAATTTTGTTAATACTGGCTGTAATATAGTTAACGACGAGTAGAGAAAATAAAAAAGAAATAAGTGCACCGATGATACTATTCGTTATCGTATTATTCAGCCATTCATTTTGGGCATAACCTAAAGCTAACCATGCCGTTGGTAGTAATGAAATCCCTAAACTCGCTCCTGCTACAATCAGCAAGGCACGAATGACGCGTTTTTGCATACTCAAACCTCCTATAATTTTATTTTATCTTTATAACTAACGCTAAAGAGCAAGAGAGTGTGTTCGCTTTCTTTGCTTGCTCTTTAGACGAGTATACCATGACTATTTAAATACTTTTCTTAAGGCTTCTTCTAATGTTGCCACCCCAACCACTTCAATATCTTTAGGTGGTTTCCAACTTGCGAGATTGTTTTTAGGCAAATAGACTTTCTTAAACCCTAATTTTTGAACTTCTTTGACGCGTTGTTCGATTGAAGTCACGCGCCGGATTTCTCCCGTCAAACCGATTTCTCCAATAAAACATTCGGTCGCACTCGTCCCTTTTTCTTTATAGCTCGAAGCAATACTAATCGCGGTAGCTAAATCGATTGCCGGCTCATTCAATTTCACACCACCAGCAGCTTTTAAATAAGCATCTTGATTTTGTAATAATAAGCCCGCTCGTTTTTCGAGCACTGCCATAATCAGCGATACGCGATTAAAATCGAGCCCGGTCGTGGTCCGCTTGGCATTACCAAACATGGTAGGTGTAATCAAAGCCTGAATTTCAACTAAAATGGGCCTTGTGCCTTCCATTGCGACGACAATCGCCGAGCCAGTTGCACCTGCTAATCGTTCTTCTAGAAAGACTTGGGAAGGATTCGAAACTTCGACTAAACCACCGCCGTGCATTTCAAAAATACCAATCTCATTTGTCGAACCAAAACGATTTTTAACGGCTCGTAAAATCCGAAAGTTTTGATGCTGTTCCCCTTCAAAATACAAAACGGTATCCACCATATGCTCGAGCATCCGAGGTCCGGCAATAGACCCTTCTTTGGTGACATGACCTACAATAAAAATAGCAATGCCATTGGTTTTTGCAATTTTTAATAGTTCCGCCGTTGTTTCGCGTACTTGACTGACACTGCCTGCCGCACTCGTAATATCCGGTTGGGTCATCGTTTGAATCGAATCAATCACCACGTAATTCGGTTGAATGTTCTCAATCGCTTGTCGAATATCATGCATATCCGTTTCACCATACAAATAAAATTCATCCTTAATCGCGCCCAAACGCTCCGCCCGCATTTTGATTTGTTCCGCACTTTCCTCTCCCGAAACATACAAAACCGTGCCTCCCGTTTCCGCCAACTGTTGTGAAACTTGAAGCAAGAGCGTCGACTTCCCAATTCCAGGATCACCGCCAAGTAGCACCATTGATCCTGGAACGACGCCGCCACCTAGAACCCGATTAAGTTCTTCCATTTTTGTCTTCACTCGTGGTTCTTTGCGAGGAACCACTTCGTTTAGCTTCATCGGTTGCATTTTTTGTCCCGTTAACGTAGTCCGGCTCCGACGATCACTTTTATTTTCAACTTTTTCCTCTACCAAAGAGTTCCAACTGTTACATTGCGGACATTTCCCCAAATAACGAGGAGAGATATAGCCGCAATGTTGACACTCAAATTGCGTCTTTACTTTTTTTGACAAATTGACTCCTCCTATTCTTGATTAGATGAGCCAAATCCGCCTGTCCGTTCACCAAGACTCTCATCTTGATCGGCTTTTAAAAATGGTAAGAAAATGCCTTGACCAATTTTCTCTCCTTTTTTAATTTGGACATCTTTTAGACCAACGTTCGTAAATTGAAACATAATATGTCCTTCATTTGCGGGGTTATTGTAGTAATCACTATCAATCACGCCTACACCATTACTTAAAACCAAGAAGCGTTTCAAAGGATTACTTGATCGATTGGCTAATTGCAAGAATTCTTCTTCTCCCATATACGCTTTAATTCCCGTAGGAACGAGAACGGGTTTGATAGCTTTTTCTATTTTTTGTTCCGCGCCAATGCGTCGACTAAACCATTGTTTCCAAATACTGGGAATCACCATATCTTCAGCAGCTGCAAAATCATATCCAGCTGCTTGATGCGTTGCTCTTTTTGGTACTTCAATTTCTTTATTTTGATAAGCGGTAACCACTTCAAATCCACGTTTTTTCATGTCTTTCCTCCAATAAAATAGTACTCCTTATTTTACCATAACTTCGTTCGAATTTAGACAATCCCTTCAAATAGTCTAAATTTTTACTAATATTTAGATAATTTGAAAGTGAGATGAATAAAACATGACGAAATGATAAATTACGAGTACAATAGGAAAAAGGATTTTACTATCAAATTCGTATGAGGTGAAGAAATGCGTCAATCGTTACAATCTGCTAAACGAATCGTCATCAAAGTCGGAACCAGCTCTTTAATTCATCCTAATGGCATGATTAACTTAGCTGCCATTGATGAATTAGCTTTTGTGCTAACCGACTTAAGAAATAAAGGAAAAGAAATTATTTTAGTCTCTTCCGGCGCTGTTGGCGTTGGGATGCACCAATTAAACTTGTCAAAACGGCCAACTTCTATTCCCGAACAACAAGCGGTCGCGGCTGTGGGGCAAGCGGCCTTAATGAATATTTATAACCATCGCTTCATCAGCTACAGCCAACAAACGGCCCAGATTCTCTTAACTCGGGACGTCATCGAATTTCCTGAAAGTCGCCAAAACGTTATCAACACACTTGAACAACTGCTTGCCATGGGAATCATCCCCATTATTAACGAAAACGATACAGTCGCTGTTGATGAATTAGATCATTCAACGAAGTTTGGTGATAATGATCAACTCTCTGCTATTGTTGCGCAACTGATCTATGCCGATGTCTTAATCATGTTATCTGACATTGATGGCTTTTATTCTGATAATCCTTCCACTAATCCGGATGCCGTCCTTTATCCACATGTTCCCGCGATTACACAAGAAATCATGGAAAAAGCCGGTGGATCGGGTAGTATTTTTGGTACAGGTGGAATGAATAGTAAATTAAAAGCCGCGCAACGTATTTTTGATATCAATCGTGCAATGGTGCTCGCCAATGGAAAACAACCAAAAATTATTTTTAATATTTTAAATGGGGATGAAATTGGCACACTCTTTAAAAAGGGGGAAAAATAAAATGACCGATTTAATCCAATTAGGGAAACAAGCAAAAAGCGCAAGTTCACAACTTGCCTTACTTGAAACGAGTCGAAAAAATGATTTACTTGAAAAAATGGCAACTGCGTTAGAAGAACATATTCCAGCCATTTTAGAGGCGAATGAAAAAGACTTATCACGGGCTGCTGATTATGGGATTAGTGACACGATGCAAGACCGCTTGCGTTTAACTAAACAACGTATTATGGATATGTCCGCCGGGATTCGTCAAATCGCGACATTGCCTGATCCGATTGGTGAAGTTGACAAAATGTGGAAAACCGTTGATGGTTTAATGATTGGGCAACAACGCGTACCCTTAGGTGTGATCGGAATTATTTATGAATCACGTCCAAATGTCACAACCGATGCTGCGAGCCTTTGTTTTAAATCAGGAAATAGTGTGATTCTACGCGGAGGAAAAGAAGCCATTCATTCGAACCAAAAATTAGTGGCTATTCTGCAAGACTCCTTGATAGAAAATGATTTCTCGCCGTACGCTATCCAACTCATTACTGATTCTTCTTATGAAGTTGCCAATGAATTTATGCGTTTAAATGACTATTTAGACGTACTCATTCCACGTGGAGGAGCGAATTTAATTCGTCGCGTCAAAGAAAATGCGACTGTCCCCGTCATTGAAACAGGAACAGGCAATAATCATATTTACATTGATTCCGATATTGATTTACAAATGGCTTTAAATATCGTAGTAAATGCGAAAGTCCAACGACCTTCTGTTTGTAATGCCATCGAAACGATTTTAGTCCATGAAGCGATTGCTCCTACTTTTTTACCGGCTATTGAAACAGTCTTACTAGCAGAAAATGTGGCCTTACGAGGCGATGAAAAAGCCCTCACGTATTTAACGAACGCGACACTTGCGACACAAGAAGATTTTGAAACAGAATATTTAGAGTTAATCTTAGCAATCAAAGTCGTGTCTTCGTTAGATGAAGCACTGAATCATATTAATCAATACAGCACTAGACACTCTGAAGCGATTATTACTAATAACTACTTTGCTTCCCAACGCTTTTTAAATGAAGTCGATGCAGCAGCCGTTTACGTCAATGCTTCCACACGCTTTACCGATGGCTTTATGTTTGGCTTTGGAGCAGAAATTGGTATTTCGACGCAGAAACTTCATGCCAGAGGACCGATGGGCTTGAATGAACTTACTTCCACAAAATATATTGTTTACGGTAATGGACAAGTCCGTTCTTAAAATAAAAAACGACAAGTATGATTCCGTTCAGAATCATACTTGTCGTTTTTGGATTACCCTAATGCGACATCCAAAATCATCATCACGATAAAACCGAGCATCGTGCCAAAAACACCAAAGTGACGGTGTCCTTCAGTTGAAATTCGCGCTTCCGGGATCAACTCTTCGACTACCACATAAATCATCGCGCCTGCCGCAAACGCCAAGGCATACGGTAAAATAGATGTCATTTGTGTCACTAGTAGCGCACCCAATACTCCTGCAATCGGTTCAACTAGTCCTGAAGCTTGTCCATGAAAGAATGCTTTTTCTCGACTAAGTCCTTCTTGTTGTAAAGGAATTGAAACCGCTGCGCCTTCTGGGAAATTTTGAATACCCACACCAATTGCGAGTGCTACCGCTCCGAAAACGGCTACGCGTGGATCATCCGCACTCGCTGCAGCTCCAAATGCTACTCCTACAGCTAATCCTTCAGGAATATTATGTAGCGTAATCGAGAAAACCAATAGAATGGTTCGTTTAAAGTGACTCGGGATTCCTTCTTCTTCATGATTTGAGCCAAAATGAATATGTGGTAAAATTTTATCTGCCGCATATAAGAACAAACCGCCTAACCCAAAACCAATCGCCACCACTAACCAAGCAATATCGCCATTTTGCTCAGCCTGCACAATGGCTGGATCTAACAACGACCAAAAACTCGCTGCGATCATGACGCCAGAAGCAAAACCTAACATGAGGCTTAAGACATTCCGATTTAACGTACGAAATAAAAAAACTAACCCCGCTCCCGCAGCCGTCATCAAATAAGTAAACCCCGTCCCTACTAATGCTTGCTGCCAAGGCAGTAATCCCATCAACCAATCCATGATTTTCTAACACTCCTTTTTGACTTTCCATCATTTTCTTCTATCATATCATAATTTCTAGAAATCGCATTCTTTTTTTAGGTAGTCCGAATTCTTAAGTAAATTCAAGTATCTTTCCGTCATTTACTTGAAAGTTTCAACTATTACTACTATAATGCAAAGAGACCTTTGGCAATGAAAAGGCAATAAAAATTAAAGTGAGGAAAAAAATTGATTACAGTAAGTGATGTTAGTTTGCATTTTTCAGATCGCAAACTTTTTGATGATGTAAATATTAAATTTATCCCTGGAAACTGTTATGGTTTGATTGGTGCAAATGGTGCTGGTAAGTCAACTTTTTTAAAAATTTTATCTGGAGAAATTCAACCTTCAACCGGGAACGTGATTCTTGGTCCAGATGAACGTTTAACGGTATTAAAACAAGACCATTATAATTATGATGACTATAGTGTAATGGAAACCGTAATTATGGGGCATAAAACGCTCTATAATGTCATGAAAGAAAAAGATGCTATTTATATGAAAGAAGATTTTAGTGATGCCGATGGTCTGCGTGCCGCAGAACTAGAAGGCGAATTTGCCGAACTCGATGGTTGGGAAGCAGAACCAGAAGCTGCAGTCTTATTACAAGGATTGAATATCCCTGAAGATTTACACCATCTTCAAATGAAAGAATTAAATGCGGGCCAAAAAATTAAAGTGCTCTTAGCGCAAGCGCTCTTTGGTAAACCCGATGTGCTATTACTCGATGAGCCGACTAACGGCCTTGATATCCAATCAATCGCTTGGTTAGAAGAATTTTTAATTAACTTTGAGAACACCGTTATCGTCGTTTCCCATGACCGTTACTTCTTAAACAAAGTATGTACGCACATGGCGGACTTAGATTTTGGAAAAATTCAACTATTTGCTGGTAACTATGACTTTTGGTTAGAATCCAGTCAATTAGCACAAAAATTACAATCACAACAAAATGCTAAAAAAGAAGATCAAATCAAAGAATTACAAGAATTTATTGCTCGTTTTAGCGCTAACGCTTCAAAATCAAAACAAGCAACGTCTCGTAAAAAAACCTTAGAAAAAATCACCTTAGATGATATTAAACCTTCGTCCAGACGTTACCCGTTCGTTGGCTTTAAACCAGAAAGAGAAATCGGCAATGACTTACTCCAAGTCGATAATCTCAGTGTGACAATTGAAGGCAAAAAAATCTTAGACAACATCAGCTTTACGCTGAACAAAGATGATAAAGTTGCTTTCTTAGCAAATGACGACATTACGACAACAACCTTATTTAAAGTACTCATGGGTGAAATCACTCCCGACTCGGGTACGGTTCGTTGGGGTGTCACAACAAGCCAAACCTATTTACCGAAAGATCCAAGTGCTGAATTTGATAATGACTTGACGATTGTTGATTGGTTACGTCAATACGCAAGTAAGGAAGAAGACGACAATACGTTCTTACGTAGCTTCTTAGGACGCATGTTGTTTTCTGGTGATGAAGTCTTGAAGAAAGTCAATGTATTGTCTGGGGGAGAAAAAGTTCGTTGTATGTTATCTAAAAACATGTTATCAAAAGCGAATGTCCTTGTTTTAGATGATCCAACGAATCACTTAGACTTAGAATCGATTACTGCCCTAAATGATGGCTTAATTGCATTCTCAGGTTCGATTTTATTCGCTTCTCATGACCATCAATTTATCCAAACGATTGCGAACCGTATTATTATGGTTTCAGATAACGGCGTAGTCGATCGCGCTGATACAACATATGATGAATTTTTGGAAAATAAAGATGTTCAACAACGTGTCGCAGCCTTATATGCCTAATAAAAACCCATTGAAGTTGTCACTTCAATGGGTTTTTGCTTACTATTTATATCCATCACATCAACATACGATGAACTCACTTGCTGCTTACCTTTATTCAGTGCTTAAGAATAGTCATCACGAGGAGATAAAGAAGAAAATTTGTTGTACTCTTTAATAAAGAGTAACTCAACCGTTCCACGTGCTCCACTCCGGTTTTTCTCAATAATCACTTCAATCACATTATTATTACTTTGTTCCTCTTCTTCTTCATCACCTTCGCGTTGATAATAATCGTCACGATATAAAAATGCAACAATATCCGCATCTTGCTCAATCGAACCCGATTCTCGGATATCACTTAAGACTGGGCGCTTATCTTGACGTTGTTCAACACCACGCGATAATTGAGACAAAGCAATTACAGGAACTTTTAGTTCTTTGGCTAACGTTTTTAACTGCCGAGAAATTTCAGAGACTTCTTGTTGGCGGTTTTCGCGTCCCGTTCCTTCAATCAATTGTAAGTAATCAATTAAAATAAGCCCTAGATTGCCTGTTTCTTGTGCTAATTTCCGACATCTAGCACGGATTTCTGAAATTTTAATCCCCGGTGTATCATCAATATAAATACTTGCACGCGATAAACTCCCCATCGCAACAATTAAATTACGCCATTCTTCTTCGTTCAATTGGCCCGTTCTTAGATGGCTTGCTTCAATTGAACCTTCCGCACAAAGCATCCGATTCACTAAAGATTCCGCACCCATTTCTAGACTGAATATCGCAACCGTTTTATCTGTTTTTGTGCCAACGTTTTGTGCAATATTCAGTGCAAAGGCCGTCTTACCTACGGCCGGACGCGCTGCTAAAATAATCAACTCTTCTTTTTGTAACCCCGCTGTCATTTTATCGAGTGCCTGATAACCAGTAGGTAGACCTGTAATTTCTTCATTATTTTGTGCTAACCGATCGATTGTTTCTATTGATTGATTCAACACATCTGCAATGGACTGAAAACCCGTACTGTTCCGTTTTTCAGATACTTCTAAAATACTACGCTCTGCTTCATCAACAATCGCTTGAACTTCTTCTCCTTGTTCAAAACTTTTCACCACAATCTGATTAGCCGTTTGGATTAACTGACGTAAAAGAGACTTATCATCAACGATTTTAGCATAATAACTAACACTCGCAGAAGAAGGTGTTGATTGACTCAACTCACTTAGATAGCTAATGCCACCAATATCTTCCAAAGCATTACTTTTCTCAATTTCTGCTTTTAGCGTCACTAAATCGATGGCTTCTCCCCGATTGCTTAATTGAATCATGCTTTGAAAAATAATTTGATGACTTCTGCGATAAAAAGAGCGCGGAGTAACAATTTCCATCGCATCAATTAATGTATCACTATCAAGAAAAATGGCACCTAATACGGCTTGTTCTGCTTCAATATCTTGTGGTGGAATCTTATCTTGCCAAACTTCATTCATGCTTTTCTCTCCTAATTTCCTTGCTACTATTTCTTTACTGTCGAGGATTGCGGCAAATAAATACGGATGACAAAGAAAAAGCGATTTTATTCCCTTAAAAGAGCAGGAAATTTATCGCCCTCTTCGTATCTCGTCGATTGTTACCCTTGTACCACATGAACGTTAATAATCGCCGTTACTTCATGATGCAATTTAGCTGGTACTTTCGTATAACCTAAACTACGAATTGGTTGTTTTAAATCTAATTTGCGTTTATCAATTTTAATTTGATATTGTTTTTGCAAAGCATCGGCAATTTGTTTCGACGGAATTGAACCAAATAAGCGACTGTCTTCCCCCGCTTTTGCTTTAATTTCAACAACCGTTCCTTCTTTTTCTAACATTTCTTTCAAAACTTGAGCTTCTTTTAAAATTTCAGCTTCTTGTTTCGCTTTTGCTTTATTTTGACCCGCTACTTGAGCTAAACTTTCTTTTGTCGCTTCAACCGCTAATTTATTTTTAATTAAATAATTTTGCGCATAGCCTGTTGGAACTTCTTTTACGTCCCCTTTTTTGCCTTTTCCTTTAACATCTTCTAAAAAAATAACTCGCATATTATCGCTCCTATTCTATCATTCATGTATACTTTATATTTCAGAAGGAAAAAACCTTCATTTAGCTCTCCATTTTCAGTCAGATGACCAATGATATCTTCTAGCTTTTTTATTTTATAAAGAAAGAATACATTCATTTTAGCACATTTTTATGAATTCTGGGATACTGTCTTTTTTTGTTTCACGTGAAACAAAAAAAGACCTCACCTATTGTGAGATCTTCGTGATTAATTTTCTTCGCCTACGAATGGAAGTAATCCCATAATACGTGCACGTTTAATTGCAACAGTTAATTTGCGTTGGTTTTTCGCTCCTGTACCTGTTACACGACGTGGTAAAATTTTTCCACGCTCAGAAATAAATCTTTTTAATAGTTCAATGTCTTTATAATCGACATGTTCGATATGGTTTGCTGCAAGATAGTCGACTTTACGACGTTTGCGCCCGCCTCTTCTTTGTTGTGCCATCCTTATTTCCCTCCTATCAATTTCTTAGAATGGTAAATCATCGTCTGAAATGTCAATTGACGAGCCACCAAATGGATCTGATGTGTCTCGATCAAAATTCGGCATTCCGGTTGTTTTTTGATTCGATTGGTTTTGATTGTTACTGTTCCCAAAGCTCGGTTGATTTTGACTAAAATCTTCACTATGTGCTGAACGACGTTGTTCATTGGCTGCGCGAGATTCTAATAACTGGAAGTTTTCTGCTACGACTTCTGTAACATAGACTCTTTGACCTTGTTGATTTTCGTAATTTCTTGTTTGAATACGACCTGTTACACCAATCAGAGAACCTTTTTTAGCATAGTTCGCTAAAATCTCTGCAGATTTCCGCCAGATCACACAATTAATGAAGTCTGTTTCTTTCTCACCATTTTGGCTTGAAAAATTACGGTTTACTGCAAGAGTAAAAGTTGCTACTGCCGTGCCGCTTGAAGTATAACGCAAATCAGGGTCTTTGGTTAATCTACCTACTAATACAACATTATTAATCAAAACTGATCATCCTCTCATCGTTTTGTTTCACATGAAACAATTTTATGCTTCTTCTCTGACAATCATGTGACGAACGATATCGTCGTTGATTTTAGCAAGACGATCAAATTCATTGATTGCACTTGCGTTTGATGGAGCAGAAACTTTAACGATGTGATAAATACCTTCACGGAATCCGTTAATTTCATACGCTAGACGGCGTTTTTCCCAATCTTTTGACTCGATAACTTCAGCTCCGTTATCTGTTAAGATTGAATTGAAACGGTCGATTAATACAGTTTTTGCTTCTTCATCAATGTTTGGTCGAATAATATATAAGATTTCATATTTCGCATTTTCCATTGATTTCACCTCCCTATGGACTTAGGCTCCTTCTTTTTGAAAGAGCAGAGAAAGTGGTCATAAATGACTACTCACGGAAAATAATTATACACGTTTGTTTTGCCATATGCAAGTGTTTCAACTGATATCCCTCGAAAATAATTGTCATTATAGCTAATTTACGCTAAATCAAAGCAAAAATTTCTCATTCGGACGTGAATGAGAAATTTTTTGCTATCATTTATTCTTCGACAATTGGATTTTCCTCTACTTCTACCACAACTTCGGGTTCACTTTCAACCGTCGCCATAGTAATGACTTTCGCATCGTCTTCCATCTTAATTAGACGAACACCTAATGTCGCACGTCCTGTTTGTGAAACAGAAGCTGCATGGAAACGAATCATAATCCCTTTATCGGTAATTAATAAAATATCTTCTTTCCCTGAAACCGTCGTTAAACCTGCTAATGGACCATTTTTTTCAGTGATATTAGCGGTCTTGATTCCTTTACCACCACGACCTTTAATCGGATAAGCTGAACCTAACGTCCGCTTACCATAGCCATTTTCGGTAATTACTAGGACTTCGTCCCCTTCTCGGATAATCGCAGCACCAATCACATAGTCATCCGCTCTTAAACGCACACCACGCACGCCTGCTGCCGTCCTCCCCATATCCCTTACAGCTTCTTCTTGGAAAGTCACACTATAGCCTGTATGCGTTCCGATGATCATCACATCTGAGCCGGTTGTTTTCAAAACGTTGACTAATTCATCGTCTTCTTTAAGACCAATGGCAATCAGTCCGTTACTGCGAATATTCGCAAACGCGGTAACAGAAGTCCGTTTGACCACACCTAGACGTGTTGTAAAGAATAAGTACCCTGTCCCAGCTTGGTCTTCTTTTGTTACAGGAACGATTGTTTGGATTTGCTCGTTGGAGTCAATTCCTAATAAGTTGATGACTGGAATTCCTTTTGCCATCCGACCATATTCTGGAATTTCATATCCTTTTGCTCGATAAACCTTCCCTGCATTCGTAAAGAATAAGAGCGTATCGTGTGTGGAGCAAGAAATTAAGGTTTGAACATAATCTTCTTCGTGAACACCCATTCCTTGGACGCCACGACCACCCCGACGCTGTGCTCGGAATTCCGTATTGGCTACACGTTTAATATAGCCGTTGTTCGTTAACGTAATCACGATTTCTTCTTCTTCAATTAAATCCTCATCTTCTAGACTCAAGACTTCTCCTACGAGTAGCTCCGTTCGACGAGCATCGCCGAAACGCTCACCAACTTCATGAAGTTCGGTTTGAATGATTTCAAGTACCCGTTCTGGTTTCGCTAAAATATCGGCTAAATCAGCAATTAATAATAATAATTCTTGGTATTCATTTTCAATTTTATCCCGTTCTAAGCCTGTTAAACGACGCAAACGCATGTCTAAAATCGCTTGGGCTTGACGATCTGAGAATGAAAAACGGGTAATTAAAGTTTCCTTTGCAATCGCATCGGTATTCGAACCACGAATGATCGCAATAATCTCATCGATATGGTCTAAAGCAATACGTAAAGCTTCCAAAATATGAGCCTTATCTTCTGCACGTTGTTTATCAAAAGCAGTTCGGCGAGTCACGACTTCTTTTTGGTGTTCAATATAATTTTCTAAAATCCGTTTGACACTTAAGACTTTCGGAACACCATTTTCGATTGCTAACATATTAAAACCAAATGATGTTTGTAACGAAGTCATTTTATATAAATTATTTAAAATAACGGAAGCACTCACATCGCGACGAACATCAATGACAATCCGCATACCTTCTCTTGAAGACTCGTCTCTTAAATCCGTGATACCTTCGATACGTTTCTCCCGGTGTAATTCCGAAATCCGTTCGATTAATTTAGCCTTATTCACCATGTAAGGTAATTCCGTCACTAAAATTCGTTCACGACCATTCGCTTTTTCGATAATATCCACTTTCGCACGAATAATAATGGATCCACGACCGGTTTCATAAGCGCGACGAATTCCTGATTTCCCCATGACAAGACCTGCTGTTGGAAAATCTGGCCCAGGTAATACTTCCATGATTTCAGCTGTCGTAGCATCCGGGTTAGCCATTAAGACATCAATCGCTGCAATCACTTCATTCAAGTTGTGCGGCGGAATATTAGTTGCCATTCCTACGGCAATTCCCGTTGTACCGTTAACTAAAAGATTGGGAAAACGAGCGGGTAAAACTTCTGGTTCACGCTCGGAATCATCATAGTTACTCTTAAAGTCGACCGTTTTTTTGTTGATATCACGCAACATTTCAAGCGCTAATTTACTCATCCGCGCTTCGGTGTAACGCATCGCAGCCGCGCCGTCTCCATCAACTGAACCAAAGTTTCCGTGTCCATCCACTAACATGTAGCGGTAACTAAACGGTTGCGCCATCCGAACCATCGATTCATAAATCGCACTATCACCATGGGGATGATATTTCCCCATAACGTCTCCCACAATCCGGGCAGACTTTTTATGAGGCTTATCAGGCGTTACGCCTAGTTCATGCATACCGTATAAAATACGACGATGCACAGGTTTTAAACCGTCTCGGACATCCGGTAAGGCACGAGAAACAATAACACTCATGGCATAATCGATGAAGGATTCTTTCATTTCACTTGTTAGATTAATTTCCTGAACATTTTTTTGATTATCTTCCAAAACTCTTTCCTCCTCGATTCATTAAATATCTAAGTTCTTCACGTAATGTGCATTTTCTTCAATAAAAGCACGACGAGGCTCTACTTTGTCTCCCATTAACATTTCAAACACTTGATCCGCTTCAATCGCGTCATCAACTGTTACTTGTAACATTAGTCGTCTTTCAGGATCCATCGTCGTTTCCCATAATTGATGATCATCCATTTCTCCTAGCCCTTTGTAGCGTTGCACACTGATTTTGGGAGAAGCTGGTAGCGCATCGACTACGGCTTGTAAACGTTCTTCTGCATCTTTTCCGGGTTGAATATACGTAATGTTTTTCCCTTGCTTGACACCGTATAGAGGCGGTTGGGCAATATAAACGTAACCGGCTTCGACGACTGGACGCATATAACGGTAGAACAACGTCAGTAATAATGTTCGAATATGCGCACCATCGACGTCCGCATCGGTCATAATGACTAATTTATGATAACGAGCTTTTGCGACATCAAAATCGGAGCCAAAGCCCGTTCCCATTGCTGTAAACAACGCTCGAATTTCTTCATTGGCTAATATTTTATCCATTGACGCTTTTTCGACGTTTAAAATTTTCCCACGAATCGGTAAAATGGCTTGATATTCTCGGCTGCGACCTTGTTTTGCAGATCCACCGGCCGAATCTCCTTCGACGATGAATAATTCGCTTTTTACTGGATCTTTACTCGAACAATCCGCTAATTTCCCAGGTAAATTACTAATTTCTAACGCGCCTTTACGACGGGTCACTTCCCGCGCTCTTTTCGCAGCTAAACGAGCTTTAGACGCAAGAATTCCTTTTTCGACAATTTGACGACCGACTGTTGGATTTTCCATTAGGAATTTTGAAAAATGTTCAGAAAAAAGACGATCCGTAACGGTTCTAGCTTCAGAATTTCCTAATTTTGTTTTGGTTTGTCCCTCAAATTGAGGATCTGGATGTTTAATCGAAATCACGACTGTTAACCCTTCACGGACATCTTCTCCCGTTAAGTTTTCGTCGTTATCTTTCATTATTTTTTGCTTCCGCGCATAATCATTCACGACACGAGTTAACGCCGTTTTAAAGCCTGACTCATGCGTTCCACCTTCGTAAGTATGAATATTATTCGCAAAGCTAAGTAAATTCGTATGGTAACCATCGGTATATTGTAAAGCGACTTCAACAATAATTCCTTGTTGTTCCCCTTCTACAAAAACGGGTTCTGGGAATAAAACTGTTTTGTGGCCGTTTAAATGCTCCACGTAACTTTTAATTCCGCCTTCAAAATAAAATTCTTTTAAAATAGGTTCATCAGGACGGCAATCTTTAATCGAAATATTTAATCCCCGATTCAAAAAGGCTAATTCTCGAATACGAGTCGCTAACTTATCAAAATTGAATTCAGTTGTTTCGGTAAAGATTTCTGAATCCGGTAAGAAGTGAACCTCTGTTCCGTGAAGCGTTGTGTCACCAATGATGGTTAAATCAGAATCTACCGCTCCTCGATTAAATTTTTGATAATGGATTTTTCCGTCTTTGTAGACTTTTACTTCCAGTATCTCAGATAAGGCATTGACGACAGAAGATCCAACCCCGTGGAGTCCTCCGGAAACTTTATATCCGCCACCACCGAATTTTCCTCCTGCATGAAGAACGGTAAAGACCGTTTCTACCGCGGGACGTCCCGTTTTTTCTTGAATCCCTACAGGAATTCCACGACCATCATCAATCACCGTAATACTATTATCTTTTTCGATTATGACTTCGATTTTAGTCGCAAAACCGGCTAGTGCCTCATCGATAGAGTTATCGACGATTTCCCAAACTAAATGATGTAATCCTTCTGAACTGGTAGAACCAATATACATTCCTGGACGTTTTCTTACTGCTTCTAAACCTTCTAGCACTTGAATCTGACTTGCATCATATTCTTTGGCGCGCTCGGCTAAATTTTTTTCTTCTTCAGTCACTCAGTCTTCTCTCCTTTAATGAAACCTTGTTGAACATAATAAATTTCTGGTTCAAGCGTCATTTTATGTTTTAGATGTTCTAAAGTTGTCGTCGTTAAAAAAGTCTGAACTTTCCCTTCGATTGTTTTTAGTAGATGGAGTTGACGTGAATCGTCTAATTCACTCATCACATCATCTAGTAAAAGAATCGGGTACTCGCCAGTCTCTTCGTAAATCAAATCAATTTCTGCTAACCGAACACTTAAGGCGGTTGTTCTTTGTTGTCCTTGTGAACCAAAAGTTTGGACATTTTTCCCATTAATCAAAAAAAATAAATCATCACGATGAGGACCGACCGTTGTCATTTGACGAAACCGTTCCTTTTCACGATTTTTAGCTAATATCTCTGTAAATTGCTGTTGAATCGCACCTAAATCCATTTGGTCCACCAACGGGATACTCGCAACATACTCCAATTGAAGTTGCTCTTTCCCTTGACTAATTTGGCTGTGTAATTGATTCGCCCAATGTTGCAATCGTTCAACAAAGTGTTTCCTAGCGATAAAAATCTTACTGCCAAATTCCACCAGTTGCTCAGTTAAAATATCTAAATATAATTCGTCAGTCTGTTTCTTTTCTGCTAATTGTTTTAAATAGTGGTTCCGCTGTTTTAAAATTTTTTGATATTGCACCAAATCATATAAGTAAATCGGATTGATTTGGCCAATTTCCATATCTAAAAAACGGCGCCGTAGTTGTGGACTGCCTTTTACTAAAGACAAATCTTCTGGCGCAAATAAAATGACATTCATTTGGCCAATATAACTACTCAACTTCTTTTGCTCAATATGATTAACTTTTGTTTTACGTCCTTTTTTCGTTAATAAAATTTCTAAAGGCAAATTCGCATGTTTTTTTTGAAGCTCGCCTTTGATGTAGGCACTTTCTTGATTCCAACCAATCAATTCTTGTTCCTGAGACGTTCGATGGCTACGCGTCATGGCTAAAACAAAAATACTTTCAAGTAAGTTTGTCTTTCCTTGAGCATTTTCTCCTAAAAAAATAACCAATCCTTTACGAAAGGTTAGATGGACATCTTCGTAATTACGAAAATTCTTCACATGGAGTTCATTCAGTCTCATCGTTTTGACCGTATTGTTTCATAAAAAATATACCCTCTCCAGGTATCTCAACTGTCATGCCTGCATATAATTTTCGACCTCGACGATTCTCAGGCTCTCCATCGACAAAAACAGTATTTTCAGCTAAGTACCATTTTCCTTGCCCACCGCTGCTAATGATATTGGCTTCTTTCAGCATTTGCGTAAGTGTCATATATTCGGTTTTTAAAAAGATATTCATTTTCATTATTAACCCTCAATTCTCTACGGAGTACATGATTCTATTATACTCCTAAAATGGAAATAAAACAAATTTCGCCTGTTAAATATGCTTTTTAGCAACTTTAGATTCTTTTAGAGAAATTCATTAAAAAACGAAAAAACGGCTTAAAATCGATTTTAAGCCGTTTTTTCATTTTCAGTTGCTGTTTCAAAAATTTTCTAGAACCTTGAAAATAACTCTTAATTCGTGCGAACTGGTGTAATTAATTGGACAAATTCGCCTTGACCTTCAGACGGTTCTAAAATAAATGGACGGATCGCTGAAATAAATTGGATTTTAATCGTCGTATCGCCAAATGCTCGTAAAGCAGCCTTCATATAGTCTGGATTGAAAGAAATATCTAATGGTTCTCCTGAAACATGATTATAATTGAGACTTTCTTCTACCTTACCGATTTCCGGTGAATTTCCATATAAAATGACACCATCGCTTGCAATATGGAGACGAACAATGTTATTGCGACCTTCATGTGACAATAAAGATGCCCGATCAATGGCCGATAAAAATTCTTTGCCTTCAAATTCAATGACTGTATTAAAGTTCGTTGGGATCAAGCGATTCGTATCAGGATAAGCTCCTTCTAATAATCGGGAATAAAATTTCATTGTTTTCGTTTCAAATAATACTTGGTTATCCATAATACGAATTGTAATGACTTCTTCCTCATCCGTGAGTGAACGTGAAAGTTCGGTTAAACTTTTTCCAGGAATCACAATATCAAAAGCATCGTTCGTATTTTCTAGCGGAATTTTTCGTTGACTTAAACGATGTGAGTCGGTTGCAACAGCTAGTAATGTTTGATTGCTTAAGACAAAATGAACACCTGTTAAAATAGGGCGACTTTCATGTTGCGAAACTGAAAAAACTGTTTCACTAATAAGTTTATTTAAGACGTGTACGGGAATTTGAATTTGGTTTTGCGTATCAATGACTGGTAAATGTGGATAATTATCGGCATCTAAACCATTTACTGTAAAGTTTGCTTTACCAGATGTAATTTCAACTTGATTTTGTTCAATTACTTCTAAGGTAAATTCATCTTCAGGTAAACGACGAATAATTTCACTAAAGAAACGCGCTTGTAAAACGATTGAACCGACTTCTTCAATTTTCATTTGTGCTTGTTCATTTTCAACACTTAAAAAAGATTCAATAGAAATTTCAGCATTACTTCCAGTTAACGTAAGTCCTTGATGACTTAAATCAATTTTAACTCCTGTTAGGATATTAATTGTTGTTTTAGCAGCGATCGCTCGTTGTACGGTTTGTAACTCTTGAATAAACGTTCCTCGATGAATCGTAAGTTTCATGATGGTATCTCCTTTTAGTTATATATTAGTAATAAAAAATTAGTAGTAGTAGTAGGTCAGTGAATATTGTGGATAACATCCGATTAGACTAGGGAGACAAAGTTTTCCACCTGTGCATAAGGTGTGGAAAACTTTGTCTCATTTAGTAGAGTTATTCACATTAGCTAAAAATGATTTCTTTGATTTCTGCAATCTCATTTTGAATCGTGAGGTCTTGTTTCATCAAGCGTTGAATTTTTTCATGCGCATGAATCACCGTTGTATGATCTTTGCCACCAAATTCTGCCCCAATTTTAGGTAAAGAATTATCAGTGAGTTCTCTTGAGAGATACATGGCAATTTGTCTTGGAACAACGATATTTTTAACCCGTTTTTTGCCTTTTAAATCTTTAATTTGAAGATGATAATATTTGGCAACATCTTCTTGAATTTTTAAAATCGAAACTTGACTTAAATGTTGACTTGATTTGAGTGCTTTTAAGGCTTCTGCGGCTAGACTTGTTGTAATATCAACACTTTGAATGGCTGCAAAGGCTTGAACACGCACTAATGCTCCTTCTAATTCACGAATATTTGAATCAATTTGTCCCGCAATGTAACTCAATGTATCATCAGGGATTTCTAGGTTCTCTGCTTCGGCTTTTTTTCTTAAAATAGCGGTTCTTGTTTCTAAATCAGGTGGCGTGATGTCAACCGATAAGCCCCAGGCAAAACGTGAAACGAGTCGTTGAGGAAGTGTAGGGATTTCATTAGGTAAACGATCACTCGTTAAGACAATTTGCTTGTTGTTACGATAAAGTTCTTCAAACGTATTAAAGAATTCTTCTTGAGTTCCTTCTTTGTTGACCAAGAATTGAATATCATCGACTAATAATAAATCGACGGTACGGTATTCATTACGGAATTCTTCCATGCGATTTTTTTGAATCGAAGTAATAAAATCATTGGTAAAATTCTCACTACTGACATATTTAATTTTAGCATGAGGACGTTTTAACAGCATTTGATGACCAATCGCGTGCATCAAATGCGTTTTTCCTAATCCTACTCCGCCATAGAAAAATAGTGGATTATAAATGGAACCCGGATCTTCTGCGACGACTAGCGCTGCAGCATGGGCCATTTGGTTCCCTTTTCCAATAACAAAAGTATCAAAGGTGTACTTATTATTCAACAAGGCTTTACTATGATTGCTTTCTTCGATGACTTCAGGTTGTTTTTCTTTCTGCCCTTTCATAAGGGATTCCGCTTCATCTGGTGTGACGAAAATGGGAAGAATTTCTTCCCCACTCATCATATAGAAGGTTTCTAAGATTTTGCTTGCTAGATTTTTTTCCCAGTAATTTTTTTGAATCATGGTTGGTACTTCAATAATGAGTTGTTTATTTTGAAAGGATAGAGGTTTTGCAGGTTCAATCCAAGTATTATAGCTAACTGGATTCATCTCTTTGCGATAACTATCCTGCAATTCTCTCCAGATTGTTTCAAGAGATGGCATATTTTGTCCTCCTGTACGAATTAGATAAAGATAGATAGTACTAATTTAGCATGAATGACAAAAGTTTTCCACAGAAACAAGAAAATAAAAATAAATTTCTCATAGTATCCACAGTGTGCAAAAAAACCAAAGAAAGTTATACACACGCAAGATAACTACTTTTCCACAAAGCAATATTTTTGTGCATAACTACCGATTGTAAAAAGTTGTTAACAGGCGTAACGGGAAAAATGAAGCTGGTATAACAAGTTTTTTGGATAGTTATGCACAAATAAAAACAGGGATGTGCATAACTTATTTAGGCTTGTGGAGATGTTGATAACTACCAAAGAAGTCCAGGATAACTAGTAGACTATTTTTGTGTCACGCACAGGCTGATGAACGCCTATCCCAGCGTATGTGGATAACTGAAGAAGGGTATTCTATCAATAGAATCCATTTTTTTATTGACAAAAGGTTACTCCGTTCGTTATAATATCAAGGTATGTCGAAAAGTATCGATAGCAATTCCTTTTTGGAGGTGAAAAGTATGAAAAGAACATATCAACCAAGTAAACGTAAACATTCAAAAGTTCACGGTTTCCGTAAACGTATGAGTACTAAAAACGGCCGTCGTGTGATCGCTAGCCGTCGTCGTAAAGGCAGAAAGGTTCTTTCTGCATAAGCCACTGCAAAACAGTGGTTTTTTTTATACACTTTTTTAAGGAAAAGGTCCTACCTTTTCCTTAATTATGGTATGATTGACAAGTGAGTATCAAAGTAGAAGGAAATGATGAAAAGGCATGAGAAAGTCATACCGAGTAAAGAAAGAAAAAGAATTCCAAAAGGTTTTTACGACGGGAAAATCATCAGCAAATCGTAATTTTATCGTCTATGTGCTGCCAAAAGAAAATCAACCTCATTTTCGAATTGGGATTTCTGTTGGAAAGAAAGTCGGCAATGCGGTAAAACGTAATGATGTGAAAAGAAAAATTCGGGCGAGTATTTTTGAGTTGCGGGAAGAGATTCAACCGGACCTCGATTTTATTGTGATTGCTAGGCCATCTGTTTCGACATTAACCTCTCAAGAAGTATACTCGAATTTAAAACATGTATTAAAGCTTGCAAAAGTCATGAAATAGCTTAAGGAAGGAATTATTCGTGTGAAGAAAAAAAAGCAACTATTATTGATGACAACAATGCTCGTTTTTGTTGTGGTGTTATCTGCTTGTGGAACAAGTGAAATTTCGGCTTCGAGTACTGGCGTATGGGAAAAAATTGTTTACCTGTTTGCTCAAGCGGTCAAAGGACTTTCGATTGGCGGGAGTCGCGGAATCGGAATTATTTTATTTACGCTTATCATCCGTATCATTTTATTACCATTAATGCATTTCCAAACAAAAAGTATGCGTAAGACGCAAGAGCTACAACCAAAAATTAAACAATTACAGCAACAATATGCGTCTAAAGATGTTGAAACGCAACAAAAATTCCGTGAAGAACAACAAAAATTGTACGCGGAATATGGCGTAAATCCTTATGCAGGTTGTTTACCATTACTCGTTCAAATGCCAATTTTAATGGCCATTTATCAAGCGATTTCTCGGGTACCTGAATTGCGTGAAGGAAGCTTTTTATGGTTAAAAATATTAGGGGAGCCAGATCCTTATTTTATTTTACCGGTTTTAGCAGCTATTTTAACGTTTGCTAGTACTTATTTATCAAGTATGAGTCAAGTAGAATCAAATGCGAGTTTGAAAGTAATGAATTATGTTATGCCTATCATGATTTTCGTGATGGCGGTTAATTTACCAAGTGCGTTATCTTTATATTGGGTTGTCTCCAATGCTTTCCAAGTCGTTCAAACGCTCTTAATTAATAATCCTTTTAAGATTATGAAAGAGCGAGAAGAAATGGCTAGAAAAGAAAGAGAACGTGTGAGAGCTTTAGAAAGAGCACAAAATCCAAAGAAAAAAAGAAAAAAGTAAGATAGTCAAAATAGTCATTGAGGTAGAGGGGAGTTAAAGAGATGCCAGTTTATGAAGGAACGACCATTGAAGCTGCAATTCAACATGGTTTAAAGCTTTTAGGAGTAACGAAAGAGCAAGTTACGATCAAAATCTTAGATCAAGGTAAAAAAGGATTTTTAGGAATTGGGAAAAAAGAAGCTCAAGTTTCTTTAGAATTAAAGGAAGTCGAGCAACAAACAACTGAAATATCCCAAACAATCGTCGAAGAAGAAAAGCCAGCAAACGAAGTCTCGCCTGTCACAAGAACTCAAACACTTGAATCCTTAGACAATGAGGAAGCCTTAAAACAATTAGCGATTTATTTAGCGGAAATAACGAAACAAATGGATGCCCCCGCAACGGTGACCATGAGCCATGAAGATCATTTAATTGTTTTTCAATTAGATACGGAAAAACAAGGCTTATTGATCGGAAAACATGGAAAAATGTTAAATGCGATTCAATATCTAGCACAAGTCTTTATTCACCGGGTAGCAAAAAACAAGTTATCGATTGTGGTGAATGTCGGGAATTATCGCGAGAAACGTCAAGCTATCTTACAACGTTTAGCAGAACGTACAGCAGAAAAAGTGGATCGTACTGGTCGTCCAATTTTTCTAGAACCAATGCCTGCTTTTGAGCGCAAACAAATCCATGCGGCATTAAGTAAGAAAGATTACGTTAAAACACATTCGGAAGGTGAAGAACCTTATCGTTATTTAGTCGTTGAACCAGCTAAAAAATACTATTAAAATAAGAAACAATAAAAAGGCAGCAAATACCTCACGTATCTGCTGCCTTTTTTGTTTGGAAGAATTGTCGACGACTTAGCCTCCGATGGTCGCGGGTTTAAATTGAACGATAGTACCATAGGCAAAAATTTGCAGTGATGCCGCTTCTCTGGTTCCTACTTGTTCATAGGAAAAATGACAATTAATAATCGCATCGGCACCGTATTCATGTGCTTTTTCTTTTAGTTTGATGATAATGTCGTGGAAAAGAGTATCCGTGTCAGTGTCACTTGCAAATAAATGGATTTTTTTTTCATCCGTCGCAAAAACAAGATCGCGGACGAGATAAGAACGATTGACGTTTCCAGTAGATAATAAAATATGATCGAGTGGATTTTGATCCGTAGATGAATAACGTTGTTTCATGAAGATCCCTTCTTTCTCTATTACTCCCTTCATTCTACTGTTTTTTTATCATTTTCGCAAAAAATAAAAAAGAAGGCTTACTTGTAAAGATAAAAAAAATATGCTAATCTATGACAAGAATTCAATCAGACTAGCAGTCAAAGTGCAACGTCTACTTCTTAATTCGTTAAGGGGTGGAGTGGGCACTTTTTTTGTGCAAAAAATGAGGAGGAGTTTTCATTGGCAAAGTTTACCCAAGAATTTGATACGATTGCAGCGATTTCTACGCCACCTGGTGAGGGAGCCATCAGTATTGTTCGTTTGAGTGGCGATGAGGCGATACAGATTGCGGATCGTATTTATCGTCAAGGACAAAAACGGCTGCAAGAAGCGCCGACACACACGATTCACTATGGTCACTTAGTAGATCCTGTAAATGAACAATTAATCGATGAAGTCATGGTTTCAGTGATGCGTGAACCTAAGACGTTTACGAGAGAAGATGTCGTCGAAATTAACTGTCACGGTGGGATTGTTGTTGTAAACCAAATCTTACAACTCCTTTTGCGACAAGGTGCTCGTTTAGCAGAGCCGGGTGAGTTTACGAAGCGCGCCTTTTTAAATGGCCGGATGGATTTATCTCAAGCAGAAGCGGTGATGGATCTGATTCGTGCGAAAACCGATCGTGCGATGCATTTAGCCTTAAATCAATTAGATGGACGATTATCGACGTTAATTCGTGCCTTACGTCAAGAAATTTTAGCGACCTTAGCCCAAGTGGAAGTCAATATTGACTATCCGGAATACGATGACGTTGAAGAGATGACAACGCAATTGTTAATCGAGAAAACACAGCAGGTTCGCCAGCAAATTGAGACGTTATTAAGGAGTGCACAACAAGGAAAAATATTGCGTGAAGGACTAAGTACGGCAATTATTGGTCGACCAAACGTTGGGAAATCAAGTTTATTAAATTATCTATTACAAGAAGAAAAAGCGATTGTGACTGATATCGCGGGAACGACACGCGATGTCATCGAAGAATATGTCAATGTTCGCGGTGTACCGCTTAAATTAATTGATACTGCAGGAATTCGGGAGACCGAAGATGCCGTTGAAAAAATTGGGGTACAGCGGAGTCGAAAAGCGTTATCGGAAGCGGATTTGATTTTATTAGTTTTAAATCAAAGTGAAGAACTAACGATAGAAGATAAACAAATTATCGAAGCGAGTGCGACCAGTAAACGGATTATTTTATTGAATAAAACGGACTTGCCAGCAAAATTAGATCGAAAAGACCTCAAATCTCTCGTAGGAGAGACTCCTATTTATTCAATTTCTGTTTTAGAAAGTGAAGGACTAGACGCCTTAGAAAACGCTATTGCAATGCTATTTTTTGCTGGAGAAACGGGTGAAAAAGACGCCTCTTATCTATCGAACACTCGCCACATTGCTTTACTAGAAAAGGCAGTTCAAGCTTTAGATGAAGTGATGACTGGGATTGAAGCAGGGATGCCGGTCGATCTTGTACAAATGGATATGACGCGTTGCTGGGATTATTTAGGAGAAGTTGTCGGCGATAGTGTACAAGATGAACTCATCACACAATTATTCAGTCAATTTTGCTTAGGGAAATAAGGAAGGAAGAACCAATTCATGAATTTTTATCAAGGAGAAACATATGATGTTATTGTTGTAGGCGCTGGACATGCAGGTTCTGAAGCCGCACTGGCAGCAAGTCGTATGGGCTTAAAAACGATGCTCATCACATTAAGTTTAGAAATGGTCGCGTTTATGCCTTGCAATCCTTCGCTTGGAGGACCAGCTAAAGGCGTTGTTGTCCGTGAAATTGATGCTTTAGGCGGTGAGATGGGAAAAAACATCGATAAAACCTATATTCAAATGCGGATGCTTAATACGGGTAAAGGTCCGGCCGTTCGTGCGCTCCGTGCACAAGCCGATAAGCATGCCTACGCTACTCAAATGAAAGCAACGATTGAAAAAGAAGACAATTTAACGCTTCGTCAAGGCATTGTGGATCGCCTGATTGTGGAAGATGGGATTTGTCGTGGCGTCATTACTTCTACTGGTGGCATGTATCGTTCAAAAGCAGTGATTATTACTGCAGGAACAGCTTTGCGTGGCGAAATTATTATTGGCGAATTAAAATATTCATCTGGGCCGAATAATTCCCAACCATCGATTGCGTTAGCGGATCATTTAAAAGAACTAGGGTTAGAAATTGAACGCTTTAAGACAGGTACGCCTCCAAGAATAAAAGCGAGCTCAATTGATTATTCCGTAACGGAAATTCAACCGGGAGATGAAGAAGCGAATCACTTTAGTTTTAGTACCCCAGATAGTGCGTACTTACAAAATCAAATTCCATGCTGGTTGACGTATACAAATCCTTCAACACACCAAATTATTCAAGATAATTTACATCGCGCACCGATGTTTACTGGCTTAGTTGAAGGTGTGGGTGCACGTTATTGTCCGTCAATTGAAGATAAAATTGTTCGTTTTGCCGATAAAGACCGTCACCAGATCTTTTTAGAACCTGAAGGCCGTCAAACGGAAGAAGTCTATGTACAAGGACTGTCTTCTTCTCTACCAGAAGATGTCCAAATGGATGTCTTACATTCGATTGCGGGCTTAGAGAACGCACAAATGATGCGCACAGGCTATGCGATTGAATATGACGTTGTCGTCCCTCATCAATTACGCCCTACATTAGAAACGAAGGTTATTGAAAATCTATATACAGCTGGACAAACAAATGGAACAAGTGGTTATGAAGAGGCGGCGAGCCAAGGATTAATGGCGGGGATTAACGCGGCCTTAAAAATCCAAGGAAAAGAACCACTCGTGTTAAAACGTAGCGATGGTTATATCGGCGTGATGATTGATGATCTCGTGACAAAAGGTACGACCGAGCCGTATCGCTTATTAACCTCTCGTGCGGAATACCGTTTGATTTTGCGTCATGACAATGCTGACTTACGTTTAACGGAACTGGGCTACGAGATTGGTCTTGTGAAAGAGGAACAATATGCTGCTTATCGCAAGAAAAAAACAGCGGTTGAAAAAGAAATGCAACGATTGAAAAAAATTCGCATGAAACCGACGAAAGAATTCCAGGCGTTCCTAGCAACGATTGATTCTGCAGCCTTAAAAGATGGTATTTTAGCGAGTGAAATTTTGCGCCGACCTGAAATTCGCTACAATGATTTACTAGCCTTTATTCCAGCAGGAGAAACATTAACGAATCGCGAAATTGAGCAACTTGAGATCCAAATTAAGTACGAAGGCTACATCAAAAAAGCGATGGAAAAAGTGGATAAATTGAAACGAATGGAAGCGAAACGAATTCCAGAACGGATTGATTATGCAGCGATTAATGGTTTAGCAACAGAAGCACGTCAAAAACTACAAAAAATCCAACCAGAAACGATTGCACAAGCGAGTCGTATTAGCGGCGTGAATCCCGCAGATTTGAGTATTTTAATGGTCTATATCGAAAATGGAAAAATTGCGAAAACAGCGGAGTAATGATTCGTTAATGTTATTTTTTGGAGATACTCTTTCGAATAAAATCATTATTTAAATAGCGATTATTTTTTATTTTTTGTACGAAAATCGAACAAGCCACTATTCAACCCATGATGTTGGGAATTGAATAGTGGCTTGTTTCACGTGGAACAACTTTTAGATTTTATCTAATGCTTGAGTCAAATCAGCAATAATGTCATCAATATGTTCTAGTCCAATCGATAAACGAATCGTTTCTGGTTTAATTCCTGCAGCGAGTAACTCCTCTTCAGAGAGTTGAGAATGCGTCGTGGAGGCAGGATGGATAATTAATGATTTAGCATCACCAACGTTGGCCAATAAAGAGAATAATTCAATATGATCAATGAATGCTTTACTTGCTTCACCACCGGCTTTTAAGCCAAAGGTGAAAATAGCACTTGAGCCTTTCGGGAAATATTTTTGAGCCAACTCGTAGTAAGGATTACTTTTCAGTCCTGGATAATTGACCCAAGCCACTTTTGGATGATTTTCCAAAAACTCTGCTGCTTTTTGGGCATTTTCAACATGTCTTTCTAATCGAAGCGAGAGCGTTTCTAACCCTAATAATAATAACCATGAGTTAAAAGGTGAGGCGCAAGCACCTGTATCGCGTAAAAGGACTGTCCGCACACGGGTAATATAAGCAGCAGCACCGACATCTTTGACCCATGAAATCCCATGATAACTTGCGTCTGGTTCCACAAGACGCGGGAATTTACCATTATCCCAGTTAAAGGTTCCGGCATCAATAATCGCGCCACCCATTGCTACGCCGTGGCCGCCGATATATTTGGTCGTGGAATAGACAACGATATCGGCCCCGTATTCAAAAGGTCTAAACAAATAAGCTGTCGCAAACGTATTATCAACAATTAAAGGAATACCCGCTTCATGCGCAATTTGAGCAATGGCTTCAATGTCTGCAATGGTAATATCCGGATTTCCTAAAGACTCGAGGAAAATGGCTTTCGTCTGCTCGGTAATCGCCTCTTTAACATTCGTTGGTTCATCTGCATCAACAAAAGTAGTCGTAATGCCAAATT
This sequence comes from Enterococcus aquimarinus, assembly GCF_001885765.1. GTDB lineage: Bacteria > Bacillota > Bacilli > Lactobacillales > Enterococcaceae > Enterococcus_I > Enterococcus_I aquimarinus. The sequence continues at coordinate 28,072 of NZ_JXKD01000005.1, read as the reverse complement.
CTGGTAGGGTATGCGCAAATAAGTTATACGAACCACCGTAAATGCTTTTAGCAGAGACAATATTGTCGCCGGCGGAAGCAATATTTAAAATCGCATACGTAATGGCTGCCGAACCAGAAGCGGTAGCGACTGCCCCAACTCCACCTTCAAGTAAAGCCAGGCGCTCTTCTAAAACAGCAGTCGTGGGATTCGTAATTCGAGTATAAATATTCCCAGCATCACTTAAATTAAACCGATTGGCTGCTTGTTCTGCACTGTCAAAAACGAAAGATGTCGTTTGATAAAGAGGGACACTTCGGCTTCCTGTTTCCTGATCAATTGTTTGGCCACCGTGTAATTGAATTGTTTCGAAATGTTGTTTTGTCATATTGTTTTCCTCCTCAGATAAAAGTTTTTATTTTGATGTCTGACCCCAGACAGTTTCCGTAATGTCGTTGATTAACTGAATTTTTTGCCATTGGGCTTCCTCTGTTAAAATATTGCCTTCTTCGGTAGAGGCAAAGCCACATTGTGGACTAAGATAAATTTGTTCTAATGGAACGTACTGACTGGCTTCGTGAATCCGTGAAATGATGCTTTCTTTTTCTTCTAACTCCCCAGATTTACTTGTCACTAAACCTAAAACAACTTTCTTGCCTTCAGGTAAAAATCGTAACGGTTCAAAATCACCGGCACGTTCGTCATCGAATTCTAAAAAGAACGCATCGACATGTTCATTCGCTAAAAGTGTGTTTCCAATGGGTTCATAACCACCAGCCATCGCCCATGTGGAGTGATAATTTCCCCGACAGACGTGAGTGGTCACAATCAAATCTTCAGGTAAATCTGCGATGGCTCCATTGTTTAGGCGTAAGTAGACTTGTTGTAATGCATCTAAAGCTGATTGATCGAGGTTTAAAATCTCAGCATAAGACGTATCAACAAAAAATCCCCATGTACAATCATCTAATTTAAGATGTCGACAACCAAGTGCATAAAGCTGTAAGATGGTTTCTCGATAAGCTTGAATAATATCTTCGTACAACGCTTCATGATCTGCATAATAACGATCGATTTTAGCGGCATTATCTTCTCTCACAAGTTCGGCGTATAGTTGTGCAGGTGCAGGGATACTTTGTCGTATATGCTTGGCGTCGACTAGTTGCGTGAGGAATGTAAATTCTTCAAAAACAGGATGATTGGGATTGTAACGAATTTGATCGACTAACCACGCAGAGTCTGGTCTTGTTTCTTCCCCGTGAAAAAGATATCCTTGCTCCTTCACTGTATGCTCAACACCATTCAATCCCCAGAAAAAATCTAAATGCCAGTAACTACGACGAAATTCACCATCACTCACATATGTCAATCCAACGTCTTTTTGTTTCGCGACAAGTTCCGTAATGGTTTGATCTTCAATTTTTTTTAAGTCAGAAAGAGAAATCTCGCCTTTTTGGTAGGCATCCCTCGCCACTTTCAATGCTTCTGGGCGTAAAAAGCTCCCGACAATTTCACTACGACTGACAATATTTTGACACATCCGTCATTCCTCCTTTAATTTAAAAAACAAAAAAATCCTTAGAAAAGACAACTGTCTCTTCTAAGGATGTATGAATACATGGTACCACCTTAATTCGTAAAAGTTTCCACTTTTACCTCGATCAATACGGCTCAAATAAGCGATATTGCTGTTTTTTTAACGGGAACCTCCGTGTACTTCTAAAAAAATTCGAAGTACCCACTCAAAAGCCATTTTCAAATGAGGAATGTTTCGCTTCTTCTCAGCTACCGAAGCTTTCTGTTAGAAAATTCTTATCATTTTACTTTCTTTCTCATAGTGTTTTAATATTTGTAAGACCAATCATACCGCAAAAAAATCATTTGTCAATTAAAAAAGGTAAAAAAGTTTTTTAAATCAATCGATTGACAATTCTATTTAAATATTATAACTTGATTAGAAATTCACGAAAAAAATGATTTTTTAATGAAGGAGGAACGATGATGTCGCTAGAAAATGGAGAAATTCAAGTAAAAAAATGCTTGTTGAAGGAGAAAGTCATTCAAATCAACCCTTCAAGTCATCCATCCACTCAGCCTATAAAAATTGGAATTGTTAATTTAATGCCGCAAAAAGAAGTCACGGAAGAACAATTATTTGGATTATTAGAAAAAAGTCAACAATCAATCGCCGTTTATTTAATAAAAATGGGGTCTTACGAGAGTACAACGACTAAAAAAGAACATTTAGAAACCCATTATTATACAATACAAGATCTTAAAGATCAGTCTTTTGATGGCTTTATCATTACCGGAGCACCAATCGAGACCATTCCTTTTGAAGAAGTGGATTATTGGTCTGAGCTAACCGAAATAATCGAGTGGAGTCAAACGCAAAGTCATTCAACGCTTTATATCTGCTGGGGAGCCATGGCAGGCTTGTATTATTCTTATGGTGTCGATAAATACCTGTTGAAAGAGAAGCTTTCAGGTGTCTTTAAGCAAGAAGTGAATCAAGCACATCCTCTCGTTCAAGGATTCCCGACAACGTTTTGTTATCCGCAATCACGCTATACGCAAGTCAAACAAGAGCAACTTGCCCAATGTCCTTTAACAGCGGTCGCTTCAAGTCAGGAACTAGGTCCGACCATTCTAGCTTCTGAAAACTTGAGAGCGATTTACATCTTAGGTCATTTGGAATATGCTAAAGAGACGTTAAAAAACGAGTATATCCGTGATTTATTGAAAGGATTAAATCCGAATGTGCCTGAAAATTATTTTAAAAATAACGATCCAAATGAGAACATTACCCCTTGTTGGCACGCGGAGTCAGTGTTATTTTATCAAAATTGGTTAGCACAACTAGTGAAGAATAAAAGAAAAATATAATACCAGTAGTTAACTTTGAAGACACCCGTTCATGATTCCTTCATCAAGAGAGAGAAATCTATTTTATTAGAGTTTAAAAATATAAAAAGTGAAACGAATGCTTATTAATAGTAAACGTTTCTCTTTTTTATTGGTTAAAGATAAAAATGTATGCGTTTTATATTTTTTTGATTTTTAAAGAAAAGCTATTGACAAATTACCAGGATAATTTATACTTATGTTGTGGTTACTACCAGATAGAAAGGTTTAATGGTCTCAATTTTAAAATAAAAAGGACAAGCAGACTAATCATTTTTTATCGCTTTTATTTTTATTTCTTCAATTGAGTATCAAAAATTATTTTATCTTTAGCAAACGGCATTCTTTTTTTGAATCAAAATGAAATCGTTATCTTTTCTTAAAGGTAAGTAACAGATTAAATTGGTTGCTATCGAGATAGCAAATCAGTCAGGAGGAAAAAGATTATGGCAATTATTGGTGTACGGATTGATGGTCGATTGATTCACGGACAAGTGGCAAATTTATGGACGAACAAATTGAATATTACTCGTATCATGGTGGTGGATGATGAAGTCGCTCAAAACGCAATTGAAAAAAGTGGATTAAAACTAGCGACACCTGCGGGAGTAAAATTGAGTATTTTACCGATTGAAAAAGCTGCACAAAATATTTTAGCAGGGAAATATGATTCACAACGTTTGCTCATTGTTGCTCGTCGTCCAGATCGCTTATTAAAATTAGTCGAACATGGTGTGAAGTTGGAAGAGATTAACGTGGGAAATATGTCTCAAACTCCTGAAACACGCTCGATTACGAAATCGATTAATGTTGTAGACGAGGATGTAGAGGCATTTAAAAAATTAGATGAGAAAGGAGTACGCTTGGTTTCACAAATGGTACCAAATGATCGGATTGAGCAATTTATGAGTCTGTTAAACAAATAAGGAGGGAAAATTACATGGCGATTCAATGGTGGCAGATATTATTATTATCATTATATGCAGGGTATCAAATTCTCGATGAATTACAGTTTTATTCTTCAATCAGTTCTCCCGTTTTTGCAGGTTTCTTTGCAGGGCTTGTGATGGGCGATTTAAAAACAGGATTATTAATTGGGGGTGCCATGCAACTAACCATTTTAGGGGTTGGGACGTTTGGAGGGTCATCACGGATTGATGCCAACTCTGGAACGGTTTTAGCAACAGCATTTTCTGTGTCACTCGGTTGGGATCCTGAACAAGCGATTGCGACAATTGCGGTTCCAGTAGCAGCATTAATGATTCAAATGGATATTTTAGGACGCTTTACGAATACGTATTTTGCGCACCGGATTGATGCTCACGTTGAAAACTTTAACTATAAAGGGATTGAACGAAATTATTTAGCAGGTGCGATTCCATGGTCTCTTTCTCGGATGTTGCCAGTATTTTTAGCATTAGCTTTTGGTGGCGAATTAGTTGAAAGTGTCGTGGCGATTTTAAACGGTGATTTAAAATGGTTAGGAGACGGGTTGTCTGTGGCAGGAGCAGTGTTACCTGCTGTCGGGTTTGCAATTTTATTACGTTATTTACCAGTAAAAAAACACTTCCCTTATCTCGCATTAGGCTTTGTTATCACGGCCTTATTAACGACCGTATTTGGTAATATTCAGTTCTTAGGTGGAAGTGTGGCAACGGTTGTCGAAGAATTTTCAGGTATCTTTAACGGATTGCCAATGTTAGGAATTGCAATTATTGGTTTTGCATTAGCTGCAATTAGTTACAAAAATAATATCGGTGGACCAGTAGCACCACAAGGAGCTTCACAAGCATCTGTTGAGGGGGAAATCGAAGATGACGAAATCTAATTATAAATTAACAAAAGAGGATTTTAAACAAATTAACCTTAGAAATATCCTGACATTCCAATTAGGATGGAACTATGAGCGGATGCAAGGATCTGGTTACTTATACCATATTTTACCGCAGCTTCGTAAGATGTACGGTGACGGGACAGAAGAATTAAAGACAGCAATGAAAGCGCACTCGCAATTCTTCAATACCTCGAACTTTTTGAATACGATTGTAACAGGTATTGACTTAGCGATTGAGGAAAAAGAAGGTATTGATGGCATTGATACGGTTTCAGGGATTAAAGCTGGTTTAATGGGACCTTTTGCGGCAATTGGGGATTCCATTTTTGGGGCATTAATTCCAACTATTTTTGGAGCACTAGCAGCAAATATGGCGATTCAAGGGAATCCTGTCGGCATTTTCATCTGGATTGCGGCTCAATTAGCAGTGATTGTATTCCGTTGGAAGCAATTGGAATTTGCTTACAAAGAAGGTGTGAGTTTGGTAACCACGATGCAACATCGCTTAACTGCTTTAACTGATGCGGCAACGTTAATGGGAGTATTCATGGTAGGAGCCCTTGTGGCAACGATGATTAATGTGAAAATTGCTTGGGCACCAAGTTTAGGGGATGTAACATTAAACATCCAAAATAACTTAGATATGATTTTACCGCGTTTATTCCCAGCAGCAATCGTTGGCTGTGTGTACTGGTTACTAGGTAGAAAAAATATGACAGCAACACGTGCGATTTTCATCGTATTATTTGTTTGTATTGCTTTATCGGCATTAGGTGTGATTTCGAAATAAATAATAGTAGGAGCGTAATATAAATGAGCCAATTAGTTTTAATCAGTCATGGGACGTTTAGTGAACATTTAAAACAGAGTACTGAAATGATTATGGGACCACAAAGTAATATCCATTCAGTCTGTTTATTACCTGCAGAAGGGCCCAAAGAATTTCAAGAAAAATTGGAATCCGTGCTTCATAACCTGGATGATTTTACCATTTTTTGTGATTTAGCAGGAGGAACGCCATGCAATGTGGCAACCCAATTGTTAATGACAGGGTGGTCATTTGAATTATATTCAGGAATGAATATGCCAATGATCATCAGTTATATTAATGGTGAGATGATTGGCTCAAAAGGCGACATTGTCGAAGAATCAAAGGCAGGGATTTCACTTATAAATGATCGCTTAGCTGCGATGACGGATGATGAAGACGAAGACGAATAGTAACAAAGAGACAACCACTTGCTGAGCGTTCTTTCTTAGCAGGTGGTTTCTTTCATAATATTTTTATGAATAAATAAAAATAAGAGAGAACCGCGATAATAAACCTTTTTAAAGTTGACTATCATTTTTTAATATAGTAAACTCATATTGTGGTAGTAACCAGTTAATTTTTAAAAAGGATGACGATGGAGGGATAAAAATGTATCAATTAACGAAAGAAGAACTAGCGAGGTTGGGCGCTGAAATTACGACTAGCGAGATTCATCAACAGCCCAAATTATGGCAAGAAACGTTAGAAAATTATGAAAAGGCCTACGAACGAGTAACGTCATTTTTAGCGAGCGTGAAAAAAAATACAACGAGTCGTGTGCGAGTTATTTTTACCGGTGCAGGCACTTCTCAGTATGTGGGTGATATTTTAGTACCTTATTTGAATGAATACGGCGATCACGAGAACTTTTTATTTCAAAGTGCTGGAACGACCGATATTGTTGCCGCACCGTTACAATATCTCAATCCCGATGATACGACGATTCTAGTTTCATTTGCACGTAGTGGGAATAGCCCGGAAAGTGTCGCAGCGGTCAAACTAGCCAATCAACTCATTAAAAATAGTTATCATATTACGATTACTTGTGCGAAAGAAGGTGCATTGGCAAAAGCTGCTCTTGGAGATGAACGCAACTTATTATTACTGATGCCAGAAGACTCCAATGACAAAGGGTTTGCCATGACGGGGAGCTTTTCATGTATGACATTAACCGCACTACTCGTCTTTGATTCCCGTTATTCATTACTCGAAAAAAGTAAACATGTACAAAATATGCTGACGCTAGGTCAAGAAGTCTTGCAGCGCGAAGCTGAGATTAAATCATTTGTCGATCGTGAATTTGATCGGATTGTGTATCTAGGATCTGGGAGCTTAGCAGGACTTGCGCGCGAAGCTCAATTAAAAGTATTAGAGTTGACCGCAGGAAAAATCACGACCGTGTTTGACTCTTCGCTCGGATTTCGTCATGGCCCCAAATCGTTTGTGAATGAGAAAACCTTAATTTTTGTTTTTATGAGTAATCAACCCTACACGCGTCAATATGACTGCGACATCTTAGAAGAAGTGAGTGGCGATCAGATTGCTGCTGGAGTAATCGGTATCGGTCAACCAGGAACAATCGACTTTTCAGGGGAATGTTTTGAAGTTGTAACAGGGACTGACTTGTTACCCGATGGCTATCTTGCTTTAGTAGATGTTCTGTTTGCCCAAACGATTTCGCTATTGTCATCCGTAAAAGTTGGCAATACACCAGATACGCCTTCACCGACTGGAACGGTGAATCGAGTCGTTAAAGGTGTTACGATTCATCCATATGAACAATAAAAAAACAAATGAGATAGGAGAGACAAGATGTTATATTTAACGCAAGGAAAAAAAGCAGCAATGGACCGACTATCCACAAAAGACGGACGTATTGGCGCCCTCGCAATCGATCAACGAGGTGCGATGAAGAAAATGATTCAAGCTTTTGGGGAAGAAGCGACAGGGGAGCAAATCGAGGCATTTAAGACGCTTGTCTCAGAAGAACTAACGCCTTATGCATCATCGATTTTGTTAGACCCTGAATATGGTTTACCAGCTACCCGTGCACGTCATGAAGAAGCAGGGTTGTTGTTAGCCTATGAAAAAACAGGTTATGATGCTACGACTCCTGGAAGACTCCCTGATTTACTAGAAGATTGGTCTGTTATTCGTTTGAAAGAACAAGGAGCAGATGCGATAAAGTTCTTACTTTATTATGATGTCGATGAAGATCCGGCGATTAACCATAAAAAACATGTGTTTATTGAGCGTCTAGGAAGTGAATGTTTAGCAGAAGACTTACCCTTTTATTTGGAACTGTTATCTTATGATGCGACCATTTCCGACAATCAATCCGTCGCATTTGCTCGAGTGAAAGGACACAAAGTCAATGCGATGATGCGTGAATTTTCGAAACCACAATATAAAGTTGATGTCTTAAAAGTGGAAGTTCCGGTGAATATGAATTACGTCGAAGGCTTCGCTGAGGGTGAGGTTGTTTATACCCGTGAAGAAGCACTGCGCTTATTTAAAGAACAAAGCGATGCTACGAACTTACCATTCATTTTCTTGAGTGCGGGCGTTTCGGCAGCGTTATTCCAAGAGACACTAAGATTTGCGAAAGAAGCCGGTTCGACTTTTAATGGAGTATTATGCGGTCGTGCAACGTGGAAAAATGGCGTAGAGCCGTTCATTAAAGAAGGAGAAGCAGCAACTCGAGAATGGTTACAAACACAAGGACGAGAGAATATTGAGTCTTTAAATCGCGTCGTCGCACAAACGGCGAGTTCGTGGCATGATAAAGTGAAAATATGTGATTAGTGAAAAAGAAGGGGATGAAAACAGTCGCTGTTATCATTCCCTTTTACTAACGAGAGGAGCCTAAAAATGACGACTTTTGAAATAAAAGAAGAATTTATGTTAGATGGAGAGCCATTTAAAATCTTATCGGGAGCCATTCATTATTTTCGAATTCATCCTGATGAGTGGTATCATTCCTTATACAATTTAAAAGCGTTGGGATTTAATACGGTTGAGACGTATGTTCCTTGGAATATGCATGAAAAAGAAGAGGGAACCTTTACATTCACTGGATTTAGTGATGTGGTCTCTTTTATTCAATTAGCGCAAGAAGTTGGGCTATATGTTATTTTACGACCGACTCCGTATATTTGTGCCGAATGGGAATTTGGTGGATTACCGGCATGGTTGCTAGAAAAAAACTGCCGTATTCGTTCCAGTGATCCGGTATTTTTAACCTATGTACGTCGTTATTACGAGGAATTGTTAGAAAAGGTCGTTCCCTTACAAGTGACTCATGGCGGTCCGATTTTGATGATGCAAATTGAAAATGAATATGGTTCATATGGGGAAGATAAGGACTATTTAAAAGCGATTAAGCAAATCATGGAAGATTGTGGTGTCAATGTCCCATTCTTCACTTCAGATGGTTCTTGGCTAGCAACATTACGCGCAGGTAGTATGGTCGAAGAAGGCGTGTTACCAACTGGGAATTTTGGCTCAAAAGGCAAAGCTAATTTTGCAGAATTAAAGAAATTTCACGAATCTTATCACAAAAAATGGCCACTGATGTGTATGGAATTTTGGGATGGGTGGTTTAACCGCTGGGGAGAACCCATTGTGACGAGAGAAACCGATGAATTGGTCGAAGCATTAAAAGAAGTGTTGGAAATCGGTAGTGTGAATCTGTATATGTTTCATGGAGGAACAAACTTTGGCTTTATGAATGGCTGTTCAGCTCGTGGAACAAGAGATCTCCCACAGATTACCTCGTATGATTACGGGGCGCCACTGGACGAGCAGGGGAATCCGACTGAAAAATATTATGCGATTCAAAAAATGGTTCATGAGATGTTTCCTGAAATCGTTCAGATGGAGCCACTCATTAAAACGAGTTTCGCTTTAGAGAATGTCCCATTGACGAACAAAGTGAGTCTCGTATCCGTGATTGATGAGATCAGTCAAAAAGTAACATCGAAGTATCCGCAAACGATGGAAGAGTTGGGACAAGCATATGGCTATCTTTTTTATCGAACGACCTTGCAAAAAGAGATGGATAATCAGCGATTACGTATCATTGATGGGCGTGACCGTGCGCAAGTTTTTGTAAATGGTGAGCATATTGCGACCCAATACCAAGAACAGATTGGGGAAGATCTCTTTGTTTCTTTGATAGACGAAGAAAATCAATTAGATATTTTAGTTGAGAATATGAGTCGCGTCAATTACGGACATAAATTGTTGGCCGAGACGCAGCGCAAAGGGATTCGCCAAGGGGTGATGAGTGATTTGCATTTTATGTTAGAGTGGGATCACTATTGTTTGTCATTTGATAAACCGTTCACGATTGATTTTTCACAAGAGTGGCAAGCGGGGCAACCAGCTTTTTATCAATATCGTTTCACATTAGAAGAATTAGCGGATACGTTTATTAACCTACAAGAGTTTGGTAAAGGGATTGTACTAGTAAATGGCCATCATATTGGACGTTTTTGGCATAAAGGTGCCCAGCAGTCATTGTATATTCCAAAAGGGTTTTTACAGAAAGAAAATGAAGTGATTATTTTTGAAACGGAAGGCAAGTTTGCTGAAACATTACGTTTTACAAAAACGCCGCAATACGACTTAGTAGAAACGTCTTTATATGAAAGATAATGTCTGATAAAACAATCAATCGTCCGCTGTCGATTGATTGTTTTTGTTTCACGTGAAACAATAAAAAAGTCGCGAAATCATCAATAGAAATCGGACTTTCTCTTGCATGATTGCTAAATTTACGTTAAAGTAAGAACGAATCTGTGAAACATTCCCTGTTTCACGAAAAAGAAAGGAAAAAGCGATGCTACCTGAAGAATTTAAACAACAATTACACGAACAAGGCATCGAATTAAGTGCGCAACAAATGCACCAATTCGAAAGCTATTATGAACTACTCGTATCTTGGAACGAAAAAATGAATTTGACGGCAATTACAGAAAAAAAAGAAGTCTATTTAAAGCATTTTTATGATTCCATTACACTAGCACTCGCAGTCGATTTTAATCCCAAAGCCTCTTTATGTGATGTTGGTTCAGGAGCGGGCTTCCCGAGTATTCCGTTAAAAATCATTTTCCCTGACTTAAAAGTCACGATTGTGGACTCTTTGAACAAGCGGATAACCTTTTTAACACACTTAGTGCAATCATTGCAGCTAGAAGGGGTCTCTTTGTTCCATGATCGGGCTGAAACCTTTGGCCAGTCAAAAGAGCAACGGGCTAGCTATGATTACGTGACGGCGCGTGCAGTCGCTCGTTTGAATGTCCTTGCAGAGCTCTGTTTGCCTCTCGTTAAAAAATCAGGCTATTTCTATGCACTAAAAGCGACGAAGAGTGATGAGGAGCTGCAAGAGGCGCAGTCAGCCATTGCTTTATTAGGCGGGAAATTTGTAGAAGATAAAGTGATTCATTTACCCTTAATTGGCGATGAACGTCATATCTTAATGATTGAAAAGAAAAAAGAGACACCAAATAAATACCCAAGAAAACCAGGAATACCAAATAAGCAACCACTAAAATAGGAGGCGTATCCATGGCACGTATTATTTCTGTTGCAAATCAAAAAGGTGGCGTAGGAAAAACGACGACTACTGTTAATCTAGGCGCGAGTCTTGCGTTTGTTGGAAAGAAAATTCTTTTAGTTGATAGTGATGCTCAAGGAAATGCGACGAGTGGAATGGGCATTCGCAAACCAGACGTGACACATGATATTTATGATGTATTAGTCAATGAAGTACCAATTCAAGATGCGATTTACCCAACGTCTCGAGAAAACTTAGATATTGTACCTGCGACGTTACAATTAGCCGGAGCAGAAATTGAATTAACCTCGATGATGGCACGAGAATCCCGTTTAAAGATGGCGTTAAACGAAGTGAAAGATCAATATGACTTTATTCTTATCGATTGTCCACCTTCTTTAGGTCACTTAACCATCAATGCTTTTACAGCAAGTGATTCGATTTTAATTCCCGTCCAATGTGAATATTACGCCTTAGAAGGGTTGAGTCAATTATTAAATACCGTTCGCTTAGTCCAAAAACACTTTAATCCTGAGTTAGAAATCGAAGGTGTTTTATTAACAATGTATGATGCCCGCACGAACTTAGGGGCAGAAGTGGTGGAAGAAGTTCGCCGTTATTTCCAAGAAAAAGTATATGATACGATTATTCCCCGCAATATTCGTTTATCAGAAGCTCCAAGTCATGGGATGTCGATTATTGATTATGATATCCGTTCAAAAGGAGCCGAAGTGTATCAAGCGCTAGCAAAGGAAGTGTTAACTCGTGAAAAATAAAGGGAAAATTTTAGGCAAAGGAATTGACGCTTTATTTCAAGATTTAGCGAGTTTAGAAGAAGTCGATGTCAAAAAAGAATCCGTAATTGAAATTTCATTAAATGAGTTGCGTCCCAATCCTTACCAACCCAGAAAAACATTTGATGAAAACTCCTTAAAGGAATTAGCAAGTTCGATTGCTCATTCAGGAGTGTTTCAACCGATTATTGTGCGTGAATCAGCCGTTAAGGGGTATGAAATTATTGCGGGTGAACGTCGTTTCCGTGCATCTAAATTAGCACAAAAAGAAACGATCCCGGCCATTATTCGTGACTTTGATGAAGAAGCGATGATGCAAGTAGCCGTTTTAGAAAATTTGCAACGAGAAGATTTAAATGCGTTAGAAGAAGCAGAAGCTTACGAAATGCTCATGACGAACTTAAAGTTAACTCAAGCAGAAGTGGCGGCTCGTTTAGGGAAAAGTCGGCCGTATGTCGCAAACTATTTACGGTTGTTGACCTTGCCGAAATTGGTCAAAGAAATGCTACAAGATGATCGGTTATCAATGGGACAAGCACGAACACTTCTAGGTTTAAAAAACAAAGAACAAATGTTAAAATTAGCTAATCGTTGCGTCAAAGAAAATCTAACCGTGCGTCAACTTGAACAGCTAGTTTCTGCGATGAATGATGATAAGTCGAAAAAGAAAGTTTCGCGTATTATTCAAGAAAAACCTTATTATTTACGTGAGAGCGAAGAACAGTTGATGGACAAATTTGGAACAAATGTCGAAATTCATGAGAAAAAAGGCAAAGGGAAGATTGAAATTGAGTATCTTTCCCAAAGTGATTTAACGCGAATTCTCGATTTGTTGAACATTTCTTTTGACGAAGCATAAGCAATAAAGGAGTCGTTTAGAATGTATGATTTTGGCGATATTGTAGAAATGAAAAAACCGCACGCGTGTCAGACGAATCGGTGGGAAATTATTCGAATGGGTGCTGATATCAAAATTAAGTGCGTCAAATGCGGCCAAATGGTCATGATGCCTCGGCGTGAGTTTGAGAAAAAAATGAAGAAGATTTTAGAAAAAGCATAGGAAAGAGTGAAGAAGAGATGGCATTAACAGCAGGAATTGTCGGCTTACCAAATGTAGGGAAATCGACGTTATTCAATGCAATTACGAAAGCAGGAGTCGAAGCAGCAAATTATCCATTTGCGACGATTGATCCCAATGTAGGAATGGTAGAAGTGCCAGATAGCCGCCTACAACGTTTAACAGAATTAGTGAAACCAAAGAAGACAGTCCCAACAACATTTGAATTTACGGATATTGCCGGAATTGTGAAGGGTGCGAGTAAAGGGGAAGGACTAGGAAATCAATTTCTTAGCCATATTCGCCAAGTCGATGCGATTTGTCATGTCGTTCGCTGTTTTGATGATGACAATATTACGCACGTTGAAGGACGGGTTAATCCATTAGAAGACATTGATACGATTAATTTAGAATTAGTCTTAGCCGATTTAGATTCTATTACGAAACGGCATCAACGAGTTGCTAAAATGGCGAAAGCCAGAGACAAAGATATTTTAGCAGAGCTTGCGGTTTTAGAAAAAATCAAACCTGTTTTGGAAGAAGGACACTCTGCGCGCTCCATTGAATTTACCGAAGACGAAGAAAAAATTGTCAGAGGGTTGTTTTTATTAACGACAAAACCTGTTTTGTACGTAGCAAACGTTGGGGAAGATGAAGTGGCAGATGCAGACAGCAATCCATACGTTCAACAAGTCCGTGAATTTGCAGCGAGCGAAAATGCGGAAGTCATTGTTGTTTGTGCCCGTGCGGAAGAAGAAATTGCTGAACTTGATGAAGAAGACAAAGCCGATTTCTTAGAAGCCCTAGGGATTGAAGAATCTGGCTTAGATCAATTGATTCGTGCAGCCTATGATTTACTAGGATTGGCAACATACTTTACGGCAGGTGAGCAAGAAGTTCGTGCTTGGACGTTTACCAAAGGCATCAAAGCACCTCAAGCAGCCGGTATTATTCACTCCGATTTTGAAAAAGGATTCATTCGTGCCGAAACTGTTTCTTTTGAAGACTTAAGTGAGTATGGTTCAATGCAAGCAGCGAAAGAAGCCGGACGTGTTCGTTTAGAAGGAAAAGAGTACATCGTGAAAGACGGCGATGTTATGCTGTTTCGTTTTAACGTCTAATCATAAAACAAGAATCAACTAAGCGTCAAAGGCAAAGAAGGGGGCAATCGAGAATGGATCCAGAAATAGTACGAAATTACGTCGCTGAAAATCGGGCGTTAGAACAAGAATTAACGAAGAAAAATCAACAATATATTTTTGACTTAAAAAAATCGTTAGCAGCAGCGAATTTATCGGAAGAAGAAAAAGCCGTGGCGTTACATGATATGTTACCGCTACTAGTGCAAGAACAAAAAACAGGTCGGACGGCACGTCAGTTATTTGGGACAGTTTCTGAAAGAACCGAAGCCATTTTGAATAAACCAGAAGAAGTCAAAGAGACGAAACCAGTGTTTATGTGGTTGGATAATGCCTTATTGATTTTAGGGGTATTTGGTTTAATGCTTGGCACAATGGGATTGTTTTTCAGAAATAGCGTTGAAGTTTACGGTTTAATCACGTTGTTCCTCATGGCAGGATTTGGGGGCTGGGTCTTTTATTTGATGTACAAATATGTGTATCAATATGAACGACCAGGTGCTGATAAGAGCAAGCGGCCAAAATTATGGAAGATTTTATTGATTTTAGGAGGCGCGTTTTTAGCTTGGGTCTTAATTATTGGAGTCTCAGCACTCATCCCACCATTTATTAATATTATCTTACCACCATTAGGCTTAGTGATTGTCGGTGGTTCAGCACTAGGAATTCGTTATTATTTAAAGAAAAAATATAATATCGTTGGTAGTTTAGCTTTACCAAGAGCAGATGTTCCTAAAAAATAGTCGATGACTAAACATCTACACTGCGAATATCGAATATTATGTTAACGAGAATCTCCCGAAATAAGCAACCTTTGCTTACTTTGGGAGGTTTTTTTGGTTTTTAAATCCATCAATCGTTCACGTGTTGATAAGCATTATTATCGGCAGTTTCCGAATGATTTAATGAGTAAGTTTTAATGTTCTGATTGGATAGTTGACTTCTGAATAAAATTTTGCTATTTTGATTAGCAACACAAAAAACGAGGAGTGGTTACGAAAATGTCCAACTGGGAAACAAAATTCGCAAAAAAAGGATTAACGTTTGATGATGTCTTATTAGTACCAGCAGAAAGTCACGTATTACCAAATGATGTTGATTTAAGTATTCAATTAGCAAAAAATATCAAATTAAATATTCCAATTATGAGTGCCAGTATGGATACCGTAACAGATAGCAAGATGGCGATTGCGATGGCGCGCCAGGGTGGTTTAGGCGTCATTCATAAAAATATGAGTGTGGCAGAACAAGCGGATGAAGTTCGGAAAGTTAAACGTTCTGAGAGCGGTGTGATTATTGATCCATTCTTCTTAACACCGGATCATTTAGTTGCCGATGCTGAAAAATTAATGGCTAATTATCGTATTAGTGGTGTACCAATTGTTGAAACGCTCGAAAACCGTAAATTAGTTGGGATTATTACAAACCGCGATGTACGTTTTGTGACCGATTATCATATTCCAATTTCAGAAGTGATGACAAAAGAACACTTAGTCACAGCGCCAATCGGTACGTCGCTGAAAGATGCTGAAAAGATTTTACAAAAACATAAAATTGAAAAACTCCCAATCGTGGATGAAGCCGGACGTCTAAGTGGTTTAATTACCATTAAAGATATTGAAAAAGTAATTGAATTCCCGAATGCTGCCAAAGATGAACATGGACGCTTATTAGTTGCTGCCGCAGTCGGTGTGACAAGTGATACGTTTGAGCGAGCAGAAGCCTTACTCGAAGCAGGAGCAGACGCGATTATTATCGATACAGCTCATGGTCATAGTGCAGGAGTCTTACGGAAAATTTCCGAGATTCGTGCGCAATTCCCACAAGCCACGTTAATTGCCGGAAATGTTGCGACAGCTTCTGGAACGAAAGCTCTTTACGATGCCGGAGTAGATGTCGTAAAAGTCGGAATTGGACCAGGTTCTATTTGTACGACCCGTGTAGTAGCAGGAGTTGGTGTGCCTCAATTAACAGCGATTTATGACGCAGCATCTGTGGCTCGTAAATATGGCAAAACGATTATTGCAGACGGTGGGATTAAATACTCAGGTGATATCGTAAAAGCATTAGCTGCGGGTGGTCATGCTGTCATGCTAGGTAGTATGTTAGCAGGAACGGATGAATCACCAGGTGAGTTCGAAATCTATCAAGGTCGTCGTTTTAAAACGTATCGTGGGATGGGTTCATTAGGCGCGATGGAAAAAGGCTCAAGTGATCGTTACTTCCAAAGTGGCGTTAACGAAGCGAATAAGTTAGTCCCTGAAGGAATCGAAGGTCGAGTTGCTTATAAAGGTAGCGCGGCGGATATCTTATTCCAAATGATTGGTGGTTTACGCTCAGGTATGGGTTATGTAGGAGCAGGTGATTTAGAACAGTTACGCGAAGAAGCTCAATTTATTCAAATGAGTGGCAACGGTCTAAAAGAATCGCATCCACATGATGTTCAAATTACAAAAGAAGCACCAAACTATTCAGTAAAATCGTAAGAAAAAAACAAGGTGTGACAACAGTCGTTTTTCGAAAGAGTAGACTGTTGTCACACCTTTTTCTGATGCCTATCATTAAACGATTCCTATCTTTTTCTTGATTGACAATTCATCGTTTTAATAGTAATCTTACGATGTGGTAGTAACCAGTTTGAGAGTGAAAAAGAGGTGAGTCGAAATGGAAAAAGGGATGATTAAACAACCTTTATATAATCAATTAGTTGATTTATTAAAAGAAAAGATTGAAATGGAAATGGAAGCCAATGACATGTTACCCTCCGAACGAGAGTTAACCAACCGTTATGGGTTAAGTCGTACAACCGTCCGTTTAGCACTGCAAGAATTAGAAAAACAAGGCTATATTTATCGTCAACATGGCAAAGGCACGTTTGTTTCAGATTTAAGTAAACAAGTGACGAATTTATCGGGCTCGTATAGTTTCACAGAACAAATGCGCTCCTTAGGTAAAACACCTGAAACAAAAATTTTAGAATTTGAAGTGGTAGAAGCCAATAAATATCTGGCTGGCCGATTGGGTGTATCGTTAGGTGAAAAATTACTTAAGTTAAAACGTTTGCGTTTGGCAGATGGACAACCGATGATGTTAGAACGCTCTTATTTACCAGCTAAAAAATTTTTGACGCTGACAAGGGAATTACTGGAGCAAAAACCGCTCTATGATTTATTTTCCCAAGAATTTAATCAAACGATTCGCGTAGCAAATGAAGAGTTTTTTGCTACGATCGCTAAGTCAAAAGATGCGAGACAATTGCAAATTATTGAAGGATCTCCTGTCTTAAGTTTAAGACGGACAACGTATAATACGGAAAATGAAATTATCGAATTCACGTTAAGTGTCGCGCGTGCCGATCAATTTCGTTATCGGATTGCTCATGTACGAACACCTGAAAATTAGTCTATTTCCATTAGTCAATAAAAACTATTTTGATCAATTTATCATAATAGCTATCACAAAAACCCTCAGGAATATTTTTCCTGAGGGTTTTGTTTGATTATGAATGACTTATCTATCAAATTTTACGAAAATCATGACGACTAAAATATTGATATAAGGGACGGATATTTGATTCCATCAATTCCTCGGCCGTGACGAATTGGTATCCTTGCTCTCTAAGATTATCAATGATTCGTGGTAGTGCATCAACAGTAGAAGGCTGAATGTCGTGCATTAAGACAATACCACCTTCAGAAGCTGTTTGATCAATCATCTGAATGGTTGCATTTTTTTGTTTCGAATGCCAATCCATTGAATCAATATTCCATTGAATAATCGGTTTACCAATGATCGCTGCCACATCGGCATTTACGGCTCCATAAGGTGGTCTAAATGTTCGTGGTAAAACGCCGGTTGCTTCAAAAATGGCGCGATCGGTTTGCTGGACTTCTTTTTCAATCGCTTCTTTTGAAAGATTTGTCAAAAGTGGGTGAGAGTAGGAATGACTACCGACTTCATGACCTTCTTCATGCATTCTTTTCACTAGATCAGGATGCTTTTTCGCATTTTGACCAAGTAAAAAGAACGTAGCTTTGACGTTTTTTTCTTGTAAAACATCTAAAACGTTAGTTGTGGTATGCGGCATAGGGCCATCATCAAAAGTTAACACAATATATTTTTGATTAGGATCTAGTCCCGTTGCTTCTTCATTTAAGAATGCGGGATTGACTAATTCTTTTTGAATAAACGGTTGGATCTGTTGATACGATAGTGTGATTTCAGTAACGCCGGTTTCATTTTCGGGAAGTACAACGTGTAGAGCATCGGGTTGATACGTCATTTTTGTTTCCCAATTAATTCGAGGTAAATTTAACACTGCGTCAATCACATCATTTGGATTTTCAGCATCATCTAAAATTTGTTGTTGAATCACTTGTTGGATACCAAGTAGATTGGCGTCTTCGACAATTAATTCCTCAATCGTAACAGCTTGTTCCGTTTTTTGATTGATGTAAGTAGGCTCATCTTCAACGGTCCCGATATTTTTAAAAGTAGTAGTATCGACTTGCCATTGATACGTATCAACCATCACACTATAAGAAGCCAATTTCTCCGTATAGTTTTCGGAACCAATCCTGCCGATGAGGATTGTGTGTTGGTTTCCTTTATATTTTTTCGCGGCTTGATTCATTAAGGTAGACATTCTTTCTTCGATGTTCTCAATAGGTAAGCTATCTTTTTCTTTTGGGATATAAGTGACTTTAGTCAGATTATTTTTTTCAGTAATCATTTCGTTCGTTTCAAAACCGCTTTGTACTTGTCTTTGTTGATTTTTTTTCAGTATTTCTTGTGTTTCGGACGCAATTTTTTCATTCATTCGTTGTTGTTCTAAGAAGTATAACAGGCCAAGACCTGAGCCAATGATGATGGCTGTTAATAGGGAGAAGAAAACAAAACGCGAATACATTTTTTTTGATTGTTTTTTTTGTTGAAGTTGTCGTCGTTCACTCCTATTAGTCGCAGGAGTTATTTTTTTATCGATCACTCTAAGCACCTCTAACATCATTATTCTTAATATTAATAATAATGTAACACTTTTGTAATATAAGCTCAATAAAAAAAAGATTAATCTTCGTATAAGAATTTCCTTATACAAAGATTAATCGGATGATTATATTTTTTCGATACGTGTGATGCCACCCATATACGGAACAAGGACCTCAGGCACGGTAACCGTTCCATCGGCATTTTGATAGTTTTCTAAAACAGCTGCAACGGTTCTACCTACTGCTAAACCAGAGCCGTTTAAAGTATGAGCGTAGTGAATTTTCCCTTGATCATCACGGTAGCGAATCATCGCCCGGCGTGCTTGGAAATCTTCACAGTTCGAACAAGAGCTAATTTCACGGAAAGTATCTTGTGCTGGAATCCATACTTCTAAATCATACGTTTTCGCAGCTGAAAAACCCATATCTCCGGTGCATAATGTTAAAACGCGATAAGGTAATTGTAATTTTTGCAAAATACTCTCGGCGTCGGCGGTCATTTGCTCTAAGGCTTCATAAGAATGTTCCCGATCGCTGAATTTAACCATTTCTACTTTATTGAACTGATGAAGACGGATTAAACCACGAGTATCGCGACCAGCGCTTCCTGCTTCTGAACGAAAAGCGGGACTCAAGGCAGTTAAAGAAATCGGTAGCGAATCTTGTTCTAAAATTTCTTGACTATAGTAATTCGTTAACGGTACTTCAGCGGTTGGAATTAAAGTGAAATCAGTATCCGCCAATTGGAAAACATCTTCTTTAAATTTCGGGAATTGTCCTGTACCAAACATTGATTGGCTATTAACGATATAGGGCGTCATCATTTCAGTGTAGCCATGCTCGTAAATATGTTGATCTAACATGAAGTTATATAATGCCCGTTCGAGACGAGCACCTAAGCCTTTGTAGAACACAAAACGGCTACCAGTAACTTTTGCGCCGCGCTCAAAGTCTAAAATCCCTAAGTTTTCCGCAATTTCCCAGTGTGGTTTAGCCTCAAAATCCAATTCTCCGGGAGTACCCCAACGACGTACTTCAATGTTGTCTTCTTCATCTTTTCCAACCGGCACGCTTTCATGTGCTAAATTTGGTAATGTAGTAGCAATTGCTTGTAACTCATCATCAATCGCTTGCAAACGAGTATCTAAGTCTTTGATTTGTTCACCGACTGCTTTCATTTCGGTAATTTTATCCGTCGCATCGACTTTTTCCCGTTTTAACGTCGCAATCGCACCAGAGACCTCATTGCGATATTTTTTCAGTTCTTCTGTTTGTACAAGCAACTCGCGACGCTTTTCATCAAGTGCTAAAAAGTGGATCAATACTTCAGGGGCCACACCACGCGCGATTAACTTTTGCTCGACAAGTTCCATATTTTGGCGAATCATTTTGATGTCTAACATTTTATTTTTCCTCCTCAAATTAGTAAATAAAATAAAAAAAACTATTCCATCCCTCGCTATAGCTTGGGACGAAATAGATTATTCGCGGTACCACCCAAGTTCGACAATTTGCCGCCCTTGTTTCTCTCGTAACCTGAGAAGTAGGTCTTTCTTTCAAAAGAAGCATGATAAGAATTGGATTCGGTCTTGTTCTATACTGATTTTCACCAACCATCAGCTCTCTATTGAAATAGAAACACTACGTACTAGATTCTCTGCTTGAATATTCATTTTATTTGCTTTAGCATAGCGGAAAACGGCTCTTTCGTCAACTATTCTCTGATTTTTTTGTACGTTTCACATGACTAAGTGGTAAATGGATGATAAAGGATGTCCAATCTTGATTTGATTGGGCATAAATGTAACCGCCATGTAACGCAATAATGCTTTGTGAAATGGCAAGCCCTAAGCCAGTACCACCCGTTTCTTGTGATCGTGACTCTTCCACACGGTAAAAGCGATTGAAAAGAGAATCTAAGGAATGCTTAGGGATCATCTTCCCATTGTTTTTCACACGAATAATCGCCTCAGTTCCGACTTTTTCAATCTCAATCAAGATTAGAGTAGCTCCTTTACCATACTTCAACGCATTTGTAATTAAATTGTTAAACACCCGAACTAATTTATCCGTGTCACCATCCATTAATAACTGTGGCGCACTGGTCACTACTTGAATGTCAATTCCCTTCCGACTGGCTTCTAATTCAAATTCAATGGCGAGTTGTTCCAAAAGTTGTACCATATCAAAGTTCATTGTATGAATCGGAACACCAGGTTGGCGAACTTTGGTATATTCGAATAAATCTTCCACTAAAGAAGTCATTTGTTTAGCTTTTACATAAGCGGTATGCGTGTATTTTAATAGATCTTCTTCAGAACGATATTGTCGATCTTCAATTAACCCAAGATAACCAATAATAGATGTTAAAGGTGTGCGGATATCATGGCTCACATTTGTAATTAATTCATCCTTCGATTGTTCAATCCGACGCTCTTCTTCAATGGCTGCGACCGTACTGTCGACGAGACCGTTAATACTCGTGACAATCCGACTTAAATCACCACTAAGTTCAAATGGGATACGGTGATCATAATTCCCGCTGGCAATGTAATGCAGCTCAGTAATAATATGCCGTAATTGCATTTGACGGTAACGACGAATTAAGCGCCAATATAAAATTAAAGTATCAAGAATAATAAAGAGAGGAATGACTAAATTTCTACCACTTAAAAAAATTGTCGAATCAAAATTTCGCACAAAACTATTTCGCGTTTCAAAAATAGCATCATTTAATGAAGGAAAATGATTCACAATCGAAGAAAAGATGACAATAATCGCAATGTTAAGTAAAATTAACAAAACAATTGTGACGATTGCTTCTGCAAAAAGTTCACTAATCTCCTTTGAGGTCAATGTGATTCGTTTTCGTTTTTCTATTTTGTTATTTGGCATCTATTTTATATCCAACTCCCCAAACGGTTTGAATGATTTTTTCGCCACCAGTAGCTTCTTCTATCTTATCTCTCAAATGACTCACGTGAACCATCACTGTTTTTGCGGAAACGACACTTTCTTGTTTCCATACCCGTTCAAAAATTTCATCGGCACTAAACACACGATTTGGATGAGACGCTAGAAGATAAAGAATTCCAAATTCTAATGCAGTCAGTTGAATATCTCCGCCATCCAATGTTTTTACTTCATGAGAATCACGATTAATAATTAATGATCGAACTTCTAAAATATCGGGTTGTTCACTGGCAGCAGTCATCTTTGTCCGACGTAATAACGATTTGACCCGAGCCATGACTTCAAGTGGATTAAATGGTTTTGTAATATAATCATCTGCGCCTGCAACCAGCCCTTTAATTTTATCCATATCAGTTGTTTTTGCTGTTAACATAATAATTGGAATTTGTGATTCTTTACGAAGCGCTTTAACAACTTGCATGCCATCTAATTCAGGCATCATGATATCTAAAATTAATAAACCGATATCGGGTGTTGAACGAACGTACTCCATGGCTTCTTTGCCATCGTAAGCTTTTACTGCTTCGTATCCTTCATTATGAAGATAAATACTAATTAACTCTACAATTTCTTTATCATCATCTGCTACTAATATTTTCATAAGACAACCTCCTAATAGTTTTATCTAACCCTATATTATCAAAAAAATGAATAAATAGATAAAATAACTATCAATCTTTAGATAATATAAGAAATTAAAAGAAAAAACAAAGGACAAACGAGCAAATTAACGAACGTTATTTGTTTTTATAAGGATATAAGGGTTTATTTTACGGATAATAACGGATGAAAACGAAGTGGTTGATAGAAGAAAGGGCTCTAAATAGAAACGTTGATTTATCAACGTTCTAGCTATTGACTCGGCTGTAGAAAATTGGTATATTATTAACTGTTGAAGCAAGACGTATAAATATAGAACTGTAGCGTATCACTTTTAAAAAGAAAGATAAAAAAACAATTGACAAATAACAATGTTATTTGTTAGTATATAAAAGTTGCTGATAGCACAGCAGATAAAAAACTTTTATTAAATATTAAAAAGTTGTTGACATTAATCTGTTAAGGTGATAATATATAAAGGTTGCTAAAACAACGNGTGAGAGCAGGACGTCGCCACGCGAATTTGATTCATAATTTAATGAAAAAAATTCAAAAAAATGTTGACAAACATTCGTATAACTGATAAGATATAAGAGTTGTTAACGCAATATTTTAGACCTTTGAAAACTGAACAAAGCAAGCAAAACGAACCAAAAGTGTAGGACGCTTCTATTTAGATAGAAGTGAACATTACAAGCAAGCAATTTAGCTAGCAAAATTTTTGAGCTTAACAATCGAAAGATTGTTTCAACTTTTTAATGAGAGTTTGATCCTGGCTCAGGACGAACGCTGGCGGCGTGCCTAATACATGCAAGTCGAACGCTTCTTTTTCATCGAACTTCGGTTCATCGGAAAAGAAGAGTGGCGAACGGGTGAGTAACACGTGGGTAACCTACCCATCAGCGGGGGATAACACTTGGAAACAGGTGCTAATACCGCATAATCTTTTTCTCCGCCTGGAGAGAAAGTGAAAGGCGCTTTTGCGTCACTGATGGATGGACCCGCGCTGCATTAGCTAGTTGGTGAGGTAACGGCTCACCAAGGCCACGATGCATAGCCGACCTGAGAGGGTGATCGGCCACACTGGGACTGAGACACGGCCCAGACTCCTACGGGAGGCAGCAGTAGGGAATCTTCGGCAATGGACGAAAGTCTGACCGAGCAACGCCGCGTGAGTGAAGAAGGTTTTCGGATCGTAAAACTCTGTTGTTAGAGAAGAATAAGGATGAGAGTAAAAAGTTCATCCCTTGACGGTATCTAACCAGAAAGCCACGGCTAACTACGTGCCAGCAGCCGCGGTAATACGTAGGTGGCAAGCGTTGTCCGGATTTATTGGGCGTAAAGCGAGCGCAGGCGGTTTCTTAAGTCTGATGTGAAAGCCCCCGGCTTAACCGGGGAGGGTCATTGGAAACTGAGAAACTTGAGTGCAGAAGAGGAGAGTGGAATTCCATGTGTAGCGGTGAAATGCGTAGATATATGGAGGAACACCAGTGGCGAAGGCGACTCTCTGGTCTGTAACTGACGCTGAGGCTCGAAAGCGTGGGGAGCAAACAGGATTAGATACCCTGGTAGTCCACGCCGTAAACGATGAGTGCTAAGTGTTGGAGGGTTTCCGCCCTTCAGTGCTGCAGCTAACGCATTAAGCACTCCGCCTGGGGAGTACGGTCGCAAGACTGAAACTCAAAGGAATTGACGGGGGCCCGCACAAGCGGTGGAGCATGTGGTTTAATTCGAAGCAACGCGAAGAACCTTACCAGGTCTTGACATCCTTTGACCACTCTAGAGATAGAGCTTTCCCTTCGGGGACAAAGTGACAGGTGGTGCATGGTTGTCGTCAGCTCGTGTCGTGAGATGTTGGGTTAAGTCCCGCAACGAGCGCAACCCTTATTGTTAGTTGCCATCATTTAGTTGGGCACTCTAGCGAGACTGCCGGTGACAAACCGGAGGAAGGTGGGGATGACGTCAAATCATCATGCCCCTTATGACCTGGGCTACACACGTGCTACAATGGGAGGTACAACGAGTCGCCAAGCCGCGAGGCTGAGCTAATCTCTTAAAACCTCTCTCAGTTCGGATTGTAGGCTGCAACTCGCCTACATGAAGCCGGAATCGCTAGTAATCGCGGATCAGCATGCCGCGGTGAATACGTTCCCGGGCCTTGTACACACCGCCCGTCACACCACGAAAGTTTGTAACACCCGAAGTCGATGAGGTAACCTTTTTGGAGCCAGTCGCCTAAGGTGGGATAGATGATTGGGGTGAAGTCGTAACAAGGTAGCCGTATCGGAAGGTGCGGCTGGATCACCTCCTTTCTAAGGAATTTGTTTGACGCAATGATGTTTCATCATTTGCCAATCAAACATCACGGAAACTACACATCGTTTGCTCTTTGTTCAGTTTTGAGAGGTTTACTCTCAATTTAATTGTATTTTGCTCATTGAAAACTGGATATTGAAGAAAAGAAATATAACAAACCAAGAACATTGTGTTGGATGATTGTTACATGATTCCAATTACTTTATTTATTTTATCTTTGATCGCGTTTCTATCGCTAGAAACAACGTCAAAAACCCAACCGTAAGGTTGAGAAGGTTAAGTGAATAAGGGCGCATGGTGGATGCCTTGGCACTAGAAGCCGATGAAGGACGGGACGAACACCGATATGCTTTGGGGAGCTGTACGTAAGCTTTGATCCAGAGATTTCCGAATGGGGAAACCCAACATCTTTTATAGGATGTTACTTTTCAGTGAATACATAGCTGATTAGAGGTAGACGCAGAGAACTGAAACATCTAAGTACCTGCAGGAAGAGAAAGAAAATTCGATTCCCTTAGTAGCGGCGAGCGAAACGGGAACAGCCCAAACCAACAAGCTTGCTTGTTGGGGTTGTAGGACTCCGATATGGTAGTTTTTTCAGATAGTCGAAGGATTTGGAAAAGTCCGTCAAAGAGGGTAAAAACCCCGTAGACGAAATTTGGAAAGCACCTAGGAGGATCCTGAGTACGGCGGAACACGAGGAATTCCGTCGGAATCCGGGAGGACCATCTCCCAAGGCTAAATACTCTCTAGTGACCGATAGTGAACCAGTACCGTGAGGGAAAGGTGAAAAGCACCCCGGAAGGGGAGTGAAATAGATCCTGAAACCATGTGCCTACAACAAGTTAGAGCCCGTTAATGGGTGATAGCGTGCCTTTTGTAGAATGAACCGGCGAGTTACGATTATCTGCGAGGTTAAGTCGAAGAGACGGAGCCGTAGCGAAAGCGAGTCTGAATAGGGCGAATGAGTAGGTGGTCGTAGACCCGAAACCAAGTGATCTACCCATGTCCAGGTTGAAGGTGCGGTAAAACGCACTGGAGGACCGAACCCACGTATGTTGAAAAATGCGGGGATGAGGTGTGGGTAGCGGAGAAATTCCAAACGAACTTGGAGATAGCTGGTTCTCTCCGAAATAGCTTTAGGGCTAGCGTCAGATTTTAAGAATGATGGAGGTAGAGCACTGTTTGGACTAGGGGCCCGTCTAGGGTTACCGAATTCAGATAAACTCCGAATGCCATACATTTATATCTGGCAGTCAGACTGTGAGTGATAAGATCCATAGTCGAAAGGGAAACAGCCCAGACCACCAGCTAAGGTCCCAAAATATATGTTAAGTGGAAAAGGATGTGGGGTTGCACAGACAACTAGGATGTTGGCTCAGAAGCAGCCATCATTTAAAGAGTGCGTAATAGCTCACTAGTCGAGTGACCCTGCGCCGAAAATTTACCGGGGCTAAACATATTACCGAAGCTGTGGAGTGTACGTATGTACACTGGTAGGAGAGCGTTCTAAGGGCGTCGAAGGTAGACCGTGAGGACTGCTGGAGCGCTTAGAAGTGAGAATGCCGGTATGAGTAGCGAAAGACAGGTGAGAATCCTGTCCACCGTATGACTAAGGTTTCCTGGGGAAGGCTCGTCCGCCCAGGGTTAGTCGGGACCTAAGCCGAGGCCGATAGGCGTAGGCGATGGACAACAGGTTGATATTCCTGTACCCGTTGTTTTTGTTTGAGCGATGGAGGGACGCAGTAGGCTAAGAAATGCAGACGATTGGAAATGTCTGTCCAAGCAATAAGTCCGAGTGAGAGTCAAATGCTTTCATTCATTAAGGACAAGTTGTGATGGGGAGGGAAATTTAAGTACCGAAGTTTCTGATGTCACACTGCCGAGAAAAGCTTCTAGTTAGAAAACAACGGCCCGTACCGTAAACCGACACAGGTAGTCGAGGAGAGTATCCTAAGGTGTGCGAGAGAACTCTCGTTAAGGAACTCGGCAAAATGACCCCGTAACTTCGGGAGAAGGGGTGCTGTTCGCAAGAACAGCCGCAGTGAATAGGCCCAAGCGACTGTTTATCAAAAACACAGGTCTCTGCAAAATCGAAAGATGAAGTATAGGGGCTGACGCCTGCCCGGTGCTGGAAGGTTAAGAGGAGTGCTTAGCGCAAGCGAAGGTACGAATTGAAGCCCCAGTAAACGGCGGCCGTAACTATAACGGTCCTAAGGTAGCGAAATTCCTTGTCGGGTAAGTTCCGACCCGCACGAAAGGCGTAACGATTTGGGCACTGTCTCAACGAGAGACTCGGTGAAATTTTAGTACCTGTGAAGATGCAGGTTACCCGCGACAGGACGGAAAGACCCCATGGAGCTTTACTGTAATTTGATATTGAGTGTCTGTACCGCATGTACAGGATAGGTAGGAGCCGTAGAGATCGGGACGCTAGTTTCGATGGAGGCAATGGTGGGATACTACCCTTGCGTTATGGCCACTCTAACCCGCATCACTAATCGTGATGGGAGACAGTGTCAGATGGGCAGTTTGACTGGGGCGGTCGCCTCCTAAAAGGTAACGGAGGCGCCCAAAGGTTCCCTCAGAATGGTTGGAAATCATTCGTAGAGTGCAAAGGCAAAAGGGAGCTTGACTGCGAGAGCTACAACTCGAGCAGGGACGAAAGTCGGGCTTAGTGATCCGGTGGTTCCGCATGGAAGGGCCATCGCTCAACGGATAAAAGCTACCCTGGGGATAACAGGCTTATCTCCCCCAAGAGTCCACATCGACGGGGAGGTTTGGCACCTCGATGTCGGCTCGTCGCATCCTGGGGCTGTAGTCGGTCCCAAGGGTTGGGCTGTTCGCCCATTAAAGCGGCACGCGAGCTGGGTTCAGAACGTCGTGAGACAGTTCGGTCCCTATCCGTCGCGGGCGTTGGAAATTTGAGAGGAGCTGTCCTTAGTACGAGAGGACCGGGATGGACTTACCGCTGGTGTACCAGTTGTCTCGCCAGAGGCATCGCTGGGTAGCTATGTAGGGAAGGGATAAACGCTGAAAGCATCTAAGTGTGAAGCCCACCTCAAGATGAGATTTCCCATTTCTTTAAGAAAGTAAGATCCCTGAGAGATGATCAGG
>NZ_JXKD01000046.1 GCF_001885765.1 Enterococcus aquimarinus | reverse complement strand
TATTTACCGGCTTATCATCAATCGTTTGGTTCAATTGATGTTTTAGTGAAAGTATTGAACGATGGTACGAGTGGCGTTTTAGTTTTTAACAAGAGTGAAGAAACAAAAAATGTCACTCTTTTACTAAGTGAATTACCTTCTGTCATACATGGGAATCCATTTATCTATCAAAATCAAATAGTGACTGAAGTTTGGGGAAAAGAGTACCAAATTCGCGAAGATATGCTAGAAATTACTGACCTAGCGCCTCATGAAGTATATGTCTTGCAGTTTAAACCTAAAAATAGGGGTTAGACAAATT
>NZ_JXKD01000045.1 GCF_001885765.1 Enterococcus aquimarinus | reverse complement strand
AATTACATTATAATGCCGCTTATTTGGGACAATTATTTAATAAAGAAGTCGGCCAAACATTTAATGGCTATATTTTAGATCAACGATTGAAAGAAGCGGAAAAATTATTACAGACGAGTGGATTAAGTATCGATGAGATTAGTAATACGATTGGATTTCAAACGCCAGCATACTTTATTCGCGTATTTAAGAAAAATTATCGCATTACGCCCTTAAAATATCGTAAATTGAATAGATAGAGAAAAAAGCTAGCAATGAGAGTAACTGCTAGCTTTTTTAGTTATCGAACAAAACATATAATATGTATTATTTTGTCTATATTTCCTCTGTATTTTTTAGAAGGAAACCCTCGTACAATAATGATTGTAAGCGGAAACATATTTTGCGAGAAAGGGG
>NZ_JXKD01000044.1 GCF_001885765.1 Enterococcus aquimarinus | reverse complement strand
GGAGATTTATCTGAAATTGTTCGTGGAGCCTCTCCTAGACCAATTCAAGATAAGAAATGGTTTGATTCTAATTCAAATGTAGGGTGGCTTAGAATCTCTGATGTAACTGAACAAAACGGAAGAATTACGTATTTAGAACAAAAAATTTCTAAGGCCGGACAGGAAAAAACAAGGGTTTTATTTGAACCTCATTTATTGTTGAGTATTGCTGCTACTGTAGGAAAACCAGTTGTAAACTATGTAAATACTGGAGTACATGATGGTTTTTTAATATTTTTGAATCCTATATTTGACCGGGAATTTATGTTTCAGTGGTTAGAGATGTTTAGACTAAAATGGCACAAGTATGGGCAACCAGGGAGCCAGGTGAACTTAAATTCTGAATTGGTTAGGAATCAAGAAATTATGATTCCACCTATAAAAGAACAAGTTAT
>NZ_JXKD01000043.1 GCF_001885765.1 Enterococcus aquimarinus | reverse complement strand
ACGCCGATTGTAAAATTAAGCGAGACAAATAAAAAAATCATTTATGTTACACTCAAATTGTAATTCCGTCGAAAGAATACAGGGAGAGTGAACATAAATGACCTATACCCATCTTACACCAAATGAACTCGTAATTATAGAGGCATATTTTCATCAAGAAACACCCGTTGCTTTCGTTGCCAAGAAACTTAAGCGTGGTAGACAGGCCATTTACAATGTTTATCATTTTCTTAAACAAGGAAAAACGGCTCTCGAATACCTCGAACAGTATAAGAAAAATAAAAAACGTTGTGGAAGAAAGCCGATTGAAATACCCAAAGCAGAAAAAGAATACATCGAAGACAAGACAACTCAAGGCTGGACCCCGGATGTGATTGTTGGACGAGGTGAGTTTTCAATTTCATGTTCTGTCCGTACCTTATATCGTCGTTTTAAAAATGGTGAGTTTGATCAAAG
>NZ_JXKD01000042.1 GCF_001885765.1 Enterococcus aquimarinus | reverse complement strand
AAAGGACTTAGAAACTGATTTACCACACAATTCTTCAACAATTTTTGAAACTTTACGTGTCGAAACACCTGATACATACATCTCAATCATTGAAGCGAGCAGCGCCTTTTCATTTCGCTGATAACGTTCAAACACCGTCGGTGAAAACTCACCATCACGTGTTCTAGGTACTCTTAATTCAAGTGTACCTACCCGAGTCGTAAAATCACGCTCGTAGTAGCCATTTCGTTGACTCTGGCGTCTTTCGGATCGTTCATAGTCCTCGTCTTGAATGTATTCCGTTCGTTGGTTCTCCATCAATTGATTGAAAACTGTCGTCAAAATATTTTTAGATACATCATCTTTTACCGAGTGTTCAATAATACTTTGAACCTCATCACTATTCAGTGTAAAATGTACTTGGGTCATGTAAAGTCCTCCTGGGTATGTTTTTGTGGTTAAAAACATTGTACCGTAAAAGGGCTGTTACATGGCCTTTTATCTTTTACACAATTATATGGACTTTATC
>NZ_JXKD01000041.1 GCF_001885765.1 Enterococcus aquimarinus | reverse complement strand
TTATTTGTCAAATTAAGCGAGACAACTGCTCTTCATTTACATAACTCAAAAAGACTTCCAATGGTGTCTGGTAGTTCAGTGATTTTCTGGGTATATGATTTCTTTTTGAAGCCACAGAGGAGATGAAATCCTGATTGACTTGATTGAAGTCCATTTCTTTCGGTAGGCCATCTTTTCGAAGGAGACCATTTGAGTGTTCGTTTAAACCTCGATGTGATGGTGTTCCTGGGTCTGCGAAATAAATAGCTATATCATTCATATTACTGATATTCTTCCAATTTGAGAACTCTTTACCACAATCGAAAGTAATCGATTTAAAGAGATTTTTAGGAACCGATTGAAACCAAGTATTCGTTGCTTTTTCAATATCGATTGCTTTACGACCTTCAGGTTTCAAAGCAATAATGACTTTTGAAAGGCGTTCAACGAGGGTGATGACGGCACTTTTATGATTGACACCGACAATCGTGTCGCCTTCTAGATGCCCGAACTCTGTTTCAAAAGAAGCATAATCCGTTTCTCGCTCAGCGATATTTCGTTTGAATGCTTGTTTTCCACGACGTTCTTGATGACCGTTTGGTTTTCGTTTCC
>NZ_JXKD01000040.1 GCF_001885765.1 Enterococcus aquimarinus | reverse complement strand
TGTCGTAGGTTCGAGTCCTACTGCCGGAGTCATACTAAAAGAGCATCCTATCTTGGGTGTTCTTTTTTGTTACAGATAATAATGGAGGTATCATGAATTGAAAAAATCATATATTTTATTTGATTTAGATGGCACGATTATCGAACCAAGTCAAGGGATTTTTCAGTCCATCAATTATGCAATGAAGAAAATGAATCGTCCAGAACTCTCTCTGTCAGTCTTAAAGACTTTTATTGGCCCACCACTAGAAGACTCTTTTAGAAGCTTAGGAATGACCGCAGAAGAGGCGAAAGACGCTATTTTTTATTACCGTGAGTTTTATCAAGAAACGGGTATTCATTTATTTACAGTATATGAAGAAATTGAAATGGTTTTAAAGACGTTGTCACAAGAAAAACAAATTTATTTAGCTACGTCTAAGCCTGAAGTTTTTGCTGAAATTATTTTAAAGAAATTAAACTTTCATCAATACTTTAGTGGAATATATGGTGCCAACTTAGAAGGTACACGATCACATAAAGCCGATGTGATTCGCTATGTCATGGAACAAGCAACGATTTCTGCCGTTGATCAAGTGGTGATGATTGGTGACCGTAAACATGATATTATTGGAGCGAATAAGAATAATATTGAAAGTATCGGTGTGTTATATGGTTTTGGTGATAAAAAAGAATTAGAAGATGCCGGAGCTACTAAAATAGCCACGGAAGTTAGTGATCTTTTAGTTATTTTAAATTAAATAAAATTAGTTATTGATATTACCTTATTGACTTTTTGTTTGAAATTAGGTATTCTATAAAATGTATTAATTAATTGATTGCCGCCTTAGCTCAGTCGGTAGAGCACCACCATGGTAAGGTGGGGGTCGTCGGTTCGAATCCGACAGGTGGCTTTAAAATTAATACTTGATTTTTAAATAACGTAATGTTATAATTAATTATCGTTTGAGGGAAGTATCTCCTGGATGACGTAATCAATTTATTATTCCGGCATAGCTCAGTTGGTAGTAGCG
>NZ_JXKD01000004.1 GCF_001885765.1 Enterococcus aquimarinus | reverse complement strand
AGATGTACCAACCCTAGTTGTTAAAGAGCCAGCTTTTTATGATTACTATCCCACTGAACCTTCCATCTCATACTGAATGAGGCGGTTTAGTTCAACGGCGTATTCCATTGGTAGTTCTTTTGTAAATGGTTCCACAAAGCCCATGACGATCATTTCAGTGGCTTGGATTTCAGTTAAGCCGCGGCTCATTAGATAATACAATTGTTCTTCTGAAATTTTTGACACTTTGGCTTCGTGTTCTAAAGCGACTTGGCTGTTGTGGATTTCATTGTATGGAATGGTATCAGATTTTGATTCGTTATCCATAATAATGGTGTCACACTCAATATGCGAGATTGAGCCTGCGCTGTTTTTGTTGAAGGTAACTTGGCCTCGGTAGTTGACTTCGCCACCGCTTTTCGCGATTGATTTTGAGATAATCGAACTTGAGGTGTTCGGTGCATTATGGATCATTTTTGCACCGGTATCTTGGATTTGTTTGCCGTTTGCAAAAGCCACGGATAACATCGTTCCACGTGCGCCTTCTCCTTCTAGATAGACACTTGGGTATTTCATGGTGGTTTTGGCTCCCAAGTTGCCATCAATCCATTCAACGGTTGCGCCGGCTTCGGCACGAGCACGTTTTGTCACTAAGTTGTAGACGTTGTCGGACCAGTTTTGGATGGTCGTGTAACGGCAATAGGCATCTTTTAAGGTAAAGATTTCTACGATGGCCGCATGTAAGCTATTCGAAGAGTACGTTGGTGCGGTACAGCCTTCGACGTAGTGCACACTCGCGCCTTCGTCAACGACGATTAATGTGCGCTCGAATTGACCTGTGCCTTCTGCATTGATACGGAAGTACGTTTGTAATGGAACATCGACGCGGACTCCTTTTGGTACGTAGATGAAGGTGCCACCTGACCAGACCGCTGAGTTTAACGCGGCTAATTTGTTATCGGTTGGTGGGACTAATTTAGAAAAATATTGTTTGAAGATTTCCGGATACTCTTTTAAGGCGGAGTCGGTATCGGTAAAGATGATGCCGAGTTTTTGGAATTCTTCTTTCATGTTGTGGTAAACCACTTCGGATTCGTACTGGGCAGAGGCACCTGCTAAGTATGCACGTTCCGCTTCTGGAATCCCGATTCGTTCAAAGGTTTCTTTGATTTTATCCGGGACGTCATCCCAGTCTCTAGCTGGTTTGTCACTGGCTTTTTGGTAATATTTGATCGAGTCAAAATCCAAATCTTCTAAGGTTGGACCCCATTTTTGCATTGGCATTTTATGGTAGGCTTCGAGTGATTTTAGACGAAAATCTAACATCCACTCAGGTTCTTCTTTCACTCGTGAGATTTCACGAACGACTTCCTCTGTTAAGCCTCGTCCTGTTGTAAATACTGGTTGGACGTCATCATGGAAGCCATATTGGTATTCTTCTAATTCTGGTACACCACTCATGTTGTCTCACTCCTATTCGTTGATTTTTTCTTGGTATTCTTCAATTTCTGGATGGGCGATTATTTGGTCTAAGGCTTTCCAACCAAGCGTCGCACATTTAATACGTGCTGGGAATTTTGCGACCCCACTTAAGATGGCGCCGTCTTTTAAGCGATCGGCATCGACTTCTTGGCCTTGCACAAGTCCGGAGAAAATTTCCGAAAGTTCGCTGGCTTCGGCGAGTGTTTTACCGATAATCACGTCGGTCATCATGGACGCGCTAGCGGTGCTGATGGAACAACCGTGACCGGAAAAAGCGACGTTTTCGATGATGTCGCCGTTTAGTTGTACTTCTAAGGTAATAATGTCGCCACACGTCGGGTTATGCAATTCGACTTTGTGGCTACCTGCGCCGAGTGTTCCGTGGTGATGCGGATAACTTGAATGGTCTAGAATCACTTGGCGGTATAAGTTATCGAGTCTAGATAGTGCCATGTTGGAAAAACTCCTTTGTTGCATAGACGGCTTCAATGAATGCGTCTGCTTCGGCTTTCGTGTTATAAAAATAAAAGCTTGCGCGAGCTGTCGCTGAAACGTCTAGATATTTTAGTAATGGTTGCGCACAGTGATGACCCGCCCGCACGGCAATGCCTTGCATGTCCATAGCAGTCGCGACATCATGTGGGTGGACGTCATCTAAGTTAAAAGCAATCACGCCAGTGTGTTTGGCTGGATCAGTTGGACCATAAATCGTGACCCCGTCAATTGCAGCTAACTTCGGTAAGACGTAAGCGACCAGTTCGGCTTCGTAGTCATGGATTGCAGATAATCCGATGTTTTCTAAATAATCGATCGCAGCTGCTAGTCCAATCGCGCCTGCCATATTTGGTGTGCCGGCTTCGAATTTCCATGGTAGTTCGGACCATGTACTGTCTTGAAGGTGCACGAAGTTAATCATTTCGCCTCCAAATTCGATGGGTTCCATTTGTTCTAACCAGTGACGTTTACCATATAAAACGCCAATGCCTGTTGGTCCACACATTTTGTGGCCACTAAAGGCATAAAAGTCACAATCGAGTGCTTGCACGTCAACCGGCATATGCGGCGTTGCTTGCGCGCCATCGACGACCATGACGGCGCCTTTTTGGTGTGCATAAGCGGTTAATTCTTGGATTGGATTGATTACTCCCAAGACATTTGAGACGTGCGTTAACGCCACGATGGCCGTTTTTTCAGTAATTTGCGCTTTGGCGTCATCCAGATTAAGCTCGCCTTCCGCAGTTAGTGCGATATATTTTAAAGTTGCTTTTTTCTTTTTAGCCAGTTGTTGCCATGGGACGATGTTGGCGTGATGTTCCATATATGAAATCACGATTTCATCGCCTTCATGGACGACCAGTTCGCCCATACTTTGAGCGACCCAGTTCAGACTCGTCGTTGCGCCACGGGTGAATAAGACTTCGGCTGTTTCACGCGCATTGATAAAGCGACGCGTCGTTTCCCGGGCGTTTTCGTATTGAGTGGTTGCCCGCTCGGCTAGGGTATGAACCCCACGGTGCACATTGGCATTGTTGTGGTGGTAATAATCGTCCATCGCTTGAAGCACTGGGATTGGTTTTTGAGTAGTTGCGGCATTGTCTAAGTAAATTAACGGCTCATCATTTACAATCTGATCTAAAATCGGAAAATCTTGACGGAGCTTCGTGTGATTCATTAGGCATTCAACTTCCCTTCGATAACCTCAACTAATTCTTCACGGACGCTTTTCACTGGAATCGCGGTGATAACA
Organism: Enterococcus aquimarinus; assembly: GCF_001885765.1. Classification (GTDB taxonomy): domain Bacteria; phylum Bacillota; class Bacilli; order Lactobacillales; family Enterococcaceae; genus Enterococcus_I; species Enterococcus_I aquimarinus. The sequence continues at coordinate 194,317 of NZ_JXKD01000004.1, read as the reverse complement.
GAACCTAAGAAACCACGAATCACGAGACGTTCTGCATCGGCTTTTCGTAAGCCACGACTCATTAAATAGTACATTTCGTCTGGATCAACGCGCCCAGAACTAGCCGCATGTCCTGCGGTGACTTCATTTTCATCAATTAATAAGACAGGGTTAGCATCGCCACGAGCATGGTCAGAAAGCATTAAGATACGGCTTTCTTGTTGGGCATCCGCGCCTTTTGCTCCTTTTAAAATATGACCGATTCCGTTAAACGTTAACGTCCCTCTTTCACGGATAACGCCGTGTTGTAAGATGTGTCCGACAGAATGAGGCGCCATGTTCGTCACACGCGTATCGATTCCTTGGATTTGGCGACCGCCGCTAATTGCGACAACTTTGACTTGTGCGTTAGAGCCTTCGCCCACTAAATCAGAATCAAAGTCGGCCACGATATTGCCATCGTTCATTACGCCAATTGCCCATTCGATCGACGCGTCACGCATTAAGTGTCCACGACGGTTGATGTACGTTGAGATATTCGCCCCAAGTTGATCAATCGCGGAATATTTGACGCGTGCGCCTGGTTTTGCGATGACTTCAACTACGATGTTACCAGCTAATTTCTCAGTCGTTTCGCCTTCTGAAATAAAGCGTTCTAAGTAGCTAAACTCACTGTTTTCTTCTGCCACAATGAGGACGTGTTTATAAAAATGATGACCAAGTGCTTGATTATGACGGAAAATCGCTTCAAACGGTTTATCGGAAATCACGTTTTTTGGAACGTATAAGAATAGACCACTGTTTAAGAATGCCACGTGCGCAGCGGTCATTTTGTCTTCATCCATTGGCACTGCTTTTGTCATAAAGTATTCTTGTACAAGTTCCGGATGATTTAACATTGCGGTGAATAAATCAGTAAAAATCACGCCTTGCATAGATAAGCTAATCGGTAGTTGTTCAAAAATTGTCACGTCGTCTTGTTGCACGACCATCGGATTGTTGTTCATTTCATCAAACGCAGGGACGGAGTCGATTTCAGCCGTTTCGCCATTTAACGCTGCTTCGCTAATGTTAAATAATGGCCAACGCTCATATTTTACACGTTCGATGGTTGGAAAAGGTAATGCTTCTATTTTTTCTAAGGCTTTTTCACGTAATTCCAGCATCCAAGTCGGTTCTTCTTTAATAGCTGAGAAAACTTTTACAGCGCCTAGATAGTCTTGTAAATTTTTCTTCATCAATCCAGACCTCCTTTTAAGCCTCTTCTTCTTTGTAGTCGATTCCTAATTCTTTACTGATGCCAGCGTAGCCTTCTGCTTCTAGACGTTTCGCCAAATCAGCACCGCCTGTCATCACGACACGGCCTTCCATCATAATATGAACAACGTCTGGCGTAATGTAATTTAAGAGACGTTGGTAATGCGTGATAATTAATGATCCAAAGTTATCGCCGCGCATTTCGTTGATGCCTTTTGCGACAACTCTTAACGCATCGATATCTAAACCTGAGTCAATTTCGTCTAAGATTGCAAATGTTGGTTCTAACATTAATAATTGTAAGATCTCGTTGCGTTTTTTCTCGCCGCCTGAAAAACCTTCGTTTAAGTAACGTTCAGCCATTTCTTCGGGCATGTTTAGTAACGCCATTTTTTCATCTAATTTTTTAATGAAATTCATGACCGAAATTTTATCGTTCTCGTCACGTTTCGCATTAATCGCGGCACGCATGAATTCTGCGTTCGTGATTCCTGCGATTTCACTTGGATATTGCATTGCTAAGAATAATCCAAGACGAGCACGTTCATCCACTTCAAGTTCTAAAACGTTGACGCCATCAAGCAAGATTTCGCCTTCTGTCACTTCATAGTTAGGATTTCCCATGATTGCTGCTGATAAGGTTGATTTACCAGTACCGTTTGGACCCATGATGGCATGAATTTCACCAGTTTTTAAGGTTAAGTTGACCCCTTTTAAGATTTCTTTATCTTCAATTGAAACGTGTAGGTTTTTAATTTCTAAAACGGACATGTCGATTCCTCCAAATTCTTTTTTGCATTCTCATTCATTGTAGACTAATCGAGAATGAAACTCAAATATTGAAACTAGAAAATGTGAATTTTTCGGAATTTTCATCGATTTCTTAGAATATTTCCCGACTTCTTTCCTTAGATGGTACTAGACGACTTCATGAGCTTTGTTTCTTGTAGCGTTTGCTAGTTCAAAGTAATTGATAGATGGCGCACGCGCAATCGTTCAAAAGACTGGCTTTGTTTCATCCCTCGCCATTTTTTAATCCCTCTCATTTAACGCCATTACTTATTTAAAATCGTTCTAAATCAAATTCTCCCTCATTCACAGACTTCGAATCCTTTAGCGTGTGAACACAACACGACAAAAAAACGGTCATCAAACGCACGACCGCTTTTTTCCTACTTCATGAAATAACTAGAATAACTATTACGCTTTTTGCTTCCTTAGACTTTTTTGACAAAAGAATGGTGACACTTTGAGCACGTGACTTTGATTTTACCCCGACCCTTTGGCGCACACATTTGTTGTTTACACGATGGACAAGGGAAATAACGATAAGTTTTTCGTTGCGTGAACTTTGTCTTCCATAGATGCCATTTCTTAGCAATCGGACGTGTCTTACGGATGAAGCGTTGATTTTCATTGGAGCGGACGTAGATTTTTTTGGAGAACACACGGTAATACGCATAGAAAAACAAGCCATATGCGATGATTCTTAGCGGCCATAAAAAGCCAAAATTCGCGATAAATAGCAAAATTAAACTGATAATGATCATGGTTTTATTTAACGAGTCAATCCGGCCGTAGCGCCCTTTCATAAATTGGATTAGTTTTGATTGTAATTTTTGGATCATTTGTGCGATCAAACTCCTTCTCTTTCATTTCCTCTTTATCTTAACATGAATGCCCCGGGAATCTTCATTCTTCACAAAAAATTCAAAAAGAAGTGACGACTATTTCGAGTCATCACTTCTTCTTGGTTATTTCGCTAAGACAATTAGATTCCAATCATTGTTGATACAGGTTTGTAAGCTAATGGCTTCGCCTTTTTGATTAAAAATCGTCGACCAATAGTCTTTGCCATTTTTCCCGTAGGCCTCGTCATTGACGGTTAGGATCGAATAGACTTTGTAGTTACGCACTTTGCCATTTGAATCCGTGACTTTAATGACCGATCCTTTTTTTAATTTAAATAGGCCGGCAAAAGCGCCTGGATTATGTCCGATGATATGCGTTGTTTTGGCGTCATTCACTTTCCCATTGCCATACCAGTAACCAGCGGCGTTACCTTTTGGTGCTGCTGTCGCGCCTTGACTATTTACAAGCGAGATTGTTTTCCCTGCTAAGGTTATCTGATTTTTCGGTAATACTTTAGCGGTCGTTTTTGCGACTACTTTTGGTTTTACTGCTATTTTTTTTGGTGTTACGACTTTTATTTTTGTTTTCGTGTCTGGTAGTTTCTGCTCGAGGCGGGCGCTTGAATCAGCGACCCCTTCACTCCCTACACTTACTTGACTAACGAATAATAGGCTTAACGAGACACTTATCCCAATAATGGTGCCTATCCATTTTTTCATTTAATGATACCCTCCCAATCAAACTATAAACGTTTCATCCATTTGCCAGTAGTAACGAGCAGTTGCCTATTATTCCGTAAAAAAGCTCCTATCCTTAGCTCATTAACTAAGAATAGGAGAAAAATCGCTAAGAATTACTTTTCGTCTTTTTTCGGTGCTTCTAACATTTCTTTTCTTGAAAGATTAACACGTCCTTGACGGTCAATTTCCATGACTTTCACTAAGATTTCGTCGCCTTCTTTGACAACGTCTTCTACGTTATTCACTCGTTCGTGAGCCAGTTGTGAAATATGAACTAAGCCATCTTTCCCTTTGATTAAGTTAACGAACGCTCCGAATTTTTCGACGCGAACAACTTTCCCTAGGTACACTTCGCCGACTTTCACTTCTTTGGTTAAGTCTTGGATAATTTGGATTGCTTTTTGAATCATGTCGGCATCAGAAGACGCAATCGACACATTTCCGTCTTGATCGATATCAATCTTAACGCCTGTTTCATCAATGATACTATTGATGGTTTCGCCACCTTTACCGATGACTACTTTAATTTTATCTGGTGCTATTTGAATCATTTCGATCTTCGGAGCATATGGGCTTAACTCTGGACGAGGTTCAGCTAATGTTGACACAAGCTCTGCTAAGATTTCCATCCGTGCTTTTTTCGCTTGCGCTAATGCTTCACGTAAGATTTGTTCTGTGATTCCTTGGATTTTAATATCCATTTGTAACGCAGTGATTCCTTCTTTTGTTCCCGCAACTTTAAAGTCCATGTCGCCTAAGTGATCTTCTAGTCCTTGGATATCTGTTAAAATGGTATAGTTTTCACCATCAGAGACAAGTCCCATCGCAATTCCGGCAACTGGTGCTTTGATTGGCACACCCGCATCCATTAACGCTAAGATTCCCGCACAGATACTTGCTTGAGAAGAAGAACCATTTGATTCTAAGACTTCTGACACAATTCGGATTGTGTAAGGGAAATCTTCTTCTGAAGGAATCACTTGCGCCATCGCACGTTCCCCTAAAGCACCGTGTCCGATTTCACGACGACCAGGCGCACCTGAACGACCCGTTGAACCAACAGAGAATTGTGGGAAGTTATAGTGATGGATGAAACGTTTTGAATCTTCAAGGCCTAAACCATCAATAATTTGATGTTCGCCTAATGGTGCTAAAGTACAAGTTGATAATGCTTGCGTTTGGCCACGAGTAAAGAGTCCTGAACCGTGCACACGCGGTAATAATCCAACTTCTGAAGCAAGCGTTCGAACTTCGTCGACTTTACGGCCATCAGGACGGATTTTATCAATCGTAATTAATTCGCGAACGACGTCTTTTTCAAGGTCTTCTGCTAATTGTTTGATTTCTTTTAGTAATTGCGTCGCAGCTTCGTCTTCTAACGTTGCGGCTTTTTCTGCATAGACAGCTTTCACGGTTTCTTTCACTTGTTCGATTTCGTCTTCACGCGCTAATTTTTCTTCCGTCAATACGGCTTTCTTCATTGTTTCGTAGTAAGCTGCATAGACTTCTTGGCGTAATGCTTCATCGATTTGTAAAAGATTAATTGTCATTTTTTCTTTGCCGACTGCGGCAACGACTTCTTCTTGGAAGGCACACATTTCTTTGATTGCGGCATGTCCAAATAATAACGCGCCTAACATGTCTTCTTCTGATACTTCTTTGGCACCAGATTCCACCATATTGATTGCATCTTTTGTTCCTGCAACCGTTAATTCAATTTGGTTATTCGCTTGTTGTTCAACAGTTGGGTTTAAGACGTATTCACCATCGATAAAACCAACATCAACACCGGCGATTGGGCCGTCAAATGGAATATCTGAAATGGCAAGTGCTAATGATGACCCTAACATGGCAGCCATCGCAGGTGAGCAATCTTGCTCCACACTCATGACGAAGTTTGTGACTTGTACTTCGTTACGGAAGCCATCTGCAAACATTGGACGAATCGGACGGTCGATTAAACGAGCGGTTAACGTCGCATCTAAACTTGGACGACCCTCACGTTTAATGAAGCCTCCTGGAATTTTACCAACTGCGTACATTTTTTCTTCGTAGTTAATCGTTAACGGGAAGAAATCCGTATCTTTCGCATTTTTTGAAGCCACGGCAGCTGTCAAAACAACTGTGTCGCCGTAACGAACTAAGACTGCTCCGTTTGCTTGTTTTGCTAATTGTCCTACCTCTACTGATAATGGGCGTCCGCCCCAAGTGGTTGAAAATACTTGTTTTGTCATATGTTCTCCTTTTTGCTGTAAGTTGTGACTGCTACTAAACAAAGAGAAAAAGTGAAGCTCATTCACTTCTTGTCTTTGGTTAGTAGTAAGCCAAGCCAACGCTTACAGCGGTTTAATGTATTTTTTGATACGTTGAAACAGTGTTTTTGATTGCTTTAGCATAGTAAAAAAGTGAGATTCGCAGGAACCTCACTTCTACTTTTACTGATTAACGACGTAAGCCTAAAGCTTGGATTAGGTCACGGTAACGAGTAACGTCTTTGTTACGTAAGTAAGCTAATAAGTTACGACGGTGTCCAATCTTCTTCATTAATCCACGGTATGAATGGTGATCTTTTTTGTGTTCACGGATGTGTGCGTTCAAAGTGTTGATATCTTCTGTTAAAACAGCGATTTGAACTTCTGGTGAACCAGTATCTCCTTCATGACGAGCGAATTGAGCGATGATTTCGTTTTTGCGTTCTTTTGAAATTGCCATGTGTTTCCACCTCTTTCTTAGATTTCCCCTGTGACTGAGTACAACGTTGGTGATTCGTTAAACCAAGTGACAGGAAAGTGCGATTACGCACAGATATACTTTACTGTATTCTGATCGAAAATGCAAGTTTCTTCTGCTTCTTTTCGTGATCTTTTTGGAAACTCTTTTGTGAGGGTTTCTTAAGAAATCGTTCATTTTAACACGATTTTCTTGCAAAAAGCTTGCCAAGAAACCAGAATAGCCCTAAAATCATTCTCAGTTAGACAGAAAAGAGGATTTTAGACAATGAACACCATCACTACACAAGATTTTCAACTGCTACTCGCCACTCAAGAGGTAATGATTTTAGATATTCGGGATAAAGGCGCTTTTAACGAAGGCCATTTAGCCAACTCCCTCTCCATGCCAATTACTACGTTACCGAATCATCTTGATACGTTATCGAAACAACATACGTATTATATTATGAGTCATTCTGGCCGTCGTGCACGTGTGATTGCTGAATTTTTAAACAAACAAGCTTTTGACGCTGTTGCCGTTATTGGTGGCATGAAAGCTTTCCGTCAAATCAACGTCGCATAAAAATGAAGAGACTGCCTTATTTTTAAGCAAATAGGTTGCAGTCTTATTTTTTTTTTATTATACTGTTCTAGTAAAAACTATTACGAATTCGAAGGAGTTTTTTTTAATGTCAACATTACTAGCAGTGAAAGCTCATCCACTAATGAGCGAAGATTCAAAATCAATGAAAGTGTTCTATGCCTTTTTAGATAGTTACAAAAAAAGCAATCCCGAAGACGAAATTATTGTATTAGACCTATATAACGAAGACTTTCCAGAAATCGATTTAGATATCTTAACGGGTTGGAACGACTTACGTGCGGGAACAGAATTCTCTGCTTTAACAGCGAGCCAACAACAAAAAATTGCCCGTTTCAACGAATCAACTGAACAATTTTTAGCAGCCGATAAAATTGTGATTGGTAATGGTTTATGGAACTTAAACATCCCTACTCGCTTAAAAGCATGGATTGATACGATTAACGTTGCAGGTAAAACATTCCGTTATACGGAAGAAGGTCCTGTTCCAATGACTGAAGGCAAAAAATTATTACACATCCAAGCAAACGGTGGCGTGTATAACGGTCAAGAATTCTCTTCACAATATATCAAAGGTATTTTCAACTTTATTGGCGTAAACGACGTACAACAAGTATTAGTTGAAGGTGCAGATCACCAGCCTGAGAAAACGGAAGAAATTATCGCAGACGCTGTGAAAAAAGCCGAAGAATTAAGCTTAACATTCTAATAAATCGCATTTCAAAAAGCACTCGAACAGAAGGTTTTCCTTTTTTCGAGTGCTTTTTTTGTCGGATATTACTGATAGGGGTAGCGTCAGGAAAATGCGGATTTACAACGATAAGGAATTTCCAATATAAAAAGCCTGATTTCCCATCACCTAAATTGAGAAATTAGGCTCTTTTTTCGTTACTCCATAAACAGCATTCTATTACTGAATATGTAATTTACTTCGGGATAACAGGGACCCAGAGTTCGTGTCTTGGTTTATGCTTCGGACCGTAATAACATTCTATACACGGTAAATTTGCAAGTTCATACTCGGAGGTAGGGACCCACTCGGAATATAAACGTTTCCATGCATCCACTATGTTCGGAAAAACTGCCCATGTACTCGCGGGAATAATAAGCGTCTCCATATTTTCTGGGGATTCCCCATCGTATCTTACGCCCATGAAATAGGAAAATTGTTCATCTGTTATGGCAGCTTCTTTTCCGCAAACCCCCAGAAGGCTTTCAAGCGTGCATTTTGGATTTTCCCATGACATATCTACTAGTTCTTGCATAAATCCATCTTTTTTCGCAGTGTTCCAAAGCGTAGGGATTGTTTTAAATGCTCTGCTTGTTTTTACTGGCTTACTTTTTCCAACAATTCTTAATTCAAAATCAAGGTTTTCAATTCTGTACTCCATCTCGGTATCTCCTTTAATAGAAATTTGAAAGGAAATTCTGGGAAAGGCTTTTAACTGTACCCCTCTATTACGAGCATTGGAAGGGGTTACTCCATGCATTTTTTGAAAAGCACGTGAGAAAGTATCAGAAGAAACATAACCATATTTAATTGCCACATCAATGATCCGAATATCACTTTTTTGAATTTCAAATGCTGCGAGTGTTAACCGTCTACGTCTAATATATTCTGATAGCGATATACCTGAGATTGAAGAGAACATTCTTGAAAAATGAAACTCAGAACAATTAGCTGCTTTTGCAATCTCTTTGTAGTCTATTTCTTCATTCAAGCTATTTTCAATGTAGTTTAACGCATTGTTCATTCTTTCTAGCCAATCCATAAGTTTACTCCCTTTCAATATTTACTTTAAAACAAAATAGATAATAATTGCCGACATTTCATGCCTAAAAATGTTGTATCAAAAAATAAACCTTTTGATAGAATCAGGACAAACTATTTGTTTCCTTCCGATAGCCTTCTATATAATGAAGCCCTAGACACATTAGTAATTTCGCAAATTTGATTTACAGTCATACCGCCTTCTTTATATAGTTTTACTGCATATTTCATTCCTGCGTGATTTTTATGATATTTCTTTAAACGACCCTTAAACTTCCCTTCTTTCTTAGCTAGCTCAATCCCTTCTCGTTGACGCATACGGATAAGATCTCGTTCTAACTGGTTCACACCAGCCATTACTGTAATTAAGAATTGGCTGTATGGATTATCCTCTGATAAATCTAGCCATGTATCCTTGAGTGATTTTAAGCTTGCCTTTTTCCTGCGTATTAAATCAATCAATTCAAATAAGTTCTGCGTACTCCGAGTGATCCAAGTTAAGTCTGTAACATAAATAATGTCTCCTTCCTGTAAATCCTCTAACATTTTTTGAAGTTGCTCGCGATCCTTTGCTGCCCCAGAAACTTTTTCTTCAAAAATAATATCCATACCGATTTCGTTTAATTGCTGAAATTGTCTTGAAGGATTTTGGCTAGTCGAACTGACACGTATATAACCGATTTTTCGCAAAATATCACCTCGTTTTTGAGACAAGTCTTATGAGACACTCTTAACTATGATTTTATCAGTCTACTACACTTGTATCAATAGAGTACACTCTATTGATATATAATTGAACTAATTAACTGAATAATTATGGAAATGGGATGATACTGAATGAAAATTGCGAGAGGTAGAGGATTGCTTACACTAGAACAGAGGCAGGATTTTATGCAAATCCCTGAAGATGAATGGATATTGGGGACCTACTTCACTTTTTCCAAACGGGATTTAGAAATAGTTAATAAGCGAAGGAGAGAAGAAAACCGTTTAGGGTTTGCTGTTCAATTAGCTGTTCTTCGGTATCCCGGTTGGCCATACACTCATATCAAAAGCATCCCGGAATCAGTCATACATTATATATCGAAACAAATCGGTGCCACTCCATCTTCGATTAGTCTTTATCCTCAAAGAGAAAATACACTTTGGGATCATTTGAAAGAACTTCGCAGTGAATACGACTTTGTAACTTTTACTCTAAGAGAATATCGAATAGCATTTAAGCATCTTCATCAATTAGCTTTTGAAAATGGCGATGCCATACATCTACTACATGAATGTATAGATTTTCTAAGAAAAAACAAAATCATACTGCTTGCTATTACTACACTTGAAAGAATGGTGTGGGAGGCAAGGGCAATGACTGAAAAGAAACTGTTTAATACTGTTAGTCAATCTCTTACAAATGAACAAAAAGGAAAGCTTGAAGAGATCATTACTTCGCAGCATCCATCCGAATCCAATAAAACGATATTGGGTTGGTTAAAGGAACCGCCGGGTCATTCTTCACCCGAAACATTTCTAAAAGTAATAGAACGACTCGAATACATACGAGGAATGGAATTAGAAACGGTACAAATTAGTCATTTGCATCGCAATCGCCTGTTTCAACTATCTCGCTTAGGCTCAAGATATGAGCCATATGCATTCCGTGACTTTCAAGAAAATAAGCGATATTCGATATTAACCGTCTATTTATTACATCTATTAGGATTTAAATTTGCTCCTAGAATAAGAGATTTATCAGATTCAAAATTATTTACAATAGATAAAGCAAGTGAATATCCAAAATTAGAAGCCATTTTACGTGGACAAATAAATACAAAGGTCATTAAAGAAAATTATGAGGATGTTTTGCGATTAGCTCATTCTATAAGAGAAGGAACAGTTTCAGCATCCCTTATTATGGGAAAACTAGGTTCCTATTCAAGACAAAACAGCTTGGCTACGGCCTTACGTGAGATGGGCCGAATAGAAAAAACGATCTTAATTTTGAATTATATATCGGATGAATCATTAAGAAGAAAAATACAAAGAGGATTGAATAAAGGCGAAGCCATGAATGGATTAGCAAGAGCTATTTTCTTTGGAAAGCAAGGTGAGCTTAGGGAACGAACCATACAGCATCAATTGCAAAGGGCCGGTGCTCTAAACATAATCATCAATGCCATCAGTATTTGGAATACTTTACATCTAACAAAAGCAGTTGAATATCAAAAACGGTCTGGTCGTTTTAATGAAGAATTATTGCACCATATGTCGCCTCTAGGTTGGGAACATATTAATTTACTAGGGGAATATCATTTTAATTTGGAGAAAGTGGTCTCGTTAGATTCTTTAAGACCATTGAAACTTTCTTAACGTTGTAAAAAATGGGGGAATCGTCCCGAAAATGTGCTTAGCGTTGTAAATCCGCATTTTCCTGACGGTACCCCTGATAAAGAAAAACGCTTAGGTACAAAAAATGCACCTAAGCGTTCAGCTTGTTTGTATTAAATTTCTTCTTCTGGCTCGGCAAGCGCGAGGGGTTCGGCTTCAATCGGTGTTTCATATAAATCCGAAATATCCGTATACCAATCAAAAATCGCTTCAATTAAGACTTTCGCTGCGGCATAGAACGGAATCCCTAAAATCACACCTGGCAAGCCAAAGAGTTTCCCTGAGGTTAATAAGACAAACAAAATAGTAATGGGGTGAATCGATAATTGACTTCCCAAAATTAATGGTGAAATGAAACGACCTTCTAACGTTTGTTCAATAATAAAAACAATCCCGATTTTAACTAACAACGCAGGTCCACCCACAATTCCTAAGAAAACAACCGGAATCATTGCTAAAAAAGATCCGAGGTAAGGAATTAAATTTAAAAATCCTGCCACAATTCCGAGCGTTACCGCATAGTCTAAGCCGATAATGGAAAAACCAATGGTAAACATCACCCCGACTAAAAAAGCGACAGTCAGCTGACCACGGATATAAGAAGATACTTGTTGATTCATATCGTTTAGGACTCTTAATGTCGGTTGGCGCCACTTGGTAGGTAAAACTCTTACTGAATAAGGTGCTAACTGTTTACCGTCGCGTAATAAGTAAAATAAGATAAATGGCATCGTAATGATTGCAACGAAGACCGATGCAAGGGCTCCAAAGAAACTACCTAGATTTTGGAATGTCGATTTTGAAATCGTCTGAATGACATTCGTTGCCGATGAAAGAACCTTATCCCATGATGCTTCTAATTGATCTTGCACTTGGGAGAAAATCGGACTTGATAAGAAATCATCCACAGAAGTTTCGACGACTTTAACATAGCTTGGGAAATTATCCATAAAACTAATGGTTTGTTCTTCAATCTTTGGAATAATGACGACAACACCCCAAACAATTAAGCCAATCACAAACACAAACAGTCCTAAAATACTATATACGCGTTTGACGCCTTTTTTTTCTAAGAAATCAACGACTGGATTCATCAAGTAGTACAAAATCCCTGACATGATAATGGGTAACCCAACGATCGCTAAAAATTCAAGGAAAGGTGTCAATAAATACGCGACTTTTGTAAAAACAAAGGTATTACATAAAATCAGTAATAATACGAGTAATCCGGTGACCACTTTACTATTTAAAAACCAACGCCAAAACCATGAACGCGGTGTCTGTTCTCTTCGGTTCATTGAAACCCTCCTTATCCTTGATACGTTATTTTCATACCTGTCGTAATGGTCGGAACTTTTGTAGGGGTTAAATAAACACTACTTGCCATTTTTTCTTTTGGTTCATCTGAAAAAACAAATGATACATGTTCAATCGATTGTAAATTTTGGTTTGCGTAAGGTCCCACATAAGTAATATAGTACGTTGCATCCCCAAAAAGAATTTTGTCACCAACAGCTAATTCAATAGCCAACGGATCCGCAATTTTTTGGACAATCGAATACTCTTCTAAGCCTTCTGTCACGCCTTCTCCAAAAAAGAGTAAAATTGGTTCTTTATGATCGGTTGCTTTTGCTCCAATACGAATGATTTTTGCTTCTTGCATTCAAAAGAGTCCTCCTTTATTCTATGAATAACACAATTATAGCACATTCTTTTTTTTACGTTCACTACTATGGTAAAATAAAGAAGGAATACGTTAACTTTTTAGAGGAGGAATTGTATGAGACAAAAAATGTTACTTGGCACTTATACGCGTCGAGAAAGTGAAGGCATCTATTCGTTGACACTTGATACCGAGAAAAAAGAACTAACAGACTTAACTTTGGTGACTAAAGAAAATAGTCCAACTTACTTAGCCGAAAGTCAAAAACAAGCGATTTATGCGGTTACGTCGATTGATGATCAAGGTGGCGTTGCCGCGTATGATAAAGATGGGAAGTTTTTAAATGCGGTCACAGAAGTTGGCGCTCCCCCATGCTACGTTGCCGTCGATGAAACGAGACAACTACTCTATGGTGCCAATTACCATAAAGGACAAGTCAATGTTTATCGCATTCAAGAAGATGGTTCGTTAATCGGGGCGGATATCGTGGTTCACACTGAAGCAACAGGACCACATGCCAACCAAGACAAAGCACATGTCCACTATACCGATTTAACACCTGATGGACGCTTAGTGGCTTGTGATTTAGGAACCGACGGCGTCTATACGTACGATGTCTCTAAAGAAGGAACGTTAACACGCGTGGCGTTATTTGAAGCGATTCCTGGTACAGGTCCGCGTCATTTAGTTTTTCATCCAGATGGGAACTACGCCTATTTATTTGGTGAATTAGCCAATACCTTAACCGTATTAGCTTACAATGCTGAAACAGGGTCATTCCATTCACTTCAAACAATCTCAACCATTCCGGCAGATTTTACGGAATTTAGTGGTGGTGCGGCGATTCGCATTTCAACAGACGGACGTTTTGTCTATGCTTCAAATCGTGGACATAATTCATTAGCAGTCTTTGAAGTCATTGAAAATGGCGCCCATGTCGATTTAATTCAGCTCATCTCGACTGAAGGCGATCATCCGCGTGATTTTGATCTTGATCCGACAGAACAATTTGTGATTTGTGCGAACCAAAATACCGATAATATCACTCTTTACGAGCGTGATATGGACAAAGGGACACTCACGTTGCTTCAAAAAGATATCTATGCACCAGAGTGTGTTTGCATTTTATTTTAAGCACAATGCTTTCGCACGCCAATAAAGGAGGGATTCTCATGTTTTCGAAAACACCAGCTGAACTAATCTCAAAAGATTTTTCGAATATGTACAACAAATGCCAATCCATTTATGAACTTGTTACAAATCGTCGTTACAATGAATCCTTAGCCATTTTAACTGCGGCAGAGACCTATGCCATCGCAGAAAAAGCGTATCTACGTTGCGACACATTTACAGAATTACAAACAAAAGAAGTAGAAGATTACGTCAATACCTTCGATGATTATTATTTTAGTTTAAAACAAGTGCTCTTTCATGATGACGATGACTACGAGGTCTTACGCATTAAACTCAGAGCGATGCGTGAAGCTTATGAGGAATTAAATCGTTCCTTTAATTTATTTTAGAAAAGAGGGAGACCATTGACACCAACTGAAGTGCTTGAACGTTTACGCGTTGAACTTGAATTGCCTTTTTTCGAAGTAAAAGTCGAAGATAAAATTTTTACAGAAGAAGATTATCAACAATTTAAAGGTGATTTATTGCGTTATTTTGATGAATACGTGCGAAATGTTGAAAATTAACGTTTTAAACAGAAAAATGAGACCGGCTATGTTACGCGCCGGTCTCATTTTTTGTTTAGCTATTTTTTGGAACAGGAATCAATTTATTCATCGCAACTGCGGCTAAAGCACTAACGGCAATTGGTGAATCTAATAAATATTGAACGAATTGCGGTGCGGTCCCTTTTAATTCTGCTGGCATAAACAGTAAGCCGATTGCAATAATTAATGGAACACCGATAATGTAGAGTTCTCTTTCAGAAAATTCTTCGTTTTTGATCACACGAAAACCACTCAACATAATAATCACACAAACAACGACAAACACTCCTCCGATAACGGCTGCAGGAACGGCATTAATTAAAGCCGATAATTTACCTAAAAATGACAGTACAATAAACCAAACAGAAGCTGCGACGAAGACGACTTTACTTGCCACACCGGTAATTGAAATAATACCGGCATTCGTTGAGTAGCCCGTCACAGGCGTTGTACCGACAAGCGATGCAATCAAACAGCCAAACCCTTCGCCGATAACACCTTGATTGATTTGTTCATCTGTTATTTCTTCGCCCGTCACAGAACTAACGGCATACCACGTGCCGGTTGTTTCTGCTAACAACACCATATAAATAACGATCATCGTTGCAATCGCTGAAAGATCAAAATCAAAACCATAATCGATAAATGCAAAATTCGGTAGACTGAAAAATGATGCTTCCGAAACAGAAGTAAAATCCATACCACCCATGAAAGAGGCAACAATTGAACCGATAATTAAGGCAATAATAACCGAACTAATGCGGAAAATTTTTCCTAGACGTGGGAAATATACGCCTAGCATTGAAAATAAAATTAAAATCACTGCCGTAATAACGGCTAGTAAAATATTTTGATTCATCGATAACGTTGCTGTTTCGATAAAGATATTGCCATTAAACGCTGAAGGTAGTAACGTTAAGCCGACGATCATGATAATCGTGCCACTGACAATCGTTGGAATAAAATGACGAACAATTTGTTTATAGATCCCGGTATACCCTAAGATAGTGATTGCCAGTGCCCCAACTAAACTGGAGCCTAATACTGTACTCATGCCGTTCCCACCAAGATAAATCCCGATAATTGCGCCAACTGGTACAAAGGATGGTCCTTGACAAACTGGTAATTTCAAGAAGAAAAGCACTTGGATAAGTGACGCAATCCCGGCTCCTAAAAAGGTTGATTGAATTAAGCCGGATGCCTCGCCAGGTGACATCGAAACTGCTGCTGCGATGATAAAAGGGACGACATAAACGTCCATCGCTAAGACGTGCTGTAACCCAAGTAAAATCGCTTGGCCTGTTGGGATGTGATCATTAACGCCAATTGTTAAATGCGGATTCGTTCCGTTTGTTTTTGCTTCCATTTTTTACGCTCCTAATTGTTTTTGATGAACTAAATTTCCTTGAACCCAGACTTGACGAATGTTTTCTTTCGTCGCTAAGTAAAGGATTTTTTGAAGGATTTCAGCTGGTTGTTCAAAGATCCCAAAACTGGAAATCCGATTGTGAGGATGATGGATATCAATCACTTGAGCGTCAAAAGCATAGCCTGGTTTTAAGACACCAATTGGTAAACTTAGCGCTTCACCGCCGCCTTGGGTCGCAAGCGAAAAGGCTTCGATGACTGAAATCCGTGAGTCTGCTACCCCTCGCTCCTCAAAGGCACGATTCGTATCGACACCATCTTCGAGCATTCGGGAAGACATAACGGCTTGTTTAATATTGTCATAGAGACTCGGAGAAAATCCGCCTGAAATATCCGTCCCTAAGCCCATTTCAAGGCCTTGTTCTTTGAATTTTTTGACAGGAAAAACACTATTGGCAAAATAGCTGTTTGAAATCGGACAATGCGCGACTGCCGTACCTGTTTCCAGATAAATCTCGCCATCTGATTCATTCAAAAAGTTACAATGGGCCATTACTGATTTATCCGATAATAAACCAAAATCACGTAATACTTCGGTGTCGCGTTTGCCAAACCGTTCGAAGACAAAATCGTGTGCCCATTGACTTTCACTACAATGAGATTGGACGTGGACGTGATGTTTTTGGACAAGATCGCCGAGTCCTCTTAATGCTTCTTCACTACAACTTGGGACAAAACGTGGCGTTACAACTGGGTAAATTCCCTGTTTTACGTCTTTGCCAAGTTCTTTAACTGCTAAGATAAACGATTCCGTTTCTTCGATAGCACTTTGGGCAGAGGCATCGCGATAATAGCTTGGATTCATCTCTTCTAAATCCATCACGACTTTGCCGACTAAGCCACGTTGGCCTTGTTGTCCACAAATTTCGGCTAGCGCGAGACTTGCCGCTTGGTGAACTGTTGCAAAGTACAACACAGTGGTCGTACCTTGTGCTAATAAATGGGCGACTAAATCTTGATAGACTTCTTTTGCAAAGTCAACATCTTCGTATTTCGCCTCGAGTGGGAAGGTGCATTCATCGAGCCAATGATTTAGCGGGGTATCCAGTGCAACACCGGCTTGCGGCCATTGCGGTGCGTGGACGTGTAAATCGATAAAACCTGGTAAAAAATATTGCCCTTGCGCAAGTTCGACAAAATCCGGCGTTTGTTTTGCTGCATGCAAGGTATCAGCGTACATTTCATCCGTTGGTCGAACGATTGATTGAATAATCCCCTCTTCATTCACGAGTAATAATGCCTCTTCCACAAACTCTAATTGTCCGTGAACAGGTGTATGAAAAAATGAGCCTTTAAAATACTGTATTTTCATATTCATTTCTCTCCTTTACAGAATTATTATACAAAACCCTTTGTGAAATTCCGGCATTTTCGTAACGTTTCTCATTTATTTTTAACGAATCATTCGCCTTTAAACCGGTTACAATTTTTTAGCATCAAAAAAAGACGCGAATCCCTGTTTTTTAAGTGGGATTCGCGTCTTTCAATCGTGAGGATACTTCGTTTATTTTGTGAATTCAATTGATTTAGTAGCGACCGTTTGTAAAAATCGGCGATCATGATCAACCACAATCATCGTCGGTCTGGCTTTTAGAATAGCCGCTTCAAGTTGCTGATGATTAAAAACATCTAAATAATTTAACGGTTCATCCCAAATAAATAATTCTGCCGGCTTTAACATCGCTTTGGCGATTTCCACACGTTTTTGTTGGCCTTGGCTCATGTCTTCGATATTGTTTAAAAAAACTTCACGCTCGACTCCAAGCTTGCGTAAGTAATGCAAAAGTTCTTGCTCCTCAAGTCCTTCTTTCTCACAAAAATTTTTCACTGTTCCTTGATTCGTCGTAAAATCTTGTCTCACGAGACTAATCACACTCGGCTCGTAAAACGAATATTGGCCACGGACTTCTCCGGTGAATTCTCCCATCAAAAAACGCAGGAATGAGGTTTTTCCTGAACCATTTTTCCCAATAAGCGCGAGACAATCCCCCACATTCAACTCAAAAGAAATCGGTTGAAAGAGCGTTTTTTCGCCATAGCACAATTGAAAGTTCTCGACTTTTACGATTTGCTTGCGATGAGTCGGACGAGCATGGATCGCTAAGGTATCGATTTTTTCTAGATTTTTTAATAACGTTTCTTTTTGACTGATTTGTGCTTCCATGCGATGTTCAATTGCCTTACTCCGCTTCATTGTGGCAGCTGCCTTTGCACCAATAAAACCCTTATCAAAAACCGCACCGCTCCCTTTTTTCTTCGGATTGCCGGACTTTTCTTTTTCCCTCGCACCAGACCACTGCGCTTTTTCTAGCGCCGTTTGATTTAATCGACTGATTTCTTTTTTGATTTTGATATTATTAGCCATTTCAAAGTCATCGCGTCGCTTTTTTTCCTGCTCGTACTGCGAAAAATTTCCTTGATGTAAGACGAGTTGACTCCGTTCAATCGACAAAATATGATCCACCACGTCATCGACCAATTGCCGATCATGACTGACTAAAATAAAGCCTTGTTTCTTACTTTTTAAATAATTCGCTACAATTTGACGAGCCGCATGATCTAAGTGATTCGTCGGTTCGTCAATCAAAGGAAAACCAGATTCTTGTGCAAACAGTACCGCAAGTAGCACTTTTGTCTGTTCTCCTCCCGAAAGCTGTTCATAGGGTAACCAAAGCACATCGGGATTCACCTCTAGTAACTGTAACTCTCTTTCTAATTTCCAAAATTCAATTTCTTCAAATCCTTCAAGCACTTGATACGTCATGTTTGTCGCATCTGTTATGTATTGCGGAAAGTATAAAAATTCGGTCTGATGTTCGATTTTACCTTCATAAGGCAATTCACCTTGGATTAAGCGTAATAACGTCGTTTTCCCGCGCCCATTACGCCCAATTAATCCTAGTTTCCACGTTGTTTGAATGGTGATATTCGCGTGATCAAACAGCATTCGACCTTGAATATCAAACCCATACGTCAGATTTTTTAGTTGGATTTTGGACATAAATTGCTCCTTCCTCTTCTATTAAAGAAGAAAAAAACCTTCTCCTATCTTCAGGAAAAGGTGAATGCATCGCCAAAGAAACCAAAAGTCCCCGAACGAAAACAAGCCTCTCCTGAAAATCTGCACACGTCACCCTTGGTTTCACCAAAAATGTCATCTTCATGCAGCTTCATTCCACGGCTTAATTTTTCAATGGAGGATCCCTCACTTCTTATTTAGTGATTTCATTCTATCATTTTTGACAAAAAAAATCACCCGATTGGTTAGGTCGGGTGAAAAAAAGGAGTTTTACTCTGGTTAAGAGTAAAATGAAAAATAAAAAGGTTATGTTGGTTATGAATACAGTATAGCCTCTTTTACGCTCCAGTACATAAAAAACAGATAATAGTTTTATTAGATATTTCTTGTTTTGTTGCGCTTTTCACGTTATCTTTTTAATAATGTGTTCGTCATTCGTTGAATGGAGAAAGAAATGCCATCTGTCGCTTTGTCTTGTTTCTCCTCAGCAGCGTTGAATGCTTCTACGTCTACTGTTTCATCTGCTAAACTCGCGATCATTTCTTCACAGCCTGCTACGTAATTCGTATAGGAATGCTCCAACTTCTTATGGATGCCTAGAACTTGTGCTGGGGGACGTAGTTTTTTGATTTGCTCTAACATCGCTTGATATTTAGCGGTCCCTTCTGTAAAGATCGTAATCGTTTCGTTGAGTGTTTCTGCAGACAATTCATTGACTTGTTGGGCGTCAATGGCTTGTCGGATTTCCTCATAACGTGGATGAAGCGTTTCGCCTATTTTTTCTGTATCTTGGACAAGTGTATTAATTTTTTGAACATAAAAACCGAGATTTGGTTTCACAATACTCCCTACTTTCTTTAAACATAGGTTCATTTTACCTTGTTTTTGTGAAATAGAAAAGAAAAAAACGACTTAGAATATTCTAAGTCGTTTTTTGTATTCCTAGACTTTACCCATACGACGTTGGATGAATTTAACAATCTCAACCGCTGGGATGATAGCAAAGGAAGCTCCTGTTACAATTGCCCATTGGTAAGCATCTAAATGCGTCACTTTAAATAAATCATTTAAACCTGGAATAATGATAATTCCCATCATTAAGACGAACGATAATAAAATCGCATAGTTGAATGATTTGTTTTTAAAGAATCCAACAGTAAAGAGTGATTGGTGAACTGATTTTACGTTAAAGGCATGGAACAATTGCATTAAACCAAGTGTTGCAAAGGCCATTGTTAACGCGTCCGCATGTTGTAAGTCATACAACTCAGCAGCGCTTAATCCTACCATGTTTAACGCAGTGTGTGCAGGCCATTTAATCGCTGACCAGTAAACAAACAAGACAGTTGCACCTTCAAGAATCCCTTGATAAATGATACTACTCATGACACCACCAGAGAAGAAGTTTGAATTTTTCCCACGTGGTTTGCGAGCCATTAAGTTTCCTTCAGCAGGTTCCATTCCAAGCGCAATCGCTGGGAAAGTATCCGTTACTAAGTTAATCCATAATAAGTGAATTGGTAATAGTGTATCCCAACCAAGTAATGTTGCGATAAATAACACTAACACTTCACCTAAGTTAGCAGCCATTAAGTATTGAATCGCTTTTTGGATGTTCGAGAAGACTTTACGTCCTTCTTCAACTGCCACGACAATCGTTGCGAAGTTATCATCGGCAAGAACCATATCTGACGCGCCTTTTGATACTTCTGTTCCGGTAATTCCCATCCCAATTCCGATATCGGCTTGTTTCAGTGACGGTGCATCATTTACGCCATCACCAGTCATCGCAACGACTTTACCAGCTTGTTGCCATGCTTTTACAATTCTTACTTTGTGTTCTGGTGATACACGTGCGTATACAGAATAATTTGTAATGTTCGCTGCAAATTCAGCATCAGACATTAAGTTTAATTCAGCACCGGTTAAGACAGCAGCATCGTCACCTGGTTCGATGATTCCAAGACGTCCAGCAATGGCTTCTGCCGTGTCTTTGTGGTCACCTGTAATCATAATTGGACGAATACCAGCCGACTTAGCCACTTTCACAGCACCTGCTGCTTCTGGACGTTCTGGGTCAATCATTCCAATTAAACCAGCAAAGATTAAATCATTTTCTAGTTCTTCTGAAACAAGTTGACTTGGGACTGCATCAATCAATTTGTAGGCTGTTCCAAGAACACGAAGCGCTTGTTTTGCCATATTTTTGTTCGCTGATAAAATTTGTTCTTTTTCAGCTTCATCCATTGGTAACGTTTGACCGTCAATTAGGATTTGAGAAACACGGTTTAATAAGACATCTGGTGCGCCTTTAACGGCTACTAAGAAGCGGCCATCCGCTAATTCATGAACCGTACTCATTAACTTACGATCAGAATCAAAAGGAAGATCCGCTACACGAGGTTCTTTTTTAACTTCTTCACGAACATCAAAACCTAAATCTAAACCAAATTGAATTAACGCTGTTTCGGTAGGATCTCCAACTATTTTCCCTTCTTTATCAAAGCGAGAGTCGTTGGCGTAGTTCATAATTTTAACAGCTAATGTATCCGTTGGGATGGTTCCTGTTTTATCATAGACTTGGCGGTCAACGTATAATTTTTCAACGGTCATTTGGTTTAATGTTAATGTTCCTGTTTTATCAGAAGCAATAATATCTGTTGCACCTAGTGTTTCCACCGCTGGTAATTTACGGATCATCGCATTTCGTTTTGCCATGACTTGTGTTCCTAAAGCTAAGATAATCGTTACAATCGCGGGTAAGCCTTCAGGAATCGCTGCTACCGCTAGTGAAATCGACGTTAACAACATCTCAACGACGCCACGACCATTTAACAAGGTTCCAACGAAGAACATAATGACTGCAATCAGTAAAATCGCATACGTTAAGAATTTTCCTAATTGGTTTAAGTTCCGTTTTAATGGTGTTTCTGTTTCGTCAGCGTTCGCTAACATGTTGGCAATTTTCCCAACTTCAGTGTTCATTCCTGTGTAAGCTACAACACCTTTACCGCGACCATACGTTACGTTACTATTTGCAAACGCCATATTAACACGATCACCAATACCGACTTCGCTATCATTTAAGACAACGAGTTCTTTATCAACCGGTACGGATTCACCTGTTAAAGCTGCTTCTTCAATCTTTAACGTACTAAGTTCGATTAAACGCATATCTGCAGGAACAACATCGCCCGCTTCTAGTAAGACAATATCCCCTGGTACTAAGTCATGACTGTTGACCGTAATATTGTGGCCATCGCGTAAGACGTTCGCATTTGGCGTCGACATTTCTTTTAATGCTTCAATGGCTTGTTCAGCCTTGTTTTCTTGAATAACACCCATAATCGCATTAATGATAACCACTGCGAGGATGATTAATGCATCGACCCACTCACGGTGACCTTCTGCATTGGGTACAAGCGCTGAAATCGCTGCTGCAGCAATTAAGACAATGATCATTAAATCTTTAAATTGCGCTAAGATTTTTTGGAACGTCGTCGTTTTTTTGCCTTCATCCAACTCATTTGAGCCGTATTCAGCTAAGCGTTTCTTCGCTTCTGCTTCGGTTAACCCATTAACCGTTGTATCAAGATTCTGTAGTACCTCTTCTGTCGTTTGTGTATAAAACACCTGATCGACTTGTTGCTGCTTTTTTGTTTCTTCTGTTGACATGTTCTTCCTCCTTTGAATTCGTCTTCACACGTCTATCCTTTTGCCAAAAAAAATAGACTTGTGTATGTGCAACACATACATAAGTCTCACTAATTAAGGCAACACCAGAAACTTTCATTTCGGATGGTGATGTTGCCACAGCCTTTTGTATGCTGCCAGTTACTCCCCTATGAACAAAAAATTATTACAGTTTCTATTATACAAGACTTCGGAACGTTTTGACAATGTTTTTACATTATTTTCAGAAACTAAATGTCGACAATCCGGATTTTTGTAATATTTTTATAACGGGATAAATCTTCCATGACTTGGGAATACGTCATCTTCTTGGGTAAGTCTACAGTATAAATGTTCGTATAGATACGATAGTCTTCAAAAAATTCGACGTCAAAATCAAGGGCTTCAACCTTTATCTGGTTTTCCTCAAAGTAATTCATAATAAATTCTTTCGTTTCGGCTCGGTGGACATAACGAATTTCCATTTTTTTCAACGCATTCACCCGAATGAAACGATTAATTACTGTTAAAGACAAAATAATCCCGACAAAACTACAAACGGCAATTAGATAGTACCCCATCCCAATCGCAATCCCTAAACCCGCAACCGTCCAAATTGAAGCCGCTGTTGTCAAGCCTTTGATCGAGCGATTGGAAACAATAATCGTTCCAGCACCTAAAAAACCTACCCCACTAACAATTTGGGCAATTAAGCGCGTTTGATCCGCTCGCAGTACCGGAATGAGTTCCGGAAATTCACGAGCAAGCTGTAAACTATTCGTGGCAATTTCAACTTGAGTCAAGGCAATAATAGTTGCTCCCAAACATACTAGCATGTGTGTCCGTAAACCAGCTGGTCGATTTTTGTACTCGCGTTCAGTCCCAATCACACCGCCCATGATGAGTGCCATTAGTAGGCGCAACGTGATTTCCGCCAAACTCAAATGTAA
This sequence comes from Enterococcus aquimarinus, assembly GCF_001885765.1. Classification (GTDB taxonomy): domain Bacteria; phylum Bacillota; class Bacilli; order Lactobacillales; family Enterococcaceae; genus Enterococcus_I; species Enterococcus_I aquimarinus. Next base: position 170,794 of record NZ_JXKD01000004.1, on the reverse strand, counting down.
TTCCATTTCCCATTCCCCCTTTGATTTCTCTTTAGCTAAATTTTAACGTATTAGTACTAAAATGGATAGCCAGAGCCTCCTGTGATTGCTTCTTTATTGCGACTTATTGGTAATCCTCGTATTTGACGACATTATAATAGAGAGTCACAACCGATTACGACCTTAGTTGCAGGTTGAATAGAACGCCCCTTTCAAACAGCAAAAAAAAAAGCAAAAAGTGATTTGGTCCCCACTTTTTGCTTTTTGATTTTTAGTTAAGGCCAGTCATGATTGCTTTTTATGCAATCACAGAACCATTTGGCATGCCATTTGGTGCTTCCACTAATTTTAATTTTCCTTCTTTGCTTTCCGCTGAAAGGATCATCCCTTGGCTAATTAAGCCACGCATTTTACGCGGTTTTAAGTTCGCCACAATGACAACTTTTTTCCCAATCAATTGACTTGGGTCTGGATAAAATTCTGCTACACCAGATAAAATTTGACGGTCTTGGTTATCACCCGCTGCTAAACGAAATTGCAGTAACTTGTCAGCGCCTTTTACTTTTTGGCAATCAATGACTTCTGCTACTTTTAATTCGACTTTATCAAAATCTTCATATTTGATTTCTTGTTCTTTCACCGAAACAAGCTCTGTCTCTTCTGGATCCCATTTAATGGTCTCTTTGGCATTTGGACTACCTTCTGCCATTTTTTTCTGAATATAAGTCACTTCCGCTTCGATTTCTAAACGTGGGAAGATTGGTGTTCCTTTCGCGACAACTTTTGTCCCTTCAGGAAACTCACCGAAATGAAGGCCTTTTAAGTTCATATTTTCAGGATTTAATCCTAATTGTTTAAAGATTTTAACCGGCACTTGCGTCATAATCGGTTGTAATAAAATCGCTGAAATACGTAAACTCTCAGCTAAATGGACCATGACACTATCTAACTCCGCTTTTTTGCTTTCATCTTTGGCTAAAACCCATGGTGCTGTTTCGTCAATGTATTTATTCGCACGCGAAACGAGTACCCAAATTTCAGATAACGCGGTATTAAATTCCATTCGCTCCATCGCTTGATGATAACGACCGATAACATTCGCTGCCGTCGTTGATAATTCACTATCAAACTCGGTTACTTTTGACGCATAAGTTGGCACCACACCATCACAATATTTGTTAATCATCGCGATTGTACGGTTTAGTAAGTTGCCAAGATCATTGGCTAAATCATAATTAACCCGCGAAACAAAATCTTCTGGCGTGAAGACGCCATCGCTACCAAATGGTACTGCGCGTAATAAGTAATAACGTAACGCATCTAGACCATATCGTTCTACTAACATTTCAGGATACACGACATTGCCTTTTGATTTGGACATTTTTCCGTCTTTCATCATTAACCAACCATGGCCAAAGACTTTTTTCGGTAATGGTAAATCAAGTGCCATTAACATAATTGGCCAATAAATCGTGTGGAAACGTACAATTTCTTTCCCAACCATATGAACATCTGCTGGCCAGTACTTACGGAATAATTCATCGTTTTGCGTTCCATAACCTAATGCAGAAATATAGTTTGATAACGCGTCAATCCAAACGTAGACAACGTGTTTTGGATCCGCTTCAATTGGGACGCCCCATGAGAACGTCGTACGTGAAACGGCCAAGTCCTCTAGACCAGGTTTAATAAAGTTATTCACCATTTCGTTTTTACGTGATTCTGGTTGAATAAATTCTGGATGCGTTTCGTAATATTCTAGCAGTCGGTCAGCGTATTTACTCATCTTGAAGAAATACGATTCTTCTTTTACGAGTTCAACTTCATGTCCACTTGGCGCTTTACCACCAATAACTTTTCCGTCAGCATCGCGATACACTTCCGCTAATTGTGTTTCAGTGAAATATTCTTCATCCGAAACAGAGTACCAACCTTCGTATTCACCAAGGTAAATGTCCCCTTGATCTAATAGTTGTTGGAAGATGCGTTGAACCGTTTCTTTATGCGCTTGATCCGTCGTCCGAATGAATTTGTCGTAGCTAATATCGAGCGTGCGCCATAATTTTTGAATATCTGCGACCATATGATCGACATACTCTTGTGGTTTCACGCCTAATTCATCGGCTTTTTGTTCAATTTTTTGGCCATGTTCATCAACGCCTGTTAAATAAAAAACATCAAATCCCATCAAACGTTTGTAACGCGCTACCGCGTCACACGCAATTGTCGTATAAGAATTTCCAATATGTAATTTTCCACTTGGGTAATAGATTGGCGTCGTAATATAAAATGTTTCTTTTTCAGCCATAAGTATATATTCCTCCTTGTTCTCTTCGAAAGTCATTCCTCGCTAGTATAACATATTTTTTTAGCCTCGTTTTATTTTTCCATCAGTTTCTTTTTTAGAAATCAAAAAAGAAACTTTCTTAGGCTTTTGCTCTTGTGCGAAGCGTGCTAAAATGGGAACTAGTATTTATCGAAAAAAGGGGTAGCGTGATGACATTTACTTCAAAAGAACAAGAAAAACACTATTACGAACAAGAAGCGAGTGAAGAAGAATTTCTTGCCTGGTATAAAAATCAAGAACAACCGCAATACGAAAAGCCATCGGTCACTGTCGACATGGTGTTAATGTGTTATAACAAAGAAGAAGATCAACTGAAAGTCGCGTTAATCCAACGAAAAACCAATCCCTACCGCAATTCATGGGCTTTGCCAGGTGGGTTTGTGAATCCAAAAGAATCCACGGGAGAATCGGTTTTACGCGAAACACAAGAAGAAACGAGCGTCGTGATTTCTGCGCGCAATATTGAACAACTGCACACGTTTAGTACACCGAATCGCGACCCTCGTGGCTGGGTCGTTACCGTGAGTTATTTAGCCTTTATCGGTGAAGAACCGTTGACTGCCGGCGATGACGCTAAGCAAGTTCGTTGGTTCGCACTTGAACGTCAGGGTGAAACGGTCGCTTTAATCGACCAAGAAACAGAAATTCTCTTAGATTTAAACACTGGAGAAGCGTTAAGCGACGATCGTCTCGCCTTTGACCACAGCGAAATCATTTTAAAAGCCTTTAAACGGATTATGAACAAAATGGAAAACCAACCACAAGTCTTACAAGTCTTAGGTGAGAATTTTACGATTACCGAAGCACGAAAAGTCTTTGCGAAATTCTTAGGAGTGAATTATCGCGAAATCGACCACTCGAATTTTAAAAAGTCACTCTTGCGTTTTCTAGAAGAAGTCGGCGTTCGTTCCATGGGAATTGGTCGCCCGTCTAAAGTCTATCGCTTAAAATCAGAAATCTTATTTGATGAGTTTTCTTAAGAGCATTCTTTCACGTCAAAAAAATGGACTGACAGGAATCACAGTCATCCACACTGAATAATCAACCAAAAAAAGAAGCCAGATCTCGTCTGACTTCTTTTTTGGTGTTAAACCACTTTTTCTTTTTTAATTTGTTTGCTTCGTAATTGGCCACATGCCGCATCGATATCTGTTCCGAATTCTTTACGGATGACACAATTCACGCCGTTTTTCTTCAAAATATCATAAAATGCTAAAACATCCGCTTTACTACTACGAGAATATTGATCGTGTTCGCTCACTTTATTGTAAGGAATCAAGTTAACGTAGGTTAATTTCTTCTTGTCTTTGAGTAAGTCGGCTAATTGTTGCGCGTGTTCAACGCGATCATTGACGTTGCTTAGCATAATGTATTCAAAAGTAATCCGACGATTGGTTTTTTCTAAGTAATAATCGACCGCAGCCATTAATTTTTCTAATGGGAAATTGCGGTTAATTCGCATAATCGATGTCCGAACGTCATTATTCGGTGCATGAAGTGAAATCGCTAAGTTGACTTGCAGACCATTTTCCGCAAATTCCTTAATTTTATGCGCCAATCCACTTGTTGAAACGGTAATGTGTCGTGCACCAATCGCTAATCCTTTGGCATCGTTGACCACATGTAAGAAAGTCATTAAGTTCTCATAGTTATCAAACGGTTCCCCAATTCCCATCACAACAATGTGCGACACGCGATGTCCTTGATCTTGTTGATCAAAGTAGCGTTGAACCATCATGATTTGGGCCACAATTTCTCCGGCAGTTAAGTCACGGCTTTTTTTCAAAAGACCACTCGCACAAAAGGTGCAACCGATATTACAGCCTACTTGTGTTGTCACACAAACGGACATACCGTATTCTTGACGCATTAAGACCGTTTCAATCATATGTTTATCCGGTAATTGGAACAAATATTTCACTGTTCCATCTTTTGATTCTTGGACTACGACTTGATTTAACGGATTAATGATAAAAGCTGCTTCTAATTTTTCAATTAACGCTTTGGATAAATTCGTCATCTCATCAAAACTTGCGACCCGTTTTTGATATAACCATTCCCACACTTGACTGGCCCGAAATTTCTTCTCATCATTTTCTAAAAACCATGCTTCTAACTCTGCTCTTTGTAAACCATAAATTGAAGGTTTCATACTCTTCCTCATTTCCAAATATTCTGTTTCACTATACCGTAATTTCGTCTAGAATACAATCCGGCTTAAGTAAAAATGAAAAAGAAATGAAAAAAATCACAGCGCTCACACACGTATGATTTTTTTCATTTCGCTATTTATTCAAACTCGTCAAAAGGTAATTCCGTTACTTCCACTTCTGCTGTAACGAGTACTTTTCGTGGCTTGCTGCCTTCTGAAGGTCCAACAATGCCGTTTGCTTCTAATTGATCGACTAAACGAGCCGCTCGATTATAGCCTACTCGAAAGCGTCGTTGTAACAACGAGACACTTGCCGTTTGCATTTCGATAACTAATTCGCGGGCTTGGTCATAAAGCTCGTCTTGTTCATCGGCAAAGGCTGTTGCGCTTTCCGTGGCGATTTCTTCTTCTGTAACCATCATTTCCTCGACATAGTTCGCTCCTTGTTGATCGGTCACAAATTTCACAATGGCTTCCACATCTTGATCGGAAATAAAGGCGCCTTGCACTCGGATTGGTTTGTTTTCACCCATCGGCAAAAAGAGCATGTCCCCACGACCAAGGAGTTTCTCCGCGCCATTGGTATCAATAATCGTACGGGAATCCGTCCCGCTTGAAACGGCAAATGCCATTCGTGAAGGAACGTTCGCTTTAATAATCCCTGTAATGACATCGACACTTGGCCGCTGAGTCGCTAAAATCATATGAATGCCTGCCGCACGAGCCATTTGTGCGAGGCGAATAATCGCGTCTTCCACTTCGTTACTTGCAACCATCATTAAGTCGGCCAACTCATCCACAATAACGACAATAAATGGTAAGATCGGATGTTTTTCACCCGTTTCTAAATTGCGTTCCCGAATCATATCATTATAGCCCGTAATATTCCGAACGCCTGCTGCGGCAAATTTTTCGTAGCGTTCTTCCATTTCTTTCACGACTTTTTGTAACGCTTGTGCCGCTCTTCGTGGATTGGTCACGACTGGCGTAAGTAAATGCGGAATGCCGTTATAGACATTTAGCTCCACCATTTTCGGATCGACCATCATTAATTTAACTTCATGTGGTTTCGCGCGCATTAAAATGCTCGTAATGATGCCATTGATGGCAACGGATTTCCCACTACCTGTAGAACCAGCCACCAGTAAATGAGGCATTTTGGCTAAATCGGCTGTTTGGACACGTCCTGAAATGTCGCGCCCTAAAGGCACTTCTAACAAGTTATCATTTTGAGCGGGGTTGTTTTCGATAATTTCGCGAAACGAAACCGTACTCACCGCGTCATTTGGTACTTCAATTCCAATCAACGATTTACCTGGAATCGGAGCTTCCATTCGAATATCTTTTGCAGCTAATGCTAAAGCTAAATCATCCGTTAAATTCACAATTTTACTCACTTTTACCCCAACAGCTGGTTGGATTTCAAATTTTGTCACCGAAGGACCCAAACTCGCTTTGACGACTTTGGCATCGACACCAAAACTTGCAAAGGTGCGTTCGAGCACCCCAATATTGTGTTCGATTTTTTTATATTCGCCACTTTGATCAGTCGCTTTGACAGCTTTTAACAACGTTGCAGGCGGCAGTTCATAGGCTTCATCTTCCACTTCTTGCGGAATTTCAAAGTCTAACTCTGCTGGTTCATCGCTTTCATCTAGTACTTCAGCTTTTTTCGTAGGAGTTGGTTGAGCTTTCGTCTGCGGAGTAGTCTCTTGAAAACTATCAATTGGCACGAAACTCATTTGTTCAGGCTCAATCGTGACTGTCGTTTTTGGTTCCTCTGATTGTGTGGTCTCTGGTTCGCTTGGTCGCACGGTGTTTTTAGCTTGTTGTTGTTGAATCTCAGCTAAAATCGCTGCCCTTTCTGCTTCTTTTTTCGCTTCTTTTGCCGCTTTTTTCGCTTCTTTCTTTTCTGCTTTTTGTAATTGACGATACGCTTTTTTGTCAGGATTTCCTGCGAGCATTTTCTTCATTTTTTCTTTGACCTGACTTAAAAATTCAATTAACTCATGCGTTTTGATCGTACTAAATAAAAAGCCACCACTTATTAATAGAAAGAATGCAATCACATAACTCCCAATTTGGGAAACGAGAAAGTACGTCCCTTGATAAAGAAGGGCGCCAATCATTCCGCCTCCGACATTTTGCGTCACTTGGTTCACTTTGATATCACTTAACAACAGATGCCAAGTTGTCGGGATAATCGTTAACTCTTCTGGCTGTACTTTGCCAAATAACTGACTATGTAAGAAGATTAAGACTGCAAGATACATGAGTAGTAGTCCACTTAACCGCCGAAAATTTTGAATGGTGGCGTTGGTATTTTTAATGACTAAAAAAGCACCATAAATCGCTAAAGCCATCGTTAATAGCGGATACGTATTTCCTCCAATCACGCGAAAGCCATTGGCAATTAAATTCCCTAAAAATCCTAATTTAAATAGGCCAACAAAAGCAAATAATATAAATGCCAGACCTAATCCTATTAACGTTAATTTTTCTTCTTGAAGTTGTTGTTTTTTTGTTTTCCGTTTTTTTGCCGGACGTTTTTTCTTTGCCATTTCATCCCTCTTTCTCTCTTTCCCATTATAGCAAAAAAAAAGATGGGAACAAAAGTTTTCCTCATCTTTCTCATTAATTTTCAGTAATCCTGATTTAATGTTGCTAAAATCTGTTGGCGTAAGGCCCTGTGTTGGTGTTCATGATAAGCCGTTTCTGGATTGGACCAATTGGATGCATCATAAAGCCAAACAGGCATTTTCCGCCGAGCGTCACTTTCCCAAGCATATCGCGGAAAAATATGAGCATGAAGAAATTGATCCGTATTACCTAAAATATCATAATTAATACGGATCGCAGATGTACTTGCTATCAGACTATCCCCTACAATACTCATATCCAGTAAAAAAGCACTTCGTTCCTCAAGCGTTAACTCATTAAGAGAAGCGACTTCGCGTTTTGGTAACAATACGCAGTAACCGGGTAAAAATTGGACATCCCCAAAAACGAGGTAGCCACCCTTTAGTTCTTTCATTAACATCGGATTGGTACCATTGATTGCTGCTTGGATACGATTGTCTTGCCAACTCATTTTACTCACTCCTTTTTTACTTTCCGTTCATACAAAGAAAGAGGCACTGCCGTTTGATCAGCCGCCTCTTTCTTGTCCTGTTAGTTCTTTGGTGTCACATCTTCGCCGAACCATTTCATTGAAATTTCAGCAAATGTGCCATTTTCTTGTAATTCTTTTAGACCAGCATTAATTTTATCCGCTAACGCTTGATCGTCTTTACGGACACCAACAGCATAGTCTTCTTGATCAAAGGTACTCTCGATGACATTGTATTCCTCTAATTTACCGGTAGAAGTTAAGTAATATTCGGCATATACTCGGTCAATCAGTAGCCCGTCAATCCGACCATTTTCTAAATCAATGAACGCTTCATTAAAACTAGCATAAAGTGTCGCATCATTGCCGTCTACCATGTCTTTTAAGACTTCCGGTTCATTATTGAAAGTGTTATAACCTGATGACCCTTCTTGTGCGCCTAATTTTTTACCGGCCATTGCGCTAAATTCCGTAATGCCACTTGATTTTGGCGTTACAAGGAGCTGTAGATTTTCCATATACGTGTCGCTAAACAACACTTTCTCTTCACGTTCGGTTGTTTTAGAGTATCCATTCCAAATCATATCAATGGTGCCATTATCGAGTTCCGCTTCTTTCATGGCCCAATCAATCGGTTGATACGTTACTTTTGTATCCGTTAAATCAAAAATAGCTTGCGATAATTCAATATCAAATCCTGTTAATTCGCCATCTTTGTCACGAAATCCCATTGGAACAAACGTATCATCTAAGCCGATAACCACTTCTGCTTGATCTGCCGCACTTCCGACTTCATTCTTGTTGCTTTCTGAACCACATGCTGCTAAGGAAACCATCCCTGCTACCATTAATACAAAACCAATATTTTTTTTCATTTTCTTTTCCTCCTAAGATTATATTCATTAAATAATGGGACTCACTTCTAATAAGTGATCCGCGATATTTTTAGCAAACGTCAAATCATGGGTTACCACAATTTGTGTGACCCCTTCTTTTTTCAAACTTAAAATCATGTCTTCCACTTGCTGTCTTAGCGCTGGGTCAAGTGCACTCGTGGGTTCATCGTAGGCCAAAATTTTAGGTGACATCGCCATCGCTCGCGCTAACGCCACTCGTTGTTTTTGCCCACCCGATAATTGAAAAGGATAACTATCCAATAACTCGCTAATCCCTAACGTCTTCGCTAAATCAGCAACTTTTTTGGTATAAAGAGCTTTGTCTTCTTTCAAAACTAGTTTTGGCGCTAACGTAATATTTTCAAAAACGCTAAGATGCGGAAATAATTGAAAATCCTGAAAGACCACGCCGACGATTTGTTCCTCTGCTTTTAGCTCTTCGGACGTCATTTCTTTACCGTCTAAGACAAAAGAACCCGCATCGGCTTTTTCTAAGCCTGCTAAAATCCTTAAAAAAGTGGTTTTACCACCGCCTGAAGGACCGACGACTGCTAAAATACTACCTGTTGGAATGTCTAAATCCAATTGACGAATGACTTGTTTGTTGCCAAATGCTTTTGATAAACCTTTAATCTGTAACATCTTCTCTCCTCCTAACGATAGTATTGATAATGCGATTCGATTTTCTTGAGTAATACCGTAAAAATACCAGTTAAAAATAAATAGATAATCGCAACTCCTAATAAAGGTAAGAGCGTTGTGTCGCGTTCCATTGCGATTTTACCCATGCGCATCACATCCGATAACCCTAAAATATAAATTAAGGAGGTATCTTTGACTAAACTAATGACTTCATTGCCGACAGACGGTAACGTAATTTTAACGACTTGGGGAATAATAATTTTCGTAATCGTTTGACGTTTCGTCAAGCGTAACACTTGGGCAGCTTCGTATTGTCCGACAGGAATCGATTGAATACCGCCACGGAAAATTTCAGCAAAGTAGGCAGCGTAATTGAGAACGAAAGCAAAAAGAGCCGCTTCGAAACGATCAAAAACAATGCCAAGTAACGGCAAGCCATAAAAGACAAAAATCAATTGCAGCAAGAGCGGCGTCCCACGCATTAACCAGACATACGCCTGTGTTAACCACCGTAACGGTTTAAAGGGACTGACTAAAGCAAAGCCTGCGAGAATCCCTAATGGAATCGAAAAGACCAACGTCAGAGAAAATAATTGTAACGTGATGGCAGCCCCTGAAAGCAGTTGGGGAAAAACAGAAATTAAATATGACATGATGATTCCTCCTAAAAATTTATACAAAAAAAGCCCCTCGGATAAATCCAAAGGACGTATGACACGTGGTTCCACCTTTTCTTCGTTTTCTTTTTTGCAAAAGAAAACCTCATTCAGTCATCAAGTAACACTTACGAAGGGAAATAAAAAAAGTCCTTTAGTCGCTAGGACTAAAGGACGTATATGACGCGGTTCCACCTTTTTTCATTTACTCTTCACAGAAGTAAATCTTCGTAAGTCATCAATAAATGACTGGGGCTATAACGGGCCTCCCGGATTTTCCTACTTGATTCAAAAAACCGACTCCAAGATGTGTTTCACTACATTCCCACGATCTCTTTTCACCAACCAGAGATTCTCTAAACGTAAAAAAATGAGTTACTGTTCTTTTCGATGTCTAATTTATTAAGTTGAGTCATACTTTACATTACTTTTAAACCATTGTCAATTGTTTCACTTTAATTTTTTTCTGTTTTTTGACTATCGAAAAACGAATTCTTTCGCTACAATGAAGCAAAGAAGATCACACCTTCAAAAAAGGTGCATCCATTGTTCGCTTGCTGCTTTACTTAGGTGGCATTGATCAAAAAAACTAGAACAACTTCTAAACATCAGCTATTTCGACCACAATGCAACATCTATCCGAGTAAGTGGTGTACGCCAAGTATCCCCTTGCTTTTTAACTAAATCAGATGAGGAGTTTTATTCATGAATATCCAAACAATCCAAAAAATCTATCCTCAAGCCATGCTCCAACCGATTTCGACAGAGGATCCTAATTACTTAGTTTTTTCAAACAATCGCCAATTTTTGTGGTTACCGACTGCCGGTCTTTCAAAAACCGAAATTCAATTATTGCAATCTTTTATCGCTCCGGCCCCGCTGGTGAATCAAACCAAAAAACATCCATGGTATGACGCATTATTTGAACACTTAACACCACCGGTTGAAGAAGGCTCTTATCGCTTGATTCAAGTCGAATTTAGTCAACTCGATGAGGCCTCTGCTGAAGCTTGGAACACCGAGCTCACGCATATTTTACCGCAACTCGTCGATTACTTTTTTATTACCAAATCGTATGCCGTCCTTATTGAAGCCTACCATGAAGAAGCGTTGACATTAAATGATCTCGCTGGTGTTTTCTTAGCATTAGATGGTGACTTTAATACGTATACGCGCGTGTTTGTCGGTTCGTTTTATCCGTATACCGAAGACTTCACCCGTTTATTAAAAGAAGAAGAACAACTCTTTAGCCACGAATTAACGATTGCCAGAGAAGGTAAATGTTACAATCTTGCTTCTGCTTGTCTCTCCTATTTTATGGAAAATGCGATTAAGGACAGTTATTTAATGCGAACGCTCTATTATCATTGGTTTGGCGAAGAAGACTTAAGCGAAATTATCACCAACCTTTGGAAAAACCAAGGAAATGTCAGCTCTACAGCAAAAGATTTATTCATGCATCGCAATACACTACAATATAAGTTAGATAAATTTCAACAAGTCACCCATTGCAATCTGAAAAATATGGATGATTTATTCCTTTGCTATCTCCTAATTTCAGCCTTTAAAACTATTTTTTAACAACATGCACAAGAAATGAGTCATTTTTTGTGCACGTTTCCATTGCAGAAGTAAACCGTTTTCATTTATAGTAAGGATGTAAATAACTTATCGAAAGAAGGAAAAACATTATGGTAGAAATGGCCTTAAAACACATACATAAAAAATACGACGGAAATGATTTTTATTCCGTAACTGACTTTAATTTAGACGTAGCCGATCGCGAATTCATCGTCTTCGTAGGACCTTCTGGTTGTGGTAAATCAACAACACTTCGTATGATTGCTGGATTAGAAGATATCTCTGAAGGAGAATTGTCTATCGGTGGAAAAGTGGTAAACGATGTTGCTCCTAAAGATCGTGATATCGCCATGGTTTTCCAAAACTACGCGTTATACCCACATATGACTGTTTATGATAACATGGCATTCGGGTTAAAATTACGTAAATATGATAAAGCTGAAATTGCAACACGTGTAAACAACGCTGCTGAAATTTTAGGATTAACAGAATTATTAGACCGTAAACCAGCTGCTTTATCTGGTGGACAACGTCAACGTGTTGCTCTAGGACGTGCGATCGTTCGTGACGCGAAAGTCTTCTTAATGGATGAGCCGTTATCAAACTTAGATGCAAAATTACGTGTTGCCATGCGTGCGGAAATTGCAAAATTACACCGTCGCTTAGAAACAACAACGATTTACGTTACCCATGACCAAACGGAAGCGATGACAATGGCAGACCGTATTGTTATTATGAAAGATGGTTTCGTTCAACAAATCGGATCTCCTAAAGACGTTTATAACAATCCGAAAAATGTCTTCGTTGCTGGTTTCATCGGATCACCTGCAATGAACTTCTTCAATGTAACGTTAAACAAAGGTGTGATTACAGATGGCCATGGTTTAGAATTACGTATTCCTGAAGGACGCAATAAAGTCTTAGTTGAAAAAGGCTACGAAGGAAAAGAATTAATCTTCGGTATTCGTCCAGAAGATATCCATACTGAACAAATTATCTTAGACGCATCACCAGAATCAACTGTTAACGCTGAAATCGTGGTATCTGAATTACTAGGTGCCGAAACAATGCTTTATACGAAGATTGGTACGACTGAGTTCATCTCTAAAGTGGATGCTCGTGACGTTCATAGACCTGGCGATATGGTTGATTTATCATTCAATATCAACAAAGCGCAATTCTTTGATAAAGTAACAGAAGACGTTATCAAATTACCTTAAGCTTGATAGTTCACTTTTGATACTACTTGGATTTGCCCCCTCGGGTATCAAAATGTTATCTATATATTTTCCTTATTTGTATCCCCCTGAGAAAGAGTTGCAGTGTGCAAGCACTGCAACTCTTTCTCTTTCTAGACTTTTCAGTTAAACTAAAGGCAGGGATTGATTCGTTTATTTAGGAGGAAAACGCATGCGTTTATTAGGGAATATTCTTTGGTTTATTTTAGGTGGTTTTGTAATGGCAGTCTCTTGGTTTGCTACCGGTATCTTGTGGTGTTTGACTATTATCGGTATTCCTGTTGGGATCCAGTGTTTTAAATTTGCCGCACTGAGTCTTTGGCCTTTTGGGAAAGAAATTGTGTATCATCCTTCTACGAGTTCTTTTTTACTCAATGTGATTTGGCTCGTTTTTAGTGGATGGATTCTTGCCTTAGAGCATTTCGTCGGTGGCATTTTACTGGCGATTACGATTATCGGTATTCCATTTGCCAAACAATCCTTTAAATTGGCTCGTTTAGCTTTAATGCCTTTTGGGGCAGAAATCGTGGATCGTCAGGATTAAACACAAGTGCAAAAATCCCACCTCAACACCTCGATTTTGAGGTGCTGAATTGGGATTTTTTCTATTTATTTAATCGATGGTAGCACCATCCGTTGCAATTACTTCTTGATACCAATAAAAACTATCTTTTTTATAACGGTTCAAACTTCCACCTGCTTCATCACGGTCCACATAAACAAAACCATAACGTTTTTGGTAACCATTTAACCAACTAAGTAAATCCGTAAAGGACCAGGTACAATAACCCCAAATTTCACATCCTTCATCCACCGCAATCATGAGTTCTTTGACATGAGCATTGATAAATGCGATACGATAATCATCATGAATTTGATCATCTTCGGTCTTTTTGTCAAACGCTCCTAAGCCATTTTCCGAAATAATAATCGGTAAATCATAGCGACTCGTAATTTCTTTACAGGCGAAACGTAACCCCGATGGATCAATCACCCAGTCCCAATCCGTCGTTTCTAAATAAGGATTGCTTGGATTTTTATACACACCAGGTAATCCTGTCACTTGGCCCGTTCCTTTTTTTCCGGTAGTATTGAATTCGCCAAATGGTGTTACACCATCGAGAGGATTGTATTCGACGACCGCGGTTTGATAGTAATTGACACCCATAAAATCAACTAATTTTGCAGCTGCTTTTAAAATCATTTTGTCTTCATCTGTGACAGTGGGGGCTACTCCCTGTTTTTCTAAATACCGCATCGCAGTTCTTGGATAACGACCATAGGCATAAACGTCCATCCACCAGTAACTCTTTAAGTTATCATGATCTAGTTTTGCCATCCCGTTAATTGGTCGACAATCGAGTGCATAACTTGGACTATAGGCAAAACTGGCTCCAATTTTCCCTTCCGGCATGATTTCTTTAAAGGCGATGACGGCTTTGGCATGCGCTAAAAAGACATGATGATTCACTTGATAATAGGTTTTTTCTTCATTAAATTTTCCTGGTGGATGCATGGCCGTCATCCAACCAAAACCCGTAAAAATATTTTGTTCATTGATCGTAATCCAATACTTAACTTTCCCTTTATACGCTTGGAACAAGTACGTCGCATAATTCACGTAATCCGCAATGGCTTCAGGACTTTCCCATCCTCCGTACGCGTCTTCTAACGCTTGTGGTAAGTCCCAGTGGTATAAGGTAACCATTGGCTCAATGTTATATTTTAAACATTCATCAATGATTGCTTCGTAAAAATCGACACCCATTTGATTCACGGCACCGCGACCTTCGGGGAAAATTCGCGTCCATGCAATCGAAAAGCGGTACGTTTTTAACCCCATTTCAGCCATTAATGCGATATCTTCTTTAAAACGATGATAATGATCGACTGCGATTTCACCCGTTGTTTCTTGATACGTTTTCCCCGGAATTTTGACGAACTCATCCCAGTTAGAGACGCCTTTGCCATCGAGCTGATGAGCACCTTCAATTTGGTAAGCGGCCGAAGCGCTTCCCCATAAAAAATCTTTTGGCATTGTTAAGTGATTCATTTTAAAAATCCTCCTTTACAAATTGATTCCTTCTTGCTCATTGTCTTATAGAGTTGGCGATCTGTCTAGTATTTAGCAAAAAAGAAGGACATTTTTCTGTCCTTCTTTTTTGCTTACTGATCTTTTAACGCAGCCTTCAATGCTTGGGCTAGCGCACTTTCTGCTGGTTCTTCTTCTTGACTATATTTCTTCACTAAGCGACGTTCTTCATGCTTCGTCATTTTTTTCTTTTGTTCTTTTTTATCGAGCATTTTTTCGCTGATACCACAATATTTACACTTGAAAAAGGCGCCATTTTTCCCATCAATAATTTCCATTTTCTTATGGCACTGAGAACAACGATGGTTGGAGACTTTCGGGTCTTTCCGACGGCGATAGCTACAATCTTTACTACTGCAAAGATAAATGACGCCATCTTTTGTCTTACGTTCTCGGAGCGCTTCACCACACTCTGGACAAACTTTTGTGGTTAACGAAAAGTCTTTGTATGCTTCTTGTGATGCTTTAATTTCCGCAACTAAGCGTTTCGTATCGGCCTCAATTTCTTTTAAGAATACTTGCGCCGATTTTTGTCCTTTGGCAATGGCTTCTAAATCTTTTTCCCATTTTTCCGTTAACTCTGGCGTGACCAATGCCGAGTTGACTAACGTTAATAACTGTTTACCTTTAGGGGTTACCGCTAAGACGTTTGCCCGGCGTTCCATCAATTCAGACTTAATCAATTTTTCAATAATTTCAGCACGGGTCGCGGGTGTCCCCAACGAATATTTTTCCATCTGTGCCAGCAAACTACCTTCTGTTGCGAGTTTTGGCGGCGATGTTAACTCTTGATTGACTTGGAAATTCCCCTTGATCGTCTTCAGTTTTTGCCAATCGACTATTTCAGCGGCTTTACCTTCACTTGTTTTCCAACCTGCTTGTAGCACTTGTTCTTGACGGAAGACAAAGTGATTTCCTGCAAAATCAACCGTTGCTTTGACGGTTTGCGTGACGTGTTTATCCGCAAATAATCCTAAGAACCGTTCGACAATTAAGCTATAAATCTTCACTTCATCACTGCTCATTCGATCGACTCTTGGACTTTCCTCTGTTGGAATCAAGGCATAGTGATCGGTTACTTTACTATCGTTAAACACACTCGTTAACTTGACTTGACTGCCTGTTTTCAAATATTCCTTGGCTTTTGGATCAAATCCCGCCACCGCATGTAAGCGATCTTTCATCGTACTAGCGATGTCTTTTGGTAAGTACTTGGAATCCGTTCGAGGATAACTCACTGCTTTATGACTCTCATAGAGACTTTGTACCAAAGACAAGGTTTTCTTCGCAGAATACTGGTACAGTTGATTGGCCACTCGTTGCAACTCAGTTAGATCATACGGTAGTGGCTGATTTAAACTTTTTTCCTTCGTTTCAACCTTAGTGACTTGCCCTAATGTTCCACTTAACGTTTTGACCAAATTTTCTGCTTGTTTTCGTTCACTAAATTGTTGCGGATTTTTTAATTGCAACCGTCCTTTATGCGCTCCGTAAAGCAAATCAATTGAGAAATAGGTAGTTGGGATAAATTTCTCTGCTTTTTCTTGGGCTTGATTGACTAAACTCAATGTCGGTGTTTGTACCCGACCGGCAGATAGACTATCTTGATATTTGACAGTCAACGCACGCGTCACATTCAAGCCGATTAACCAGTCCGCTTTGCCGCGAGCCACGGCCGATTGATACAAATTGTCAAAGTCCTTGGCCGGTTTTAACTGACGAAAGCCTTGTTGAACTGCTTGTTTTGTTTGCGAAGAAATCCAAAGACGCTCCATTGGTTTCGTTGTTTTTAACCATTCAAAAACAAAACGTCCAACTGCTTCTCCTTCTCGTCCACTATCCGTCGCAATGACAATCCCTTTCACATCAGGACGTTTAACCAAATCACCGATGACTTTTAATTGACGATGGGTTTTGGGTAGTGGTTTTAAGCCAATGTTTTTAGGAATCATTGGTAGGGTTTCTAAATTCCATGTTTTCCATTCTTGATTGATATCTTCTGGCAATTTTAAGGATAATAGATGACCATAAGCCCATGTAATGACGTACTGATCACTTTCGAAATAATCTTTCCCTTTTGGACTCGCCCCTAAAACTTTGGCGAAATCCTTGGCAACGCTCGGTTTTTCGGTTAATACTAGTTTTTTATTCATCATTTCTCCTTTACTAAATCCGGCGAGAATCGTTTTTCTCGCGACAGACAAAAAAACTGTTACTTACTCTATTATAAGCAACAGTTTCTTTTCGTCAAAATCATTTTTTATTTACGCTGACAGATCTTCGCTTTTTCTTTATCATTGAGAATATTTTGATAAAAAGTACGATCGACTTCAATGGTCACGGGATGATACTCCTGTAGTAAGGCTAAACCGAGATATAATTGGAGCCCTTCGACACATTCTTCACACCAGTATTCTTCTCCGTCATTCCAAAAAGCCGTTAGGAAATTGGGCTTCACGTGAACATGCTCATACTTTTCGCGCAGTTCAAGCCATTGTTTGGCATATTCTTCTTTTGCTTCTTCCAAAGTGTCAAATTGTTTTAGTCCGCGAATTTCATCTTGCCAACCTTCAAAAAACCACCATGGCTCATTTTCTCCATATAACGTTAGGACCTGATACATTTTTCACACCTCGTACTTTTTCTTTGATATTAAAGCTATAGTAGTCAGTTTTATGAAATGTTTCAATGTTTTTGCTTGTGAAGAAAAAGGCTTAGATTCAAGAAGCAAACGCGGATTAGATATACGGTAAAATCGTATCACCTTGGTAGGCTTGGTCAATCAAACCGCCACCCAAACAAGTCATGCCATCATAAAAGACAACTGCTTGTCCTGGAGTAACGGCTCTAGCTGGGGTATCAAAAATAACTTCCGCTTGATCATCCCCTAAGAGTCGCACCGTTACGGGAACATCTTGTTGGCGATAACGGAATTTTGCGGTACAACGAAACTCTTTTGGTTTTGCTTCATTCGTTGTAAAATGAATCACACTCGCCGTTAATTTATCGGCAAATAATTGTGGGTGGTTAAATCCTTGTCCCACATAAAGCGTATTGGTCGCTAAATCTTTGCCAATTACAAACCATGGTTCTTGGCTAGCGCCGCCCCCACCAATTCCGAGTCCTTGACGTTGACCGATTGTATAATACATTAAGCCATCATGATTGCCTTTCACTTCGCCGTCAAGCGTCACCATTTTACCACCTTGCGCAGGTAAATATTGGCCTAAAAATTGTTTGAAGTTTTTTTCACCAATGAAACAAACACCGGTTGAATCTTTTTTCTTCGCCGTCGCTAAGTCAGCAGCTTCTGCTAATCGACGGACTTCTGATTTCTCCATTCCACCTAATGGGAACATGGTTTTTTGTAACTGTTCTTGAGATAGTTGACTCAAAAAGTATGTTTGGTCTTTATTATTATCGACCCCACGTAACATTTGAACCACACCATTTTCATCTTTGACCGCTTGGGCATAATGGCCTGTCGCCACGTAATCTGCCCCAAGATCCATTGCATAGTCTAAAAAGGCTTTGAATTTAATTTCCTTATTACACATGACATCTGGATTTGGCGTCCGGCCAGCACGGTATTCTGCTAAGAAATATTCAAAGACACGATCCCAATATTCCTTTTCAAAATTGACCGAATAATACGGCACTCCAATTTGTGCAGCAACTTTCGCTACATCTTTGTAATCTTCTGTTGCCGTACAAACGCCATTTTCATCGGTATCATCCCAATTTTTCATAAAGATACCAATCACATCATAGCCTTGTTCTTTTAACAAAAGTGCTGTTACTGACGAGTCCACCCCGCCACTCATGCCGACAACGACACGTGTGTTACTGTTGTCTGTCATGAATATCACCATCATTTCAATCTAAATTCTGAATTTCTACGATTTGAAGGTCGCAACTTTTTCAGTACTTGCCATTATACAAGAAGTTCATGAAAATTTCACGAGAATCTACTTTTTTTTAGAAAATATTAGCCTTTGACTTAATTGCTGATTAGAAAACAAAAGAGAGTATGACCATTGATAGAAAAACAGTTATAATTGTTAATCCTGCAATGAGTATCACAGTACTAATCGCAGTCAAAGAGATGATATTAAAATAGAGTAAAAGAAGGAGAACAAACAAGTAAAAGAGTAAGGAAAAATAAGAATAGAACACACTCTTTTCACGAATAATTCGGATTCTTTCATCTTTCTGATAAAATTGTGGTTGTAAATAAAATAAAGATAAATTAACAACGGCACCCGAAAAAATAAGAATCAACATTGGGAAGTTCAGGTTGCCACTCATAAACAAATAAATACTTTCAAATAATAAGAATACTCCTATAATTAAATAACCTATTCTTAGATTCATTTCATTCACTCCAATATGATTAAATTTTCTTATAATCTTCTGCTTCTAAAAAAAATAGTTTCTCAACAGTTGTTTCAAATAATTCAGCTAATATCATCGCCAAAGGTAATGAGGGATTGTAACGTCCTTTTTCAATAGATATAATCGTTTGTCTAGAGACGCCTAGTTTTTCTGCTAATTTATCTTGAGAAAAACCAGATTCTTGTCGGTATTCCTTCAACTTATTTTTCAACTCATCCACTCCTATACTCTAACTTTATAGTAAAGTAAACTTTACGTCAAGTGAACTTTACATATATGATTTAAAAAATGTCCCTCTAACATATAAGAGAGACATTTTAAAACTATTGATAGTATTGCGACTGCGCATTCCATAACTCTGCATACTTTCCCTCTTTTTTTGCGATAAGAGTTTCATGGTTGCCTCTTTAATCAATCACTTGATCATCACAAACCGCAATTTTATAAATCATCTTAAACTCCTTTAAAATCAATAAAAAACTTGAAACAAAGAATTTCTCCTAACTGTCTCAAGTTTTCAACTAATTACTCTGCTTTTTCAAATAAGCCACGGCTAATGAAACCATCCATTAAGAAATAAAATTTCTCTTGGAGCATCTCATGTTGGGTGCCTTTAAATAGATTCACTGCTTTTAAGCCATTCGCGGTCGTAATCGACATTTTTAACGTTTTAATATCTGCATCCACGGTAATTTTTAATTTAAAGCCTTCTTTACTTTGGGGTGTTGCTTCTAATGGACGAATTAGTTGGAAATTGCCTCCGTTTGTTTCTGTAAAACCATTATCCCGTAACGTATAACGCTTTGCTTGGGGCGCAATCCGATAAAATACATCTGACCCTAATACTGTTGCTTTTTGCTGAAATGCCATTTTTCCACCTCTTTTATTCTCTTTCCTTAATTATAAGAGTTTCTGTTGCTTTTTACTAGTCTCTTCGAATCAATTTATTTCACTAATGGTTTACTCGCTTGAATCTTTTTTCAACCGTTTTACCGTTGCAATCAGGGTATCTGCTAGCATCACAACTTCGTCTTGCGTATTGCGATAACCAAAGCTTATCCGGATGGACTCTTTTAGGCTTTGATGATCCTTGCCATACATCGCTTCTAATACATGCGACGGCTCGACATCGCCTGCACTACATGCCGATCCGGTTGAAATGGCGATTCCTTGTAAATCAAGGTGCATTAAGAGTAAGTTACTTGGAACACCAAAAAAGCGCAAATTTAAAATATGAGGGAGGTGATGTTCCACATCGCCATTCACTTCAAACTGGATGCCTTCTTGGTTCAACCGTTCCAATAAATAAGTATGAAACTGTTGGTAGACTTCCCAGTTGATTTGTTGCTGTTCTTCCGTTAAGAAATCAATTGCCGAAGCCATTCCGACAATCCCTGCTAAGTTTTCAGTTCCTGCCCGCCGTTTTTCTTCTTGGGATCCACCATGGAGAATTTTGGCTAATTTTACGCCTTCTTTTTGGTATAAAAAACCAACACCTTTTGGGCCATTAATTTTATGGGCAGAAATGCTTAGTAAATCAATATTCGCGGCTTTCGGATTTAATGGGATTTTCCCATAAACTTGTACCGCGTCTGTATGAAACGTTGCCGGATAGTCGGCTAATATTTCTCCTATTTCTTCGATGGGAAAAATCACACCCGTCTCGTTATTAGCATACATCACGGAGACTAAAATAGTGTCTGCTCTGAGCGCTTTTTTTAGTTGTTGCGGAGTAATTTGTCCGACCTTATTCACAGGTAAATAGGTAACTTCAAAACCTTGGCTTTCTAAATAGTTCATCGTATTTAAAACGGCAGGATGTTCGACATTCGTTGTAATCAGATGTTTTCCTTCGTGTTGGCGCGCGAAGGCCGTTCCAATGATTGCCATGTTATCGCCTTCCGTTCCTCCGCTAGTAAAAACGATTTCGTTCGCTTTGACTTGCAACTGACGGGCAATGGTTTGTCGGGATTTTTCTAATGTTTCGTGCGCTGTCCGTCCATTGCGATGAATACTGGAAGGATTGCCATACACTTGTTCCAAAATCGTAGTCATTTCTGAGATGACTTCTGGACGAATTGGTGTTGTTGCAGCATGATCAAAATAAGGCATAATTTTCCTCCTAAAAATACTAAATATGGTGAAAAAACGTGACCCTTCATTAGCGAAAGTGTCACGTTTTTATTGGTTGAAACGGCATAAAACAAGCAGTGTCTCGGTGATAAGTCTTAATCTGGTCAAAAGTAAAAAAAACTTTTGAAAGATTCTGCCTTATCACTCGTCACTAAACGCTTCTTTTATGGCCTCTGTAATCTGAAACGGCATAAAGCAAGCAGTGTCTCGGTGATAAGTCTAATCTTGCCAAAAGTAAAAAACACTTTTGAAAGATTTTGTCTTATCACTCGTCACTAGACGCTTCATTTATGGCCTCTGTAATCTGAAACGGCATAAAGCAAGCAGTGTCTCGGTGATATGTCTTAATCTTACCAAAAGTAAAAAACACTTTTGAAAGATTTTGCCTTATCACTCGCAGTTAGGCGCTTTATGAATAACCTCTTATCTTACATATAACTTTTTGGTTCTAAATGAAACAGTGGGCTCATTGGTGTGTTTTCATGGATGCGTTTCATGGCTTCACCCATTAACGCTGAACAAGTGATGTATGTCATATTGCTTGGGTGACGATCATCTTCTGTGAAGCAAGAGTCTGTCACACAAATATCAACGATTGCGGCTTCTTCAAGCGTTTTTTTCGCTGGTGGTGAAAGCAGTGCGTGAGAAGCACAAGCATAGACTTCTTTGGCGCCAGCTTCCATTAATAAACGAGCAGCTGTCGCAAACGTTTCGCCTGTATTCAACATATCATCGACCATGATACATTTTTTACCGACGACGTTACCAATGACGTAGCCTTCTTCTAATGCTTCGTCTTGATCGACAATGGCCAATGTCGTATTTAAATATTCGGCTAAACTACGTGTTCGTTGCACGCCACTATTTTTCGGTGAGACAACGACATAGTCATCTCCTTCCATCCCTTTTTCTTTGTAATAATGGGCAAATAAAGGCATGGTAAATAAATTATCGACAGGGATATCAAAAAATCCTTGGACTTGAACCGTGTGTAAGTCGAGCGTTAACACTCTTGTCGCACCGGCTTCAACGAGCATGTTCGCAATTAATTTGGCACTAATTGGTTCATGAGGTTTCGCTGTACGGTCTTGACGAGAATAAGCATAGTACGGTAAAACGACGTTCACTGTTTTAGCACTCGCACGTTTCATGGCATCGATCATAATTAATAATTCCATGTATGCGTTGTTGACTGGTTCGTTCGTTGCTTGAATGATATAAGTATTGATACCACGTACACTTTCTTCAATGTTGATTGAAATCTCACCATCGGCAAAAGTTTTCACGACAGATTTACCTAATTTTTTTCCAAAAGCACTCGCAATTTTTTCTGCTAATGGCAAATTACCATTTAAACTAAAAATTTTGACTGACTCATCTTGGTATTGATTACTCATAAGACCCTCCGCTTGTTTGTTGTTTAGTCACATACTCCATTGCCATTCTATCACTAATTGTGGTTACAATTCAAGGTAAAGAGACAGTCCCGTTGACCCATTTTGCAGGAATCACCGCACAATAACTTCCCCAATTATCATGAACTTTAAAATAGCGTTCGCCCATCGCGGTTTCTTTATAGGCATAAGCCACAACCCAGTGATTACCGTACGTACTACCACATAATTTATTCAACCCAATGATCACAGGTTTTCCTTGGTCAATCCGCTTAACCGCTCGTTGCCATCCCCCAATCATAGTCGCTCTTGCCCGAACGTTTTGCTGATAACGTCCTAAAAAACTCGAGACGCCATGCGCTACTTGAAAAGCAATCGTCGGCATGCCATATCGTTGAATAAACAATTGCAAGAAAGCGGCAAGTGTTGCCCCATCTGTTGCCTTTTTTTGACGAATAAAACTTGGAATCATCTGCTCATCAACATAGTCCTGATAATAAGCCAAGAGGACACTCGCTGCATACGTCCCGCATAAATAGCCTCTTGGCGTGCGCCAATTGCGATATGCTTTAAATCGTTCTTCGGGTAAGCCATGCCAAATCTCTTTTTCCATTTTTTTCGCTCCTTTACACAATCGTTGCGCCTAACGCTCCACTAAAGTGTCGTAAAGCCCACTCATGACCAACGGGATCAAAACTTGCGACACTGTTTTCAACAATAAACAGACGATATCCTAAATTATACGCATCAATGGCGGTGTGTAAGACACAAATATCGGTACAAACACCTGTCAAGTACAGGTCCGTAATGTGACGTTCTCTTAAGCGAATATCCAAGTCGGTACCACTAAATGCTGAGTAGTGACGCTTGTCAATCCAGTAGACATTCGTTTTTTCTTTGTATTGCTCATAAATAGGCGCTAATGAACCAAAAAGTTCGCGACCCGTTGTTCCCGCTAAATTATGCGGAGGAAATAGCTTGTTTTCAGGATGGAACGCATCTTCTTTTTCATGTCGATCAATGGCAAAAACGACGAAATCACCGGCTTCAATAAATTCTTTCGTGACTTGAACAAGGGCTGTTTCAATTTTTTGACCTTCTTCTGCAGTTGTTAAAGCACCTTCTGTTGCAACAAAATCCCACGTATAATCAATCGATAGTAAAGCTTTCATTTTCCCACTCCTATTCACATAAGTTGATAAAATGTAACACCATTTCGGCTGAACGTTTCCCTGCTAACTCGATAAATTCATCAAAACTGACGGTGGCATCATGATCGGCAGTATCACTCATCGCCCGGACAACGAGACAAGGGACATCAAATTGAAAGGCGGTTTGGGCAATCGCTGCGCCTTCCATTTCACATGCTAACGCTTCTGGGAAATGACTTAAAATCGTGGCTAATTTTGTTGGATCGGCAATAAAACTATCGCCTGTGACAATTAAGCCCGATTTCACTTGATGCTTGGTTTCTTTGGCTGCTTGACTCATCAAAGTAGCAAAGGCGTGATTTGTTTCATAATAAAGAGGCATGCCACCTGGGACTTGGCCATATCGGTACCCAAAAACGGTTGCATCGACGTCATGATACGCTAATTTATCCGCAATCACGAGATCTCCCACCGCTAGACCAGCACCAATTCCTCCTGCAGAACCGGTGTTAATCACTAATGCTACACCGTATTGTTGAATCAACAAGCTTGTTGTAATCGAAGCTAATACTTTCCCAATTCCAGACTGTACGACGATGACTTCATGCTTCCCGATTGTTCCTTGGTAAAATGTCGCTCCTGCTTTTTGCCAAGTAGTTTGGTTTTCTAAATGTTCTCGCAATAACGTCACTTCTTGAGCCATCGCGCCAATAATTCCAATCTTCATTGTTGATACTCCATTCTGTTTATTCTAGCAATCATAAGAAAAATACCATTAACAAGACAAGTATAAGTAAGACGGTCACAATCAGAATCCACTTCATCAAGAAATGATTCATACGTCGTGATTTTTCTTTTTCACCCGTACGCGTTTTCTGAATAGTTGATTGTTGTTTCGCTTGTTTCCGATAATAATTGTTTATTTTTTTTTCTTCTTGTTGATAGTCTCTTTGCGCTTGCTTTTGTTCTTTTGTTTGCTCTGATGGTGACTCTATTTTGCGCTTTCTTAACTCAGAGCGTGTCACTAATGGTCCTTTTGCCATATTAATCCCTTTCTTTGCTTATTAATAATTCCCAATATTGGATAGCGAAAATCGTTTTTGCATCACAAATTTCTTGGGTCGCCATTTTTGCTTTTGCTTCTTCTAAAGTCAACTCGAAAATCTCTAATACTTCGTCTTCATCTTGCGGTAATGGCTCATCCACTTTTGTTAAGTTTTTGGCATGATACACGTGTAGTAGCTCATCCGAAAATCCTGGCGACAAATACATGGACGTCAAGTGTTCGAATGCCGTCGCCTGATAGCCAGTTTCTTCTTCTAATTCGCGCATCCCCGTTTGAAGAGGCGTATGGCCTTCTCCTTGTTCAATCTTCCCCGCAGGAATTTCTAAAATAACTTTTTCTAACGGTTTACGAAATTGTTTGACTAAAACAATTTTATTGTCAGGTGTAATGGCTAAAATCCCTACGCCACCAGGATGAAAAACGAGTTCTCTTTGTGAGGTACCGCCTTGAGGCAACGCGACATCATCTAAATAAACGTCGATAATGTTACCCTTAAAAATTTCTTTGCGCGCAATGGTTTTTTCTTCAAAATCCTCGTAACCCAGCATTGAGTCTGATGCCCCTTCCTAATCCCTATTTCTTCATATTTTAACACACAATTGTTTATAAAATTCCTAAATTATCAAAATCAATCCCAAGTCGTATATTTTTATTAAATAGAACATGATAAAATGAATAGTGTAATCAACACTGGTTTATTTTATAGGAATATAGGAGGCGTAATCAATGAAAAAAAATTCATACGGGAAGATTCTGGCCATCAGCTTGATACTCCTCGTAATCTTTAGTGCTACAGGCTTCCAAAATTCGGGAAATCTTGTTCTTTTTCTTTTAGGGGTTGCATTGTTAGTTTTTGCTTTTCGCTCTAAAGCAAAAGAATCACCACAAGAAGCTCTCCCGTCGCTCACAAAAAAACGCGAAGAAGCCTATTTAGCTAGTGGGATGAGTCCACGCGAAATTACCCTTTTTCGTGAAACACTCAATCAAGCAAAACAACAAATTGATCAATTGCAACAAAACATTCATGTCAACACCAAATTAAAAGCAATTGATTTACGACATGATACGTTACGCGCAGCCAAAGGGTTGTTCAAAGCGCTTGTCAAAGAACCGACACGACTCCACGAAGCCAATCATTTTTTATATACTCATTTACCGAATATGGTTGATTTAACAAATAAATATATCGAAATTAATAACCATGAAGTAAAAAGTCGTGAAACGTATGAAAAAATGGAAGAAAGCATCCAAATCATTGATCAACTTGCTTCGTTAATTACTTCGGATTACCAACAATTTGTTTCAGACGATTTAGAAGAATTGGATATTGAGTTATCGATTGCCAAACAGAGCTTAAAAAGAGATAATACGTATAACCAAACAGACTCACAAAAATAATCTTGGAAGAGCTGGAGGAACATTCCGGTTCTTTTTTATGACTCACTGAATTAAAGGAGGATTTTCAATGACAACTAATGAACCTGCTACAAACGTATCTGATACTTTGGATGATTTATTAAATAATCCCTTTGAAACAAATACGGATAATCTGACTGTGAATCAACAAACCGAATTAAATGAATTACAACAGCAACAAACAGCTCCTCGCATGATGGACCGATTATCGACTGAAAGACAACAACAAGCCCGAGAATTAGCTTCTAAAATCGATTCTAATGATCAACAAGCTGTGATTACTTACGGATCAGCGGCTCAAACTAAACTCAGTGAATTCTCTCAATCGATGTTAAATCACGTGCAAGCTTCCGACATCGGACCGGTTGGGGATTCCCTCACGGAACTAATGTATCGCTTGCAAGAAGCCAATCCGGATGACTTACGCGCCGGCGAGGGCAATGTTTTTAAACGGATGTTTGGGAAAGTGAAACAATCCATTTTCGAAGTAACGGCGAAATACCAAAAGATTGGCGCTCAAATTGATAAAGTTGCCATTAAATTGGACAAAGAAAAAGAAGGCTTATTAAAAGATAACCTTCTTTTAGAACAACTCTATCAAAAAAATAAAGATTACTTTGATGCCTTAAACATTTATATTGCTGCTGGCGAGTTAAAAATGGAAGAATTGCAAAACGACATTATTCCGGCAGCTATGAAAAAAGCGGAAGAAACAGGCGATCAAATGGACGTCCAAATTGTCAACGACTACACTCAATTCTTAGATCGCTTAGACAAACGAACGCACGATTTACGTTTGACGCGCCAAATTACGATTCAACAAGCGCCACAAATTCGTTTAATTCAAAATACGAATCAAGCACTAGCAGAAAAAATACAAGCTTCTATCCATACGGCGATTCCATTATGGAAAAACCAAGTAGCCATCGCCTTGACATTGCTTCGTCAAAAAGATGCGGTCACTGCTCAACGTCAAGTTGCTGAAACCACAAATGACTTATTAAAGAAAAATTCCGAATTGCTAAAAGTCTCTGCGATTGAAACAGCCCGCGAAAATGAGCGTGGCATTGTTGACGTCGAAACGTTACAACAAACTCAAAATGACTTGATTGAAACGATCCAAGAAACATTACGTATCCAGCAAGAAGGAAAAGAAAAACGTCATGCCGCTGAGATTGAACTCGGTCACATGGAAGAAGATTTAAAACAAAAATTACTTGATTTAACACAATAAGAAAAACTCAGGAGTCAAAAAGACTTCTGAGTTTTTTGGCATGATTATAGAGAATTTATCAAGGTTGTTCTACTTTCAGACATGAAAAATTATTTTTCTTTTTTCGCTAAATGACTATGTTGGTAACCGTAAAAGAAATAGATTGCCAAGCCTAGCACAATGGTAATGATGAAGACAGTCCATGTTGCTTGTTGCAAGCGACTCATTAAAAAGGCACACGCAAGGACACTTAACCATGGTAAAACGGGCACAAATGGTACTTTATATTCCCCTTTTTTGGGTTGTCCCATCGTTTTGCGTAAACGCAAGATTCCTAGAGACATCATAATCAAACAGGCTAAGGCTGTGATATTGGTTAACTCTGCTAAAATGGCTAGCGGAAAGGCCGCCGCAAAGAATAACGCAATGCCACCTGCTACATACGTTGCACGAACGGGCGTCCGATGTTTTTGATCGATCTTTTGTAAGAAAGCGGGCAATAACCCGTCTTGACTAATCGCATAAATCAAACGAACAAGCGAATACAACATCGAAATGGTGACGGTTAATAAGGTTAAAATGGCTCCAATAGAAATAACTGAACCAATCATATCCAATTTTACGTAACGAAGTGCAAATGCGACGGGATCACCGACGCCCAATTCCGTGTAAGGGACCATCCCAGTTAAAATCAAAGTCACAATCACATACAAGACGGTTGCGATGGCAATCGAACCGATAATCCCTCTTGGAATATCTTTTTGAGGATTTTCAACTTCTTCTGCTGCCAAGGCGATTGCGTCAAAACCTAAGAAAGCAAAGAACACCAGTGCAGCACCATCAAAGACGCCGGAAAAACCAAATGGCATATAGGGTTTCCAATTGCTAGGCTCAATGAAAAAGACGCCCACGACAATGAATAAGGCAATTAAAGAAAACTTTACCCAGACCATTAAATTATTTAAGCGTAGCGCTTTTTTCGCTTCTTGCGTGACCCAAACAGTGATAAATACGACAACAAGCGCCGCAATCAAATCAATATACGTGCCTTCTTTCGCGTTATAGCCTGCTGTTAAAGCTTTCGGCAAGGTAATTCCTAAACTTGCCAAAAATCCTTGCACATAAGAAGACCAGCCCGAAGCAACGGAAGAGACTGCCAACAAATACTCACAAATTAAGAACCAACCGGCCATCCAGCCACTTAATTCTCCGAATACGACATACATATAACTATATGGCCCACCTGTTATTGGGACGCGGGAGGCAAACTCTGCAAATGAAAACCCACTTAAGATCACGACAAAAGCGGCGACTAAAAATGATAACATCGCAGCTGGTCCAGCATAGTCGGCTGCGGCAGAACCCGTCACCACAAAAATCCCCGTTCCAATGACGGCACCGATTCCTAATAAAATTAAATCCTTTAACTTTAAATTTCGCTTCATATAACCTAGCGACGCTTTTTTTATGGGTTTCTTACGAAAAACATCCATCTTTTTCTCCTTTCGAAGGAATCCATGATTCCTTGTGACCACTCATTCATAAATCAATTTTTTATGATTGCTGATAATACCTTCCTTACTTTACCAAAATACCTTGAAAAGCACCATCAAAATCTGAAAAAGTGCCAAAGAATTTAGTTCTTTTCTCAGGCACTTTTTGGTTAATTATTTGAATGATAAAAGATTGGTTTGATTGACGGCAGGATATTGATTCAAAAATGGATGCAACTTCTCAATTACTTTGAAAATGTTGCCTTCTTCGTCATTTTCAATTTGTAAGACTAATAGCGGTTCGTGTAAACTCATTCGCAGTAAAAACCAACCAGAACCAAAGCCTTCACTTAACTTAAAGCGTATGCCTTCTTCGTTTTCTGGATCAACTGTCCAACCAGGAATGACGATTTGAGCGAGGTCTGCAATGACTTGTTTCCCTAATGTTTGATAATCTGCTACTTCCAGTTTGAAGCGTATTTCTTGTGTTTCTTTCGGTTGTTTTAATTGGGCAATCATTTGTTCTAATGTTTGATTTTCTGCTTTTAATTGCGGCAATAACATTAAAATTTTGGCAATCACATAGGCGCCATCATCTAAAAAGTAATTTTCTTTGAAGGCAGCGTGACCACTTGTTTCAATCGCTAACTGACAATCAACTCCTGCTTGATTCAGTGCTACGGCTTTATTGATGACATTGCGATAGCCTGAAATATAACGGACTTGTTTCCCGCCTAATGCTTCGATGAAGGCTTTCAGATGATCGGTCGTCGGTGAATTTGTCACAATACTTGTTCCTGGATATTCGGATAATACGATGCGACTTAAGACGGCGATTAAATTATTTCGATTCAAGACATTGCCACTTTTGGTCACTACGGCTGAGCGATCAACATCTGTATCAAAGATGACGCCTAAGTCAGCGCCCACATTTAAAACGGCCGCTTGAATACTGGCCATCGCTTCTTTGTTATCAGGATTTGGAATGTGATTTGGAAAATGACCGTCTGGTTCTAAAAATTGTGAACCTGTAGTATCCGCACCTAAGGGTTGTAAGACTTTTTCGGCAAAGAATCCACCGGCACCATTCCCCGCATCAACGATGATTTTCATTCCTTGGAGTGGTTGTTGCACTTTTCCAGGAATCCCTTGGCGAACTTTTTCGACTAAATCTGCGGCATAAGGAGTAATTAAATCAGCGGTTTCAACGTTTCCTTTGGTCACTGTCTCCCTTGGAGTGGTCTGAGTCAAAATCGTGTGAATATCTTCTTTTTCTGCTCCGCCTTTGGGGCTAAAAATCTTGAGTCCGTTAAAATAATAAGGTAAATGACTCGCCGTAATCATCACACCCCCGTGACAAGCAAACTGAGGAAACTGGGTACACATAAACATGGCTGGCGTTGTGGCTAAACCAAAATCAATCACCGACACGCCTTGTTCAACCAAGGATTCAATTAACGCGTTGGCTAACATTTCTCCACTTAATCGACTATCGCGACCGACACCAATCTTTAACGATTCACCTTTTTCTAGTGAGATGTTGCTTGTGAGCCAATGAATCAAACCAGACGCAATTTTTCGGACTGCGTCAACGGTTAAATCGACTTGGTGTTCCTCTGTTGCGATCGCAATACCACGTATATCTGAGCCATTTTGTAAAACCAATAATTCATTCATCATTCATGCATTCCCTCGTTTCTTTTATAGTATGTCTATTATAACAAAAAAACTCAAAAGTAAGAGGGGGATTTTACTTTTGAGCTGATTTTGGTTAGCTCACACGAACCAAATCATATTGCGACTGATACAAGTAGTGATACAGTCCTTTGTGTTCAATCAATTCATCGTGGGTTCCTGCTTCTGCAATCTTCCCTTCGGATATATAGAAAATTTGCGAACTATTTTTTATGGTCGACAAACGATGCGCGATAATGAAGGACGTTCTACCTTTTAATAATTGTTGAAGCCCTTCTTGCAACAGCTCTTCTGTTTTCGTATCAATACTTGAAGTCGCTTCGTCTAAAATTAAGATTTTCGGATCCGCCAGTAGCGCGCGGGCAAACGAAATCAGTTGACGTTGGCCGGCTGATAAGGTGCTTCCACGTTCTTCAACGACCGTATTGTACCCGTCTTTTAACTCTTTAATGAAATCATGTGCACGTACAACTTTCGCTGCTGCGATAATTTCTTCTTCTGTTGCGTCTAATTTTCCGTAACGAATATTATCCATAATCGTTCCTGAGAAAACAAACGTATCTTGGAGCATGACACCCATTTGCGTGCGTAGCGATTCGAGCGTTACGTCTCGCACATCAAACCCGTCGACTTTGACACTGCCTTCATTCACATCGTAAAAACGACTTAACAAGTTAATAATCGTTGTTTTCCCAGCGCCAGTTGGTCCAACGAGCGCAATTGTTTCGCCAGGAGTAATATCAAATGACACGCCATCTAGAATATTCTTTCCTTCTTCATAACGGAAAACCACATTTTCAAACGTGACTTGCCCTTTAATCGGTGGTAATACTTGCGCATTTGGCGCGTTTTGAATATCAGGAATTTCATCCATTGTTTCAAAAATACGTTCTAAGTAAGCCGTCGCGGTAATTAAGGAATTATAGAAGTTCCCGATATTGATGACAGGATTCCAAAAGTTATTAATATAGCCGATAAAGGCAATTAACGTTCCCGTTGAAACATCTACACCAATTTGGCGTATTCCAATAAAATAAATCAAACTCGTGGTTAAGACCGAGATATTTTGCACACCTGGCCATAATAAAAACTGAATTTTCACAGCCTTCATCCAAGCGGTACGGTATTCATCGCTCACTTCATCAAAAATGCGGGCATTCTCTTTTTCACGAGCAAATGATTGGGTAATTTTAATCCCTGAAATACTTTCGTGAATATAGGCATTTAAGTTGGATTGTTTATTACTTAAATGTTGGTACGCTTTGCGTTGTTTCGTCGTAATAATCATGACAATTCCAAATAAAATTGGCAACAAGATTAGACTGTACAACGTTAATTTCACATCGATAAAGAACATAAAGGCTAACGTGATAATGACACTGATAATATCAGAAATTAAATTAATGAGACCATTACTCAATAAATCACTTAAGGTATTAATATAATTAACCACACGAATTAAAATTTTCCCATGGGGACGATTATCAAAATACGAAAATGGTAAGCGTTGTAAATGTTCAAAAATGGAATAACGCATATCTTTTAAAATATCTTGTCCGATTTCTGTGATGGCTAAAATCCGATAACGCATACACCACGCAATAAAGAACAGCGATAATAAGAAAACAACTGTAATAATTGCAAGTAGTTGGAGATTTTTTTGAGGAATGACGTCATCAATCGCAATCTTCATAAAATAAGGACCCAACATACTCGCAATATTCGCTAAGATGATGACAATTAAGACCTTACCGATTGCCGGTTTGTAAGGCGTGACGTATTCTCCTACTCGTTTATAGTGCGACCACTTAAATTCCTGGACTAACTCTTCATCTTCGTCAAATCGATTACGCGCCATTTATTCCACCTCCCCATTCGTTAACCCTAATTGTTTTTGATAAACTTCATAGTAGAAGCCTTTTTTCTTAATCAATTCTTCATGACTACCTTGCTCGATTACCCGTCCTTTTTCCATCATTAAAATGACATCTGCATCTCTAACTGATGAAATTCGGTGAGCGATAATGAACGTGGTTTTTTCGCCTGTTAAATGAACCAATTCTTTTTGAATTTTTGATTCCGTCTCCATATCAACTGCCGACGTTGTATCATCTAAAATTAAAATACTTGGATCTTTTGCTAAAGCACGTGCTAAGGAAATTCGTTGTTTTTGTCCACCGGATAGTCCGACACCGCGTTCGCCGACAATCGTTTCGTACCCTTGTGGCATTTTCGTAATAAAACTATGCGCATCCGCAACCATCGCAACACGTTGAATGTACTCTGGCTCCATAAACGGATTTCCAAAGGCAATATTATCTTCAATTGTATTAGAAAATAAGAAGACATCTTGCATGACCATTGAAATGTTTTCGCGCAATTGACGGACAGGATACTGTTTCGCATCTTTGCCATCAATCAATACTCTACCTTCTGTTGGATCATAAAAACGAGCGACCAAATTGACAAGGGTCGTCTTACCAGAACCGGTTTCCCCTAAAATACCTAATGTTTGACCTGGTTCAATTTTAAACGAAACATCCGTTAAAATATCTGTCGTAGGATCATCGGAAAATTGGAAAGAAACATGTTGAAATTCGACAAATCCTTTCACCTTTGTTGCTTCTTCTGATAATTCGACATGAATATCGGCTTTCGTATTGAGCATTTGACGGATTTTTACACAAGAGGCAAAGAAACGTTGCACGTCATTAATCAGCCAACCACTCATCCGCATTGGTTGATTTAACATCCATAAGAAGCCATTAAAGGTGATGAGTTCTCCTAACGTCATGGAGCCATTGACAACAAACAAGCCACCTAGACCAAGGGTTGTCAACGTTAAACTTCCTGCTAATAAATCCAACCATGGTAAGAACTTGCCCGATACCTGTGCCGAGGCCATATTTTTTTCCTTGTAATCTTCGTTATAAGACGTAAACTTTTCAATTTCAAATTGTTCTCGTGCAAACGCTTTGACGACACGGTTCCCACCAATATTTTCCTCAACCATTGAATTCAAACGAGAAAAACTTTCGCGAATCTCGTAAAAAACAGGATGTGCTTCTTTCGACATTTTCATCGTTAAGATATAAATGAGTGGTGTAATCACAATCAACGCTAGCATTAAGCGTACATTAATCAACCCCATCATCACGACAGCCGTAATAAACCACAAAATGGATTCAATTCCGTTATAACTGACCCATGAAATAAAATGACGAATCGCATCCGTGTCACCAGTCATACGTGCCATAATATCTCCTACTCTTGTATGATTAAAAAAATCAAAATCCAGAGTTTGGAGCTTATGATACATATCTTGCCTTAAGCGAAAGAGCACATTTTGACTCACACGCTCAAACATGATTTGGTACGAATAACGGATGACCGTTCGAATAAACTGGACTCCAATCATAATAGCTAAAAACGGGATTAATAAATCCGTTTGTCCCTTATTAATGACGCGATCGACTAACTCTCCCGTCAAAATCGGATTAATAATAATCAATAAGGAATTGACAACGACAAAAATAAGAGCAATAACGATTCTGAATTTATAACTGCGTAAATATTGCCAAATCCATTGGAAATTATTCATATAAGACACCTCTTTCTCTTTTTTACTAGTCCTATCATACAACTTACAATCTTAATTAGAATGGAATATCTTACTTAAGGCATGGAAATTTCTATGTCTTTTTTTAACGAATGCTTAGTTGTTTACTCAATTTCACGTATGTTTAGGGTATAATTAGAAC
This sequence comes from Enterococcus aquimarinus, assembly GCF_001885765.1. Classification (GTDB taxonomy): domain Bacteria; phylum Bacillota; class Bacilli; order Lactobacillales; family Enterococcaceae; genus Enterococcus_I; species Enterococcus_I aquimarinus. The sequence goes on along the minus strand of NZ_JXKD01000004.1, from coordinate 136,385 downwards.
AGAAGAAATTTTTGAAGAATGCTAAGGAGATCCCATGAATTTACAATGTTTTGAACCAGAAATTTTATATGCTTTTGATCTTTGGAACCAACCAGACAATGAAAACATGATTCATCACCATGATTTTTTTGAAATCTCGATTATTTTACAAGGGGAATCCTTATATTTAATTGACAATGAATGGCGAACGGTTCGTAGCGGGGATATTTTGTTATTTAATCCTGGTGTCGATCATGCCGAGAAGCAATTATTGAATACCTACTCACATCAACTACATATCGGCATTCGCAATTTTAAATTACACGGTTTGGCACAAAACCATTTCCCAACAACCCAATCGTTACTTTCCATGCAAGACAGTCAGCTAAAAATTTTTGATAAGGCTTGGCAATTGATTGAGGAATTTAATCAGCAACAGACGAATTTTAATCTAATGGGTAAAGCGCTCGTAATGGAAATGATGATTTTAATTTTGCGGAGTCTAGAAAAAAAAGAACGACTATCTGATGAAACGCAAGCGAGTCAAAACGATCGGATGCATCAAGTCGTCCAACTCATTATGACGTATATGGAAAATAACTACGCGAAAGACATTTCGATTGAACAGTTGGCAACGCTTTATTATGTTAGTCCGACTTATTTATCTAAAATTTTCAAAGATTTAACGGGTGTCTCTCCCATTAATTATCTCATTCAAATCCGGTTGAAAAAAGCCCATGAGCTCCTCACGACTGATGATTTGACGGTCAAAGAAGTCGCGAAGGCGGTGGGGTATGAAGATGCGTACCACTTTAGTAAATCGTTCAAGAAACATTTCGGCACGTCTCCCTCTCTTGTCAAAAAGCAAGAAAATGCCAATAGCTAATAATGAAAGCGTCTAAGAAATTTAAATGATTAAAAGAAGCCATCCAAAAATGCGTGGATGGCTTCTTTATGATTTAGTGTAACGATTTCGTATCACGTACTTGCTTTTGAATTTGTTGGAGAACTTCTTTTGCAACGTTCTCTACCAACGCTGGACGAAAAGTTGGAAAGAATAAGCGAATGAACGGACCCAGCGCCAAAAATACAGATGTTGGTTTACGGGTTTTATTGACTAACAAACTAGGACGAACAATAATCGCTTTGGGATAGAACCGTTGGATTTTTTCTTCCGCCATTTTTTTTGATTGAAAATATTTTTTTAAAAATAGCGTGGTAAACGGTTGTGCCGATAAATAGACAAATACCCAAACGCCGGCTTTCTTACCTTCCCTGGCTAATATTTCTGCCGTTTCCGCATTAAAACGTTGATACGTGCGTGCTTGTTTTGGCTTTTCTTGGATAATTCCAATGGCATCGACTAAGATATCAGCGGTTTCAAGCCACTGATGCCACTTGGTGGACGTTAAAACGTCTGCGCGACGCCACTCAACTTCTGATTGCCACGTCGCAAATTCTTTTGGCGTACCACTTGGCGAAACGCTTGTCACTTGATATCCTTGCGCTAGCGCCAGTGGAATAAACGCTTGACCAAAAACACCCGTACCTCCAAACACAATCATTCTTTTTTTCATGCACTCGTCCCCCTTTGTTCTGTCTATCACCATCATAATCCTTCTCTCCACAAAAACAAATAAAAGGAATAGTTGAAAAAATCATTTTACTCTGAGAAACGGGCGGTACATTCAAAAGAGCAGACCATTATCAACCGATTAACCGACAAACGTTCATAAAAACGGTTGTATAACTTTTAGTATTGATGACGGACATTCGTATCAGTTTTCAACACTTTTCTAGGTATATTATTTTTAGTGTTAATGCATACATCATTAAACTATTTTATTTGATTATTTCTTTCATTTTTTGACAAAACAAGTATCCAAAAGAGAAGCAACACTAGCGGACCGGAGAAAAATGCCTTGTGTCAGCTGCGTCAAAAGACGAAATGTGAATCACTCTAGGTTCGTGCTTCAGCACTTACCTAGAGTTTGAAGCTTTCGAGCTGAGAGAGGGAGGCTCGAAGCGGTCTCGCAGCCCTCACACAAGGCGATTTTTCATAGGGTAGCGTGAGATTCCAACAACACCATTTGGTGAAGAGCCAATTTGCCGAAGAACCATAAAAACAAAAGAGACCATGACAATAGTCACAGTCCCTTTTTTAATACTTAGTTATTTAAGGTGTCGCTTCTACACTTACGTCTGTTTCGGCGCCAGTATCACTTAAGCCTTGTAGTTCAGGATCGGGCGTGTCTGGTACATCTGGTAAACTTGTTGTAAGGTTGCCTAAGCTAATACCAATCCAAATCGTTGATTCTAACGGAATAAATTGACCGTAAGTACTCATTTCAACGACGGTTCCTTTTGGTTCAGCCGAATCGACGTAATAAATCGAATAGTAAATATTCGCGCCTTTTGACTCATATTCATCAAAGAATAATTTTGGCAAATCGCCTTCACTCACCGAACCACGTAAATCTTTCATATATGGTTTTCCTTGCGAATAAACGACCGTCACGGGTGGAATCGTATCTGTCTCGTTAAATTGTTTGCCCGCTTCAACGGACTGGCTAATAAATTGGCCATAGGCAACATAATCCGAGTACAAGCTTTTAATCACAACGGGAATTTTGGTTTCAATAGTTGTCGCTTCTTCCATCGTATACTGACTATAATCTGGAATTTCGATCGCTTTTCCTTTTGAAAGGTGTATGGTCAAGACCTCATCTTTTCCAATTTTCGTTCCCTTTGCAATTTCTTGTGAGATTGTCACGCCCTCGGCTACCGTATTTGAAAAATCTTTGACAATTTTTATTTTCACTTCATTTTTCTTCGCCCATTCTTCTACTTCTGCGAGCGGTTTACCGGTGAAATCAATCACTTCGATATTCTTTTCAAAGACTTCTTTTCCTTTTGAATAGTAAACCATCAAGCGATCTTTTCTTTTGTAATCTTCTGCTTTGAGTTCTTTACTTGCAAATTCTTGCTTAATAAAGACACCTTTTTTGATTGAATCATCGTAGTTTTCGATGAGCGTCACATTCTCAGCTTTTTCTTCCAAAATCCAATCTGCAGCTTCGGTTTTGGTGAGCGTCGAAAAATTCGGTAAGGTAATTTTTTCCTCAGGATCTGGGCCAAGACTAGCCGTTACGTTCAGGATCTTGCCTTTGCGAATTTTTTTATCCGCTTTGACACCTTGCGTGATCACATGATTAATCTCTTCTTCAAAGTTATATTCTTGTGCGACTTCAATTTTGACTCCTGATTCACTTCCCCAAGTTCGGACTTCCGCAATTTCTTTAGAGGTGAAATCCGGAACTTTGACGTAGGATAATTGATAGTACGTAAAAATCGCTAAAATCAGTGCAAGAGCTGATCCAAGACCAATAAAGAGATATTTTCTTTGTTGTTTTTTCTTATAAGTCGGATCAAATTCAGTCTCTTCCGTTTGAAAACGACTGACGTTTGCCGTTGCTTGTTGATTACGTCTGGACCGGCTTGGTTGTTCATCAACCGGTTCGGCAGTGTTTGGTTGATTGTCGTCGTCGTGGATTTCCTCTTTCGTCACTGGTTGTTCAAATACTTCTTCTTGTGGTTTTTGCGGCATCTCATCTGAAACGACGGACGCATTGTCTTCCGTCGTTTCTCCTTGTTTTTTGCCGTCATATTTTTCTTTCGTAAAATTCGTTAAAAAATCACTCATCGGTCTTTAACACACCTTTACGCAAATATAATCGTTCATCTGCTTGTTGCGCAATTTCATTCGAGTGTGTCACCATGATGACACATTTATTATGTGTGTGGGCTAGCTCTTTGAAAATATCAACAATTTCTTGTTCCATTTCTTCGTCCAGATTCCCTGTTGGCTCATCCGCTAAAATAATATCGACATTCGTAGCTAATGCCCGGGCAATCGCCACACGTTGTTGTTCGCCCCCAGATAATTGGTTGACTAAGCGATTGGCTTTGTCTTTCGTAATCCCAATATAATCTAATAAATTGTACGCTACTTCTTGATGATTCGCTGGCAATTCATTATCAGTAATCGACATTGGAACTAAGACATTTTCAGCTGCTGTTAGATAAGGAACGAGATTATAACTTTGAAAAATAATACTAATTTTATTGCGTCGGAAATAATCATAACCGATTTCTTTAATATCCTTATCTTCTAGTAAGACGGTTCCTTCCTTTGGTGCATCTAGCGCGCTAATTAAGGATAAGAACGTTGTCTTACCGGAACCTGATTGCCCTAGAATCGAATACAATTTTCCTTTTTCAAACGCGACAGAAGCATCTTTTAGAATATAGCGACGCTGATCGCCATCTTGATAATAATAATCGACATTTTTGGTTTCTAATAAACTCATTGAAATTCCTCCTTACATCATAATTTTTTTCGGATTTAAACGTAAAATATACAATAATGGGACAATCACGGACAGTAAGACCGTACCTAAACCAATGAGTAAATAACTCACGATATATCCTAATGAAAAAGTAACGTTATAGGCATTTTGAATTTCTTCGGTCGTAATATTATTTCCCATCATATTACCATAATACATGACGCCATTTTGCGCCCCATTTAACCAATCCATTTGAAGTAAGGATCCTGAAATTCCACTAGCAAGTAAATTCCCAGTAATTAATGAAAGGATTAATGCTAACGCACTAGTGAGTAACAACTCGACTAAAATTTGGCCGATAATTTTCGCGCGGCTCTCTCCTAATGAGAGATAGATTCCTAACTCATGCTTACGATCACGTAAGAATAATAAAACAATCAAGGAAATAATCATTAATGCTGCAGCAACTGCAATGATCACGACATAGCCAGAAATTTTTCCTAATTTTTGCATCCCACCGGCAATTTGATCATATTGATCACTTGAAGCCACCACGTGATAATATTCTTTCGTAATCAGTGCATTGGCTTCTTCCCGAAAGGCTTCTAAGTCATCAATCGAATTTAAGATATAGGTCGATTGATAGTACTCATTACCAGCGACATCTTCTAATGGCATTTTCCAAATTTTTTCTTGCATCTGTGCGTTGAGTGATTGAACTAGCTTATTTGGTGCATAAATCGTATTAATTTGCTCCATGGCTTGCCAGCTTTCATTTGAAACTTCTTCGGGTGTTTTTTCTTTCGTTTCTTCTTTTTTAACGACCGTAAAAATCCCCACGACTTCCGTTGGGAAATCAAACGTAATGACTTCCGGTTCATTGAGACCTCCATCGTCCGTCATTTCGCCTTCGTCTGTGCCTTCATCCTCACGCATCACGTCTTCTTCGTTATAATATTCACCCGTTACGTCAAAAACAAGTTGATCACCGACTGAAAGATTATTTAATTCAGCGACTTCTTTACTAATGATGACATGTTGCGTCCCATCCGTAATATCTTTATCGCTAAAAGTCGACCCTTCCACGATTTTGATATAGCCTTCTTCCGCATCGACAATCTCTTTACGATTGACACCTTTTAGATTAAATTGATATTTTGCGGCACCACCATATGAAACACTGCCGTCTTCTGGCGAATAGGCTTTAACTTTATTTGTTCCCATGTAACCTGGAATCGAATAATCAAAAAATTTCACATAAGGTAATTGCCCAACCGCTTCTAATTCTTTTAAGCTTGGCGCAGAAAACCACTCACTATCATCTTCAAACTTTTCTGGATTAGCATTGTAGTCTTTATCAAATTGTTCATAATCCATGTCAATGGTCGCTTGAGCACCCATTTGTTTCTTCGTTTCAATTTCAACATTTTTAGTTGATTGTTGAATCGAGACAGCACCAGCAATCACATTTCCTAAAATAAAGATGACTAAAAACAAAATAAAGGAGCGCCCTTTTCGTCGTGTCACACTTTTTAATCCTCGTTGCCAAAAATTCATTCTTTTCCCCTCCAAATTCACTTTTCTATATTATTCCATAGTTCAACTTGCCTTACAATCGTTTTAATATCGTCTGTTCTTTCTAAAGGTGTGGACGATTCACTTACTGTATCTTTTATTCAGTCCTTTCCTTGATATAACAACATTTATAATAAAAAAACTAAAACCTTCCTCTGTCTAACAAAGTTGTAAGGTTTTAGCTTTTCTTTACTATTTCTTATAGTACTTTATGCTTATTTTTCTTTTGAGTCGATGATGATGGTCACAGGTCCGTCATTCACAAGGGACACTTGCATTTGCGCACCAAATTCACCTGTCGCAACAGGAATTCCTGTTGCTTCTAATTGTTGGTTAAATTGTTCATATAACGGTATCGCCTGTTCTGGTCGAGCCGCTTGAATAAAACTCGGGCGATTGCCTTTTTTTGTCTCCGCGTAGAGTGTAAATTGTGAAATGCTTAGGATGCTTCCTGAAACAGCCTGAATATCGACATTCATTTTCCCGTGTTCATCTTCAAAAATCCGTAATTTTTGAATTTTGCGGACAAGATACTCGACATCTGCTGACGTATCCGTTTCATGAATGCCTAGTAAAATCATGAATCCTTGCTGAATTTCTCCGACAATTTCACCATCAATTGCCACACTTGCTTGTGAGACTCGTTGAATGACTGCACGCATGAAATGATCTATCCTTTCGTCCGTTCAACGCTATAAACGTCAGGAATTTGATTGATTTTCGTTACAATTTGTTGTAAATGTTCTAAATTTTGAATGGACACGGTCAAACGGATGGTCGCATTTTTTTCTTTATCCGCGCGCGCTTCCACACTGGAAATTCGCTTAGATAACGTATTAACTGTTTGCAGGACATCATTTAACAAGCCTGAACGATCAAATCCATAAATTTCTAAATCCGCATCGTATTCCTTGTTGCTATTGCCCGTGTCTTCCCACTCAACTTCGATTAAGCGTTCTGCTTGCTCTTTGGAGTTGACGATGTTTGGACAATCCGCGCGGTGAATGGAAATACCGCGGCCTTTGGTAATATAGCCCACGATGTCATCGCCTGGGACCGGATTACAACAACGACTGATCCGAATCAATAAGTTTTGCACGCCTTGAATGACGACGCCACCTTCATGACGAATCTTCATTTTATCGGATTTCTTTTCAACTGGTTGGTTGATCAATTCTTGTATTTTTTGTTTTTCTTGTTCTTTTTCTTTTTCTTTACGTTCTTGTTCGGTGATTCGATTGGCAAAAGTCGTTGGACTCAGTTCGCCATAGCCAATAGCCGCAAATAAATCATCTTCTGTATTATAGTTATAACGACCAATGACTTCTTGCATACGGGTCTTCGTTAAAACTTCTTTTGGAACAAAGCCCATCTCTTGCAGACACTTAATCACCATGTCGCGACCTTTTTCGACGTTTTCTTCTCGACCTTGCGTTTTAAAGAAGCGACGGATTTTGTTCTTCGCTTTACTCGTTGCGACTAATTTCAACCAATCACGACTTGGACCAAGCGAATTGGCAGACGTTAAGATTTCGACAATATCGCCATTTTTTAATTTATAGTCGAGTTGGACAATTTTACCGTTAATTTTTGCCCCCACCGTTTTGTTCCCGATATCCGTATGAATATTGTAAGAAAAATCTAGTGGACCTGATCCTTGAGGCAATTCGGAAACATCGCCTTTAGGGGTAAAGACATAGACTTTATCACTGAAAATATCTCCTTTAACGCCTTCCATAAATTCAGATGCGTCAAAACTTTCATCTTGCAGTTCAAGTAATTCTTTAAACCAGCCAACTTGTTGCGTCATTTTATCCGGTTTCGCTTTTTCCGTTGCACCTTCTTTATAAGCCCAGTGAGCGGCGACCCCAAATTCGGCAATCTCATGCATTTCATGGGTGCGGATTTGGATTTCAATTGGCGTGCCTTTTGGTCCAATGACCGTCGTATGAAGCGACTGATACATGTTGGCTTTTGGCATTGCAATATAATCTTTAAAACGTCCGGGCATCGGTTTCCATTTCGTATGAATCGTACCAAGTACCGCATAACAATCTTTAATCGAATCGACAATAACCCGAATCGCCAACAAATCATAAATCTCGTCAAATTGTTTTTTCTTATCGACCATCTTGCGATAAATCGAATAGATATGCTTTGGTCTACCGTAAATTTCGGCATAAATATCTAATTCTTCGGTTGCGATACGAATTTCTTCGACGGTTCCTTCGACGTAGGTTTCCCGTTCTTCACGCTTGGTTTGCATTAAGTGCACGATGCGATAATACTGATTCGGATTTAAATAGCGTAACGCTCGGTCTTCGAGTTCCCATTTAATGCGACTAATCCCTAATCGATGTGCCAGGGGTGCATAAATTTCAATCGTCTCTTGGGCAATGCGTCGCTGTTTATCTTCTCTTAAATGGTTCAACGTTCGCATGTTGTGAAGGCGATCGGCTAATTTCACCATAATAACCCGTAAATCTTGTGCCATTGCAATTAACATTTTGCGGTGATTTTCAGCGAGTTGTTCTTCATGGGATTTATACTCGATTTTTCCTAACTTGGTAACGCCATCGACCAACATCGCTACGTCTTTCCCGAACTCTTGGACCAGATCTTCTAACGTCACATCGGTATCTTCCACCACATCGTGTAAAAAACCGGTTGCGACAGTATGGGGATCCATGTGGAGTTCCGCTAAAATACCCGCTACTTGAATCGGATGGATAATATAAGGTTCTCCCGATTTACGGAATTGCCCTTCATGCGCTTTCGTTGCATAATCTAACGCTTTTTCAACAAATTTTGTGTGTTCTTCACTCATATAAAATGATACTAATTTGATCACATTCGGTCCAGTTAAAATGACTTCTTTTGCCATCGAGAACCCTCCTTAATAAAAAGGTCTGGGAAGCTCCCAGACACTACAGTATTGTATGTACTCTTTTAATCGAATCTTACAGCGTTATTATACAAATTTTCAGAAGGTTTTTCAATTCTCTCTCCTCAATCGAACAAGTCTTTTACTGTAATTCTAATTGATAACTCACCGCACTTAAAAAATAAAGCGGCGCTGTCTCACAACGTAAAATACGTGGCCCTAAGCCACAAAGTACTCCTTTTTGAGCAGTCAACAGGTCAATTTCTTTGGGTGTCAAACCACCTTCAGGCCCAAAAATCGCGAGGATTTTCGCACCTGGAACAGTCTGACTTAACACTTTTGCGAGTTGACTTTTTTCACCAGCCTTGGCTGCTTCTTCATAAGCCACCACAATTTCATCGTATTCGGCTAAGCGTTGATAAAATTCTTGTGCCGTAGCCAGTAACGTCACTTGGGGTGTTACTTGACGATGGGATTGCTCGGCCGCTTCTTGCGCAATTTTTTCGCATCGTTGTTGTTTTTTCACTCGTTTTTTATCGTCCCATTTTACCACAGAACTTTGTGCAGGAAAGCCGATAAAGTCATGTGCCCCTAGTTCCGTACCTTTTTGAATGATCCACTCTAATTTATCGCCTTTTGGGTAGCCTGAAGCAATCGTGATATGAACAGGTAATTCTTTTTCCTGATGTTCTTTTTCGATTTCTTTTAGCAAAACCTTATCCGTTAAAACAGCCGTAATTTCTGCGACAATCGTGATTTGGTTGGCAAAAGCTAAGTACACGTGATCGCCTTTACTCATTCGAATCACTCGTACCATATGGTGATAACTTTCGCCGGTCACTTCATATTCAGACTTCGCTTCATATTGATCTGTTAAAAAATAGCGTTGCATCTTAGTCTTCCTCTGGTTTTCCTAGAATAATCGCATACCAGTCTTTTTGTTGTAAAATTTGCGTAACGACAAAGCCTTGCGCTTGTGCAGCATCAATGACTAGTTGCTTTTTGTTTTCAATGATTCCTGATACGATGAGTTTCCCTGTTTGCTTTAACAAGCGCCAAGCATCCGGCAACATGAGTAAGATAATATCGGCTAAAATATTCGCCACAATGATATCCGCTTCAATCGTCACGCCTTGTAATAAATCATTGGCTTCAACCGTGACATCTTTTGCGATTGGATTTAAATCCATATTTTCTTGCGCCGAGCGAACAGCGACTTCATCTAAATCGTAGGCATATACGTCGTTGGCACCTAAGTATTTACTCGCAATACTTAAAACGCCCGATCCTGTGCCGACATCTAAAACCGTTTCGCCTCCGCGCAAGGTAACCTCAAGAGCTTGAAGGGTCAAATTGGTTGTCGGATGCGTTCCTGTTCCAAAGGCCATCCCGGGATCTAATGTAATAATTTTTTCAACCGCATCGCGTGCTTCATACTTTTCCCAACTCGGAACAATGGTTAAATAACGCGTCACGCGTACCGGATGATAATACTTCTTCCAAGCTGTTGCCCAATTTTCATCCGCCACTTCACTCACTGTCAATTGATTTTTCCCAATGGCTAAGCCAAATTCAGGTAATTGATTCACGCGCGTCGTAATAAAAGGCATCACTTCTGGCAGAAAAATGGTTTCAGGGAAATAAGCCATCACTAGCGCGCCTTCTTCTAAACGTGTATATGTTTCTTTATCTAATATCTCACCGTATTGATCACTTTTAAAGTTTTCAATATCAAGGGTATCTTCAATAGCGACGCCACTTGCCCCAGCTTCCATCAAAATATTCGCCACGGCTTCAACCGCTTCACTGGCTGTTTCAATTTTTACTTCATTCCACTTCATTGCTGTACGCTCCTTTTAGTAACTTGGGTAAGGGATCATTTGGTCTGGACCTTTATAGGCTGCAACGATTTGGGCATATCGTGCTTCATCAAAATGCAGTTCAAAAACATCCGTCTCTTCTTGGTCGAGAAAATCAAGCAAGTCTCCTTGTCCTTCATCGAGTATTTCTTTGATGTAGTCTACTAGACCGACGAGTTCACTTTTTTTCATTCCTTTTTTACCGGCATATGGTAGACACGCTAAGTAGTCATCTGGATCTATCTTTGATTTGACGGGATCGTATAACAAAATACTATCTTCAAATTCAATCACTTCTTCTTCTGAACCGACACCCGTCGCATCGTCAATCAACCATTGTTCTTTATTTTCAGCAAAGAGTAAAAAAACTAATTCAATCGTGTGATTCCGGTTATCCCAATCAATTGCCACCTCATAATCGGACATTTTTTTGGTTAATTGTTCATCTAAGAAATGTAACATTGTTTCTTTTGCCATTTTTTTTCCTCTTTTCTATTCATTCATACGACCAACCATAATGGTCATCGATTTCTTTTTTGCGAATATTTGTCACATATGGATTCCCCCACGCGACGTAGCGTAACGGGGCGTTCGTCCAAGGCCCCTTATTGGGAATTCCAATACGAGGGAGCCGTACAATCTTTTTAGGTTGTCGTTTTTTCTCAGGAACGAGCCGAAGCGGACTCGTAAAAATAGACCGGCCATAAAGTTCTTTGGTGATGCCTAATGCGGCGACAAGTTTTCCGGGGCCATTGGAAAGTTCTGATCCCGTCTTCCCTCGTCTTACTTGCATCTGTTCTATACCGTCAATCGGTTCCAGCCCTCGAATCATTACGCCTTGAGGTATTCCGATGTTTTGTGTCACAATGTTCAAAATTAAATTACCATGCATCGAATACAAATAAATCGTGCCTGGTTCTTGATACATCGCTTTTAAGCGCGGCGTATCACGCATGCCGTAACTATGAGCCGCTTCATCTTCTGGTCCAAGGTACGCTTCGCAATCCACAATATAGCCACCTACTATCCCATCCGGTAAACAGTGCTCCAGATACATCCCAATTAGACTTTCGGCAATTTCTTCGGTCGTTTGTGTTTGAAATTGTTCCATCCATTCGTTCATTCATCTCACCTATTATCATTCTACACAATTCTTGGCTTTAACGCTATTAAGAATCAAAGAGAATGTGAAATAACCCGTCGTGATTTGTCCTATGTTATACTAGTACTATGATTTTGTAGAAAGGGGAATGTCCCATGCAACAACCACTCGCGTATCGGATGCGTCCGAAAAATCTCGATGAAGTCGTTGGACAAAAACAATTAGTTGGGCCCGGAAAAGTGATTCGGCGGATGGTCGAAGCCAAGATGCTATCCTCGATGATTTTATATGGGCCTCCAGGAACAGGGAAAACTAGTATTGCGAGTGCCATCGCTGGCTCAACGCGTTATGCTTTTCGTATGTTAAATGCGGCGACCGATACAAAAAAAGATTTACAAGTTGTCGCCGAAGAAGCCAAAATGAGTGGCACGGTCATCTTATTGTTAGATGAAGTGCATCGACTCGATAAAACGAAACAAGACTTTCTCTTGCCTCATCTTGAAAGTGGCCGACTAATATTAATTGGCGCGACAACCGAAAATCCCTACATCGCTATCAATCCAGCGATTCGAAGTCGAACACAAATTTTTGAAGTGCTTCCCTTAACAGAAGAAGATATTTTACAAGCGGTGGAACACGCTTTGCAAGATAAGATCAATGGATTAGGGGATTATCCTGTTACCATTGAAGAAGCCGCATTATTCCATTTGGCACGGGGAACGAACGGCGATTTACGGAGTGCTTTAAACGGCTTAGAACTAGCCGTTCGCTCCACGCCTCCTAATGAAGCAGGAGAAATTCAACTAACCCTTCCAATTATCGAAGAATGCATTCGCCGAAAAGCGCTCACGCATGATAAAGATGGTGACGCGCACTACGATGTTATCTCCGCGTTACAAAAATCAATCCGTGGCAGTGATGTCGATGCTGCCCTTCACTATTTAGCCAGATTAGTGGAAGCTGGGGACTTGACGATTATTTGTCGACGATTATTAGTCATTGCGTATGAAGATATTGGTCTTGGCAATCCAGGGGCCGCCTCTCGCACAGTGAATGCCGTTTTAGCAGCAGAAAAACTCGGGTTCCCCGAAGCACGAATTCCGTTAGCGGAGACTGTGATTGATCTTTGTCTATCACCTAAGTCAAATTCCTCCATTACAGCAATTGATCGCGCACTCGGCGACATTAAACAAGGCAAAGCCGGCAGCGTTCCTGATCATTTAAAAGATAGCCATTATCAAGGGGCGAAAACGTTAGGTCGGGGTGTCGGTTATCAGTATCCACATCAAAACGAACGTGGCTGGGTCAACCAACAATATTTGCCACATTCGCTCAAGCATGCGCGTTACTATTTACCTAAATCAACCGGAAAATACGAGCAAGCACTCGCTTCTCGCTTGCAACAACTTCAAGAGTGGAAAAAAAAATCATCATCTTAAAAAACGCTTTCATTCCATAGTACCTACCTATTGCGTGATTTTAAATCCTGTGCTACTATGGAAGTGGGGAATCTGTGATGTACGAGTTATCCCACTTTAGTGTTGACCGAACATTTTTATTGATATCTTGGGATCCGTCCGGTGTTAAAGTTAGTAACACGCCTTTTCACTTGGTAGTTCGATACTTTGACCGTGGAGCCCACCTGCTTGAACTTGCGGGATCAATACTCCGGGACAAGAAACGGCATCAACGGTAACCCACTTTTTTTGAACAATTAACCCTCTTATTCTCCTGAATAAGAGGGTTTTTATTTTGGGATGACCGATTGAATCAGATAATTTTTTCATCACCTTCATCTTCAATCGATGTAAAAGAAGTCATTTTTTCAAAACAAATTAAGACAACCACTAGCACTAAAATCGCGAGCGATAAATAAAGTGTGTCAATTCCACCACCATGCTCTAATAATAACTCGCGTAAAATAGCCGTCATACTAATTAAGACCAAATAACGAATCGGAATGTGATGGTCATCTTTAATATACTTTAATAACATCAAAATAATCTCAAGTAAAATAAACATGGTCGCAATTTCTTCAATTAAGTAACTCATCTCTCCAATTTCTGTCAATGGAATGACGTGTTGAATCATCATATAAATACTCTCTCCCATCGCGATTAATACCACGATAATGAGGATTCCGATTAAAATATCGACTGCTTGTCCAATGATTTTTTCGAATTTTTGAAACACTGGCATCTGTTCACCGTTCCTTCTCTTTTTTACTTCTGGTGTCACACTGGCGCTTCCAAGTTACCGAGGACTATTTTTTTCATCCTCCGTTTGCATCTCGTTACGCCTTCTTCTATACTAGTTATATTATAACCTTGAAAGGAATTACTTCCAGATGATTTTTATTATTTTTATTCTCATTGGTCTATTTTTAAGTGTCTTTGCCTTTTTCTTATTAAAAAAACAAACCATTTTCCTAGCACTATTGGCCGCTGATCACGAAAGTAACAAACAATTTTTAGCTCGTTACGGCTTTTTATTCCTTTGTTTAGCGTTACTCGCATTTGGTCTTTCACCTTTTATTCAACGAGATGGCGCTTTGTATTTTATTGCGCTAATGATGTTCGTCTCTGGTTTGTTTAGCTATCAATTTTCTAAAAAAATAAAATAAGTTCTACTTAGATATTTGGCAATTCCTTTGAAATAGCTTACAATAAAGAAAAGGATAGAAGGATGTGGTCAATATGTTACAACAATACAATCGAATCATGGTCGCCGTTGACGGCTCAAAAGAAGCAGAGCTCGCTTTTAAAAAGGCGATTAACGTCACAAAACGTAATAATGCGGAATTGGTTTTACTTCATGTCATCGACGCACGTGCTTTTCAAACAATGACGTCTTTTGACACGATGTTAGCAGAACAAGCAACCGATATGGCAAAAGAGTCATTAGCCGAATATGAAGAAACTGCAAAAAAACAAGGCATTACTTCGATTAAAACATTGATTGAATATGGGTCACCTAAAACGGTCATTGCCAAATACGTTCCGAGCGAACATCAAATTGATTTAATTATGTTAGGTGCTACGGGTCTAAATGCCGTTGAGCGTTTGTTTATTGGTTCTGTTTCAGAATACGTGATTCGCCACGCACCTTGTGATGTGCTCGTTGTGCGTACCGACCTCAACAACCAGCTTCCAAAAGAAGAATAAACCATTGTCATAACTAAGTGATTCTCTTCGTCTCGATGGGAACCACTTAGTTTTTTAGTGATTCATTCTCTTATCGATTCATTCCATCAGCCATTTGATAAAGGTGAGCATTGTTTTTGACACGCTTATTTTTATATGTTAATTTGTATGTACAAATGAGGACGTGAAATTATGAAAATAGATGATTCTGCTTTAACTGAATGCTTATTTTTTAATGCTAATCGTTTTGCGCGCGCAATGACAAAATTAGCAGAAGAAGCCTTTGTCGATATTAATCTCTCTCCTAACTACGCCTATTTATTAATTTTGGTCGCACAATATCCTAATATTACCCAAAAAAAATTGTGCGAAAAACTAGACATTGCACCATCAACCAGCACTCGCTTTATTAATAAATTAGAAGATGCGGCACTGGTTACTCGTACAAGTCAGGGAAAAGAAACCCATATCCATTTAACGGACAGTGGGTATGCCTTACAAGAAACGATTGAAGCAGGCTTTGATCGTTTGTCGAAAGCATACCAAGAAAAAATAGGTGAAAAAGAGAGTGCTTTACTCGCAAAAATGCTTTATGAATCAAGCGAAATCTTAAAAGAAGAGTGACATCGCTCTTTTTTTTCAAGTGTCATTTGCATATACAAACGAATATTGGAGGAATATTATTATGAACAACTTTCATCAATCACCACAAGCTTACGTAGGACACGTTACACTGAACGTCATGGATTTAAACCGCTCAATCCCTTTTTATACTGAAATGCTTGGCTTTAAAATTTTAAATCAAACAGCAACCTCGGTTGATTTCACGGCAGATGGTTCGACATCACTCTTGACCATTAATCAACCTGCTCATGTAACACCACGCCCACAACGAACAACTGGTATGTATCATTTTGCTTTATTATTACCTAAACGCTCGGATTTAGCCGATTTACTCGCACACTTTATTACAACAGGTCTTCCTTATGGCGCATCTGATCATCTTGTAAGTGAAGCATTGTATATTGCCGATCCTGATGGCAATGAAATTGAAATTTATACGGATCGTCAGGCTGATGAATGGACCTGGTTAGAAGATGGCGTACAAATGACCATTGATCCGATTAATGGGCATGACTTGTTAACGTTAAGAAATCCCGAGGGTTGGCAAGGTCTTCCTGCAAAAACCATTATGGGACATATTCATTTATACGTTTCAGAATTACAAGCCACAGCAGATTTTTACGTCAAAGGTCTGGGCTTTGCGATTGCGAGTCGCTATAGCGATCAAGCGCTATTCCTCTCTACAGGAAATTATCATCACCACATCGCTTTAAACACTTGGATGGGTGTGGGTGCGCCAACGCCTCCTGAAAATAGTACAGGCTTAGACTTTTACACGATTGTCTATCCGGATGCAACTGCTAGAGAAATAGCCATCCAAAACGTGATTGCTTTAGGTGGGTCTGTCGTTGAAAAAGGAGAAAACTTTTTAACGATCGATCCAGCGGGTAACCATATTTTACTTAGTTTGTCGTAAAATTAAATAACATTTCTATAAAAAGCACAAGATAAACGATGAGGCGGCCTTCAAACAGAGAACGAAACAATCTCTCTTTGAAGGCCGCCTTAAACTTTTTTTAGATTTCGACACTATAATCTTCCATCATACGTTTCACACTGAAACCACGACCATTGACTTCACTTGCATCTAATGCGACAAAAAAGGCCGTTTCATCAATCGCTAAGATCGCTTCTTTGATTGCCATAAATTCTTTTTCAGGAATCACAGTCATAATAATTTTCCCTTGTTTTTGAGTATAACCACCCTCAATCGGCAAAAGGGTAACGCCTTTATCTAATTCTTTAATGAACATTTGATGAATGGCTTCATATTTGTCCGAGATAATAAATAAGTTTTTCGAACGTAAGACGCCTACTTGAACGCGGTCAATCACACGACCAATAATGAAAAGACTAATCAGAGAAAATAAAACCGTATCTTTTGTAAACACGAAAAGAGCCGTCGCAATGACAAAACCATCTACTACGAAAACAGAAACCCCTAAAGAGATTTTAAAATACTTATTCACAATTTGTGAAATAATAGCTGAGCCACCCGTTGAGGCATTTCCCCGAAAAACAAGGCCTAAACCAATTCCAGTCAACACGCCACCATACAAGGTTGCTAAAAAAATATTATTCGTTAACGGAGGTAATGATCCCGTAATCGCAATAAAAAAAGGATTAATTAAGCTTCCATAAATCGTTTTTAATCCAACATCTTTGCCTAAAAGTAAAAAACATAAAATTAAGAGCGGAATATTAATCGCATATAAGGTTAAGGCGACGTTCCAGCCGAATAACTCATTCAACACGATACTTAAGCCACTTGCACCGCCTGCGACAATTTGATTCGGTAAAAAAATTAAGTTCACACTAATCGCTAAAATAAATGCTCCTAACGTCACATAAAGTGTCTCTTTTAATCGTTGTACTTGTTCTTGCTTCTTCAATAAAATTCCTCCTTAAATGATTCCTTATCTGTTATACCATATTGTTTTTGATTAAGAAAGAAAAGAAGTATAATGAACAAAAGGGGATGATAAAAATGAAACGGCTCTCATTATCATTGTTATTTCTATTATTGTTTTTTAGCGCCTGTCGTACTACCCCAACCCCACCTTCTAGTAGCAGTTCTTCAAGCGAAATGACAAGTTCAACTACAACCGAAGAATCAAGCTCTTCTTCTTCGACTGAAACGACTCAAATTTCCGAAAGTCATTCAGAAATTCCAGTTCCCATAGAGACAAGACGTAATATCGTCGGCACTTGGAAACAAGAGAATCAAACACTCACTGTTCAATCGGATGGGACTTGGCAACTAACTGGAGAAATTAATAGTTCTGGCACATTGACCGTTGCAGCTGATTTTGAAGACACCCAACTCCTTAAACTCTATGGATTCAATGAAAATATCGACGGAATCGGTACGTATTTTATCGCGAACTTTAATCAAGACTCCACAAAGATGGGCTTTGGTTACTTGGGGCAATTTAACCGTTTAGGAAACGTGACAGAGGTCAATTTATCAACGGATGTTTTTCAAAATGACATCCAAACGACGCCTGTTGATTTCAACACAACGATTCTAGGCACTTGGACCATTAAAGAAGGCATCGAATTTCATAATACTTGGAATTACAACCCTGATGGGACATTCGAAACGTTTTCTCAAGGTCGTGGTCAAGCAATGACTGGCGAATATCGTGTCAAACAATTAAACGGTAATTGGGTTGATGTCACTTATACTTTTGATGAAGATGGTCAATCGTACACAAGTTTGTATCTGATTGAAAATGGCATGATGATTGAAAATCATTTTGAAGATATTAAAATTGTCCGAAACGTGATTCCTGATTTCCCTTCATAAGTCGTTATGAGGAACGATAGTCATTTTTCCAAAAACTGCCGTCATCAGTAGCCATTCTAAGACACCCTTTTAACTATAATAAGCCTCAGGAATAGATAGATTTGACCTCCTCAAGTTAGACGATAAGCGCTAACTTAGGGAGGTCTCTCAATTTCCTTCTGATTTTTTTCAACTTCATAGTCACACCGCAAAACACGACTCCTAGCAGTGATTTTATACGAATGAAGTCGACAGCATGCTCCAAGACAGTATCTTAGGAGACACTCGAACATTTCTGTTATTTCACACGAAACTTCATCAAACGTAAGCCATTTAAAATCACGAACAAAATCGAGGCTTCATGCACAAACATGCCTGATGCCATGTAGATGAATCCGGCAAATAGTCCGACAAATAAAAGGCCAACAGTGGCTAACGAGATGCCAATATTTTGACGCATATTAAAAATGGTCGCTCTTGTTAAACCAAAAGCATGCACTAACTCATCAAAACTCGAGCGCATTAAGACAATATCAGACGTTTCAACCGCGACGTCGGTGCCTGAACCCATCGCAATCCCAATATCCGCTAGTGCAATCGAGGGCGAGTCGTTGATACCATCCCCCACAAAAGCCACGATATGCCCCGTATCTTTTAATTTTTGCACTTCTTTGACTTTATCTGCTGGTAACAATTCGGCTTTCACCTCATCAATTCCTAGTTGTGTTGCTACCGCTTGGGCCGTGATCTGATTATCGCCCGTCAACATCACAAATCGTTTAATTCCCATTTTACGAAGTTTCATCAGTGCCTTTTTTGCCTCCGGACGAATCTCATCGGAGACGCCTATCACAAACCTTAATTCTCCACTCACTGTGACGAGAACAATGGAGTTGCCTTGTTCTTTGATTGCTTGAATTTCTTTTTGTGTCTTTGGTGCAATCGTCAACGCTTGTTCCTTTAATAAACGCTCATTCCCAATCAAAACTTCTTCCTCCTGAACGATTGCTTGAATCCCACGCCCTTCAAGGACCGTTGTCGATTGGACAGGATAAGGATTTCTGATATTTTTTTCGCCTAAATAAGCGACAATCGCTTTGGCTAACGGATGATCGGATTCTTTTTCGATTGCCATTAAGTAGGCCAACGACTTTTCCTCTTCTTCTTCAAGTGAAATAAAGGTTGTGACTGCGGTTGTTCCTTGGGTTAACGTTCCTGTTTTGTCAAAGACCATCGTATCGACTTGATTCATGCGATCCATGACTTCTCCGCCTTTAATGAGTACGCCATGTTTGGCGCCGTTCCCAATCCCTGTTACGTTCGACACAGGAACCCCGATGACTAAGGCTCCCGGACAACCGAGTACTAAAATCGTGATAGCCAAGCGAATATCTTGGGTGAAAAGATACGTCACCAGTGCAAAAATGAGTACTACAGGGGTGTAATATTTTGAAAATTTATTAATGAATTTTTCCATCACTGACTTACTATCTTGCGCCTCTTCGACTAGTTCAATTATCTTGCCAAAAGTCGTATCTTCCCCTACTCTTTGGGCTTCAATTTGTAAGGTACCATTATTCAAGATTGTCCCCGCAAAAACGTGGTCGCCAACTTTTTTCTTGACGGGAAAAGATTCCCCCGTAATCGTCGCTTCATCTACAAAACCTTCGCCAACTAATACAAGGCCGTCTACGGGTACTTTTGATCCCGTTTTCACTAATAAGCGATCCTCTTTTTCAACGAATTCAATGTCGACCTCTTCGGCTTCTCCGGATTCATCTACTAACAAGGCCGTCGTCGGTGCCATCTCCACTAAGCTCTTAACGGATTTTCGTGTCTTTTCGATTGTTCGTCGTTCTAAGTATGCACCAAATAAAAATAAAAAAGTCACGATGCCAGACTCGTAATATTCCCCAATAAAAAACGCTCCTATAACAGCGATTGAAACTAGTAATTCAATACTAATTACTTTATTTCGAAGTGCTTGATACGCTTGAATCATAATCGGTATCCCACCCACAATCGAGGCTAAAATCATCGCCCACATTCCTACTTGAGAAAGATTCAATAGATAGTCACTGATGATGGCACTTGCTACAAGGACCCCACTTAAGATAATAATCTGGTTCTGGTGTTGCTTGATCAAACGTTGAATGTTCATTTTCTTGATCTCCTTCCTTATTGACACCCTTAGTGTAATCGTAAAACGCATCAACTAAATTGATAGGTGTCAAGAAACCAAAGAAGTAGGCAAAGAAAATAAAAAAGTACCAAAGAAAAGCGAACTTTTCTCTGATACCTTCTTTTATTTAGGGCGCGCTAACGAAAAAATTTCTCCAAGCTTACTATAATCTTGACCAGCGAGACGACTGACGGGTGCGAGTTTATGAGGATTAATTTTCCCATCTTCGTAGACTTCTTCCGCAATCACATAGTTCTCAATTTGTAATAAAAAGAAATCAGCTGTAACCGTTTCTTCCTTTTTGATGTCGATTCTTTCTAAAACCGAGACTTCAAAACGAACTTTGGCTTCTTGTAAACCAGGCGTCAACACCTTTGAAGAGGGAACGAGTGTCAACTTCGCGACGGATAGTTCACTTTCCTCCGGCGCTAAGTTAGCCGCCGTCTCATTCGCTTCAAAAACGTTCTCTTCGTCTAAAATGTGGATGACACCTTCGCCTTGCTCTCGTAAATTGCGGGCTGTATCTTTTTCGATCCCATTTTTTCTTTGAACAGATAATGAAACAACGGGTGGATTGGAGCTCACAATATTAAAAAAACTAAAAGGAGCGACATTCACAATTCCTTGAGCAGACTGGGTCGTGACCAAAGCAACTGGGCGGGGAATAATCGAACCAATCAATAATTTATAATTTTCTTGTTGCGTCAATGTTGCGGGTACAATTTCTTTCATATTTATCCCCCTATCTTGTCGTATCAAAAGGACGAATAACACTTTCGATGTGCGCACGATTTGGCTCTAAAAATGGTGGTAGCGCTAAGCTTTCTCCTAATGTTTCGTAAGGTTCATCTGTCACAAATCCAGGTTCATCCGTCGCAAACTCTACTAGCACATGACCAATTCGAACATATAATGATTCAAAATAAAAGCGATTCACGTAGCCAGAGTTTGGTAATCCCGCTTGATTTAAACGTGTTATCCATAATTTAATCGAAGCCGCATCTTTTAAGCGTAACGCAAAATGGTGTACTTCTCCATATCCTTGTTGTGCGATATTTTGCGTCGCATCTTCAATTAAAACAACTTGTGCGCCGTTGCCTTTTTCACCTACTTCGAGTAAATAACGGTTGCCTTCTTGTGCGATTTCTTCAAAAGAAAGTAATTCTTCAAAAATTTCTTTAAAATCGTTAAAATAGCTCACGGTTATTTCAACCGGACCTAAACCATAAATCGCAAATTTCTCCGGTACTGGACCTTTTTTCCATGGCGTTCCGGGTTTCATTCCCACATTGTTTTCATCCGAAATCAATTGATACGCTTGCTCGTCAAAATCCCAGAACCGCAATACTTTTTTCCCAAATTCAGTGGTAATCGCTTCATGTTTCACATCAAATTTAGCAAAACGTTCTTGGTAGTATTCTAAGCTCGCATCATTTGGTACGCGGAAACTCGTTCGAGTAATCGCGTTCGTTCCTTTGATCCCTTTTGGATTATTTGGAAAATCAAAAAACGTCATGGCTGTACCAGGTGATCCGGTATCATCACCGTAATAGGTATGATAGGTATGAATATCATCTTGGTTGACCGTTTTTTTAACAAGGCGCATACCTAATACTTCAGTAAAAAATTCATAGTTCTTAACAACATCACTCGTCATTGCCGTCACATGGTGAATGCCTAGTGGTAAGTCTCTTTCATTCATTGTGATTTCCTCTTTTCATTTATCTTACTTTTTTGAGTAGTTCCTTCAGTTGGACTAATTCATCTTCCGTTAACTTCCCAAAACAGGTCTCAATTTTCTTGGCGTGTAGGGGGAAAATTTCATCCATCAAGGCTTTCCCTGATTCCGTGATTTCAACATAGGTTACACGCTTATCTTCTTGGCAAATATCTCGGCGGACATGTTCTTTTTTCTCTAATTGATCGACCACGTAAGTTGTACTACTGCTCGCAATTAAAATTTTATTTTTAATTGTTTGTGTTGTTTGGCGTCCTTTATGGTAAAGTAATTCTAGAACAGAAAATTCCGTCATGTTTAATCCGTAGCAGGCCACATCTTTTCGAACAATTTGTTCTAAGGTGCTACTCGTGCGTAAAATACCGATCAATGCTTGTAAACTTTTTTCTTTCCTATTCATTTCGTCACCTCTTTTTATTTCGAATTCGAGATAATTGTACCCGATTTTTTCGGTTTCTACAACCTTAATGCTCAAACCCCTTAAGAAAGTTCCTGTTTTTCTTTCTTAAGGAGTTTGATTTATCCAGATATTTCATTCACTATGGTATCCTTCAACAGTTTTGCTTCATTTTAAATAATAGATGAACCATTTGTCTTCATTGCGCTGACAAAAGAATCATTTCGTATGAGACAAAAAAATAAATATGGCTCACTAACGACACACGGAACCACCCACACTTGATTTTAACGTTTGATTAGCAAAAGACGACTGCGCTCATAGCGGTACTTATGCACCAAGACTAACCACTCCCCTTTTAGTTTCACCAATCGTTTGACACCTCCTATAAAAAGAAAACGCTTTCTAATAAGTATTTTACTATAAAAAAAAGAAAATACTAGCTCTTTTTAAGCAGAACTAGTATTTCAAAGTGTCTTATATTTTTTTTCGTTTCAAAACGTTAATACTCATGACAATTAACACAATAGTCAGCAGCAACGTAACAAGAATACTCGGAAGATACTCCGATAATCGATCCGTACCTTGTAAAATAGCCAGATTTTGTCCAATTAAAGAGACGGGATTCCAGGTCGTCAAGGATTCGAAGACGCCTCCGATATAACCGAGGATCATCACGAAAATGGTTAACAATAATCCTTCGAAGGAACTTCTTGCAACTGTTGAAGTAAAAATAATCAGACTACAAAAAAACAAGCCAAAAATCAAAAGAGGAAAAAAGGCGAGCCAAGGATGAGCGGAGGCGTTATCTGGAAAATAAAAATACGTATAACCAAAAGTAATGACAAATGAAAGACTGAGAATCAACGTCCATTGTAAATAGAGAATGAACCATTTACTTCCGATAATCACCGAACGATTTAACCCTTTCGTCACCAAATGAACGAGCGTCCCTTTTTGAATTTCTTGACTGACCACGCCACTAAAGACAATGGCAAAAAGATAGAGACCGATTTGACTTAGATTTTTATAATATTGCATCCAAGAATCAAGTGACGTTGGCGCGACAATAGGGAACTCCTCACCAAAACTCATTTTTAGAATTTCTGGTGTTAGTTTAGCCACCAATGGACTCATTAAGCCAAATATCATAAAAATGACAAAAAGCAAAACAAGTTTTTTCGTACGCCACGTTTCTAAAAGTTCTTTTTTACTAAAGGCTAGGAATTGAGTCATTTTGTCACCTCCAAATATATTTGCTCAAGAGAAGGGGCGATATGAGAAATACTTTTAGCGGTAAATGCTTCTTGAAGTAAAATCTCTACTACGTCATGAAAGGCTTGTGAATAGGTTCCTTCATAAGACCACAATACTTGCGAATCGATACATTGAATCTTTTTATCTGATAACTTTGCCGCAAATTGTTGCGCCTCTATTTGCGTTTCAAAATTCAATTCAATTTGAGGCTTCGCGTAGCGTTCTTTTAAAGACTCCAGCGTGCCTACCACTTGTAAGGCACCTTGGTCCAAGATTCCCACGTAATCACAAATTCGTTCGACATCACTTAAGATATGTGTCGAAAATAAAATCGTCACTTCGTCCTTTAAAGAGGCTAATAACGCCAAAAATTCATTACGCCCGGTAGGATCAAGCGCGGAAGTAGGTTCATCGCAAAT
This sequence comes from Enterococcus aquimarinus, assembly GCF_001885765.1. GTDB lineage: Bacteria > Bacillota > Bacilli > Lactobacillales > Enterococcaceae > Enterococcus_I > Enterococcus_I aquimarinus. The sequence continues at coordinate 112,089 of NZ_JXKD01000004.1, read as the reverse complement.
TAAAAAGGCTGGTTTGTTTAATAATGCTTGCGCAATTCCCAATCGTTGTTTCATTCCTCTAGAGAAGCCTTTAATTTTTCTTTTATCTTGGGTTAATCCAACTAATTGCAACATTTTTGCTACACGATTTACCCGCTCATTTTTGGGAATAGCGGTAATCTCACTACAAAAAAGTAGGTATTCACGTGCAGTCATATAATCATAAAATTCTGGAACATCCGGTAAGTATCCGACCGAATGATTTGTCGCCGGTTTCCCGAAGGTTACTTTTTGACCATTGAGATAAATCTCCCCTTCATCGACTGTCTCCAGACCTAAAATCAATTTCATCGTCGTTGTTTTTCCAGCACCATTTTTCCCAACAAACCCAAATATACTGCCTTGTGGAATTGAAAAAGTGAGATTGTTTAAGACAACATTTGACCCGAACTGTTTCTTGACTTGTCTGACTTCTAAAAGATTCATTCTTCGTCTCCTTTACCAAAAACGAAATACAGAACGGGACCAAAAAATTGGAAAAACACTACGACAATCAGCCAAAACACCTGATTACCAAAACGATATTTAGGATGTTTTAACACATGGATCACGGCTGTAATCATTAAACCAAGATTTAAGAGGATTAATGGAATAAACAAGGGTAAATTGTTAAAAAATAATTCAGAATTATTCATGTTGAGACTCCTTTACTTCTTTTAGTTTTTTTATAATCGTTTCATTTTGATACGGTTTTAATAAGGGATTGTCTACTACTAGCGTCAGAAACTCGTATTTCATATTCTTCGTTGTTCTTGGCATTTGCGGACCTAAATCAAGTTGTGCAAGCCACTCATCAATTTGATCAAAATAGGCATCGCCATGAAGTTCGAGTTCAAAGTCGGTGTGACGCAGCGTGCTTTCAAATGCCTCTAACACTTCAATCGTTTGGGTATGTTTCCCTAATTGCGCGAAACCAAAAATAGCGGATAGTTGGAAATTCATCAAAATAATCGGATGAAGGGTCGTTAATTCAAACGTCTCGGCAATCTTTTTTCCTCGTTCGTACGTCATTTGAAATTTTTCTTCATCGGCCAATAAAAATTGTAAATAATTCGTAAACCCACTCATCAGCACAAAAATATATTGCGCAATACTACTTTGTAAAGTTGCAATTCCCCGTTGGCCTTCTCCTTGTTGCTGAAAAGCACCCGCGATTAAGGTTTCAGTTGGAAAATAAGCAGGAACATATTCACCTAATAACGCGAGGACTTGGTCGGGTTGTTGCAATAACAACAACGTATAGGCTTCTAGATTTCTTGCTTGATTGACAAGTGCGACTTCCTTAGTTGCGTTTTTTACGTGTAAAAACCATTCTCTGGCTTCATTCATATACTTTTGTTGTTTGTTTTCACCTTCCATTGCAGGGAAATAATCAAAATGATTCATGAGAAATAAGCCCATCTGTAACACGAACGGATAACAAGAATAATATCGACGCACCAAGCGACGAAGATTCGTTAAGACAACTTCACCAGAGTCTTTTTCTAATGATTTTTTGAGCATGGTATAGAGTCGCTGAATTTCTTTGGCTGAAAGCTGCGAATGATAGTCTAATAGCTGATCCATTGAAACATCAAAGTAGGCCGCAAGCAAGGGCAGTAAGGTGATATCAGGATAGGTTAAGCCCGTTTCCCATTTCGAGACAGCTGCTTTTGAGACACCGACAAATTCGGCTAATTCTTGTTGAGTAATGCCTTTTTCTTTGCGTTTTTCGCTAATGATTTGACCAATTTTCATCTAATCCCCTCCACGCTTCTTAGTATAAGAGTAAATATAAAAAACATCAAAGGATTACTTGTTAACTTTTGTTGATAAAAGTATCTCTTTAAGATATTTTATAAAGCGAAATATTTTTTTGGAATTGCACCATTCATTCCCAAATACATCTGATTTTATGAGGCAGGCGTTTAGAAAAAGCCATCGTGATGTTTTGGGGTGCTTGTGAGACCACAAAAAAAGGCTGTGAGATATCCCCAGCCCTTTTCTGTTATATGAACGTTTAATTGTAATAAAAGGAGGACAACCGTCTGCTCTGTCACCTGAGCGCCACTCGCGCAATGAAAAGAGCCAATTATGCGAGTGGATCTGTATTTTCTCAGAGCAAAACAACTTTTTTCCTCCCTTCTTCACTATTTGATTTATTTTGTACCAAAAAATTTCTTACTAGGAGTCCCATCTGTATAGCTCACACCTATTCCAGTAATGGCACTAAGCATGGAAAAGATGGGCGAAAGCAGGCTAAAGAAAACAAATGGTAAATAGGTCATGGTTGGAATACCAAAGGTTCCCGCCACAAAGCTACCCGCAATCCCCCACGGAATCAAGTAATTCATCACCGTTCCGCCATCTTCTAATGAGCGACTTAAGACGACTAAATCGATGTGGTTTTCTTTGTAGACTTGCTTGAAGGCATTACCGGGTAGAATAACCGATAAAAATTGCTCGCCAATAAATAAATTCACTCCAATTGATGTCAACAGACTCGCAATAATGACTCCTGATGTCCTTTTTAATTGATGAGCCACAACATTCATCACTGCCCCAATCAAATTGGTTTCCATTAACAATCCGCCTAAAGATAATGTTAACAGAATCAGAGAAACGGTCGGCATCATACTGGCTATTCCTCCACGCGACAGCAGTAGATCAATGGCTCGATTCCCCGTATCGGAGACAAAACCTGATTCGATAAAACTAGCAATTTGAATAATCGGCGTTTCGGGCGTTTGAACAAGAATAAAAATAATGCCTATGCCGATATTCAATAAAAGCGTTAAAATGGCTGGTATTCGACGCCACGCACAGACAAACATCATCACGATTGGGAGTAACGCCCACAATGAAATCGTAAAGTGACTTTCTAATACTTGAACAACAAGCTCGATTTCTGCCAAATCAACGGTACTTTCAGAAATCCCTAGAACTGAAAACAAGAGTAATGAGACAATAAATGCAGGAATCGTAGACCACATCATATTTCGAATATGTTTAAATAAATCAACTTCTGCAATCGCAGCAGCTAAGTTGGTCGATTCAGAGAGCGGCGACATTTTATCACCAAAAATAGCACCCGAGGCAATGGCACCGACAATCAGTGGCGGATGAATGCCTAAGGTTATCCCGATTCCAAAAAAGGCAATCCCGATGGTCGACATTACCGTAAAGGCGCTACCGACCGCACTTCCGACAATCGCACACACAATAAAGATTGAGGGAACAAACCATTTGACGCTAATCATTTTAAAACCGTAGACCATTAATGTTGGAATAATTCCAGCTTGAATCCACACGGAGATTAAGGCACCGACTAATAAAAAGATAAAAATAGGGATAATACCGGGTTTAATGCCATTCACAATTCCTTCGTTGACACGGTCAAACGGGATGCGTTTGATGACCACATAAAGCAACACGAGTGCAATGGAAAATAAAATGGCAATATTCGGCGTCACTTTTAAAACAATGACACTCAGGGCAATACTGGCAATAATGAAGGTTAAGACTAGACTAGCTTCTACAATACTTGGTTGATTTTTTTTATTCATTTCTTTCTGCTCCTTTTAGTTGGTTGTTTATTCTGCAATCAAAAGGCGATAACGAATCATTCTCCCACAGTTCACTGCGAAAACACCTCCTTGAAATCTTTTTTTACAACGTACTCTTCTTAGAGAACGACTTTCTAACTTTAACAGTTTCGATTCTTTCAAAAAAACAAAAAACGCCCTCGGCTATCGCTAGCTAAGGACGAAAGATACTTTCGTGGTACCACCTTTATTCAAAAACAAAAAAACTGTTTTCCTCTGATTGGTATTTAATTGTAATTACGATGTTGTGTAATTCAGTCATTAAGTATTCATCGATTCACAGCAACATCGACTTTCTGGGCAAGGGACTTAACGCTTACTAAAACAAAGACACAAAAAATGTGTAGAAAACGTGATAACTTCCCTACTATACCAATTCCATAAATAAAAGGCTAGTCTTTTCAACGATTTTGTTCCAATCTTCTTTCGATAAGTATCATTGTAAGGATTCGACACTCCTTTTCTATTTTTTAAACTTGTTCGCCGAATGAATTTGTCTATTTTATCACGATTAAAAATAGCGACTTCAACTTATAAAACGGTTTGTTCTTTTTAAAAAAAGATATCAAGAATTACTATTATTATGCTAAAATAGGATTGTTTCATGTTATTTTTAGAAGAAAGAAGGAAAATAAATGCCCGATCACACGATGATCCCCTTAAATTTATACAGCAATTATGAAGAGTATGCTCAATTTTTCCCTAATTCCGAGCTCATTTTTGATGAAATCTTAGTCGCTTTTCCAGAATTAGCATTACGTAGCACTTACCAGAACAGCCTAGAAGTTATTTTACAACGTGCCTATCAATTATCTGCGCTTGGTGTCAAAAAAGGCGATAAAGTGATTATCTTTAAAAGTCCTAAATTTGATACGTACTTACTTGCCGTTGCCGTTTCCTATTTAGGCGCTGTCCCAGCGATGATTTCGTATCATTTCCCAGCTAAAACAATGGAAATTTTTGGCGAGCGACTTGCTCAGCCATTTATTATTTACGATCAACAAACCGAGCCAGTCATTGCGCAATTAGCCAATTATCCAACTGAGAAACAAATCAGTGTCGCACAGTTATTAGCGACTTCATACGAACCCGTTCCTCAAGAAAAGCTCGCATTAGAGGAGATTTCTTATATTACTCATACTTCAGGCACGACAGGCGTACCTAAACTTATTTGTCATTCTGCCCAGTCGATGGGTTGGCGGACAACCTGGCAACGGGAAGTCTTCGGGAAAATCAAAGAAAAAGGACTACTCGCCTTTCATATTTCTCCCGTGCACTCACGTTTTAATATTGGGATTTCTTCGGCAATGGCGTTTGGTTTTTCTTTGATGCCTTTAGCCAGTCCTAAAGTTGATTCTTTAATTACGATGCTCGAAAAAGAACAACCATTAGCGTTAGAAACCCATCCCAATAATTTTGTTCAGTGGCAAGAAGCAACGAGAAAAGCACCGCATGCGTTTTCTTCGATTCGTTATTATCATTCCACTTTCGATGCCATTAACAATCAAACGATGGCAGCCTTTTTAACGGCTAGTGCCGCAAATGATCCTGTTTTCTTACAAGTCTACGGTCAAAGTGAATGCGGACCAATGATCTTAAAGAGCCACCGCCTGTCGACTATTCACGAAAATAACGCACGCGATATGGGATTTGGTTTGGGAGAGTTAACGAAAGCACGGATTGCCGATGAGAATGGACACCCCCTTCCTGCCAACACTCCGGGAAATATTCATTTCCGCTCAAAAGGTCGGGCCTTAACCTATTTCAAAGAAGATGAACGCTTTACAGAAAATTGCTACGATATTTGGTGGGACAGCGGAGATTATGGCGTAATGAATGTAGAAGGCGCACTTTTCTTAAAAGACCGCCAAGTTGATTTAATCCAATCCATTGATAGTAGCTTAGCGTTAGAAGATTTGTTATTAGACAAACTGGACTTCTTATCAGAAGTCGTGATTGTGAAAGATAAAGAACATTACCCACAACCGATTTTGGCACTCGCTGCTGACGCCGAAATGGATTGGGATGCTTGGTGGCAAGCGGTCGAAGATTTGCCTCATTTAAACAAAGCGATTCTTTTAGACTTTGACGCAATTCCCCGGACAGCTACCATGAAAGTCCAACGCCGTAAATTAGAAGCAATGCTTGCGAATTCACTCATTTAAAGAATACAAAAAGAAGCTATGACAGCCGTCACAGCTTCTTTTTGTGATTTCCTGAATCTCGTACAGATATCTTAAAATAATGTGATTCTAGTTACTTCAGTTCCGATTTTTTTTAAAATAAGGCTATGTTAAAGAACTCTGTTGATATTTGATAAAAGAGAACGTTTGTTCTATAATATAAGAAAAGAGTGAGAGCGAGTGGGTTCCGAATGTCATTGAAGGAGATTATCGAAGAGATTCGAAAGTTAAATACAGCCGACCAACATAGATTGAAACAGTTCTTTGTGAACTCGCTTGCATCTTATTCGGCAAGCGAACCTGTCTTCAAAGAAGTGTCTGAACGAAAGCATAAAGAAGGTTATACGTGTACCCATTGCCATTCGACGAAGGTTGTCCGTTTCGGGAAATACTCAGTGAAAATGGATATGCGACTGATTGAACGTCAACGTTATCGCTGTAAAGATTGCGGAAAGACCTTCACCGATGTTACGAATACCCCACTTCATCGAACTCACTTGCCTCACAAATGGTTAGGGTTCATCCAATGTATGATAGAAGGCTACTCCCTTCGAAAAGCCTCTGAATTGATTGAGGTTCATTATGTCACTCTCTTCTATTGGCGACATAAACTGCTTTCTGCGATGAAGCAGATGGACTTTGAGAAGATCGAAGGTATTGTCGAGATGGATGAAACCTATTTCCTGTATTCTGAGAAAGGAAAGCGTAATCTCAAAGGTCGTAAACCAAGAAAACGTGGCGGCTCCTCGAAGAAACGGGGCATTAGTAAAGACCAAGTGTGCGTTCTTGTCGCAAGAGACCGCCAAAAGATGACGTATTCAAAAATCATCGGTCAAGGACGTATCGTAAAGACTCGACTTGATGATGCCATCGGCTCCAAACTTTCTTCAACGAATGTTCTCTGTACAGACGCTTGGAGAGCCTTTAAGACCTATGCGACCGATAAAGGTTTGGAACATTACCGATTCAAATCAGATGGATATCAACGTGTGAAAGGTGTTTATCACATCCAGAACGTTAATAGTTATCATAGCCGACTCAAAGGCTGGATTGACCGTTTCAATGGCGTCGCTACAAAGTACCTCGACCATTATTTGAGTTGGTTCCGATTCCTCGATAGCATCAGACATCGCAACAACGATGCAACCGTCAGCAAAATGATAATAGAAAGTTGTTTATTCTCAACAGTAGAAACCTATGATAAACTTAGATTATCAGAATTTTCCAAATGATAATCTAAGTTGTTCAAGAATAGGGGCTGTATGATTTGGTCTATAAATTATGACCATTTAGGAAGTTTTAATCATATCAAAAGTAGAGAAAAAATATTCAAAGCTATATTTTCTTAAAATTTCCATTAGTCAAAGAGAGGAGATTAACTATGATAGACAAAAATGAGAAAGAGATTTTATTATTGAATAGCGAGAAAAATTTCAAAGAACTACTTGAAATAATTGAATCAGTACCGAAAAGTAAAAGAGGAATTTCTATTGAAACTCCAGAGAGAGATAAAAATTTTAGAGATGTTTTAATGCATCTTTATGAATGGCACGCAATGCTTGAGAGATGGTATAGAGAGGGTATGGATGGGGATATTCCTTTTATGCCAGCACCTGGTTATAAGTGGAGTAGTATTAAACTCCTGAATATACGGATTTGGGAGAACTATCAAGATGTGACATTAAATCAAGCTATAAAAAAATTGAAGTTAAGTCACCAAAGAGTAACAGACTTAATTAAAATACATACGAATGAAGAAATCGTGACAAAAAAATATTATAAGTGGACGAAAACAAGTAATTTGTTCAGTTATTTTACAGCGAACACATCTAATCATTACATTTGGGCTGTGAAAAAATGTGAAGTTATCGCAAAGGCTTTAAAAGAAATAGAAAATGAAAATTTTGTAAAAACGTCTACTTAAACGAACGAGGACTTTAATAGAGTAAACAAAAGGGAACTTCTAAAAATGGAAGTTCCCTTAATTCTCGTAAAAAATCAACAATATAATTTAACATAGCCTAAAATAAAAAAGAACGAAGGCAATAACTTAGCCTTCGTTCTGTAAAATCTATCTATTCAATTAGACAATCTCAAACGTTACTTTCACATTATTACGAACGGCTTTTGAATAGGGACACACTTCATCCGCTAATTTCACAAGTTCTAATGCGCGTGCCTCTTCTACGCCATCGATTTTAACTTCAAGAACCACTTCAATATGGAATCCTTCGACGTCGTCTGCAAACAAGCTGACCCGAGCGGATACTTCACTTGGATGAACGTCATTTTCTCGTTCCATGACGAGTTCTAATGCACCATTAAAACAGGCACTATAAGCAGCTGCAAATAACTGTTCTGGATTCGTCGCATTTTCGACCTTTTTGCCAGGGGAAGTCACCTTGTGTTCAAAGAGATGATCCGGTGAATACACTTCACCTTCGCGTCCGCCAGTGTTCGTGATCTTTGTTTCATAAACTTTTTTCATTGCTGATTCCTCCTACTTTTTTTGCTAACTGATTGATTTGATTCAGTAAGTCAAAATAATTTTCCTCATCTTCAGTGACAACAGCCAAACAACTTGTTACCTTCGACAAAATGGCCTCTTTTGACTCCTTTGCCTTAGACGTTAAGCTAACGACGACTTTTCGTTCGTCTGTTTGACTTCGTGCCCGCGTAACAAAACCGTTTTGTTCCATGCGTTTGATCATGGGCGTCAACGTCCCACTATCTAATGATAACGCCTCGCCAATTTCTGTAATACTTCGCTGATCATTTTCCCACAATACGAGTAATGCTAAGTATTGCGTATAAGTCAGATGGTACGGTTCTAACGCTGCGGTATACATTCTCGAAAATTCTTTTTGAGCATTGTAAATCGCAAAACACAATTGTTCACTTACAACTTGTCGAATCATTTCTCTCACCACATCTCCTCTATTTATATTTTACACAATTTAATTTTATAAAACAAGAATTTCGTCTTTTCGACGTAAGAATGAATCAAAAAAATTTTTCTCGCATCCCCACATTGCATTTCTAAATAAAAAACTCACGATAATCCTACCGTGAGTTTCACCCGTTAAATCATGACGGTCATCGTTGCCGCTAGAATAATGAACCCTAACCCTAATAACGTCACTTTCATTTCTTTGTTCGTCTTCTTTTGTCCAAGGAAATAAATACCCGTTAATGTTCCGACAACCACTGACGTTTGCGATAAGATAAAACCCGTTGCCAAGCCGTTCATGTTGGGTTGTGCGGAGATGAGATACGTGAGGGCTGCAAAAGCAAAAAAGAAACCAGAGATCATTTGCAAATAAGAAACTTTTTCTTTAAAAGGAGAGGTTTCATTTTTTTGCGTTACTGTTAAAAATAGACTATAAAGAGAGGCCACCAAAAGCATTCCAATCGCTTGTGGTAAAAAAGAAGTCATCCCATCGACATTCGTAGCTTGTGGCGCAGCGGAATACGCCCAGTACCCAATCCCACCAATTATTAATAAGAAGACCGCACGTTTTAACCTTGCGCTATCTTGCGCATCTTTCTTTTCTGTCCAGACAGACATTCTCGCACCAATCACAATTAAGACTAAGGCAAAGATGCCAATCAATTTATTCGTCACGCCTGGCCAATTTCCTAGAAAAAAAGCACCCCACAATGACGTCACGAGTAACTGAACAGCAGTCGTAATCGGTAACGCTTTTGAAGTACTGACTAACTCAAAGGATTTAAACGTAATAATTTGTGCCGAGGCCCAGCCAATCCCAGACAACAACGAGAATAGCAAATCTTTTCCTTCAGGCAATGCGGTTTTTGTTGCAAATGAAAAAATCAATGCAAAGACAAAAGTTCCCAATGTCGTCCCTAAAATTTGATTGACTGGACGTCCACCAATTTTTGCTGCCACCGTTGGGAATAATCCCCATCCAATCACTGGACATAATCCAATCAATAATGCTATTGTATTCACAATCATTTCTCCTCTTTATGGGGGAAACCCCATCCATTCTTCTTTTCTCAAAAAAGAAGTTCCAATTGAAAAATATAACACATTTTATCACACTTCTCAATATGAAACAGACGGACTCAAGCGTCATTATTTCTTGACAACCAACGAGGTTTTCTGAGTGTTTCATTGATGGAAACTTCGCACACTTTCTCATAAAAAAAAAACGACCCTCTCCATATTAAAGAGGACCGTTTAAAGTACGATGAAATAGGGTTGGTTACTCGTGGCGTAACGCTTCGACAGGATCGAGACGGGACGCGCAAACCGATGGCAAGAGTCCCGCAATCACACTTAGTAAAATACTGATCACCATTCCCATCACGATGAACTGATATTCCACTAAAAAGATAGTCGTACCAAATTGTTGTTCGACTACTCGATTGCCAATAATTGACAAGATGTAAGCAAAGCCGACACCAAAACTACCGCTAAAAACACCAATTAAAAAGGATTCCGAAACAAAAATCCGACGAATATCTTTCTTTCTTCCACCTGTCGCTTTGATCACACCAATTTCTTGCGTCCGCTCAACCACGCTGATGTAAAGAACGGTTAAAATCATAATCGCTGAAACAAACAATGATAAGCCAGCAACTCCCGCTAAAATATACGTGAAAATATCGATCATATCCGTAAATAATTTCGCAATGGATTCCATCGCAGATCCCTGATAACCCAATGTCTTGATTTCTTCTTTAACACGAGCATTGGCTTGCGCATCTTCTGCTACCAGGTACACAACATTAGGCTGTAACTCGATGTCATTGGCTTGCGCGATGGCTTCAACATCCGCATAATTCATATAAATCGAGTCAAAGACAGCCGTTGGACCGACGGCATCGCTAGAAGCAAAAATCCCACTAATTACCATATCTGTTTCTGTAATGACGCCATCCATCATTAACGTAACGGTGACTTCTTTGCCGATACTGTCTTCACCAATACTATCGGCAATTCCTTGCGTGATTAAGATTTCGCCTTCTTGCGGGAACTCTCCTTCACTCAAGTTTGCCGTCGTAATCATCGAGGACATCGTTATAAAATTCATAAAGGAGCGATAGCGATCGTTATACATAATCGAATTATTTCCTAGTGAAAAAGTCGAATAACCTTTTTCAAGCGATGCTACTCCATCAATGTTCTCTAGGGTTTCTAAATCTGATTGTTCAAAAGGAACGTTATCATTTCGCATCACAGGACTATTTTGAGCGGGATCCATTGGCATACCTGTTGGATCCCCTGTGATTTCGCTCGTTGAAGAATTACTTGTCTCTTGTTCTTCTGGTTCCGGCATTCGAACTTCACTGACGACGGGATTCACTTGCTCTTGCATGAGATTCGTTAAATAGGCATTCACACCCGAACCTAAAGAGAGCATCAAAATAATACTCATAATGCCGATACTACCGCCAAGGGCAATGAGGACACTTCTTGAAAATTTCTCCTTCATATTTAAAAAGGCTAATTTCATCGCGGCGAAAAATGATAAGTTCCGATTTTTTGGACGACTCGTTAAACTAAAGCGACTAAGATGTTCTTTTGAATGATACACTTGATTTTCAGGATATTCTTGATCAGAAATGATCGAGCCATCTGCTATCGTCACAATGCGACTCGAACGTGCCGCGACTCTTTCTGAGTGGGTCACCAGTAACACTAACTTGCCGCTAGCCGCAATTTCGCTAAAGATTTGCAGGACTTGATCAGCCGTTTCAGAATCTAGCGCGCCTGTCGGTTCATCTGCAATAATAATTTCTGGATCATTCACAAGCGATCGTGCAATCGCGACACGTTGTTTTTGTCCTCCCGATAATTGATTCGGTTTTTTATAGTAATGTTTTTCTAAGCCAACCTCAGCGAGAATTTTCTTCGCTCGTTCAACGCGAATCTTTTTACTGACGTTGGATAAGGTCATGGCTAACGCCACATTTTCCAACACATTTAAATGGGGAATCAGATTAAAACTTTGAAACACAAATCCTATCTTCTCTTTATTGTACATCACTCGTTGGTTTTCATTATACGTTCCAATATTTACACCATCGACGAGTATTTCTCCTTCAAAATCGCGATCCAAACCACCAATCAGATTCATTAAGGTCGATTTCCCACTACCCGATTCTCCGATAATGGAGACCAATTCGCCTTTATTAAACGATAAATTAATATTTTTTAGTGCATGAAAACGCAAATCACTACCCGAAAGATAGTACTTATTTACATTTTTTAATGTCATTAAAGCCATGATAACCACTCCTACTCATTCTAAAAAAGCCTGGATTGCTTCCTTCTTATTTTCATGGTGCGTCTTGTTTGAACTTTTATCAAATGAAAAAGAACCTCATATAGACAATTTTATGATTTGAAGCACTTGTGTTGCAATACTCACTGCGCACTAAAAAACTGATTAGATGTTCACTTAATCGATTGGAGATCACAACTGTATTACCTTTTGTACTAAAATCGATTTTTGTACAGACGTGGTCTCATTCCTAGTATGCCAATCCTACTGTTTCATTGTGGTAGTCTCCACTTTCGATGGTTTCTAATAAAAAATGTGCTAAATCTTGTCTTGAAATATTTTTCCCACCTTTTGGAACACCAATCGTCATTTTTCGATAGCTTTTCGTAAGACCCCCATCTGTTAATGAGAGCGGTCGCGCGAGTGTATAATCTAACCCACTTGTCATAATGACCTGTGCTGCCAATCGATGATCATTGATCACGTGTTTATAAAAAAGAGTAAGAATGAAGTTTGTCACCCATGAGAATTCGTTATGAATGCCTGCCGATGAGATGGCTGCAATCCTAGATACATTGCTTTCTTTCATGCTAGCTACGATTACCTCCGTAAGCTTTTGGATTACGTTCGATTGATCATTATCATTGCCACCTAGACAAGATACGACAACATCGTGATCACGCATCGCCGCAGACATTTGGGGGATTGATTCTAAGTTTTCTTGAATAATAGTCAGATTTTCAGCTATTGTTAGCTTTTCCGGTGACCTCACATACGCAGTAATATGATGTCCCTTTGCTAGCGCCATATTTAGAAAGACAGTACCTGTTTTTCCGGTTGCTCCTAAAAGAAAGATTCTCATGTCATTCTCCTTCCATCATACTCAATCACTTTTTCTAATAATGAATGTATCTCATTTTGCCACTGAGCATCTTGATTGGGCCAATAGTTGGCCTCATTCATTCGTTTTGCCACTGTTTCGATTATCATCTGTTTTATTTCCCCTCACCTTTTACTGGTATTATACTTCGAAATGTACCGTCATGAGCAGTTTATTTTGTATTAATAGTATATAGAAGTTTCTCAGCAACACATTCCTGTCAAAAATAATAATGCTCAAGCGGAAAATGACATGCATACGACAATAAACAAAAAAGGCATGTCAGTACACGATACGAATGAGTGATAGAACTAAAAGTATCGTTATTGACATGCCTAACCATGACTAACATTCGCAAAAAATTACAGACCTAGAGAATGATTACACGATCAAGCGCTATTGGAAGTTTTTTTGAGCGACGGAAGGCCCGAGTAATTGTCTTGCTGCATTTGAGAAAAAAAGAATAGAAGTGATGGTTGATTGATTAAATAATTTTAATTGTTAACAATATGCCATTTTGTATCAATAATTAAAGTTTTTCTTAAAAAAGTGCCTATACAAATCTACTATTTAATACTTGGCAAGCCATGACAGAATAATCGCAAGTTGCTTATTATTCATCCTCGAAACTTTGATAAGCAGTTGAGGCACGTGCATCCCCATATTTGTCAATTAACCCACCTACTCTTATAAATCATCTATCGTATATTCAGAATACCCCTCGTAGAAATAGCTGACGTCGATTCCTTTCATATATAACTCGCGATCATCAATCTTATCGGTTAGGGCGTTCGAAATCAAATAGCGTATCTCCAAATCATTAATCGGACTGCGTTCCATTGCCGAAAGATAATCTGATTTATCAATCAAGTTCCAATCGACAACTTTTTGTAATTCCTCTTTTAAAATGATATCCAACCAAATTCTAGTACTCCGGCCGTTTCCTTCTCGAAACGGGTGCGCGATATTCATCTCGACATATTTCTTAATAATTTCTTCAAAAGATGACTGTGGCATTTGATCGATATGCTTCAACGAATGTTCTAGATACATAACCGGCGCAAATCGAAAATTCCCTTTTGCGATATTGACGGATCGAATATTTCCGGCAAACTCGTAAATCTCTGAAAAGAGAAATTCATGAATTTCAGATAAGCCTTTAAAAGTACCAACTTCTATTTCATTTATTTTTCCAGAATCATATAATTCCTTCGCTTTTTGTTTGCTGAGTTTTTCTTCAGTTTTGGCCAACTCGACTTGACTGGTTAAACCCAATTTATTCTCGATAATCATGCGAAATCTCCTTCAATTTTTGACATCAGTTTATGCAACACTCGTAAATCTATTGTACCGCGAATGTAAAAATGCGTCAAAAACGATTAAGTTTCTGACACATTTATTAATAGAGAAGTTCTAAAATTCGTATAGCAAATTTTTGAGTGATTAATGATTTATCGACGAGTTTGTGGAGGGTAAATCGGAAAATGACAAGCGTACGAGAATAAAAAAATCATGTCAATACATGATCAAGCGCCACTAGACGTCTTTTTGAGTAATGGAAAGAACGAGCAATTGTCTGGCTTCATTTGATAAAAAATCTATTGTTACTACTTTTTCCCGTAATAATACACAGGAATCCCTAACAGGGTCAGGCCAATTCCTGAAAGGACAAGTATTGGTTGGGTAACTGTCGTCATGATTAAAATAAATAGTCCACCAAACATCGCAATCAGCGGGGTAATCGGATATAACGGAACTTTATAAGGCCGGATTAAATCAGGTTGCGTTTTGCGTAAAATAAAGACAGCCGCAAAAATTAATATACTAAAGAACCACATGACAAAGACAAGCATATCGGTTAATAAATCAAAACTACCGATCAGAATCATGCCACAGCCAATACCTAACTGTAAAAAAGCAGGCAACAGAGGAACGTAGGTTTTACGGGTTAATTTAATGAACGCCGGACTAAAACGAAAATCATTTTGCATCGCTAACGCATAAGGAACACGGATGCCGGTCATCGTATAACCATTTAGCGCTCCATAAACGGAAATCAAAATACCAATTGTAATGACTTTCCCACCAATGGTACCAAATAATACTGCCGCAGCTTCTGACGACGCGTTTAGATTCCCTGCAATTTGATCGACAGGTAGGACTTTTAGAAAAACAAAGTTAATCGCCCAATATATTAACGTGACAAAGCTCAACCCTAAAATAATTGCTTTGGGTAGGTCTCTAACCGGGTTTTTCATTTCTCCTGCGACATTCCCAACATTTAACCAACCATCATAAGCAAACAACGTCGCTAACAAGGCGCTACTAAAGCCCGCCAACCATGACTTGTCTCCACCGATTTCTAGATTGACTAAAGAGACAGTCACTTCTCCCGGTATGAAAAGACCGACAAGGACAATCGCAATAATCGGTAACAATTTAACGACTAAGGTAAACGACTGAACACGAGCAGCCACCCGGGTGCCTAAGAGATTAATCACCGTCACACTGATTGCAGTCATCATAGCTAGAGGAATTAAGAGCTCATTACTTAAACGCAATAAATTAATCAGTTGGGTCGCAAAAATAATACTTAAAGCGGCAATATTAGCTGGAAAGTAAATAATCGACTGGGCCCAACCAAGTAAAAACGCCGGTAATTTTCCATAGGTGACTTCAATGTATTGAATGGCACCGCCCGTTTTTGGAATAGCTGTCGCCAGTTCTGCTACAGTCAAACCACCACAAATGGTTAAAAAGCCTGCAAGTAACCAAGCAAATAATGCTAGTCCTGCTGATTGCGTGTGGGCAACGACAGCCGCTGCCTTGAAGAACACGCCTGCGCCAATTACGGTCCCCATTACCGTCGATAACGCACCCATCAAGGTAATTTCTCGTTTTAGTTTTTTCGTTTCCAACAAATCCCACTTCCTTTTCTTGTTAAAGAGTTAGCAAGAGTATACTTAATATTTCAGAAAATTTCCATTAAAATATTAACAATTCATCCTAAAAGAAAGATTTTCTACCATAATTTGAAGCGAATTATCAAAAAAACACAACAAATCGTTGATGGGGAGTATCAGACAATTCATTTGAGGCACGTCCTTGGTATTCCGTTTATTGGATCGGAAGTCTCTTTGTCCGGCTCATTACTTTCACTAAAATAAAATCACTTCCGCTGCTTATTTTCCATTAAAATCGTTTGTTTAGAGGAAAAAAGAAAAGAGCGATGACCGTTAACGTCACCACTCCTTTTCTGGATAATTGGAAGAAGGCCAAAAATGGCGCTTCTTATTGATTCGTTACTCGCGAGTATTTTACGCGTTAGTCGATTTTCTCTTCGTTCTGTGATTATACGTATAAATGAATCGGATACGTTAAATAGCTCGCTGTTTCTAATTTTTCGGCAGTCACAAAACCTGCAGGTGCGTGGATTAAAGATGGGATACGGTTAACAATCGTTGCACACGTATGCGCGACAGTATCTGGTTTCTCTAGAGAAAAGACCATGTTTGGTTCACCCATAATTTCCCAATCACACATATCTCCTTCATTTTCGCGGTACACTTTTCCAATACATTCAACCTCTAGTTCAATTCCTTGATAAGTCTGAATCGTAGTCACCGCAGACATGCCAATCGCATCTCCTGCTGGAATGGTTCTTCCTAACGTTTCGGAGTAGACATCTTCTTCTAAAACGAAAGGAACGCTCTTTTGACTAATCGCTTGAATGGTCCAATTCATTTTTGCACAAATTCCTTCAGCGGCATTCCACATGTACGAAGGTAGACTTTCGGCTTGGGCAATCTCAGCTTCGAATTTTGCCAAATCATAGCCTGCTCCATGCGCCTCTGCCAGTGCTAAACCATAATCTTCTACGTTATAACTCACGGCACCTTTGACTTTTTGAATCTGATTCATTCCCGCCATCATCAACGTTGGCATATTAATCCAATACAAGTCTTGCATGCCACTTCCTGTAATCGTTACACCGTTTTCTTTAGCTAATCGATCTAAACGATTGGTCACAGCTGGTGATGTATTCCAAGAATAGATTGCTTCTTCACAAGTAGTGATGACATTGACCTTATTTACCAAACAAGTTTCAAATATTTTTTCCATTTCAGGCATATAACTAAAGACCGTTACAATGGCAACATCCGCATCACAGTTCGCAAAAACTTCTTCCGCATTATCTGAAATCTTAACGCCCGTTTGGTAACCCAGTTCAGCAAATTCACCGATATCTTTCCCTACAACCGCTGGATTATTATCAATCGCCCCAACTACTTCTGCTCCGTGTTGCACTAAGTATTGAATAATTGTTTTTGACATCTTTCCACAACCATACTGCACGACACGTACTTTTTCTTTAAACATTGTTTATTCCTCCGATATAATTGTATTTTACTTCACAATTGAAGTATAATCTCTATAGTAACTATAGAGTCAAGGGAGAGTTATGAAAATGTTTACAAAAATGAAGATTGGTGATTTCGCCAAATACAATCAGATTTCGGTACAAGCTTTACGTTATTACGAATCCATTGATCTGATCCATCCGATTGAAATTGACCCGTTCACGAATTATCGTTATTACCACATTAAACAATCTGCGGTCATTGATAATATTCAATTCTTTCAACAATTAGACTTTAGTTTAACGGAAATTAAGCAAATCATGAACGATACAAAAACACCGACGGAATTAAACCAAGTCATCGAAAACAAAAAAGCAACTCTCCAAGCAGAATTAAAAAGTATTCAGCATCAATTAGCAGAAATTAAAGTCTTTCAAGAAGGGGCTCTCATTTTCCAAGAGAAACAATTTAACAAAGCGATTGAGTTTGTTGATTTCCCTGCTCGTTGGGTCTTTACTTATCCAACAAGACAAAATATTTACCAGATGACCGAAGAAGAATACGAGTTTTCTCTACGTGAATTCAAATCTGACTTAACCGATTTACGCAAATTTAATTGTGTCGGCTCGATTATGCCTCGGACCTCTTTTGTTGATCAGTCTTTTTTATCAAAGGAATTTTTTATTTTTTCTGATCAAAAAACAACGGAGACACGTCTCTTACCAAAAGGAACTTATGCCACTTATTATTGTCACTCCTTCCAAGAAGAGATTAAAATGTTGCCTCTTTTTCAACATGAACTGGCCGATCAAGGCTATCAAATTATCGGAGATTATATTTGTGAAGTCCTCTATGAAAAGAATAAAACCTCTGATGTGAACCGCTCCATGTTTATTCGGATGCAAGTCCCTGTTAGTCGTTCCTAAACGTGCAAAAGGACTGTGACAAAAGCCACAGTCCTTTTTGCGTTCGTTCAGGAAGCCATTCTTTGGTTAGGTATTCTTGGTTCCTGGTCCTTCTCTTCTTTTGCGTGCTGCTTTATCCAATGCCTTGTGGGCTTTCTTTGATCCTCGCAACAAATCTCGTTCTTCTTTTCTTACATGGTAATCGGTAAAGAGTTGGTCTAAGTCATAATCAAGCGGATAGAGTTCCGTAGCGGGTGCCAATAGTTTTACTCGTTTTCTTAAAACCTCAATCACTTCTCCCTTGACAAAGACAGCTATTTTCTCTTGTTGGTGATCATGATAGATCAATCCAATTTGTTTTGTTTCAGTTAATTCAACGCGATCACCTTTTTGAAAGTCAAAATAAGATTCCTTCGGTTCGCTCTTCATTTTGACTATTTGGTTAAAAACTTTTCGTGTTGTCGTAAAAGCTTCTTTATCAATATATTTTTGGGCTTGGTCGATGACTTTTTTCGAAATGGCCATTTTTTGCGCAATCCATAAGGCTTGACTTTCTCCCACTTCACCCACAATTAAGCGATACAAGGGCTTGAGATTTTCTTGATCAAAGGCCATCGCCGCTGTCACAAAATCCTCGTGTTCTTGAGAGAAGCGTTTGACCTCACCGTAATGAGTCGTTGCAACCACAATCCCACCCTTTTGATAAATCTCTTCCATGATAGCAACCGCTAAAGCAGCCCCCTCATTTGGTTCTGTACCGCTCCCTATTTCGTCAAATAAGACGAGCGTGTGTCGCTTAATCTGTGGCAATAGTTCACTGATATTTTTTAGATGACCTGAGAAGGTACTTAAGGCATCTTCCATATTTTGTTGATCACCGATGTCGACAAAAAGTTGGTCAAAGACGGCAAGTTCCGTGCCTTCTTTCGCAGGCACTTGTAGTCCAATCATTGCCATCAACGTGAGTAATCCAACGGTTTTTAACACTACCGTCTTGCCTCCTGCGTTTGCTCCTGTGATGACTAAACCTCGATACGTTTCTCCTAAATGAAAATCTAAAGGAACCACCTCTCCCGGTAGGAACGGATGACGTCCTGCCAGAAGATGGATACGCTCTTCTTTATTCATTAAAGGTGTGACGCCATTCAATTCGCGACTGTATTTAGCTCGCGCAAAGATGCAATCAAACACTGTGATGGTTTCAATCGCTTGGTCAATCACTCGTTCATTCTCAGCTAAATATCCTGTTAGTTCCGCTAAAACTTGATATTCTTCGATGGTTTCTTCCATTGTTAGTCCATTCAACTGCTCATTTAATTTTGCGACAGCACTGGGTTCGATAAAGACCGTTTGTCCTTTACTTGATTCTTCGATTAACGTTCCTGCTACCTTATTCTTATAGCTCGCCTTAATCGGAACGGTATAATGCTCGCCTTTTTTGACGATCATCGCTTCTTGAATCATTTCTTTATTTTTCCCATGGCGAATGAACTTCATTAGTTTATCTTGAATTTCTTTTTGGATTTCCATTTTTCTTCTACGAATTTTAGCTAATTGCGTAGTTGCTGTATCACGTATTTTCTGATTGCTAATTTTGCGATCAATCGCTTCTTCCACTTCAAGCAATTCAGGTAAATAACAACTATAGTTATACAGCAAAGGCGTTTGATATTGATTTTTTTCAAAAAACTTGCGAATGAGACGACTACTTCGTAAAAAATCACCGCATTCGATTAAGTCTCCTGGAGGTAAAATCAACCCTTTCTTGACTTGTTCAGTGAGCAAAGTAATCCGACTCAGCCCCATAAAGGGAACATGTTGCTGACTATCTAAAATCAAGCGTGCTTCTTTCGTTTCCGCTTGGCGTTTATTCACTGTTGCAAGATTATTTTGGGGAAGCCATTCTTCAATGATTGCTTGACTATGCTTGCCAATGGCTTTTTCTTTTATTTTTTGAATCATTTCATTGTACTGTAGTTTCGTTAACGTCGTTTGATTCATTTTTTCTCTTTCCTTTCAAATAAAAAAGAGATACCTCTTTCAAACATCGATTGACTTGTATTTAACCTAGAAAACACAAAAAAAACGATCGTCTACACCATCGCTTGAGCAGTCTATCATCTCATTTGTCGACAGGTATCTTGATAAGCTCGCCAAATAAACCTGCCATTTGCAGTTTTTTTCGACGATTCAACTTATAATTTAGATACCGCTGACACTCACAAATTCGTCCCCGTTTCACTAGGTTACATTTTTATTCCCTCACAATTTATCAAGTTTTCACGCCTTTGTCAAATCATCCGAGAGAAACCTTCCCTAAATAAATCAGACAAGGTACAATTAGAGTATCAATGTTTTAAGAAAGGAACGATTATGACTGCTTTATTAACCATTCATCAACTTTCCTATCAAGTAGGAAAACAACACATTTTATCAAACGTCAACTTAACGGTAGAAGCAGGCGATTGGCTGACCATTGGTGGCCCTTCTGGTAGTGGAAAAAGTAGCTTGCTGAAACTGATTGCCTCCTTACAAACACCCACTTCAGGAGCAATTTTATATCAAGGAAAAGCGCAGGATACTTATGAAATCACCACTTACCGGCAAGAAGTTTCCTATTGTTTTCAAAATCCGACCTTATTTGGTGAGACGGTTTATGATAACTTGCTCTTCCCTTTTACGATCCGTCACTTACCGTTTGATCAAAAGAAAGCCGAAGAAGCCCTTCAATTAGTCGCTTTAAAACCTGATTTTTTACATAAAAATATCAATGATCTTTCTGGTGGTGAACGTCAAAGAGTCGCTCTTTTGCGAAACTTACTTTTTTTACCTAAACTATTATTGCTCGACGAAGTGACGGTCGGATTGGATAGTGAAAACAAGCAAATTGTGCTAGATTTTCTTGAGAAGATTCACCAAAAAGGCGTAACGTTATTACAAATCACTCATGATGAAAGTGAATTAGCCCACAGTAAAAAAACAATTTGGATTCAAAATGGAGGGATTGTCGATGAACGAGTTAGCCGTTAATAATGCATCTTTGTTTTTTTCCTTTGCGCTGGTTTTAATCGCAGTTTTGATTAGTCAAAAGGAAAAATTAACCTTAAGTAAAGACATTCTCTTGAGTATTTTACGAGCAGTCATTCAATTAACGATTGTCGGTTATGTCTTAAAATATTTGTTCCAAGTTAATAACGTAGTACTGACGGCTTTAATGAGCTTCTTTATTGTCGTGAATGCCGCTTGGAATGCCCATAAGCGTAATCCCCATCCAATCAAAAGCTATTGGAATTCGTTATTCGCAATTTTTATCAGCACGTATGTCACGATGGGGGTGCTTGTCTTATCTGGCGCCATTAAATTTATCCCATCTCAAGTGATTCCAATTAGTGGAATGATTGCGAGTAACTCAATGGTCGCGATTGGTCTTTGCTACCGTCATCTCTTTTCAAAATTCCAAGACCAACGGCAACAAGTCTTAGAAAAACTCGCTTTAGGGGCGCCAATCAAACTTGCTTCTCTCCCGATTTTACGAGAGAGTATTAAAACGGCGATGCAACCGACAATTGATTCTGCAAAAACAGTCGGACTTGTCAGTTTGCCCGGCATGATGTCTGGTTTAATCTTTGCAGGAGTTGATCCTGTCCATGCGATTAAATATCAAATCATGGTGACCTTTATGCTGCTTTCAACGACCAGTCTCGGATCGATTATTGCCGGTTATCTTGCCTATAAACACTATTTCAACTCGCACTTACAATTAATTGATACGACTAAAAAAGAGGAGGCATAAAATGAAGATTTTTCTAATCGAAGATGATAAGGCATTAGCCAACTTAATCAGTGCAACGATTGAAAAATATGGCTTTGACGTGATCATCGGAAAAGACTTTCAACATCTTGATCAAGAGTTTCTAGCGATCCAACCTCATTTAGTATTAATGGATGTGAATTTACCTTATTTTGATGGCTTTTATTGGACAAAAATGATTCGCAAACATGCCAATGTGCCCATTATTTTCTTGTCTGCTCGCGATCACCCGATGGATCAAGTCATGGCGATGGAATATGGGGGGGATGATTACTTAGTGAAACCCTTCGTAAATGAAATTCTAATGGCTAAAATTAAAAGTCAATTCCGACGGGTCTACGGAGAATATGCGATTGCCAAAGAGCGAACTGTCGTTTTTCGTGAATTAACCTATTATCCCGAACGGTCAGAAGTCCACTACCATCAGCAAAAAGAACTACTTACTAAAAAAGAAGGGGAGCTATTAGAATTACTGATCGAGGAAGCCCCGAAAATCGTTCCAAGAGAAACGTTACTCATGAAATTATGGGATGATGTCCGCTTTGTGGATGATAATACGCTCTCTGTGAATATGGGACGGTTACGTAAAAAACTAGAAGATTTAGGATTGGTCAATAGCATTGTGACGATTCGCGGCATTGGGTATCAACTGGATTGGCAGGTGGCGTAAATGGCTTATTATATTAAAACGCATTGGATTCCTTTCACTGCTTGTTTGACAATCATTGCTTTTGTCGCGCTAATTACTGGTTTAAGTGACACTTTAGGTTGGCGTTTATCTTTGTATTTTTTAGGCTTAAGTGCCTTCTTATTCCTAGGTTTATTTGCTTATGATTATTATACCAAACGCCATTTATATCGATTTTTATCGGGTCACACGAATCAACTACTACCGGGTGACAGTAGCCCCGTTAGCCAGAAGATTCAAGTCTCATTTGATCACGTTCGAAAAAAAGAAGAGCAACAACTTTTACTCCAAACGAAACGACAAGAACAACAAATTACCTTTATGAATTTATGGGTTCATCAGATGAAAACCCCCTTGAGTGTGCTCGAAATGATGGCTCAAAACAAACAATTGACGCCATCAGCTGTCTTAACAGAAACACAACGATTAAAAAACGGACTGAATATTGCCCTCAATGAAGCCCGGTTAAGTGCTGGATTCCAGACCGACTTCGTACTGAAAAAACTCTCTTTAATCCATGTCGTCTCGAGTGCGATTAATACGCAAAAAACAGCTTTTATTCAGCGAAACATTTATCCTGCTATTTCAATTCCGGAAGAAATGATGATCATTAGCGATGAAAAATGGTTGGCCTTTATGATTGAACAGCTCTTAACGAATAGTTTGAAATATTCTTATTCCGAGGGGAAAATCGATGTGACAGCTATCGCACACGAGGAGACGATTCAACTGACGATAACCGATTATGGTGTTGGAATCCCCGCTTCCGATTTACCTCGGGTGAAACGACCTTTTTTCACGGGCGAAAATGGGCGAACATTTGGTGAAGCCACGGGGATGGGTCTTTATTTAGTCAATCAAGTCGCCGAAGGATTAGATATTCAGCTACAGATTGACTCTATTTTTGGTCAAGGTACAACGGTTACGCTTGTTTTCCCTAAAATCAAACAGTAGTGTGGCAGCTTTTTTCTGTCACACTTTTTATTTTCTTACAACTTTGTAAGGATTTTGTCAGCTTCAGCCATAGGTAAGCCAGATTTTTCTTGCTAAACTAGCTGTATGATAACACTTAGGAGGACACATCTATGTCATTACTATCAATTAAGCAATTAACGAAAAATTATACTGGCGAAGTCACAGTTGAAGTCTTAAAAGGAATTGATTTAACGGTCGAAAAAGGCGAAATGGTCGCAATCATGGGACCTTCCGGCAGTGGGAAAACGACCTTGCTCAACTGCATCGCAACGTTGGATCAACCAACAACTGGAGAAGTCTTACTTGAAAATGAAAATCCGCATCTTTACAACAAAAATCGTTTAGCGGATTTTCGCCGGCACAAACTTGGTTTTGTCTTTCAACAATACAATTTACTTGCCCCACTAACCGTGATTGAAAATATTGTCTTACCGCTGACGTTAGATGGCGAAAAACCGGCATTCATGTTAAAAAAAGCGGAAGACTTGTTAGATGAACTTGGTATTTCTGCTTTAAGAGATAAGCGTATCTATCAATTATCCGGTGGTGAAATGCAGCGAGTCGCTATTTGCCGCGCGTTAATTCATGATCCTGCTTTGATTTTAGCGGACGAACCGACAGGGAATCTCGATTCAAAATCTGCGGATGATGTGATGGCTCTGCTGAGTCAATTGAACTTCGAACGCCACGTCACTACGTTAATGGTGACACATGATCCCTTTGCTGCAAGTTACTGTCATCGGGTAGTCTTTATTAAAGACGGGCGTTTCTACAATGAAATTTACTTAGGGGAAAATCGCGATGAGTTTTATCAAAAGATTTTAACCGTTTTAAGTCACTTAGGAGGTCGTAGTCGTGAACTTCTTCAAGCTGATTACTAATAACGTTATCCGTTCTTCTCGCATTTATGGAGGTTACTTTCTCAGTAGTAGCTTTTCTGTTTTTGTTTTCTTTTTATTTTCCATTTTAAATTTTCATCCTCAACTAAAGTCTGGTCTGGGTGGTAGTAATGGCAACATCGCCACATTAGCTGCGATGGGAATGACTGTCAGTCAAGTGCTGATTGTGGCACTTTCTTTTATCTTTTTATGGTATTCGTTTGGTATTTTCTCAAAAGCTAGAAAACGTGAATTGAGTATCTATGTCATGCTAGGGATTCAGCCTAAAGATCTGCGCAAATTACTGTTCGGTGAAAACATGGTCATTGGCATCGGCGCCATTATCTCTGGGATTACGATTGGATTAGTCTTTATGAAAGCCATCTTAATTATTGTGCAAAACATTTTAAGTTTGACTACGGGACTCGATTTTTACTTTCCAACAGTGGGGATTGTGTTAACCATTGGGGTTTATATCATCTTATTTTTATTCGTTAGTTTCTTTTTGACTTTAAAAATTGAAACCGCCAATTTAACACAACTAGGGAAAAGTGAGGAAATGCCTGACAAAACTCCCAGAGCCAATCCTGTTTTAGTCCTATTGGCGTTTATCAGTTTAGGTATCGGCTATGGTTCTCTTGTTTACTTTGTAAAAAGCCTTTACAACAATAATATTCTTGTCTTACTTTCTTGTGTCATGTTTACCGTTATCGCAACCTTTCTCTTTTTCCATCAAGTGAGTGTTTATTACTACTTATGGCGAAAAAAAAGGGCGGATTATTGGCAAGGAAAACAGTTACTCTTAACTGCAACTAGTATTTATCGTGGGAAAGAAAATGCTAATTTGTTTGCTCTTATTACTTGTACCGCAGCCGTTGCTCTGGTCGGTGTCTCTGTGACCGCCAGTTTAGGCAGTACCGAAGCCAATACAAGAAATAACCTTCCCGCAGCGTTGGTAATCAATCATTCTTTTGATCCGACTCAAATAAGCGAAGCGGAACACCCGATTTTACAATTGGGCCAAGAAATTTTTGAGCAATTAGCAAAAGCAGGCTATGAACCGACTTATGAAAAAATCCAACCAATCCCCTTTGAATATACCCTTAAAGAAGAGAACGTTTCTAATTATACCGGCGTTATTTCGATTAGCGACTATAATCGACTCGCGAAACAATTAGGAATGGAAACCTTGGTAACGAAAGAAAATGAATTACTGCTTCCAGCTTTCGATTTAGAAGAAGCAACCTATTTCAAAAAATTCGGACAATCCTATCCCATTTCAATTGTTGATTTGGAAGGGGATTTTACCTTAACAGAGGTCCCGATTCCTTTTCGTCTTTCGGTTTATAATCAAATTCTGATTGCACCGGATTCTCTTGTGGGATTGATTAAGGGAAAAATGCAAACAGAAGACATGCCTTACAGCGAAATCTATCAATTCATTCATTATCAAAACTGGGACGATGGTAGTGCCTTGAATAAGCAAATACTCACTCGATTAACTCAAAAAGTCGTTGATTTTGAAACGGCAATGGAAGAATACCACTCGATCGATAACGAAGAAACTTCTATCGAAAAATGGGATGACATTATCAATACAAAATACCTGGAATTCGATTCTCTTTATCATAATCTCATTCAAAAGCGCCAAGCAAATGGCTTTATTTTAATGATTGGGTTGCTGATTGGTGGGGTTTTCTTCCTCTTTGCTTCTTCTATTCTTTATTTCCGTCTCTTTGGGGATTTAGATAAAGAAGGACGCTTGCATCGCAGTCTCTATCAAATTGGCTTAACGCCAAAAATGCGTCACCAAATCGTGACACGCCAACTACTAACCATGTATTTCTTACCAATGATTGTCGCGACGTGTCACTCTGCTGTGGCTTTCTGGGGAATTGTTCAATTAGCTGAAGTGAATTTATGGCACTATTTCTTCATTATCATCGCGGTCTACTTTCTTTTACAATTCCTACTCTTTTGGATTTCTCGTTGGCGTTATCTGACTCATCTCGATTTACGGGCAGAAAACCCCCAAGCTTTTTAGACAAAGAGGAACTGTGAGCAAACTCGCAGTTCCTTTTTGCCTTTAAGAACATTGCTCGATAAACGGACCACAACAATCTGCACGTTCTTATCTCTACCCTTGATAAGCGAAATCCATTTCTTTCAACAATCGGTAGGTCTTTTGATACCCTTGACACCCATCTTCTGGTGGTGTGTAATTTGCTGTAATGGTTCGCAATCGTTCGAGTTGCAGAGCTAGCGTTTTTTTATCAAGCATAGCCTCTTGGACATTGGCCTGAATCGCTAAAAATAATTGACGGACTTCCCGTAGCTCTGGATGGTTTTTGCCGTGTACCTTTTCAATCGTCCGCGTCAATTTATCTAAATCTTCCAGCTTATTCGTGACATCGTAATCAGTTTTTTTCATCTTTTTTCCCTCTTTCTTCATTGGATACTCTCATTATACGAAGATTTTCTATGGGATAACTTGATTTATATCAAGAAAGAATCACTTTACTTTGTTTTTTCGGTACTTCCTTGTAAAATAAAACAAAAAGGAGTGACTAATGATGACTCGATCACGAAAAATAATCATAACAAGCGTTTTGATGATGCTGATTACGATTGCTTTATTTATCTTTTTTCTAACTAGAAAACCTTATTTTCATAGAGGATTTGAAGCTCGGTACCCCGAAATCGTACCAGCGCTGTTAACCAATGCTCCTTTCGATCAATATCTGATTCCAGACTTAGAAAATACCGAAACGATTCATACGAAAAGCGGAGAAGTCGAAATCGGGCAAGGAATGGTTCCCCAAGGACTTGCTTTAGCAGAAGATTGGCTCATTATTTCGGCTTATAGTGAAGAAAAAAAATATCATTCCGTGTTATATGTTTTAGAAAAAGCAACAGGTGAACACGTTAAAACCATCGTATTGCCTGACACCCCACACTTAGGGGGCCTCGCGTATGATCCAACCGCGCAAAATCTCTGGTTAACGACTGAAACGCCTGATGATACCGCGCAACTTTCAGCCATTTCTTTGAAACAAATCGCGGAAGATCAATTTGAGAAAACAAAAGAACCAATCCAATATTTAGAAGAAATTGCCCTTTTTGATCTAGAAAAAGCTTCTTTTATGACCTATCATAAAAATAACTTAGTCGTCGGTCGTTTTAAAGAAGAACACGACGGCACACTCGTCAGCTATCCACTTGACAAACAGGGACTTCCTATCCAAGAAAAAGTCAGTGCGCCACAAGAAGTTCGCGGAGCCGATCCAGTTAAAGAAGTTGTTGAAATCACCAAGGAATTACAAGGTGTCACATTCCACGAAGATCAGATTTTATTTTCTCAATCTTACGGAGACAAGTCTTCTAAGCTTTTATTTGCACCAAATAACCTAGCCGCTGACCCTTATGATGTCGATGAAGAAGACTATACGAAAGAAATAACCTTTCCACCTTACATGGAGCAAATTGTCGCAGCTGATGACCGTCTCTATGTTTTGTTTGAATCAAGTGCCGCCCCTTACCGGTTAAAAGAAAATGCTTTTCCCATTGACCGCGTCCTTGTTTTTGATTTGCCAAAACTGATGAAACTAAAATAACAATAAAATCCGCACTGTCCTCATGAATCCTATCATGCGGGTAGTGCGGATTTTGTAGTAGTCGTGTCTATTTATTTTTCCATTAATTTGACTAAAATTGCTTTTTGAACATGAAGGCGATTTTCTGCTTCATCAAAGATGACGTTTGCATACTTCTCAAACACTTCGGTCGTGATTTCTTCTTCACGGTGAGCAGGTAAACAGTGTAAAACAATCGCATCGCTCTTGGCATTCGCCATGACCTCATTGTTGATTTGATAGCCCACGAAATCTTGTTGGCGTTTTTGCTCTTCTGCTTCGTCTCCCATTGACGCCCAAACATCGGTAACCACGACATCCGCCTCTTTGGCAGCCGCTAAAACGTCCGTTGTCTGTTCAAAATTAGGATTGTCTTTCACAAAAGCAGCTATTTCTGGATGTAATACATAACCGGCAGGAGAAGCAAGCGTAAATTTCATGCCAACTTTCAAGGCACCCACAAGAAATGAATTCGCCATATTATTTGTATCGCCAATAAAACAAACTTTTAACCCTTCAAACGAACCTTTGTATTCACGTATCGTCAGTAAATCGGCAAAAATTTGGCACGGATGAGCGAAATCTGTTAACGCATTAGTCACTGGAATCGTACTGTATTTTGCAAATTCTTCCACTTCGGCTTGTTCAAAAGTCCGAATCATGATGCCGTCACAATAGCGAGACATGACACGTGCGGTATCAGCTGTCGGTTCTCCTCGTCCGATTTGCAAATCATTCGCACTTAAAAATAGTGGATGCCCACCTAGTTGGTACATGCCGACTTCAAAAGAAACCCGCGTTCTCGTGGAGGATTTTTGAAAAATCATCCCCAGTGTTTTGCCTGCTAGACGAGGATGGGGAATATTATTTTTCAGTTCATATTTCAATTGATCCGATAAATTTAAAATCTCCGTAATTTCCTCTGTTGATAAATCGATTAATTTCAGTAAATGCTTCATACTTTCACTCCTTATTTGGTTGGTTTAACACGTTTAACAAGATTTCCAAACCGGTTTTTAATTCGGTCTCACTAATCGTTAATGGAGGCAACAAGCGAATTTTATCTTTGGCCGTTAACACAATTAATCCTTCCGCTAAACATTCATCCACTACTGTGACAGCTTGTTTCTGTTGCAACTGAATCCCGAGCATCAGCCCCATGCCATCGATTTGCATGACTTCTGGCGTATGTGCGAATGTTTCCCGAATCAGGGCTTCTTTTGCTCGAACTGCTTCAAGTAAGCCGTCATCAACCTTCTCGAGTACGACGTTCGCACCTGCACAAACAACAGGATTGCCGCCAAAAGTCGTTCCATGATCGCCATACTGCAAACAATTTGCTAAGCGTTCATTACATAAAAAGGCTCCAATTGGCAAGCCACCGCCGAGTCCTTTGGCTAACGTGGTGATATCCGGTTGAATGCCATAGTGCTGGCTGGCTAAAAATTGACCCGTTCGTCCGACTCCTGTTTGAACTTCATCGGCGATTAGCAACAAATCCTTCTCTTGGCAGACAGCAGACAATGCTTTTGCATACTCAGGATCAAGCGGATTGACGCCACCTTCTCCTTGAATCCATTCAATCATGACGGCACAAACCGTATCATCTAATTTCGCAAGCAAATCATCAATGTTATTTGCTTGCGCATAGTCAAATCCTTCTGTAAAAGGATGGAACGACTGATGGAAGACATCTTGACCGGTTGCAGCGAGCGTCGTAATCGTGCGACCATGAAAAGAATTCACTAAACTAATAATTTTATACCTTTTTTTGGCGGCACCGTATTTATCAAAGCTATATTTACGCGCGAGTTTAATCGCCCCTTCATTGGCCTCTGCTCCGGAATTCGCATAGAAAACCTTGGCATAACCCGTCTTTAAACACAACTTTTCAGCAAGAATTGCCATTGGTTGGGTCACATATAAATTGGATGTATGTTGTAAGGTCTGACTTTGCTTGGCAATCGCGGCACTCCAATCATCGTCACAAAATCCCAGTGAATTAACGCCAATGCCACTACTAAAATCAATGTACTGCTTGCCATTTTCGTCATAACACGTGGCATTTTCTCCGGAAACGATGCAAAGCGGTTTGCGCGCATAAGTCTTCATCACATATTTTTCTACGAGTTCTTGACTCTTCATTCAATCCCTCCTTCTTCAATTCTTCTTTTGGATACGACGTCATCTATTAATAAAACATCGTGCCAATTCCTTCTTTAGAAAGTAGTTCAATTAAAATCGAATGAGGGGTACGACCGTCGATAATAATCGACCGTTTAACACCACGGCGAATCGCTTCAACACAACATTCAATTTTAGGAATCATGCCATCGCTAATCATCCCTTGTTTAATCATACTTGGAACTTCACTCACATGAACGGCTGAAATCAACGTCTGTTCATCATTTTTATCCCGTAAGACACCTTTAATATCAGACATTAAAATTAAATTTTCCGCATTTAACGTAGCCGCAATTTTGGCTGCCGCGGTATCGGCATTAATGTTGTAGGTCTGCATATCCTCCCCAATCCCAATCGTTGAAACGACCGGGATGACACCTTGTTCTAAAGCGTTTAAAATCGGAGTTGGATCGACATGAGTGACTGTTCCGACAAATCCCAAATCAATGTCCGATTCTTTTTTCTTCGCTTTTAACATCGAGCCATCAATCCCACATAGGCCTAACGCCTTTCCACCACTTTTTTCTAAGTGCGCGACGAGGCTTTTATTTACTTTGCCGGCTAAGACCATTTGAACGACATCCATCGTTTCTTGATCGGTATAGCGTAATCCTTCGATAAACTGACTTTCTTTCCCAATTTTTTGTAATTGCTCATTAATTTCGGGTCCTCCGCCATGAACGAGCACGACTTTGACCCCAATTAACGAAAGTAAGACAAGATCTGCCATCACACCATCTTTTAAGACGTCACTGGTCATGGCATTGCCGCCGTATTTCACCACGACGATTTTCCCGTTATATTTTTGGATGTAAGGAAGAGCATCCATTAATACTTCGGCTCTTAATGTATCTGATATCGATTTTCCCATCGGTTACTCCTTTCTTACGTATGATAGTCGGCATTAATTTTGACATAATCATACGTTAAATCACAGCCCCAAGCCGTCGCTTCTGCCGTGCCTTCCCCTAAATCTACGAGAATAAAAATTTCATCGGCGGTTAAAATTTGTGTTAATTCTTGGACCTTTAAGTCGGCACGAGTACCACGTAGACAAACCGTCGCTCGGCCAAACTGCGAAGCTAAATCGACACGGACTTTTTCGATTGCAAAGTCGCCTTCTGCATAGCCAATCGCACATAAAATACGGCCCCAATTCGGGTCTTGACCAAACATCGCACTTTTCACCAAACTAGACGTGATAATACTTTTCGCAACAGCTTTCGCAATCCTTTTTTCTTTTGCACCGGTGACGTGACATTCTAATAATTTGGAAGCTCCTTCACCATCTTGCGCAATTTTACGCGATAAATGCATTAAGACAAGATAGAGTCCCTGAAGGAACGCCTGATAAGCCGGCGAATCTTCTTCTGTAATTTGCGGATTACCAGCTAAACCAGACGCTAGTACCGTCACCATATCATTCGTTGAGGTATCGCCATCAACCGAAATCATATTAAAGGTTCCTTCTGTGACATCTTTCAAGGCTTTTTGTAATAAGCTCGCTTCAATCGCCACATCTGTTGTGACAAAACAAAGCATCGTTGCCATATTTGGATGGATCATCCCACTACCTTTTGAGATTCCGCCAATTTTCACTTCAGTCCCCTCTAAGTCAAAAGACAACGCATATTCCTTTTCACAAGTATCGGTCGTTAAAATCGCCGCGGCTGCATTGGCATTACCTGTGCGACTTAGTTGAGTCTTTAAGGTTGGACAAGCATCGACAATCAAGTCAATCGGCAACGATTCCCCAATAATCCCGGTAGAAGCGACTAGCATGTTCTCACTGGCTATCCCTAATTCTTCGGCAATCGAAGTACACATTTTCGCTGCGTTTTCTTCGCCGTCTGGATTACACGTATTGGCATTGCCGCTGTTGATGATAATCCCTTGCGCCACAGGATTGATCAAATGCCGTTGGGTCACATAAATCGGTGCCCCTTTGACTTTATTTTGCGTATAGACCGCGGCCGCCTGACAAAGAACATCGCTATAAATCAGCGCTAAATCAGGCTTATTTTTATTTTTTCGTAACCCACAATGCACACCTGCTGCTAGGAATCCTTCTGCCGCACAAACTCCCTGACTGATGACGTGATGTGGAAATTCTTTTACTCTCACGTTTACTTCTCTCCTTTTAAAATGAATCGATCAAAGAGGTTCTTTCATCCATTCCCATCATAATATTTAAACACTGAACAGCAGCTCCTGAAGCGCCTTTTCCTAAATTATCTAAGCGTGCCACGAGTAAGATTTGATCTTCATGGCCGGAAACAATGATTTCCATTTTATTCGTATCAACTAGTGCGTTTGCGGCTAAAAATTCATTCGTCGCAAACGGTTGAACGTCAATAAAAGTCGTCTTTTGGTAATATTTTTCCAATAATTGATGAATCTCTTGGGCCGTTCGTTGCTCGGTTAAAAAGCGTGTATGTAAAGGAATTGATACGAGCATCCCTTGATAAAAGTCCGCAATACTTGGATTAAAGATTGGTGGATAGGCTAAATTGGAGACAGCTTGCATCTCTTTTAAGTGTTTGTGTTTTTGATTTAAACCATAGAGTCTTGGCGCATCGTATGCCGTGGATCGACTTTGCGCTTCATACGCTTGAATGGTTGACTTTCCGCCGCCACTATAACCGCTCACCGCATGGCAAGTCACCGGATAGTCTTTTGGCAAAATCCCGACCGCTACGAGCGGATAAACTAAGGCCGCAAATCCACTGGCGTAACATCCCGGGACAGCGACTCTTTTTGAGCCTTCAATTTTCGCCCGATGACTCGCCGATAATTCAGGAAAGCCATACGCCCAATCCGGATGCGTCCGATGGGCCGTTGAAGCGTCAATTACTTTTACTTGTTCATTATCGATTAAGGAGACAGCTTCTCGCGCCGCTTCGTCGGGCAAACAAAGAAACGTATAATCCGATTGATTCATTAATTTTTTCCGTTCATTCACCTCTTTACGTAAATGCTCCTCAATTTTAATGAGTTCTAAATCGTCACGTTTTTCTAATCGTTGAACGATTTTTAGTCCGGTTGTTCCTTCCTGTCCATCTATATAAACGGTTTTCTTCACGAAAGATTCCCTCCAGTTTTCTTTTATAGTGCAGCTAGTGCTTCTTTTATTTGCTTTTCAACAGCTAGTTTTGCGGGTCCGCCAATGACATTGCGTTCGTTAACACACGTAATCAAATCGATGGCTTCGTAGATGTCTGCGGTGAACAATTCGCTTAATTGTTGGTACTCCGAAAGTGGTAATGCTTCTAAAACCGTTTGCTTTTCAATACAAAGCGCGACTAGCTTGCCAGTAATATGATAAGCATCCCGAAAGGCCATGCCTTTTTTCACTAAATAATCAGCGCAGTCGGTCGCATTAATAAAGCCTTTTGCGGCGGCTTGACGCATATTGTCTTTTAAAACGGTCATCGTCTCAACCATTGGTGCTAAAGTCGTTAAACAAAGCTTCACCGTGTCTACGGCATCAAAAATCGCTTCTTTGTCTTCTTGCATGTCTTTGTTATAGGCCAGTGATAAACCTTTCATCATCGTTAGTAAGGTGACTAAATCGCCAATCACCCGGCCCGTTTTCCCACGAATGAGTTCCGCAATATCGGGATTTTTCTTTTGTGGCATAATACTTGAACCGGTCGCATACGCATCATCTAGTTCAATAAACTTGAATTCCCACGAACACCACAAAATAATTTCTTCGCAAAAACGAGAAAGATGCATCATTAAAATCGCTAAGTCACTCGTCAACTCAATACAAAAATCGCGATCCGAAACGCCGTCTAAACTATTTTTCGTGATATCTGAAAATCCTAGAATTTCAGCGACACGGTACCGATTAATCTCATAGGTCGTACCAGCTAGGGCACCACTTCCTAATGGCATGACATCTAAGCGTTTTTGACTATCTTCTAAGCGCTCAACATCGCGTAAGAACATTTGAACGTACGCCATTAAATGATGCGCAAACGTAATCGGTTGAGCGCGTTGGAGATGGGTGTACCCACTCATAACGGTCTCCGTGTGTTCCTCCGCAAGTTCACAAAAAACTTGAATTAACGCTTTCGTTAAGCCAATTAGCTCATTTGTTTCATCTTTTAAATAATACCGTAAGTCGAGTGCCACTTGATCATTCCGACTTCTGGCGGTATGGAGTCT
Organism: Enterococcus aquimarinus; assembly: GCF_001885765.1. Classification (GTDB taxonomy): domain Bacteria; phylum Bacillota; class Bacilli; order Lactobacillales; family Enterococcaceae; genus Enterococcus_I; species Enterococcus_I aquimarinus. Next base: position 77,542 of record NZ_JXKD01000004.1, on the reverse strand, counting down.
TTTGCCTGTTTCACCTAATTTTTTGGTTAACTCCGATTCGATAAACATATGAATATCTTCGGCTTCTTCATCAAAAATCAATTTTCCTGTTTCAATTTCGGCTAAGATTTCTTCCAAACCGCAAACAATCTTGCGAGATTCTGCTAACGGAATAATTCCTTGTTCGCCTAACATCGTCGCATGAGCGATACTGCCGTAGATATCATGTTGATACATCCGAAAGTCAAAACGAATCGAGCTATTAAAATCATTCACTTTTTGATCGACTTCTTTTTTAAAGCGTCCCGCCCAAAGTTTTGCCATTACTGACCACCCTTTTCATCAAGCAAGGCTTTTACTGTAATTGGTAGACCAAACAAGTTAATGAAACCTTCAGCATCTTGGTGGTCATAAACATCGTCTTCTCCAAAAGAAGCAAACTCTTCGCTATACAATGAGTACGGTGATGTTAAGCTGACGTTCGTGATATTTCCTTTGTATAATTTTAATTTCACTTCCCCAGTCACTGTTTTTTGTGTTTCATCAACAAAAGCACTCAACGCTTCTCGCAAAGGGGTGTACCATAACCCGTTGTAAACCAGTTCTGCGAATTTTATCGCGACACTTTGTTTATAATGTTGCGTGTCTTTATCTAAACAAAGAGTCTCAAGTGCTTGGTGTGCATGATACAAAATCGTTCCGCCTGGTGTTTCATAAACGCCTCTTGATTTCATCCCGACTAAACGATTCTCGACAATATCGATAATGCCAATCCCATTTTGTCCGCCAATTTTATTTAAGGTTTTAATCAACGTCACACCAGTCATTTTTTCGCCGTTTAATGCAACAGGAATCCCTTTTTCAAAAGATAACTCAAGATAAGTGGGCTCGTCCGGTGCTTGCTCAGGCGTCACACTCAATTCTAAAATTTGTTCATATTTTGGCTCATTAGCTGGATCTTCTAGATCAAGTCCTTCATGGGATAAGTGCCATAAGTTCATGTCTTTAGAGTAGTTTGTTTCTCTTGTAATTTTCAACGGAATGTTGTGTTTTTCTGCATAGGCAATCTCATCTTCCCGTGATTTCAATTCCCATGTTCTCCAAGGTGCAATGATTTTCATATTAGGTGCGAACGCTTTGACTGCGAGTTCAAAACGAACTTGATCATTTCCTTTTCCAGTACATCCATGACAAATCGCATCCGCACCTTCTGCTTTTGCGATTTCCACTAACCGTTTGCCGATGATCGGACGTGCAAAAGAAGTTCCTAATAAATAACCATTTTCATAAACAGCACCCGCTTTTAGCGATGGAAAAATATAATTTTCGACAAACTCATCTTGTAAATCTTCTATATAAAGTTTTGATGCCCCTGTTTTCAAGGCTTTTTCTTCTAGTCCTTCGAGTTCAGCGTCTTGCCCGACATTTCCTGTGACCGCAACGACCTCACAATTATTGTAATTTTCTTTTAACCAAGTAATCATAATGGAAGTATCTAGCCCACCTGAATACGCTAGTACTACTTTCTTAATGTCATCTGCTTGTTTCGCCATTTTATCTTCCTCCTGTTTTGTTTGTTACTGTATACTATACGTATATTTTTTCTAAAATCAAGGTTTTATTGTATATTTATTCATTATTTTTCGGTTAATGTTTGTATTTTCGTATATTGTCAATTATTTTATTCACCTTTTATCTTTCGTAAAATAACAAAAAGAAGCAGTCACTTTTTTGCAGTGACTGCTTCTTTTTCTACGTTATTTCCCGAGTTGTTCAAAGGTTCCCCAAACTTTTACTTCTTTTTCTGCGACCATGACTTGGCCTTTTGCAATAACAGTTCGAAGCTCTAACGTCTCTTTATCTAGTAAACATAAATCGGCATCTTTTCCAACGGCTAAGACGCCTTTATTTTCAAGTTTTAAAATCTTGGCAGGATTACACGTAATCGCTCGAAGGGCAATTTCTAATGGAATCTCTTCTTTAAAAACGGCTTCTTTGATTCCTACCATTAATGATTTCGCACTACCAACGCCCATACCAATAAATTGGTTTTGCTCATTAAAGTAAGGTAAACTTCCTTGACCATCTGAAGTCATCGTAAAGTTATCGAGACTAATATCTTCGGCTAAGAAACGTTTTAATGCTTTACTAAAGCGAACTTCACCATCTGTTTTTTCCCAGAAATCCGGATTTTCACTACCGGTAAAATCAATCACGCCACCTTTTTTAGCGAATTCTAAACACGCTTCAAAGACTTCTTGGGTGCGATTGGCATGCGTTGGTAAAAATTGGGTAATTGGAATTTCTGTTTCTTCGATCGTTTGGTTGATAAGTTTTAATCGATCGCTACCATCACCTAAATGGACATTCACAATGCCCGCTTTACCTGATAACATCCCACCGACACGAGCATCCGCGACAGTCCGAGTAAATTCAGCGAAGGTTGGTTGCGACGAACGATGGTCAGAAATTGCAATTTCTCCCACGCCAATAATCTTATCAATCGTTAGCAAATCTTTGATAATGGAATCTGTCACTGGTTCAATCGGCAAACGATACGAACCATCGTAAACGTACGTTGTAATCCCTTCTGTTTCAAGACCATGTGCTTTGCTTAAAAGTGCCACCATGTCTCTGCCGACGCCATCGGTCCCAAGACAACCCACAACGGTCGTGACGCCTGCTGTCGTTAATTGGCTTAATGTCACTTCCGGCGTCCGATTGTGATAGCCATTTTCGCCACCGCCACCTAAAATGTGGAAGTGGCAATCGATAAAGCCTGGGGTTAAGATCTGTCCGCTCCCATCAATTTCTTCAATAGTTAGTCCTTCAAAGCCACCCGTGATTTCGTCTTCAATTGCGACGATTTTATCATTTACAATGAATACATCCATCGTCCCTAAAAAATCAGGCGCATAGATTTCTGCTTGTCGAATGATTTTCATAATTCGTTCCTTCTTTCTATTAAAAAAGCTGAGATGGCGTTGACCATCTCAGCACCTTATTCTATTTTATTGTAAGCCAATCCCAATAGCAATCATAATGAAAATCGTTCCTAAAACAAATAAGAACCCTTGCATCTTGATTTGGAATTTTGCCCATTTTACCCACTCAATTCGTGCAACACCTAGCACACCAATCAGACTAGCGGAAACAGGTGTGAAAGCATCCATGAAACCAGAACCTAATTGATAAGCAAGAACGGCAACTTGACGGGATACCCCAACGATATCCGCTAAAGGTGCCATAATTGGCATCGTCAATGCGGCTTGACCAGAGTTAGACGTTACAACTAAATTGAATAAACTTTGGAAGATATACATCACCCAAGCACCTAACCAAGCAGGTGCGCCTACTAATAATTCTCCAATACTATGAAGAACGGTATTTAATGCAGATGCAACGTTCGCATCTGATCCACCTAAGACAAGAAGAATTCCTTTTGCCATCCCGACCACAATAGCCGTTCCTGCTAAATCAGAAGCCCCTGACTGAAAAGAAGAAGCAACATCATTGATGCTCATTCCCTCTAGATTAAAGAATACAGCTGTAATCCCTGCAGCTAATCCCATTACGAAAAATTGAGAAGCAATTTCTGGAATATAGTAGCCTTTTTGGGTTACACCCCAGATAATCCAGATTAAGACCAATAACATTTCAACGAGAACTAATTTATGACCCAATAAGAAAGGTTTATTTTCATCGTTTGTTTTTTGAATATGTTCACGGAAATAATTATCCGATTTATAACTGAGTGATTTTTCCGGATTTTTGCGAATTTTCTCGGCATAAATCATTAAATAAATAGCAGATAAACTTGTCACCACAAACCACATGATGAGACGGAATGTCGCACCGGAAAGCACTGGCACACCAGCGATTCCTTGAGCCACTGCTACACTAAAAGGACTCATCCAAGAAGTCCCATTCCCAATTTGCGAAGCCACATACGTTACCGTCACTGCCACGATGGAGTCATAACCTAACGCAATAACGAAAGGCACCATAATCATCGCAAAAGGAATGACTTCTTCGGCCATCCCAAAGGTTGCACCACCAAACGAAAAGGCGAAAAAGAGCAATGGTAACGCGAGACGTTCTAAGCCTTTTGTTTTACTGATGAAAGCAAAAATCCCGGCTTCAATCGCTCCCGTGCGCATAATAATACCAAATGCGCCACCCACGACTAAAATCAACGCGGCAATCCCGACAGCTGATCCGTATTTATCACCTGAAGTTAATCCTTCAAAAACAAAATTTAAAAAACCAAAACCGCCAGTGTCATCGGTTCCCCATACACGAGCTGTCCGATGAAGTTTTTTACTCGTATCATAGATTTCCATGCCATACATCTCATATAACACGTCATCTGTTAGCGATACTTCATCCAGTTCTTCTTGCGTGAGCGCTTCTTCTCCAGCCGCTAAAACTTCTTCCAATCCTTCTTCCGGAACTTCGAGTGCTTCCATTTCAGTTGGATTATTTTGTAATGCTTCTAATTGCTCAAAGACAAATGCTTGATCGAGTGGATGCGCGTACCGGAAAGAATCTTGACGTAAGACCGTTCGCGTACTGACTCCTCCATTACCATCATCGTATTCAATCTCTTCTGTACTAAATTTCCCTGCAGGTACTAGGAATGTTAACAACCAAGAAAAAAGTACAACCCCAAAAATAATCACATAAATATGGGGTGTCTTCATTTTGGTAAAGTCACGTTTTTTCTTTTTTATTTCTTTATTTTTTTCCACTTTTATCTTCCTTCCATTAATATTTATGAATAAATGACCTATTAGCCTTGAATATTATACATGATTTTATCCAAAAGGACATTGGGAAAACATGAGAAAACAAAAAAAAGAGATGAATTAGCGCCAAGCTTTTTCATCTCTGATTCTTTCTTTCTCTTTTTCCACGATTTTGCCGTGCCTGACGACGTTTTTGGGTCGTTTTAATATTGTGCACAACCATAACTACTGCAATGATCATTAAGATACCGACACCTGAAAAAATTGCTAAACGACTTTTCCTACTCAAAGAAGGAGTCGCCATTTTTTGAGTCACTTTTTTAACACGTTTTTCCGGTGAACTCACCATGATTATCCCTTGTGTTCTTTGTGGAATCACTTCTGAAACGGTTGGTAGCGCATGCTTCAACCTCACAACATCCTCCGTTACTTGCAAACTTAGATCGCTATCTTTTCGAACCGTATCGTATAAATCATTTGCTAAAGCTACTTTTTGCCCATTGATTTCATGTTCTCCAGCTTTTAACACGACTTGATACTCAAATTGGCTAAAGCCATATTCTAAGGCTGCATTGGCAAACGGCTGACGTAGATACTCTCCCTCTTGATTCGCCCAGTCTCCGACACCAAGAACGACCGTAATTAACCGTAAATCATCACGTTGAGCCGTCATAGAAATATTGAATCCTCCCGTTTGACTCGATCCTGTTTTCAATCCATCAACCCCTGCATACGCATAACGCAGTCCCGGTAAAGAATAGTTATACGTATCGAAAGTTTCTTCGTAAGGAGTGCCTGCCATCACTGTGTATTGCGCGGTAGCGGTGTATGCTAGAATTTCTGAATATTTTTGCAATAAATGATAGATTAATATAGAAAGATCTCTTGCTGTTGTCACATTATCTTCCCATGGATTCAAAGCGCTACTATCCATTTCAGCCGGAACGTATAATTCTTGAAAAGCGGAGATTTGGGCTCCTGTCGCATTTTGAATCCTCGTTTGAGTCATTCCTAATTCTTGAGCTTTCGTATTCATCATTTGTAAAAAAGCAACAGGACTCGGTTCAACCAATTCAGCTAGCATCAGCGTTGCCACATTGGATGAGGGCACCAGTACCATTGGGATCAACTCTCGTACTGGATATTCGACTCCAGTCACAATGGGTGCGTTACTTAAGGCATAAATTTGCGAAATCGCTTGATACCGTTGGGTTGCTACAACTGTCGTATCCAAGCTAAATTTCCCTTCCGCCATCGCTTCATACACCATATACAATGTCATTAATTTCATAATACTCGCTGGATTTCTCGGAACATCAGGATTTTCTCCCCATAAATACTTCCCGGTATTGGCGTCAATTAAAATCACGGAAGCCGGACGATCATATTCACTTACCTCATAACCTGCTTGTTGAATTAAATCCATCATTGACGGTTCTGTTTCTTCACTATAAACGGTTACAGTCACTCCTAAGAAAATGAGTCCCAACGTTAGCAAGAGTCCCATTTTTTGTCTCACAACTTTCACGCTTTGATATCCTCCTATAAAAATTACCATCACTATATTGCACGATCATAGTAGAACGAATTTTGTATTTTTACTGATTATCACTCGCTAAAAAAATACTCCCTTGAGTTTACTCCTTTATTTGACTTCCTAATAGAGAACAATCTCAGAAAAAGCGTCATTTTCCATTAGCTCTTGTTTAAAATCTTCCAAGGCTTTCAACTCGATCATATTTTTATTAATTTTGGCATACGCTTTCGTACTATAGTATAAATCCATAATCTCGTAACAATCTTTATTTTGCGCTACCGCGTTCTTTGCCAATTGGAACGTCATACGAGCCAAGTAATACGTCACGTGATTATCCGAACAGATTTCAACGCCATGGGTTAATAGCGCGTCACTTGTTTGGTAATCTTCAATATTCGCGTAAAAAGAACCACAGTAGTACATGATATTTAATAAACGCCAGATATCATGCGTTTCTTTAATCGGATACCGATAGACATCCGTAATCGCTTTATTAAAAAAGTATTCCGCTTTTTGGATTTCCCCAATATTTTCATAGAGAATTCCCATCCCGGTATATGCCAGTAACACCAGAATTTCCATTTCTTCCTTTGGTGCTTCGTCAATAATACGATTAAAATAAAAGAAGGCCTCTGCGGTTGTCCCTTTCTTTAAGGCAATAACGTAGCCTTTTAAATAGTCGTAATACCAATGTTGTCTGGGCTCAATTAATAACGTACTATCGATTTTGTCTAAGATTTCTTCCGCCTTTTGATACTCGCGAAGGATAAAATTAAACTCAGCTTGGGCAAGTTGACGATTCAATTCGTTTTCTTCCACGCCGACTTCCGGAAATAATTCCCCTAACCCTAAATTTAACCGATGGCATAATTGAATTAATATTTTTACGGTTGGAATTTGTCCATTATTCTCAAAGCGACTTAAGGTCGTTTGCGTACAAATCCCCTCACTTAATTCTTTTTGAGAATACCCGAGCGCTTTTCTAGCAGAAATAAAACGTTGAATATCCATCTTCAGCCTCCTCTACTCACTGTTTAGTGTATTATATCACATTGTTTTCTTCTGAACCTGGAGAATCGCACACGCCTAGAGATTTTTTTGTTGAATGCTTTCGACAAAAAGACGGACTGCTTGTGAGAGTGAGACATTTTTTAAATAACAAATGCCGATTTCTCTTTTGGGGATCATCTCTTTTAATCGCACTTCAAAGACCTCACCGGACTCTAAAGCTGCCTGAGAGAATTCTCTGATGACACACGCAATTCCTAAGTTTATCTTCGCAAATTCTAAGACTAAATCATACGAACCTAATTCAAAATCAGGCGCTAAAGTATACCCTTTTTGGGTCACATATTTCTCGACGTAGACGCGGGAATTGGATTTGTCTTCTAAAAAAATGAGCGATTGGGCGACTAAGGTTTCTAGCGAGATCGGTGTTTTGGCTAATTTAGCATAACGCTCACCACCAACAAACGTATCTTGCACTTCAAAACACGGCAATACCGTTAGCTGGTCATCTTTTAACGGCAAATTACAAACACCCATATCGACTTTTCCTGATTTTATGAAGCCAATAATTTCTGAAGTTGTCCCATTTAAAATCGTCAACTTTACCCCAGGATATTTTTCATGGAATGCTTCTAAATACGGTAATAAATAATAACGAGAAATCGTATCGCCTACACCAATTCGTAAACGTCCTGTTTCTAACGTTTTAAATTCAAGCAACTTTTCTTCTCCGACTTGAATCATGCCGAGTGCTGTTCGAATGTGCTCATTTAACAACTTGCCTTCGTTCGTTAAAATCACCCCTTTTGATGTACGGTAAAAAAGTTGAATATCTAATTCATTTTCTAATTTCATCATCGCTTGGCTGACTGCCGACTGTGTCATATACAATTCCTTCGCCGCTTGCGAAAAACTATTATTTTGACAGACCACATTAAAAATACGATATAAATCTAAATTCCCAATCATATAAGCTCTCCTTATCAAAGATATTACTAGCATTAATTTTATTTATACCACTCTCTTATGGTATAGTAAATAAGTAATGAATAGCAAACAAAAAATTTACTCATTAGAGGAGAGATTCATTTGACAAGAGCTGTTGGAACTGTCGTACGTGGACTTCGTAGTCCAATTATCAACGAAGGGGACGATATCGAACAAATTACGGTTGAAACGGTACTCGAAGCTGCTAAAGCAGAAGGATATACCATCGAAGATCGCGATATCATTTCAATTACAGAATCAATCGTTGCACGTGCGCAAGGAAACTATGCAAGTATTGATGCAATCGCAACGGATATCAAAACAAAATTCGAAAAAGGCACGATTGGTGTTATCTTCCCTATTCTTAGTCGCAATCGTTTTTCAACTCTTTTACAAGCAATTGCTCGTGGCTCAAAAAAAATCGTCTTAATGCTAAGCTACCCATCTGATGAAGTGGGAAATCATTTAGTCGATATTGAAGACCTAGATAATAAAGGAATTAACCCTTGGACCGACGTCTTATCTGAAGCTGATTTTCGTAAACACTTTGGAATCATTGAACATGCCTTTACTGGAGTGGATTATATTGAATATTATAAATCACTTATTCAAGCAGAAGGAACAGAATGTGAAGTAATCTTTTCAAATAACGCGAAAACAATCTTAGATTACACGAAAGATGTCTTAACATGTGACATTCACTCACGTTTCCGCACAAAACGCATTTTAAAAGCAAACGGTGGCGAAACGGTTTATGGTTTAGATGATATTTTAACCCAATCAATTGATGGTAGTGGCTTTAACGAATCATACGGCCTACTCGGCTCAAACAAAGCAACGGACACAAGCGTTAAACTCTTCCCGAACAATTGCCAACCGATTGTGGATTCTATTCAAGAAAAAATTAAAGCAGCCACTGGAAAAACAGTGGAAGTGATGGTCTATGGTGACGGTGCCTTTAAAGATCCAGTTGGACAAATTTGGGAACTTGCTGATCCAGTAGTATCACCAGGTTACACGAGCGGTTTAGACGGTGTGCCTAACGAAATCAAACTAAAATATTTAGCTGATAATAACTTCGCCCATTTAAAAGGGGAAGAATTAAAAGCTGCTATTTCAGAACATATCAAAAACAAACAAGTCGATCTTGTCGGTAAAATGGAAGCACAAGGTACGACACCTCGTAAATTAACCGATTTAATCGGATCTCTGTGTGATTTGACTTCTGGTAGTGGTGACAAAGGAACGCCAATGGTTTACATCCAAGGTTACTTTGATAACTTTACAGACTAATCGAAAAAAAGGGCTCTTCGGTAAATAGTGTTGATGGAACCTCGCGCTACCCTACGAAAAACCGCCTTGTGGATGGTGCTGCGAGACCGCTTCGAGCCTGTAGTCTCTCAGCTCGAAAGCTTCAAACTCTAGGTAAGTGCTAAAGCACGAACCTAGAGTAATTCACATTTCGTCTTTTAACGCAGCTGACACAAGGTATTTTTCTCCGGTCCGCTAGTGTCGACTCTCCTTTTGATGTGCATTTTTTCAAAAAATGAAAAAAATGATACAAGAAAATAGTATAGTGATGTATCCATCGACACTAAAAATGATATACCTAGAAAAAGTGTTGAAAAATGATACGAATGTCCGTCATCAACACTAAAAGTTATACAAGCAAAAAAAGATCTTGGTAAACTCTTATGAGTTACCAAGATCTTTTTTTGCTTGTTTCAGTACCACTTTTTTAGGATGGAATTTAAGGTACCACGTTAACCCAATAACGTGTGCTATATAAATAAAGCCCAACATCATCTTCAAGAACAGCGATTGAACTAACACAATCGGTAATGCAAAGACAACTCCCATCATAGCAAACATCGAGAGCATTCCTTTAACGGAAATATTCTTTTTCACTAAGATATCCACAATATACGTTTGATAATAGCTTGATTGAATAAAGCGTTGGTACATTTTGTCTGAACTTCGCAACCACAAAAAACTTGTTGCTAAATAAAAACCTGTAGTCGGTACGAATGGTACAAATATCCCAATCGTCCCGAGTGTAAAGGTGATCCCACCTAAAACAAGAAAAAGTATTTTTTTCAACTTCATCCATCCGTCCTTCCTCATTGCACTATCATACCATCCTTTAGAAAAATCAGATAGTGAATGATTCACTTCTTCTGTTTTTTCATCATTCTTTAATATTTAGTAGACGCACTCGATACGCCATCGACTTCGCCATGATCACTGACAGAAGCACTTGAGACAGCATCAACTGTTTCGCTACCAACGAGTGTTTGACCGGTTTGTTTTAAATACCATTCAATCGTCGGTTTTAAATCCCAGATGTATTCATTGATGCCCATGTAGTTTCCATCTTGATCATGCATCGCCTGATAGTTATGAACAATGTATTTTTCAGGGACTTGTTTTGGTACATGAACTTGAACGATATCGGTCGCGCCAGAACGTAATTGTTGAATCACCCACTCGACGTTTTTATACGCAGCTTCTGGATGACAATTGGCTAAGGGATTACCGACTTGTCCAGGCGTCCGCGCAGCTAACATTTCGCCTGCTTCTTGTGTTTTATTGTAATATAAAAATTGATTGTTGTGGTCGGCGTAGGTTAATTCCATCGGCATTGACGCTAAGAAGTAATTTAATTGATCCACCGTTAAGAGACCGCGGTCCAATTTGACGTAGTCGCTTCCTTCTGCGGCATTCGTTTGTTTGGCAGCTTGTTCTAACCAATCTTCAGCGGCCATCTCAATTCCCTCAACCGTTGTCGCAACTTTACCTGTTGCATGCAAATCTTCAGCAGGCAGTGCTGGTTTTGGCGCTTGTATAACCGTCACCATCTCGACGAACTTCATAAATTTCTCTAGGCAAACCGTTAAAAAATCAATCGTCCGTTGTTCTTTGAGATGACCATTTTCATCAAAAGCTTGCTTCACATTTCCTAATAAAAATTCATTTCCTGGCATCACCATCGCATTCACACCGGGTGCATCTAGAATTTGGCGTAGATGCAACTGCGCACGGGAAGAGCCTTGGTTATAGTAGGACGCCCCAACAATCATTACAGGTTTATTTTCTAAAGGATGAATATTAAATGATAGCCATTCTAACGCACTTTTTAAGGCAGCCGGAATCGTGTGATTATGTTCCGGGGTCGCAATAATTACACCATCAGCCATTTTAATTTTTTGATTGATATATTGCACTTCTGGACTATTCGTTTGGTCATCGCTTTGGTTAAATAGCGGCAAATCTTTAATTTCTAAAATGTCTAATGTAAACTGTTTTTTGTAGTTTTTGGCAATGAATGCTAATAATAAACGATTGTATGACATTTCTGCATTTGATCCGACAATTCCAACTAATTTCATTTTTCGATTCCTCTATTCTTATTTATTGTCTTCCCATGAGAAGTTTTCAGCTGCTTTTTTATTGGCTTCGTGTGCGTGATTGAGTTGTTTCATAATCGCCATAAAGGTCGTGAAGTCGCTAAATAATCCTTCTAATTCGGCTACTTGATTTTGATCTTTTAAATTTCCTTCTTCATCAAATGCTTGTAAGGAATGACCTAATAAAAATTCTGAACTTGGCATGATACGAGCTTTTAGTTCAGGAGCATTTAAAATTTGACGTAAATGAGCTTGAGCTCTCGAAGAACCTAATGTGCCATAAGACGCCCCGGTAATCATGACCGGTTTATCGACAAAAGGATAAATACCATACGATAACCAACTTAAGGCGTTCATCAAAGATGCCGTAACAGCATGGTCATACTCCGGAGTACTAATAATGACCCCATCCGCCGCTTCAATTTTTGCAGCTAATGCGAGGGCCTCTTTTGGAACTTCCATGTTACTTGGTTTATTAAACATTGGGATATCCTTAATTTCAACGACTTCAATCGTCGCGTCTTTCGCAAAATGACGTGCCATAAACGTCAATAACGTCCGGTTGGTCGATTGTTCTGAGTTTGTGCCAATAATTCCAATAATATGATTCATTTTTTTCTTCCTTTCCAGTGATCGTTCGTTTTGTAACAAGTATTTTTATTCCTTTACTCGCTTTTCGATATTTTCCTTTTATCTTCTTAATCGATTGCCAACACGAGACATCATCGTTCTATCAATGACATCTCCACTAAAACACGCAATAAACAAACGCAAAAAACAAAAATTAATTCCTATAAAAAATAAGCGAGAATATTTTTTATTGTTTTTGTGCTAAAATTCACATTTGAATATAAAGTGATTATACATTCTTTATTTTTAATCGTCAATAATATATATAAAAAAATATATATTTTAGTCAATAAATAAGGATATAACCACTAAAAACGTTAAATAGTAGTTATATCCTTTAATCAATATGTAAAATATTATATAAAAAATTTTGCTTGCACATTATCGTCGAGTCATTACGCCTTAAAACCAAATAGTCCTGGAACAAAGTAGGTCAAGAGTAACATTAGCAGACAGGCAACCATAATTCCTAAGGCGATTGGCAGTATTGACTTTCTGGGTGGTAAGCCTAGTAAGGCCGCAATTAACGCGCCTGTCCAAGCACCTGTTCCTGGCAAAGGAATCGCGACAAATAAAAACAACCCTAACATCAACTGGTTAGGATATTTTTCTAACATCTTTTCGCCACCCGCTCTTCCTTTTTGAATCAGCTTACTGGCAATTTTTTGAATCGGTCCACGAATAGCTAAAAAGTTCAAAATAGATTCAATAAAATAAATAATAAATGGGACCGGTAATAAATTCCCAACAACCGCAAGAGGCGCGGCTACTTGCCATGGAACCCCCAATAAACTCGCCGCAATTAAGGCGCCTCGAAGCTCTAAAATTGGCAAGAGTGAAATCAAAAAAACAAGTACTTTGGGATTTACACTCTCTTGAAAAAAGGAAAGGACAGTTTCTAACATTGTTGTTTACTCCTTGAAAGATAGTTACTGATTTTTTTCAGCTAAAAATAATCGTACCAAACGAAGTTAAACAATGCCTTTGTTTCTTGAGAAATTATGAAAAAATTAAAGACAATAAAAAATCAAGGTGTGATCAAAGTCCGCTCTTTGATCACACCTTGATTCGTTTATTTGTATTTTTCTTCTAAGCGACTCATCCAAGCACCTAGCGCAATTCCTGCTAGTAGTAATAAAAAGGAAGCAACATAGTTCATTCCAGTAAAACCGGCATAATCTGTTGGGATAATCATAACGGTTGATGCAAAGACAATCCCTAGAATAAAATGAAACAGTTGCGCATACGCTTTGCTGAAGATATAGTCCATAATTTTGGATAATCCTAAAACAGTGACGATACCACCAATTCCAATCGGTACAATAACACTAAAATTCAGTTCCTTGATTCCATCAGACATCGCTTTATACATTCCCATGTAAATTAAAAAATTAGAAGGACTGAGACCTGGAACAATCATTCCTAAACCAATTAAGCCACCTGCAATCAGCCACGTCCAAAAGTTTTGTTGAACTTCTGAAAACAAAGAAGAACCTTGCCATAAGAATAAATAACCGGCAACAAAGCTCCCAATTAAAATCATGATATCGCGATTCGAGCGACCCTCACGGCCAGCTTCTTTCCAAAGTGCTGGAACCGTTCCTACAATACAGCCTACAAAAAACCACATAATCATCACTTCGTACGTACCTAATAAAAAACTCACACCAAACGATAACAGAAAAACGCCCGTTACGCCTCCTAAACCAATCGGTAAGAAAAAGCGCACGTTTTCTTTAAAATCTTTCGTAATGTGGGCTAAAAATGAAATAATTCGCTCATAAATTCCAAATATAGCCGCTAATGCGCCACCACTAACTCCTGGCAAAATAAACCCAGATCCAATAAACATGCCTTTTACAAAGCGCAAAAACCATTCTCGTGTTCCTTTTTCCATAACTTCCTCCTATAGACGTGCTCTTTCAAATAACTCACAGCACACCATTCCTATCACTCTTACTTCACTAATCTCAATGAATGTAAAAAAATTCAGTTATCTTATATATTAACAAAATCAATTTTAGTTTACAAATGAATTTGGGCTCTTTTAAAAAGCTATTTATTCGTATAAAACATCCCTAAAGTTGAAATTTTCACTCTAGCTTTAAGGGTTCAGTACTAAATCAACTTAATAATTTTATGTTTTTATCTTCAAATAGTAATTGAGAAACTGGACTATTCCATTTACTTATCGTTGTTGGCCCAAAATTATTAGCTATTACTACAATCCCAAGCTCATGCTGAACAGCCCGAATAAGACTGAAGATGGTCGGTCATACTTTACAACCACCTTCAGGAACTGATTCAAAACCTGATAATAACAATTAAGTCATTAAGTTGTGACAACTTATATTTTTGATTTATTTTAGTATTAATTATTTTATAAATATGATACGGTCTAATCGAATCAATATTTATAAATTGTGGGAGGTTAAGCTCTTGAAGAAAAAACTATTTTATTTATTTCTTTTTTTACTTTTGACTGGATGCGCCTCAGAGCCAAAAAAATTGAGTAAAGCTGAAGCCATTCGGTTAGGTGATTTTAAATATTCAAAACCTGTATACGATACACGATTCACAACAGATAAAGATTTTTATCGGAATAATGAACAGGGAATTATATATGAGGATGGCGAGCCATTGATTGGCTTAACATTTAAAAAACTTTCTACTGAAAGTACTGAAGCAATGAAAGAATATTATACGGAGTCTCAGCTAAGGGAATATCAAAAACAAAATCATAACATTAAGCTAGAATTAGAAGTTCAAAATTTCAATCACGATAACCCTATAAAACTAACTCCTATGGTTGGTCAAACAGCTTTTATTACAGATAGAGGGGAACAGCCTTATGTTGTTTCGTCTCTCCCCCAAGAACCAATAGAAAAAGGTGAGATTGGAACTTATATTTTCTCCATTAAGCTTGATGAACGTCCCGTAAAGGATGTAGATACACTGTACATTCGTTATTATTATATGGAAAGCTTGTTCAAACTTAACGCAAGAAATCATTCAAATCATCTGGAATTTGATCTTAAAGTGACTCATGAGGCTGAAGACTGGGAGGAATAATATTTGAAGCTTATTTTAAATAAATAACAAGAAAAGCTATTCGATTTAATATATCAAATAGTTTTTCTTTTCTAGACATAATGATGCATCATCACCAAATCTTGTTTTTTCACTTTTTTTCTTTGTTGATGAGAATATTTACTAGTCTATAAATCCCTTTATTTATTATATTGGTTACTCTCGTTTCAGGTAAGATTAAAACAATTGTCTGAATCTCAACCAAAATCTGCAAAGTAAGTATCCATCTGAAAAAAGATAGATTCACAAAAACAGAATATTCCTGAACAGTAGTATCTATTATAACTATTAGTATAAGAACTATTATGTGACTAATTTCTATCATCATTTTATTTTTTATTACAGCTTGCATTAAAACCAACAATATATATTTCTCTTTGAATATAAAAACAACTCTTTCTTTTAGCTATGCTCTTTTATATTGAAGTCCCTATAAATGTGCAAGCAAATTAAGAATACTGGAATTCAAGGAGTTATGGTAAAAGTAACCGAAGGGACTACCTGCATAGATCCCTTTGCATACTCCAAATACAAAAAAGGTCAACGCTAACCGTAATGATTAGCGTTGACCTTTTTTATTGTGTAATTTATGATTCGAAACCTGCTTCGTGAATATTCTAATATCTACAATCTATTACTTAGCTGTAATTCTTCAAAAACAGCCTCCTGCAATTCCCCTGTCATTTGGGAAAGCAACGCCATTTTTGTTTCAGTTGCTGTAAGGTTATTTAGCAAAATCACTAAGTTTTTTGCATCTTCAACTTTGGAATCAGCAATCATCCTTGAAGCATTATTAATAATAATAACTTGTCCTAAAATGGCTTCTAGTGACTGCTCCATCATTGTAATCCACGAATCTTCTTGGTATTCAAACATTTGTTCAAACGACTTTTCTAGCTTCTCGATATCAAGCTGAGTCAGGTCTTTTTTCAAAACTAATTTTTGATTGAAGACTCCCTGATTAATTGCTGTACCATCAATAAATAACTGATTGATTTCCTCTTGAAACTCAAAGCGTTGACGAAGTAAACTTAACCTTTCTTCTAAACGTTCAACGTGACGTACCGCATTGGATTTTAACTTGTATTTAGCAATCAATTGATTATTTTCAGATTTCACGGCTGCCAATTGTGCTTCTAACTGGGTAAAATCATTTTCTTTTATGTTCATCTTCAAATAACCTGAAGCATCTTCCAATCTTTCAACAGCCAACGTCAAATCTCCATCTTTACCGACTAATTGTTGATTACTTTTAAGCTCTTCTTGAGCCTCCGCGACTTCGTTTTCTTTTACTTCTTGATAAAACCAACCGCCAATTGCAACTGCTATAACACCAACCAAAACAACCCATTTTTTCTTTTTCATCTTCACCCTTCTTCCTTAAATTCGATTCAAATGATAGGAAAGTAAAAACTATGAAAATCAACTTTAGCTTGAATCCCCGATATTACATAATATCTAAACTTACGATTTAGTAATGTGGGAATTAGGATCTAATCTATTTAAAATATAATATGAAATAATAGAGCTCTACTCCAAATGTGCGGAATAACGCTCTATTTTGTAGAGAAATTCAAAGGTTTAAATATAGACTATGATACACCAAATATAAAAACGCTTTGACTTACTATACATCAACTGTTAATTAGAGCACTTACTCATGCTATGGAGACCTTTATATTGAAGAAAACTTATAGATATATCTTATTATTTTAGGATAGGATTCTTAATAGACTGATAGTCATTATACTCAAGGTCTGTGTGCTCGTGCGAATCCAAGATCCATTCGAATATTTTTCTCTAACAAACTGAACCAATGGTACTTCAGCCCATTGAATTTGTGGTTGAATTTCAGAGGTATCCTTATTCAAATTTGAAAGTACACCTTCATGATCAATTGTTGATATCACCATATTGTCACCGGTATAAGCAAAGGACGCGCAAAAAATCAAAGAGCCAAACAATGTAAACAACAACAGTCTAGTTTGCTACATCATGTTAAAATCTACTATTAATAATATTGATACATTACATATATTTAACGTCTAACCTCCCTCACAAATGTAACGGGAGATTGTCTCATTTCTAATAAAGGATGTATATTATCCATTCCAAACTCACCTGTCATTCATCGAAATAGTGAATCATTTACAAATTAAATTATACACGCTAAAATAAATAAAAGTTAATTATGATCGAAAATGCGTCAAAAAGGGAGGGTTTTACTTCAATGAAGCAAGGAGATTTATTAAAAAAGCTACGAAAAGAAAGAAATCTTTCACAAAAATCTTTATCACAGGGACTTTCATCGAGAAGCACACTCTCGTCATTCGAGAATCGCAATACTCATCTTTCATCTGAACTGCTATTTAATTATTTAGATCGATTAAATATCACACCGAATGAATTTCGACTATTACTTAACGAGGGCGATTCTACTAAAAAACAAAAATATTCAGCCGAATATCATTATCGACACTACGAGCAAACTTTAACAAGTGAGTTTTTAGAATTACTTCAAACGGAATATAAACAAACGAATGATGTCTTTTATTTGTTGCTCTACCTACAAGGTTATCTTGAAAACGCCCGTCAAGCAGGCGATTTCGATTCGGACTTATTCAAAAAACATGCCAAAATGGCACAAGACTACCTCTTCCGCATTGAAACATGGGGGAATTTTGAGTTTTCTTTTTTTATTAATCTCTTGTTCATTTTTGACGAATCGATACTGCAACATCATATTGAATCTATTTTAAATAAAATCACGGTGCATTCGGATGATTATCTATACTCGAATATTATCAGTATTGCACTATTAAATGGTTGTCACTACGCAGCCATTAAAAGAAACAAGTCACTATTGCAAGAGTTCTTACAAAAAATCATTGATTTACCTGATTCAATCCATTATTTTTATTTGAAATCTCATCAAGCTTTTTACCAAATGATTTATACATATCTCTTAACTAAGGAGATCGATATGGACAAAATGAACAAGCAGTTAGAGGTGTTCAAACAAATCGGCTATCAAACACATGGAGAACGTTTACGTTTGATAATTGATAAATTAATCACCCCTAATTAAGAAAATAAAGCTCCGTTTTAGATTGGTTAATTGTGAGTTTTTAAAAATAATCATATAATTGTTTTAATTAACCGATAGAAAACAAGAAAGAGGCGATTTTGTTGACATTTTATTCCTTTATTCTGAGTTATCTCTTATGCATCAATAGCCTTGCAGTCTTTTTGATGTACCGCGACAAAGCCAAAGCCATCAAAGGTGCTTGGCGGATTCAAGAGAAAACATTATTTATCGTGGCCCTGTGTGGTGGTGCGATTGGCATTTTTATTGGCAGTCACCTCTTCCGCCACAAAACTCAGAAGAAACGATTTAAGTATGGCATTCCTTTGATTCTATTGTTGCAATTGATTATCGTCAGCGCGATGTTTTTTTATTCATAAATACTCGTGACAACAAGCGATTTTTAATACTTAAAGCATAAAAAAACAAAAAGAAAGTCCCATTGCAGACTTTCTTTTTGTTTTTTTGGGGTTATCGAACTTCTAGAATTGATTTAGAAAAACATCTCTCATTATTCAAAGCACGAAAACCAGGCACTACATTAGACGTAAAACAAGTTTTTAGATGGGAAGTTTGGATCACAAGTGAATGAAATTCCCAAACTTCTTAAAATTTGCTCATCATCTTTATTTAAAATGACCGTTGAATGTGCTTGTGTCTCTTTTAGCTCCCATAGCTTGCTGTAAGCGATTTGAGCGGTTGGATTGGTTACAGCACTAATAGATAAGGCAATCAGTATCTCAGAAACATTTAGCGAGGTAATACGACCGGATAGTTCATTGGCTTTTAATTGCTGAATCGGCTCTAAAATATTAGGCGATAATAACAAGATATCATCGCTAATATTGGCTAACGACTTAATGGCATTGAGCACAGCAGAAGCGCTGGCATCCATTAATTCAGATCCTCTTCCAGTAATAATCTGGCCATCCGTTAATTCTAAGGCCATGACAGGCGGTGTGAATTCTTGATCCCATTCCTTGCTTTGTTTTAAGCGCTCAGAATACTCACGCGCAGGTTTAACACAAACGCGATGCTCAGGACGCAAATCTAATTCTTCCATAATCATTTGAATGCGATTCACGGGGTCAATATCAGTTAATCCTTTTTTATAATTGCTTTCGGTTTCAAAATAACGACGAATGATTTCTTGTCTGGACGCTTCTTGAATCACTTCATCATCAATAATCCCAAAGCCAATGCGGTTCACACCCATATCGGTTGGTGAATGAAACTCAGATTCTCTTCCAGTAATCCGTTCAATTGTCCGTTTAATAATCGGGAACGTCTCAATGTCTCGATTATAATTAATCGCCACTTCTCCGTAATAATCATAGTGAAACGAGTCAATCATATTGACATCTTTTAAATCGACCGTTGCGGCTTCATATGCAATGTTCAGTGGGTGTTTTAATGGGATATTCCAAACAGGGAATGTCTCAAACTTCGAATAACCACCTGTATGTCCATAACGACTCTCGTGATACAGTTGATTCAAACAAGTTGCAAGTTTGCCACTGCCAGCTCCTGGTCCCGTTACAACCACAATTGGTTTCGTTGTTGGAATGTAATCATTTTGTCCAAATCCTTCGTCACTCACGATTTGATCGACATTCACAGGATAGCCTTCAATCTCACGATGCGTATACACTTTCATCCCACGTTGCTCTAATTTATTAATAAAAATTTTCGTTGAGGGTTGACCACGATAGCGGGTAATTACTACGCTATTGACGGCTAGTTCGTAATCACTCAATTCATCAATTAAACGCATAATATCCATGTCGTATGTAATCCCATAATCCCCACGAATTTTGTTACGTTCAATATCACCTGAATAGACACAAATGATAATTTCTGTTTGATCTTTTAGTTTATGTAATAACTTAATTTTTGCATCTTGATCAAAGCCCGGCAATACTCGTTTCGCATGCATATCACCAATGAGTTTCCCTCCAAATTCAAGATACAACTTATCATAATGATTCACACGCTCTAAAATATACTTCGATTGCTCTTCGATATATTTTTTTGGATCAAAACCGATTTTCTTTACCATTTTCCACATACCCCTCATCTATATTGAAAACAAAAGAAATGCTCTTGTACTATTCAAACAGAAAAAACCAAAATTGACAACTAATAAATGAAGGATCTGAAAAAAAATTCTGAAAAGATTACATCAAGGATAATTGAAAGCGAATCCTTTTTTGTGAGGAAGAAATCACGGCATTGCATCCTCTTTTGATTGTTGCACGAGACTAGACAAGAAAGACAAGATATGCTAGATTTAATGAGTAGTGACAAAATGTCACTTTAGTCTTAATCACTCGTATGAACTTCTTATACGAACCGATTAAAGCAACCGAAATTGGATGATAGAGAGGGTTATTTAATTGAAAAAAATCGCGCAAGCCAGTATGTCGTACACTATTTTAGGACTCGTGTCAGGTATTTTTTACCGTGAGTTCACCAAGATGAATGAGTTTACCGGAGTGACACAACTCAGTGTTTTACACACCCATTTATTAGTATTAGGTATGTTCTTTTTCTTAATTGTTCTATTGTTAGAAAAAGCCTTCCATCTCTCCAAAGAAAAAAACTTTAAAAAATTCTATATCCTGTATAACAGTGGTCTTGGATTAACGGTTTTAATGATGATCATCCGAGGTAGCATGCAAGTGTTAGGAAAAGGTGAACACGCAGCGATTAGTGGTATGGCTGGACTAGGACACATCATTTTAAGTATCGGACTGTTCTTCTTCTTCCAAAGCTTATTATCTGCGGTAAAAAAAGCCGAAGCAATCGAACAATAATTGATACAGCATTGAGTAACAAATGACTTTTCAAAAAAGATTTATCCTGCGATGAATCTTTTTAAACAAAATCAAAAGCGATAGCAAGACTGCCTAAACAGTCTTGCTATCGCTTTTGTGTTGATGTGCTTTTTTACTTCGCTTTTAAAATAAAGGCTTGTGTTGCATAGTCACCATGTAATTTCGGATCGATGTACATGCCGATATTCATTAACGCATCACCTGAAATCACGTGATTCGCAATTTGATATTCTAGTGTTTCATCTAAATGTGCTAACTTCAATGTGACATAAGGTGCTGAAGCTTCGACAAGAACGCGGAAATAAAAGACAATGGCTTCTTTTTTATCTTTTGAGACAAACATCCAAGCCACTTCATTTTCTTCATACGGACTTTTCAGACGAACGAAATCTCCAAATTGCAGTAATTGACGGTGTTCTTTATAGAAGTCAACTTGTTTCACAATTAAGGCTTTTTCTTCCTCGGATAGCGTCGTTAAATCAAGTTCATAGCCTAAGACACCAGACATTGCGACATTGCCGCGAATATCCAGGCTTGTTTCACGTCCCGTTTGATGATTTGGAATCGCCGAAACATGTGCGCCCATTGTTGAGATCGGATAAACAAGACTCGTACTATACTGAATCTTCAAGCGTGCAATTGGATCGGTATTATCACTTGTCCATGTTTGTGGCATGTAATAAAGCATTCCCGCGTCATAGCGACCGCCACCACCTGAACAACTTTCAAATAATATGTGTGGATATGCTTGGGTTAATTTCTCCATGAATTCATATAATCCTAAAATATAGCGATGAGAGACTTCTCCTTGCATCTCAGGATCTAGCAACAGAGAATAAACTTCCGTCATATTCCGGTTCATATCCCATTTAATATAATCAATCGGCACACGATCTAAGATGGCTGTCATTTGTTGATAGATATGGTCTCTGACATCCGCACGCGAGAAATCTAAGACATGCTGTTGACGACTCAATGAACGCGGTCGTCCTGGAACACTTAACACCCAATCAGGATGCGCTCGGTGTAAATCACTATCTTTGGAAATCATTTCAGGCTCAAACCACAAGCCGAATTTCATGCCTTTATCGTGAACATATTGGGCAATCCCTTCTAATCCTTGTTCAAGCTTGCCTTCAAACTCATACCAATCACCTAACGAACGATGGTCATCTTTACGTTCACCAAACCATCCATCATCTAAGACAAACATCTCAATTCCTAACGCTTGTGCTTCATCAACAATACCGTGAATTTTAGCATCGTCAAAATCAAAATACGTTGCTTCCCAGTTATTAATTAAAACGGGACGTTCTTTTAATTGATGTTCTCCACGAATGAGATGATGATTGAATAAATCATGGTATGTTTTTGACATTTGATTTAACCCTTGATTACTGTACACATTCACGACTTCTGGTGAGTGGAAGCTTTCACCTGCTGGTAATTGCCATGCAAAGTTAAAAGGATTCATGCCCATCACTACCCGCGTTTGACTATAGTTGTCTTTTTCAATAACGGTTTGATGGTTTCCGCTATAAACCAAACAAAATCCATAGGCTTCCCCTTGAAATTCGGTTGTTGTTGGTTCGACAAGTGTCACAAATGGGTTTTGATGATGGCTACTAGAACCTCGTTTACTATCCAAGACTTTCGTTCCAATTTCAATCTTTTCTCTGGTTAATTGACGTTCTCTTCCCCAAGCGCCATTCAAATGAATCAATTCAAATGAACGATTCGGAAAATCGAGTGCTTGACTCGCTAATTGATTGATTTCAACCGTCTCTGCGCTATCGTTAATTAACGTTGTGGATCTGATCACGGTTGCGTAATCTTGATAAATCGTATAGTTCAATTTCAAGCGTAACTTGGCTACGTCATCTTTTAAGGTAATGATTAAGGTTTCAGCTTCCGTCTCTTGATTCGTATATAAATGGGGCAATCCTTCAATCGTACATTTCCCTTGGACAATTTCGAAAGAGTCATAACGAAAATCAGTTATTCGACTACCATCTTTCAACTTGAAATTATAGGCCGGTTCACGAAAATCACCAAAGCCATAACCTGGGTATTCTAACATGACCGTATCTAACGAAAAAGTATCGTGGTCAGCTGCTTCTGGATAGGGACCAAAGGAGCGCATATCGCGCACATACTGGTAGTGACCTGAATAATGGTTAATTTTTTTTCCGAAGTAAAGATGCGCTAAATACCCATGTTCTTCCACTTCAATTAAGTAACTAATTTGATTATTACACAGATGAAACACTTGTTGTTCCTTATTAAATGTAATCATTTTATAGACTCACTTTCATTTATTTTTCGATTTGATAAGCGATTATTTAACCGATCCATTCGTCATCCCTGAAATAATGTTACGTTGGAAAACTAAGTAAACAGAGAGAATGACAATAATTCCGACGACATAAGAAGCAAATGATGGTCCATAATCACTGAAGTACTGCCCTTGATAGTTATATTGGAAGAGCGGTAATGTCCAGTTCGAATCATCTTTATTCAATAACAATAACGGGAGTAAAAAGTCGTTCCAAATCCATAATGCATTGATAATTAAAGTCGTCGCATGCATTGGTTTCATTAAAGGAAACATAATTTGGAAATACATCCGGAATTTGCCACAACCATCAATTTCAGCAGCTTCGTCCAGGTCAACCGGAATAGCTGTTTTAATGTAACCAACGTATAAAAATAAGGTTTGTGGCACAGCGTAAGCTAAGTATAAAATAATCAATCCTGTAATATTTGATAGTCCTAATTTTGTCATCATCGATGTAATCGGAATCATAATAACTTGGAAAGGAACAAAGATACCAAGAATTAAAAACGAATACATTAACGCAAAGGCTTTTTTCTTAGAAATGTTTCTGGCAATTGAGAATGCCGCCATTGGGACAAAAAAAGTAATGAGCGCAATGGATACTACGGTAATGAGCGTCGAATTCCAAAAATATTGGCCAATCCCATCTGAAATGAGTCGTTGAAAATTATCGGTTGTAAATGGATTCGGAAGTCCGAAAAAGTTCCCCGTAATTTGATTTGTTTCTTTAAATGAGCTGATCACCGTTAAATATAAAGGAACAAAAATCACAACAAAACCGACACTTAAAAATAAGTAATTAAAAAATGAACCTTTTTGTTTCATGTTATTTTCTCCCCTTACACTTCAAAACGTTTAGACAAACGTATTTGGATAATCGAAATGACGGCAATCACTAGGAATAAGACCACGGCAATCGCATTGGCATACCCATATTGATTACTCTTGAACGCATAATTATAGACTAATAAACCGAGTGTCGTTGTTTTATCACTTGGTCCACCACCTGTTAAAGCAAAAATCAAGTCAAAAGCTGTTAAGCCAGATTTTAGTGCCATAATAAATACCATGCTCAATGAAGGTAGTAAATAAGGCAATTCGATATGACGAAACTTCTGACGATTCGTTGCACCATCGATTGAAGCAGCTTCCAAAATTTCTTCTGGAATACTTTGTAAGCCCGCTAAAAAGATGACAATTGGCATCGCTACTCCTTGCCAAAGTGCGACGAACAAGACGCCCCAAAAGACTGTTTTCTCGTTCGCAATCAGGTTTTGTTCTAAAAAGCCAATCCCTAATTTCTCTCCTAATTGAGGTAAGCCGTAGTTAAATACTTGTTTAAAAATCAGTCCTAGTGTCACGGTACTTAGAACGGCTGGAAAGAAATACGCTGTTCTGAAAAAACCGACACCTTTGATTTTGCGATTTAAAAAACGTGCCACCATGATCCCAATTAAAACCTCACCCACAATCAAACCAATGGTGAAGATAACGGTAAAACTGACCGACTTCATAAATCGCTGATCACTTAAAATGGCTTGATAGTTTTGAAAACCGATTAAGTCATAATTATTCGTTAAGCCCGTCCAGTTAGTAAAACTATAATAAAATCCTTGTGCCATTGGTGCGTAGAAAAAAATCAATTGTAAGGCGATAGGAACTAGGACGAATAAATACGCCCAGTTCCGATTGAGTACACTACCTTTTTTCATTATAATCCCCTCTTACTATCTACTTCATTGTGTCAAAGAAGTTATTTAAGTTTGTTGCTAACTGTTCTCTATCTTGATTGTTCACATATTCAACGGTTAAATGATGGAATGTTTCTTCTGATGTCCATTCTTTTTGTAACCACACGATTTGTTGATCCGTGAAGACATATTGAGTAACGCCTTCTGTTTCTGGGAAGCGGCCTTCTGTTTCTACTGCCGTCACTGAAGTTGGTGCGCCGTCAACATCGTAATATTTTTGCATTGCTGCTTTTGTCGTCATATATTCCACAAAGGTATTCGCTGCTTCTTTGTTTTCTGAGCTTTCAGAAATCGATAGTGCTAAGTCTGCCGCCCCAACAGTCATCGCTTCATCAGCGGATTGACCAGGATAAGCAAACATGCCAATTTCAAAACTTGGGCTTTGATTTTTAATTGCTGGCAATGCCCAAATGCCGTTCGGGAAGATTAACGCTTCTTCTTTCGCAAATGTTGCTACCGCGTCATCATACGTTGCGCCATTCGCATTTTTTTGACCCGTTCCGTTTAATAAGTCTAATTGATCCGCTACTTTATCAAAGTCTGCATTACCGACTTGAATGCCGCCTTTAGGACTGCGAACGAGTGCATCGTTTGCCCCTTCAAAACCGCCATTCACTGTTCCCCAAGCTAATTGATGGTAGCCATTTAGCGTCCAAGCATCTGCTTGTGTTAATGATAAAGCAAAAGGAACTTCGTCTTTATCTTGGATTGTTTGCACAAGTGTTTCAAATTCTGCCCAAGTGGTCGGTGTTTCTAATCCAAGTTCTTCAAATTTATCTTTATTATAGAAGAATCCCCAAGCATTACTTGTTAGAGGGACTGAATAAATTTTGTCGTTAATCGCGTAGGTTTCGCCCGCGCCTTCGGATAAATTAGTTAAATATTCTTTCTCGGTTAAATCTGCGAAAACATCATTTTTTGCCCATTCTTGAAAATCCGCATTTTGTGGGAAGACGTTAATCACATCAGGTGCATCACCACTTGAAATCCGTGTTTTTAAAACAGTACCCGCATCCGGTACATTGGTAAATTTGACTTTAATATCTGGATTTTCTTTTTCAAAATCATCGATAATTTCTTGTAATGTGGCTTGCATTTCTTTCTTTTGACTAAAAAATTCAATTTCTGTCTTGCCATCATCTGCCGAGTTGCCGTTGCCGCATGCCCCTAGTAAAAGTGTCACTCCAAACATCGCCATTGCATAAGTCATTTTTTTGTTGATTTTCATTTGTATTTCCCCCTCATAATGTGTTAGCGTTTTCTTTGATAGTTATATCATAATGTTAACCAGTTAAAATGTCAACTATTTTAGTTAAATAAAAGTAAACATTTTTGGTTAACACTTTCTGAACTGTTAACTATAAAGAACGAACTTCTTTCTCGCTCTCACGCACAATCATTTCATACGATACAATGACATGAACCGGTATCTTTTTATCTTCTGTTAGCATCTCCTTGGCTAAGCTAACAGCTAATTTACCAATTTCTTCTGTATGAATACTCACTGTACTTAACGATGGCGTTAAATACTCTGCAACTTCAATATTATCAAAGCTAACAATCGAGACATCCTCTGGTATGCGAATATTATTTTTTTTCAAGGCGCGGTAAACACCTACTGCAATCGGATCATTCCCTACCATAATGGCACTCGGTAAAGACTGCGCTTGTGCTTGAATTAATTCTTCGCCTGCTTTCATGCCATCTAACGTACTCCAACCATTTAAGTAAACGTGTACATAATCATCCAAGCCTTTTTCGCGCATCCACCACTCATAGGCTAGTTGTCGTTGATCTTCCTCGCACTCATAGCGTGTTCCTTTGGCATCAAGTAAGATTCGCTTGCCCCCAATAAACGCAATATTGCGATGTCCTTGTTGATATAAGCGATCTAAGTGGGCATAGGTCGCCGCTTGAAAGTTCGTGTAAATCGCATCCACTTGTGGATCCGTTTGGGGATCGTCAATCACGATTAACTTCGGATTCAGTTGTTTCACTAAGGCGGTCACTTCCGGTAAAACTTGTCCAATCATTAAAACTGCCCCACATTTTTTAAGTTCCTCTTCGTCTAATGGCGTTTCACTCAAACGGATTGTTTGTTTAATCGCAATTTTACGTGCCTCCGCCGCCATTTGAATTCCTCGCCGAATCCGACGAAAATATGGATCTTCGAGTTCATCGCTTTCGGAAACCGTTGTGATGATGATAATACTGTCTTTCATCTTTGTGTTTGATACTTTCTTTTTATAATTTAAAAATGCTACGGCTTCAGCGATCTTTTCTTTTGTTTCATCCGTCACGGATAACGTTGGATCTTCATTTAAAACGCGCGAAACGGTTGCAATCGATACACCCGCTCTTTTTGCTACATCTCTAATTCCAGCCATGATTTCACCTTTCCTTTAAGTGTTTACTAAAATTTAACCACATAAACTAGTAAAAAGCAATTCCATTAGCGAATTCTTTTCAGCCTTTCGTTCGAATTTTATCAAAAGAATGGCTCGTTTGAATTATTCACAAGGAATGGTGACGAAAATGTTACTAAATCAATCGGAAAGGCATCCGTTCACTCATTTTTATTTCGAGTGATGTTTTTACTTCGCACGCGATAGCCTCGATCCCACAAAAAAACAAGAAACATTCGCCTTATCAAAAGCGAACATTTCTTGTTTCATCCAACTCGTACTTTATTCTCGCCAAAAAGAGAATGCGTATTTTCGACAATGCGTTGAGCGATTTGAGCATCATTCATCGTATACAAATGAATTCCTGAAACATCTTGTGTCACAAGATCGACAATTTGATCCACCGCATAAGCGAGTCCTGCATCACGCAACGCAATCGGATTGTGTTCATATTTTTCTAAGATGGCCAAGAATTTACGTGGCAATTGCGTTTGGGTTGTCTTAAGCAAACGCAACGCTTGATTACGATTGACGATTGGCATAATCCCTGCCAAAATCGGCACATCAATTCCTGCTAAATAGCACGACTCTTGGAAACGATAGAACAACTCATTGTCTAAGAAAAGTTGGGTAATCAACTGCGTACAACCGGCATCGACTTTTTTCTTTAAGTTTTGAATATCTGTAATCCGACTACTGGATTCGGGATGCATCTCTGGATAACAGGCCCCCGTTAGTTGAAACTGAGGGGCTTGCTCCTTAATGTAACGAGTCAGTTCGTCGGCATATTTAAAATCAGCTTTTGGAACTACATCCGTTAAGATATCGCCACGTAAAGCTAAAACTTGGTGAATCCCCAACTGGTCCAGCTGCTGCAACACTTCATCGACTTCCTCTTTTGACAAATAGGTTGCCGGTAAATGAGCAATGGTTGGAATATGCAATTCTTGATGGATGTAACTCGCCACTTTAACCGTGGTATCTGCCACATGATTCGTTCCATTGCTACACGTCACACTAATAAACGCTGGTTGTAACTGTTGCAACTCCTTTAATGTCTGGGTTAATTTATTTACTCCGATTGTGGTATTCGGAGGAAAAACCTCAAAAGATAAGCCTTGAAGCATTGACTACAGCCCCTTTCTAATCTCTTTCACTGCTTCCGTCATGTTGGCTAAACTTGCCCGGGTTTCTGGCACTCCACGAGTTTTTAAGCCACAGTCTGGATTAATCCAAACTTTTTCTAATGGTACTTTCGTTAAAATCGTCTCAATGGTTTGCGTAATCTCTTCCACAGATGGTACTCGCGGTGAGTGAATATCATAAACGCCTGGTCCGACTTGGGTTTTAAAGTTTTGGCGTTGTAATTCATCAAGAATCGCTAAATTGGAACGTGAAGCTTCAAAAGAAATCACATCGGCATCCATTTGATCAATCGCTGAAATGATATCCGTGAACTCGCTATAACACATATGCGTATGGATTTGCGTCTTCGCTTGGACTTTATTATGCACTAAGCGAAATGCGGGAATGGCCCACTCTAAATACTCCTCGTACCAATCGGTTTTTCTAAGTGGTAATTTTTCACGTAACGCCGCTTCATCAATTTGAATCATTTGAATGCCATTTGCTTCTAAATCAAGGACTTCTTCTTGAATCGCAAACGCAATTTGCAAGGTAGACTCTCTCAAAGAAATATCTTCTCGAGGGAACGACCAGTTTAAGATTGTTACCGGACCTGTCAGCATGCCTTTGACAATTTTATCCGTCTGACTTTGCGCATATTGCGACCATTTGACAGTAATGGCTTGTTCTCGTACAACGTCACCCCAAATGATTGGTGGCTTCACTCCACGAGTCCCATAAGATTGTACCCATCCATTTTGACTAAATAAGTAACCCGATAAGTTTTGACCAAAGTATTCCACCATGTCATTGCGCTCAAATTCTCCATGGACTAAGATATCTAAATCAATCGATGTTTGCCATGCCAACCAGTCGTCAATCTGGGCTGCGATATAATTATCGTAAGCTTCTTGGGTGATTTCTTGGCGAGTAAATTTCGCACGGGTTTGTTTAACCTCTTTCGTTTGTGGGAAAGAACCAATCGTCGTTGTTGGTAAAACAGGTAGGTTAAATTGTGCTTTTTGTAAGACTTCACGCTCAGCAAAAGCTGGCGTACGAGTGAAATCTTTTTCTGTTAAGTTTGCAATTTTTTGACTTAATGCTTTATTTTTTACAAATCGTTCTTTCGTGAATAAGGCTTGGTTGGCTGCTAATTCATCTTGCCCATTACCAGCCAGAATCGCATTTAATTCCAAAAGTTCTGTTAATTTTTCTTTTGCAAAAGCGAAATGCTCTTTGATTTCAGCTGGGAAAGTTTCATTTTCTGTTGTAAAAGGCACATGAAGTAAGGAGCATGACGTCGATAACACCACATTTTTCACGTCTAATTCGGTTAATAGATCCAATGTTGTTTGATAGTTATTGCGCCAAATATTTTTCCCGTTGACCACTCCTGCAACTAAGATTTTGTCTTTAGGAAATCCTTTTTGAACAAGTGCTTTATTTTGAATCCCTTCAATAAAATCTAAACCAATTCCAGCAAAAGGAAGTGCAATGAGTGTCTCGTAAATATCACGAACATCGCCAAAATATGTTTGTAATAAGACTTTGATGGTCTCGTCAGCTAACAAACTTTGATAAATCCCTTCAAATTCAGCAATTTCATCCGACGTTAAATCTTTGACTAAAGCCGGTTCATCTAGTTGAATCCACTCAGCTCCTAGCGTTGTTAAGCGAGTGAAGACTGCTTTGTATGCTACAACGAAAGCCTCGATAACCGCTTGGCGATTCACCCCTTCATCCAGTTCACTGAGATGCAGTAAGGAATAAGGACCTAAAATCACCGGTCTCGTTTCGATTCCTAACTCTTTTGCTTCAACATACTCATCGAAGATTTTTGTGCCGACTAATTGAATGTCTGTGTTTAGTTCAATTTTTGGTGCAATGTAATGATAGTTCGTATTGAACCATTTTTTCATCGGTCGTGCTTTGATGTCGCCCTTTTCTCCTTGGTAGCCACGCGCCAAAGCAAAATATTTATCTAAATCGGATAATTCAATCGTCGCTAATACTTCAGGGACTAAATTCAGTAAAAAGGCGGTATCTAATGTCGTATCATAAAAAGAAAAGTCATTACTTGGAATCGTATCAACTCCGCTGTCTTTTATTAAGTTCCAATGTTTTTGACGTAAGCTTTTCCCAAACGCTTCTAATTCTTCTGCGTTCATTTCATGACGGAAATATTTTTCAGTCGTATATTTTAATTCACGTTGTTCGCCGATTCTTGGAAAACCGATAATCGTTGTTGTCATAAGTTATTCCCCCTTGAGTTGTTAGGTAATAATCTATCACGCTTTTTGATTTCCCGATAATTGTAAAAAACAGGACCTGGCTATAGCTTTAAACTATACCTTCTGCTATAGTATGAAAAAAAGGAGGGTTTTCATGCGCTTAGAACAGTTACTCTACTTAGAAAAAATTGTCGAAAAAGGTTCCATTAACGAAGCAGCCAAAGAATTATTTTTAACGCAACCAAGTATTTCCAATGCCATTAAAGAACTTGAAAGTGAAATGGGCGTCCAACTTCTCTTACGTAATCCACGAGGCGTCACCTTAACCGAAGAAGGACGGGAATTCTTAGCTTATAGTCGACAAATCCTTGATCAAGTCAATTTATTAGAAGAAAAATATAAAAATAAACAATTGCGTAAACAAGCATTTTCCGTTTCTGCCCAACATTATGCATTCGTTGTGCATGCGTTCGTCGAACTCATTCATAGTGTGGATACCGATGAATATAGTTTTACGTTACGAGAAACAGAAACTGAAAATATTTTTAATGACTTAACTAGTTTTCGGAGTGAACTCGGCATTTTGTATTTAAATTCCTTTAACAAACAAGTGATGACCAAACTCTTTAAAGAAAAAAATCTCGTCTTTACGCCCCTTTTTGATGCGAAACCCCATGTTTTTGTCAGTCGCGACAATCCTTTAACACAAAAAAAATCCCTGACATTAGAAGATCTGGAAGACTATCCTTATCTTTCCTATGAGCAAGGAGAAAATAATTCCTTCTACTTTTCAGAAGAAATTTTAAGCACGTTAGTTCGTAAAATGAACGTCCAAGTCAGCGACCGTGCGACGATTTTTAATTTAATGGTGGGACTGAATGGGTATACGATTAGTTCCGGTATTATTAGTAGTGAGTTAAACGACGATAAAATTGTCGCCATCCCTTTAGAGTACGATGATACGATTACGCTCGGTTGGTTGACACAAAAACAAAAAGAGCTCAGTCCGATTGCGCGGTCGTATTTAACGATGTTGAAGAATCATATTAAAGGTTTTGGGTTTGAGATCTATGGGGAGGAATAAAAAAAGCGAACAACGAATCGTTCGCTTTTTTTGCTATTCATTCTTCCCTGTCAGTTCTGCCACCAGTCTACCTGTTGCTTCCACGCCCTCTTCGGCTAAAGAAGCAACGAGTTTTGAGCCAACAATTGTCCCATCGCAAAATTCATTAAATCGTTGCACTTGCTCGCGCGTTGAAACGCCAAAGCCTGCTAGAACAGGAATGGAACTCATTTGCGTAATAAAGGCTAAGTGTTCATTTAACGAATCCCGATACGTTTGACCAATGCCGGTTGTCCCATTGACTGTCACGGCATAAATAAAGCCTTCGCCAACCTCGACTAATTTTTGCATCCGTTCTTTCGTACTTGTTAAGGTCACTAACTGAATCAAAGCGATATCTGTCTGCGCTAGTTTCGGCAAAATTAGTTCGCGATGTTCATAAGGGACGTCAGGAATAATCAATCCTTTCACATCGGTCTTCTCTAAATCAACCAACAACTTTTCTAACCCGTAATGAAAAAATGAATTCGCGTAGCCCATTAAAACAATTGGAACCGGCGAATGTATGACTTGTAATTTTTCGATAATTTTTTGGAACGTGACATTATGCTTAAAGGCTTCTAACGCGGCCTTCTGGATAATCGGACCGTCCGCCACAGGATCAGAAAAAGGAATTCCAAGTTCGATTGCCGTAGCACCATTTTCAGCTAACGTCTTGATTTCGTCTTCTAAGCGTTCCAGTCCATTTCCCCCAGCCACAATATACGGCACAAAAATTTTCTGTCCGGCTGCTTTTTTTTCTTGTAAATAGACGGTTAAACTTTTATCGACCATTCGTCTCGGCCTCCATTTTTTCTTTTATTTGTTGAACATCCTTATCACCACGTCCAGAAAGGCAGACTACGATAATTTGTTCTTTATCCATCGTTGGTGCGAGTTTGGTTACCTGCGCTAAAGCATGAGAACTTTCCAAAGCCGGAATAATACCTTCGGTTTGCGACAGTAGATGGAACGCTTCTAAGGCTTCCTCATCGGTCACTGCCACGTACTCTGCTCGTTTGACTTGTGCTAAATAAGAATGTTCGGGTCCGACACCGGGATAATCCAGACCTGCTGAAATCGAATACGGTTCAATGACTTGCCCGTCCTCATCTTGTAGTAAATGCATACGAGCCCCATGGAGTACGCCAACTTCTCCTTTTGTCATCGTCGCCGCATGTTCATCCGTTTCTACACCCATTCCACCGGCTTCGACACCAATTAAGCGAACCGATTCGTCATTGATAAAAGGATAAAAAAGACCAATCGCGTTACTACCACCCCCAATACAAGCCATCGCAACGTCTGGTAAACGGCCTTCTTTTGCTAGAATTTGTTGGCGGGCTTCTTTGCCAATCACGCTTTGAAAATCCCGGACCATTTCAGGAAATGGATGAGGTCCTAGCGCGGATCCTAAAATATAATGCGTATCTTCCACATTGGCGACCCAGTAACGCAAGGCTTCATTGACCGCATCCTTTAACGTGTTATTTCCCGCTGTCACACTTTCGACTTTTGAACCAAGTAATTCCATCCGAAAGACATTCAAGGCTTGGCGTTTGACATCCAGTGCGCCCATAAAAATAGTACATTCCATACCGAATAAAGCCGCAGCAGTAGCGGTCGCAACCCCATGTTGTCCCGCACCTGTTTCAGCAATAATTTTCTTTTTCCCCATCTTCTTTGCCAGTAACACTTGACCTAACGCATTGTTGATTTTATGGGCTCCGGTATGATTTAAATCTTCTCTTTTTAGATAAATTTTAGCCCCGCCGAGTTTTTTTGTTAATTGTTCGGCGAAATAAAGTGGTGTTTCTCTTCCGACATAATCGCTTAAGTAAGCGGCTAATTCTTTTTGAAACGCTTCGTCTTCTTTTGAATCTTCGTACGCGGCCGTCAATTCTTTTAAGGCAAACATGAGTGTTTCAGGAACAAATTGTCCGCCAAAATCACCGTAAAAGCCTTTTTCATCTGGTTGTTGATACATCTTTATTGCTCCTTCACTGCCTTGATAAAGGCTTTTATTTTCGTTACATCTTTCACGCCATCTGTTTCCACACTGCTTGAGACATCAACTGCAAAGGGTTCAAAGAATTGAATCGCTTCTGTCACATTGGCTTGGGTTAATCCTCCGGCAATAAAAAATGGTTTTTTCTTTAATTGTTTTTGACTTTCTGAACTGATTTTTTGCCAATCGAAAGTCTTGCCGTTGCCCCCTGCATAGGTTTCATTCGTAATCGGGGCATCCAGTAGGTAAAAATCAGCGGTACTACTAGCGAGTAAGGAGGGGAGTTCAGGACTTTGACCATCGAAACTTTGAATCACAGGGATAGAGATGCGCGACACGATTTCTGGGAACAACTCTCCATGAATTTGGACCAAATCAAGTTTCGCGATCCGAATGACGGCTTCCAGTTCCTTCAAACTTGGCGAAACAAATACACCCACTATCTTGACTTTCTCGGGTACATTTCGGGTGATGGCTCGAACTTTCTCAGGTGTGATGTTTCGTTTGCTTTTGGCAAAAACAAAGCCCAGGTAATCTGCCCCCGCCTGAACCGTTTCATCGACCGTGACTTGATCCATTAAGCCACAAATTTTCACCTTCGTCATACGCGACTCACTTGTAGCGCTTGTGCTACTTCTTTCGCCTTTTCAGCGCGCATTAGCGTTTCTCCGACTAACACTGCGTCATAGGCTTTGGCTACTCGGGCTACATCATCCGCGGTTTTAAATCCTGATTCGCTAATATATAAAATTTCGCTTGGTTCTGGGGCTAACGTTTCACTTGTTGCAATTGAAACGTCAAAAGTTTTTAAACTCCGATTATTGACCCCAATGATTGTTGCGCCTAACGCTTGAGCAATCGCTAATTCCTCCCCGTCATGCGTCTCAACTAAGACTTCTAAATCGAGCGCTCGCGCTGCACGATACAGTTCAGTTAATTTTTCTTTTGTTAACGCCGCTACAATTAATAAAATCATGCTTGCTCCAGCATTCTTAGCACGAATCAGCTGCTTTTGATCAATAATAAAATCTTTACAAAGCAAAGGAACATCGACCACTTCACTGACCGATTTCAAATCTTCGATGCTTCCTTTGAAAAAGACTTCATCGGTCAAAACGGAAATTCCGCTCACACCGGCTGTTTGATACTTCTTCGCCTGTGCTAAAATATCGATTTCGGTATTAATATTCCCTTTTGATGGAGAGGCTCGTTTAATTTCACCGAGTAAATGGACTTTTTCTGGACTCTTTTTAACCGTTTCATAAAATGAAGGTCGTGTCTTCACTTGCTTTACTTCTTCTAACGGCATGTTTTCTACTTCAATTGCTTTTTCAGCAAGGATTTTCTCTAAAAAATTCATGCGACTTCCTCCTATTTTTGCGCTTGGATAAGGGCTTCTAATTTATTGAACGCCGCTCCCGTAGCTAGGCATTCTCTGGCTAGAGTAAAACCATCAGCGAGACTCGTTACTTTGCCATTCGCATAAAAGCC
Source organism: Enterococcus aquimarinus (assembly GCF_001885765.1). Classification (GTDB taxonomy): domain Bacteria; phylum Bacillota; class Bacilli; order Lactobacillales; family Enterococcaceae; genus Enterococcus_I; species Enterococcus_I aquimarinus. Next base: position 41,783 of record NZ_JXKD01000004.1, on the reverse strand, counting down.
CAATCCGGCATTTAACACGACAGTCTCTAGATAAGGAGAGGGTTGGTTTTTTAAGACATTGCGTAAAATTTCAGCGTTTTCTTTGGGACTCCCACCGGTAATGGCACTCATCGGTGTTGGGCTAAAGCCATATTCTTCTGGCACTAATTTAAATTCGTGTACTTGACCGTTTCGGAGCATCGCGCACTGCGTTGTACCCGATAAATTAGCTTCGTCCATCCCACCTGCACCATGAATGACGATTGCTTGTTTACGCCCTAAATTTCCTAACGTTAAGGCCGTCTCGACTAGAGTTTCTCCTGCGTAAGTGCCCATCAATTGGGTTTCTAATGGTACGGGATTAATCAGCGGACCAATTAAATTAAAAATAGTCGGTGTTGCCAATTCCTGCCGAATTTTCATGACGGCTCTCATGCTCGGATGCATAGCTGGAGCAAACAAAAATGCAATCCCAACCTGATTGAGTAGCGCGCCTAGTTCTTCTGGTGTCGCGTCTAAACGAATCCCTAATACTTCTAACGTATCTGCACTTCCTGAACGACTAGAAATACTACGATTGCCATGTTTGGCCATCACAATGCCACCTGCTGCTAAGACAAAAGCCGCTGTCGTTGAAATGTTAAAACTGTTGGAGTGATCGCCACCCGTTCCACAATTATCCATGGAATTGAGGGGAGCGTTCGTAATCGTTACCGCGTTTTTTTGCATGACTTGCGCTAACGCTGAAAGTTCGGCAACATTGACGCCGTTATACTTTAAAGCAACAAGGAATGCACCTAATTGACCTTCAGACAGTTGGCCATTAAAAATCGTTTCTGCTATCGCGGCCATTTCCTCAAATGATAAGTGTTCGCCTCTATATAATTGTTCAAATATTTTTTTCATTGACTCTCCTCCACAATCTCGATAAATCGCTGAATGAACGCTTGGCCCTTTGGTGTTCCTAATGATTCGGGATGAAATTGTAATCCAAACACCGGAAATTCTTTGTGTTGAATCGCCATAATTGCATCGGGCGTCTCCGCAACTTGTTCTAGTACTTCGTGTGGAAACGTCTTTGGATCAATCACTAAAGAATGATAACGCATAACTTGTAATTCGCCCTCTAACGCCTGGAAGACTCCCATCGGACGATACGTCACCAGCGATTGTTTGCCGTGCATGATGTTCGCAGCTTTCGTAATCGTTCCCCCAAAGACTTCCCCAATCGCTTGATGGCCTAAACAAATCCCTAAAATCGGAGTTGTTTGATAAAATCTTTCGATGATTGCTTTTAGAAAACCCGCCTCTGCTGGATGGCCCGGTCCGGCCGATAGGACAATCCCGCGAGCCTCTTTTGCGACTTCGAATAACGTCGGATCATCATTTCTTAGGACGATGATTGGTTGGTCTTTAAATTGCTGCACTAAATTAAAGGTAAACGAATCATAATTATCTACGACTAAAATCATTTCTTTCCCACCTCCAAGAGGGCTTTGGCTTTTTGTAACGTCTCAAAATATTCAGAAGTCGGATCGGAATCATAGACGATTCCGGCTCCTGCTTGTACGTACGCCATTTGGTCTTTTAAAACGAGAGTCCGAATCCCAATCGCAAAATCCGCTTGATTGTCTTGCGAAAAATACCCGACTGCCCCCGCATATACCCCTCGACGAACCGGTTCCCATTGATAAATGCGCGTCATTGCGCGAATTTTTGGCGCTCCACTCACGGTTCCTGCTGGCAACGTCGCTTTTAAGGCGTCCATTGCACTTAAGCCTTTTTTCAACCGGCCTTCAACGAGAGATACAATATGCATCACATAACGATATTTTTCAATCACCATATAAAGCGGCACCGTCACACTCCCAATCTCAGCAATTTGACCGATATCGTTTCGTCCTAAATCAATCAACATCAAATGCTCTGCTCGTTCTTTTTCATCATTTAGTAATTCTTCTGCCAAACGATTATCTTCTGCTTTAGTGGCGCCCCGTTTTCTGGTCCCGGCAATCGGATTCGTCGAGACTTTCTCTCCTTTGACTTGTACGAGACTTTCTGGTGATGTCCCAATGACTTTGGTGGTTTCGTTAAAATCTAAATAATATAAGTAGGCAGAAGGATTCGACAAACGTAATTTCCGGTAATAATCAAAAGGACTTTGTTTAAAACGAGCTCGTAGGCGTTGAGAAGGCACAACTTGGAAGAGATCACCCGCTGTGATTAAGTCTTTGGCTTCTTGAACGACCGCTTCAAACGCTTCTTGCGTAAAATTACTCGTAAAATGTAACGTTTCATCGGCTAACGGTGCTTGTTCTTTGGGCGTTGGCGTCCCTAATTCTCTAGCTAACATTTCGAGTTGACTCTCTAACTCCGCTTCACCACAATCACTATATGTATTCTCAACGACCAAGGTCATTTCTTCTGTCTGATGATCGAAAATCACGAAGCGTTCAAACAATAATAAATCGAGTGCCGGAATCGCTAGTTCATCGGGTGGCAATGTTCCAATGTCTTCATAACAAGCAATCACATCATAGCCCACGTAGCCAATCGCTCCTCCTTGAAAAGGTAAGTCTTCGAGTAACGCCGTCTCTTTTAAGACATATCGTTCAATTTCCTTCAACGGATCGGTTGTCTGATACGTTTTGCTCGTACCAGTTAATTGATTGCTAACTATAAAAGTCCCTTCTTGATATTGCAGTTCTAACACAGGATCATAGGCAATAATCGAATAGCGACTCGTCTCTTTTTCTCGAGGGATACTTTCTAGTAAACATTTATTTTTTCCTCGAATTCGTAAAAAAGCCGAAACTGGCGTGACACAATCACCATTCATTTTTTTGATTTTCCTCATCTGTACACACTCCCTCAATGTAATAAAAAAAGCCCTCAAACACATGCTTAAAAGCATGTGTTTGAGGGCGAAAATACGCGGTACCACCTCAATTCATAACAACCAAAAGGCTCTTATGATCTCTATCGACTGTCTATCAACAATCTTTCTCTATAACGGGAGTTCCCGGAAATCCCCTACTTTTCTTTCAAGGATTCTTCTACCAAGCCCATTCACCAAAGCGGATGTATCTGCTTCTCACCAAACGCAGACTCTCTACAACATCGCATTCTTTGACTACTCTTCTTAGTTATGATTTCTTTCTATTATTATTGAAATATTATTGAAAAAAAACACCCTCAACCATGCTAAATATCCGCATGGTTGAGGGCGATGAATTCACGGTGCCACCTCAATGAATGAAAGTTTCTCTCTCATTTTCTCTCTCAAGTATCACATAATACTCTTCCTCGTTAACGGGAGTTCCCGGAAAAAACCTACTATTTTCAGTCTTTCAGCACAAAAGTCCATTTCGCTCTATTGACTTACCGATTCTCACCACCATCAGCTCTCTGCAAAGTCTATCTAAAGTTACTTCTCTTTTGTATCGCTTTTTATTTGATTTGAAATCATATTACATGAGAATAAAATGAAAGTCAACGATAAAGATTCATTTAATTTTAATGTAAGGGACTTATGAAAGCAAACCAAATTCTTTTGCCAAGGACTGATACGTCTTTAAGCGAGACGTTCTCGAATAATGAATCGCTACAATCATCGCTTCTTGAATACCATATTTTTGTTCATTTTGTCTTAAGGTTTCAGCCACTTCTTTCGTTGTACCGACTATCATCCGACGACGATTGGCTTCTATACGCATTTTATCCATCTCACTGTAAGGTCGACTTAAAGCTTCTTCCGGAGAGACTAGCGGACCTGAAATTCCTTTTTCGATATTCAAAAACATTAAATCCAAACTAGCCGCTTCAAATTCAGCCTCTTCTTTCGAATCTGCCGTAATCGTCGCATAGCCCACATTCATTTGGGGTTTTTCCATAAAATAGGAAGGTGTGAAATGGTGACGATACTGTTCAAAAATGGTCGTCTCCAATTGTCCACCGATAAAGTGCGCATAAGAATACCCCATTCCTAATTCTGCAGCTTGGCGAGCACTATTCCCACTCGACCCAAGTAACCACGCTTCCGGTAAAGAGGATGCGATTGGGCCGGCAAACGCTTGAGTATTCGGATGCTTTTGATTCATGTATTGCAATGTTTCTTCGATTTTTTCATAGATATTGTCTAGTTCGGGTCTTTTCCCTTGAGACAACGCCAACATGGCACCGTAATCGCCCCCAGGAGCTCGACCAATTCCCAGATCAATCCGATGCGGATGCAACGTCGCTAACGTATTAAAAACTTCCGCAACTTTATATGGCGCATAATGCATTAACATGACGCCACCTGTCCCGACACGAATATTTTTGGTAACAGAAGCAATATGCGCGACGACGATTTCAGGGGCAGTACTTGCCAGGCCACGACTCGAATGATGTTCGGAATACCAAATCCGGTGATACTCTAATTCATCTACTGCTTTTGCCAAGGCCACTGTTTGAGCGAGTGCTTGCTCAGCAGTCTCACCTTTTGCAATAATCCCTTGGTCTAATACACTTAATTTCATCAAGTAAACATCCTTTCTATATTCTATTAGTAAAAATCTTTCTCTTTTTTATAGTAATATGCCAAACTAACTAAATAAAATACTCCTAAAATAATAGACAACCACTTTTTTTCAGTACTATAAGGTAAAAGATAGAGTACTATAAACAAAGGAATTACTATGGCGGTTACTTTCCCAGACTTTTTCATTTTTATCCACCCCAATATGTTTCATTGATAGTATTAATAAGTTTGGTTCTCTTACTATCAGAATAATAATTTACTTTTGTTCATTGTCCATTTATAGCTTCATATCCAACAAGTGTTTTAGCTACTATGTTTCTAAGTTTCGAAACTGACCAGATATGAGCTTTTTGATCTTTAAGTAATTGACCTACATCATATAGTGCTAAGTCAATTTTTACAAGACTCCCCAGAATTAGAGCAATCATACTTACTACCATAAATTCTATAATTCTAGTTATCTTTGTGCCAAGACAGGCCTTATCTCTAGCACAAGAACTGTAAGTAAAATTAGCGTATCCTAATTTTTGGTAGTTTTCTATGGTACTAGGAATCTCACAATAAAATCTGCTGAAGAGCTCTCCTAGTAAGTGAGATATCTCTTATAAGGCTATTTGATTAGATAAAATTTCTTCATATAGATTATTTACATTTTCAGATATGTCATTTGCATATAATACAGATACCTGTCTGGTTGGTAAAATTAATGATGATAACATGATCACGAACAACCTTATTGTTGTAATAATTTTATTCGTGATTACATTTGAATTCCTTCTTTCTACCACTTTATTTTTTTAGCGTATTAATCTTAACACAAAGAGATTGTTTATGATCAATTTCACCCTGAACGGTTGAAATTGATGCCTGAATGGTCAAATATACTTTTATAGCTTCAGAAAACACCAGACAAATGTGCAGTTTAGCAATCTGATTGTATCCTTCAAAAGTCCTCTAAGGTAACACAGTACACGACCATTTTTTACTAACCGAATGAAAATTGGCTGTATAACTTTTAGTGTTGATGACTAAAATTCGTATTATTCCTCAACATTTTTTTCGGATAGATTATTTTTTTTGATGATAGACTCATCGCTTAAACATTATCTTTTATCATTTCTTTCATTGTTTGACGAAATAGCCATCAAAAAGAGTTGAAATACTAGCGGACCTGAGAAAAACATCCTGTGTCAGCTGCGTCAAAAGACGAAATGTGAATTACTCTAGGTTTGTGCTTTAGCACTTACCTAGAGTTTGAAGCTTTCGAGCTGAGAGACTACAGGCTCGATGCGGTCTCGCAGCCCCCACACAAGGCGATTTTTCATAGGGTAGCGCGAAATGTCATCCACATTATTTGGTGAAGAGCCTGAAAATTTCAAAAAAAACCAATCAATCTTTCTAACGCTTGAAATTTTAACCTTTCTTTAAATACAAAAAACGACAATCCCCTTTTAATTAAATTTGGAGGATTGCCATTTTTATAGGTGATTTTTACAATAACTCTTTACGAAGTGTTTCCACATCGATTGGTGATAAATATTTTGGTGCAATGTCTAAGACGGTAAAGGCACCAAATTGTTTTTCGTTTGCTAAGCGAACAGCCGCTCTGGCATACGCTACTAAGACACTCGCAGTAAACTCAGGATTACTTTCCAAATCTAAACGATATTCAATGACTTGTTTCGTATTCTCATGCGTAGTTCCAGTATGTAACACGGTCCCACCATGAGGAGCTGCTTTATGATCACGATTCAGTTCTTCTTGAGAAATAAAATGAACCGTTGTGTCGTAATCCGAAAAGTAGTTGGGCATCGTCACGATTTCTTCCGTAATTTTTTCCTCATCGGCGCCTTCTTCTAAGACCACAAAACACTCACGTAAATGTTTATCACGCGTGGTTAAGGTTAGTTTTTCGCCGGCTTTTAATCGTTCAATGATTTCCGTATTCGGAATGGTATATTGCGTCGCATCTGCAATTCCCTCAATTCTTCTTAACGCATCTGAGTGGCCCTGGCTCACGCCTTTCCCCCAAAACGTATACGTTTCGCCTTGTGGTAAAATCGCTTGCGCATATAAACGGTTTAAACTAAATAAACCTGGATCCCAACCAGTGGAAATCACTGATACTGTGTGATTTTCTTTTGCCACTTGATCGACTGCCGCAAAATGTTCTGGTATTTTCGCGTGTGTATCAAAACTATCGACCGTATTAAAGTGTTGCGTGATTTCTGGTGTCTGAACGGGTAAATCTGTTGCGGAACCACCGCATAAGATACAGACATCAATCTCATTTTTTTTCGCTACTAAGTCCTGCATATGATAAGCTGTTGCACCGTCTGTTTCAACGGTTTCCGGTGCTCTTCTTGTAAACACACCGACTAACTCCATATCTGGGTTTTGTTTCAGCGAACGCTCAACGCCACGTCCTAAATTTCCGTAACCGACAATTGCAACTTTTATCATGGTATCACTCCTTTTTATTGATAGTAAAAGTATACTACAGGAGAGAGGAAAAAATAAATGTAAAGTAGGAATATCTGCATTTTTTTCAGTAAATAAAATAAATTTTTCCAACAAAACGCAAAGAGCGCTAAAAAAGTAGAAACTCTACCTTTCTAGCACTCTTTCCTTGCTTCTTGAAATCCTAAAGAATGAAGATATTACGATTAGTCGCGATAACGCAGCATTAAGCCCTTTAAGAAATTACGTGCATAGCGATCTCCACACGGTTTGTAGTTGCGATGTCCCTCTTTGCGTAAAATAGCACTCAACTCACCTTTAGAGACTCGAACTCCTGCTTCATCTAGCAGATTCAACATATCATCACTTGTCAAAGAGAGTGCGATTTTCAATTTTTTCAGCAATAAATTGTTGGCATTTCCTTTGTGCAGTTCAAAAATCGGCTCTTCGTTGCCTTCGCGAGGACCACGTTGCGAAATAATCATCCCGTTTAAGAAGCGTTCAAAATTCTCATCGGTTAATTCTATCTCGTAATTTTCTTCATCTTTCTTCTTCAACATCTCGCGTACTTCTTCTTTTGTGACAGTCACGCCACCAAATTCGAAAATTTTAATCATATCAATATCTCGAATATCCAGTGCGTAGCGCAAACGCGTTAAGCGGTCATTATGGTTCATCATTAACACCTTCCATTTCTCATTCACCGTATTATACCAAACTTTTTAGCTAATGACATGAATGGAAGCAACTATTCTTATGATTCTCCCGTCACATTCCCACTGTTGAGACTTGCTTTTTTTTCATCCAGTGGTAACCAGTCTAAAAAGCGTTTTAAATACGTATCCCAAAAATCCCAGTCATGGCCACCCTTATCTTCAATATAGGTCAGAGGGACTACACGACTCGTTAAAAATTCATGGAAATTTCGAACAGAATCTAGTAAAAAGTCTTCTGTTCCAATTGGCAAATAAATTTGAGGGATTGCTTGTTTTTGACGGATTAATTCATCGACTAAAAATTCGTAATCTTTGTCACTATTTTTAATGGATTTGATGCCACCAAAAACATGATCATAAAAACCGGGATTAAACAAGCCACTTCCGGCAGTCGCTGGTTCTTCGGATAGTAGTTGATCTAAAAAGACCGCTGGCGAAAAAGCACCGATATGACTAAATGTTTCGTGATATTTCAAGCCATTCACCAATGCACCATAGCCCCCCATTGAAAGCCCTGCGATGAACGTGTCTTCTTTTTTGTGAGAAAGTGGAAACAGGTTACGGGTGAATTCGACCAGTTCTTCTGCAATAAAGCGACCATAGAACTCGCCATTTTGGGGTTTATCGACATAAAATTGATTTTCGCCTGATGGCATAATGACAGCTAAATTATTGTCTTCGGCCCATCGTTGAATCCGCGTTCCTGAAATATAATCGGTATGATTTCCCAAGGCGCCATGGAGTAAATACAAGGTTTTTAAGCGACCTTGAGTAGTCCCATCTGCTTTTGAAGAGACATTTTCGACAGGAATAATGGCTGTGAAAGTAACCGTTCTAACTAATGTTTTCGAAACAAAATTCACTTCAACTAATGACATATTCTTTCCTACTTTCTTTTTATGAGTAGTCCTCGCCAGCATTTCATGGAACGAAAGACTCACTACGCGTTATGCGAAGTTGTTGATATTCTTATTATACACGATAATCGAAAGGGTTCTCAAACGTGATTTCCATTGATTTATGCTAAAATAAAGAAAATAATGTGGTTTTTTTTAAGAAAGCGAGGTGCGAAAAATGAGTACCATCAAGCAATTTAAGCGAACAGCGATCAAAAAGAATCATCCCCTCTTATCCAGTATCAAGTCAATCATCGAAACTGCTTTTTATGGCAATAATGTGGTGCCAATTTCGTTAGTAAGTGACGCCTATCACTTAGCGCGAAAAAGTCCAAGTGTGATCGTGACGGATTTACCTGTTGAAGGAGCACTGGCCTTAGACTTGCCCGAAGATGCGAAGATTCTGGTCCATAATGATGGCGCGATCGTTGGGCGGACAGCTGCAGCCAGACGAGTGATTGGGCAACCGGGAGTCGATGAAAAAAAGTATAGCGCTCTTTTACGCGAAGCCATTTTTGAAGGGGCGAATAAATACTATTACCGCGGGGATGTCGTCGTCGGTTTGAATGAAAATTTTATGGTGGCGGCACATCTTTTAGTTCCTATCGGTTATGAAGCAAATTTTTATGCTTATTTGTTGAATTTTCAACCGTTCAATGCACGATACCAACAACGTTATCAACAGTCCCAACCATACAACGAGAATGATTTGTATCTTTATTGCGATCCAGATTGGCGCCATCCTGATTATCCACTCGGTCTGACGTTATTTGATCCCAAGCGAAATGTCGCTGCAATTTTAGGATTACGTTATTTCGGAGAACTCAAAAAAGCGACCTTGACATTAGCTTGGGCCACGGCTCATCGCAATGGCTATCTTGCATGCCACGGTGGTGTAAAACAATTTCAACTCGCAAATAAAACCTATACAATGGCTACTTACGGACTTTCTGGTTCAGGAAAATCAACGATTACGTTAGCTTCTCATGGGCAAAAGTATCACGTTACAGTACTCCATGACGATGCATTCATCATTGATCAAGAAACCGGTGCAACCACGGCATTGGAACCTACCTATTTTGATAAAACGCAAGACTACCCGATGGATAGCGAACAGGTAAAATACTTGCTGACTTGTCAAAACGTTGGTGTCACGTTAGATGAACATCATCAAAAAGTACTCGTTACCGAGGATATTCGGAACAATAATGGCCGCGCGATGAAATCACGCTTCGCGACACCCAATCGGGTCGATCATTTGACACAATCGCTCGACGCCGTTTATTGGATTATGAAAGATGAGAGCCTCCCACCTGTTATTCGTATTGACGATCCCATGTTAGCTGCGGTTTTTGGTGCGACTTTAGCAACGCAACGCTCAAGTGCTGAAAATGTCGCCGACCATGTTGATTTACAAGCACTAGTCATTGAACCCTTTGCCAATCCTTTCCGCTGTTATCCGTTAGCAGAAGATTATCTTCATTTTAAACAGCTCTTTACTAAGCAAAAAACAACTTGCTATATCCTAAACACCGGTTCCTTCAACGGTTATAATATCCCTCCAAATGTAACGCTCGAAATGATTGAAAAAATCATCGATGAAACAGCCGGCTTCACCCCTTTTGGACCAGTGAAGGGCCTAAGTTATTCGCCAGTACCTTGGTATCAACCTGATTTTGATTCACCTGTCTATCGCCAACAGTTTATCACCGCGATGAAACGGCGCCTCGCTTTCATCCAAGAAATGAATACCAAAAATAATGGCTATGACGCTTTACCAGAAGAAACCATGGTAAGAATTCAACAGATTCTTTTAGAACTAACAACCTAAAATAAAACAAAGATGAAAATACTCAATAAAAAAATAAGCAAAGTCTTCATTCCTTTTTTCCCTATTTTTACTCTTGATTTCCCTTTGAGATTCAGTATAGTTAGGAGGACAACTAATTCTGAAATAAAGGAAGTGACGTATGCGAATTAATAAATATATTAGTGAAGCAGGTAAAGCATCACGGCGCGGGGCGGATAAATTAATTAACGAAGGCCGCGTATTGATTAATGGAAAGAAAGCAACGATTGGAAGCCAAGTCGAGCCTGGAGACCAGGTACTCGTCGATGGAGCCGAGCTATACGTTGCGCGAAATAATGTCTACATCGCACTTAACAAACCGGTTGGGATTACAAGTACGACTGAAAAAAACGTACGTGGGAATATTGCAGACTTAGTCAATCATACACCGCGTGTTTATAATATTGGACGTTTAGACAAGGACTCTGAAGGGTTAATTTTACTCACAAACGATGGCGATATTGTCAATGAGATTCTACGTCCTGAAGGTCGACATGAAAAAGAGTATGTCGTTTCCGTTGATCGTCCGATTACCCCTGACTTTCTAAAAGCGATGGCCAGTGGTGTGAAGATTTTAGGGACAACGACCTTACCATGTGAAGTCGAACAATTATCAAAATACGACTTTAAAATCATCCTCACTCAAGGCTTAAACCGTCAAATTCGCCGAATGTGTGAAGAACTGGGCTATAACGTCTACCGTCTACAACGGTTGCGCATTATGAACATCCAATTAGGGAACTTACCCGTTGGACAATGGCGTTATTTATCAAAGAAAGAAAAAGAAGCACTGTTTAGAGAATTAAACTACGAACCTAGAGAGTGGTAAACCAAAAAAAAACATTCAGAAGAACACGTGAATCCGTGTTTCTCCTGAATGTTTTTTTTTGTTTTATAACTCTTCACCGTTGCTTGCGATAACTTTTTTGTACCAATCAAATGATTTTTTCTTCGTTTGCGATCTGCTTTCTTCGCAGCCCATACATCTTCTGGTTTACAGCTGCAAGCATAATTAGTTCCAGCAGCTAACATACAACCCACTTGATTTTCTGGGTCTACTTCATGCGCGATTTTCGTCGCAATCGCACTTGCTAATAATTCGTGGTCGGCAGCTTGATATTTTACTTGTTCTTTATTATCATCCTCTTCAAAGTACAACCCTGCACCCATGAATGGTGCATGTAAAATCATGTTGATTTCATTAAATGTTAACCAATATTTGACTAGTCCTTTATAACGATTAAAGATCACACGACTAAGGTTTTCATAAAAGCCAACTAGCTTACGGTTACGCCATGCGCCATATTGCTCCACCAAGTGCATTGGACAATCAAAGTGTATAATCGTTACGAGTGGTTCAATCCCATATTTACGACATTCAAGAAAAATATTCTCGTAAAATGCTAACCCTTCTTCATTCGGTTCTTGTTCATACCCTTTAGGAAAAATACGACTCCAAGCAATTGAAAGACGGTACGTTTTAAAGCCCATCTCACCGGACAACGCAATATTCTCTTTGTAACGATGATACATATGGATTCCTTCCTTTGCAGGATAATAATGTTCTTCGTCAAACGTAAACATTTTCTTTTCTCCTGTAATGACACGGAAGCGATCCTTTCCAGTTGGCGCTAAATCGACGTTCGCTAATCCGCGGCCATCTTGATCATCCCCACCTTCACATTGATTGGCAGCTGTTGCGCCACCCCATAAAAAATCTTTTCTAAATCCCATTTATTATTCTCCTCTCAAACGACTGTTTAATCATTTAACTTGACGAATTGCCAAGCAACTTCTCATTCTCTCTTTTAAAAAATCCGATCGATCATTTCAACTTTCGAGTTGTATCGTTTACGATGCATTCCTCCTCCTTCCTTATCGTGGATAAAGAAAAAACCTAAATTGACGAAAGCTCCACTAAAACCTGAAGCAACGTCGCCTCCTGTTTTAACTGACCTTTTATCAATTTAGGTTTTGCCTGCCGAACAGTCACAATCCTTTTAAACTTGAATTTAATATTACATAAGAACGAATTGATGTAAACGTTAACTTTTGAGGTAAAAAAAACCGACTCTCTATCAAAGAAAATCGGCTATCCTCTCATTTGATGGATTAGTTATAATACACTTCATCTAAAAATAGTCCTTGCGCGGGTACCGTCATGCCGGCATCTGCTCTGACTTTTTTAGCGAATACTTCATCAATCGCGCTTAATGGTAATTTACCTGCTCCGATTTCTAAAATGGTGCCCATCATAATGCGAACCATGTTGTACAAGAAACCTTCGCCCACAAACGTAAAGTGTAATAAATCGCCTTCGCGGTCAATCGAAATTTCGTCAATTGTGCGGACAGTTGATTTTTTTGATTTTTTCAGGGATGAAAAACCAATGAAATCATGCGTCCCAATTAGTTTTTGGCAGGCTTGTTGCATTTTTTCCATATCCAAATCTTCTGGATAATAAAAACTATGGAATCCTTCAAAAGCGGATGGAATCATGTTATCCCAAACGTAGTAACTATATTTTTTCGCTTTTGCATTGTAACGTGCGTGGAAACGATCGGGTACTTCTTCGACTTTTTTTGCGATAATATCCCGCGGTAAATAACGATTTAGCAGCTCAGTCATCTTCGCTAATGACATCTCGTTTTCTGTTTTAAAGTTGGCCACTTGTCCTCGCGCGTGGGCGCCTGCATCTGTACGACCCGAACCAATGATTTCAATCTCATCTTCTTCTAAGATCTGTTTTAGGACTCCTTCGATTTTCCCTTGGATCGTTTTGTCAGAATCCCCAAGTCTTTGCCAACCCAAGTAACGGCGACCATCGTATTCAATCGTTAATTTAATATTTCTCATTCTGTGATATCTCCTCTTATTTTCAACATGTCGTGCTAAACTGTACAACAAAAAAAATCTTATATTCTCGCTACTCGAACCTTCTTGCTTACTAATTAATTGTAACAAGAATCATTTAAATTAACAATTACGACTCCCGCTATTTGTCATGAAATCTTCATCCGATACATTTATTTGATGCATAATAAAGAAATAAGAACGTGGATTATCACTCATTCGCACTCATCACGATTAAAGGAGGACACGCATTCATGATTGAAAATAATCGTGCCATTCGAATCAGCTTTCATTTCATTGAATACATCGTTACTGTTTTTTTAGCACTCGTCGTTTATCAAGCTTTATTCAAAACCATTTTAACGAAGCAAATTCACTTTTTCTTTTATATCCTCTATTAGGCGTTTAGTGCGTATGTTGTTTTATTTTTTGGTTGTATAACTTTCTAGTGTTGATAACTGATGTCCGTATCTTTCTCCAACACTTTATTTAGGATAGTTTATTATTAGCGATGACGGGATTATCATTAAACTATTTTCTTTTATCATTTCTTTCAAATATTGACAAAATAAGCACCAAAAAGATATTAGACACTAGCGGATCGCAGAAAAACGATTTGTGTCAGCTGCGTCAAAAGACGAAATGTGAATTACTCTAGGTTTGTGCTTGAGCACTTACCTAGAGTTTGAAGCTTTCGAGCTGAGAGACTACAGGCTCGATGCGGTCTCGCAGCTCCTCACACAAGGCGATTTTTCGTAGGGGAGCGCGAGATTCCATCAACACCATTTAGTGAAGAGCCTATTTTTTTAACAATCTTTTCTACGTTAATACTAGAAGAAGTTTCGTTTAATAGGTAATAGGACAAAAAAGAGTTCTTCGTTACAAGGTTAACTTCTTAATCCACGACCACGTTCGATTAATTGCCAACAAATCGTATAAAGAACGACAATAAAACCAATCAAGATCGTCATGGAACTAATAATTGAAACATCCGTTATTCCTAAAAAGCCATACCGAAAACCTGAAATCATGTAAACGATTGGATTGATTTTGGAAACAGCTTGCCAAAAAGGCGGTAACATCGAGATTGCATAAAAGACGCCACCTAAATAAGTTAATGGTTGCAAGACAAAAGTCGGAACGATTGAGACATCATCATAACTTTGAGCAAAGACGCCATTTAATAACCCAGCGAGTGAAAATAATATGCCTGTCATCAGTAATGTCGCAACAACAATGCCCCACGAATAGACATTCAGCGGCACGAAAAACAATGAGATGACCGTAACTAACGTACCTACTAAGATACTCCGGCCTAAACCGCCAATCACAAAGCCCCAGATGATCACATGCGTTGGGACAGGAGCAATCAATAATTCTTCAATATTTTTTTGGAACTTTTGTGAGAAGAAAGAGGATGCGACATTCGAATACGAACTTGTAATGACAGACATCATAATCAAGCCTGGCACGATAAATTCCATATACGAAAAGCCGTCCATTTCACCAATTCGACCCCCAATTAAATTGCCAAAGATCACGAAATACATGGACGTTGTGATGACTGGTGGTACTAACGTTTGGACCCAAATCCGTAAATAACGATTGGTTTCCTTAATTGCTAAACTTTTTAATGCAGTAAAATAAAGATTAAACATGACTAGCCCCCACTTGCTCTTTCTCTTCTGTAATTTTCAAAAATAACTCTTCTAAACGATTTGATTTATTACGCATGGACAATACTTTTATGCCCTGGGCAATCAATTGGTCAAAAATCGCATTGATCCCTTGATCGCGTTCGACCTCTACTACCAACGTCAACTCATCTTCTAAATAAGAAGGATAACCGGTAATGACCGGTGCCACTTGGGAGGGTGCTAAATCAAAAATGAACGTTTCGTATTGTAATTTTGCGAGTAATTTCTTCATACTTGTATTCTCAATCATTCGTCCTGATTGAATAATCCCGATATTACGGCATAACATTTCGGCTTCTTCTAAATAATGAGTTGTTAAGATAATCGTCGTGCCGTGTTCATTTAATTCTCGTAAGAATTCCCACATGTCACGGCGTAATTCGATGTCGACTCCGGCAGTCGGTTCATCTAAAATTAATAGCTTCGGTTCATGCATCAACGCACGTGCAATCATCAGACGACGCTTCATCCCACCTGATAACATCCGTGCGCGGACATGGCGTTTTTCCCACAGATTCGATTGTTTCAAATATTTCTCACTCCGCTTGAGTGCTTCTTTCCGTGGGACACCGTAATAGCCTGCTTGGTTCACCACAATTTGTTCGACCGTTTCAAAAGGGTTAAAGTTAAACTCTTGTGGAACTAGCCCAATTTGTTGTTTGGCTTGAACCAATTGCGTATCAATATCATAACCAAAAACTTTCACTTGACCTGCTGTTTTGTTCACGAGCGAGGTCACAATGCCAATGGTGGTAGACTTTCCTGCGCCGTTTGGGCCTAAAAGGGCATAGAAGTCCCCTTCTTCGACTGTTAAATCAATCCCTTTTAAGGCTTCCATTCCCGTCGCGTAAACTTTTTTTAAATCGGTTATTTCGAGTGCATGGGTCATTTCATTCGTATCTCCTTTTTCAATAGCATTCCTGTCATTTCTCCTTTTCAATCATAAAGGATAGCGCCTTTTGATACAAGCATCGCGCCTGATAATCATCGTTATCTCTTCAAAATCTTTGCTGCCCCTCACCCTCTTACAATCATCAAAAAAATGAAACAAGCAGTGACAAAAGTCGTAGCCTGTTTCATTTATACAAATATTTCGTGGGTATTTAGACAACATTCGATGATTCTTTCGAAACACTTCGCTACAAGCTCGCAATTAAAAGAATCAAGTGTGAGCCTGTAGCGCCGCTAACTTCTAAGAATAACACGACTTTTATCATCTCTGATGTTGCTTACAAACGTTTCAGATACCACTTGTCACACGCGTAGTGAGGTGTTTCAACGAGTGGTGAGGATAAGGCAATAAAGCCGTTTTTTTGATAAAATTGATTCGCAGCTTCCATATTGCTAAAGGTTTCCAGATAACACTCCTCATAAAACTGTTTGGCAAATGCGAGCGCGATTCCGAGTAATTGACTAGCAATTCCCGTTCCTCTGGCTTCTTTGAAAGCATACATTTTTTGTAATTCGCACACATTCGGTTTGCTTTCAACAGGACCGATTCCGCATCCTGCAACAATATCGCCGGCCATTTCCACTACCCAATAGCACGATTTTTCTGGTTGATAAACTTCTGAGAACACACCTAATTGCGGATCTGACCAAGCACAACCTTCTTTATCAGCCTCAAATTCGATTAAACATGTCCGAATGAGGTGCTCGACTGCTTGGTTATCTTTTTCTTGTATTTCTCGAATGAGCATCTCTTTCACCTCATCTTTTATTTTCTTAGTGCCAACACCTCAAAAGTAGGCATGATGGCTACACGTTGAAAAATACTGCTTCATCATTCTTATTCGTATTCGGCAAATAATTGTTGAATGATAGGATACGACGCCTTTAAACGTTCCGTTGATTGAGGAATATCCCATGGTTGCCACTCATACGTTACTAAGCTTTTCGGTGGTGCTTGTCCTTCAAAATAAACACCAATGCCAATCCCTTTAATCACTTCATCTACTTTTTCATTCGCCGAAATAAAATCTCCTAGGAATTTCTTTTGACTTGGATCTGTCGCACCAATCAATAACCATGGTAACCGAATTTCAAGCGTATCACCTTGCCAATGATAATCGGTTAAAGAATCGAAATCGACAGCAGTCGGATCAGACGTTCCTTCACGCAATAGCCCTGTTTCATATGATGAAAATGGAATTTTCTTTTGACTATCAGGTAACGTCAACGCTTTATTTAAGACAAAATCAATCGTAGAAAATTGCCCACTATCTTTTTGCGGATTCGGCATTCGGTCGGGCATCAGTGACAATTTTTTCGCATACAGATAATTAAAATAGTCATAATAGACATCTTGCACGATCCGCGATTCGCCTTGTTGATTTAGTTTCACCAAATATTCAACCGGTGCGGGGAACTGATCGCCCGTCTCGCGATCTGAGGTATTCCCTTGGTTAGCCACTGTATCCAGTAGAATCCGGACATTTTCTTTTTCTAATTGCTTACTTTTAATGGTTAAATACAGATACGTTTCATCGCTCTTGACATGCAAGGTAAGATCTTCTGTCGTCAACAGAGGTTCATCTTCTTGCCACTCATCCGTCTTGCCATCGATTTGGACGAGATTGCGATCAAATGAAAGAATCCCAAAACGTTGTTCGTTCGTTTGGACGTTCGACCAATAAGGCCTTCTATCCGGATCATCATAATCGACCGTATTCCATGTTCGTTTAAACCATTCATCTTGCCAAGAAAAAATCAAACCGCCCATTAAATCTTCTGCCATAATATCTTCAAAAAGATGACGAATGACTTCTCCTTGTTTTTGTTCACTATTAAAGCCTTGATCAAATCCATAGGCATTCTCATGTGTTTTTCCACGTGAAGCTGGAAGACCAAATTCGGCAATTAAAATCGGCATCCGGTGTGCGTTATGGAGCTCGTGTAAATAGCCTGCGTAACTATTTTTTTCTCCACGATGATCGACATAATTCAAATAAGCCTCATCGTAATTTAAAAAATCAGGATAATACGGATAGACATGATACGATGCAAATTGACCCAGATCATTCATCGCTTCTTTGGTATAAATGACGTTCGGATTGACACTGACTAAGTCTTCTTCCGTATTCGGTTCATCTGCGTGCCTTAATAAATCGGTCGTAATCCAATTCGTAAAACTCATCGGTGTCAACCAATGATACGTGTCATATTGATAGGTGACTAACGCATCCATTTGTTCGGCAAGCCAATGTTCAAATGGTTGTGCTTCTTTCGTCTCAAAATAGTTCCCCTGATACTCGCCAATTCCCGCGTGTACTTGATTGGTATTTTCGACCATGTTAGGGTACCATTCGATTCCAATAATCCAAGCTGAAATATACTGTGAGACATCGGTGTCATACATCCCATGTGCATGTCCTGGGACGTATGGCACGTAACGATTGCCATGCACGACATCGACAAGACGTTCAATTTCTTCTTTAAAAGCCGTTAATGTCGGTTCCGCGTATGCATCGAGCGTTTCTTCTAAGGCTTCTTCTTCAATCCAAATGCCATGCATGACATATAACGGTTTTTCTCTCCCTGCATTAAAATGCTCTAGCGCTCGGTAAAATCCCGGTGGTTGCAAGGTATACACTCGGATCGTATTGCTGTTCATTTCAGTAATTTGTTCGAACCAACGATAATATTCTTCTTCTGTAATGGCTGCTTCACCTGGGAAATAGCCTGGTTTTCCCATTCCGATGTTCACACCTTTAATCGTTAACGGTTGCCACGCATCTTCTTGCCAGACTTCAAATTGTTCCCCATTAATTCGAGCATTATAAGAACCATCTGGTGAGGCATACGCTTTTTGTTTTTCTTGTGCGGTTAAGGGAGGTGACTCTTTTGTTTCATGTTGCGAAAAAATAGCCTGCATCAACGGGACATAAAGCCGCCAGTAAAGCGCGTCCGAACCAAACCATTTCCCAAGCTGATAGAGCTGAGCAATTCCCGACATCTGATAAACGGACGGAACATTCGTCGCTTCACTAAAATTACCCGCAAAATAGTAACTTGTATGATGATTGCGGGTCCGTTGTGTGATTGCTGCAAGGTTCAACGGGATATCCTGTTCTGCTACCATTTTTTCTCCTGCTTCCGTTAAATGAAAGTCGAAGGTGGCGACTGTTTCAGTACCGTAATTTGCACTTACTAAATCAAACCAACCCTCGTAATCCGTCGTCGCTGAAAAACCTAATTGTGCTTGTCCTTCATCGCTCATCTTCACCTGAATACTAGCATCATGTAAGAGCTCCTTCTCGGTTAATACGAGATAAGCTTCATCTTTTTCATGATATAAAATAATCCCTGGCCCTTCATAGGACCATTCTTCTTCACTTTTATTCGTGATCCATTCTGGAATTTCAGCGTTCTTTTGTGGATTGAGTTCTTCAAAAGAACGCCCAATCCAACCACTCCAAGTCACACCTAAATAGGCTGTCATCTCATCACTGACTTGTTGCGTTGTAGTAGAGCCAAAACTATGGTGCTCGGCAATAAAAGTACTTTTGTTTTCTTGTTCAAAGTGTTTGACAAACGCTTGCCATTCTTCTTCTGTGAGACCACTTTTACTTGATTTCGTCGCTTGCATCGGACCATCCGTATCGACTAAATAAAGAAAATCAGCCTTCTCATAACTCTTTTGTAAAGCAGTTCCTTCTAACAAAGTTGTTGACGCATCAATGTCCTTGGTTGATTGTAAACGATCGATTTTTTCATAATCCAGTACCCAATCAATCCCCTGATGTTCGACTTTTGAGACATCCACTGTTTTATCGATAATGGCTACCTTCATGTCGTGAGTCGGTTTTATGAACCACAACACAAGGGGAAGCAAGAGTAAGAATAAGACGACGCCCATTGCTACATATAATCGCTTCATGGTTTCATCTCTCCTTTATTCAACCCCACTCGTTCCATATTTCCCCATACTCGTTTTCCACGGATGAAGTTGAACGTTCCTTCTAGTCGCCAAATTAGCGTTAATGGACGGTACCAAAATAACTCTGAAAATGCCCCAAGTGTCATGCGCAATAATTCTTTGTTCGAGGTAAACGATGCTAAACTCCACATTTCAAATAAAATCGAAGCGAGCGTAAAGCCGGTACCATATAACACAAATAAGAGGGCTAATAACAACGCATACTCGTAATAAAGTCCCCCCGTAAAATAAGCATAAATCACGTATAAATAACCACCCAGTTCAATGAAAGGACTTAAACCTTCGACAATTAAAAAATAAGGCATCGCGACCATGCCAATTCGCCCATACTTAGGGTTAAAAAGCATGACTTTATGGCGCCATAAACTTTCTAGTAATCCTTGATGCCATCGCCGCCGTTGTTTTCTTAAAATGCTGAGTCGTTCTGGGGCTTCTGTCCAACAAACAGGATCAGAGACAAATTCAATGCGTTTTTTCACTTTTTCTTCACGAAGCAACCGTTGTAACCGGACAACGAGTTCCATATCCTCCCCGATTGTGTGAACGGCGTAACCGCCTGCCTTAATCACCCATTCTTTCGAAAAAACACTAAAAGCACCGGAAATGATGAGCACCATATTACTTTGACTTAACGCAATTCTTCCCATTAAAAACGCACGTAAATATTCTATCACTTGCATCACAACTACCAGTTTGGTCGACAGTTCTTGATGTTGGATATGCCCGAGTTCCATCGTACCACCATTGGCAATCCGGACATTTCCCCCAGAAGCAATCACATCCCCTCCTGATAACATAATCGGTTTCATAATCCGCAATAACGAATTTTCATCTAATATTGAATCCCCATCTAATGAACAAAAATAGGGATAGCTTGAAACGTTAATGCCCACATTTAATGCATCGGCTTTGCCACCATTTTCTTTGTCAATTAAGTAGCAATCCGGGTATAATTCCGACGTGTAGATACCTCTAATCGGCTTCGTTTCAATCGATTTTCGGACAATTTTGTTAATCGGTATCATTTTCAACTCTCTCAACGTTTTTTCAAGCGTTTGATCGCTTGAACCGTCATTGACAATGATAATCTCTGTTTGTGGATAGCGTAAACTAAAGAGAGAACGGACCGTATCGACAACCCCCATCTCTTCGTTATACACGGGAACAATTATCGAGACTGGTTTGGTATAAAAAACATCGACAAACACGTCATCAAAGTTCTCTTTTTCTAATCCTTGTTTTTTGCGCAAGTAAAGGGTCGCCTTCACGAGCATCCATGAATACGTCACAATGACAAAAAGCATATAAAAGAGGATGACGCCTCCAAAAAAAAGCATGAGATACTGTTTAATCATTGCTTATTTCCCTCCTTTAGCTTTAAGATTTCACTCGCCATCTCCACGGCGTAGCGATCATTACTTTCTTTGATAAACCATTTCGTGTACATTTTTCCTTGTTCACTGGTACAAAGCGAAATAGCTGCTTGTCTGCGCACATGCCAATTTTCATCATGAAGCCCCTGTTCCAGAAATCTTTTCGTGGCTTCAAACGGAATGGCACTTAGACTCTTCATCGCATACATCCGTTCGACAAACGAAGGCGATGCCACAAACGGTTCAAGGGTTTCTAAAGACACCACTCCACCCATTTCAGACAGTAATTTTAACCCTCCGATTCGAAGTTCTTCCCACTCACTTTGTAGTAACTGTTCGGCTGCCTGTAACATTTGCGGGTCGCGCAACTGAATAAAGACCTCAATCAAGGCTTGTTGCGCAAGTGGAGGGATGCCCTCTAATTGTGCAAACAATGCGAAGCGTTCCTTGTTTTTTAACATCATAAATAATTGCTTATACTCACTACTGGTCATTTGTTGTTTCGGATTCACGATCTCTTCGAACACCGAGGCATGCGCATACAAGATGACTAATTTGATAATTTCAAACCGTTCTTCTTTCGAAACATTCCCCTTGAGCAACTGACGACACTCTGGTAACAAGGATGTCAGTCCAAACATACCAATATATCGTAAGGCGTTCATTCGCACACTCCATAAATGACTACGTAATTGTTTCTTGTAGCGCGCCGCAAGATATTGCTCGGTAAATTCCGAAATACGTGTATGGATTTCGACATCTTTTGCTAAACGAAAATACCGACTGCCGATTGTTTCAACCGCTCGATACGACCCTTCATTTTTGGGAATCATCTCTGTTGTGACGGCTGCACCATGTAGCACATATTGAAGCCACGAAGATTCTTGTGTTTCAAGATAGGTGGCGAATTGTTTTTGTTGTTTGACGATTTTAACGTTATTCAACACGAGATAAAGATACATCAATAATAGAAAGAGAAACACAAGGCACACAAGGATTGCCACTATTTGGATAGCACTCTTCATTACCATAGGCTTTCAAACATCCTTTTTAGTTGAGCTGAAAACAACTTAAGATTAAAGGGTTTTACTAAATAATAGTCGACCCCTTTTTCGTAGGCATCAATCATCGCACTTTCAGCATTTCGATTCGTCATCATATAAATGACAAATTTCTTGTCATTTGGCATTGATCGTAACGAAGCTAAAATATCGAGTCCCGTTTTACGTGGTAAGACATCATTCATAATGACAATATGATTATGCGGAGACTGATAAAAATCGGAACTCAAAAAATCTTCGCCATCCACAAACGTTCGAATTTCTTTATCTAATGAAGATAATGGTAAATTCTGCACGACCTCTTTAATAATTCGATTCATTAACGGATCACTTTCAATAATACTCACTTTTACTTGTTCTCTTTTGGCTTGCCGATAATCCGGAATGTAGACCAGCTCCTGTGTTTCCGACATTTGGCCCAATGCCGTTTGGGCGGTTGTCAAAATCTGTTCAAAGGTAATGTCTGCTTGCCGAATTTCGGTAATACTTGCTTTAAACGAAATCTTTTCTGCTTCTAATGTGAAAAAACGCTCACTTGCTTGGTATTCATTTGATAAGCGTTCCAATAAACGATACGCTTCATTTTCTTTACTCCCTAATAATAAAATCCCAATCCAACCCATTGTTGGTACTTCAAAGATCACATCGGTTTGTCGCACATGTTCACTTAAGAATTGCGTAAAGTCTGCTTGATAGACTTCGGGTAACGCTTGCATTTTCTGATTGTGGTAAGGTGCAATGAAAATCACCGTTGTTGGCATTCTTAGCCGAACCGCATTTGATTGCCAAATACGATAAAAGGGTTCGAGCACTTGATAATTGATAATAGGCATTAATGAATCACTCCTTCGACTTCGTTCTTAAAATAAAAAGATACTTTTAAACATAAAAGGCTAACATAAAGGAACGTCCTGCACCTCGTATTTAGCCTTCATTTGTACTATTTTCAGTAAAAAAGGGTTCTTAAAAGCGCCTTAAAAATCCAATGAATCAAAAGCGAGTTGCTCAATGATATCCCCATGTTCGGGATAGTCTGCTAATAACTCTGATTTCGTAAATAATTTGAAATCATCAAAGGTAAAACCAGGAGAGACCATGCAACTCACAAGGGCATATTGATCTCCTTCATTGACCGATGAACCAAATATAGATCCTTTTGGCACCACGTATTGTAACACGTCTCCTTGCTCGATATTCAAGCCAACAGAAGTCGTTTTGTAAGAACCATCGGGCAATAATTCATGCACCTTTAAGGACGATCCGTAATGAAAATACCAGACTTCATCCGCTGTTAATTGGTGAAAATGCGAAGGACTTTCTTCCGTTAATAAAAAATAGATATTCGTATAAACCGGTCGATTCTTTTCTTCAAACCAATCCTTTGAATCGGGTAACTCTTTATAATAACCGCCTTCCGGGTGTGGTAATAGTCCTAATTGATCAATCCAATACTGTTTGTCTAACATGCTTTATAGACTCCTTACTTTGCTTTTTTATCGTTTCTATAAGGCTTAATGTTTCAAGCCTTTGAATTTTTTAAGATAATTCGAAAAAATATCGGTAAACATTGTTTCTAACTGGTCGGCTGGAAGTTCAGACAAATCAATTTTTCCAGAAATCGTTAATTCCATTAGCTGAATATACGATTGTCCTAAAGCCGTCGTAATCAAGGAGGCCACTCCTCCAGAAATCATCCCTCCGACAAGCGTTCCGACTCCCGGCATCATTTTAAATAAACTACTCACAGCCGTTTTTCCACCGGTGGTCGCTGCTAAAATCCCAATGATACTTGCAAAAACAGTTTCTAAGCGATTTTTCTTAATATCAATCCCATAGATTGTCGTAATTTTGGCTAACATCGCCATTTGGGTCGCGATAATCAACGGAGCATCGGCAACGGGTATCGGAATAAACCCTTCACCAAAAGAAGTAGCGACGCTTGCTTTTACGACTAAATTTGACTTTTTTCTCTTTAAGGCCAACGATCCTTTTTGCGCATTCACAAAGGAATTTTGGATGGAAGCAGGCAGCAATTCGCACGTCTCTTCTACGAGTTCTTTAATACCAAAAGACGGTACAAATTCACTGTCTTTTGCTAGCACTTGAACGACCGAATGAATCTTTGGTCTTAATGCTCGAATCGTCGCTTCTAACTGCGTTGCTGCTTCTTTTGAGAAGACTTTCGTTAAGACTAAAATCACTGGAATTCCTAACGCCGCAATATCATTAATAAAGTTTTCTTCAATGTCTTCAAAGCGATCACTTGGCGCCGAAACACAGTACCACATACAATGAATATCGTCATCCGGAACAGCATTTTTCCGTTTTTCTTTCGCTAATTTTTTAATTTCTTTAATTGTTCGTTTTTGAACTGTCTTGTCTAACTCAAACCCAACGGTATCATAAATTTTAATTGGAATACCTGGTTTTTCAATCAACTGGATCTCTTTTGTCACAGGACGGCCCATCCCTGTTTGAGCTAAATCTGCTCGAAAGGCTGCATTAATTAATGTCGATTTCCCGACACCGCTTTTTCCTGCAATCAAAATATTGACATGTTGCAACTTATTTTCTTCATTTTTCACTTGCTTCATCGCTTGATTTATTAAGTCATTGTAATCCATCGTTTGCTCCTGCCTTTCTTTCGTACTCGCAACTCTAAATTCAGCGGGACTCTTTCTTCTATTGTACCTTAACTCGCCGCCATTTTTCACTTTTTATCGTTTAAAAATGAAAGAAAACGTGCGAAAATCCTTTGAAATCACAAAAAAAATAGAACCATCATCGATCAAAATGACGGTTCTAGTTCTTTATGTATGGAGCTTTATCTTCACTCTCATCAGCACGTCTGTGATTCCTCATGACGAGTTTTGTTGTAGCCTAAAGTCAATTAGTTATTCGCGTATTTCGCAGCTTGTACACCTGCTTGGCGACCAAAGACCATAATATCAGCCACAGCGTTTCCGCCGATACGGTTTTGACCATGAATTCCACCGGTTACTTCACCTGCAGCATACAATCCAGGGATAACACTACCGTCTTCTTTTAAGACTTGCGTATCAACATTAATTTGTACGCCACCCATTGTGTGGTGGATTCCAGGTGCAATTTTAATCGCATAAAACGGACCTGTTGTCAAATCGTAGTCCATCGCTGTTTCTCTACCGAACTCTGGATCTTTTTGTTCTTTAACGTTGTTGTTCCAAGTATCCAAGGTTGCTTTTAAGGTTGCAGGATCGATGTCAATTTGTTGTGCTAATTCTTCAATTGTATCAGCTTTAATCGTTGCACCTTCTGATTCGTAGTACTCCACTTGTTTCGCACGTTTTGCTAATTCATTGTCAAAAATTAAGTAAGCATATTGTTCTGGTAAAGCTGTTTCAGCTGCTGAAACGTTGTCGCGTGTTTCTAATTCATTCACGAAACGTTCGCCTTGTTGGTTTACTAAAATCGCACCTTCTCCACGAACGGTTTCACTGATTAACATGCCTGAATCTTGGACAACAGTCGGGTGTACTTGGATTTGATCCATATCCACTGTTGCACCGCCTAATTGTTCAATCATTTTGATTCCGTCACCAGTACTACTTGCAGCCGTTGTACTCACGTATCCTTTTAAATCTGGACGAAACGATTCAATCATCTCATGGTTTGAACCATAGCCACCGGTTGTAACCACAACTGCATCACTTGTAATTGTTTTTGTTTCGCCTTCAATAATGATTTCTACGCCAGATACTTTTCCATCTGTTTCATTAATTTTAGTCACTTCTGAGTTGACAAACAATGGAATCGATTGCTCCGTAATATTGCGGATTAAACCGTCTACTAAGTAAGTTCCGACAGAAGATCCATCAGCTGGACGGTGGATCCGTTTCACGCTTGCCCCACCACTATAACTAATATTGTTCAAAGTAATGCCCATTGAATCTAACCAATCAATTGCAGAAGCAGAATTATCCACTAGGTAGTGTAATAATTCTTGGTTGTTCGTGCCTTTACCACCGGTTAATGTGTCTTCAAAGAATAGCTCATTGCTATCTTCAATCCCTAATTCTTCTTGGAATTTTGTTTCTGAAGCGTTCATTCCGCCAGAAGATTTCATTGTATTTCCACCCGCTACAGGTGCTTTTTCAAAAATGACAGGATTCATTCCTGCATCTTTTGCTGAAAGTGCCGCAGCCATCCCAGCACCACCAGCTCCCACAATCACAATATCATATGTTTCTTGTAATTCTGTTGGATTGGTGTATTCATACACAGAAGCACTGCTGACTACTTCAGAACTCGCTTGCGTTTCTTTCGTCTGACTTGAACTTGATGCCTCTGACGTTGAACTTGTTTCAGCGCCGCAAGCACTTAAAATTAATGTCGATACCAAACCAAATGCTAATGTCTTCACAAAACTTTTTTTCATAATAATCCCCCTAAATATTAATCCGCTTGCTAATATACTACAAAAAAAGAGGGATATCAATAACTTTGTGATTTTTTTATCTTATTTTCATCATTTTGATTTTTTCCATTTGTTTTAAATTGAATATTATCACCGCGCAATTATCCACTTATTACACACAAATATCATAGACAGTTATCATTTTTTTCGCTTATTTAATTTAAAATAGATAGCGCTACCTATGCCTATAAACAAGCCCAATCCACCAACTATCCCCCAGTATGATTTTTCGTTTTTTTCGTGTGTTTTTTTATCATCATTACTACTCACCGGATTGTCAGTTTGTTTTGTTTCGGTTTTATCTGCTTCAGTCATTTTATATTGTGTAATCCGGAACCAATCGTACTTCGCTATTAGGGGTACATTCCCATCAAATTCATTTAACCAAGAATCAACGCCAATTCCTGGCCAGACATTCATCATAACTTTACTCGGTGTAGTGGGAATATTCTCAGTTGCTGTATGAATTTCTTTGCCATCTACAAACCATGTAATAGAATCTGGTAACCATTCAAATGCATACGTATGGTATTCCTCTGAAGCATCGAATCCCAATTCATAAGAATACTCATGTTCCCCCTCTCCATTAGTAAAATAATTAAATTGAACACTAGTTGTGTCTTTACCTAAAAATTCAATATCAATTTCATCCCAAGGATTATCTTCAGATGGCCCCGTATATGTAAAAAACGATGAAACAACGCCATCATTTTTGATAGGCTTCATCCTAACTTCATATAGTCCATAATGATAGTTATCATTTGATCGATACTCTCCACCAGAATATAATGGATTAGCGTTTTCACCATCCAAATCAATCAAAAGATTCATTTTTTGGTCTTCAAAGAAAACATTATTTGCTCTCCATGTATTATTAAACATTTCGCCATTTGACCAACCGTCTGCTTTATGCATTCGATCATCTTCTGCATTTAAGTCAAACTCATATATCATTGGATTTTCTTTTGTAATCATTTTATTCCCTTCTTGGATATCACTTTCTAATGTATTATTATCATCAACCGCTTTAACCTCTTGCGTAGAAAAAATAATAAACAAAAATAAACTTAATACGACTAATAAACTTTTCCTTATCATTGTGACACTCCTATTTCATTTGAATTTTTAAAAATCAATTTTCTTTATAACTAATTGATTTTTTTCACTCCTCATCTCAATTAAAAAGTCCAAACTACAAACTAATTGATGAAAAACATCTCATGTATTCCATTCTCATCACAAAATGCTCTCTATCTCTTTAATATCAACCAGAAAATGGGAAGGTTACACTAATAAAGTCATGAGATAGATTATTTCTTTCTTTATTTTCCCTTCATGCTTCATATTTAAATCCACCAATTTTTGGCGCCTGTGAACTATTTCCTACAAAAACGTCAAACCATCCGTCATCCAACACCCATTCAAGTTCCATATTATAATAGGATAAATCTTCAGGTGATATGTCAAAATAAATCGTTTTCTGTTCTCCTGGCTTCAAATATACTTTTTCAAATCCATTTAACTCTTTAACAGGTCGAACGACTTGTCCAATAAGATCACGAATATAAAGTTGAACAACTTCAGCACCCGAAACTTCACCTGTATTTGTAACGTTTACTTTCACAGTTGCTACAATATCATCATTTCTCTCTGGAATCTCTAATTGGCTCTGTAATGAAAATTGTGTATAAGAAAGTCCATATCCGAACGGATAAAGAGGATCATTGGGGATGTCCAAATACTTCGAAATATACTTTTCATTTTGACGTTCTGGTATTAGAGGATTACCTGTATTCATATGATTATAAGTAATGGGGATTTGGCCGGTTGAATAGGGGAAAGTCATAGGTAATTTTCCTGAAGGATTTTTATGGCCAGTTAATATATTGGTTATGGCATGTCCAGCTTGAGTTCCTAAAAACCAAGCCTCAATCATACCTTTTGAATATTTTTCAACTTCTCTTAAATCGAGGGGACGTCCGTTAAACAAAACGGTGACTATTTGATTATTCTCTTTTTCTATTGTTTGAAGTAACTCAATCTGACTCCTATGAAGCTCAATCGACCCTTTACTAGCAGCTTCTCCACTTTCTTCTGAACTTTCGCCGAGCGCTAAAATAACTACCTCATTATTTTTTGCCGCTTGCACTGCTTGTTTTTTTTCTTCCTCACTTATATGATTTACTGAAGATATTGGAATTACTTCGATTTGTTCATATTCTTTTGACAGTCCTGTTGCTAAACTTACCGCTTGCAATGGATCGCCATAACCTGACCAAGCACCTAAAACATCTTGAGTGACAGCCTTAGGTCCAATCAAAGCAATTTTTTTTGATTTTGTAACGGGTAAAATATTGTCCGTATTTTTTAGTAATACAATTGATTCTTCACTGATTTCTAATGCTCTCTTTTGAATTTCTTTACCCATTATGAACTCATCATTTATCTCTAATGCACCACGATACGGATCTAAGAACAATCCTAAATCTTTCTTTAAGGATAAAACTCGTAATACAGCTGAATCTAGCAGTTCCATTGAAACGTTCCCTGAGGATATTTCTGACTCTAGATAATCATAATAACTATTTGTCATCATATCGATATCACATCCAGCTCTAAGTGCCATGCTACTAGCTTGCGCTTTATTTTCTGCTACACCATGCGTTACCAGCTGTGCAATGGCTCCCCAGTCCGCGATGACTGTTCCTTCAAATTCAAGTTGTTTTCGCAATAATTTTTTTAAGACATATTCGTTTCCTGTAGATGGGATCCCTTTAATTGGATTAAAAGAGGTCATGACCATTTTGACGTCTTGATCTATTGCTGCTTTAAATGATGGTAAGTAGTGTTGATACAATTCTAAATCGTCAATCGATACATGATTATATTCGCGTCCAGCTTCTACAGCCCCGTATCCCACAAAATGTTTTACACATGCGGCGATACGTTGGAAATTTTCAGAGAGCTCACCTTTTTCTCCTTGATATCCTCTAACAAAGGCTTTTGAGAATTCAGAATTCAAATAACTATCCTCGCCTGTTCCTTCCATTACACGTCCCCATCGTGGATCACGCATCATATCAACCATGGGGGAAAAGGTTAAATGAACTCCTGATATTTGACATTCTTTAGCAGATAATTCTGCCATTTCTTCCGCTACTTGGCGATTCCAAGAAGATGCTAGAGCCAGTGGAATCGGGAAAATTGTATGAATACCATGAATGACATCTGCCATAAAAATCAAAGGAATTCCTAATCTATTTTTTTCCAAATAGGCTTTTTGAATACTGATTATTTCTTCCCTATCATAAGAACCTAAAACGGAACCTACTTCATAAATATCCTCACCTTCAATTTCATAATCGCCCATTAAGCCTGTAATAATTCCTGTTCCATCGACTTCGCTAAAAAATGATGGGGTTACTTGAACGAGTTGCCCAATTTTTTCCTTGATTGTCATTTTATTTAGAAGTTCTTGAATATCCATTGATAACTCTCCTAACCAAATTCGTGATTACTTATAACACAATTGCTTCTTGAATTTTATTTATACTAGAGGAAAATATTCTTTGTACAACATAAAAAATCGCCCCTAAACCAAAAAATAAAACACTATTGTTAAAAAACATTTCGCTAATATATAGAACAATGCCCGTTGCAGATAACATAATAAATAATTTCGGGAAGCTTATTATTGTAAGAAAAAAAGAATTTCTAAATATAAAAAAATAATTTTTCTCTTTTGTCTGATTTTGAAAAAAATAAATTCCTAAATTATACATGACTAAAAAACTAGAAGAAATAATTATTAACAAACTAGCTAATAATGTTCTATTTTGAAGCCCTGTAATTAATGAAATAATGGTAAAGAAAGTAAATACATTAAATAACCCTAAAGGAATAGTCGTCAATAGACTCTTTTTAAAGTGAGTTAGGTATTTCCTTACAACAGATACATCATTTCCGCTCAATGTATACAAAAGAGCGGAAATGGATGCTGGAATCGTAATAATTAATAAACTTGTAAGCAAAAATAGTAAATTAGCTAATACTACTTTGTAAATAATAATGGTTGCACGATAAAATTTACTTTCAATTCCAAACAAAACATCCACTCCCTCACTTAATTTTTGTCATTGTATTTTATTACGTTATTTCAATCTCTCAATATTTTGTTCTATTTTCTCATTACGATATTTCACAATTTCTTCCCATCCATTATCATTTCTTCCTTGTAAGAATTCATCCCAAATTGCTTTTCCTTCTTCCTCAGACTTCGCTTGAATTACATTCACCATTGCTTGAACACGTTCCGTATTAACTTTTGTTAAGTTACGAGCTAAACTACCAGTTTTAGGATCGATATCTTCTAATTCAAATCGTGGTGCTAATTTATCAGCAGCCCAATCAACCATTTGTCTAATCGACGCTGCTGGTTTTTGACCCATTTCAATTGCAAAGTTGTCATTTGCGACTTGCCAGTATGATCCTAGACCGACTTCTTTGTCAAATGTTGCAATATCTGTATTTCTAAGTTCTTCCGTTTCGTCAGTAAGTACAGCTAAACCATCTTCTAAATTATACGTTTCACCCTCGATGCCAAAGGCGCTAACCATTGTTCCATACTCACTTGCTAAATAGGTGATTAGTTCAATCGCTTTTTGCGGTTCCTTTGTACTGGTTGTAATAAAGGTTTGGGTCCATCCCCCAATATTACCGCCAGAGAACGTAGGATCTTCTCCTTTAGAATTCTTAGGTCCGTCAACGGCGATATACATTTCTTTCCCATCATTACGAGTATTGTTTTCAGACATTACTTCGTTAATCCCTTTTGTATTAGAGTGTAAATATGCAAAATATTTCCCTTGAGCTAATTTTTCTTTCATAATATTATCATTATCGGAAAATTGGTCATTACTAATCAGCTCATCATTGTAAGCTTTACGGAATACTTCTAACCAAGCAATATATTCAGAATCACTATCGCGATCATTTGCTTTGTCATCGACCATCAAAGGAATATTCAAGAAGTCTTGTAATACCCAACTAAGTGCTCCATCCGCTCCGTTAGCAATATCTAGTGCAGTTAAACCAAACGGAACTAAATCTGATCCATCATCTACTTTTGGTTGAACTTCTTTCGCTTTCTTCAATGCATTAATAAATCCTTCTGGCGTCGACATATCAGGTGATCCAATTGCTTCGTAAATATCTTTTCTTACAATAAATACTTGATCCCCTTGTACACCACCTGTTTCATAATCAGCTGTGGTAGTTGAAAAGCTTGGATAGCCATAGACATTCCCATCTTCTAATGTATACCATTTTAACGTTTCAGGCTTTGCAGCATGTTCTAAAAAATATGGATCGTATTTTTCTGCTAGTAAATTCAAAGGTAACGTGAATTTGGCAGCTTCTTCTGCTGCAGAAAGATTGCGATCAAAAGTCATTAAATCAGGTAAATCTTCTCCTGCTAACATCGTATTCATCTTTTCGTCATTTCCGTTAACGAATTCAACGTCAATATTCATATCTTCTTTGATTTTACGTGAAACAACATCTAATCCCCAATCAGAACGAGCATACCAATCAAAATTGACATACCATTTCAATTTCGCGGGAGTATCTGTGTCTGATTGCCAACTCGGCACATCGGGATCTGGTGTAAAACGGGGCTCTGGTGTACTTGCCATTGCTTTTTCTCCCTTAGAAACATCATTCCCGCCCGAACTACTACCACCGTTTCCACAAGCTGCTAATAGTGTAGCGCTTAACAGTACTGTCAAACCTACAAAATATTTTTTCTTCATCATTTTCTCTCCTCAAATTATATATTTAGAAGCTTAAACGCTTCTTAAAACTTAATTTTAGTAATCCATTCTTCTAACTTATTCTTTGATTGATCCTAAAGTCATTCCTTGAATAAAGTATTTTTGAAGGAAAGGATAGATAACAATAACAGGAACCGTGGTACAGACCATTGTAGCTAACTGTAATGATTGAGATGTCGTTTGCCGAACAACTCGTGCTCCTGTTGCAACTCCTGCTGATAAATTTTCAGAAACGATACGGTACAATAACATTTGTAACGGATAAAGATTTCTATTTTCAATAAAAATGTTAGCTGTCATATAGTCATTCCATTGATATACCCCATGAAATAGTGCAATCGTTGCTAATACTGGAAGTGATAGCGGTAACACAATTTTGATAAATATCGTAAAAGGATTCGCTCCGTCCATCATTGCTGATTCTTCTAGTGAATAAGGAATGCTTCTAAAGAAATTCATTAGAATGATCATATCGTAGAATGAAAATGCAACGGGTATAATGTATACCCAGAAATTATTAATTAATCCTAAATTTTTAAATAATAAGAAAGTCGGAATCAATCCTCCTGAGACAAACATTGCTAAAATGCCTGTTCTTATATAAAAATCTCTAAACACTAAATCTTTACGAGAAATACCATACGCCACACAAGCCGTAAACGCAGTATGTACGAAGACACCGATAACTGTTTTTAATACTGAAATAACAAATGCTCTATAAATAGACTTATCTTCAAAAACGGTTAGATAACTCTCTATAGAAAATTTTCGTGGCCAAAAATAAATACCTCCTCGAATCGCATCTTTCGCGTCATTAAATGAGAGAGCCAAAATATTCCATAAAGGTAAGGCAATAATCGCGATAAAGAATATCATAAAAATGACATTGAACAGATTAAACAATTGCTCATCTTTTGAAAAGTTTTTACTTAACATCAATATTTTCTCCTTTCATACTAGAATACTGACTGATCTGATATTCTCTTTGTAATTGTATGACTACCAACAACTAAAATTAATGAAACAACAGAAACGAGTAGACCGACTGCGGTTGCATAAGAAAAATCGCCTTGCTGGATACCCATTTTAAAGACATAGGAGTTTAAAACCTCACTAGTTTGATAGTTCACTGGATTTTGTAATACTAAGGTTTGATCCAAATTAGAGCCTAGAAGACCACCTACGGATAGAACGAGTGTTAAAGCAATAATATGTCTAATCGAAGGAATCGTAATTTTAATAATTTGTTGAAATTTAGTTGCACCATCCATTCTAGCGGCTTCATATAATGCTGGATTTATTCCTGTTAGTGCTGCAATATATAATATGGTATTCCAACCAATTTCTTTCCAGATATCAGAAATCACAGCAATTGCCCAATATTTATTGGGATCTGTTAGAAAGCGAATTGGTTTATCTATAACTCCCATTGAACTTAATATATTATTAACTAAGCCTACATCAGACAACCAACTGATAAACATCCCACCTAAAATTACCCAAGAGAGAAAGTGAGGCAAGTATGAAATTGTTTGTACTAGTTTTTTTAATCTTACATTAACAATTTCATGAATCATGACTGCTAAAATAATTGCACCTGGAAACCCAAATAATAGTTTAAAAAAACTAATAACGAGCGTATTTCTCATTACCATCCAGAAAACATCATCGGTCAAAAATTCTTGAAAATATTGGAATCCAACCCACGGAGATCCGAATATACCATCAAAAACTGAGAAATCTTTGAAAGCAATAATAATTCCATACATGGGAATATAATTGAACAGTATCATAAATAATACCCCTGGAATTACCATCATTTGATAGAACCTTTGTTGATAGAATTTCTTCCAAATCGCCTGATCACGGAATTTTTTTAACATTTATTTACTCATCTCCTTGTTTAACTGTTCTTGCGCTATTTTCACTTGGTATACCGCCCCTAATATTCCTGCATCATTTTTTAATTTAGTAGCCACTACGGAGGGGAGTCCTTTTCCAATCAAAAAACTCATACTTTGATGCTTTTTTTCTAACATAATTAGTCTTTTTTGAATTCGTTTAATAAAAATTTCATTCGAACTAATCGCACCACCAATTAAAATGATTTCGGGATCAAAGCAACCAATTAAATTCAGTATGCCAACTGCTAAATCATCTAGAAATTGATCAACCACTTCTATCGCTAATTGCTCTCCGTCTTCTTCCTTTTGAAAAATCTCACGTGCATCCGTTACCTCTTTTTCTTTTCGTTTTCTCGCCTGTATATTGTACTGATTAATCAATCCGCAGACTATTGCAGCTCTTTGAGTGATTGATTTTGTTTCGATATCCGTAATATCCTTGATACCATCAATAATCATCCAACCGAATTCGCCAGCCATACCGTTATGACCACGATATACTTGGTCATTAATCACGATTCCACCACCAACACCAGTACCTAAAATGACACATACGTAATTACGTTTATCACTTGCATTTCCTAACCATTTTTCTGCAATCGCTACTGCATTCGCATCATTTTCTATTTTCGTAAAAATACCTGTTCTCTCTTCTATTTCTTGTTTTAAGTTGAGACCAAAAAAGGATTGAATAGCTCCTGCCGTCAGTAAAAATCCATTTTCTTTTACGATTCCTGGCATGCTAATTCCTATACCTTTTACCCCTCCACTTGAACCGCTTACATATTCATCAACTATTATCGTTAAGTTCTGTAATAGTTCTTCTTTCTCAAAACCTGTTGCTATTGCTCCTTTATGGATAATATTTCCGTTTGAATCTACTAAACCATACTTAATACTCGTACCACCCACATCTATCCCAACATACATGCCCTTTTTCACTCCCTACTGGCTATATTCTTTTGTTGTATCTCTGATAATAAGTGTCCCTTTTACCTCAATAACTCGACCTTCTGTTTTTCTTTCCATCATCTCTAGAAGATGCGTAATTGCTTTCTTGCCTTGTTCTTTTGTCGAATTTCTTATTGTTGTCAATCCTGGTTTGAAGTATTTTAAAACCTCTGCATCATCAAAACCCATAATACTAAAATCTTCTGGCACGGAATAATTATTTTCAGACATCGCTTTTATGAATCCCACTGCACTCAAATCATTTGCCGCTAAAAAGGCTGACGGAAAAATTGTTGTAGGATTTTGGATGTATTTTAAAGTATTATGATAGGCATCTATTTCAACAAAATTTCCTTGAATTGTATTTTCTTCGTTATAAGTGATGCCTGATTTTGATAAAGCTGCTTTGAATCCTTGGAATCGTTGATCATTATCATAAATATCATCAACTCCATTAATATAACCGATATTTTTATGACCTAAATTCAGTAAATAATTACCGGCTAGATATCCTTTGTCAAAAGAATCAAATACGACACTTCCAACTCGTTTATCTGCTACAATTCTATTGATAAACACTGTTGATACACCATTCGAATTAATCGTTTCAATATCTTTTTGATCAAGTACATTTTCTACGACAATTGCCCCGTCGACAAAATTTCCCAGGATACTATTCATAATTACTGCTCTCTCATCCGAAACAATTACGTTTAGATTATAACCATGTTGCTTTGATTCATAAGCGATTTCATCAATAAGAGAGTTAAAATATGGACCACTAATTCTATTTGTATAAACGCCAATCATTTTAGTTTTCCCTGACTTCAGTTGTTTACCCATTAAATTCGGCACATAATTCATTTTTCTCGCAATATTTTCAATCGCTTCTCGTGTTTCATCGGTTACACCCTCTACTCTATTCAACGCTTTTGATACTGTTGAAATTGACACCCCCGCTTCTTTTGCAACGTCTTTAATCGTTACACGGTTCTTTTTTTCCATTATCTATCACTCCATACCTCGTATTAGGAAAACGTTTTTCTTACTGATATTTTGAATTATAGCATTCTTATTTTTCAGATACAACTATTATTTCAAAAAAATGAAAGCGCATAAACATTGCATTTAAAAGAATATATCTAAAAACCCTTATACTTCTAGTCATACAGCTGATTTTAGCTCGTTATATTTTTTATAGTTTTAAAGCAATAATAAAAACGTTTTTTATAAGGAGTTGAAATCTTATTGTTTTTGCAAACTACTTTTCTTATTTGTTTTATTCGACTATCAATTGTAATTTACCTTTGCTGTTGCAAAAAAAATGTTGAAAGAAAATCCCAAATGAGATTCTCAATCAACACTATCTAATCTTATAAAGAAATACGTCTGTCATACTCTCGCTTTTTCCCTAAGGTTGCATTGCTCCAAAAAGCACCAGCCATGCTAAGATGGATTTTGCAACGAGACTTAACACAATATAAATTCTTTCGCCGTAAATATAGTTCTCCCATTTCCCAACTTTTTTATACTGCAAAATCATATTCACTGGAAACGTGTTGAAAGCAACGAAATAGGTTCCCACAATCGCCCACACAAACCATGGGACTTGATCAAAATTACCGTTACCAAACATGTAGAGTAAGATGGCGATCCAAGGCGCAATCCCTGCGATTGAACCCCAGATAAAGGGTCCCCAGATGATATCATTTTTGCTTTTTCCTGAATTCATTTGTTCCATCACTAAGCCGAATAGATTCATCGTCGCATTGACAATAAAAATTAAGACGAGTGAGACGATATCGTAAATCCCAAACAAAGTGGAAATTAACACAATCATAATCGAAGAACTAATCGCATATTCGAACCAACGAAACTGATTAATTCCTTTTTCTAAATCGGCGTTGTATTTCTCATTGGTTTTTTTAGGAATCGAAATCAGTGCATGAGCGGCCGCAGAAATGAATAAAAAAGATGCGACTAAAATTCCAAAAGGTAAATCAAATAACACTTTTGACTCTAATTCTAGTGAACTTGTTGCTGGGTTGAAGGCTAAATAATTTTGCGTGATCTGAGGTGAAAATTCACCGATTTTTTGAATAACAGTCGTCGCTAAGAAAAGCATCGCGATTCCTTGTAGTAAATGCAGACCACCCATGATCAAATTGAACCTTCTTAACTTTGAATACGTGATTTCTTTCATGACATCCCACTCCTTTTCGTTTTAACGAAACGTCTATACGAGCATTGATTCTGCAATGTTTCTTTACATTTTTATTATACGCTATTTCTTCATTTTTCCATAAGAAAGCGTATTCATTTTATGCATAAATCTTTACCAGATGACTATTGTACGATTGCTTCAAATCAAGTGCTGTCTTTCTTACAACTCTTGAAAAAAACAGAGACAATTAACCGTTGAAGCGAAAAAACTGCGTATGCAAGGAATTCATGCTAGAATAAAGGTAATAAATGTTTGGAGGATGATTGAATGAACCAAGAACTTGTTGAAATTTGTCTGCGTGTGAGAGATATTGACGCTACTTTAGATTTTTATACGAACCTATTCAATTTTGAAGTGGCGAGCCGTCGAGAATTTCCTGAAAAGAAATTTGATTTAATTTATCTAAATTCTCCTGGATCTTCTGTCCAAATTGAACTCACTTATAACTATGATGCCGAACCTTATAACGTCGGAAATGGCTTCAGTCATTTAGGTGTAACGGTTAGTGACTTAGAGCAAATGCACGAAGTTTGTCAAGCGTCTGCTTACGAAACTGGTGAACTAAAAGGACTTTCTGGTGGCACCCCAACCTATTTCTTTGTGACCGACCCAGATGGTTATCGCATTGAAGTGAAACGAGCAAAATAACAATTGTAACTGTCCGTCTATTGGTGATTCTCAATAGACTGACAGTTTTTTTATTCCGTATAATCACAAGCCATTAATTTGAAAGAACTCAAGCGTAGTGTTGAATAATCGCCGTCAATGTACGTGCCGCATCTTTACCGGCTCGATTGTTATAATAATCAGAAAAGCGTTCATCCGAAAGATAACATTCCGCTAAAATTCTTCTTATAATCTCAATGATCACAATAGCAATCCCATTATCCAACTTTTTATAACTCTTCAAAAAAGCTCATCAAAGCATCTTCAAATTCAGAAGCGCCAAAGAAACCAATCTTTTCTTCCTCTTCAATATTATGAACAATATCAGAAAGGTTGGGATTATCTAGTAACGAATGACCTGGCAAGTATACCTCATAGGCTTCCATAATTCGATTACTATTTACATTTTGGTTTGCAGCCCAACGTCTGATTTTTAATTCTTGTCTTTCTGTTCGATATTTTTTACGGGTTGTCATTAAGGACTCAGTTGTAAAATGTTTTGTAATTTCACCTGTTTCTATATCAATTACAATCTCGTTAATTTCTTGGCGACTCTCATCATCCATTGGAACAATATGCTTTTGAATTGCTTTTTTATTTGAATCATCTGTCTTATCAATAAAATTATTTAATAGTTCGACAAGCTTGTCATAATCAATAATTTCTTCTGAGTATTTTTCAAGGGCCACTTGAATTTCTGTAATATCTGGACGCTTTTCTGGAGGTAATAATTCAACCACATCATTCATACGTGCTTGCAGTGCCCCTAATACTTCACTATTCTTTATATCTAATCGAACTATTTTCCCCGTAGATTCGCCATTATGATCCAATTCATCTATCTCAGAACCCAATTCATACCCTTGTCGAAGTAACCGCTGAATTTTACTTTGTGTTGACACAGCTAATCTAGAGAATTCCTCGCGTTCCATTTCAGAACGAGGAATTTGGCTGAAATCTGCACCTGCTAATTGTTTCAACCGACTCACTGCAGGGGCTAATTCTTTAATTTGGCTACTTTGTGTTTGAGCAAAAATACCATCATCAACTAACTTCTTATCGTCTTCACCGCTACTCTCATTTTCAGCTTCTTCTAAGGTGTCATTTCCGCCTTTAGTGTAGATGCGCAGTGCGTTTTCAACATACGCTTGCATCTCATCTCCTTTACGATAAAAGCGGACTTTCCCATAAGGTTTACTATTGCGATTAAACGTTCGATTCGTACGAGACATCGCTTGGATTAGCATCCCTTCTTTAAGCATCTTATCCATATAAATCATATTTAGATACTTTGAATCAAATCCTGTCAACAATTGATCAGAGACAATTACTAAGTCTAATCGATCTTCTTCTAGATCACGATTATAAGGATTTTTACGCGCCAATCGCTTCGTGATGTCTATTATGTACGAACGCTCTGGATCGTTAGCATTTAATATACTCGGCGTATTATATCTTTTGGTGTATTCATCTATTGCCTTCTTCAAACTTTCATTTTGTTCTTTAGTTCCTCGACTGTTAGTCTCATCTCGTGAAAAGGTCATTGCGACTCGTAAATTTGGCGCCATTTCTTTGAAGAGATTATAATATGCAACCACCGCTTGTTTGCCCGAAACTGCCAACATCGATTGGAAGACATTCTTTTCTTGAACCCCTGCCATAACTTCGCCACCTGAGTTTTTATCCCAATTTTTTAAGATATCTTCTACAACTTGACGTCTGTAAATCATACTGCTATAGATTTCTTTCTCATATTGTTTTTCGGTAAAATTAGGGTCTTGATTCGTAATTATATAATCAGGGCGATAGTAACTGACATCAAATCCCAATACATTGCCATCCCCGATCGCATCTTTAATCGTATAGCTATGGAGACGTTCACCAAAAATATCATGTGTTGAAATATCTCGCGAAGTATTTACATCATTTAAAGTATCACTATAAAAGTTAGGTGTTCCTGTAAAACCAAACCACGTTGTCTTTTTAAAGGCATTTTTGATTAGCTTTACCGATTCTCCACTTGCTGACCGGTGTGCTTCGTCCATAATAATGACATTCCAATCATTATTAACAAGACCTCTTTTGACAGCCTTTGTCAATCCCTGAACTGATATTAATAGTATTTTAGATGCGCCCTTATGATTCAACTCTCTTTTCAGTTCTCGACCATTCACTTTTTTGATACGGTTTTTAAAATGAGTATAAGCAAAATCTTTAAAATTTTCGAGTGTTTGATCAATTAAATCCA
Source organism: Enterococcus aquimarinus (assembly GCF_001885765.1). Classification (GTDB taxonomy): domain Bacteria; phylum Bacillota; class Bacilli; order Lactobacillales; family Enterococcaceae; genus Enterococcus_I; species Enterococcus_I aquimarinus. The sequence goes on along the minus strand of NZ_JXKD01000004.1, from coordinate 1,158 downwards.
CGCGATCAACTATAAATAGGACATTTTTTATGCGCGGTGCCGCAGCTAATAATTGTGCTACTTTAAAGGCTGTCACTGTTTTACCAGAACCTGTTGTATGCCAAATATAGCCACCTTCTTTTTTGATAAGTCCGCTTTGTTCCATCTCTTTCATTTTTTGTAATATTTTTCGCGTTGCTTGGATTTGATAACTACGCATAACCATTAAGTTATCGTTTGAAGCATCAGGAATCATATTTAATGTTACTAAACGATGCAATGCTGGAATACCCATGACTTGATGAGTGAACTCAAATGAATCTGTAATATCTTTTCCATCCTCATCTCGCCATCCGAAGACAAAAGTTTTATTGTAGTTCTCAAACGAATTCGGACGAGCCATATAACGTGCTGAATGTTGACTCATAATAAACTGAACCTGTACAAATGAAAATATCCCATTATACATCCCGTCACTGTGATATCCCTTAAGCTGTTCAAAGGCACTCCATTGATTTTGTAGGTGTTCGTCTTTTAATTCCAAATGAGCTATTGGCAGTCCATTTATTAAAAGCATCAAGTCAATAATTCTTTTAGTTGTCAGTGAGGTGGGTAATTCTTTGAAGTTCACTTGACTGACTACCTCGTAACGTGAGCGTCCACCTGCAATATCATCTTCATAAAATATTTCAATTTCTAAATTTGAACCATCATCCCTTGTTAGAGGGAGTGATCCTACACCACCAGCACCTACCAATAACAGTTGGGCATCATATGGCGTCTTAATTCGTTGTAACTCTTGCATGATTAAGCCAAACTCTATATCCGATAATTTTGTCCCATTTAATTTATGAGCATTCACTTCATCTAAAACATTTCGCCAATGTTCTTCTAACTTTTTAGTACTTACTCCTGATAAATCTTGACGATAAGTCCAACCTTCTGCTTCAAGCTTCTTTATTAGTGCTTTTTCAAATTTGTCCTCAGCCAACATATACACTTCCAATCATCACTAGTCGTTTGATTTCTACTTTATTAGTATCATATACAGATTATACGACAGATATTAGCAATAATTACCTTAATAATTAAAATCTTTTCTTTTTCTGGCTACTTATATTTCGGACGATTGGGAACAGCGTAAGTTGGGAGATTTATCTGAAATTGTTCGTGGAGCCT
>NZ_JXKD01000039.1 GCF_001885765.1 Enterococcus aquimarinus | reverse complement strand
AAGTGTAAGAAGTTCATCAGAGAACTGCATGGGAAGTCGCGAACCTGTGTGAACAAACTCCACATGATAAAGTCAAAAAAATGTTACTATTTGTGTATAATAATTTTTAATTAATACACTTTTTGATGTATAATAAACTCATGGATAACGAATATAGACATTCTAAGACAACTGTATCGTTACTCAACTATCATTTTGTTTTTTGTCCTAGATATCGTCGGAAACTATTTGTCAATTCCGAAGTAGACGCTAGTTTTAAATCTCTTGTTCATTCAATCTGTAAAGAAAATGAATGGGAAATCATGGCTATAGAGACAGATAAAGATCATTGTCATCTTTTTGTAAATGTTCAACCTACCTATTCACCAGCGGATATCATGAAGGTGATTAAGGGAAGAACATCTAGAGAATTACGACAATCATTTGAACATTTAAGTAAAATGCCAAGTGTTTGGACACGATCTTACTTTGTTTCAACAGCAGGGAATGTTTCTAGTGAAACAATTAAACGATATGTAGAAAGTCAAAGGACAAGATATTGAGTTTACGTTAAGGAGGTGTACAGAAATGAAAAAAGCCCATAAAATCAGAATCTACCCTAATTCAAGACAGGAAATTCAATTTCAAAAAACCTTTGGTTGTGTTCGGTTCTACTGGAATTTTTTACTTGACCAACGGATTACGAATGACAAGATGAAAAAAGAAAATCCTGAATATATTGAAAACAAACTGACCTATGCTGGACTGAAAAAGCAAGAAGAATTTTCTTGGTTAAAAGAAGTTGAAGCACAACCTCTAAGCCAAGTAAATATGGATTTGAATAAAGCGTACAAAAATACGTTCAACTCTAAATTCGGATTTCCTAAATTCAAGAGTAAAAAATATTCAAAGAAATCCTATCGAACTGCCGTAGGCATGAAAGTCAACGGACGATACTTCTATGTTTCTAAAGTTGGTTGGGTCAAGATGGCAGAAGAATTGCGTTTCAAAGGGAAATTAATGAACGTGACGATCAGTCAAACTAAATCAGGGAAATATTTTGCGACATTCTTAGTTGATGCTGAGAATTTCCAACAAGAACCCGTAGCAAATAACATTGGATTAGATTTGGGCTTAACTCATTTCTGTATCACATCCGCAGGAGAAAAAATCGATAATAACCGATTCTATCGCTCTCTTGAACAACGGTTAATACGCGAACAACGAAAACTTTCCAAGCGTTTGGAAGTTGCGAAAAAACACAATCGAAAATTAGATGAGTGTCGCAACTACCAAAAACAAAAAGTAAAAGTTGCGCGTATCCATGAGAAAATTGCCAACCAACGTACTGATTTTTTACATAAACTATCTTCACGACTTACTGATGAGAACCAAATCATTTGTATTGAAGATTTGAATGTAAAAGGGTTGGTTAAAAATCATAAATTAGCGAAGTCAATTTCAG
>NZ_JXKD01000038.1 GCF_001885765.1 Enterococcus aquimarinus | reverse complement strand
AACTTTATTTCAACGGTTGTAATGGTTGGGATGATTTTAGCTTTCTTAAATCCCTCAACAGGGATTATCAACCACGTTGTGCAATTTTTCGGGATGGAACCAATCGCCTTTATGGAAGATCCCCGTTGGTTTAAAACGGTGTATGTCTTATCAGGTGTTTGGCAAGGAACCGGTTGGGGTTCTGTGATTTATCTCGCAGCGTTAGCGGGCGTTGATACCCAGTTACATGAAGCGGCCGTCGTGGATGGTGCAACACGCTTACAACGCATTTGGCACATTAACTTACCAACGATTCGTCCAACAATGGTGATTTTATTAATCATGAACGTCGGATCGGTGATGAACTTAGGATATGAAAAAATCTTATTAATGCAAAACCCGTTAAACATGGAATCTTCAAACGTAATTGCTACGTTTGTGTACCAACAAGGGTTATTAGAAGCACAATATAGTTATGCGGCAGCTGTTGGTTTATTTAACTCAGCGATTAATGCGATCTTAATGATTTCCGTGAACAAAATTGCTTCGAAGCTTGGCGAGTCCAGCTTATTCTAGAAAAGGAGGACCATAAGAGATGAATAATCGTTTAGTGAAAGACACCAAAGCAGATAAAGTTTTTATGATTTTTAACTACATTTATATAATCTTAGCTGTTGGAATCGTATTGTATCCGTTGATTTACATTATCAGTGCCTCAATAAGTGATCCTCAATATGTCAATTCCGGAGAAATGTGGTTATATCCGAAAGGGTTTACGTTAGAAGGTTATAAAACCATTTTAGCGAACAACAGCATTTGGCGTGGCTATTTAAACACGATTTACTACACGGTATTAGGGACAACGATTAACTTAGTCGTGACGTTACCGGCAGCCTATGCTTTATCCCGTCCGGACTTTTACGGACACAAAACCTTTACAACGTTCTTATTAATTACAATGTTTGTCAGCGGGGGATTAATTCCAACATACTTAGTCATTAAAAATTTAGGCATGTTAAATACCGTTTGGGCGTTAGTGTTACCAGGTGCAGCTTCTGTTTATAATATTGTCGTAACCCGTACGTTCTTCCAAAGTACGATTCCACGAGAGATGGAAGAAGCGGCCATTATTGATGGCTGTTCCGACTTTAAATTATTTATGAAAATCGTATTACCACTTTCGACACCAATCATTGCCGTAATGGCGTTGTTTTATGGGGTCGGCCACTGGAATGGCTTCTTCAGCGCTTTGATTTATTTATCTGACAAAGCAATGTACCCATTACAAATGGTCTTACGTGAAATCTTAGTCTTGCAAGATATGTCGTCAAACTCAATTGGTGGGACAATGACCGGCGAAATGGCCGAGTTACTTTATTCTAAACAACAACTGGCAGCAGTGATTAAATATGGTGTCATGATTGTTTCTACATTACCAATTATTATGATTTATCCATTCCTACAAAAGTATTTCGTTAAAGGAATGTTGGTTGGTTC
>NZ_JXKD01000037.1 GCF_001885765.1 Enterococcus aquimarinus | reverse complement strand
GGCTCTTTGTCAAATAGGACTGATGGCTCAATTATGGTACGTATCACAAGAAAAATATATTTCTTGTGATATGTACTTTTTTGTTATTTTATTTTGATTAACCCGTTCGTCAAGAAAATTCTGGTTCGCATATTGTCGTAAGATCTGAAGCCATAGGAAACTCGTTTTAATGTTTTGATGTGGGTATTCTTCGCTTCAATTTTTCCATTGGAATAAGGGTAAATAAGGCCATTTCGAATGCCTACTTCATGATTTTCTAGGTTTTGAATGGCATGTCGGAATTCGGGATTTAACTTGTCAGACATTGATCTAATGGTATCGAAAAATAAATCAGCATCCTTCTCTCTAAAAGCGTCTGTGATATTATGAAAAACCTGATACGCTTCTTTTAAAGGTTCAGAATAACTTAGAAGCCGATCAATGACCATGGCTTCTGTTAGATAAGGGTACTTAGGTGCTCGGAAGCTTCGCCATGTTTTATATTCCGAGATATCAATGTTTTGGCGGTTTTTTATCAATCGTTTCCAATTACTTTTTATTTTTCTCCCTCGAGTAGCAGATTGTCCCCCCTTTGAAATCAATCGCTTGGCTTCAAGGGCTCTGAAGCTATTAAACGCAGTATTAATATGTTTGATCACATGAAATCGATCAATAATTAATTTGGCATTTTTAAAAACCTTGGGAATCAGTTGATAGTAAGCAGCGTTCATGTCTGTCACAAGAAATTCTACCTCTTGCGCATAGGGACTGTGTTTGAAGTAATGAACCAAATTGTCTAGCCTGCGATCAGGCAGGACATCTACTAAGTCGCCTGTTTCACCATCCGCACAAATGAAACTCATATTTTCCTCTTTTTTTGCATGCGATCGAAATTCATCAACCATTAATACTTTTGGGAACGCTAATGTCTGTTTATTCGGAAGATACTTTTTGAATTGATGAAGCTCTCTGATGACGGTGTTACTTGAGACAAAGCACAATTCGGCAATTAACTTCATGGCAATTCTTTCTTTTAATAAGCGGGCAATCTCGAGTCGGATATGTCTGGAAATAAAGCAATTAGGCGCAACAAGGCTCGTTTGTGCCGTCCAATGATGATGACATTCACGACAGTAGTAGCGCTGTTTTGCGAGTTTCATGACGGTCGGAATATAATGAACAGCGGCTAAACGAATCGTCGTCACTTTCTTTCCATTCTTAACGAATTGATGGTTTCCGTTGGTGCCCATTTTAGTACAACCGCACTCGGGACATGAACGCATTTCGGGTGAAAGTGTCGCATGAACGACGTTAGTTAATTGTCCTTTTATTTCCTCCTCCGTTACATCTAAAAACGTAATATTTTTATCTTTAATCTGAAGCATTATTCTGATATGATTAAGCAAAGCATATCGTCCTCTCTTTAGGTATTTTGTGTCGTAACTTAATTCTAACAGAGAACGGTATGTTTTTTTATAGTAATCAAAAAATGGGCCTGAGAAATTATTTCTAATTTCATCAGTCCCATATATTATAGAGCC
>NZ_JXKD01000036.1 GCF_001885765.1 Enterococcus aquimarinus | reverse complement strand
TGTAGTGACCCCTTTAAGTTAGACTTTTTAGGAGTGGAGAAATCCACTCCTTTTTTATACCTTTAAACTGATTGCTATGCAACACATAGAGCTGATTTTCGAAATTCAACAGGACTTTTCCAGTTTAACTTCTTTTTCATACGTTTATTATTGTAATAGTAAATATATTGATCAATTGCCTCCTTAAGCTCATTAAAACTACGATAAATCTCTCCATGAAAAATTTCTTGTTTCAAAAGACTAAAGAAATTTTCCATAGGTGAATTATCTAAACAATTTCCCTTTCGGGACATACTTTGAAAGATTTTGTGTTCGTTTAGCTTGTTGCGATAACTCTTCATTTGATAAGCCCATCCTTGATCTGAATGGAATGTTCGACGATAAGGGCAGTCTTTAGTGACTTCTATCGCTTCTTCTAGCCCTTCCATTATTGCGACTGCATTCGGTTTCTCCGAAATTCTGTAAGATAGAATTTCGCTATTGTATAAATCCAAAAACGGATCTAAATAAAGTTTCTTTTGTCGAACAACGCCTTTGGCATCTAATTCATAATATTTACATTCTGTCGTATCAGTAGTGATTTTTTGGTGACAAATACTTGTATAGAAGCGACGATGGATACGATTTTTGGCAACTGTACCAACCTTTCCACGATAAGAATTATATCGGCGTGACTTTCTAGTGTAGGATTTTACTTCGATTGCTAATTTTCTTATCAACCGTTGAACTTTCTTTTTATTAACAATAAAACCACGATTTTGCAGCTCTTTTTTCATTCTGAGGCAACCATAATCTTTGTGCTCTTTCCGGATTTCTAGCATTTCATCTTCAATTTCTTGGTCTGGATTTCTACGATTGAACCGTTTTTGCCAATACATATAAGTTGACTTAGGAAAGTTCAATGTTTCAAGAAGCTCAACTAATTTGAATGATCCTCGGAGGCTGTCGATGATACGTGCGATTGATTCTTGCGTCTTTGTTGAGCTTCCTGTTTTCGCAGCTTCCTCAATTCTTTTAAAAAGGCATTCTCGATTTGGAGTGAACGTACTTGTTTCTCTAATTCCTTGATACGTTCGGATTCTCTGGGCGTTATTTTAGATATTTTCTTTTCTATCTCGTTATTTTTCTTCGGCATGTTAGAAGGACGTCCTTTCGATTTTGAAAGCCCCTCAACACCATCCTCTCGAAACTTACGAACCCAAGAAGTAATCAGCGGAGGATTGTTAATACCAAGGGTATTAGCCACCTCACGATAGGACATTTCACTCATTTGATATAACTCTATCGCATCTAGTTTAAATTGAACAGAATATTTTTTGTTTTGACGCATTCTAGATAGCCCTTCCTTACCAAACTCTTCATATGCATTGACCCACTTTCTTATCTGTGACTTGCCTTTTACTCTATACTTTTTTGCCAGATAAGAGTATCCTCCCTCTCCATCAAGATATTTTTGAACCATTTTCAATTTAAATTCAAAACTGTATTTTGCCATAAAAATAGCGACCTCCAAAAGTTAGATTTTTGGTCTAACTTTTGGGGGTCGCTTCA
>NZ_JXKD01000035.1 GCF_001885765.1 Enterococcus aquimarinus | reverse complement strand
CCTTGTGTGAGGGGCTGCGAGACCGCTTCGATCCTAGAATTGCTGAAGCACGAATCTAGCGTCACTCACATTTCATCTTTTGACGTAGCTGAGACAAGGTGTTTTTCTTCGATCCGCTAGTGGTTAATCTCTTTTTGGTGCAAATATGGTTTAGAATTTCTTTGCATGGCTTAAGGGAGTGGAGAATCGGATATTAGTAGGATTTACATCCACAGATAAAAATAGGCTTGATTTTAACAGCGAAACTAAAATACCCTACTTAAATGAAGTGATAGATTAGATGTTGGGTTGTTAGGAGATGCTTAAAAATCCTATGCAATCAATAGTTTTTAGTGTTTGTTGACTTGATCCCTAAATCGCCTGAGTACTAAACGTTGAGTGTGTCTGCTTACTGTCACTAGCCAGTAAGTGAGACTGTAGTTAATCTCATTTTCCCCAGTATTATGTTGAAAATAGCCATGAAGCGATTATTTCTAAAGAGTTATTTTTGCAGGCTCAAGAAGAAATTTATCGGAGAAGCAATATCTACACAGGAGAAGGCAAGAACAAAAGAATTTATAGTAGCAAGTACGCTTTAAGTGCCATCACCTTCTGTGGATATTGTGGCGATATTTATAGGAGAACCTATTGGAATATTCATGGCAGAAAAGAATTTGTCTGGCGATGCGTGACTAGAATCGAGCAGGGTCCTGAAGTTTGTAAGAACCGAACCGTAAAAGAAGATGAACTCTATGGTGCGGTAATGACCGCAATTAATAAGCTACTTGCTGGTGGCAACAATATGATAAAGACACTGGAAGAAAATATTCATGCGGTGATTGGAGAAACCACAGAATACCAAATTTCAGAGATTAACAATTTACTAGAAGAAAAACAAAAAGAACTCATCAAGCTGGCCAATAAGGGTCAAGATTATGAACATCTAGCAGATGAGATTGATGAGCTGAGAGACAAGCGACAGACCCTTTTAGTAGAAGATGCCTCCCTCAGTGGCGAGAATGAACGAATCAATGAGTTAATTACGTTTATACGCAAGAACAAGTTACGATCCCTAGAATATGACGATAGGCTAGTAAGGAAGATAATCGAGAATGTTACAGTCTATGAAGACCGCTTCATCATATCCTTTAAATCTGGCATTGAAATGGAAATATGATTTAAAAACAGAGCATGGGTTATGTCCATAGGTAACTAAAACCTTTAGGAACTAAACTAATGCTCTGCTTTTAATTAACAATGAATTAAGTTTACATATTTCTCGTTGATAGACAGTTGATATAAAAGTTTATGATGTATTATATACATTTTATTAGTGTGTGAAGTGAAAAAATAATTGACAAATCATTTTTTCGAGATACTATTACGTTAGACGTTATAACGTTACGCGTATTAGTTGAAAAAAGATTATTATCAATTAGACCTTGTATTAATAACAGGAGGTATTATGAGAACATATAAAGATAAAGAAGAGCTAAAATTTGAGATAAATAAAAGTTTTGAAAAGTATATTTCTGAATTTAATAATATCCCAGAATCACTGAAAGACAAAAGCGTTGACGAAGTTGACAGAACACCATCTGAAAACCTTGCTTATCAAGTTGGCTGGACAACATTGCTCCTGCAATGGGAAGCCGATGAGAAAAATGGCTTAACAGTAAAGACACCATCAGATATGTTTAGGTGGAATCAGCTTGGTGAATTATATCAGTGGTTTTCAGATACCTATGCAAATTTATCCTTAGAGGAGTTAAAGGATAGGCTAAACAGAAATGTTATTTCAATCAATAAAATGATTGATGTACTAAGTGATGAAGAATTATTTTTACCTCATATGAGAAAGTGGGCTGATGAAGCTACAAAAACAGCAGTATGGGAAGTATATAAATTTATTCACGTTAATACTGTTGCTCCTTTTGGGACTTTTAGAACCAAGATAAGAAAATGGAAAAAGATAGCACTATGAAACTAAGTTCAGTTATTTGGAAAACTATTCTCATAAGTACAATCCTATCTGGATATGTTCCCTCAAAGAGAATTAAGTAAAAAAGGAAAATGGAAATTGTCCTTTGACAGCTATGAATTCCTCTCAAAACATGTGGAAGCAGTATGTCTGTTAACAAGAA
>NZ_JXKD01000034.1 GCF_001885765.1 Enterococcus aquimarinus | reverse complement strand
TTTAAACCTAAAAATAGGGGTTAGACAAATTTCTAAAAGAGACAGTGATAGATGGATTATCAGTTTTTTAGTTGGATCTAATTTGAAAAGAAAAAGGAGAAGAATCATTGAAAAAATTAAGAGTTGGCATAATCGGTGTCGGATCGATTGCTCATGAACACATTCAAGCCTATCAAAAAATGCCTCAGGTAGAACTAGTGGCGCTTTGCGATATCAACACGGAACAATTAGAAAAAATGGGCAAACAATATGAAGTTCCACAGTTATATAAAACGAAAGAAGCGTTACTTGAAAAGGCCGATATTGATGCGGTGAGTGTATGTGTTTGGAATTCAGCGCATGCCGAATGTGCTATTGCCGCACTGAATGCTGGGAAACATGTTTTATGTGAAAAACCGATGGCGATAACCGTCGAGGATGCACAGGCGATGCAAGCCGCGGCTGAGGCGAATGACCGTTTATTGATGATTGGCTTCGTTCGTCGATTTGGGAATGATACCAAGATTATCATGGATTTTAAAGAAAAAGATTTCTTCGGTGAAATTTATTATGGAAAAGCGACGTATTTACGCCGTCATGGAAATCCAGAAGGCTGGTTTGGAGATCAATCGCGTTCTGGTGGCGGTCCATTAATTGATCTAGGTGTGCACGTGATTGATTTACTCACGTATTTATTAGGAAAATCACGACCAGTCTCTGTCTATGGTGCAACATTCCAAAAACTATTCAATCGTCCGGATGTGAAAGATAAGCAAGGGTACATTTCTTCGACACCAGGTGAAATTATTTGTGATGTGGAAGACTTGGCCAGTGCCATGATTCGCTTTGAAAATGGTTCTGTGATTTCAATTGAAACCAGTTTTAGTTTAAACGTGAATGACGATCAACAAAAATTAGAGTTATTTGGTACAAAAGGTGGCGCAGCATTAAATCCGTCATTAAAGCTTTCTACGAATATCAATGGCTACATGGCTGATGTTCAATTGAAAATGCCGACAGCCTTATCGATGGATGGACTCTTCTATAATGAAATTCATCATTTTGTAGAGTGTGTTTTAGAAGGGAAAGACTGTCTGTCCCCTGCGCAAGATGGCGTTGTAATTACCCAAATAATTGAAGCGATATACGAATCCGCAAAAACTGGACACGAAGTAACGTTATAGGAGAGAAAAAATGACAAAAATAGCATGTAGTTCTTATAGTTTTCAACAATTAATCGATCGTGGTGAATTAACGCAACTCCAAACGATTGAGAAAGCGAAAGAGTTGGGCTTTACCGCCATTGAAATCGTTGGTTTAATTCATGATGAACGAATTTCAGAAGGTGATTATGTTCAGCAATTAAAAGCGGAACTAGATCGCTTAGATTTTCCCATCACTTCTTTTACGTTTAGTGCCGATTTACTAAACGGTTGTGAGGGTAATTCTGAAGCTGAAGTAGCCCGAGTGAAAAAAATGATTGATTACGCAGCTATTTTAGGTGCACCGCGTATTCGTCATGATGCCACTTGGGGTAGAAATGGCCAAACATTTGCACAAGTTTTACCAGATTTAGCCGTTTATTGTCGTGAAATTGCCGCGTATGGTGCGACAAAAGGTATCCAAACGATGGTTGAGAACCACGGTTTTTTTGCACAAGATAGTACTCGCATGGAAGATTTATATACCGCTGTCAATCATCCGAATTTTAAATTACTAGTCGACATGGGTAATTTCTTATGTGTTGATGAATCACCCATTGACGCGGTCAGTCGTTTGGCAAGTTTGGCTGGCTATGCTCACGTGAAAGATTTTCATTTTAAATCGGGTAGTCAGTCGAATCCAGGTACTGGATTTTTTAAAACTCGTGGAGGAAACTATTTACGCGGAGCAATTATCGGTCATGGAGAAGTTCCCATTAATCAGTGCTTAGCAATTTTAAAAGCACAAGGATATACGGGCGATTTCGCAATTGAATTTGAAGGGATGGAAGATAATCTCTCTGCGTTAAGAATCTGTTTAGATAATTTGCAACATTATTTCGCTTAAAAATGATGTCAAAAGTACTTCTCTTTTCGAAGTGCTTTTTTATTTGTATACTTTTTAGTTGAAATCGCTTTCTTTTTTTGACAAGAAAAACCTTGATAAACGTTGGTAAATCAGCGTTTTACTAGTAATCAAAAAATACACATTGAAGAGAATGAGTAAAAACCGTATGATGAAAACGTATTCAAAACGTGTTTGTTTGAAGGGGGAAATTAAAAATGGAAGTTAGTATGAATCGAAAACAGAGTAAAGGAGAAGAGCGCAAAAAGAAACTAATCGCAAGTCGTCAACTGTACGTCTTTATCTTACCAGCGTTCTTAGCCTTCTTTATCTTCTCATATATTCCAATGTATGGCGTCATGATTGCTTTTAAAGATTATATTCCGACATTAGGTGTGTGGGGGAGTCCGTGGGTCGGATTCAAACATTTTCAACGCTTTTTTGATTCCTATTATTTTTGGGACTTATTAAAAAATACGATTGGCATTAGTGTCTATTCATTAGTCGTTGGGTTTCCTTTACCTATTATTTTAGCACTTGCTTTAAATGAAATTAAAGATGGCCCATTAAAGAAATTCTCGCAAACGGTTACATACGCGCCGAACTTTATTTCAACGGTTGTAATGGTTGGGA
>NZ_JXKD01000033.1 GCF_001885765.1 Enterococcus aquimarinus | reverse complement strand
ACGCGTTGGTTCGAATCCAGCTACCCCAGTTTTAACATTGTATATAATGGCGGTATAGCCAAGTGGTAAGGCAGAGGTCTGCAAAACCTTCATCACCGGTTCAAATCCGGTTACCGCCTTTCAATACTATTTGCCGGTGTGGCGGAATTGGCAGACGCGCTGGACTCAAAATCCTGTGATCGCAAGATCGTGCCGGTTCGACCCCGGCCATCGGTATAAAAATAGCATCAACGTAAAATATACGTTGATGCTATTTTTTTGTCTTGGTTTTTGGAGAATTTATCAATGTCTGTTTCAACACGAGCAGTGGACTATAGATAAGCTTTTATATTATGATCTACTTAATATCTTTTATCAGTTGGGAGAAAAAACGGATGAGTAAATTAGTTATTATAAGAGGAAATTCAGCTAGTGGAAAGACTACTACAGCGAAAGCAATTCAAAATTACTACCCCAGAGGAACCGTAATGAGGATTTCTCAAGATGAAATTCGGTTAGGTATTTTAAATGTCAAAGATAGAGTAGACAATCCAACAGCTGGACTAATCCAACAGATCGCTGAATTTGGTAAAGAGAAATTTGAAATAATTGTTATTGAGGGTATTTTAGGTTCTCATATTTACAAGGAAATGTTCATCTCTTTATATGAGACTTTTCAAGGAGAAGTTCATACGTACTACTATGATATCTCATTTGAAGAAACCCTTACTCGTCATAATCAAAGAGACTTGTCTAAAGTTTTTGGGGCTGAAAGAATGAAGAGTTGGTGGTTAGAAAAGGATATGTTAGGTTTTCCGAATGAGACTATATTTACAGCAAAACAAACTCAAGATGACGTAGTTGAAATGATTATCAAAGATATTAATCTAACATAACAGTAGCCACTAGATTTTGTTTGGTAAATGGGTAGCTTACCAAGAACGATTCTTAAGAAGCGTTGATTCGAGAAGTCCAATCAGAATTTATCGCGTCATGATCATAAGACAGCTGACCACATAACACAATGCTTAAAAACGAAATTAGAAACTTTATAAAGTCAGGACGAAATAGAGGTATGTTTGCTGATTTTTCAATTTCATCAACATAAAAAACGAATGACCATCATTGGTTCATCCGTTTTTTATGTTAACTCTTAGTTTGGATTCACTCCTAAAGCAATGCGACCATAACGGCTAATGCGAGTCATTTTCCATGCGGGAGACCAGACAATTTGCACATCAACGGATTGAATTTCCTCAATTGTTAGTAAAGCTGTTTTAATGTCTGAAGGAATCGACTCCACACAATCACAACCAATTCCTGTGAGGGTGATAACAATGCGACAATGGCCTTTTTCATCTAAATCAATTTCATAAATAAAGCCTAAATTATAAATATCTAAACCAATCTCATGATCTGAAACCGTTTGGAGTTTTTCGATTAATTGCTCACTCAGTATTGCAGCTCGCTCATTCAATTTAATGTCATCACGCATATATCTTCTTCCTTTCAATCTTAAAAATGGATACTTGTCTATTTTTCCATACAATTTCTCTTTTAGCAAGTAGAATATTTAATCATTTTTTCATCTTATTACTAGAAAAATCTCATATGTATGTTAGAATAAACAATAAACAAATGCTAAAAATGAGTGTCTTATCATTGAATCGATAGGGCTGAGGGGAGTATAGTCAATTGACAAATAATGAGAATAAAAAAGATATCAGAATTCGAAGTAACGTATATGATAGTATGGTTAAATCACCTAATCGAGCGATGTTACGCGCAACGGGGATGGGGGATGAGGAGTTCAATCAACCACTTATCGGTGTGATTAGTACGTGGGCAGAAAATACGCCTTGTAACATTCATTTACATGATTTAGGAAAAGTGGCGAAACAAGGAATTATGACGGCAGGCGGCTGGCCGGTTCAATTTGGCACGATTACCGTAGCAGACGGTATTGCGATGGGAACACCAGGAATGCGCTACTCGCTTCCATCACGTGATATTATTGCGGATTCAGTGGAGACCGCGGTTGGTGGTCATAACTGTGATGCTTTTGTGGCGATTGGCGGTTGTGATAAAAATATGCCAGGCTGTATGATTGCGATTGCGAATACTGAAATTCCTGCGATTTTTGTATATGGTGGTACGATTGCGCCAGGGAAATTAGATGGCAAAGATATTGATCTTGTTTCAGTTTTCGAAGCGATTGGGAAATGGAATAACAATGACATGACCGAAGAAGAAGTTCGTCGCATTGAATGTAATGCTTGTCCAGGCCCTGGAGGTTGTGGAGGGATGTATACGGCCAATACGATGGCTTCTGCGATTGAAGCAATGGGAATGAGTCTACCTGGTTCGTCATCGAATCCAGCGACAACTGAAGCGAAATTACGCGATGTTGAAGCAGCAGGCGAGGCTGTTTTAAATTTATTAGAGAAAAAGATTTACCCAAAAGATATTATGACGCGTAAAGCGTTTGAAAATGCGATTACAGTTGTAATGGCCTTAGGAGGTTCAACCAATGCGATTTTACATCTCATGGCGATGGCTCATGCCGCAAATGTGGAATTAACGTTGGATGATTTTAATGAGTTTCAAGAAAAAGTACCACATTTGGCTGATTTAAAACCAAGTGGTCAATATGTCTTCCAAGATTTATATGAGGTCGGCGGTGTATCGGCTGTTATGAAATACCTTTATGAGAATGGCTATATCCATGGTGACTGTTTAACGGTAACAGGAAAAACAGTAGCTGAAAACTTGGCAGAAGTTCCATCATTAACAGAAGGCCAACAAGTGATTATGCCGTTAGAAAATCCGAAACGAAAAGATGGCCCATTGATTGTGCTTCATGGTAATCTTGCACCAGACGGCGCGGTAGCGAAAGTTTCAGGTGTGAAGGTTCGTCGTCATGAAGGTCCTGCCAAAGTCTTTAATACGGAAGAAGAAGCGATTCAAGCCGTCTTAACGGATGAAATTGTCGATGGGGATGTCGTTGTCGTTCGCTATGTTGGACCAAAAGGTGGACCGGGAATGCCAGAGATGCTGTCTCTTTCAAGTATGATCGTCGGGAAAGGGCAAGGAGAAACAGTGGCATTATTAACAGACGGTCGCTTCTCAGGCGGAACGTATGGGTTAGTAGTCGGACATATTGCACCTGAAGCACAAGATGGTGGCCCGATTGCCCTCTTACAAACAGGCGATACTGTGTTGATTGATCAAGATACGAAAGAACTAACAATGAAAGTTTCAGAAGAAGAATTAGCAAAACGTCAAGAATCATTAGTCATTCCACCGCTTCATTCACGTGGTGCGCTTGGAAAATATGCCCACATCGTTTCAAGTTCCTCTAAAGGAGCAATCACAGATTTTTGGAAAAAAGATGAAAAGTAAATAATAGAAAGATCATTGTCGTTTGGGCTTCCTTAGTAAGAAGCCCAAACGACGATTATTTTTTTAGTAAGATATTTAAATGATGACATGTTTTCTTGGGGAGATTTTGAGATAAAAAAGCATAATATAGAGAAAGAAAGCGATTTAAAAAATAATTATCATTTGTTATTTTAAAAATAAATAAAATGTAAAAAAGGGGTTGTATTTATCTAAAAGTCGTGTATAATAATTAATTGTTGTTAGAGTTAAAGCAATAAAAAAACAACATTTAATGTCATGGCGATTGTGGCGAAGGGGTTAACGCAC
>NZ_JXKD01000032.1 GCF_001885765.1 Enterococcus aquimarinus | reverse complement strand
AAACAAGACTCACATTCATATATTTTAAGTTGTTTTTTGAAACCATACTTATCTGTTCGAGTAGAGTAATTTCTAAATTTCATTTCTCTATTATTGGGGCAAGTATAGGTATCTGCCAGCTCGTTATAAGTCCAGTTGTCAGTAATGAATGGATCTTTTTTATATTTTTTCGTTTGTTCTTTCTGATACATCGTATATGTAATCAACGGCGTTCTTTCAAACTCATCTAGAATCGCTTGATAATTTTCTTCACTACCATAACCTGCATCCGCCACAATATAAGTAGGCAGGTCGAAATAAGATTCTTTAATCGTCTTTAGGAAGGGAAGCATCGTTTTAAAATCCGTTGGATTTGAAAAGGTCTCATAAGCTAAAACGTATTGGTGATTTGTTGTGATTTGTACATTATAACCAGGCTTCAATTGACCATTCATCATGTGGTCGTCTTTCATTCGCATAAAAGTAGCGTCATGATCTGTTTTGGAGTAACTATTTCTATCTTTAAAAATCTGATGTTGCGCTTTATATTTTGCTTTACGGTAGATAAAGTCAGAAAAGTCCTTTAATGCTTTTTTAGGCATTTTTCGTTTAGAACGAAGTGCTTTTCTTACTTGAACATCGGAGTTTTTTTCGATTTCAGCACTTAATCCTGTCACTTTCGTTTCTAGTGCATTCACGATTTTCTGTAATTTCTCTGTGTCTAATTCTTCATCTTCTGCACAAATAGATGGAATGATTTGTTCTTCCACTAGCTTTAAATAATATTCTTTTGATTTTTGTCTCAATTACTCTTCAAATCGTTCCGTGCTCTTTTTCCAAACAAACGTATATTTATTCGCGTTAGCTTCTAATTTCGTCCCGTCAATAAAGATAGCTTCTTCGTCAATTAATTTTTGAGATACAAGCTGATTTCTAAATTGAATAAAACATTCTTGGAGAATTGGCTGAACCATAGGGTTTACTCTGAAACGATTGATGGTTCTAAAATTTGGGAATTGTGACTGAGTGAGCCACATTGCTCGAATACTATCTTTAGACATAGCTTCTATTTTTCTTCCTAAAAAAATAGACTGCGTGTAGCCACACAACAGCAACTTTAACATCATTTTTGGGTGATAAGAAGTGGTTCCCATTTTATGATCAAAGACTGAAAATATCTCTTCAGGAATACTTTCGACTAATTCATCTATCGCGAACGCGATATCATTTTCTTCTAAATAAATTTCTAAATCTAATGATAAAGTAATCTGTTTCATGTTATAATTTTTGTACATAAATAGCACTCCTTTTAATTTGGTTTCGACGCTTTAATTATATAGGATAGTGCTATTTTTTGCGCCAAAAAAGGAAGAAAATCGAAAAAAGATTTTCTTCCTTTTAATTTATTCAAGAGACTTTTGGGTCAGCCTCATTCAGGTTTATATATTAAGTATAAGATATACTTTATATATTCAATATATCTGATATGTTTCATTTAATAGCAGATATATACTACAGATCCCTTGAATTAGTGTTCCGGCTGAAGTAAAAAACCATTCTGATAAATTAACTATAGACATCTTTGCTTAGATACAGTAACATATACCTAAAGTATTGAAAGCGATAACATAGGAGGGTTTATGAAAATTAAATTATTAACATTCATTGTACTGAGCGCTTTACTTGTAGGATTAGCTTTTCCATCTGTTTCCCTTGCTGAATCAGATGAGGGTTATCATATCACTTTTGAAGACGGGCCAGAAGGGTTTGGACCAAGAGGTGAGAATGAAACAGTCGAACAAACAAATGAGGATGCATATGAAGGAGAGCACGCATTAAAAGTCACTGGTAGAACAGAAGCTTGGAACGGGCCATCGCTTCAAATTAGTGAATTAGTAGAAGAATCTATGGAATATCATTTTTCCGTTAGGGTGAAACTTGTAGACGAAGGATCCGCTGAATTACAGTTATCCACTCAAATTGGAGAGGGGAGTACTGCTAGCTATCAGACCATTGATAATCAAAGGGTTGATTCTCATACATGGACGCTTTTAGAAGGGACTTATAGATACGACTCTATAGTCGATGATTTTATTAGTGTTTACGTTGAAAGTTCAGGGAATGATTCCGTTTCTTACATGATTGACGATTTCACTCTAACCCCCACTGGCAACAAAATAGAAACACCAACTCAACCGGATGTCCAGTCAATAAAGGAAGTGTATGAGGATTACTTCTTAATAGGTAATGCTGTATCTATGTCAGATTTGGGTGGGCAGAGATTAGAGCTTCTTAAAAAGCATCATAATTTGGTAACTGCTGAAAATGCGATGAAGCCGGAATCATCTTACAACGCTAATCAGGAATTTGACGTTACCGATCAAATAAGATTGGTAGATAGAGTGAAAGAGGAAGGATTACTGCTTCACGGACACGTATTAGTCTGGCACCAGCAATCACCAGAATGGCTACATACGAGTGATGGAGAACGATTGTCGCGGGAAGAAGCTTTAGCTAATATGGAAAGTCACATAGAAAAAACCATTTTAGCATACGGGGACAGCGTTATTTCATGGGATGTAGTAAACGAAGCAATGGATGATAATCCAAGAGACCCTGAAATGTGGCGTTCCATGTTAAGACGATCAGAGTGGGCTGAAGCCATTGGAGATGACTATGTTGAATTGGCTTTTATGAAAGCTAGGGAAGTGCTAGATGAAAACGGTTGGCACGATGTCACACTTTACTACAATGACTACAATGATGATAATCAAAATAAAGCCACAGCTATTTATCATATGGTAAAAGAAATTAACGAAAATTATGCAGAAAACCATCCTGGTGAACGTTTAATTGATGGAGTGGGAATGCAAGGACATTACAATATGGGAACCTCTATAGATAATGTCAGGAGATCTATAGAGCGATTTAAAGAGTTAGATGTAGAAATAGGTGTTACAGAGTTGGATATTGCAGCAAACACTACTTCGGAATTAACAGAAGAAGAAGAAATTGCTCAGGGAATTCGGTACGCTAAGCTATTTTCATTGTACAAAGAGCATTCTGACGTAATCTCAAAAGTAACGTTTTGGGGGTTAAACGATTCTACAAGTTGGCGATCGGAAAATAGTCCTCTTCTTTTTGATGGGGACTTACAGCCCAAAAAGGCCTTTGAAGCAGTTATTGACCCGGAAGGCTTTTTAGAAACCTATGCTTCAGAGGATGTGGAAGTGGAAAATAGGCGGACTGTAGCAACTTATGGGACCCCTGAAATAAGTGAAGAGTTAGATGAACTTTGGTCTGCAGCGGATTCTATAGACGTGAATCGTTATCAAATGGCTTGGCAAGGAGCCACGGGTGTGGGGAGACTTCTTTGGGATGAAGATTATCTATACGTTCTCGTAGAAGTCGATGATAGCACTATTGATACGACTGGTGAAGAAGACTGGGCGCAAGATTCGATAGAAGTATTTCTTAGTGAGACTCGTCATTCTGACTATTCATATAAAGAAGGAGATGGTCAATACCGGGTGAATGCAGATGGTGAAGAAACTGGTGGAGAAACAACGGCTCAGGCCATTGAGCGTTCACTTGTGACCCAAACGGCTACAGGATACAGTGTGCAAATGGCTATTAAATGGCAGGTTTTAGACCCTGAAGAAGGAGATGCCATTGGTTTTGACTTACAAATAAATGACGCGACATCTGGAAACAGACAAAGTGTAGCTATATGGAATGATTTAAGTGGCCAAGGGTATCAAAACCCCATGGTCTTTGGTGAGCTTGAATTAGGAGGATCCAGTTTTGGTCCAGTTGATNCGGAACCAACAGAATCAACGGAACCAACAGAACCAACGGAACCAACAGAGCCAACGGAACCAACGGAGCCAACAGAACCAAGTAAACCAAGCAAGCCGACAGAACCAAGTAAACCAACAGTACCAAACAAACCAAAAGTTTTACCAAAAACAGGAGAAACAAAAAATATTGCATTGTCTGTCCTAGGGTTATTAATAGTATTAGGATCTGCATTCATTTTTAAAAAGAGAATCTAACCTGAATAATATTATAAAAATTTTCCTATTAGTCCGGACATTAAAACAAATAATGCTAAAAGTTCTGCAATAGAATGGATAAAATCTCAAATAAAGTAAAGCAAAAAGACTTGCCAAGAAAAACATATGGTAAGTCTTTTTTGCTAGTCAAAACTTAAGAGTATTGACTACGATTACTTACTCTAGTAAAATCAAGAGGTACAGAGGTGTCATAACTTATGGTCAAAAGTATATCAGAAAAGTGGGTGGAAAACGTGAAATATGGCTATGCAAGAGTGAGCACTCGACAGCAAGATCTGGAAGGGCAATTGCGTCAGTTGGAAGAAGAACATTGCAATAAAATTTTCTTCGAAAAAATAACCGGCACAAAAAGTGATCGCCCAGAATTTCAAAAATTATTACAAACGGTTCAAGCAGGGGACACATTGGTGGTTACAAAATTAGACCGGTTTGCCCGCAGCACGCAAGATGCCTTGAACACAATCAAACTCTTATTCGAGAAGGGTGTTCGAATCAACGTGCTGAATTTAGGGATTATTGAAAATACGTCCACCGGAAGATTAATCTTTACGATTTTCAGTGCTTTTGCAGATTTTGAACGGGATTTGATTGTGGAGCGGACACAAGAGGGGAAAGAGTTGGCCAAACAGAAACCCGACTTCCGAGAAGGGCGACCGAAAAAATTCAGCCAGCAACAAATCAATTTGGCTATGCAACTTCTTGAAAAATATTCCTATAAAGAGGTAGAGAAAATGACCGGTATTAGTAAAAGTACGTTAAGTCGTAATAAAAGGAAACGAGATTCAGTTAATTAGTAAAAGAATCTACTTATATATAATGCTATATATAAAAGGAATTTAAAACATTTCAGTTGATTATATATTGAGAGAATTTGATAATGTTTGTTTAGATAATACTAATATGGAAGGAGCTAGCAATGATAGAGAACGATAATTCTTTAGAAAATTTATATAATCAGCTGTTTGATTTAATTTTTCTTGTTAAATATGGATATTATGATGTAACGGTGAAAAAAGATACTGAAAAATTTAGTGATGAGGATTTTGAACTTAATTTTTCATATGGATGTTTCTGTTAACTTAAAATATATGAATGTGAGTCTTGTTT
>NZ_JXKD01000031.1 GCF_001885765.1 Enterococcus aquimarinus | reverse complement strand
ATTGTGTGGTAAATCAGTTTCTAAGTCCTTTTCTGATCCAGAGACCGCCGGACATTATAGCTATGTGACTTTGCGAGAAGCACAGGAATCCCTGACTGAGTTGGATATTTCCCGTAGTATTATCGATGACTATCCAGAATATCGTGGCTTGCCGATGCATATTACGGAGTTCAATACGTCTTATCGGCCGGATAGCCCTTTGCATGATACGAATTTGAACGCAGCCTATATCGCTCAGTTGCTTTCAAGATTAGGAGAAACCAGTGCCTCGTATTCTTATTGGACGTTTGGGGATATCTTTGAAGAAATGGGGGTTCCCTTCACACCGTTTCATGGAGGTTTTGGGCTAGTCGCCAATGGCAATATTCCTAAACCAACTTTTTGGACCTTTGCTTTTTATAAAAAACTACAAAAAAACTGTCTTTATAAAGGGGAACACGGCATAGTAACTTCAGATGGCAAGGAGCGCTTTGCTGGCGTTTTTTGGAATTTAACAGCTGAAGCGATGTCTTTCCAACTAGATTTCCCAGAAGAGGTTGAAAAATGGTGTATCACTTCAGAAGTGGTGGATCAACAAACAACCAACCCATTGCAAAGTTGGCATGATTTGGGAGAGCCAGCCAATTTGAGTGCTGAACAAAGAGCGCTTTTGCAGCAAATTGCTCAGCCAAAAGTGACTACCACGGTCACGTCTAACAGCTATTCATTTACTGTACAGCCTCATGGAGTTCATTATTTCGAGGCGCGGCCAAGAAAGCAAACATCCGATCGAGGCTATGATTATCAACGAGTCTTGGCTGGTAGATAAGAAAATTTGTTTATTTGGATTTGATGGGTTTGAAAATTGGTGTGTGGACCACTAATCAAACTACTCGCAATTATTATATTTAGGAGGCTATTATGAGTTATCAATTATTGAATTATCAACGAGAAGCTAAAGAAACAGAGCTTTATGATACTCGGCTGGGATTGGCGATGCATTTAGCATTGGCAGATGAATCAGGAGTGTTTCAGCCATTAAATCAAAACTTTGGGGTCTTGTTTGCCAAAGCACATTCTTTACCAGATGGGTTTTTAGTAGCAAAAGCCCTTAAAAAAACTTGGATTTGTCAGGGAAAAGAGAAATTTTACATCATCGGGATTCGGGTAAATGCCGATGGAACGTTGGATGAAACCAGTGTGGGTAGCATTTTAGTTTTTGAAACGGAAAACTTTATTCAGTATCAAGAACTACCTTTGCTCCACCTAAGTGAAATGCCTCTGATGGATGTTCAATTGGCTTATACGGATGAAGGGTATCAAATCCGGTGGTTAGATAGCTGTGATCAGGCTTATCAAGTGACGACCCCAAGCTTAGATCATGTGGATGAGACTAAAAAGGTTGCCATTCAGTGGCAACCACTTTTGGAAGTAGCAACGGATATTGAAGGGGCAATTCCGAGGAATAGTTTGACCATTAGTGAGGAACAAGGAGACTATTTACAAAAAAAATTGATAACACCCCATCATATCGCTGTGGACTTACCGGATGAAGTCGTTGTTGAAAACATGGAAGAACTTACCACGATGAAAGCAACCTTGCGCTATAGTGATGGCTCGAGTCGCCAAGCCGGAATTGATTGGTTTGATTTACCAGCAAGTGCTACTGAAAAAGCTTTTGTAGCAAAGGGTCAAGTGCATCAGGAACATTTTTCTTTCCCGATTGCGACTTATCGCGCGGATCCTTGTATCGGCAAATGGCAAGGGGAATACTACTTTATTGCCACGAATGATTATGATGATAACCGTAGCCTCTATATCCGTAAAGCCAAGACGATTGCTGGGTTAGTTACTGCCCAAGAGATGAAGATTTTGGATAGCGAGATGTACCCTGAAATTGCCAATCTCTTGTGGGCACCAGAATTTCATATTATTAATGATCGTTTGTATATTTTCCATGGGGCAACACCAGGTCCTTTTGAAGAGGAACAATCCCACGTAATGGCTTTGAAAGAAGGCGGCAATCCCTTGGTGCTAGCTGATTGGCAGCGACCGCAAAAAGTCGTAAAAGCAGATGGATCGCCTTTGATTACAGGAGGCATCACTTTGGATATGACGGTGATTAAAGATAGTGGCCGAATCTATGCCGCTTGGTCGCAACGTCAGTTTTTCCCAGTGGACTTAGGTGCGTGGATTTATTTTGCGGAGCTCAATCCTGATCAACCGTGGCAATTATTGACAGAACCAGTAGTCTTAGCAAAACCAGATTATGGATGGGACAATAATCATACCTTTGTCGATGAAGGTCCCTATGCCTTGTATCGAGGAGAAGACATCTATTTAACCATTTCCGGCGCAGCTGTCGACAGTAGCTATTGTGTGGGGTATCTAAAAGCCAAAGTTGGCAGTGACTTGCTCAATCCAGCGGTCTGGGAAAAATCAAATTACCCATTGTTGACTTCTCTGAATGTTCCAGGAGAATTTGGACCTGGACACAATGCTTATGTAGAAGATGAAGAAGGCAATATCTGGAACACTTATCATGCACGTCCAGGTATCGATGCTCCCCGTTCTTCAGGTATCCGGCGGGTACATTTTGATGTAGATGGACAGCCAATTTTGGGAATGACGGAAGCAATGGATGTCAATCCTGAGTTATCTTTGGTGCAAGTAAAAGTAAAGGTAAAATAATGCGTAAAAACAGCCTGTGAGACTAAATACTCACGGGCTGTTTTTTTGAATCACGGGTTGCAAAGGATCAATCAAAATCAGATTGTTAAAGGTTTTGTTGTTGAAATTGACGAGGAGTCAGCTCAAATTCCTTTTTAAAGGCTTTAATAAAATGAGAATAATTAGTAAAACCAGCATCGTTGCAGGCAATCGTAATTGTGGCCCCTTCTAATAAACGCTCTTTGGCATAGAGCAGTTTCCGTTTTTGGATGTAGGCATGGGGACTAAAGCCGGTATGACGCTTAAATTCCCTAGTAAGGTGTTCGCGGCTAATAAACTGGGCTTTGGCTAGGGTCTCGACTTTGACGGGCTCTGATAAATGGTCTTGGATATAGTGAATGGCGTGGCGAACAACATGATTTTCTTTACTATTCGTCAAGGGAGTATTTTCTTTTTGCAAAGCTAAAAAGCGTTGATTGAGAAAAAGCAGAAACTCGTTAAAACATTGGGTATAGCGCAAGTCACTACCATATTCTTCAGAGGCACTATGTTTTTGTAAATCTTGAATAAAAGGTCGAACTTCGGTTAAACTTGTAGGCAAAAAATGACTTTGGCGGTTATTGATACGGGAAAAGCATAACGTCAAATCTGTTTTAGCGGAAGAATAACGGTGTAAATAAGATTCGTCAAAATAACAGAAAACGCGCTCATAACGGGCAGAAGGTAAGGTTAGCATCATGTGATGGATATCATGATGATGAATTAACAGGATATTTCCTGGTTGCATATGATAGACACGATCTTCCACGTAGTAATCCACTTCCCCATCTAATAGACAATAGATCTCATGAAAATCATGGTAGTGGTACTCTGGTAAAAATGTGATGGGGGTTTCGAAACAGGAATCTTTATAATAAAAATCGAAATCTTTTGAATGAAGATGATCTTGAATCGTTGCTACTGGTTTCGTCGGGGGGTCACTCCTTTTTCGCAAGTTTCTCTGATGATATCACATCTAGCATGAAATGGGTCACATTATAGCGTTTTTATTGTTTAAAAATGTACGTATAATAGCCGTAACAAAACAAGAAAGAAGGTTCATTTAATGAACAACTTCACCATCACCGGTTTCGCAGATGAAATCGCAAGTGACTTAGATACACAAATCAAAGGACTGAAAGAAAACGGCATTGCCCATATCGAAGTCCGAGGCATCAATGGCGTCAATGTCAGTAAATTGACGCTGGATCAAGTACTTACTTACAAAGAAACACTCCATGAAAACGGGATCAAGATTTCTTCCATCGGCTCTCCCATCGGTAAAATCAGTATTGAGGATCCTTTTGAAGAGCATTTAGCGTTATTCAAACATGTTCTCGATGTAGCAGTAGCTTTTGAAAGTCCCTATGTCCGGATGTTTAGTTTCTTCATTCCAGAAGGCAAACCTGCCGACGACTTTCACGAAGAAGTGGTGAAGCGATGGAACCAATTTTTAGAGGTAGCCAAAGATTATCCTCAAATTACCTTGCTTCATGAAAATGAAAAAGACATTTACGGAGATATTCCAGAACATTGTGCCAAACTTTTGACCGAACTGAACAATCCACAAGTCAAAGCGGCCTTTGATCCGGCCAACTTTGTCCAATGTGATGTGGAAGTCTATCCCCATGCCTATGAATTATTAAAAGATGAAATTGGCTATATGCACATTAAAGATGCCCATTTCGCAGATCATAAAGTCACACCGGCTGGACTTGGCGATGGGCAAGTGGAAGCTGTCTTGCGGGCACTTGTGGCAAACGGCTTTACAGGCTTTGCTTCCTTGGAACCCCATTTGTCAATTTTTGATGGCTTTGCGGCGTTGGAAAAAGAGGGCGTCTCCATTGAAGAAACAAAATCCGATGGTGAAAAACTGTTCACTGTCGCTAGTAATGTATTGAAAAAAATCCTTGTGGAAAACATGGGTCAGGAGTGGAACTAACATGGAAACAGTAAAAATCGGTATCGTCGGCGTCGGTAATATCGGCTCCTTTCATATGCGCAATGTCTTAGGTGGTGAATTAAAAAACGCTGAATTGGTGGCATTGTGTGATAGCAATCCAGAAAAATTGGACCGTATCCAGGAACAATACGGGGATCAATTCAAATTATATGATGATGTGGATAACTTGTTGGCAGATCCAGAAGTGGACGCAATCATTATCTCTACGCCCCACTATGATCATCCTGTGATTGCCATTAAAGGTTTGCAAGCAGGCAAACATGTCTTAGTAGAAAAACCGGCTGGGGTGTATACGAAAAAAGTTCGGGAAATGATTGAAGAATCAGAAAAACATCCAGAACTGTCCTTGTCTTTGGTGTATAACCAACGGATGAACCCAACTTATCAAAAGGCAAAAGAACTCGTAGAATCCGGTCAAATCGGTGAATTGCGTCGGACCAACTGGATCATCACCAACTGGTATCCGCCGAAGCATTTACTCAACTAATTTAATCGAATCTTTCAATAAACAAATCAAGAAATACAGCCGCAGAAAAGAGCAGTTTCAAAATGAAGAATCACTAGAGCGTTTCCTAGTATCCATCTTTGATACATACAATCAAAAATTCTTAAATAGAAGCCATAAAGGCTTCCAACAAGTGACGGATACATTAGCTTCAATGTTTACTGAGTAACCCATTATTTTGCAGAAGGACGAGTTATTTACACAAAATTATTGACGCTCCCCTCCCTTATTTTATTTTTGAACAATAGAGTATACTTATTGATAAAGTCCATATAATTGTGTAAAAGATAA
>NZ_JXKD01000030.1 GCF_001885765.1 Enterococcus aquimarinus | reverse complement strand
TGTCCCAAATAAGCGGCATTATAATGTAATTCGTCTGCTAAATCACTCAAGTGTAATTCTTGATTAAAATTAGCATGAATGATGTTTAATACTTGATGAATCACTGATGAATATTGTCTTGTGTCAATCGATTCTGGTTGTACTACACTTTTTTCGATTAGAATCTTAGTGATCGTGTCAGAGAGTTTTTCAAAATCAATTGGCTTTGTTAAATAGGTCTTAACTCCTAAATCAATACTTTCTTTTGCATAATCAAAATTATGATAGGCACTGACAATAATTGATTCAAAATTTTTGCTTTTTCGCAATTCTTTGACTAATTCTAATCCTGTCATATCGGACATACAAATATCTGTGATTAAAATATCAAATGAAGTATTTCTCAAATCAATCAGTGCTTCTTCTGCTTCATAGTACGTTTTTACAATTTTTAATTCCTGTGAAAAACGTTCTCTCAGAAAGTAACTCAAGCCTTCTACAATTATCTTTTCATCATCTAATATAACGACTTTTTTCATTATAATCTGCCCCCTTCTAAACGTTTTTCATTTTAAATATAGTAATTTTTACAAAAAAACCGTGGTTAGGAATATTTTTTATTTCATAGTCTACCTGCGTTTTATAGAATAATTTTAAGCGTTTAATCGAATTTGCAATACCAATACTTTTTTCCAAATGACTTTTTTCTTCGATTTTTCGATAAATTTCTTGTAATGTCTCTATTGTCGTCCCTTTTCCATTATCTAAAAAACTAAAAATATAGCGATTATCTAATTCTAGACACTTAATTAATAAATAATTTTTGCTATTCTTTTGTACGCCATATTTTATATAATTTTCTACAAATGGTTGTAACGAAAATTTAGGAATATTCAATTCACTAATTTGATTGTCTATCTTAAAATGAATATTCCCATCATCACGTGTCTTATAAATATTCAAATACGTTCTCATCATCGATATTTCTTCATCTAAGGAAATAACTGCTGCTTTACTCAAACTATAACGATACAATTGGCTTACTTCAAAAATAAATTGACTAATTTCATAATCATTTTTTAAAAAAGCTTTCATTCGGATAAACTCTAAATTGTTAAAAAGAAAATGTGGATCAATTTGATGTTGTAAATTAGATAGCTCGACTCTTTCTTGTAACAAAATATTTTGATACTCTGATTTAATTAATTCTTCTCTTTTTATAATTGATTCATTTATTTCATGCGCAATTCGTTGTAAATCGCCTTCTTTTCCTGAAATTTCAATTATTTCAAAATCCGTTGTTCTAGAAGAATTATTCTTTAAACGATTCATGATTGAATTATATTGCTGTAAATAACTTCTAAATGAGAATTGCAATGAGAACCAAATCGTAATTAAAAATAAGATAATAATAATAATAGCTGTCCCAAAAATTTTCGCGGCAATGAATAACGAACCGGCTTTATTTCGATACACAAGAATGCGAACATTTTGATACTCTATCGTATTTTCATATTGATACTCTTCTTTGTTCACAACACCCAATGAAACATCATTATCCATATTTCGAATAACATAATGGAAAGAATCGTTAGAAACTTTCAAGGAGAGATTATTCAAATCATAGTAAAAATACAACAAAACATTTTTATAGTCCTCTGTTTGGTTGATTAGATAAGTAATATTTTTAGTTGTTAACCACGTATGAATCTTCGGTTTTTTTTGTAATTGAAAAAGTCTTTCGCTATTCACATACGCCGTAATCCCTATTAGTGTATTCGAATTGGCTAAAATATTTTGAAAACTTTCCTCAATATACTTAGATCCTAGTCCTTGAGATAAATTTTGTTCTACATACTGATTGGTCGGCAACATTAAATAGTCAGAAAAATTATTTCGAAAAATTAGATTTTGATATAATTCATCTACTTCTACTTTGGTTTGTTGCTGGGTCGTCTCTAAAAAATTCATGATCTGTTCTAAATTCTCTGTACGACTTTCTTCCGTTTCTAATTGTTTTACATTTAAGAAAAAGAAAGAAAATAAGATAATGATAAAAATAACAAAGAGCGCCATTGATACAAAATATCTCAATAAAATTTGTTTAATATCGTTATTCATTCTCTTCCTCCAAACAATTTTTTTCGAAAACCAATTAAATTTTAATAAATGAATCATAAGGAACAATACGATTCGAGTTTTTATTCCAAGTCTTTGTAGCAAACGATATTAGTTCTTTTGAGATATCTGTGGCTACGATATCTTCTGAGACAAGGTTAGGAACATCACACCAAACCGCTAAACTTGCTCCTCCAATACGGTAGTCATCACTTGCTATCACATTACTTTCAAATAATCCCGGGTGCCATTCTTCAAATATTCTTCGATCTTGGTTTAGAAAATCAAACGAGTGGCTTGGTCGTCCATCTGTCGGTTTATCTGGTCTCAAAACATAATAGAAATAACTAGCATTTACATTGTAGACTTTCCTAATTCCTCTATTAAGTAAGGTATTTAATGTTGCTACGCTAGGATTCCAACCCATTTGTGACCAAAAATCGACGGTAATATAAGAGTGCAATGCTATTTTTTGCTTTGCTTCATAAACTTCTTCTTCATCATAATAGACGCCATCATTCCATATCCGAGGAGTCAAACCGTGTTGATAGACATGAGCTGCAATTTGATTAATATAATCAGCTACTACATCCTTCCAATTATAACCTTCCCCCCACGTATTTACTGCGTATTCATTAAGAACAGGCTTATATATTGTCGTAAACGGCGCGCGATCGAACTCCATGTATTCATCGCCACCAATATGAAAGATAGAGCTGGTATTAAATAATTCCATGTATTCACTATAGAGAGATTTAATAAAGCGAATCGCCTCTGAATTCGTAATATCTAACGCAACTTTGCTTCTCTCACCCTCAATCCCTACTTGTCCAAACTCGGGGTAAAAGCGCAATATATGTTCCACATGTCCTGGTGTATCAAGTGATGGTATAATTTGAACACCATATTTTTTTGCTTCAATTAAAACCGCTTGCACTTCTTTTTTAGTTAAGTAACCATCCTCGGAAACAATTTCAGGAGCGAATTCACTTTCAATTCGAAATCCTTTGTTTTCAGAGAAATGAAGTTGTAACGTATTCATCTTTAATTCAGATAGTTTTCTTATCTGTTGAATTAACCAGTTCTTTGTAAAGTACTTTCGCCCCATATCGATATGCAATCTTCTTTCATCCATATCAGGAAAATCAATAATCTCACCATGTAAAAGAGTACGATTCAATTGATTCAATAATTGTTTTAACGTGTTAAAAGCATGTAGTAGTGTTTCAATAGAAGAGACATAAATTTCGACACCTTCCTCATTAATAATAATTCGATAACTTTCTGAATGATTACTAAGCTGTGTAACTTCAGCTGTATCAACTAAATTAATTGTAATGTCTGTTTTTTTTCGATCATCACTAACTGTTTGTAACAACGAAAGATAACTATAGTGGTCTTCATAAAAAATAATTTGTTTTATTTCTTTCAATCGTGAAGAAAAGGGAGCAACTTCATCATTATAGAGGATTCTCGTTTCCTGTGATAGTTCCCAGAATGAATTTTCTGAGGCTACCTCATATTTTTGTAAGATTGGGATTACCAGATTTCTATATTCATTTCTCATGATTATCATCCTTTCGATTTTTCTAAATTAGAAAGCGTTATTAAAAATCAGCATAGCATATTCCCACAAAAATAATTGTGTGCTTTTCTATTGAAAATCGCACTTATTATAGGTTATTCATTTTTAAAGATGAATAAAAAAAAGACTCTATAGCAGGCACCGACTTCGTGCGCTTTCTATAGAGTCTTTGGCTATTCATCGAATTATTAGACTACTGCTTGATTACGGTTATCACTCAGTACTTGCCCAACGATCGTATGCTTGTTGATGAATCGCTACGTAGTCTTCTACACCCATACTTTCGATTGTTTGAACGTATTTATCCCAGTTCTCGATTGGTTCTACGCCTG
Source organism: Enterococcus aquimarinus (assembly GCF_001885765.1). GTDB lineage: Bacteria > Bacillota > Bacilli > Lactobacillales > Enterococcaceae > Enterococcus_I > Enterococcus_I aquimarinus. The sequence goes on along the minus strand of NZ_JXKD01000030.1, from coordinate 1,658 downwards.
TGATAAATTTCGCTTCCATTTGCTCAACATACGTTTTTAAGTCTGTCGCAACATCGCGTACTTTATCAGACTCTTCAGTTGTTAAGTACAATAGTGGGAATGTTACTTTTGCAAATGGTTCAATTTTTTCTTGTGTCTCTGCTGCTAAGAAGTCATTAAAGGTTGTATCGACTTCATCATTTGCATTGGCAATGACTGGTGGGAAATCGGCTTTACTATCAGGGAATGCCATCGTCGGTACCGTAATACCATAGTTTGGTGTCACTTTTGCACGAGATTCTTCGGTGTTATCTAAATCTACACCTTCCGTAAAGACACGAACTTGTTCGCCTTTGTCATTTTCAGCATATTCCCAGAATGCGCCTTCTGGTCCCACACTTAGGAAATCATTTCCTTCTGGAGAGTAGAAGTAATCAACCCAACGTAATGCTGCCGCTGGTGAAGGATTGTCACTTGTAATCGCAAAAGTGGCACGACCTAAACGAGTACTTGCTGGCGAAATACGATCTGGATTAATTTCTGACGTTAATGGGTAGAACATTGGATCCATTACAGACTCTTTTTCTGTTCTGCCAGTCGTAAAGAAGGAGAACCAGTCTGGGAATAATCCGATTTGATTATTTTGACCTTTCGCTTTCTTTTGCTCATCGGCTTGAGAGTATACTTCTGGATCGAGTAATTTTTCAGAATACAATTTATTCATATATGTTACGAATTCTTTATAATTTTCAGTGATAGGCGCATAAACAACTTTGCCATCAATTTCTTCAATTGAGCGGTCGGTTAACCCAAATGCTGCGAGTAACCATGGACGAGTCGAATCCATTTTCACATCGGTCAATGGAATTTCATCTTGCTTGCCATTCCCGTTTGGATCTTCATCACGGAAGCGAACGAGCAAGTCATAGAATTCATCCGTTGTTTTCGGAAGTTCTTTCACATCTAGTGCTTCTAACCATTCGCCGTTATACCAAAGTGGTCCACGAGGCCAAATAGCCGTTTCACCGCGATGAATCATTGGCAAGGAATAAATATGTCCATCTGGTGTTGTAATTGATTTTGCGATATCAGGATTTTCTTCTAAGATTTTACTGAAGTTCGGCATATTTTCTTGAATCAGATCTTCTAAAGGAACTAAAATCCCTTGATTACCATAATCCATTTCCATCGCTGGTGTCAGTGAATTCGTATCGGTACCGAATAAAATATCTGGTAAATCGCCACTCGCAAATGCTAAGTTTAGTTTTGTCGCAAAGTCCGCACTTGGTGGTGTCGTAAAGGTTAAATCAATATTGGTTTTTTCAGCCATCGATTGGAAGACAGGCATATCTTTCCATTCAGCCATCCCGGTTCCAGGACCCATCATGGTCATTGAAATTTTTTCTTTGACGACAGGAAATTCTCCTACTGTACCTAATTCGATTCCACTATTGTCAGAACCGTTACTTGCATTTCCACTCCCGTCGGTGTTGCCTCCACTTCCACATGCAGTAAGTAACACACCACATGCAAGTAAGCCTACTAATACGTTTGTTTTTTTCATTTCTTTCTCCCCTTCGAAAAAAATTTTTATTAAATCGGCTAACGCCGTTTTAAACAAATGGATGATACTTTTTATCCTTTAACGGAACCAACCAACATTCCTTTAACGAAATACT
>NZ_JXKD01000003.1 GCF_001885765.1 Enterococcus aquimarinus | reverse complement strand
TGTCGTAGGTTCGAGTCCTACTGCCGGAGTCTTAAAAAAGAAGTGTTTTCTTAATTGAAAATACTTCTTTTTTTGATGTGTAAGAAATAATGGCTCTTCGCCAAATGGTGCTGCTGGAAACTCGTGCTACCCTACACAAAATGGCCTTGCGGGTGGAGCTGTGAGACCGCTTTGAGCCTAGGTTCCTATGTTGCTGAAGCCCTTACCGAGAGTCACTCATATGTCGTCTTTGGACGCAGCCGACACAAGGCATTTTCTATGGTCCGCTAGTATCGACTCTCTTTTGGTGATTACTTTGTCAAGAATTGAATTAAATGATAGAAGAAAGTAATTTAGCGATGAGACCATCATCAAAAAAATAAACGATCCGAAAAAAAGGGTGGAAGAATAACACGTGTTTCAGTCATCGATACTAAAAGTTATGCACCCTATTTATATACTCGAATGATTGGTATATCGGTCTTTTTAGTATTTTTCACTCGCATTCTAATCAGGAACATGTTTTTTGAAAAATAGGAGCAAGAATTCTTTGCTAGAAATCAAATTTACGAAGTCGTTTTGATTGTAGTGATGAGGAGTAGAAATTCAACTATATCTGTTTTTGGAAGATGGATAAAGGGACGTCATCCGATAATGAGAGAACAATGAAAAAGAGGATTGTTTTCTGTAAATAATAAAGGTAAAATAGAATCTATTGATGAAAGAGGTGGAAAACATGGGTTTAGTCTATGAAATGCCCCATGAAGTATCTTATTATGAGTGTGATCTTACAGGGACGATGACAGTCTCGATGTTAGTGGCCGTCGCCATTAAGTCATCGGAGCAACAAAGTGCGTTATTGAATCGCGGAACAGATTATATCCATTCAATCGGCTTAAATTGGATTATTACCGATTATCTAATTTCGTTGGAGCGACTTCCAAGAGTGGGTGAAAGTTTAGTCTTTAAAACAGAGGCAAAATCTTATAATCGCTTCTTTTGTTACCGTAGCTTTTGGGTGTTTGATCAAGAAGGTCAGTTGCTCGTTGAAATTGAATCTGTCTTTGCGTTAATGAATCAAACGACCAGAAAGCTTGCTCGCGTACAAGATGAAATCATTGTACCTTATGAGACTGAAAAACAAACGACGATTAAACGAATGGAATCGATTCTGCCTGTTGAAGAGGGTGAATCCATGCTTGTGACATCGCAATTTTATGATATTGATGAGAATAAACACGTCAATAATGCAGTCTATTTTCAATGGTTATTTTCTCCTTTAGGTTTTGATTTTCTAACGACTTTTATCCCGACAAAAATTCGGGTTCGTTTCGAAAAAGAGATTTTGTACGGCAGCCAAAGCCAAAGCGTTTTCGAAAAGAAAGAAGAAGATAATCATGTAACAACTTTACATGAAATTTCAGTCAAAGATGAGATTTGTTGTCGCGCACAAATAGAATGGAAAAAAATAGAAACCTTAGATTAGGGCTTTGCACCGCTTTTCCTAAGGTTTCTTTTCTTAATTTTCCATAAATTCACTTAATTGTGAAGGGGAGAGCTGATTATTTTGTGCGATGAGTAGCTTGAGGCGTGCTTTTTGACTACTAATATTGGGACAAAAAATAACCCCTATATCGCTTAATTCTTTCCCACCACCTGGATAATGATAGACAGGTTCAGCGACGCCATTAAAACAACGTGAAACGAGCACGACAGGTATGCCTTGTTTGATCATTTGTTGGAGTGGTTTCGTCGTCTCAGGTGGCAAGTTACCAGCTCCAAATGCTTCAATCACAAGTCCATCGATGTTCGTTTGAGCTAGAGCATCTAGCAATTCACCATGCATCCCGGCGTATGCTTTAACAATTGGAATTAAACCATCAACGGTCTTAACATCTAAGTGAGGGTTTTCTAGCAATTTTTGTAAGAAGAAAATATGATTCTTATTGATTAATCCCACAGGTCCTAGCGTCGGACTTAAAAAAGTCGCTACGTTTGAAGTGTGTGTTTTCGTGACGTATCTTGCAGTATGAATTTCATCATTCATCACCACTAATACGCCCATACCAACAGCTTCTGGATGTGCTGCTACGCGAATCGCACTCAAAAGGTTATAGAGACCATCACTGCCTAGTTCATTGCTGGAGCGCATGGCACCGGTAATGATAATCGGGACGGGGGTTTCAATCGTAGTATCCAGGAAAAAGGCTGTTTCTTCTAAGGTATCCGTCCCATGAGTGATGACGATTCCGTCAAACTCTTCGGAAATTGCTTGTTGAATGCGTTCCTTTAATTGCAACATATGAAAAGGTGTAATGTGTGGGCTAGGTAAATTGAACATTTCTTCTGTATGAATAGTGGCTTCAATTGGAAGTGATAATGTCGCTTCTAGCAAAGGGTGATGGAGTTTCGTTTGGATGACGCCTGTGGTAGGATCTTCTTGCATGGCAATCGTTCCACCAGTGTGTAAAATTAATAATTTTTTCATTTATGAGCACCTTGCTTTCTTAAAAATGATTGGCTAATAATATTGTAACGGATATTTTAAAAAAATGTGATTATATTTGATTCGTAAGAGTAAAAAATGGTTTTAAACTTGAGTTTCATGATTCGTGTTGGTATGATTAGTAAGAAAAAAAAGGAGGTGGGAGAATGATTAAGGCTATTTTCTTTGATGTAGATGGCACGTTATTAGCGAGTAATGGGAAAGTTTTAAAAAGCACTAAAAAAGCCATTATGCAAGCTCAAAAAAATGGCGTGTTATGTGGCATTTCGACCGGCCGAGGACCAAACAGTTTAAAGAAAATTGTGAAAGATTTAAATTTAGATATGTTTGTAACGTATAACGGTCAACTTGTCTACACGAAAGAGAAAGTTATCTATGCACAAGCATTTGAAAAAAGTGTCATCAACGACATTGTAACATTTGCGAATAATCATTCTCGTCAACTCGTTTTTGGTGGTAAAACACGGACGGAAGGTAGTTTAACGATGCGAATTGGCGAATCTAGTTTTGTTCGGCAGATGATTCGTTTTATTCCAAGTCGCTTTCCAATTCGTCGAATGAAATTGATTTTACAAAAGTATAGTCCTAACAAACGTAAAAATCGGTATTCGAATTTAGCCATTTTACAGGAACCAATTTATCAATGTATGATGCTTGGGGCTGAGTATGAACATGAGAAATTACAAGCAGCGTTACCGAATTGTGATTTTCAGCGATCCAATCCGTTTGCGGTCGATATTGTACCTAAAGGCGGATCCAAAGTGAAAGGCATTCAATTCTTCTTAGCCGATCAAGGAATTTTATTAGAAGAGACGATGGCCTTTGGAGACTATTTAAATGATATCGAGATGTTACAAGCAGTCGGCTTAGGCGTTGCGATGGGAAATGGTGATCTTAAAACGAAAAAAAGTGCCAATTACGTGACAGATAGCCATGACCGCAACGGAATCGAAAAAGCGCTGCAACATTTTGATGTGATTGACAAGTAAGACGAGTAATTTGTAGAACGCACGGATTAGACTTTTTTGATAGGAAGATGAAATGATTCAAATATTGAAATCAATAAAAGAAGGAAAGCTAGACGTGAGTGACGTCTGTCTTTCCTTCTTTTTGGCAACTAATCAAAAAATGTGTAGTAAAGATTCCGAATGGCATCGACTTCTCGTTCTTTATGAATACCAAACATAATACTCACTTCAGAAGAACCTTGGTTAATCATTTCAATATTAATGTTTTTACGCGCCAATGCTGCTGTACTTTCGGCCATACTACCAACGCGATGTTTCATACCTTCGCCCACTACGACCACTAATGAAAGATCATGTGTAATACGGAGTTCATCCGGATCGATTTCATAAGCAATTTTACGTAGTAGCTCTTCTTGCAGTTCTGCTGTCAATTGATTCGAACGTAGAATAATTGACAAATCATCAATCCCGGATGGAATATGTTCGTAGTTTAAATTAAAGTCTCTAAAGATTTCTAAAATACGTAAGGTAAATCCAACTTCACGGTTCATTAAGTACTTACTCAAATAAATCATGGAGAAACCTTCATCGCTCGCAATTCCTACGACTGGTTTTTCTAGATTGGTTCGTTTAGTTGTAATGAGTGTTCCAGGATGACTAGGATTGTTTGTGTTTTTAATGACGACCGGAATATTTGCTTTAAAAGAAGGCATTAAAGCTTCTTCATGGAAAACAGAGAAGCCTGCATAAGCCAGTTCGCGCATCTCCCGATAAGTAATTTCGGTAATGGTTTCTGGTTCATGAACGTACCCTGGATGAGCGGCATAAATACCATTGACATCCGTAAAATTCTCATAAAGACTGGCTTTTACTCCACGAGCGACAATCGCACCCGTGACGTCTGAGCCCCCGCGAGAGAAGGTACAAATATTTCCATCTTCTGTATATCCAAAGAAACCAGGGATCACTAAAATTTCTTCAGAATGGGCCCATTGATGAATGGTTTGATAATATTTCGTAATCATTTGAGCGTTTTGTGGCTCGGGTGTTACGATAATTCCCAGTTCCTGTGGATTAATATAACGTGCTGCCATTCCTTGTGCCCGCAAAACACTTGCAATGAGTTGAGCGTTGCAATTTTCACCGGTAGCTAAAATAGTATCTAGAAAGTACGGGTTGTCTTCAATTGCAAGGTGATTTAAATTCGTTAATTCATTTAAAATATCTGCTAAAATGATTGGTTCTACTTGGTACGGAGCAGCGATTTCGACGTATCGTTGATAAATTTTTTCAACAATATTGTCAATCGGTTGCTCTGCAAGACGTGCTTGGTAGACAGCAATGAGTAAATCCGTTACTTTTGTGTCTTCTGGTGTTCGTTTTCCTGGAGCTGAGACGACGACAAATCGACGTTCAGTATCAGCTTCAATAATGCGAACGACTTTTTCTACTTGTTGTGCTGTGGCGAGTGAACTGCCACCAAATTTTATCACTTTCATTCTAATCCTCTTCCCATCAATTTTTAATAGATTACCTTTAAAACCCAAATAAATCAAGTGTTTTTCAGCAAATTTTTGGGAAAATGAGAGGGATTTTACAATCATCTTGAAACTCGAAAATGAATTTCCAATAAATTTGTTTTTTTTGCTTCTTACTAGTGCTTGAAGAATTTCTTTGTGCTATAATTTAGCTTAGATGCTTTTTTTATGGAATATTACAATAATTAATTAAAATAATTTGTGACTATCACAATTTTTAAATCAATGCTGGAGTAAAATGGAGGAATTTTGAATGGAGAGTCAAGTAATCATCGGAATTGTCATCGCCATAATCGCAGTCGTAGCGGTTTTGTATGGGGTCGGCTTTTTTATGCGCAGGAAGAATCAAGAAAAGCTCAATGATTTAGAGAAACGGAAAGAAGAGCTGTTTGATTTACCTGTGATTGAAGAAGTAGACGAAGTGAAAAAAATGCACTTGGTGGGTCAAAGTCAAAATACCTTTAGAGAGTGGAGTCAAAAATGGACAGATCTCTCAACTGCCTCTTTTGCAGAATTAGAAAGTCAAATTTTTGAAGTTGAGAATCTCAATGAAACATTCCGCTTCCTTAAAGGACAAGCCGCGGTCAAAGATGCGGAAGAAACCCTTGTAATGATGGAAGAAGAAGTCAAAGCGATTCGACAAGGCTTAAAAGAGCTTCGAGAAAGCGAAGAACGAAATTCTTTACAAGTCCAACAAGCATTAGATGTTTATGAAGAATTGAAAAAGAATCTGCGTGAAGAAGGCGCTACTTACGGTCCGGCATATGCAGAGTTACAAAAACAAGTAAAGAATATCGAAATTGAATTCACACAATTTGTGACGTTGAATACTTCAGGTGATCCAGTAGAAGCGAGAGAAGTACTGGAAGAAGCAGAAAAACATACCTATGAATTACAGGACTTAATGAAACGTATCCCTGTCGTATATGAAGAGTTGAATAAAACCTTCCCGGCTCAATTGAAAGAAATTGAGGACGGCTATAAAAAATTATTGGAAGAGAAATTCAAGTTCCCTGAAGAAAATTTTGAAAATGACATTCACCGTGTCGCTCGCCGCATCGAAAATTCAACGGCTGATTTAGCTAAAGTTGAAGTTGCAGCAGTTGAAGTTGCGAATCGAGACACTGCACACGAAATTGATACGCTTTATACGGTTATGGAACGTGAAATTGATGCGAAGAAATATGTTTTAAAAAATCGTCAAGTGATTGAAGAGTATATTAACCACTCGATGAAAAATAACCGTCAATTACTGATTGAAATTGATCATACTTCGCAAAGTTATACGTTGAATCATAATGAATTAGGAAGAGTTCGTGGCTTCCAAACAGAGATTGATGAGTTGGTTCGCCGTCATGGTATTTACTTACCGCAATTAGAAAGTAACGAAATTCCTTATTCTGAAATTCAAGGATTTTATAAAGATGCTTATCATATTTTAGATGATATCGAAAATCAACAAGTTGAAATTGATGAGTCTTTAAGAGAATTACGCAAAGATGAAAAAGTTGCCCAAGAAAAAATTGAGGCATTCGAACTTCAGTTACGGAATTTAAAACGTTTTGTTGAAAAACAACGGTTACCTGGTCTTCCGGGTGATTACTTAGAATTCTTTTTCTTAACAACTGACCGAGTGGAAGAATTAGGAAAATCATTAAATAAAATTCGAATCAATATCGATGAAGTCAATAAACTTGTAGCGATTTGTGAAGAAGAGTTAGTTATTTTAGATACCCGTACAAAAGAATTAGTCGATGCAGCTGCTTTAACAGAACAGTTAATGCAATATGCAAATCGTTACCGTCACTCTCATCCTGAGGTGAAAGCAGCGATTGAACATGGTTTAGTCTTGTTTAATGAAGAATATCGTTATCAAGATGCATTAGACGAAATTGCAACGAGCTTAGAGCGTGTCGAACCAGGAGCGTTTACCCGTTTAGAAGGGTTTTACTTTAATCATCGTGATTTAGTTTAACATTAAAACTATTTTGAATTCTTCTGATAGAAGTTCAAAATAGTTTTTTTATTGAGAAGAGGGGTGACTTCAATCACTTGAAAGTACCGCTCTCAAACTCTATAATAAGAACGTATTTTAAATGAGGAAGGAAATGTTACAAATGATATATTTTGATCATAGTGCAACGTCACCGATTTACCCAGAAGTCTTAAATACTTATGTCCAAACGAGTCAAAGGATTATGGGGAATCCTTCAAGTCTTCACGAGTTAGGGAATCAAGCCAATCGTTTATTGCAGCAGGCAAGAAAACAAATCGCCGACCTCTTATCGGTAACACCAGGAGAAATTTATTTTACAAGTGGCGGGACAGAAGGAAATAATTGGGTAATGAAAGGCACTGCGATTGAAAAACGTCAATTTGGGAAGCATCTTATTCTTTCAAGTATCGAACATCCTTCCGTTCGTGAAACAGCGAAGCAACTTGAAACATTAGGTTTTGAAGTGAGTTTTGCTCCAGTTACGAATCAAGGATTTGTCGATGTCCAAGCGCTCGGACAGCTAATCAAAAAAGAAACCATTCTTGTCTCGGTGATGGCTGTTAATAACGAGATTGGCGCGATTCAACCGATTCAAGAAATCAGTCAGCTCTTAGAAAATTATCCCAAAATACATTTTCATGTGGATAGTGTGCAAGCGATTGGTCATGTGGCACAAGACAGGTGGTTAACTTCCAGAGTTGATTTTGCGACTTTTTCCGCGCATAAATTCCATGGTCCGCGAGGTGTCGGATTTATTTATTGGCGACAAGGAAGAAAACTGGCGCCATTATTAACCGGTGGTGGACAAGAAAACAATGAACGGAGTAGCACTGAGAACATTGCTGGAATCGTGGCGATGGCACGCAGTTTGCGAATCGTATTTGAAAAAAATCTCGCGATGCCAACACATGTTTTACAATTGAGAAAATACCTTTACGATGCCTTAAGTCAATACAAGAAAGTCACACTTTTTTCTCAAGAAACGGCTTTTTCTTCTCATATTCTTTGTTTTGGTTTAAAAGGAATTCGCGGTGAAGTCTTAGTCCATGCACTGGAACAAAAACAAATTTTTCTATCCACAACGAGTGCTTGTTCCAGTCGGAAACAACCTAAATATAGTACGTTATCACAAATGGGAATACCAAGTGTTTCTGCGACGACAGCCGTCAGAATTAGTTTAGATCAAAGCAATACGATTGCCGAAGTCGAACAGTTTTTAATTGTGTTTCATCATCTATATCAAAAATTCGATAAAATTAGTTAGGGAGATTACAAGTGAAATATACAGAAATTATGATTCGTTATGGCGAATTGTCAACCAAAGGAAAAAATCGCAGGACCTTTATTAACCGCTTATCATTAAACGTTCAAAAAAGTTTAATTGATTTTCCAAAAGTCAAAGTAATAGCAGAGAGAGATCGGATGCATTTACTGCTCAATGGCGAAGATAGTGATGAAATTATTCCGCTACTCACGAAAATTTTTGGTATCCAAACTTTTTCACCAAGTATCCGTGTTGAAAAAGACATTGAAGTGATTAAGCAAACCGCACAAGCAATCATGCAAGAAATTTATACAGGCAAAGAAACGTTTCGAATTTCAACTAAGCGTAGTGATCATGATTTTATTCAAGACACAAATGAGCTGAATTTGACGTTAGGAAACGCGATTGTCGATATTTTCCCTGACATTAAGGCGCAAATGAAACAACCAGATATTAACTTACGCGTGGAGATTCGCGTAGAAGGTGCGTACTTGTCTTACGAAATGATACAAGGGGCAGGTGGCTTACCAGTAGGTACAGCTGGAAAAGGAATGTTGATGCTATCTGGAGGAATCGATTCGCCCGTAGCAGGATACTTCGCGATGAAGCGTGGTGTCGAAATTGAAGCCGTCCACTTTGCTAGTCCTCCTTATACAAGTGAACAATCTTTACAAAAAGCAAAAGATTTAGCGAAAAAACTCACGCCGTATGTTGGTTCGATTCATTTCATTGAAGTACCGTTTACAGAAATTCAAGAAGAAATTAAAAAACATGTCCCACAAGGTTACTGGATGACGATTACAAGACGGATGATGTTACGCTTAACAGATGCGATTCGCCAGCAAAGAAAAGGCTTAATCATTGTCAATGGCGAGTCTTTAGGCCAAGTTGCCTCACAAACGTTACAAAGTATGGTTGCGATCAATGAAGTGACGAATACACCGATTATTCGTCCGGTTGCGACAATGGATAAGTTAGAGATTATTCAAATGGCAGAAAAAATTGATACCTTTGAATTGTCGATCCAACCTTTTGAAGACTGTTGTACGATTTTTGCGCCACCACAACCTAAAACACGCCCGAAACTTGAGAAAGTACCTAAATACGAACAACGTTTAGATATCGAAGGCATGATCGCGCGTTCGATGGCAAATTTGGTTCATAGTGATATTTCGGCTAGTCAAGTAGAAGAAGATTTTTCTGATTTATTATAAACTTGTATTTTCAAGTTTAAAAAAGTAAAACTGAGAGATAGATAAAATGTTACGCGTTAGAAAGAGGGATTGAATTCTTCTTTCTAACGTTTTTTTATATGAAAGAATGAGGACTCGTTTAGATTTCAAAATAGCATCCTAGATCCAAACTTCTATACTTTTAATCCATAACACGACCTTAACCATCCCTCTTTTGACTACGAGAACTAAGGATAAAAAGAGTGTTTGATGTAGAGCTAGATGTTGTTTTTTTAATTTGTGAAAATTCATTCAATCTTTGCTTGCGAATTCGAGAATGGCGTGGTACACTTTATGTGAACTTATTAACAAAGAGGTGGGAATATGGAAGTGAAAGAAATCAAAAAGTTGCCTAAAGCAACAGCGAAACGCTTACCATCATACTTAAGAAATTTAAAAGCACTTGAATCAAGTGGTGTTATTCGAATCAAATCAAAAGAATTTGCTGAAATCACTCATGTTCCTTCAGCTACCATCCGTCGTGATTTTTCCTACTTAGGGGAATTAGGTCGTAGTGGCTATGGCTATGAAGTGCCATTTTTAATTGAGGTGTTTAGCAATCTCCTTGCGACGGAGGAGGAGAAAGATATTGCGCTTGTGGGTGTCGGGAATCTAGGCAAGGCGTTATTAAAAAATAATTTTAGACGAAATGAGAATTTGAATATCACGTGTGTTTTTGACAGTGATCCTTCGTTAATTGGGACGGTATTTGAAGGTTACTACATTCATAGTATGGATGAACTAGCAGAAAAAGTGGCAGAAAACGGTTTGACGGTTGCGATTACGACCGTACCTAGTCACCACTCACAAGAAGCCGTTGATGTGATTGTTGAAAGTGGCATTACTGCAATTTTAAATTTTGCACCTGATCGAGTAACAGTACCCGATGAGGTGAACGTACGATATATTGATCTAACAACGGAACTTCTGACACTTATTTTCTTTGATAATCAAAATCACTATAAAATGCCCGCAGTTCATTTTAACGAGCAATAAGTAGGTAATAAACGCATTGACATTCAAATGTCTTCATTGTAGAATAAATCAAGACGTTGAACAAGAGGAGTAGCTAAATCGTTGTTTTAAAGAGAGGGAATCATTTGCTGGAAGATTCTCAACATGATTAGTGAAGGTAGCTTGGGAGTTTTTGATTTGAATTTGCAGTAAAATCAAACGAATCGTGATCGTTAACTCACGCGTTAAGAGGTAGCATAAGGCTACAATTTAGGTGGTACCGCGTAATTTACGTCCTAAGATGTTTTAGACATCTTAGGATTTTTTTTATTGTTTAAGAGGAGGAGAAAGAATGACTAAAAAAGAATTATCAACAAAATATCAACCAAATGAAGTTGAAGCCGGTCGTTATCAAGAATGGTTAGATAAAGAGTTGTTTAAACCAAGTGGCGATAAAAAAGCCAAACCATACTCCATTGTAATCCCCCCACCAAATGTCACAGGGAAGTTACATCTAGGACATGCATGGGATACGACGTTACAAGATATTATTATTCGTCAAAAACGGATGCAAGGGTTTGATACGTTATGGCTACCAGGAATGGATCATGCCGGTATTGCAACACAAGCAAAAGTTGAAGAAAAATTACGCGAACAAGGAATTTCTCGTTATGATTTAGGTAGAGAAAAGTTTGTGGAAGAAGTTTGGAGTTGGAAAGAAGAATACGCCGATCATATTCGTGAACAGTGGGCGAAGATGGGGCTATCTCTTGATTATAGTCGTGAACGTTTTACGTTAGATGATGGGTTATCTGAAGCGGTTAGAAAAGTCTTTGTGACAATGTACAACAAAAACTTAATCTATCGTGGCGAATATATTATTAACTGGGATCCTCAAGCACGGACGGCTTTATCGGATATTGAAGTGATTCATAAAGACATTGAAGGGGCATTTTATCATATGTCTTATCCTTTGGCAGATGGCTCAGGAGTGGTAGAAATTGCGACGACACGCCCAGAAACAATGCTTGGAGATACGGCTGTTGCGGTTCATCCAGAAGATGAACGCTATCAAGCCTTAATTGGTAAAATGGTCGTTTTACCATTAGTCAATAAAGAAATTCCAATTATTGCAGATGACTACGTGGAAAGAGAATTTGGGACAGGGGTCGTAAAAATTACACCTGCTCACGATCCGAATGACTTTGAAGTGGGGAATCGTCATGATTTACCGCGCGTGAATGTGATGAATGACGATGGAACAATGAACGAATTAGCGGGGATTTACGCAGGACTTGATCGTTTTGCTGCTCGTAAACAAATCATCAAAGATTTAGAAGCGATGGGTCGTTTGGTGAAAATTGAAAAAATGGTTCATAGTGTCGGCCATTCTGAAAGAACAGGAGTGGTAGTTGAACCTCGTCTTTCAACGCAGTGGTTCGTAAATATGGCGCCTTTAGCGAAAGAATCAATTGAAAATCAAGCTTCCGATAATGCGGTCGAGTTTTACCCACCACGTTTTAATCAAACATTCTTACGTTGGATGGAAAATATTCATGATTGGGTCATTTCACGTCAATTATGGTGGGGACATCAAATTCCTGCTTGGTACCATAAAGAAACAGGAGAAGTTTACGTTGGGATGGAGGCACCTGCCGATCATGAAAATTGGCAGCAAGATCCAGACGTGTTAGATACTTGGTTCAGCTCAGCATTATGGCCATTTTCAACGATGGGTTGGCCGGACGAAAATAGTGAAGACTATCAACGTTATTTCCCGAATAACACACTCGTTACAGGATATGACATTATTGCTTTTTGGGTAAGTCGTATGATTTTCCAAAGTTTAGAATTTACTGGCGAACGTCCATTTGACAATGTCTTAATCCACGGTTTAATTCGGGCAGAAGATGGTCGTAAAATGAGTAAATCGTTAGGTAACGGAATTGATCCAATGGAAATTATTGATCAATACGGAGCCGATGCTTTACGTTGGTTTTTATCTAATGGGTCATCACCAGGTCAAGATATGCGTTTTAGCTATGAAAAAATGGATGCGGCTTGGAACTTCATTAATAAAATTTGGAACGCATCACGTTTTGTTCTAATGAACGTGGAAGGGCTCACGCTAGAAGACTTGAGCTTACAAGGCGAAAAAACGGTCGCGGATCGTTGGATATTAAGTCGTCTAAATGAAACAATTGAAAAAGTAACGAATTTATTTGAACGTTTCGAATTCGGCGAAGCAGGCCGTCAATTGTACAATTTCATCTGGGATGATTTTTGTGATTGGTACATCGAAATGAGTAAAGAAACACTTTACGGAGAAGATGAGACGGCGAAAATGATGAATAAGAGCGTTCTTGTTCACGTGTTAGATCAAAGTCTACGTCTCTTACATCCAATTATGCCATTTGTGACCGAAGAAATCTGGGGAAATCTGCCGCATCAAGGTGATTCATTAGTGGTGGCACAATACCCAACGGTAGAAGCAAAATGGATTGATGAGACAGCAACAACTGGGATGGAAACGTTGAAAGAATTGATTCGTTCGGTCCGCAATATTCGAGCAGAAGTAAATACACCGTTATCCAAAAAGATTACCTTATTGATTCACACGAGCGATGCAGAGATTGATCAATTCTTAAAAGAAAATATCAATTATATTGAACGCTTTTGTAATCCAGAAGAGTTAGTCATTGCAAATCAAATAGACGCACCAGAGCTGGCAATGTCAGCAATTTTAACGGGAGCGACAATTTATTTACCACTTGCTGATTTAATTAATATCGATGAAGAAATCGAACGTTTAACGAAAGAATTAGCGAAATGGACGCAAGAAGTGAAACGCGTTCAAGGGAAATTAGCGAATGAACGCTTTGTAGCGAATGCACCAGCAGCTGTAGTGGAAGAAGAAAGAGAAAAAGAAAAAGATTATTTAGAGAAACAAAAATCAACGAGCGATCGCATTGCGCAATTAAAGCAATCAAATTAAGCGACACGTGAAGAGCCTCAAGTCCTGTTTGTAGAACCAGGATTTGAAGCTCTTTTTTTTATAAAATAGATAGAAGGATAAAATTCCGCATTGAACTCATTTTTTTAACAATTAATGCCAATTGAAAGCGGTTTTTAACTATCCTATCATTGTTTTGTTACTTAAAAAACAAGAACAGTATTGAAATTTGTGTTAAAAAGAGAGAGGTACAACGAAAAAGAGACAGGCATCATTCATAAACTCTTTTTTTTATAGTTTTTTTGTGATAAAAAGAACAAGTATTGATCGGATGAGGATTTTTTTGTTGAAGGGCTGGGACAGATTTTTTGTAAGTTCACTTAGAATATTTCTCATAAGAAAGGAAAATACCGTGAAGAACGGGCAAATAGAATGAAAAGCATGAATCGAAGAAATAAAATGATTTTTAAGTTTATTGTTACCGTGTCAATTGTCATTAGTTCAGCAGCAGGTGCATATGTTTATGCAGAATCAGTCAAAGATGCAAAGTTAAAAAAAGACTTAATCGCAGAACAAGTGATGATCCACCATTCCATCGAGGAAATCCAACAGGATAAACAAGAAGGGTTTATCCTTGTTAGTGAAGCCAAGAAAATAATCGAGAATCAGGCAATAAAACTAGGAACCATTGAAGGACGAATGACGGCTTTAGCCCCCAAAAGTGCTCAAAAAGTTCGTCAACAAAACGATAATCTTGCAAAGAAATTGAGCGACTTATCGAATCTTACACAGATTTATGAATTACAGAATTCTTTGTTTGAAACAAAAATATTAACGCCAGAAGATTTAAATCAGACAGCGAAGTTAAAAGAAGACGTTACGTTGGATGAAATCGAGGCGATTGCGATAAAAGTAAAAGAAAATCCCCAAGCGACTCTCGTCAAAGAGCAGTCTGAAGCAGTTATTGAATTTGCAATCAAGCAATTTGAAACGAAAAATGCAGTGAAAGAATGGCTACTAAAAAATGATCAACAATATAGTGAAAAGAATGTTCAAATATTGAGTGATTTAGTAAAACAAGTCGTTCCTGAATCAGAACAAGCCGGATTCGAAGATGCTTTACGTAAGTTTGAAAAAGGGCTAGCTGAAAAAGTGGCGAAAGAAAAAGCAGCACAAGAAAAAGCAGCACAAGAAAAAGCTGAAAAAGAACGAATTGCCCTAGAAAACGTTAATCGAGCAGTAGCGAACGCTTCGCAAACAACCATTACTGAGATTGAACAAAATGGTTATTCACAGACAAATGCACCTAATCAAGATGTTCCAGCAGGGGCGACATCAACACCGGCGGCAAATGGACAAGCCGCTCCTTCGATTCCAGATGCAGCACCAGTCCAAGAAGTGAGAACGGATGGTTTTAATTTTAATGGCAACCACTTTGACGTTCAATCATTTTCAGGTTTAGGAGCCGTTCCCCAATGGACACCGTATATTTACCAATGGGTTGAAGATCCATCCCACTATTTGATAGAAAAAGCGAGTAGTGCCGGCAGTGCTATTTGGCAGCTAGGAGTGGGTGACACGATTCAACTCGATGGTCAAACGTATACGATTTTTCATGTGATGCGTCATGTACCGAATGATGATAGTGCCTATCCGACGTTAAAATCTCAAGGAGCAACCGTAACGTGGCAAACGTGTGAGAGTGCGAGTGCCAATTCGGATTTAGCGATTTGGTTTGCCCGTTAATTTCGTTATTAATAAAAAAGAGTGGTTGGATAGCGACCTCCGAAATTTAGAGTAATTACTCTAAATTGTAGGGGTCGCCACCTAATTGCTCTTTTTTGTGCATGACTTCTATAGGAGATTTGGTATAATAATGAAGAGGTGAAGAGTGTGATAAAAACAGTAGAAGAAGCCATCGAATGGATACATAGTCGCTTACCCTTTGGGATGAGACCTGGGTTGGACCGCGTAAAAGCATTACTTGAACTAATTGACAATCCTGAACAAAATTTACAGATGATTCACGTTGCCGGAACGAATGGGAAAGGTTCGACGGTGAGTTATTTAAGTTGTATGTTACAAGAACTTGGGTTATCGGTAGGAACCTTTACCTCGCCATTTATTGAAGTCTTTAATGAACGAATCGCTATTAATGGACAATGGATTCCAGACGAGGCGATTATTCGACTCGTCAACAAATACCAACCTTTCGTGGCCTTGCTGGATGATCAGCCAGCGGTAACGGGAATCACAGAATTTGAGTTATTAACGGTGATGGGCCTTGATTATTTTCAAGAGCAACAAGTTGATGTCGCAATTATTGAAGTCGGGTTAGGTGGGTTACTTGACTCAACCAATGTCATTGAACCAATCTTAACGGCCATTACAACAATTGGAATGGATCATACAGATATTTTAGGAGAGACACTTGAAGAAATCGCGACTCAAAAAGCCGGGATTATTAAGCCGAATGTTCCGTTAGTAACAGGTAAAATTGAGGAAGCGGCTTTAAAAGTCATTAAAGATATCGCAATGAAGCAAAATGCGCCCATAAAATGTTTTGAAGAAGACTATCAAGTCGACTATCAAGGACCGGATTCAAAATGGGGCGAGATTTTTGATTTTTACAATGAAGCGGGAAAAATTAAAAATATCAAAACACCTTTGCTAGGGGAACATCAAATTGAGAATGCGAGTCTAGCGATTGAATTATTCTTTTCGTATTGTCACTTGAAACAGATTCCAATCAAACAAGAATGGATTATAAATGGCTTAGCACAAACACACTGGCCAGCCAGAATGGAAAAAATTAGTGATGAACCGTTTATTGTGATGGATGGGGCACATAATAATCATGCGATGAAACGCTTGGTTGAAAATGTTATGAGAGAATTTCCTCAAAGAAAAATATGGATTTTATTTTCTGCGTTAGAAACAAAAGACATCACCCAAATGCTAGCGGAATTAGCTCGGATACCAAGTAGCGAACTCTTGGTGACAACCTTTGATCATCCTAAAGCGCTCCATATCGAAAAACTAAAATCAATGAGTGGTGTCACTTCGATTAAAACAGCGGCTGCTTGGCAATTGGGCTTAGCAGATCTTTTAGAAAAGTCGATGGCAGACGATTTAATCTTAATCACCGGTTCCCTTTATTTTGTTTCAGAAATCCGTCAGTTCTTATTAAACCACTAAAGGAGAAAAACAATGCCAACCTATCAAGGAATTATTTTTGATTTAGATGGACTATTATTTGATACGGAGCGCCTCTACTATCAAGCGACGCAAGAAGTCGCTGATGTGATGGGGATTCCTTATGATGAAGCGACGTATCACGGTTACATTGGAATTAGCGATGATGAATTATGGCGTATCTATCACGATTTATATGATACAGATTTTGGTCAAGAGAAGGTGAACCAATTTATTACGCGCTCCTTTAACCGGGGAATTGAGATGTTTGAAAATGGCGAAGCACACTTAAAAGAAGGGGCTTTGGAACTTCTGACGTATCTAAATAAAAAGCGTATTTCCAAGGTCATCGCTTCGAGTAATCAACGGCGAATCATCGATATTTTATTAAATAAAGTAGGGATTCGCGAGGAATTTGAAGCAATTTTTTCATTTGAAAATGTGAAAAGAGCTAAACCAGATCCGGAAATTTTTCAATTAGCCCACCAATTTTTGAGCTTACCGAAAAAAGAAGTCTTAGTATTAGAAGATTCTCAAAATGGTGTTTTGGCCGCTCACCGTGCGACGCTTGATGTGGTGATGGTTCCTGATTTAATTGAACCAACACCCGCAACGAAAGCTAAAACGACTCATATTTTACCAAGTTTATTAGAAGTTCCGGCATTTTTAGAAATGTGAACCTGCTCCTTTGCGTATCTTATTTTGAGAATACGTAAAGGAGTTTTGACATGAGCAAAAAATTAATAGCTACCTTACCTAAAAGTTCGCTACCGCGAGAGCGTTTAATTGAATATGGCGAACAAGCATTATCGAATCAAGAATTACTCGCAATTTTACTACGAACCGGTTCCGCCCCTTATAATGTGATGGAATTATCTGGATTATTACTGGCAGCTTTCCCTAGTCTTTATGAATTAAAAGCAGCGACCTTACAAGAACTACAAATGGTTCGAGGTGTTGGGAAAATCAGGGCGATTGAATTAAAAGCGATGATGGAATTTGGTAGTCGGATTCATCAATCGTTACAACCGAAGTATGGAACGGTTCGCACGAGCATGGATTTAGCGTTTCAATTAATGGAAGATTTAAAAGACTATCAACAAGAACATTTAATCTGTTTATATTTGAATACTAAAAATGAAATTATTCATAAGCAAACGTTATTTATCGGTTCTTTGAATCAATCAATTGCGCATCCAAGAGAAATTTTTCGGGGTGCTGTCCGGCACAGTGCGGCTCGCATTATTTGTGCCCATAACCATCCGAGCGGCAATCCAGAGCCCTCGTCAAATGATCGGCAATTTACGCGACGATTAAAAGAATGTGGCGAAATGATGGGAATTGAGTTGTTAGATCATTTGATCATTGGCGATAAGAGTTACGTGAGTTTGCGGGAAGAAGGACTTTGGGAACGAATGTAAACGTATGAATAGATGGTTGCAAAATGAGAGTCATACGTGTAAAATGAGAGATGTAATTTTGTTTCGCAAGTAGAAGTTAACTAATCAAGTTTGACCGCTATATTGATGACAAACAAAGGTTACGAATTATTGTGCAGTAGCACTAGGAGGTTATTTTCATGGAGAATGGAACAGTAAAATGGTTTAACGCAGAAAAAGGTTTTGGGTTTATCTCTCGCGAAGACGGAAGTGATGTTTTTGTACACTTCTCAGCTATTCAAGGTGAGGGTTTC
The DNA here is from genome assembly GCF_001885765.1 of Enterococcus aquimarinus. Lineage (GTDB taxonomy): Bacteria > Bacillota > Bacilli > Lactobacillales > Enterococcaceae > Enterococcus_I > Enterococcus_I aquimarinus. Next base: position 198,024 of record NZ_JXKD01000003.1, on the reverse strand, counting down.
AAAACTTTAGAAGAAGGACAAGCAGTAACATTTGATGTTGAAGAATCAGATCGCGGTCCTCAAGCTACAAATGTGAACAAAGCCTAATTAAACAACAAAGAAACGAGGGTACGATACCCTCGTTTCTTTTTTTAGAGAAAAATGACGAGCAAGAGAATCGATGAATTGTCCGTCAGTTAGTTTCGATGATGGTATTCAAACAAAGCTTCTTCACTAAGTTTCCTCGGAGAGCTTAGCAAAGCCCACAAAAAAAACGCAAGAAGATGGTATGTGTTGAATCCTTTACGTTAGCCGTTAGTCTAATTAAGGATTCTTATACCATTCACTTGCGTTTTTTATTTTTTATAAGCTGCGCCGAAACGCTTTTTTATCAAAATAGAAGGGTTAGATACTGTCTGGTGTCATAACCATTGACAATATCATCGGGTGTCGTTCTGTTTTTTCAAAAAGGAACGGTTGAAGAGCAGCTGACATCGCTTCTTTTAATTTGTATTCTGTACAATTTGGTTCTTGTAAGGCTTCGCGAAGACTATTGAATAAAACGGTTTGCCCTTCGCTAATCATTTCACCAGATTCTCTCATATAAACAAAACCACGAGATAAAATATCTGGACCTGCTAAAATTTCTTTGCTTTCGATATCGACAGTCGCGACGGCTAAAACGAGCCCTTCTTCAGAAAGGATGCGACGATCTTTTAAGACGACGTTCCCAATATCACCGATACCACTACCATCTACGTAAACGTCGTTGGCATTAAAGTGGCCAGCAATCCGCGCAGAGTCTGCCGTTAAGGCTAACATGTCACCATTTTCCATAATAAAACAATGGTCTTCTGGCACGCCAGTATCTTGTGCTAGTTGAGTATGGATTTTTAACATCCGGAACTCGCCATGCACCGGCATAAAGAATTTTGGTTTCATTAAGCGCAACATGAGTTTTTGTTCTTCTTGTCCACCGTGTCCAGAAGTATGGATATTATTTAATTTTCCATGAATGACTTCTGCACCAGCTTCGAGGAGTAAGTTAATCAAGTGGTTAACACTCTTTGTATTACCTGGAATAGGTGAACTAGAGAAAATGACTGTATCATCTGGATGGACTTGGATTTGGCGATGCGTCCCATTCGCAATTCGACTAAGGGCAGCCATTGGTTCACCTTGGGAACCGGTACATAAGATCATCGTTTCATTCGCAGGTAAGCGATTGATCTCAGAAGCATCCACAAAAGTACCATTCGGAACTTTAATATAGCCTAAATTTTGACCATTAACGATCGCATTTTCCATACTACGACCAAACACCGCAATTTTACGACCTGTTGCAACAGCGGCATCAGCAGCTTGTTGTAAACGGAACATATTTGAAGCGAAACTAGCAAAAATAATGCGACCTTCAATTTTTTCGAAAATTCGAATAATGGAAGCGCCAATCGTTTTTTCAGATTTCGTAAAAGTAGGAACTTCGGCATTCGTACTATCAGATAGAAGACATAGAACGCCTTCTTCCCCTATTCGAGCCATTTTATGTAAATTAGCAGGTTCTCCAACCGGCGTAAAATCAAATTTGAAATCTCCTGTAGCTACAATATTTCCAGAAGGTGTTTTGACAACAACTCCTAGGGCATCCGGAATACTGTGAGTCGTTCTAAAAAAACTAATCGATGTTTTACGGAAACGAATCACGGTATCTTCATTGATTTCAATTAATGTCGCGTCGCGGAGTAGACCATGTTCGTCTAATTTATTGGTAATGAGAGCAAGTGCCAAAGGACCCGCATAAATAGGGATATTGGCTTGACGAAGTAAATAAGGAATACCACCAATGTGATCTTCGTGCCCGTGGGTAATGATTAACCCTTTAACTTTTGATAAATTTTGAACGATATAGCTGTAATCGGAAATCACATAGTCAATCCCAAGTAATTCATCTTCAGGAAATTTAATTCCTGCATCTATCAGAATAATTTCATCTTGGAATTGAACCCCATAGCAGTTTTTCCCGATTTCACCTAGACCACCGATGCCAAAGACACCAGTTTCGTTGTTTTTTAGTGAAACTTTCATTTTAAAACTCCGTCAAGGTGAAGTCTGTATTTTCTTTTTCGTATTCTAGATGATTGCCTTCTAGAAGTTGAAGGAATTCGATATTATATGGGGTATTGTCCTCAACTAATTGTCGTGCAAGCACCTCAGTTTCGGCGTCAATGTAAAGTGCTTTTGTTTGCTCTCTTTTTGGGTTTTGTTCTTTGCTTTCTTGGTAAAAAACTTTATAAATCATATGATACTCTCCTTTATCTGCGTCGCAGTTTTTAAGGCTGGATTTTTTAACGCACCAAAATGAAGGTCGGGTTTGTGAGACCTTTTTTAGTAGAATTGAACGTGAATAGGCTTTTTTCAGACATTGAGTGAGAAAAAAGAGAAAGTCTCGTCTTTACTTTCTGGAGGCGTTTATTGTAATTCAACCGAACGTTTCTGTATGGATATACAGGATTTGTTTTTATTTTATCATACAAATGAAAAGAAGTATAGAAAGACTAGTTAATTGCAGTCATTCATCCAATTGATCGTCATCGGTTGCTAAATGAATGAGTGATAATCATTTAGTTAGGTGGTTAGAGAGGCATGTGATTAAAAGAATGAAAATGACAATTTTCTGAAAAAGCTTTATCGTTTTGATGAGATTTGTTATAGTTTAAAAGGAGAGACAATTAAAGGAGGGATTTATTTGAAGTTAATGTGGCGTTATGCAATGAAACAAAAGAAACTATTATTTTTCAATTTTATTTCTGTATTCGGCTTTATTTCAGTTGAATTAGGATTACCAACGCTACTTGCGTTGATGATTGACAAAGGAATTACTCAAAATGATACGAACTATGTTAAAAATATGGGCCTTTTAATGTTGGGCGTCGTCGTTTTTGGTGTCGCATTAAATATTTTGTTAGGTTATTTTACATCGAGAATTACAACAAATATGATTGAGAATATTCGGGATGACCTATTCGAAACGGTACAAGAGTTTTCTCATAATGAATACGAACAAATTGGGGTTTCATCCTTGATTACGCGCGTGACCAACGATGCCTATCAGATTATGTTATTTATGCAAAATATTTTACGCATTGGGTTTACAGCACCGATGATGTTTATCGTCAGTTTATACATGGTCGTCCGGACGAGTCCATCGCTTGGGTGGTACGTTCTCGGTTCACTGCCATTCTTATTAGGCGGCGTCGTAGCAATCGCCATTTACTCTGAACCTATTTCGAAAATGCAGCAAAAAAATCTTGATCGTATTAACGGGATTTTACGAGAGAATTTATCGGGATTACGTGTGATTCGAGCATTTGTGAATGAACGATTCGAAGAAAAACGCTTTGAAGAAGTCAATGATGCGTATGCGACGAGTTCGAAAAAGCTCTTTCGTTTAATGTCGGTGGCACAACCAGCCTTTTTCTTTTTATTTAATATCGTGATGGTCTTAATTATTTGGTCTGGTAGCGTGCAGATTAGTACCGGCGATTTACGAGTAGGCGATTTGATTGCTTTTATCGAATATATCTTCCACGCGTTATTTTCGTTTATGTTATTTGCCACTGTTTTTATGATGTATCCGCGGGCGGCAGTTTCGGCTGGACGGATTCAAGATGTGTTTGATGCGGAACCATTGATTAAAGACAATCCAAACGGCATTACAACCACAGCAACAAAAGGGGAGTTAGTTTTTGATCATGTGACGTTTGCCTATCCGGGACCTTCGCAAACACCGGTAATCCGAGATATTAGTTTTACGGCAAGTCCAGGTGAAACCGTGGCGTTTATTGGCAGTACGGGTAGTGGGAAATCAACGCTTATTCAGTTGATTCCTCGTTTTTATGATGTCAGTCAAGGTCACGTATTAATTGACGGATCGGATGTTCGTGAGTATCAACTAGCAGCGTTGCGTCAAAAAATCGGGTACATTCCGCAAAAAGCGGTGCTCTTTACAGGAACAATTGCGGATAATTTACGCTACGGAAAAGAAGATGCTACAAAGGAACAAATGTTGCGAGCCTTAGATATTGCGCAAGCAACGGATTTTGTCTTGAGTTTACCCAATGGGTTAGATACGGTCGTTTCAGAAGGAGGCAGTAATTTCTCTGGCGGACAAAAGCAACGTTTAGCGATTGCTCGAGCGATTATCCGTCAACCGGAAATTTTCATTTTCGATGATAGTTTTTCTGCGCTAGACTACGCAACGGATGCTCGTTTACGGGAACGACTTCGCGCGGAAACAACGGAGTCGACGACATTAATTGTCGCGCAACGTGTGGGCACGATTATGGATGCCGATAAAATTATCGTTTTGAATGAAGGTGATGTTGTGGGAATTGGGACGCACAAAGAATTACTAAAAAATTGTGCCATTTACTACGATATTGCGGCATCACAATTGTCAGAGGAGGAGTTGTTAAAATGAGAAACTTTTCTGCGTTGAAGCGATTGGCTAATTACTTAAAACCATATCGAATTGGTTTTTATTTTGTATTATTTTTTACCGTTGCGACTGTCGCTTTTAATGGATTGTTACCCTATGTCTCTGGTTTACCGACCTCTGAAATTGCGAGAAATGTTTCGCAAGGTGAAGTCATAAACTTTGCTTACATCAAACAAACCCTTATCTGGATTTTATTGATTGGCTTGGGCTATGCGATTTCACAGTTATCCGCCGGGATTCTCATTACCAATGTCGTACAATCTGCAATGAAAGATTTACGTCATGATTTAGAGTCTAAAATCAATCGGTTACCCGTTTCTTATTTTGATAAAAATCAACAAGGGAATATTTTATCACGGGTAACAAATGATGTTGATGCGGTGAGTGGCGCGATGCAACAAGCACTCATTGGGATTGTAAATGCCATTTTGAGCATTTTAATTGCCATTTCGATGATGTTTTATATTAATCCCGTTATGACGCTTTTAGCGATGGTGATGATACCGATCTCAATGATTATCTCAAAATTGATCGTGAATAAATCACAACCAGATTTTAATCAGATGCAAAATGCACTCGGTGAATTGAATGGCTATGTTCAAGAAAGTATGACAGGTTTTAGTATTTTAAAAGTTTATGGACGTGAACAAGCGGCACTTGAAGGCTTTAAAAAGACTAACCGCAAATTACAATATTACGGATTTCGCTCCGCCTTTATCTCAGGGTTGATGATGCCACTCGTTCAGTTAACAGCCTATTTAGCGTATGTCGTTATTGCGGTAGTCGGAAGCTTTTATGTGATTGGTGGGGTGATTGTCCTTGGTCAATTACAAGCCTTTATTCAATATATCTGGCAAGTGAGCCAACCAATGGGAAATATTACGCAGTTATCTGGAGTGTTACAAAGTGCCTCTGCTTCTGCTAAACGAGTTTTTGAAATTTTAGATGAGCTCGAAGAAATCGAAAATGAAGTGGATGAGGCTTTACCAGAAGTCTTTCATGGGGAAGTTACTTTTGAGCATGTGGACTTTGCTTATTCGCCTGATAAGCCACTGATTAAAGATCTGAATTTTACGGTAAAGGCAGGTCAAACAGTGGCGATTGTCGGGCCAACTGGTGCAGGGAAAACCACCCTTATTAATTTGTTGATGCGCTTTTATGATGTAAATGCTGGTGCGATTAAAATTGATGGGGTTGATACGAAAAAGATGGCTCGCAGTGATGTCCGCTCTTTATTTGGGATGGTTCTACAAGACGCTTGGCTCTATGAAGGGACCATTGCGGATAATATTCGCTTTGGGAAGTTAGCCGCAACTGATTATGAAGTCGTGGATGCTGCGAAAACGGCGAATGTCGATCACTTTATTCGGACCATGCCTGAAGGATATGAAATGTTTATTAATTCTGAAGGCGATAATATTTCACTAGGACAAAAACAATTAATGACGATTGCGCGTGCGGTTATTTCGAATCCAAAGATTTTAATTTTGGATGAGGCGACTAGTTCTGTGGATACTCGTTTAGAAGCTTTGATTCAAAAAGCGATGGACAAAGTCATGGAAGGCCGGACAAGCTTTGTTATTGCTCACCGTTTATCGACTATTCGTGATGCAGATTTAATTTTAGTCATGGACAAAGGATCCATTATTGAACAAGGAAACCATCAAACATTACTTGCAAAAGGCGGCTTTTATGCCGACCTTTATAATAGCCAATTTTCAGAAGAAGCGGAATGATTGGTGAATGAAAATATGAAACGCGATTATTTCCAACTGGAATTTGAGTCAGTTTGATTAAATAAAAGCAGGTCTCTGAGATTCATCAGAGACCTGCTTTTGTGCTATCGGCTATTATTATTTTGTTACCATGACTTCATCAACAAGACCGTAAGCTTTTGCTTCTTCAGCAGACATGAAATTATCACGATCTGTGTCTTTTTCAATTACTTCAATTGGTTGGCCAGTCCGCTCTGCTAAAATTTTATTTAAGCGATCACGGGTTTTTAAAATATGGCGCGCAGCAATTTCAATTTCAGTTGCTTGTCCTTGAGCGCCACCTAATGGTTGGTGAATCATGACTTCTGCATTTGGCAAGGCAAAACGTTTACCTTTTGCACCAGCGGCAAGTAAGAAGCTACCCATTGATGCAGCCATTCCCATTACGATTGTTTGGACGTCGGCTTTGACAAAGTTCATTGTATCAAAGATCGCTAAACCTGCTGTCACGCTACCACCAGGAGAGTTGATGTAAAGATAGATATCTTTTTCTGAATCTTGCGCATCTAAGAAAAGAAGTTGAGCGATAATCGTGTTCGCTAAATCATCGGTTACTTGACCACTCAGCATAATAATGCGGTCTTTTAATAAACGAGAATAGATGTCGTAGGCTCTTTCGCCACGAGAAGATTGTTCGATAACTGTTGGAATTAAGTTCATAGGAAAAAATCCTCCTTGATTAATATTTGCTAAATGTTAACTATAGCATATCATATTGATGACTGTTTACATAGCTTCGTTGCTTATTTAGCTAAGGAAATTATAACGGAAAGGTCAATAAAGGTCAAATAAAAAAGATTAAAAAAGGGAAGAAGATATGGTAGAATGGGGGAAGAGAATCAAAGGAAGGAATGGTTGAAATGGCAATGTTTGTGATCGGTATGAGTGGCGTGCTTACGGGTGCTCTTCTGGTAATTCTTGGTTTTTATATTCAAATGAACTATTTAGAGCGAAAAGAAAAAAAACAGCGATTACTGGAACACAAAGTCAAGGAAATCGAAACGCTGCTTGCATTAAATAAAAAAGTCATTGAGATTTTAGAAAAACGAATGGTGATGATGGACGAATACGTGAGTTTTGACGCGTTCGATGATTGTTACATTACGGTCGATGACTATATTTACTTACAGTCATTTGCGGCCCATAATAGTTTTTATTTACCGAATTACTTTTTAGATGAATTTTTTAAACAAATTTCAACGCGGAAAGTTGTGTTATCGCCGACTGAAACTGTTTCGTTGGGCGGCTATACGTTTAAAGGTGGCCGTGTCTTGATGGAACAACTATCTGATAAGATGACTGAAATGATTTATGAACGAAAAAATCAATTAACCCGCTTAACAAATGAACCGTTACTACTTTTTAAATATAAAGGATAAGGTTAAAATAGGAGATAATGTGAGAAAAAGAATGGATAAAATCATTGTGATTGTTGGCCCTACCGCTGTAGGAAAAACCGCGCTTAGTATTGAACTAGCTAAAAAATACGATGGCGAAATTATTAATGCAGACTCAATGCAAGTTTATCGTGGGCTTGATATTGGCACGGCTAAAGTGACAGCCGATGAAGCAGATGGGATTGCGCACCATCTGATTGATATATATGAACCAAATGAAACGTATACGGTGGCTGATTTTCAAAAAAAAGCACGAGAAAAAATCAACGAAATCACGAGTCGTGGGAAGTTGCCGATTGTGGTAGGTGGCACAGGACTGTATGTTCAAGCACTGATTTATGATTATCAATTAGGAAAAAAAGAGGAAGTAGACGATTACCAACTACGAGAAAAGTATACACAATATGCGCAAAATCATGGAAATCTCGCACTTTGGGAACAATTAAAAGTGAAGGATGAACTAGCAGCTGAAAAAATACATTTTAATAATCAACGCAAAGTCATCCGTGCGCTTGAAGTGTTTGAGTTAACCGGGCGAAGTATTATTGCGCCAAAAGAAACACCCCAAAAATGCTATGATGATTTTTTAATTGGGTTGACCACAGATCGCACTTTGCTATATGAACGGATTAATCAGCGCGTGTATCAAATGGTGGAGCAAGGGTTAATGGAAGAAGCACGCAGTCTGCTGGCTTTTCCTGAATCACAAGCAGCATTAGGAATCGGTTATCAAGAATTTTTTCCTTATTTTGAAGGGAAAGTTCCACTAGAAACAGTGATTGAAGAAATTCAACTACATTCCAGACGGTACGCGAAGCGACAGTTGACTTGGTTCCGAAATCGCATGGCGCCTCATTGGTTCGATTTAGTTCAAGCACCAGAAACAATTGTTACCTTAGAAGAGCAAATCAACACTTGGTTGAAAGGAGTGAAGCAACATGACTGAAACGAAACAAGAAAAAGAACGTGTGATCATAGTGGGTGTGGAGCATGAGGGGAATTATCAGTATTTTGAGGAGTCCATGCTCGAATTAAAGAATTTAACGAAAACAGCCGAAGGTGAAGTTGTTTTTTCTTTAACGCAAAAAAGACCCCAAATCGATCGTCGAACGGTCATTGGAAAAGGAAAAATAGCCGAATTGGTGACGTTAATTGAAACCTACGAGGCGAATTTGGTTATCTTTAATCATGAGTTAACCCCTCGTCAAAGTCAAACGATTGGCGATGCTTTAGGCATTCCAGTCATTGATCGCGTGCAAGTCATCTTAGATATCTTTGCGATGCGTGCCCGTTCTAAAGAAGGAAAACTACAAGTAGAGTTAGCTCAATTGGAATATTTATTACCACGCTTGATGGGACAAGGGAAAATGATGTCGCGTCTAGGCGGCGGGATAGGGACGCGGGGACCTGGTGAAACGAAATTAGAAACCGATCGTCGGCATATTCGCAACAAAGTGACCATCATCAAAAAGGAATTAAAAGAAGTTGAAGCGCATCGGACTCGGACACGCCAAAAACGTCAAACCAATGATACCTTCCAAATCGGACTAATCGGTTATACGAATGCCGGGAAATCAACGATCTTAAATGCTTTAACAAAAGCGCAGACTTATGAAGAAGATCAATTGTTTGCGACATTAGATCCATTAACTAAAAAGTGGCGTTTACCGGAAGGGTTTGAAGTAACATTGACTGATACCGTAGGCTTTATTCAAGATTTACCTACACAATTAATCAATGCGTTTCATTCGACCTTAGAAGAAAGTCGTAATATGGATCTCTTGCTGCATGTCGTTGATGCCAGCTCTGATAATCGTCAACAACACGAAGAAACCGTCCTAAAATTAATGGAGGAACTTGATTTAACAGGTATTCCTGTTTTAACCGTTTATAACAAAGCGGATCAAATGAACCCCGCTACATTTGTTCCAACGTTATTTCCTAGTGTCTTAATTTCAGCGAAAAGTTTGAGTGGCAAAGAACAATTAAGTCAAGCCATTAAATTATCCATAATGGAAATTTTACAACCTTATACGTTGACCGTCGCTTCTCATGAAGGAAATACCTTGAATCAACTTAAAAAAGAAACATTACTCGTCACAGCAGATTTTGATCCAGAAACCCAACGGTACGTAGCCAAAGGTTTCGCGCCACCTTATTCTTTTGCCATTCGGTTAATGGAAGACAATTGATATAAAAAAAGAGGTGCCTTAGGGCGTCTTTTTTTTTTTAAGCGAAATGAACTAAGAAATTGGTACGAGTTAGCGCTAGTAAATCATCATTTCGATGATGAACAACACAATAACCATCATTTTTGGGCAGATTTTCCATGGAGAATGTAAAAAAGTAAAAAAAAACTGCTTTTCATGTTAGATTATATGACATAGGCGGTTGACAAGAAGGAATGGAGTTGGTATATTTTTTCTATCATCAACTATTTAATCGAGAATAACAAGGGAGGCAATCATGCAAGAGAAAGAATTTCGCCGATCAATGTCTGTGTTTCCTATTGGAACAGTCATGAAATTGACCGACTTAACCGCGCGACAGATTCGTTATTATGAGGAACAAGATTTAATTCACCCAGAAAGAAGTGAAGGGAATCGCCGAATGTATTCTTTGAATGATATTGATGTCTTACTTGAGATTAAAGATTACCTCTCGGATGGACTCAATATGGCTGGAATTAAAAAGCTTTATGAAATGAAAGAAGAGGAAGTTGAGACAAAAGTGAAACAACCGTTAACCGATAAAGATGTTCGTCGTATTTTTTATGATGAATTATTATCGCAAGGAGGACTATCCCATAGTAATCCTTTCCAGAAAAACCCTAGAATTTAAAACTTTTAATTAATGAAAGAGGATGGAAAAAATGCCAAGAATCGACTACACTGCTGACGAAATTATCAAACACGCACAAGAAGAGAACGTTCGTTTTTTACGTTTAATGTTTACCGACATTATGGGAACAATCAAAAATGTGGAAGTTCCAATCAGTCAATTAAAAAAAGTCTTGGATAATAAAATGATGTTTGATGGTTCTTCGATTGAAGGGTTTGTTCGAATTGAAGAAAGCGATATGTATCTTTATCCTGATTTATCAACTTGGTTAATTTTTCCTTGGGAGAACCAACATGGGAAGGTTGCACGGTTAATTTGTGATATTTATAATCCAGATGGAACGCCTTTTGCGGGAGATCCTCGTGGCAATTTAAAACGAATCTTAAAGAGTATGAATGACTTAGGCTTCACTTCCTTTAACTTAGGTCCAGAACCAGAATTTTTCTTATTTAAGTTAGATGAAGAAGGCGAGATTACGACTGACCTAAATGATAAGGGTGGCTATTTTGATTTTTCACCAATGGACTTAGGGGAAAACTGTCGTCGTGATATCGTGTTAGAGTTAGAAAAAATGGGCTTTGAAGTCGAGGCTTCTCACCACGAAACCGCCCCTGGACAACACGAAATTGATTTTAAATACGCAGATGTGATTGAAGCGTGTGACAATATTCAAACCTTTAAATTAGTTGTGAAGACGATTGCTCGAAAACACGGCCTTCATGCAACGTTCATGGCGAAACCGTTATATGGGATTGCAGGCTCTGGGATGCACTGTAATATGTCATTATTTAAAGGCAAAGAAAATGCCTTCTTTGATGAAGAAGGTGATAGACAGTTAAGTAAGACGGCTTATCAATTTATGGCAGGGTTGTTAGATCATGCACGGGCCTTCACTGCCGTATGTAATCCAACGGTTAACTCTTATAAACGTTTAGTACCAGGATTTGAAGCGCCTGTGTACGTGGCTTGGTCTGGACATAATCGTTCTCCACTGATTCGTATTCCAGAGGCGAGAGGGCTATCCACACGTCTTGAGTTACGTTCTGTCGATCCAACGGCTAATCCGTACTTAGCGATGGCAGTCTTGTTAGAAGCAGGACTAGATGGTATTCGCCGCGATTTAACGCCGCCACCAGCTGTCGATCGTAATATTTATGTGATGACAGAAGAAGAGCGTGAAGCGGCACAAATCTATGACTTACCATCAACGATTCACAATGCGATTAAAGCCTTACGTAAAGATCCAGTCATGATTGATGCCTTGGGACAACATATTTATGGTAACTTTAATGAAGCCAAACGTATGGAATGGGCAGCTTATCGTCAAACTGTCTCTGAATGGGAAAGAGAACAATATTTAGAACTCTATTAAGAATAAGTAAAAGCCGTTTGACATACAGGAGTCAAGCGGCTTTTGTTTGCATTCAATGATTTTATCAGGAAGAATAGACTATAATGATGGTTATTTTCTGAAAGTTTCCTTAGATAAAACGCCATCCTTCTTAATTGATTATGAAAAAACAAGTAAAATGTTTAGATTGACTAGTAAAAGTCTTGAAACTTTGCTAAAATAAAGGCGTTGGTTGAGAATCATAATTCTTGACAAATAAGTTTAGCTAAAAACTAGGAGGAAATTATTATGCCATTAGTATCAGGAACTGAAATCTTACAGGCAGCTCGTAAAGGCGGCTATGCAATTGGAGCTTTTAACACAAACAACTTAGAGTGGACGCAAGCGATTTTACAAGCAGCAGAAGCAAAGAAAGCACCAGTTTTAATCCAAACTTCAATGGGCGCTGCAAAATACATGGGCGGCTACAAATTAGTCGTAAACATGGTTAAAGATTTAATTGAGTCAATGAACATTACTGTTCCAGTGACACTTCACTTAGACCATGGCGATTACGAAGCAGCTTTAGCATGTATCGAAGCAGGATACACTTCAGTGATGTTTGATGGTTCTCACTTACCATTTGACGAAAACTTAAAATTAGCTAAAGATGTTGTTGAAAAAGCACACGCAAAAGGCGTTTCTGTTGAGTGTGAAGTTGGTTCAATCGGTGGAGAAGAAGATGGAATCATCGGTACTGGTGAATTAGCAGATATCGACGAATGTGTTCAAATCGCAAATACAGGAATTGATTTCCTAGCTTGTGGTATCGGAAACATTCACGGTGCATATCCTTCAAACTGGACTGGATTAGCATTTGATCACTTACAAGCAATTGCGAATGCAGTTGGCCAAGATATGCCATTAGTATTACACGGTGGATCAGGAATTCCTGCAGATCAAATCGCGAAAGCAATCTCAATGGGCGTTTCAAAAATCAACGTAAACACTGAGTTCCAAGTATTATTTGCAAAAGCAACTCGTGAATACATTGAAGCTGGTAAAGATTTAGAAGGCAAAGGATTTGATCCTCGTCAACTATTAGCACCAGGTAAAGCAGCAATCGTGAAAGAAGCAGAAGCTCATATCGATTTATTTGGTTCAGCAAACAAAGCTTAATTAAAAAATAAAAAAAGGTCTTAAGCATACTAATGGTATGTTTAAGGCCTTTTTTACTGACTGTTTTTGTTTAAAATGAGAGAAACCTCTAAGAGTTGTGAACAAAAACACTCGTACCTTTTTTCTTTTAGTAAAATATGCTAAGATAGGAAAGATTGAAATAATTAATTGAAAAGTAATAGGTGAACTTAAATGAAAAAAATAATGATACAAGGTAATAAACCGTTAACGGGTGAAGTCACTGTCAGTGGAGCTAAAAATAGTGTCGTTGCACTGATTCCTGCAGCAATTTTAGCGGATTCTCCCGTTATTTTAGAAGGCGTTCCTGATATTAAAGATGTCCATTCCTTGATTGAAATTTTAGAAATTATGGGCGTGAAAACGAAATTTGCCAATAACCAATTAGAAATTGATCCAACAGAGATTGTCTCGATTCCGATGCCGACCGGTAAAATCAATAGCTTGCGAGCTTCTTATTATTTTATGGGTGCGTTACTTGGCAAATTTGGTGAAGGTGTTGTCGGACTTCCAGGTGGTTGTAATCTTGGCCCACGCCCGATTAATTTACACATCAAAGGGTTCGAAGCACTAGGGACTGAAGTGGCGAATGAACATGGTGCGATGTATTTACGTAGTGGCGATGGACTTGTCGGTACGAGAATTTTTATGGATATGATTTCGATTGGGGCGACGATTAACGTGATGTTAGCCGCTGTTCGTGCCAAAGGTCGTACGATTATTGAAAATGCCGCAAGAGAACCTGAGATTATTGATGTGGCAACATTATTAAATAATATGGGTGCCAAGATTCGTGGTGCAGGTACGAATGAAATACGGATTGACGGCGTTGAAGAGTTGCATGGTTGTCGCCATTCGATTATTCCAGACCGGATTGAAGCGGGAACGTATTTAGCCTTAGCTGCTGCCGTAGGAAATGGCATCACAGTAAAAAATGTGATTTACGAGCATCTAGATAGTTTTATTTCGAAATTACAAGAAATGGGCGTCAAAATGGATGTGGGCGAAGATAGTATTTTCGTTTACCCGGCGAAAGATTTAAAAGCCATTTCGCTAAAAACCTATCCTTACCCAGGTTTTGCGACAGATTTACAACAACCGTTAACGCCATTATTATTAAAAGCGCAAGGAATGTCAGAAGTGACGGATACGATTTATCCGAAACGGGTGAATCATATTCCGGAACTTGTTCGCATGGGCGCTAAAGCAAGCATTGAAGGAAATGTGGTCCTAATTGAAGGATCAGATGCCTTGCAAGGAACGGACGTGATGGCGTCTGATCTTAGAGCCGGCGCATGTTTAGTCATTGCGGGCTTAATGGCAACCGGTACAACAAAAATTAGTAAAGTCGATCACATTTTAAGAGGTTATGATAATATAATTGATAAATTAACTGCCCTTGGTGCAGATATCAAAATGATTGAGGAGTAAACGATGGCTGATTATTTAACAATGGCGGAATTGGAACACCGGACATTAAAAGAAATCTATACGTATGCGAGAGAGTTAAAAATTCCTTACTACAGTCAAATGAATAAAAAAGAACTTTCGTTGGCCGTTATTCGTGCACAGGCTGAAAAGCAAGGTTTCTTTTATATGGAAGGAATCCTTGATATTGTCGGTCAAGATGGCTATGGATTTTTAAGACCGATTAATTACGGTCCGAGTGCAGAAGATATCTATATTTCTAATTCTCAAATTCGTCGTTTCAGCTTGAGAAATGGCGACAAAGTAGCAGGAAAAGCGCGCCCGCCAAAAGAATCGGAACGTTACTATGGATTGATGCATGTTGAAAGTGTCAATGGAAAAGATCCTGAAGAAGCAAAAGAACGGCCGCACTTCCCAGCGTTAACCGCGCTATATCCAAATCAAAAGATCAAACTTGAAACAACACCAGGACGTTTGTCTACCCGAATGATTGATTTGTTTTCCCCCATTGGATTTGGGCAACGGGGATTAATCGTAGCACCGCCAAAAGCGGGTAAAACGAGTATTCTGAAAGAGATTGCAAATGGCATCACGGAGAATCATCCGGACGTTGAATTAATTGTCTTATTAATTGATGAACGACCAGAAGAAGTAACCGATCTTGAACGAAGTATTAAAGCGGACATCGTGTCTTCCACGTTTGACTTACAACCGAGCAATCATACACGAGTGGCTGAACTTGTCTTAGAACGTGCGATGCGTCTGGTAGAAGACAAACGCGATGTTGTCATCTTAATGGATAGTTTAACGCGTCTAGCCAGAGCGTATAACTTAGTTGTCCCACCAAGCGGTCGAACGTTAAGTGGGGGAATTGATCCTGCGGCCTTATACAAGCCGAAGAAATTCTTTGGTGCTGCGCGAAATATTGAAGAAGGCGGTAGTTTAACGATTTTGGCCACAGCCCTAGTAGATACGGGTAGTCGCATGGATGACGTCATCTTTGAAGAATTCAAAGGAACAGGGAATATGGAGTTGCATCTTTCTAGACAACTTGCCGAGCGTCGAATCTTCCCAGCAATTGATTTGAAAAAATCAAGTACGCGTAAAGAAGAGTTATTAATGACTGTAGAGCAATTAGAAGATACGTGGAAGTTACGTAACAATATGCAAGGCGAATCATTAGAATATACGGAACAGTTCGTTCAATGGATGAAAAAAACGAAGAATAATGAGGAATTCCTCAAAACATTGAATGAATTATCGTTTGGGGAAAAAATAACTAAACGAATCAAAAAAAGATAATTGCATCTAAAAACGAAACGTGTTAAGATATTCATGTTGTAAATTCAAAATCAACTCTGATACAGCAAATGGATCAGGGCAAAGGAGAGAAAGCATTATGAAACCAAATATTCATCCAGAGTACCATCCAGTGGTATTCCTAGACACAACAACAGGATTCAAATTCCTAACAGGTTCTACAAAAAATTCTTCAGAAACAATCGAATGGGAAGATGGCAATACATACCCATTAATCCGTGCTGAGGTTACTTCTGACTCACACCCATTCTATACTGGACGTCAAAAATTCACACAAGCAGACGGACGTGTGGACCGTTTCAACAAAAAATACGGTATCAAAGACACAAACGCTGCAGAATAATAAAAAGATTGAGTTATCAATTTTTGACAGATTACATTCCAAATGTAATCTGTTTTTTTTTTGTGGAAAATGGAAAAGAAAAGCGCTAGAGCGACTTGATTGTCGTTCTGGCGCTTTTGTATTGGCTGAAATGTGCAAGAATAACAATCGATGGATGTAAGTTGCACGTTCCTTACGTGTAAATCGAGTTATTGCTTCAACGGAGGCACCGAACTTGTATCTGTTGAATCGGTTAGTTCTTCCAAATCTGCTCGTAAAATACTGTAGATGGCGATATCAACAATTCCTTGATTGTTTCGAGCCGCTTGTCGTAAGATGCCTTCAAAGGTCATGCCGGCTTTTTCCATGACTTTTCCGGAACCAGGATTGGCGATATCGTGGGTTGCTTCAATACGATTGACCGCTGTGGCGTCAAATAAATAGGCGATGACTACTTCTAAAGCTTCCGTCATGTAACCTTTATTCCAAAATTTTTCACCTAAGACATAACCGATGATTTTTGTCTGCGTCTCAGTAGTTTCGCCAACCACATCAATGACGCCCATCAGTTCTTGTGTCTGGGTGTCAACAATTCCCCATTCCTCATTCGCTTCTGTTATTCGCTGGCGTAACCGGTCTTTTGTAACTTCGAGATTGCTATGGGGTGGCCAAGTTAAGTATTTTGTTGCATTGACTGAATGCGTCCAGTTTTGAAACATCTTTTCGGCATCATCGAGGGTTAACGGTCGTAACGTTAGCCGAGGTGTTTTGAGTGTTTTGACCATGAATCCGTTCCTCCTTATCCTTGTGCGGATTTCGCTTGTAGGCGATACATCTGGGCGTATTGCCCATCTAAAGCGAGCAACTGCGCATGCGTTCCTTGCTCTTTGATTTCGCCTTGATCAAGTAGTAAAATTTGATCGGCTTGTTGAATCGTGGATAGGCGATGGGCAATGATAAACGTAGTCCGACCTTCTTTCACGACGTTCATCGCATTTTGGATAATGGCTTCTGTCTCAGTATCAATATGTGACGTGGCCTCATCTAAAATGAGAATCTTCGGATTTTTAGCAAGTGTTCTGGCAAAGGCAATGAGTTGCCGTTCTCCTGAAGAAAGCGATTGGCCTTTTTCAATGACTTCTTCATGGATTCCTTGTGGGAGTTTGGCAAGTAAGGGATGCGCACCGACTTTCTCTAAGGCTTGAATAATCATTTCATCGGTAATACTTTGATCTTGCATGCTGACATTGCTTGCGATTGTGCCACTAAATAAGTAAGGTTCCTGCAAGACAATTCCCATTTTTTCCCGGACACTTTCACGATTACATTTTGCAATCGGTTGATTATCAATTAAGATGGCACCTTCTTGAGGATCGTAAAAACGAAAGAGTAAATTAATTAAGGAACTTTTTCCGGAACCGGTATGTCCGACAAGGCCCACCGTTTCTCCAGGGTTCACTTTAAAGTGAATATCTTTTAACACTTGATTTTGTTCATCGTAGCCAAACGTCACGTGATCAAAGGTAATTTCACCATTTGAAAAGGCTAATGGTTGCGTACTATCGGTTTCGATCGCTTCATCAAGTAATTCAAACACCCGTTCACCAGACGCCAAGGCCTGTTGTAGCGTAGGCATGATCCGTACGAGATTGAGAATTGGATCAAATAAACTCGAAAGGTAATTAATTAAAATAAAAATCGTTCCCATCGAATACCCTAAAAAACCACTCGTAAACTGTGTACCTAGATAAAGGAGCAAGAAAAACATGACAATATTTTTAATAAAAGTTGAAAAATCCCAAGATAAAATCCCATCCAGTCGAATCGAGCGGATACGGTTATCCAGCCAAGCTTGATTTTTTTCTTCAAACTCTTCTAACATCTTCTCTTCTTGATGGAAGAGTTGAACAATCGAGACCCCTTGGATGATTTCTGCAGTTAAACTGTTTAACTCGCTAATAATTTCTCGCCAATTTTTATTAATCGGTGTCGCGATGCGAATATAAATCAGTTGCCAAACGAAAAAGAACGGTAAGAGTAAGAGTAACGCAAGACCCACATCGGGACTAACGAGAAAGAGTGCGATATAAATTCCGATAACCATTAAGAGATTAATCAGTACTTGGTTACTGAAGTTTTGATAAAAGCTATTACGTAAAACCTCGGTATCATTCACGATGCGTGCCGAAATTTTCCCGGCCGGTTTGTCATCAAAATAGGAAATAGGTAACTGCTGCATTTTTTCATGCGCTTGATCGCGAATGTTTTTGCTAACGCGATTTGAAGCAAAAGCAAAGAGTAAGAAGCTGCTATAACTTGTGAGCGCGCTAATCACCGTGATGAGCATGAACCAGCCAAATTTTTGAATCAAGAATTCGTAAGAGACCGGTTGATTTTGTTTAACATTTTCTGAAATGACATCAATGATTTGTTTGCCAATCATGGGTGTATAAATAGTCGATCCAGCTGAGATGATGGAAAGGATGAACCCCAGTCCATAAAAAAGGGGTTCATCTTTTAAATAGCTGAGGAGTCGTTTAAATGTTTTCATGTTGATTGTCCTCCAATTGTTGTTTCAAGTGTTGCTGATAATACCAGCCTTTTTGACGCAGTAACGCATCAGGGGTCCCGTACTCGGTAATGGCCCCTTGATCCATCACAATCACTTTTTGCGCGTTTGCAACAGCCGATAAGCGATGCGTAATGATAATGGTTGTTTTATTTTTTCGAATTGCTTGAATATTTTCGATAATCGCTTGTTCCGTTTTCGCATCAACGGCAGACAAAGAATCATCTAGAATCAGTAATTCTGGCTGGCGAATTAATCCACGTGCGATAGAAATCCGCTGTTTTTGTCCCCCAGAAATCGACACGCCTTTTTCACCAATTAATGTTTCTAATCCTTCTGGCATTCGTGCGACATCTTTGGTGAAATCGGCAGACGCCACCACATCTAAAATATCTTCGTCTGTCGCATGGTGTTTACCAAAACCAATATTATAGGCAACATTCTTTGAAAAAAGAACATGCTCTTGAGGGACATAACCAATCAGTTTTTCTAAGTCTGAAATGGCATAATGTTGAATTTCTTGCTGATTGATCTGTAAATTGCCGGTGGAACTTGCCGGATATTGACGCAGGAGCTGACGAATCAACGTTGTCTTGCCACTTCCAGTTGGCCCAACAATTCCCAATGTTTCACCTTGTTGAATGTCTAAGTTAATTTTTTGAATCGTTGGCGTGTCACTTGTCGGGTATTGAAACGAATAATCTGAAAAAGTAATGTTTTCGATACCTGTTAGGGGTTGATGACCATTTTTTTCCACTAAATCATCGGCAGTTAGAATTTCTTCGACTTTACGGAAGGAAACATTGCCTTGCTGATAGACTAAAACGATATCTGATAATCCCCAGATTGAACCACTCAACATCCCTAAGTAAATTTGAAACGAGATCAGTTGTCCAATCGTCATCTGACCTTGACTAATTAAATAACCACTATACATTAGCCCGAGTGCCATGCTTAAACCGGTAAATAATTTGGCAATGGGTCCCACCGCGCCGTTATAAAGAACGAGATGGTTGGCTTTTTCTAGTACTTCAGATGTTCGTTTTTGAAAGCGTGTTTGTTCTAATTCTTTTTTACCATATGCCCGCATCACACGGACGCCATCGACGACTTCTAAGACCTCATTACTTAAAGTAGCCACCGCATCGCGATTAGCTTCGTAAAGGACGTCGACTTTTTGCCATAATTTAAAAACTGCCCAAGCAAAAAGAACAAGTGGTAGTGTGCTGATGACAGTTGCTTGCCAAGAAATGGTGACAACCATAATCGTAAAGATACTAAGTGCCCAAGTGACATTCGAGACAATTAGCATAAAGCCATAGCCAATCGTATCACCTAAAAATTCAATATCACTAGTCATTCGTGTCATTAAGTCACCCGAGCGAAAGCGTTCATAAAACGGTGTGCGTAATTGCAAAAGTCGTTGATAGAGTTGTTTGCGTAACGTATTTTGATAGCGATAAGACTGACTAAATAATAGGACAACCCAAGTAATATCGACGAGATAAATCAGCACAATACTAACCAAGAAAAGGGCTAAATATGTCCCTAAGTTTTGATTCGTTAACGTCTCATTGACCATCGCGTCGATAAAACGTTGAATGAGATAATTCGGTACGATGGCAAGCCCTGATGAGAGTAATGCAAATACCGTAGCAAGACTGTAAATATAAGGGTGTTTTTTAATATAAGACCAAAAAATTGTTAACATAAATGATTCCTCGTTTTCTAATATTTTCAAAAAATAGATAAAAAAGTACACAAAAAAGCCTAGTATTATTCATCGGCCGACTGAACAATACTAGGCATAAACGTTTACTTATATGAGCGAAATAGACGAAAAGAGTCTACTTCCCCTAAAGGTTACCTAATTGTAAAGGAGTTCGATGATTCATATGAAATGGTGGTAATGTAGCTGTGCGAATGAAAAGTAATTTCATGATGAACACTCCTTCCTAATTTTTTTGATAGCTTCAATTTACTATAGATAACGTCTGTTGTAAAGCATAAAAATTAAAAAGAAATGAAGAAATAAAAAAAGATCGCGAATAGATTTGAAGAAAATGTTATTTTATGGATAAGAGAGAGACCTTTTTTTCTTTGTGTTAGAATAGAAGATGGGCAAAGAGATTATTCTCGCTCATTGAATGAGTTAAGCAAAAGAAGGTGGGATTACGAATGAAAAGATTTAAAGAAGTCGTTTCCGAATTACATGAGAGTGGAAAATTTGAGTACGTTAAAATGTATGAAAGTCGGGAAGAATTGCTTCAAGATTTACGTCTCCAGTATCCTCGTATTTCATACGATAGTTTTGACGATTCAATAGACAAAGACAAAAAGGTCTTTGCGTTGATGATGATTGAAGCTAAAAAGAGTCGCTACAATCTCTACTCTGAATCAGATATCGCCACATTAGAAAGTTTATTAGAAAAAGGGACACGCTTATATTAATGGAATGCTTCTTTTAAAAATAAACAATAAATAGAAATGTCCTTTTTGTTATTTTATCAAATGACAAAACAAGGCATTTATTTGTGTTAAAATGAGTAAAAGATTAAAGAAAAGTGGCATGCATGGCCTCATTTTAAGGGGAATGCGAATCTTCTTTTCGTGCACGATTTGATTTCTTTGATACAATAACAAGAGCAATGATTTTAAAGGAGGATTTTTATGGAATATATCAAATTAGGCAATACGGGTCTGGATGTCTCACCTCTATGTCTGGGTGCGATGGGATTTGGAAGTCCAACTAATTGGATTCATAACTGGATTTTAGAAGAAGAAGAAAGTCGTCCGGTGATCAAAAAAGCGTTAGATCTTGGGATTAACTTCTTTGATACCGCCAATATTTACTCGCTCGGGCGTAGTGAAGAAGTCTTGGGGGAAGCCTTACGTGATTTTGGCAAACGAGAAGAACTAGTGGTGGCAACAAAGCTATATATGCCGATGAAAAAAGCCCCTAATAGTGGCGGCCTTTCAAGAAAAGAAATCTTTTTCCAAGTAGAAGAAAGTTTAAAACGTTTAGGAATGGATTATATTGATTTGTATATTATTCATCGTTGGGATTATCAGACTCCAATTGAAGAAACGATGGAAGCACTACATGATCTCGTCAAAGCAGGTAAAGTTCGTTATCTAGGTGCTTCAGCGATGTATACGTGGCAGTTTGCCAAAGCGCAATTTATTGCGGAAAAACATGGTTGGACAAAGTTTGTCTCCATGCAAAACCATTTGAATCTGTTATACCGTGAAGAAGAAAGAGAAATGATTCCTTTTTGTGAGGATCAAAAAATTGCGATAACCCCATACAGTCCGTTAGCTTCTGGTCGGCTGACTCGCGATTGGACCGGAGATACGAAGCGTTCATTAACCGATCAAACATCCAAAATGAAATATGATCAAACGATGGATCAAGATCGTGTCATTGTTGAACGTGTGGCGCAAGTAGCTGAAGAACTGGACGTGAAACGGGCACAAGTTGCACTGGCTTGGTTAATGCAAAAAGAAGTAGTCACGGTCCCAATTATTGGCGCAACGAAGGAAAGTCATTTACTGGATGCGTTACCTGCAATTGATGTGACATTAACACCAGAACAAGTAGCATTCTTAGAAGAGCCGTATTTGCCTCATCAAGTGGTTGGTGCGCGCTAACAAAAAGTCGATCTGCTCAAGAGCAAATCGACTTTTTGTTTATTTAAATAGTTAATTAATCAAGCCCAATGAGGTAGTCGGAATCTTGCATCGCTTCAACGGTTCCTAGTAAATAACCATTACCTACTTGCGAGAAGAAGTCGTGGTTGCTCGTACCGGTTGAAATACCGTTCATCACAATCGGGTTCACATCATCGGCAGTATCCGGGAATAACGGATCTTGTCCAAGGTTCATGAGTGCTTTATTCGCGTTGTAACGTAAGAAGGTATTGACTTCTTCCGTCCAACCAATATGATCATAAAGTTCTGCGGTATATTTTTCTTCGTTTTCATAGAGTTCAAAGAGTAAGTTATATAACCATTCTTTCAGTGATTCTTGTTCCGTTTCTGGTAATTCATTGAACCCTAATTGGAATTTGTAGCCAATATAAGTACCGTGAACGGACTCATCACGAATAATTAATTTGATAATTTCGGCTACGTTGGGTAATTTATTGTTCCCTAAATAATGTAGAGGGGTGTAGAACCCAGAGTAGAAAAGGAACGTTTCTAAATAGACGCTGGCGACTTTCTTTTGTAAATCTGAGCCATTTTTATAAACTTCATTGATAATTTCAGCCTTTTTTTGTAAGTAAGGATTCGTATCGACCCATTCAAAGATTTTTTCGATTTCGGCTTTCGTGTTTAAGGTACTAAAAATGGAAGAATAACTTTTCGCATGGACGGATTCCATAAAAGCAATATTATTTAATACCGCTTCTTCATGTGGTGTGCGAACCGCATCTTTTAATTGAGCCATTCCACTTTCTGATTGGACGGTATCAAGGAGCGTCAAGCCACCAAGCACGTGACTGACCATTTCTTTTTCCGCATCCGATAAACTACGCCAATCATCCAAATCGTTGGAAAGTGGGATACGGGTATCTAACCAAAATTGTTCCGTTAGTTTTTCCCAAGTAGATTTATCAATAATATCTTCAATTTCGTTCCAGTTAATTGCTGCGTAATACGTCTTTGCCATGGAAGGTGGCCTCCTTTAATTTGAAATAAAAAAGAAGCTAGGGAAAACCCGCTAGCTTCAAAGTTGCCGTGTCTTTTTAGCGGTTAAATGACACAACTCTCACATTGGTTACTACCGATTTCTTCCGCATCATCTGTGAATGTGCGAATATAATAAATGGATTTAATTCCTTTATTGAAGGCGTAGTGACGTAAGATATTTAAATCTCTTGTCGTTTGTTTGGATGTCGTTTTCCATTCATAAAGACCTTCTGGAATTTCAGAACGCATAAATAACGTCATACTCATTCCTTGATCAATGTGTTTTTGCGCAGTCGCATACACATCAATGACTTTGCGCATATCCATATCATAGGCTGATTTATAGTAGTTGATTGTCTCATTGGATAAATAAGCCGCTGGATAGTAAATTTTCCCGATTTTCTTTTCTTGACGTTCTTCAATTAAACGTGTAATCGGATGTAAACTTGCACTTGTATCATTAATATACGAAATAGAACCGTTTGGTGCAACCGCTAAGCGATTTTGGTGGTAAAGACCATCGACTTTCACGTTTGCTGCTAAGGCTGCCCAGTCTTCTTTTGAGGGAATGGTAACTCCTTCAAACAATTTTGCAACTTTTTCAAAAGTTGGTGTATAGTCAGCATTGATGTAATCGGTGAAGTAAGAACCATCAGCATAACTAGATTGTTCAAAGTTATGGAATGTCATTTGTTTTTCTTTCGCGATTTGATGACTTTCCATTAAAGTCCAGTAATTTAAGAGCATAAAGTAAATATCGGTAAACTCAATTGATTCTGGTGAGCCATATTCCATTTGATTTTTCGCAAAGTAGGTGTGTAAGCCCATCGCGCCTAAACCAATTGTATGATTGATTTTATTTCCGTGTTGAATAGACGGGACCACGTCAATATCAGAAGCATCTGTTACAAACGTCAACGCACGGGTCATCGCACGCACGGAACGACCAAAGTCAGGACTTTCCATTAAGTTTACGATATTCGTTGAACCAAGGTTACAGCTAATATCTGTTCCCATCACTTCAAACTCTTGAATATCGTTGACTAACGAAGGTTCTTGAACTTGAAGAATTTCAGAACAGAGATTACTCATGATAATTTTGCCAGCAACTGGATTCGCACGGTTAGCGGTATCGATGTTAATAATATATGGATAGCCAGATTCTTGTTGTAATTTTGAAATCTCATCTTCTAACTCACGCGCATTGATTTTCGTTTTGGTAATCCGAGGGTTGTTAACAAGGTTGTCATACTCTTTGGTGATATCAACATAAGAAAAAGGTACGCCATATTCTTTTTCAACACTATAAGGACTGAATAAATACATCACTTCATTTTTACGAGCTAGTTCATAGAATTTGTCTGGCACAATGACACCAAGAGAAAGAGTCTTCACGCGCATTTTTTCATCCGCATTTTCTTTTTTCGCTGATAAGAAAGAGATGATATCTGGATGGAAAACGTTCAAATAGACGACACCGGCTCCTTGACGTTGACCTAATTGATTGGAATAACTAAAGCTGTCTTCAAATAATTTCATGACGGGCATCACACCACTCGCGGCACCCGCATAGCCTTTAATTGGCGCGCCTGCTTCACGCAAGTTTGAAAGTGTAATCCCTACACCGCCCCCAATTCGAGACAATTGTAAGGCAGAGTTAATGCCACGACCGATAGAGTTCATATCATCCGTTAATTGAATTAAGAAACAAGAAACCAATTCGCCACGACGTTTGCGTCCTGCATTTAAGAAAGAGGGTGTTGCTGGTTGGTAGCGTTGATGAATCATCTCATCCGCTAACGTTAGTGCTAATTCTTCGTCGCCATCTGCAAAGTAAAGGGCATTAAAAGCTACCCGGTCTTCATAAGTCTCTAAGTAGGATTCACCGTCATTGGTTTTTAACGCATATTGACCGTAGAATTTGTAAGCAGCCATAAATGACTGGAAGCGGAAGTTTTGTTCAGCTAAAAATGTATAAAGGGACTCAATAAACGTCATCGAATACTTAGCGATAAATTCTGCTTCTAAATAATCTTCTTCGATAAGGTAATTGATTTTATCCTCAATTGAATCAAACGTTTTGGTATTTGGTCGTACATTTTCGGCAAAGAATGCTTCAAGTGCTTCTTTATCTTTATGTAACGGAATCTGTCCATTTACAGGACGATTAATTTCATTATTCAATTTAAAATAGGTGACATCTTTTATGGATTTAAGACTCATCTTTGTACACAACCTTTTCTAATTAATGGGTGGGTCTGAGCATAAAAAGAAGGATTTGAAGTCTTACGACAGACAAATCCAACATCTAGTGACATTTTAAAAGAACTTTTCAGCTCGACTATCTTAAGAAGCTAATTGGCGTAATAAATCAGGGCGGAAACCAACGATCGTTTTCGCTTCACTCGTAACTACAGGAACACTTTGGAATCCTTGCTCTTTTAACCAATCGATTGCGGTAGGTTCGTTATCTAAGTTAATTTCTTCAAAAGAAATATGGTTATCGGTTAAGAAACGCTTTGCCATGTTGCATTGCATACAGTTGTTTTTTGAAAATAATTTAATATTCATTTTTGTTCCTCCTTGAAATCATTGACTGTTAAATCTTATAAATAATAGTATAGCTTTATTTAGTAGGAAGTCAATGGAAAAACACTATATATTGTGTTTGTGAAGAAGGGAGACGCTAATTGTTGTGGTTTTTTAAAAGTTTTTTGTTCATAGAACCTATGATTCATGAGCCTTTTAAGCACCCAAAAGACGAGAAATTAGTCGAAAAAAAATAAACTTGTGAAGAAAATCATTAGACAATCAGGTAAAACGATACGCACAAAAAGCGTTGCATTTTTCAAATGAGAGTGCTATTCTATTAGAGTAGTTTAGCGGGGCGTTAGCTCAGTTGGTAGAGCAATTGACTCTTAATCAATGGGTCGCGGGTTCGAATCCCTCACGCCCCATGGGTGCCAAACCCACGGAGCCGGAGAATTGTTGGTGCGCAAGCATTTTGAAAACGATTCTCGCGGCTTCATTTTTTTACATTCAGACGCTTCTGGCGACTGCCTCTAAGGGCAATCACCAGAAGCGTCTTTTTTTTAGTCAGAAATGACTACTATTGTGGCTCCTTGTAAAATATTAAAAATCGAGTTCCTCTTCAATCTTTGTAGCGTAGACGACTTCCCCAACAGTGGTGTATTTGACTTTCCATTGTTCCAGTTTGAGATGTAACCAGAATCCATAAATTCCAAGTGTGATAATGGTCAAGAGTACCCATTTTATCCATTGCCCAAACAACCCAATCCCGGTACCGTAAAACTCCAGGCGATAACCATCAATAACCGTGTGTCTGGTTTTCCATCGATGCATCAAAACAATTGCCCAAGGGGTCAATAATCCGCCCGAAAATAAAATCATCAGTCCCGCTAGTAATGAATGGCCAAAGTAACTGAATAGGCCGCCATCGAAATGGGAACGTTGCATAGTATCACTCCTTTAATTCTTTCCTTGATTTTCTTATTTTATCGTACTTACGCAGCGAAAGAAAGGTCATCTTCCAGAACAACTTGGAGAAATCAAAAAAAATCAGTTGAAAAGTTGGCTGGATTTTCGTCAGGCAAGAGTCAAATGTGGCATAAATCGTTTATTTAAAATCGTGTTGTTTTGATGTTCAAACGAAGCAATTTATGGTAAGATATATCTAGTTTTAAAAACTAGATTATCAGTTTATTAAAATCGAATGAATGATAAAAGAAGGGGTTTTTATTGGAAGAATTAGAACATAAGATGTCAGCTTGGGGAGAATCGTTGTGGTCATTTCACTTGCCACGTTGGGAAGAACTACCTGAACTTGACTTGTATATGGATCAAGTTATTACCCTAGTCGATCACTATTTATCGCCAGTCATCCATTCAGATAAACATACATTATTAACGGCTTCAATGGTGAATAATTATGTGAAAAATGGGATGATTCCTCCGCCGAAGAAAAAAAGATATACGCGTAAACATGTTGCCTTTTTGATTGCGATTACCTTATTAAAGCAAGTATTGACAATTAATGAAGTCAAGCAAGGGATATTATTTCAAGGAAAAATGATTGGCATTCGACAAGCGTACAATCTTTATTGTGAAATACAGGAGGCCGCGATTCAACAGGTTTGTGCCCAAGCGACGGGGCACAAAAAGAGAAATGATCAATCAGAAAACGATGAAATTCAATTTTTAGCAGCTTATAGTGCCTCAAAGGCTTTCGCCAATAAATTATTGGCAGAAAAAGTTATTGCACTCCAAACAAGTTATTTGAAAGAAGGAATAGAAAATGAATAAAGAAAAAATTGCTTTATTAGTGGATTCAGGTACCGATGTCCCACAAGACGTGATTGACACGTATGGCATTTATATGGTGCCCTTACAAATTATTTATAAGAATCGGACGTACACCGATAAAATCGATATTACGCCGGAAGAAGTGTATCAACGTTTTTCAGAAGAAATTCCGAGCACGTCGCTGCCAGATGGTCAAACGATTCAAAAAACGATTGATCAAATTAAAGCTGATGGGTTTGAAAAAGTCTTAATTGTGACCATCTCTAGTGGACTTAGTGGGACGTATAATGTGATGCGTTTATTAGGTGAGGCAGAGTCAGAAATCGACGTGTATGTTCTTGATACGAAAAGTATTGGGATTGGGGCGGGTTTGCAAGCCATTCGGGCAGCAGAATTAATTGCGGCCGACACAGCATGGCAACCACTCATTGCGCAACTCGAAAAAGAAACTAAACAAAATAAAGTCTTATTTAATGTTGCTACTTTAGAATACTTACAAAAAGGTGGACGAATTGGATTAGTTTCTTCGCTGATTGGTACGGCTCTAAAATTAAATCCAACTATTTCTTGTAATGAGGACGGGGTCTATTATACCGTTGCAAAATCAAGAGGACGCAAACGCAGCATTGATAAGCTGGTCGAAATTGTCGAAGAGTTTGTCGGCAATCATCAAGATTTTCGCTTAGCGGTGGCTCAAGGCGATGCAATGCCTGAAGCGTTAGAGTTAAAAGCGAAATTAGAGGCAAAATTCCCAAATGCCAAAGAAATTTTATTTGGTACGATCTCTCCCGCTTTAGTGGTCCATACGGGTCCAGGCTTGTTAGGAATGGGGATTCAAGTCATTCGCTAGTTAAAAGCAACAATCAACAGCCTTCGTTTTGCCTCATTGCGGCAAGTAGTTAGCGAAGGCTATTTGTGTTGTTTTTTCTTATTTTTTTCTAAGAAAGTAAGAGAAAGCGACCTTTTAATGAAACATTAAAAAAAATCATGTATAATAATAGAGATTGATTGTCACCTAATTAAAATATATTGACAAAGAATGAGGGATTTTTATGAAAAAAATACTAGTTGTAGATGATGAAAAACCAATTTCTGATATTGTGAAGTTTAATCTAACCAAAGAAGGCTACGAAGTGTTTACCGCTTATGATGGTGAAGAAGCACTTGAGAAAGTCAAAGAAGTTGAACCAGATTTAATTTTATTAGACTTGATGTTACCTAAATTAGACGGCTTAGAAGTGGCGCGTGAAGTTCGCAAAACGTATGACATGCCAATTATTATGGTTACAGCCAAAGATTCAGAAATTGATAAAGTGTTAGGACTCGAACTAGGTGCGGATGATTATGTTACAAAACCTTTTTCAAATCGGGAATTAATTGCGCGTGTGAAAGCTAATTTACGCCGCGGATCTAGTGTGGGAAAAGGCACTGAAGTTCCTGTGACAACGGATTTAGAGATTGGCGATTTAGTGATTCACCCGGATGCTTATATGGTAACGAAACACGGTAGCACGATTGAACTCACACATCGCGAGTTTGAATTGCTTCATTATTTAGCCAAACATCTTGGACAAGTCATGACGCGTGAACACTTGCTACAAACGGTGTGGGGCTATGATTACTTTGGTGATGTCCGGACGGTCGATGTGACAGTCCGTCGATTAAGAGAAAAAATTGAAGATAGTCCAAGTCATCCAAACTATCTTGTGACTAGACGTGGGGTTGGTTACTACTTACGCAACCCAGAACAGGAGTAAGTATAATGAAAAAAAAAGTTCGCTTTTTTCAATCAGTGAACTTTAAAATCGCCCTGACAATTATCTTGATTTTAGTTATTTCAATCCAGATAATCGGGGCGTATTTTATTCGCGGTTTAGAGCGTTCAATGATTGATAATTTTAAATCCTCCATGAATACACAAGCAGAGACGATTTCAGGGACGGTTAGTACGTATTTAAGTCAACAAGATAGCGATCAAGAAGACATTAATAATGAAATTCAACGGATTTTAGATAGTAGTGAATCGCCTGATATTTTAGAGATGCGGGTTGTCGATGAAAAAGGAATTATTCGCGCAACGACCAATGTTAATGATCGAAGTTCCATCGGGAAAAAGAGTATCGATTCCTATATTGATCAATACGAAGATAAAAATTTCGCAGCCGTCGATGAAACGACAGGTGAACGTGTCTTAATCAACATTCGCTTAGTCCAATCAGCCGGGGAAGTCGTTGTCGGAACACTTTATATCCGTAGTGATTTGGAAAAACAATATCAAGAAATTTCAAATATCGCGGTGATTTTTGTGACGGCAACGCTTTTAGCCATTGCGATTGCGATTGTCGTTTCGGTCTTAATCGCTCACTCCATCACGCAACCCATTGGTGAAATGCAAGAACAAGCTTTGCGGATTGCACGCGGTGATTATAGTCATAAAGTTGAAATTAACGCAAAAGATGAACTTGGCCAACTGGCGGAAAGTTTTAACCAATTAGCTGAGCGAATCGAAGAGACACAAGAGGCGATGGAAGCCGAACGAAATCGCTTAGATAGCGTTCTAACCCATATGACAGATGGCGTCGTGGCCACCGATCGAAGAGGGAAGGTCATTACGATTAACGAAATGGCGCTATCATTATTAAGCTTGAAACAAGAAGACGCAATCGGGCAGTCGATTTTGACATTATTTCAACTTGACGAGGAATATAGTCTGCGTTCGTTATTAGAAAACACGAAAGAAATGTTAATCGAACGGCCGTCTCCTGTGCCACATGTCCAAGACTTGATTTTGCGCGTGGATTTTTCGATGATTCGCCGGGAGTCAGGGTTTATTTCTGGTCTTGTTGCGGTCTTGCATGACGTCACGGAACAAGAAAAGACCGAACAAGAGCGTCGAGATTTTGTTTCGAATGTTTCGCATGAATTACGAACACCATTAACTAGTATGCGTAGTTACTTAGAAGCACTTGAAGATGGCGCGTGGAAAGATCCTGAAATCGCACCCCATTTCTTACAAGTTACGCTAGAAGAAACCGACCGCATGATTCGGATGATTAACGATTTACTGAATTTATCGAAAATGGACAGTGGAAATGCACAAATGCAAATGGAATTGGTAAATTTTAATAATTTAGTCAATTTCGTCTTGGATCGTTTTGATATGATGGTGACCAGTCAGGACAAAGATTATCAGATCAAACGAGAATTTACGAAACGTGATCTATGGCTAGAAATCGATACGGATCGCTTAATCCAAGTAATTGATAATATTATGAATAATGCTATTAAATATTCTCCTGATGGTGGCACGATTACCGTTCGATTAATCGAGACGCATAATCATATTATCTTAAGTATTACGGATGAAGGGATGGGTATCCCAAGAAAAGATTTGAATAAAATTTTCGATCGCTTCTATCGAGTAGATAAAGCGCGAGCAAGACAACAAGGTGGAACTGGGCTCGGTTTGGCCATTTCAAGAGAAGTGTTGAAAGCACATGGCGGATCGATTTGGGTCGAAAGTCGAGAAAATCAAGGCTCTACTTTCTACGTCAGTTTGCCATATGAACCTTACGAAGAGGAGTGGTGGGAATGAATCGAATCACAGATAAAATCTTACATGGAATGTTAATTCTGATGATTGGTCTGAGTTTTTATTTAACCTATTTGATTTGGGTCAGTCCTGCTAGTCATGAAACTTCTCTTGAAGAAAGTTTAGGTAACAATCGGACGGAAGAAACATCTTTAAAGACAAAAGAAGAAGTTTTTTTACCATTAAAACTACGATATCAAAAAGAAGACACGAATCAAGAAACGCAAAATGAAGCACTATTAAAAGCAATTCAAAAAGAATTACACCAGACAACTTATAGTGAAGGGGAAGTCACGACTTATTCGAAGCAATCGGATTATCAACGAGCAACCACCATGACATCGGGAATGGAACTATTTTACGCCTTTTCTTTTCCTTTTAATACCTATCTTGAATTGTTTGATTTAAGTATTCCGCTTGTGGATGATCAAGAAAAGACGGCAGCTTTTTCGAGTGTGCAAGTCGACTTTGAAGAAGAGAAGATTCGATTTTTAAATAATCAGGAATTGACAGTGGTCGAAGCGACGTTGGAAGATAACTTATCAAACTTTTCTTCAGAAATTGAATACGCCAATGTGAAGTGGGTTCCTCTCGAAAAGACCCGCACGTTTTTAGAAAATCACTATTTAACCAAAGATACTTTAGAGTTAAAAAAATATAGTTATATTTCTTCAACGCAACCGTATACGATGTTCCGCGATGCTTTCTTCTCAAATCCTAAGAGTGTGCGTAGTAATAGTTCCGTTTTTGATACATATTTGTATGAGGGTGGTAATTCTTTAACGATTAAGCAAGATCAAGAAATTATTCAATTTCAAGGGCAAGCCAATACAACGCGCCCCTTTGATATTTTTCTAACTAGTTTTGATTCAATCAAAAAAATTGGAGCCAGTTATGGTTCAACCCGGGTCATTGATCAACTAGATAATGCTATTGATTATCGAACATTTGTAGAAGGATTCCCTATTTTTGGCGAAAATCACGAAGCTCAAATTGCCTTTGATTTTAAAGAGTCAAATGAGAGCAGCGCGGTTCGTGTAACAATTCAAGCAAATTTGAATTCCTTACAAATACCGATTCCATCAGAAGAATCAGTGGTATTACCTTCCAGTCAAGAAGTGATTGAAACACTCTATTATAAAGGGTTAGATACGACCTTAGTAGAGAGTTTATTAATTGGTTATCAATGGAAGAATTTAGAAGATACAGGTGTTGTCGACCTGATTCCTAATTGGTATATTAAATATGATAATCAGTGGTATCGTTACGAAGCGTTATTCCAGTTACTTGCGGAGGAAGAAGAGGAGGCGCCAAATGGATTTTAAGCGAATTGAATGGATTTTTTTCTTTGCTTTTTTAGGTCTCAATTTGTTCCTTTTCAATCTTTATCGTGAGGCTAAAATTGAGCAAAATATTACTTATCGAACAAATGAAACAATCCCGATTCAAAAACGATTGTCTTCTGAAAATATTCGATATGAAGAGGAATTTTCAAATGATAAATTGCAAGGATATTATTTAAGTGGTGTTCAAACAGATTTTAACCAAGCGTTACTTGATGAACGAACACGTTTAAATAAGCCTCAATTGTTAGAAAAACAAACTACAATTGCTGGGGGGAATTTAGCCCACACGCTTGAAACTCCTGTTATATTGGATAATGAAAGCCAAATTAATGCTGAAACGATTGATGATATTTTGACACGTACTGATCTTTTCTTGTTTGGTAAAGAGTATCAGTATTTAGCAGATGCTTCATTTATAGCTGACGATTACTCTGAAATTGTGACGGGGCAATTTTATGAGGACATTCCTTTAAATGACGCTTCTGGGCGGTTAACGATGATTTTAGAAAGAGTAGAAGATCAATGGCTATTAACGAAATATGTTCAAAGTCACGTATCTGATTTAGCTCCGCTAAGAGAAGCGATGCTCGTTTATTCAGAAAGTGATATTATTAATACATTATATGTGAATAATCGAATTCCAGTCAATTCGACCATTATGTGGCGACAATTAGCCTATAAGATGACATTAAAAGTAAGGGGACAAGCTATTTATGTACCAACATGGTTTGTCGCAATCGAAACAACCGATGGGAAGACTCGTATCGAATTAGTGAATGGATTTACCAATCGAATTGTGACCAATTCAGTCGTTCAAACGGTTGAAAATCAATAACGTGGAATATGTAGAAATAGTGAGGTTTTATAAGTGGATCAAACAGCAGCATTTCAAATTAGTGTTTTAGCCAGTGGCAGTTCTGGTAATAGTTTATATATCGAAAGTGAGAAAAAGAAAATTTTGGTGGATGCTGGACTAAGTGGCAAGAAAATCACCTCATTATTACAGGAGATTGGAAAAACACCAGAAGAATTAGATGCTATTTTTGTGACTCATGAGCATCGTGACCATATTCACGGGGTAGGTGTATTAGCTAGAAAATACAAATTAGATATTTATGCCAATGAAAAAACATGGCAAGCGATGGATCCTTTAATTGGCATTGTTCCAACCGAACAAAAATGCCATTTTGAAATGGGAAAAGTTTTAACCTTTGGAGACATCGATATTGAAAGTTTTGGTGTCTCTCATGATGCAGCAGCACCCCAATTTTATCGTTTTCATAAAGCGAATCGCTCCTTTGTGATTTTGACAGATACGGGCTACTGTAGCGATTATTTAAGAGGATTACTAAAAGGTGCCGATGCTTACTTAATGGAAAGCAACCATGATTTAGAAATGCTCCGAATGGGGGCATACCCCTGGAATTTAAAACAACGAATTTTAGGGGATTACGGACATCTCTCCAATGAAGATGGGGCACTTGTTGCAGCAGATGTATTGACGGATCAAACAAAGCGTATTTATCTAGGACACTTAAGTCGAGAAAATAATATGAAAGAACTTGCTCATTTAACAATGGAAGGTATTTTGAGAGAACAAGGATTTGCGGTGGGGCAAGCGTTTGAAATATATGATACCGATCCAAATCAAGCGAGTGAGCTGTTTTCAATTTAGGATGCGTACTTATCGATAATTCGTCAGCTACTTATTACTACTTAAGAAGCCTCGACAATTGTATAAAGAAAGTCACAAAGAAAGATGAGGGACTAATACAGTCAATCATCTTTTTTAATAGATAGTTTTTCATAAGATTTATGAAAATCACCTTTGTTAAACGGGATATCCTTGAAACGACTGTCTCCAATAATTTCACGGGTTACTGTTGTCGAAGGTAAATCTAAATAATCTAATAAGTGCATATGAGAGTATCGAGAATGCTCATCTAATTCACGTTTTAAAACAGCTTGAAAAAACATACCCCTTGATAATCGAGTGGCTAAACTTCGAGTCAGTCGATCCGATTTAATGGTAAAATGATTCGTCATGTATAAAAGCGTTTTCATTTTTTGGGGTTCCATACGTACTAGTTGACCTGGATTAATCCATATCGTCATTTTTGACCGAACAGGACCTAAGGGAATTAAGCTATATTTACCCGT
Organism: Enterococcus aquimarinus; assembly: GCF_001885765.1. Lineage (GTDB taxonomy): Bacteria > Bacillota > Bacilli > Lactobacillales > Enterococcaceae > Enterococcus_I > Enterococcus_I aquimarinus. The sequence continues at coordinate 163,255 of NZ_JXKD01000003.1, read as the reverse complement.
CGCAAAAGGGATAACGGTAGTTTTTGATTTAGACAGTTGTTGAAAGGCCTTACGATATGTTTCAAAATCCATTTCAATTTCTTCTTTTAAAAGTTGGGAGATAATGTGATAGGGTGGACGATTGACATAAGCGAAATTATTTTGGTAAAGAATAAATGTGTGACGGTAGTTGTCGCTTTCTAGAGGAATTAAGCCTAAAATATCACAATCACGGTAGAGAATCGGGGCGGGAGAATAGGTTTTTAGGAGGTGGTGGATATTCATTTGGTTAAATCCGTCACTCTCGAAGTAAGGTAAAAAAGAAGGTAAAGGATGGAAATATTTTTTTTTGTATGGTCGGGGAGACTTGGAATCGTGAGTCTGATACATTGACAACACTCCTTTTTTAATCTATTTTTAATGATATTATACATTTGTTATTTAATTTTTTCATCATTATTTAAATTTACTTACCATTTTTTAATAATCATTGATGATTAAAACGCGCATCAAAGTGAAAAGTTATACCACCGTTTTTCACTAAGCATAAGACCTAAAAAACAAAGAGTGGCGAGAATTCTCGCCACTCTTTGTTTTTTAGGTCTTTAATCAGATTAAATCAGTGTTTCTAATGGTGTTCCGGGAAGAGATAAATCATCTGCAATCCCTAATTCCACTAGGTGTCCTTGATACGTATTAACGCCACGGTACAAGGCAATATTTTCCTGGATTGCTGTTAAGAACGATTCGTTTGCAATTTGTTTGATGTAAGGTAAGGTCATGTTGCTTAAAGCATAGGTTGCGGTTTGAGCAACGGCACCCGGCATATTTGCAACAGCGTAGTGAATAACACCCTCATCTACATAAGTTGGATGATCGTGAGTAGTGGCAGAAGCACTCGTTTCAAAAATACCGCCTTGATCAATCGCGATATCGACAATCACTGATTTATCAGGCATATTTTTGACCATTTCACGCGAAACTAAAGTCGGCGCTTTACGACCAGGTACGAGCACGGCACCAATCACTAAGTCGGCAGTCAAAAGTTGTTGTTCAATATTAAAGGCATTTGATAAAAGCGTATTAATCTGTCCATTAAATTGATTTTCTAATTCTTTTAGACGATTGACATTGATATCTAAGACAGTAACATTTGCTCCAAATCCAGACGCGATTTGGGCAGCATTTGTTCCGGAAACGCCCCCACCAATCACCACGACATTTCCTTTACGAACGCCGGGTACGCCAGCGAGTAGAATCCCTTTTCCACCGTATGGACCTTCTAAAAATTGAGCCCCAATTTGGGCAGCCATTCTTCCAGCAATTTCACTCATGGGTGCAAGTAAAGGGAGCGTCCCATTATCTAAGCGGACACCTTCATACGCAATTGAGGTCACTTTAGCGGCCATTAATGCCTCTGTAACGCTCTTATTCGCAGCAAGATGCAAGTAGGTAAATAAGATCAATCCTTCTCTAAAATACTGATATTCTTCTTCGAGTGGTTCTTTTACTTTTAAAACCATTTCACTTGCCCATACATCTTTGGCTTCATCTAAAATAATGGCACCAACTTCTAAATAAGCTTCATCAGAGATTGCGGAGCCTTCACCGGCACCTTTTTCAACAAAGACTTCATGGCCCGATTGAACGAGCTCATAAACGCCGGCAGGAGGTAATGCGACTCGGTTTTCATTGTTTTTAATTTCTTTTAAAATTCCAATTTTCATTTATACCCACTCCAATATTTTTAGCTTACTAAAAAGTATAGAGGAAAAGAAGCGAAATTACAATGACTGCAAGAAGATTCAGAAAATTTATTGAAAAAACTTAAGAAGTAAAAAAGCATCCCATTTTGCAGCGATAGCCGAAAAGTGGATGCTTTTTTGAATCGTTTGAACAAGTAGAAATTACTCGAAGGACTCTAGTTCAAGACTGATTTCTTCCCATTCTAATAGTAATTGTTCTTGTGCTTGTTGTTTTTCTTCCATTGTTTTTTGGATTTCGAGCAATTTCAAATGATCATTTAAGACAGTGGACTGGGTCATTTGTTCTTCTAAATGGCTGATTTCTGTTTCAATTACTACTAATTCTTCTTCAATAGTGGTGACTTTTCGTTTCAGCTGACGAATCTTTTTTTGTTCTTCCTTACTTTGTTGAAAGGTTTGTTTTCCTTTAGAAATCGTCGTCTCTACGACTTCTGGAGCCGCTGTTAGTGCAGCGATTTCTGCTTCTTCTTGTTTTTTTTCTAAATAGTAATCGTAATCACCAAGATATAAACGGCTACCATCTGCTGAAAGCTCAATGACTTTTGTCGCAATACGGTTGATAAAATAACGGTCATGGGAAACAAATAAAATCGTTCCTTCGTAGTCGATTAGCGCATTTTCTAACACTTCTTTACTATCGATATCCAAGTGATTGGTCGGCTCATCCAAAATTAAAAAGTTTTCGTGATTCATAGCTAGTTTGGCCAAAGCAACCCGTGCTTTTTCGCCACCACTAAGTAAACCGATTGTTTTGTCAACATCCTCTCCAGAAAAAAGGAAACTCCCTAACACCGAGCGAATTTTAACCTCAGGTGTGGTCGGATGGTCATCCCAAAGTTCTTTTAAAATGGACTTTTGTAAATGTAATTGTTGTTGCCCTTGATCGTAATAACCAATCGTAACATTCGTGCCATAATGAATCTCACCTGCAAGAAGGGGAAGTTGTTTTAAAATTGATTTTAACAGTGTCGACTTACCAATCCCGTTTGGTCCGACCAACGCAATCGCATCTTTTTTACGGATATCTAGTTGAATATTGTTGGCTAAGATTTGTTCTTTTTCATAACCAATGGCCGCATCTTGAACTTGTAGGACGACATTGCCAGAAGGGGTATCAATATCAAATAAAATATTCGCGGATTTCTCATCCCCATTTGGGCGGTCTAACCGATTGATTTTTTCTAATTGCTTTCGTCGACTTTGCGCTCTTTTTGTCGTTGAAGCACGGACAAGATTACGTGCCACAAAATCTTCTAGTTTGTGGATTTCAGACTGTTGTTTTTCATACGCTTTCCAGTCGAGGGCGAGTTGTTCTTCCTTCAATACGAGGAAGCGACTATAGTTTCCTTTATAATGTGTCATCTTAGAGCGACTAATCTCGTAAATTTCTTTGACAACTTCATCTAAGAAATAACGGTCATGGGAAACAATTAATAGTGCACCTTTGTAATTTTGTAAATATTTTTCTAACCAATCCAACGTCTCGATGTCTAAGTGGTTGGTCGGCTCATCTAAAATAAGTAAATCGGGTTGTTGTAATAACATTTTGGCCAATGCGAGACGTGTTTGTTGTCCTCCTGAGAGCGAGTCGACTGTTTGATCGTAGAACTGAGCATCGAATTTAAAACCGTGAAGAACCGATCGAATCTCATTTTCATAACTATAACCGCTGCTCTCAGCAAAAAGATGTTGGAGATGATCATACTCTTTTAAGAGCCGTTGCCCTGCTGGTGTCTCCAAATCCGTTGTACTAATTAACTGTTCGACTTCGCGCATCCGACTTTCCATTTGTCGCACTTCTTGAAAAGCATCGAGCATTTCATCCCACACGGTTGCGTGCGACGCAATACCTGTATTTTGTGCAAGGTACCCCATTGTTAATGACTTTGTTTTCGTAATGACACCTTGATCCGGCGCTTCCAAACCTGCGATTATTTTGAGTAGTGTCGACTTACCAACACCATTGCGACCTACTAAACCAATTCTAGCGTGTGAATGAATTTCAAATTGAATATTTTCAAATAAAACCTCTGCTCCAAATAAACGAGCAATCTGGTTTCCTTGTAATAAAATCATAAAATAACCCTCGTTTCCATTTCCATCAATCATGTGATTTTAAGCTAGTTTATCATATATTTTCATGTGTCGCGACTGTGAAAAAAAAATTTGAAAAAAATCACAAATTTTGAGCATGGCAATTGCCTTTTGACAGACAAATTTGATATGATGGTAGTTGAAATAGTGAACTTTTCACAAATGGAGGTCTTTTAATTGAAAGAAAATCAAATTCCAAAGGCAACAGCGAAACGTCTGCCTTTGTATTATCGTTATTTACGTATCTTAAATGATGCGGGTAAGAAGAAAGTGTCTTCAACCGAATTAAGTGAAGCAGTCCAAGTCGACAGTGCCACAATCCGCCGTGATTTTTCATACTTTGGTGAACTAGGCAAACGCGGTTATGGGTATGATGTGAATGATTTAATGCTCTTTTTCTCTAAAACGTTAAATGATGATCAAATGACAAACGTTGCTTTAATTGGAGTGGGGAACTTAGGGAGTGCCTTATTGAAATATAAATTTCATCAAAGCAATAGTATACGTGTCAGTGCCGCATTTGATGTGAATCCTGAAATCGTGGGACGGATTGTCGATGGCATTCCTGTTTATCCGATGAGTGATATGAAAGAACAAATTGGCATTCAACAAATCGACATTGCGATTTTAACGGTTCCAGCTGAACATTCCCAAGATGTTGTGAATGATTTAGTGACATCAGGGATTAAAGGGATTTTGAACTTCACCCCAGCGCGTATCACCGCACCAACTGACGTGCTTGTTCAAAACGTCGATCTGACAACAGAACTTCAAACACTCATTTATTTTCTACACTCTGGTGGAATCGCGCCATCCGAATAAAACGAAAAAACTTCCGATGCTTTTGTTTTCAAAGCATGGAAGTTTTTTAATTTGTAAAGAGATCGGTATAATTAGTCGGTTCCGTAATCGCTTGGTAATTTTGAATAATCATTTGAAGACGATCAAAATCAATAAAGCGCGCTTGGCGATGAACTTCTTTTCCTTGATAAAAAACAAGAATCGCCGGGGCTGTCATCACTTGAAACGTTCCTGCTACTTCGGGCACTTCAAAAGCATCAAGCGCCAACATGGGTAAGTCAGTGTCTTCAAACATCTGCTTGATACGAGGTTGAACCGCGTGACAAACGGAACAGTTCGGCATGGAAAGATAGAGTAACACCAACGAACCCTCCTCAATGATGGCCAGTGTATCCGCAAGGGATAGATTCTTCATAAAAAACACTCCTTTTCCTGAACATTACTCAGGAAAGACAAGTTTGTCAATTGAAATGTTTTTTATCAAAAAAATTCACATTTTCCTCACAAACAGTTGTTATACTGATTATGAAAATCAATTAATTATGTTTGTAGTTTTCCTAAAGGTTTAGTACAATAGATAGAAGAAGAACGAGTTTATTTGGAGAAAGAGGTGTTGCTTTATGGGATTTACCGATGAAACAGTTCGTTTTGACTTTGATGATAGTCGCAAAAAAGAAGTAAGTGAGACATTAGCGATTGTTTATCGCGCATTGGAAGAAAAAGGCTATAATCCAATTAATCAAATCGTCGGTTATTTACTTTCTGGCGATCCAGCGTATATTCCCCGTTATCGTGAAGCTCGCAATTTAATTCGCCGTCATGAGCGTGACGAAATTTTAGAAGTCTTAATTCGTTATTACTTAAAAGACCATGGGGTTCATTTAACATGAGAATTATGGGCTTAGATGTAGGCTCTAAAACCGTTGGCGTTGCGATTAGTGATCCGATGGGGTGGACGGCACAAGGGATTGAAATCATTAAAATCAATGAAGCTGCAGGTCAATTTGGCTATAAGCGCGTGAAGCAATTGATTGATGAGTACGAAGTCACAACCGTTTGTATTGGCTTGCCAAAAAATATGAACAATTCGATTGGTCCTCGGGCACAAGCGTCCCTTGATTACGGGAAGAAATTAGAGGAACTTTACCACATTAATGTTGTGTATCAAGATGAGCGATTAACGACTGTCCAAGCAGAACGCATGCTTGTTGAACAAGGGAACGTTTCCCGCGCTAAACGCAAAAAAGTGATTGATAAAGTCGCAGCAGTAATGATTTTACAAAATTATTTAGATGCTTCTGGTAACAAATTCATCTAAAATGAATGCTAAATAAAAGAAAAGAGGACAAAGAAATGACAGAACATACACATGATCACGAAGGACACGAACATATTACATTAGTTGACGAAGATGGAAACGAAACGTTATACGAAATTCTTTTAACCGTAGATGGCCAAGAAGAATTCGGACGTAACTATGTCCTATTATACCCAGCTGGTATTCCAGAAGATGAAGAAGTAGAACTACAAGCCTACGCTTTCGTTGAAAACGAAGACGGCACAGAAGGTAGTTTAGAACAAATCGAAACAGACAAAGAATGGGATATGATTGAAGAAGTCTTCAACACGTTCATGACCGAAGAAGAAGAATAGACTTAATAGTGAGCTGAACCTTTGATATCATTGGGTTCAGCTTTTTTATTTTCTAAACTGAATGCCATTTTGAATGCCATCTACTGAATATTTAGGTGTTTTACGAAGTTTTCAACTGTTTTTTCTTTTGATTCTTGTGATCACTTTTGAGGCTGGCTATCTAAACTTGGAAGAGGGCGATCCTGTAGCGGTTGCTGAACAAATTGGTTATCTCGATACAGGGGCAGCCTTTGAGTATTCTATTTCTGTTCATCGGTATGACGAATTTTCAATTGATGTTGTGCTAACCAGAGATTGATGAAGAAAATAGAAGAGTGTACTGTTTTTATGTAGTGAACGTTCCTTTATTTAAGTAGCTGATTTAACGCTTTTCGTCGAGAAGTTCGTTCCGATTTAGATAAACTTTTGCTCCGGTCAGATTAAATTTGATTTTATTTATTGACAATGAGAAAGTTCTCATGTAAAGTACAGATAACTTAAATATTCATCCGTTGCAAAGAAGAGTAATTTTTTCGCGTGTTGTAGAGACGTTCTGGTTGGTGAAAAGAACGATACAAGAAAGAATGAAGATGGTCTTGAAGGATAAATCGTCGATAAGTAGGCGGTTTCGAAAGGTTCAATCGTTATCTTGAACACTTATTTGCTAAGTTAAGCATGTAGGGTAAAGGGAAGTGTGAACTTCCAAAAAAAGGTGGTACCGCGATCATTCGTCCTTTTACGAGTCTCTAAACTCGTAAAAGGACTTTTTTTGTTTTATCGGAATGATATTTAAGAAAAATTCGAAAAAAAAGGGGAAAATGGATATGAAAAAATGGAATAAAGTCATTCAATTTGGTTTACTTGGTGCAGCACTTGTTGGTTTAGCCGCTTGTGGCAATGAAGCGACGGATGCAGAGGGCTCAAGTGCTGAAGGATTAGAAGTCATTAATATTGCAGCGACATCTACACCACACGCAGAAATATTAGAGCAAGTGAAAGAGGACTTAAAAGAAAAAGGTTTCGAGCTAGAGGTTACCATTTTAGATGACTATCCACTATATAATCCAGCGTTAGATGCAGGGGATGTCGATGCGAATTTCTTCCAACATACACCTTATTTAGATAGTTATAAAGAAGAAACAGGTTCAGAAATTACGCCTGTTGCTAAAATTCATTTTGAGCCACTAGGGATTTATGCAGGTAAAACGAAAGATTTAGCAGACATTAAAGAGGGTGCGCAAATTTCAATTCCAAACGATGCCACGAATGGTGGTCGGGCATTGCTTTTACTTGAAGCAAACGGCTTGATTGAATTAAAAGAGGGCTCAGGCATTACTGCAACTGTGAGTGATATTACAAAAAATGAAAAAGATCTTGAAATTGTAGAATTAGCAGCAGAACAAGTAGCCCGTTCCGTTCAAGACGTTGACTTTGCCGTTGTCAATGCGAACTATGCGTTAGAAGCAGGTTTTGACGTCCAAAATGACGCTTTAGCATCAGAAGCAATCGATTCAGAAGCAGCCGAAATTTATGGGAACGTCTTAGTCGTACGCAAAGAAGATGTCGAGGCTGATAAAGTGAAAGCTTTAATCGAAGTGTTAAAAACAGATAAAGTTCGTGATTTTATCAACGATACTTACAAAGGAGCAGTCGTTCCATTATTCTAAAATGAATGACTGAAAAAAAAGAGTGTCAGGCATGGATATTTTGCCTAACACTTTTTTTGTCCTCTTGACATGAATGACGATTTTGATTGTGTAGGATTAGTGTTAACGTTTTCTCGGTTGCGAGTTGTGTGGTAAAATGGATGAAAGCACAAGAGACGAGAAAGGGTGTCTGGTCGATGTCTAAATGGTTCATGGTTTGTGAAGTCGAAAAAATTGATTTAGTAAAAGCATTGCGTCAGCTGCCGATATTTTCTTTGCCAATGCAAGAAAATGTCACGGCGGACGATGAAATCTATGTCTATCTGAAAGCCCCATTTGATGCACTGATGTATCAACTACGAGTCACGGCAATCAATCAAGCAATCTTGCCTGCAATCGAAAGGAAATACTACGACAACAGTTACCTTAACCAACAATCGCAGTATTGCAAGGTTGAAGTGCTTGAAATGTTTCCGCCAGATTTATTTACCTTGGATTTTTTAGAAAAAAATGGGTTAACACAATTAAACGATTTCGCCCCTCTTTCAGAAGAAGTCGCCTATAGTATTGAGTACCATGAGGCGGAAGGGGAAGATGATGAGGAAGAAGAAATCGACTTTCCAATTGATGATATCTATTAAATTACCTAAAAAAGAAACTGCCTCGCTAAAATAATGGAGGCAGCTTCTTTTTGCTTATTCTACTTTTTTCAGATAATTGCTAATTGGTTTTTGATAAGCCTCGACGGACCAAGCATTCGTATTTAAACGTTGAGCCAGTAGGTAACCAATGAAAGGTCCAACGGTTAAACCAGAAGAACCTAACCCACTAGCGACAAAGAGCGTATCATCTTCCGAAGGTGACCCGAAAAAGGGTGCAAAGTCAGAAGTATAAGCTCTTGTTCCAATGCGGTATTGATAGGGAGAAGTGAGGAATTCCTCCGTTTTTTTTAAAAAGGACTGACTGTGGTGCCACAATTGTTCAAAGGCTTCTTTTGTAGGCCTGAGGTCCCACAAGGCCTCGTTTTCATGTGTCGCACCAATTAAAATTTTTCCTTGTTGAAAAGGAATCAAGTCAGCTTCACCATCGAGCATGACAACAGGCCACTGCTCACTTTCAAGAAAAGGTGTTTGAAATTCCAAAAGTTGTCCTTTTTGGGGACGAATATCAACGTGATAACCAAGAGGCCCCAAGATTGGTTTTAAGGATGGGCCAGCGGTAATGATTGCTAAATCAAATGTATCGCTATGTGTAGCTGTCGTAACGACCCAATCGCTTCCTTTTTTAGTTAAAGTTGCCCGCTCTTTTACGATGGACAAGCCTTTATCAATCGCCAATTGCTGCAAGCGCGCCAAATAAGCTTTCCCATCTAGTCGTCCACCACCACTTATTTTTAAAGCTGGCGTCTCTTTTAAGAGTGGGAGTTCGAGGCTCGTTTCTTCTTTTGAAAGTAAGGTAATGTTGCCCATCTCAGGGGCTTCTTCTTTTCGTGTTTGGGCAAAATCGTAAAGAGCTTCTAATTGCGTTTCTTGGCGTAAAATGAGCGTTCCACATCGTGTATAAATGGACTCATCTAACTGAAAATCGCTGACTAATTTTGGGAAGAAAGCAGCACCGTCTTTTGCTAGTTGATACCATTTTTTATTTCGACGCTTCGAAACCCAAGGAGAAATGATACCGGCACTGGCACGAGTGGCTTGCCCGATTTCATCGTCATAAAGAGTGATGGCAAATTGTGTTGTATCTAAATAATTTGCGAGTGTCAAACCAACGATGCCACCCCCAATAATGGCTATCTTTTTCATTCGCTCATCCTCGCTAACTTCAGCGCTTTTTGAGTATTGGCAAAGTGGAGTTTCGCGTATTGCTCGAGTAAGGGAAGGCCCCCACGTTTTAAAATAGTGGCTGCCACTTGATCTGAACGTGTCCCGGCGCCAGAAGGTAACACGATGCCTAATTCGGACGAACCGACTCTTAAACTTTCTAAAAATTTTGCGCGACATAAAATAGACGCGGCGGCTACAGCTAAATGATATTGTTCCCCTTTTGTGATGAAATAAAGGTTCTCAGTAATGGGGTTCTTCTCACCTTTTAAATATTTGCGATAATTGTTTTCTGGTGTAAATTGATCAATTAAGATTCCTTCGGGTTGCTCGGGTTGGATCTGCTCGAGCAGTAGTTGAATCGCTTGATTATGCAGTGCGACTTTCATATGGACCGCATTATATTTTGGCTGGATGGCATTGTATTTTTGAGGTGTCACTTCCAAGAGTTTAAAGGGCACAATCTCTTTAATTTTGGGTGCTAAAGCCGTAATATCATGATCGGTTAGCATTTTTGAATCTTTTACCCCTAGCTGTTTTAGCTTAGGTAAGTGTTCTTTTGCAGCATACACCGCACAAACGATTAACGGACCAAAGTAGCTCCCGTTACCGACTTCATCACTGCCAATAAAACTTTTCTCCGCGATGTTTTTTGGTAGAATCGTAGCCGCTTTTACTTTTTTTTCTTCAGGAGTGATAGCCAAGTTTTGCCAACGTTGGGCTTCTTGTTCGGCTTGACCTCCTTGAAATAAAATTTTGCCGGAAGTATAGGCGGTAATCGTTGTCCCATTCTTTTTAGCAATAAACTGGGTGTAGGGCACTGATTTGTTTATTTGATTTTTATGATAGTAAGCTTGGACGGTGGCCAGCTGATTTTTGGGTAATTGAATAACAACGTGACTCATAGACAACCTCTTTCTTTATTTTTTTATAGTTTACCATACAAAAATGAAGAATAATCAAAGAAAAAGCTAAAGCACGTAGCAAAAAAGGAAAATTTCTTTTATAATGTTTAGGAGTAGTTTTTTTAGGAGGATAAGCTCGATGGCCAAAGCAAAAATAAGATACAAAGCAGTCATTGCGAATCAATCGTATACGATTATTGGGCAAGAAACGAGCCAACATATGGATCGGGTAACGAGACTGGTGAATGAACAATTACAAGAAATTCGACAAATGGCGCCTCAAACAAGTCAAGAAGAAGCAGCAATCTTACTTGCAGTGAACGCGATTTCCGATCAATTGAAAAAGCAAGAAGAGCTGTTAACGATCAGAGAAAAAATGATTGGCTTAAAAGAACAGGCACTAAAATCAATCGAATTAGAAAATCGTCTAAAGCGCATTGAAGCGATTGAAATTGAGGCCAAAGAAGTCTTAGAACGGACTGGTCGTGGCGATGTTGAAATTCGCAATCATATGGAAGCACAACAAATATTGAATGAAGAACGAAAACGTACAATTCAAAATAAAACAGCGAAACGTTAGCAGAAAAGGAGCTGAGCAATGATAGGACTAGTCGTCTTACTAATTTTGTTAGCAGCATTTTACGGCGGTAGCCGCAGAGGAGTGGCTTTGCAACTTGTTTATTCCGGAGGATTCTTTCTGTCTTTTTTAGTCGCTCAAAAGCTCTTTTTACCATGGGGCGAAAGAATTTCGTTACTCCTTCCTTATTTATCGGTTTCACCAGATACGAAAATGGCGTTGTTCACACAAGAGCAATCGTTTGATTTAGATAAAGCTTATTATGCGGCAGTCGCTTTTATGGGTTTTTTATTTATTGGACATTTACTAACCAAATTCGTGGGCATCTTTGCGAGCGGGTTGCGTTATACACGCTTTATTCCTCAAGTTGACGGATTGATTGCCGGTTTTTTAAATGTGATCATCGCTTACGTCTGGATTTTCTTGATTTTTAAGTTGTTAACGCTGATTCCACTTGATGCGATTCAAGGCTTGTTTAAAGCGGGAAGTGTCCCACGGTGGATTGTCGAGAAGAGTCCGATACTAGCCAATTATTTTAATCAAATGTGGATTATTGATTTGATTTAAGAAAAGAATAAGAAAGAAGTAGGTCGTTTTCGTTAAGCGGTAGCTACTTCTTTTATTTTAAAGAGAGATAGGTGAGTGAGTTGAATTCACGCATTTTAAATACATTAGAATATGAACAAGTCAAACAGATGATGATGCCTTATTTAGTGACAGCCCAAGGGCAAGAAGAGTTAGCGGCGTTAGAACCCGTTGCCGATGAAACGGTCATTCGTCAGTGGCTTGATGAGACGCTTGATGCTTTAAAAGTTCAGCGATTACGTGGAGGCATTCCAATTCCCAAAATTGAAAACATTCGTCCCCATATGAAACGCATTGAAATTGGGGCGGATTTAAACGGTCATGAACTTGCACAAGTAACGCGCGTACTCACGACGACGAGTGAAGTTAATCGTTTTATTGACGATTTGGTCGAAGGGGAGCTTGAATTTGCTCGTTTGTATGATTGGGCCAAACAATTAACGCATTTACCTGAACTGACACGACGGTTAAAAATAGCGATTGATGAAGATGGTCGAGTGACCGATGATGCGTCAGATGCGTTACGTCAAATTCGTAGTCAAATTCGTCGAAGCGAACAGAGTATCCGTGAGACATTAGATGGTTTGATTCGAGGCAATCAGGCGCGCTATTTAAGTGATGCAATTGTCACCATGCGGAATGAACGTTACGTGATTCCTGTTAAACATGAGTATCGCAGCATGTTTGGTGGGGTCGTCCATGATCAGAGTGCTTCTGGACAGACATTATTTATTGAACCAAAACAAATTGTCGAATTAAATAATCGTCTAAGACAGCATCAAATTGCCGAAAAAAATGAAATTACGCGAATTTTATCCGAACTTTCAGCTGCCCTTGTGCCGGCACGCAAAGAAATTATTCACAATGCGTTTGTTATCGGGAAATTTGATTTCATGAATGCGAAAGCCCGATTTGCCAAAGCGATTAAGGGTATTGTTCCAGCAATTAACGCTCAAAACTACGTGGTCTTTAAACAAGCACGTCATCCCCTGATTGCAATGGAAAAAGTAGTTGCCAACGACATTGTCATCGGCAAAGACTACCAAGCGATCGTGATTACCGGACCAAATACTGGGGGGAAAACCATTACGTTAAAGACATTAGGCTTGTTGCAGCTAATGGGGCAATCAGGATTGCCGTTACCAGTCGCCCAAGAGAGTCAAATGGGGATTTTCAAGGAAGTGTTTGCGGATATTGGGGATGAACAATCGATTGAACAAAATTTATCGACGTTCTCTTCTCATATGACAAATATTGTGAATATTTTAAGTAAAGCTGATGAGAATAGTTTAGTCCTTTTTGATGAGTTAGGGGCAGGAACTGATCCTCAAGAAGGGGCGGCATTAGCGATTGCGATTTTAGATGAAATGGGTGCGCGCTCAACGTATGTCATGGCGACGACACATTATCCTGAATTAAAAGTCTATGGGTACAATCGCCCCGGGACCATTAATGCCTCGATGGAATTTGATGTCGACACGTTAAGTCCAACGTATCGCTTATTAATTGGGGTGCCCGGTCGAAGTAATGCGTTTGAAATTTCGAGTCGCTTAGGTTTGAGCCCTTTTATTATTGAATCGGCGAAACAAATTATTGACGGTGAGAGTCAAGACTTAAATGAGATGATTGCTGATTTGGAGAATCGTCGTAAGATGGCCGAAACAGAGTATTTAGAGCTGCGTCAATCATTAGAAGAAGCCGAAAAAATCCAAGCTGATTTAAAAATCGCTCACCGTGAGTTTTATGAAGAACGGGAAAAAGAATTAGCCAAAGGTCGAAAAGAGGCCAATGCGATGATTGAAGCCGCAAAAGAAGAAGCCGAAAAAATTATTGCGGATATTCGGCATATGCAATTACTCGGAAGCCAGTCGAAAGTGAAAGAGCATCAGCTAATTGATGCCAAACAAAAATTAGCGAACTTAAGTCATCCTGAAGATCATTTGCAAAAAAATAAAGTGCTCCAAAAGGCGAAAGCAGCTAAAAAGCTAAAAGTCGGCGATGACGTGATGGTCACATCCTTTGGTCAACGCGGCGAGTTGTTAAAAAAAGTAGGAGATAATCAATGGCAAGTGCAACTTGGTATTTTAAAAATGACGATTTCAGAAGAAGAGATTGAACCGCTTGCGCCGGCGAAAGAAACAAGTCATAGAGTCGTTGCAACCGTTCGCTCCAGTCAAGAAGCACATGTCGATGCGCAACTAGATTTAAGAGGCAAACGTTATGAAGAGGCCTTAGCAGAGGTTGATCAATATATCGATAGTGCCCTGTTAGCCAATTATCCACAAGTGACGATTGTCCATGGAAAAGGCACAGGCGTATTGCGCCAAGGAATTGTCGAATACTTAAAAAATCATCGCAACGTGAAGAGTTTTGCATTTGCTCCGGCGAATCAAGGGGGCAACGGTGCGACGATTGTGACGTTTAAATAAATAAAAGCAAGCATGATTGTAGGCAAAAAAGAAATTTGGTGCTATACTTTCAACATAAAATGGAGGTTATGAAATGACAAAAGAAATTACAGATGCAACCTTTGCACAAGAAACCGATAAAGGCTTAGTATTAATTGATTTTTGGGCAGCGTGGTGTGGTCCTTGCCGCATGCAAGCACCTATTCTTGATCAATTAAGTGAAAAATATGATGAAGAAGACTTCAAAATCACGAAAATGGATGTGGATGCAAACCCAGCAACGCCAGCTGAATTTGGTGTGATGAGTATTCCGACATTAATTTTGAAAAAAGACGGCGAAGTCGTTGAAAAAGCAATCGGTGTTCAAAATAAAGAGCAATTAGAAGCAATGATTGCCCCTTACTTGTAAAAGTTCAGTGTAAGAGTCTTAAAATCCCTGTGATTTTAGGCTCTTTTTTTCGTCTGAGGATGCTTCATGTTATACTTAATTAGGAAGAAATGTTAGAGAAGGATGAATTCAATGAATGAACAAATTCAACATAAACTGGCTTTATTACCCGACCAACCTGGTTGTTACTTGATGAAGGACAAAAATGGGACGATTATTTATGTCGGAAAGGCCAAAGTCTTAAAAAATCGCGTACGCTCCTATTTCACTGGAAGTCACGATACCAAAACAACTCGTTTAGTGAGTGAGATTGTTGATTTTGAGTATATTGTGACAGAATCAAACGTCGAAGCGTTATTGCTTGAAATCAATTTAATTAAGAAAAATGATCCGAAATACAATATTATGTTAAAAGATGATAAAACCTATCCTTTTATTAAAGTAACGAATGAGAAATATCCCCGTTTACTTATCACTCGTAAAGTCTTAAAGGATAAAGCGCTCTATTTCGGTCCATATCCTGATGTACGGGCAGCTAATGAGATTAAGAAATTACTCGATCGGCTGTTTCCACTCGTAAAATGCGGCCCTGGGAACACGAAACGACCATGTTTGTATTATCATATGGGGCAGTGTCTATGTCCGTATTATTTTGATGTTGATCCAGCGGTCTATAAAGGGATCACGGAAGACATTAAGCAGTTTTTTAACGGAAATTACACTCAAATTGAAGAAACCTTAACGACTAAGATGCACCGAGCCGCCGAAGAAATGGCCTTTGAACAAGCGGCGGAATACCGGGATCAAATTCGAGCGATTGAAACAGTCATGGTGAAACAAAAAATGACCAATAGTGATTTACTCGATCGCGATGTTTTTGGGTATCACGTGGATAAAGGTTGGATGTGTGTACAAGTTTTTTTCATCCGACAAGGTAAATTAATTGAACGGGATGTCTCCATTTTCCCTTTTTATAATGAGGCGCAAGAGGATTTTTTAACTTTTATTGGGCAGTTCTATCAAAAAGCCGAACATATGACACCAAAAGAAGTTTTGATACCCATGGATATTGACCAATTGAGCGTCGAGGCCATTGTTGCAACGAAAGTCCTTCGACCGCAACGTGGCGAAAAGAAAAAGTTAGTGGCTTTGGCCAATAAAAATGCGGAAATGGCACTCGCAGAAAAATTTGATTTAATGGATCGACAAGAAGAGCGAACCATTGGCGCGCTTGAAAAACTTGGCAACGCCTTGAACATTCCGATGCCGATTCGAATTGAAGCTTTTGATAACTCAAATATTATGGGGACGGACCCTGTTTCGGCGATGGTTGTCTTTATCGATGGGAAACCTGCTCGTAAAGAGTATCGTAAATATAAAATTAAAACGGTCACCGGTCCAGATGACTATGCTTCGATGCGCGAGGTCATCTATCGTCGCTATTCCAGAGTTTTAAAAGAAGGCTTACCGTTGCCGGATTTAATTATAATTGATGGTGGTAAAGGACAAGTGGATATCGCGAAAGACGTTCTAGAAAATCAGCTGGGAATTGACCTGCCTGTTGCGGGCTTAGCTAAAAACGAGAAACATAAGACGAGTGAACTACTTTACGGGGAAGCGTTGGATCCGATACCACTCACGCGTAACTCCTCCGAATTTTTCTTGTTACAACGAATCCAAGATGAAGTGCATCGTTTTGCGATTACATTTCATCGTCAACTTCGAAGTAAAAATAGCTTTGCGTCGAAGTTAGACGATATTGAAGGATTAGGACCTAAACGCAAAAAAATGTTATTAAAGGCGTTTAAATCGATGAAAAACATTCAAGCCGCTGATATTGAAGCGTTAGTTGCAATTGGGTTGCCGCAACAAGTAGCGATGAATGTCTATCAGGCTGTTCGTCGTGAGGAAACGTCAAAATCCGACGAAAGCATGAGTACAAGAAAAAAATAATATGTTATGCTTAATTGGTACAAATTCAGCGGGTTAGAATGGAGGAGAAAAAATGTTAGAAGTGAGAAATTTAACGAAAACGTTTGGAGACTATTACGCCGTCGATCATCTGTCCTTTAAAATTGAACCAGGGAGTATTATGGGACTTATTGGTCAAAATGGCGCCGGGAAAACAACGACTTTTCGCTTAATTTTAGATTTTTTAACCGCCAATCAAGGTGAGATACTTTGGAATGGGAAAAAAATCGGAAAAAATGATTATGATATTATCGGTTATTTGCCAGAAGAACGTGGGCTCTATCCGAAAGTTTCAATTCAGGATCAATTGATTTATTTTGCGCAATTACGGGGCAAAACGAAAAAAGAAATTGAACCTAAAATCGATGAATGGCTTTCTCGCTTTCAAGTAAAAGGTAAAAAAACAGATAAAGTTAAGACGCTCTCAAAAGGAAACCAACAAAAAGTCCAATTAATTGCGACCTTAATCCATGAGCCTCAATTAATCATTTTAGATGAACCCTTTAGTGGCCTTGATCCGGTGAATGCGGAGTTGTTAAAAGAAGGAATTCTTTCTTTAAAAAAACAAGGGTCCTGCGTCATTTTTTCAAGTCATAATATGGAACATGTTGAGAAAATTTGTGATCATTTAGTGATGTTAAATAACGGGAAGTCCGTCTTAAATGGTGTGGTTCATGAAATTCGTGAATCATTTGGTCGAACGAAAGTCTTTTTGGAATCCCCCCTCACGCGAGATGAGATTGCCTTGTTAGACGGTGTGACTGACGTGCGCGAGCGAGAAGATCAGACGTTAGAAATCACGTTATCAAATCCCGAAGTCGGAAAAGAAATTTTTCGACTAGCGACAGCCGATGGTTATATTCCGATGTTTAATCAACAACCACCCACTTTAGAAGAAATTTTTAAACAGAAAGTAGGGGAAGCGAATGTCTAAATTTTGGGTTATTACAAAAGATGTGTATCGTAAAAATGTCCGTTCGATTTCATTTATTATCATGTTGCTAGTGCCTTTTATCGCTGCAGCGGGACTATACATCATCAACCAAGTCACCGACAATGCCACCGAAGAAGGAGATACGATCGGAGTCGTCGTTCAAGGAGATTCGGATCTTTTAAATACAGTAGAAGTTCAAACCGTTCTCGATTCCATGACCGTTTTAAATTCCAAAGAACAAGGGGAAGAACAATTAAAAGAAGAAGAAATTGATGGATTGCTTTTGCTATCGGTGGAAAAAGATCAAATCAATGGCGAATTTTATAGTTCAAATACCATGCCACAAGTCACAATGGCGTTAAATCAGCAACTCAACCAATTACAATCTTCGTTGCGAGCAAAAGCTCTAGGATTGTCTGAAGAAGAAGTCGCTTCTTTAAATGCTTCGGTCCCATTTTCTGTACAAAAAATTACATTTAATGAAAATGGCGAAATGAATACCGAAGAAGATTTTACCAGTATTCGTTTAGTTGTCGGAATGGCCACAACTATCTTACTTTTTATTTTTATTGTCACGTATGCAAGTATCATTGCCCAAGAGATTGCTTCTGAAAAAGGAACGCGCATCATGGAAGTCATTTTATCAAGTGTCTCAGCACGGAGTCACTTTTATGGGAAATTAGCTGGAATTTTACTGGTTGCGTTGACGCAAATCGTGGTGTATGCCGTAAGTATTGGTCTCGGTTTTTATTGGTTAAAAAATAATTCGACGGTCCAAGTTTTTTTAGCAGAATTTTCGATTCGCGATATTTTAGGAGAGTTTCTAGCTTACACACTGCTTTATTTGATATTAGGCATTTTGATATATGCAGTACTGGCGGCACTTTGTGGGTCATTAGTGAGTAAAGTCGAAGATGTCAGTAAAGCGATTTTACCCGTCACCTATTTATCCTTAGCGGGTTATATGATTGGGTTGAGTTTAGGAATGGCTAATCCTGATCATCTGGTGATTCGTGTCACATCGTTTATTCCCTTCTTTTCTTCTTATACGATGCCAATTCGCTTAGCAAACAACTTTGTTTCCACGGGTGAAGTCTTGTTATCTTTAATGATTTTAGTCTTAAGCATCGTTGGTTTAATTATTTTTTCTGAAAGAATGTATAAAGCCAACGTGCTCGTCTATAACGATAATGGCATTTTTGCTGCACTGAAACAATCAGTCAGTTTAATGACGAAAAATAAAAGTGGAGGCGTTCAAGATCATGAATAAAAAATGGAAAAAAATGCTAATTCCTGCAAGTTTCATTGGTGTAAGTGTTGGATTGACTTATTTTCTATTTCGTAATGAACCAGATAAAGAAATGCTAAAAGAAGAGAAAAAAACAGTAGATACGCCCTCTCGTGTCATACAAAAAGAAGTGTTTTTAATGGCGGATGATGGACTACCACTAGCATTAACGGTAACGCAACAAACAGGTCAAGTACCAAAAGCGATTGTTCAAATCATTCATGGGATTTTAGAACACAAAGATCGTTACCAAGATTTTGCGAATTATTTAGCCGAGAATGGCTATATCGTGGTGACAAGCGATAACCGAGGGCACGGAGAATCAACGAATTCAAGCAATCCACGGGGACATATGCCAAGTGTGGAGCGCATGATTGACGATCAAGTCGCGATTACTCATTTTGCAAAACAACAATATTCGGATCTTCCTGTGTATTTATATGGTCATTCTTTCGGGTCGATCCTAGCGCGGAATTACTTACAAGAACATGATAAAGACATCGACAAGCTATTATTAACAGGGACAGTTTGTTACCAAAAATTAGCGCCAGTTGGTCTAAAATTAGCCGATTTTGCGAATCGATTTGTTGGGGAAGAACAACATTCTTGGATATTAAAAAAATTATCCGGCTATGGTGAAACAGATAAGAGTTGGTTAACGAATGATTTAGAACAAATTGCCAAAGTGAATCAAGATCCTAAAATCATTGCCGGCTATGACAATATTGGCGTAACGACTATCTGGACTGCCGATTATGGCTTAAAACAAATCGAGAAATATACTTGTCAAAATCCTGATTTACCCATTTTGAGTTTGAGTGGCGCCGATGACGTGAAGATTACCGGGGGCGTTAAAGGACTGTTGGATACCAAACAAACGCTCGCAGCGATTGGGTACCGTCAAATTGAAATGATTGAATTTCCAAATATGAAACATGAAGTTCTAAATGAAATTGAGAATGAACTGATTTATCAACGAATTCTCGCCTTTTTTGAAGGGGATTAATAAAAGTAAGGGGCTGTGACGTTTGTCACAGCCCCTTAGCTATACGAATGAGTGATGATCGAATTCTGCGTTTTTGGAAACTTCACGCCATTTTATTAGAAAAAAATGTCTTTTTTTGCATCTTTTATTTCTTTATCCTTGTATGAAACGATTGAAAATGGCTTGTTCTTCGGTGATTTTTTCACGTGTCAGCTCAGGATGCCACTGAATACCATAGATTTCTTGGTTAGCATCGATTGCTTCAATCCCTTCAATTACCCCATCTGTTGCGCGAGCGCTGATTTTAAAGCCTGGCGCCAATTGGTCGATTGCTTGATGATGGGCAGAGTTCACTTCGTAGTTTGCGGGTAAGAACGTCGCAAGCCAACTCTTGTTTTCCACGTAAATCGAATGACTTGGTTGTGCCATGGATTGTTCTTGGACATGAGTAAGCGTGTCTGTCTGAAGCAACGATAAATCTTGATAGACGGTCCCGCCGCAAGCGATATTAATTAGCTGCATGCCCCGGCAAATTCCTAAGATGGGCTTTCTTTGTTTCATTGCTTCGTGAATTAAGGCGATTTCAAAGCGATCACGGGCTTCATTGGTTTCTCCTATTAAGGGCGTCGCTTCTTGCTGATAGAAGTGGGGCGCGACATCTTGGCCGCCTGCTAAAATCAGCCGATCAATAGTATCAATGTATTCTTTGGCGTGGCTTGCATCATCAATCGGGATAATAAAGGCTAAACCACCTGCGTCTTTGATTCCCTCAATATACCCTTTACTTGTATAAGACATCCAAAAATCAATTTTATCTGTTAAGAAAAAACGCTCATTGGCCACAATCCCAATTTTAGGTTTCATCAAATTCCTCCTCTTAAACTAAAAAAAGAATGACAACGGCGTGTCATTCTTTAATATTTTATCAGTTTAGCATTCTTTTTTCTATATTATTGTCACGAAAATAGCATAGAAAAAAACGAATACTGCTCATCCACCAGCATAGTACTCGTTTTTTTAGATTGACTAGTCGGCACGAATGACTTCGACTTTATAACCATCGGGATCAATAATGAAATAATAAGAAGGCGGAACCCCAGGTAACCCTTTTAGATCAGTCACTTCAAATCCTGCTTCTTGGTGTTTTTTGTGTAACGCTGCAACATCTTCTGTCGCGATAGCAATATGACCGTAACCATTCCCTAAATCATAAGCCTCATGATCATAGTTATACGTTAATTCTAATTCGTATCCATCACCTGGTAACGTTAAATAAACTAACGTAAATTTCGCTTCTGGGAAATCGCGTCGACGACTTTCTTCAAAACCGAATGCTTTTTGATAAAACGCGACAGAAGCTTCTAAATCCTTGACACGGACACATGTATGAGCCATTTTCATTGATGAATCATCCTTTCAAAATATCATAACTCAATCATAACATATCTTCCTTTTGAACGTTAGAATTTTGAATAGATATTTTAGGTAAATACTTCATGAGAAAACGCTTGTTTATTTATTAGAATTTCGTTAAGATAAAGAAAAAGAAATGGGAGTGACAAAGATGGAGGTACCAACTTTTGGAGAACGAAAAATTAGTTGTGACTATCAAGCAAGATATGGGGCCTATGTTGTAGTACCTCAGGAGAATCAAGAAACAATCATTTTGGTCCAAGCTCCCAATGGCGCCTATTTTTTACCGGGTGGAGAAATTGAAAAAGAAGAGAATCACGTCGAGGCGATTAATCGCGAAATGTTAGAGGAATTAGGTTTTGTCGTTGAAATTGGTGCGTACTTTGGGGAAGCCATTGAATATTTTTATTCGCGTCATCGACAAATTCATTTTTATCATCCAGGTTATTTTTATGAAGTAACAAAGTGGCTAAAAGTAGCAGAACCGACAGAAAAGACCAATCGTCTTCATTGGGTGACACCTAGTGAAGCACTGACTTTATTAAAAAGAGGCAGTCACCGTTGGGCAGTTGAACAGTGGCTGAAGCAAAAAAGCTAAATTAGGAGCTATTACACTCCTAGTTTAGCTTTTTTATGATTTTATTCGCGTATCATTTAGAGTTAACTCACTACGAAAAATGGTTTATCCATTTAAGACAAACTTTTCAATCGCTACAGCCACCCCATGCTCGTCGTTAGAAGTCGTGATGAAACTTGCAGCATTTTTAACATTTTCAGTAGCGTTGCCCATCGCAATGCCAAGCCCAGCGTACTGAATCATCGGCAAGTCATTTTCATTGTCCCCTAATGCCATGACCTCACTGGCTTCAATACCTAAATGAGTGGCAAGTAGATGAATCGCGGCACCTTTATCGACTTTCTTATTTAAAAATTCTAAGAAATAGGGGGTGCTTTTGACGATGGTATAGCGTTCGTAAAATTCTTCCGGGATCAACGTAATGGCTTGGTCTAACAATTCCGGTTCATCAATCATCATCATTTTAATGATGGTTAAGTCCTCTGTCATTTCTTCTTGTGTCCGATATTTTAACGGCATATTGACTAAATGTGACTCTAATACGGTATAGCGACTAATATCACGATTAGATGTAAACATCGTATCTTCTGTTTCCGTATGTAAATGGATGTTTAATTTGCGTGCTAAGCCGTCAATTGCTAAATAATCCTCATGAGCCAGTTCGAATTTTGAAACGACTTCTTTTGTTTTCGTTTTTTGAATAAGCGATCCATTGTAGGTCACCACGTAGTCATTATCACTGTATAAGTCAAGTTCAGCGATTAAATCTTGCACGCCTGTTAATGGTCGACCAGTACAAAGGACGATTTTCACGCCTTTTTCTTCCGCTTTCTTAAGTGTTTCTTTCACTTCATTGGTTAAATGGTGTTGGCTGTTTAATAACGTACCATCAATATCAATGGCAATTAATTTGATCGACATGTTGTATATCCTCCAATAATCTTTTTATTCGATTAACGCGCCATTATGAATATGAGCGTTAAACTGTTTGTAGGTTTCACTAAATAAATCATAGTTGTCTTGCAAGGAGAAATCAACCATCTCTTTCGGGAAATAAAACCGTTGATCACCTTGACCTTGGCCTGCTAAGGCTTCAACGAGTTGGCTGACTTTGGATAGTTCCACCAAAGTACCATCTTTTTCTTGTAATTCAATTTGCGTGCGCTGTTTATTGGATTCCGGACGATAAAAATCGTACGGTAAATCAAAACTTGAATGGACCGCTGTATAATAAGTCGGATTAAAGCCTGTTTTTTCGACAAGTGAACGCATCGTTTGCAGCAATTTTTCTTGATTTTGTTTATCAAAGCGACAAGATTTTAAAGGCTTGCGATTTAAGAAACGATAGGAAAGATCTTTTAATAAGGAATCGGATTCATCTAACCAGTGATTAAAATACGTGTTTAATACGCCATCATCTAGGCGTAAGTAATCATCCATCGTAAAATGATTTTCCAAAAATGGAATTAAAAGTGGGGAATGATTGCTGAAAATTTCTTTGTTTTCGAGATACACTTCTTTCGCACGTTGTAATAAGTGTTCTAAAATCACTTCCATGGCACGGGAAGTTGGGTGAAAATAAACTTGAACATACATCTGGTAGCGACTGACAATGTAATCTTCCACAGCATGCATACCATTCATTCCAAAAGTGATGCCCCCTTGATAGGGGCGAATGACTTGTAAAATCCGCGTCAAATCAAAAGTACCATACTCTGTCCCTGTAAAGTAAGCGTCGCGCAATAAATAATCCATCCGATCGGCATCGATTTGACTAGAAATCATTTGGATCACTTGGGGATTCGGATATTTTTTTTGAATGACACTCGCTACTTTTTCAGGAAATCCTGCTTCCACACGATTTAATATTTGATAAATTTCTGTCTTTGGTGAACAAATAATTTGAACGGTTAAGGCTTCGTGGTTCGTCTGAAAGATATGTTCAAAAGTGTGAGAATAGGGACCATGTCCTACATCGTGTAGTAAGGCTGCACAAAGCGTAATCAGCCGTTCCCCGTCATCCCAACCACCAGTTCCGATTTTCTCAACGGAATAATTTCGGTGGAAGATATCGCAAATGCGACGAGAAATTTCATAGACTCCTAATGAATGCGAAAAACGACTATGTTCGGCCCCGTGAAAAGTAAGGGAAGCCGTACCGAGTTGTTTAATGCGGCGTAAACGTTGAAATTCTTTAGAATCAATTAAATCAAGAATAACCTGATGTTGGACATGAATATATTGATGCACAGGATCACGAAAGACTTTTTCTACCGGTAGTGTTTGGTATTTATAAGGAGTATTCATCTTTAACCTCCTGAATTTTTTGGTTTCGTTTGACCATCCCTGACCATTTCTGCTCGAATTTCTCTTCTAATTGATGGTGATTTAACCACTCAAAGGGGTCATCTAAACGATCAGTTGGTTGGAATAATGCTTCGAAACGTTCTTTCACTTCGTTAACTAAAATCGGGCGCTCAAGTAGCGTTTCTAAGGTCACCATGCTATTTGGATCAACACTAGGATAACTATTATCAGGTCGAAGTGGATCCAAACTCTGCTGATAAAATTCTCGGACGAGGTTTCCTCGAGCCGTTTGATTGCCATTGACACTTAAATACATCATCACAGCAATTCCTTCTTTGATGCGCCGTTGAGCGATGCCAGCAATTTTTTGACCATTGACACTTAAGTCATAAGTTCCAGGACAATAGGAGCTAGCAATTTCATAAGCTTCGATTTGAAGTTCGGGAAAAGCTTGTTGCGTCAAGGAAACCATTTTTTCATATGCGTGATCGGTAGAGGCACTATCTGCTGTTTTTGGGAACAAGTAACTAATATTTAAAATCCCTTCATCGGCAATGACACCTAATCCGCCAGAGTTACGGATGACCGGAACGTAAGAGTGTTCGATGATTTTTTTAATTCCTTTTTCAACAAAAGGTGTTCGTGTATCTTTCATTCCTAAAATGAAAGTATTTTCTAATTGCCAAAAATGAATAATTTCTATATGATTTGAATGAACGAATTCAGTAAAGATATCAGTGAGTGCAAAAGGCAAAAAAGATTGTTCTTTGGCCGGAGTGATTTGATTGAAAATAAGTCGTTGCATAAAAATACCTCTTTTTTACATGATTTTAGTGTTCATCCTTATTATATACGAAAGATGAGAGAAAATCTGTTGAAAAGAAAGAGAAAAAAACGAAGGAGGCAATCATGAGCTTGAAAAATGGCATGAATGTCAATATTTTTTTAAAAACCAAGGTAATACAAGGAGAAGCCATCGAAGAATTTTTGTTTGAACTAGTGGGACAAGTCGTTCGTGTCGGTCATCATTTGTATATTCGGTATCAAGAACCACAAGAAGATGGTGTGACGTTTGTTCCGGTAACTGTCAAAATTTCGCCAGATGAAAGTGTGCAATTAACACGTGTCACCGATAGTCGCTTACGGTTTAAATTTCAGTATCAGGAAATGACGGATACAAAATATCCAACACCTTATGGCAGTATGTTTTTTCAAGTCTATACCAAGGATTTGCATGTGAGTTTGACTGACTATCCAACCGCTGGGAAAATTCGAGTACAGTACGATTTATTAATGGCGAATGAGAGAATCGGCGAATATGAGCTGTACTTAGAATTTACTAGCTAAGAGTTTGATTAATTTGCAAGAATAAATTGCTTTTTTTAAAACATTTTTGTATGATTAAGAATAGACTGTGAAAGGACGTGTCCCGAGTGGAGATTAATGTATTTGAAGGCGTAAATAAAGATGAATTATCAATGATTGAAGTAGCGCATGCGATTTTAGAGCAAAAAACAGATGTCATGGATTTTTCTGATTTGGTAAATCAGATTCAAGGATATTTAGGGAAATCTGATAGTGAAATTCGTGATTCCTTAGCGCAATTTTACACAGATTTAAATATTAATGGTAGTTTTATTTCATTAGGAGACAATCGTTGGGGCTTACGTTCATGGTATGCGATTGATTCAATCGATGAAGAAATTAACCATGGCTTAGAAGACGAAGAAGATGAAGACAAACCGCGCCGTAAGAAACGTAAAAAAGTCAATGCCTTTATCACTGGTGATGAAGATGCGATTGATTACAATGATGATGATCCAGAAGATACTGATTTAGTCGATGAAGATGATGATGTGTTTGAAGATGAAGACGAAGATGAAGACGTTGAAATCAAAGCCTACAATTCTGATTTACAAGAAATTGGCGCAGATAAAGACGAAGAACTTACGGGTGGAATCGAAGATGAATTAACCATCATTGATGAAGATGACTTAGAAGTTGATGAGGAAGACGACGAAGACGAAGAGGAATACGAGTTATAAGTCGTATAAACAGGCCACTCTCTGACAAAAAGAGAGTGGCCTGTTTCATTTTTCGCAGCCATAGAAAAAAACTTCACTTTGTCAAAGAACACAAAGTGAAGTATACTAACTCTGATAGCGATAGTATGCGCCCTGAGGGAGTCGAACCCCCGTCACAAGAACCGGAATCTTGTATGATATCCACTACACTAAGGGCGCGCATTACTCTAAATAGATTAGCAAACTTTCAGAATAATTACAAGGGGAAATCCAATGAAATTTCAACAACAGTATACTCAAAGCCAACAGCAAAAGCAAAATCAGACGCAAAAGTTAGCATTGACACAACAATTGCAACAGTCGATTCAAATATTGCATTATTCGACAGAAGAACTACGTGCGTTTATTGAGAATGAATCATTAGAAAATCCGCTAATCGAATTGGTCGAATCGGTTGAACCAACGGATTCCAATTTGAACGAGTACGCTAAAACATACACGCATGAAACGGCGGATTATTTAACTCAAATCCCGGATACATCCGTCTCATTATTTGAATCACTAATCGAACAAATTCATTTGAATTATCGCGATACTTATTTACGGACGTTAGTATTGTTTTTAGTCGAATATATCGATTTGAATGGTTTTTTAACTATTACGCTTGAAGAAGCCGCAAAACAAACGGGATGTGATTTTGTACAGATGCTGGATGCTTTAACACTCATCCAACAATTAGAACCTGCCGGGGTCGGCGCACGTAATTTGCAGGAGTCACTAATGCTCCAGACAGAACGAGATGATCAATCTCCTGCCTTAGCTTATATCATATTAGAAGAGTCGTTTGACGATCTCGTCGCACGTAAATGGGACCGAATTACGAAAAAATTTAATATTACCTTGAAAGAGGTGCAAGAAGTTTTTGATTATCTTCAACACTTAACTCCGACACCAGGCGCAGTCTTTGAGGACACAAAAGATTTATATATTGTCCCAGATTTAACAGTCCGAAACCGCGAAGGGCAACTACAGCTGCTCTCAAACAAGCACAGTATCCCTGAACTAAGATTTCAAGAACAGTACTTTAAGCAAATGGAACAAAGCGGGGATGTCGAAGTCGCACAGTACTTAAAAGAAAAGAAGCAAAATTTTGAATCGTTAAAAAAAATGGTGGAACAACGAGGAAATACGATTTATCGGGTGGGACAATTTATTGTGAACCATCAAAGAGATTTCTTTTTAAAGCCAGAAAGACCGATTAAGCCTCTTATTTTAAAAGAAATTGCCGAAGCATTGGCACTCCACGAATCGACCATTAGTCGAGCTGTGAATGGGAAATATATAGCCACGTCATTTGGGGTATATGAATTGAAGCACTTCTTTAGTTCAAAAATTACGTCAAAAGATGGAGAAGAAAATTCAACAGATGAAGTAAAAACCTGGATTCAGGAAATGATTCAACAAGAAAACAAACAAAAACCATTGTCAGATCAAAAAATCGTAGAAGCCTTGGTTAAGCAAGGTGTTGATATTTCTCGTCGGACAGTCGCAAAATATCGGGAACAATTAGGAATCCCGGGATCAAGTAAACGTAAAAGATATGATTAAATCATTCAAAAGGACAATCTTTGTTCTTTCGAATGGTTTTTTTAATGGAATTAGTTGCGTGAAAGGTTGGATTATGCTAAAATTAATGTTGTGAGGGACAACAACAATAACGAGGAATTCTTTTTTTTGCTCTATCTGGGTCGTGTTGAGTCTATATGGGACTAAAGCTGTCCAACGGAGGTTGTGTAATGCTTGAAGATCTTAGAGTGATGGAAGCCATCGCTCCAGAAATATTAACTACAATTCAAGAACGGTATCGCATTTTACAAAATATTTATTGGATGCAGCCAGTCGGTAGACGTGTTTTGGCAGATAATTTGGCCGTTACAGAGCGAGTACTTAGAACAGAGACTGATTCGTTAAAAAAATTGGAACTCATTGAAACATCAAAAAGTGGGATGAAGCTCACCTCAAAAGGCGAAGAAGTCTATCATCAATTAGGACATTTAATGGATCAATTGTTTGGGATGGACCGCTTAGAACGTCGCTTAGCTGATTATTTTGGTATTAGTCGCTGTATTATCACTCCAGGAGATAGTGATCGCCAAGAAAAAGTAATTGAAGAGTTTGGTCATCTTTTATGGGATGCCTTAAACAAGCAATTACCAATTGGGGAAAATATTATCGCCGTGATGGGTGGCACAACGATGGCGAATGTTGCCGAAAATCTTTCCATTCTCGAAACCCATAATCGCCACAACATGTTTGTACCGGCGAGAGGTGGTATTGGTGAGTATGTAAATGTCCAAGCGAATTCAGTCAGTGCCGTGATGGCCATGCGAACAAGAGGGAATTATCGATCGCTTTTTGTCCCCGAACAATTAAGTTCGGCCACATATGATTCACTTTTACAAGAACCATCGATTTTGGAGGTTTTGAACTTGATTAGTGAAGCGAATTGTGTTATTCATAGTATTGGAAGGGCAATTCACATGGCAGCTCGAAGAAAGATGACTGAAAAAGAACTGCTCATGCTAAAACAAAAAAATGCTGTTGCAGAATCGTTTGGTTACTTTTTCAATGAATCGGGCGAAATCGTGTATCGAATTCCTCGAATCGGCTTACAGTTGAAAGATATCTTAAATATTCCATATATTTTTGCTGTCGCTGGTGGCAAAAGTAAAGCCAAAGCCATTCACGCATATATGAAAAACGCACCAAAACAAACGTGGCTCATCACTGATGAAGCCGCCGCAAATGAGATTTTAAAAGGGTTATCCCTTTAAAAATAAAATTTTTATGATTTATATCATAAGGAGGAAATTTTAAATGACAATCAAAGTAGGTATTAACGGATTTGGACGTATTGGACGCTTAGCTTTCCGTCGTATTCAAGATGTAGCAGGAATTGAAGTAGTTGCAATCAATGACTTAACAGACGCAAAAATGTTGGCTCACTTATTAAAATATGACACTACTCAAGGCCGTTTCAACGGAACTGTTGAAGTGCACGAAGGTTCATTCAACGTGAACGGAAAAGAAGTTAAGGTTTTAGCAAACCGTAACCCTGAAGAATTACCATGGGGCGAATTAGGCGTAGATATCGTTTTAGAATGTACAGGATTCTTCACTTCTAAAACAGCAGCTGAAAAACATTTAGCAGCAGGCGCTAAACGCGTTGTTATCTCAGCACCAGGCGGAGACGATGTTCCAACAATCGTTTACAACGTTAACCATGATATCTTAACTGGTAAAGAAACAGTTATTTCAGGTGCTTCATGTACAACTAACTGTTTAGCACCAATGGCTAAAGTTTTAAATGACAAATTTGGTGTTGTTGAAGGATTAATGACAACAATCCATGCTTACACAGGTGACCAAATGACTTTAGATGGACCACACTCTAAAGGTGACTTCCGTCGTGCACGTGCAGCAGCAGAAAACATTACTCCAAACTCAACAGGAGCAGCTAAAGCAATTGGTTTAGTTATCCCTGAGTTAAACGGTAAATTAGATGGCGCAGCACAACGTGTTCCTGTAGCAACTGGTTCATTAACTGAATTAGTAACTGTATTAAACAAAGAAGTAACAGCAGACGAAGTAAACGCAGCGATGAAAGCAGCAGCTGACGAATCTTATGGTTACAACGAAGACGAAATCGTTTCTTCTGATATCGTTGGAATCACTTACGGTTCATTATTTGATGCAACTCAAACACGTGTCTTAACTGTAGGCGACAAACAATTAGTTAAAACAGTATCTTGGTACGATAACGAAATGTCTTACACAGCACAATTAGTACGTACGTTAGAATACTTCGCTAACTTATAAGATTCCTTACAGAATCCAATAGCTAGTATGAAAGCGGGGAAGCGCGCGCTTCCCCGCTTTTTTTATCAGATAGATAAATTTAATGCGACAGATAATTTTAGGAGGCTATCATTAATGGCTAAGAAAACAGTAAAAGATATCGATTTAAAAGACAAAAAAGTCCTAGTACGTGTAGATTTTAATGTTCCTTTAAAAGATGGTGTCATCACTGACGACACTCGTATCAAAGCAGCTTTACCAACCATTAACTATGTATTAGAAAATGGCGGAAAAGCAATTTTATTCTCTCACTTAGGTCGTGTAAAGGCTGAAGAAGATAAAGCAGGTAAATCGTTAGCACCAGTTGCGAAGCGTTTAGGCGAATTATTAGATAAAGAAGTGACTTTCGTACCTAAAACTCGTGGCGAAGTATTAGAAGATGCAATTGCGAACATGGCTGCAGGCGATGTCGTTGTTTTTGAAAATACGCGTTTTGAAGATATTGATGGTAAAAAAGAAAGCAAAAATGATTCGGATTTAGGTAAATACTGGGCTTCTTTAGGCGATGTATTTGTCAATGACGCATTCGGAACGGCTCACCGTGCGCATGCATCAAACGTGGGAATTGCTTCAACAGGGATTCCAACGGTTGCTGGATTCTTAATGGAAAAAGAAATCAAATTTATCGGCGATGTCGTCGCTGCACCACAACGTCCAATGGTGGCAATTCTTGGAGGCGCAAAAGTTTCTGATAAAATTGGTGTTATTGAAAACCTAATCGAAAAAGCAGATAAAATCTTAATCGGTGGCGGTATGACTTACACATTCTACAAAGCTAAAGGAATGGAAATTGGGAATTCATTAGTTGAAGCAGATAAAGTTGAATTAGCAAAAGAATTAATCGAAAAAGCAGGCGACAAACTTGTTTTACCAGTTGATTCTGTGACTTGTGCAGCATTTTCAAATGACGAACCAACAGAAATTCATGAAGGCGATGTACCAGCAGGCCAAATGGGCTTAGATATCGGACCGAAAACAGTTGAATTATTTGCGGATATTTTAAAAGACGCAAAAACAGTTGTTTGGAACGGCCCAATGGGTGTGTTTGAAATGTCTAACTTTGCTAAAGGAACGATTGGTGTTTGTGAATCAATCGCAAGCTTAACCGACGCAACAACTATTATCGGTGGTGGCGATTCAGCAGCAGCAGCAGAACAATTAGGATTTGCCGATCAATTTACGCACATTTCTACTGGTGGCGGTGCAAGTTTAGAGTTGTTAGAAGGTAAAACATTACCTGGATTAGCAGCAATCAACGACAAATAATAAGGAGTGTCAAATTCTATGCGTAAACCAATTATTGCAGGAAACTGGAAAATGAATAAAACGTTAGCTGAAGCAGTTGACTTTGCAAAAGAAGTGAAAGGGGCAGTCCCTTCAAATGATGCGGTTGATTCTGTAATCGGCTCACCAGCATTATTCTTAGCTTCTCTAGCAGAAGAGTTAAAAGGATCTGATGTGAAAATTGCTGCACAAAATGCTTACTGGGAAAATACAGGCGCATTCACTGGCGAAAACTCTCCAGCAGCGATTGCTGATTTAGGCGTACAATATGTGATCATTGGTCACTCTGAGCGTCGTGAGTATTTCCATGAAACAGATGCTGATATTAACAAAAAAGCGAAAGCAATTTTTGCAAATGGGATGACACCTATTCTTTGTTGTGGTGAGTCACTTGAAACTTACGAAGCAGGTCAAACGGCTGAGTGGATTGAAGGACAAATTACAGCAGGTTTAGAAGGTTTAACCGATGAGCAAGTTTCGAACTTAGTGATTGCTTATGAGCCAATCTGGGCTATTGGTACAGGTAAATCAGCAGATGCAACCATTGCTGACGAAATCTGTGGCGTTGTCCGTCAAACAGTTGAGAAAATCTACGGCGAAACCGTTGCTCAAGCTGTTCGTATTCAATACGGTGGTTCTGTGAATCCTGAAAATATCGCTGAATACATGGCAAAAGAAAACGTCGATGGTGCTTTAGTCGGTGGAGCAAGTTTAGTTCCAGCTTCTTTCTTAGCATTATTAGAAGCTGTTAAATAGTTTCAACTTTCATTTGCAGTATCGAAGAAAATTCATTACAATAAAACTAATCGCAAGGGAATCCCCCTTAAGATAAAACAATTTAAAGGAGAGACATAATATGTCAATTATTACTGATATTTACGCTCGCGAAGTCTTAGACTCACGTGGTAACCCAACAATCGAAGTAGAAGTTTATACAGAATCAGGTGCGTTTGGTCGCGGAATGGTTCCGTCAGGCGCTTCAACTGGTGAACATGAAGCCGTTGAATTACGTGATGGCGATAGCGCTCGTTACTTAGGTAAAGGTGTTTCTAAAGCTGTTGACAACGTAAATAACACAATTGCAGAAGCAATCATCGGATACGATGTTCGTGATCAAATGGCAATCGATAAAGCGATGATCGCTTTAGATGGAACTCCAAACAAAGGTAAATTAGGAGCTAACGCTATTTTAGGTGTTTCTATCGCTGTTGCTCGTGCAGCTGCTGACTACCTAGAAATTCCTTTATACCACTACTTAGGCGGATTCAACACAAAAGTTTTACCAACTCCAATGATGAACATCGTTAATGGTGGTTCTCACTCTGATGCACCGATTGCATTCCAAGAGTTCATGATCTTACCAACTGGCGCACCATCATTTAAAGAAGCATTACGTTGGGGAGCAGAAATTTTCCATGCCCTAGCTAAAATCTTAAAATCTCGTGGCCTAGAAACTTCTGTAGGTGACGAAGGTGGTTTCGCACCTCGTTTTGCTGGTACAGAAGACG
The DNA here is from genome assembly GCF_001885765.1 of Enterococcus aquimarinus. GTDB lineage: Bacteria > Bacillota > Bacilli > Lactobacillales > Enterococcaceae > Enterococcus_I > Enterococcus_I aquimarinus. Next base: position 130,442 of record NZ_JXKD01000003.1, on the reverse strand, counting down.
GTGTTGAAACAATCTTAGAAGCGATTAAAGCAGCTGGTTTAGAACCAGGTAAAGATGTTTACTTAGGATTTGACTGTGCATCAGCTGAATTCTACGAAGACGGTATCTACAACTACGCTAAATTTGAAGGCGAAGGCGGCGCAAAACGCACTGCAGCTGAACAAGTTGACTACTTAGAAGAATTAGTTAATAAATACCCAATCCTATCAATTGAAGATGGTATGGATCAAAACGACTGGGAAGGTTGGAAACTATTAACTGAACGTTTAGGCGACAAAGTTCAATTAGTAGGTGACGATTTATTCGTTACAAACACTGAAATCTTATCTCGCGGAATTAAAAACGACATTGCAAACTCAATCTTAATCAAAGTTAACCAAATCGGTACTTTAACTGAGACTTTTGAAGCAATCGAAATGGCGAAAGAAGCTGGCTACACTGCTGTTGTTTCTCACCGTTCTGGTGAAACAGAAGACGCAACAATCGCTGATATCGCTGTTGCAACAAACGCTGGTCAAATCAAAACTGGTTCTTTATCACGTACTGACCGTATTGCAAAATACAACCAATTATTACGTATTGAAGACCAATTAGGTGAAGTAGCAGTCTACAAAGGTTTAGACGCTTTCTATAACTTAAAAAACAAATAATCGTTAAATAAAAACTTCTCCTTTTCTGATTAATAATCGGAAAAAGGAGAAGTTTTTTTGTATAACGTATTTAGTGTTGATGAAGAAAGATTTTTGGTTCTTCAAATAATGTGGATGACATTTCGCGCTACCCTATGAAAAATCGCCTTGTGTGGGGGTTGCGAGACCGCTTCGAGCCTGCCATTGCTGAAGCCGTTCGAGCAAAGCGAGTGACGGATACAGTATCAGGCCTTGGAGTGACGCTCAGCTCGAAAGCTTCAAACTCTAGGCAAGTGCTCAAGCACAAACCTAGAGTCATTCACATTTCGTATTTTGACGCAGCTGACACAAGGCGTTTTTCTCCGGTCCGCTAGTATTGAATATCATTTTGATGTCTATTTCGTCAAACAATGAAAGAAATGATAAAAGAAAATATTTAAGCGATGAGTCTATCATCAAAAAAATGATCTATTCCGAAAAAAATGTTGAGGAATAATACGAATTTTAGTCATCAACACTAAAAGTTATACAGCCAGATTTTTATTCACAACATAAACGAGCAATCGCTTCTGCATAAATGACCATGGTTTGTTCCATTTCAGCTAATGGCCAAGCTTCATTTGGTTGGTGCATGGTGTCTTTGGTTTGGGCAAACATCGCACCAAATGCGACACAGTTTTTCATTGTTCGAGCAAAAGTAGCTCCTCCCGAAACTTGAGGCGGGCGCATATCGCCGGTAATGTCACGATAAGCACCTAATAAGGTGGTGATTAATTCAGAGTCAGCTGGGACGTAAAGAGCGTCAAGAAAATCATACTCTTCATAAGTAAGTCCGTATTCACTCGCTTTTTCGATTAGTTTTTCAACGAGTCGCTCTTTATCAATGGTGACCGGAATACGCATATCGATACCGATTTTGGTTTCATGCGCATCAATCGAAACGGTTGCCACATTAAAAGTTAACGGACCGGACGCTTCATCAGACATTTCACCGACTACGCTTGTTCCATGGGCATCGTTTTTCACTAATTGTCCTAAGAAATTCAAACCGTCATGGTCATAGAAAGGAGCCATCGCAGTTGCTAATCGTGTATTGGCATTGATTCCTTGTGCTGCATCTTTTGAATGTACCGCTTTTCCCTTGACAATAATTTCTTGCTCGTTTTGCGTGAAATCATAACCCAGTTCAGTGAGTTTTTGTGCGATGACATCGGCATGCTCACCGTTATAGGTAGCGGTATCTGAAACGACATTTAAAGCTGTTCCACCTGCTAAGGTGAATTCCGTTGTGCCTTCTCCTGTTAAATAAACTTGGAGCAAGCCTTTCTCGGCGTTAATCACCGGGAACTGTGCATCAGGAGCGATACCAAAATCAATACTTTTTTCATTCTTATGGTATTGCGCCATGCAACGCCATAAGTTTTCTTCATCTGTACCGAAAATAAAACGGATTTTTTTGTTCAAGGTCAATCCCGCATCGAGAATGGCTTTAACTGCATAAAGCGCGGCAATTGTTGGCCCTTTATCATCTTGGACTCCACGTCCATAAATCGTTTCGTTTTCCACGATGCCTTCAAAAGGTGGGGTATGCCATAATGAGACGTCGCCAGCTGGAACGACATCTAAATGACAAAGAACGCCAAAAATTTCTTCGCCTTCGCCGATTTCAGCATAACCATAATAGCCTTCAGGATCGATGAACGTTTCGAAACCTTCTTCTTGAAAAAGAGTCAGGCATTCTTTAAGCGCCTCTAAAATGCTTTGGCCAAAAGGCGCACCGGGAACCGATTCTTGTAAATAAGAGGGAATATTGACTAATCGTTGAATAGCCGAAATCGCTTGTTGCTTGTGTGTTTCTGTAATCAATGTTTTCATGTAACCTCACCTTTCTTTTATTAAGTATTTTATTATAATATTGCTAAGATAGCTAAATAAATCATTGTAACAACAAAAATAATGACCATTAATTTTCCGACAAATTTAAACCACACTCTTAAATCGGTATGAGCAATCGTCACAGCACCCATTACAATCGCAGAAGTTGGTGTAATCAAGTTTGCCCAGCCAGATGCTGCTTGGTAAGCGGTAATGATGACATCTTTTGCGACGCCAGAAAATTCTCCCATCGGTCCGATAATACCCATGGTAGCCGCGGCTAAACCAGATGTTGAAGGAATGAGGAACGACATCGGGATGTAGAATAAGTAAACTAATACAGCAAATAAACTAGAAGAGACATTTTCTAATCCTTGTTCACCGAAATGAAGAATCGTTGCGGTAATGGCACCGTCATTCATGACAACTTGAATTCCTTTTGCAACAGCTACGACAATCGCAACACCGACAAAATCAGCGGCGCCACCTAAGAAAGTATCGATGAATTCTTTTTCTTTCATGCCGTAGAAAAAGGCAATCGCAATCGACATCACCAACATTAACATTGTAATTTCAGAAAAATACCAAGTACCTAAAGGCGCCATGCTTTTACCAAGTAATCCGCCTAATACAGGAATATTGACTAACCACTGCGTAAAGGATTCAAAGAATGTCCAATTCGGATTGATTGCCGACCACGGAACGAGCCCGACAACTAAGATGACAAAAGTCAGAACAAAAAGGAATAATACTTGCTTTTGTTTCGCTGAAATATCTTGTATGTCCTCGATATTCATTTTAAAATGAGCTAAATCGGCTTCTCGTTGTTCGTATAAAAGGGAGTTCTTAGGATCTTTTTCGACTTTACTTGCATAGCGATAGACGTACCAAATACTAATGGCTAGTAAGATGATTAGGAGAATAATGCGGGAAAATAATCCTTCACCCGGACTAATTCCTAACATACCAGAAGCCACGCCGGTAGAAAATGGATTGACGGTTGAAGCAAGACAGCCAATTTGAGACCCAATCAGTGGTACTGCTATGGCTACGATTGAGTCAAAGCCTACTGCTAACATGACAGGAATTAGAATAGGAAAGAATGCTAACGTTTCTTCAGCAAGTCCAAATGTCGTACCCCCAACGGCAAAAATAATCATCAGAATTGGAATGAGCGATTTTTCTTTGCCTTTTCGACTCTTAATAATTGAGGCCACACCTGCATCAAAGGCGCCTGTTTTGTTGACGATACCGAGTAAGCCACCAATAAATAGAATGAATAAGGAAATATCAATGGCGCCTCCTGTATTGGCATCACCGACCATTCCAACAATCGGTGCCATAAAGACATCCCAAAGTCCTTGTGGTTGCCTTGGAATTTGTTCATACGTCCCAGCGATAAAGTTCCCGGTTTCGGGATCGATTTGGTAACTACCTGCCGGAATAATCCAAGTGAAAATGGCGACCGCAATGGTAATTAAAAATAGAACTGTGTAAGCTGTTGGCATCTCAAATGCTTTTTTCTTCATAAAAACTCCTCCTAACTATTTTTGAAAACCCTTCCATCTCTATTTTATAACAAAAAAAGCGAAAGTGTATCAGAAATTTGACATTTTTCATAATGAAATTTTTTAATCGGTTTTTTTAGAAGAAATTAGTCAAAGAGTTACTCATTTTTCCTCAAAAAACGTCAGATTTTTAAAAACTTGCCTTTAGTCATCAATTTTAAGCGACTCATCGGATAAGAGATTATGGCGAAATAATTCTTGCTTTTTCTTCAAGTTTAAGATGTTTTTTTGATATTCTTTTGCATACAAGGCCGCAAAAATCGTATTTAAAAGATAATCAAATGCAATTTGGGAAGAGAAGGTACTAATTTTTTCAAAACCATATTCTTCTTGGCTTGTCACTAAAGTCGTAGAGGCAAATGGTATTAATTCGGAATGTCGATTACCAGTTAGCAAAATTGCTGGGACATGTTCTTTGTGAAAATGTTCCATAATTGGTTGGTACTGAGCGACAATGCCGCTGTACGAAATAAATAGCGCACAATCATCAGAAGACAAACTTGCGGCATTCCAATATGGATCAGCGTAATCTTCTGCTAGGATGAAGAAGCGATTTAATTTGACGAGTTTGGCTTGAAAGCCACGCGCGCGGATTTGCGAATCTCCGCGAGCAAAAAGAAAGACACGGTTGGCACTGGCCAATTGGCTGACGATTTGATCTAAGGTTGTTTCGTCTAATTGTAAGAATGTTTTTTGGACAGTATCCATCGTTAAATCCGCCATTTTTTTGGCAATTGTGAGAGATGAATCCTTTTCATCAAAAGGAAAATTCGCATTGACCTCACCAGCGACATGCAACTGACTATGCACAATGCTTGAGATGGCTATTTTAAATTCGCGAAAACCGCTAACATCCAATTTTTTGCAGAGGCGAATAATCGCGGAGTGCGAAGTATAAGTGGCTTTTGCTAAATCCTCAATATAGATAGCGGGAATGGCGTCTAAATGTTGTAAGATATAGTCGGCAATTCGTTTTTCTGTTTGGGTAAAGTGTGCTTGTTCTTTTAATTGGTCTAAAATAGTAATCATATGTTTTCCTCCTCGCATTCTATATTTTAACGGAGACTCTACAAAAAGGCTATGTTTCTGAACATAATGTTTAAACTAGAAGGCTTTTTTTCAAAACAATTGATAACGAAGACCTAGATTGGGGCCAAGGCTTGTACTTCAAGTAATCTCGCTTATAATAAAGAGACAATCATTCATTCTGGGAGGAATTAATATGTTAACAATTGCTTATATTGCCAATGGAAAAAGTACAAATCGCTATCATTTACCTTTTTCAACGAAATTAGCGGATAAAATTAACGTCAAAACGATTTATTCTCGGACGCATAAAGACGAATGGGCACCCATTGAAGGCGTTCATTATACGACGGATTTAGATGATATTTTACAGGATGAAGAGATCCAATTAGTCGTTGTGACAACACCAGGAAAGATGCACTATGACTATGCAAGATTATTATTAGAACATGGTAAAAACGCCTTAATTGAAAAACCTTTTACAGAAACTGCAGCACAAGCAAAAGAACTCTTTGCGCTAGCTAAAGAAAAAGGCTTATTTCTTCAATGTTATCAAAACCGTCGCTTTGACTCCGATTTTCTAACGGTTCAAAAAGTAATTGAAAGTGGTGTTTTGGGAGATATTCTAGAAGTAGAGATGCACTTTGATTATTTCCGTCCTGAAATACCGGAGAATACTCATACGTATTCGCAAATGGACAGTTATTTATATGCGCACGGTTGTCATACTATCGATCAAGTCTTGTCCTATTTTGGGGACCCAGATGAGATTCATTATGACGTGCGTCAATTACTTGGAAAAGGGCGCATGAATGATTACTTTGATTTAGATTTTAATTACGGCGGGATGAAAGTTTCGATCAAATCAAGTTACTTTCGTTTGAAAGAACGACCAAGTTTTGTTGTGTATGGCAAAAAAGGCTGTTTTGTCAAAGCGACAAAAGATCGGCAAGAAGAGCACTTAAAACTTTTCCATATGCCAGAAAATGCTGATTTTGGGGTGGATTTACCGGAACATTACGGCACGTTAACATATATGGATGATCAAGGTGTCTACCACGAGGAGAAAGTGGTCTCTGAAGTAGGCGATTATAGTCGCTTTTATGACGCGCTCTATGCAACAATCATTGAAGGAAAAGATAAATTAGTGAAAGACGAAGAAACCATTCGCCAATTAGAAATTTTAGAAACAGGAAGTCAATTGAATCAAGCGTAATCATTGATGGATGAAACGAGCTGAAAGGTTTTCTTTTTAAGAGTGTATAGGATTTCCTCTAGTCAAAAAAAAAAACTTGTGCTAAAGTATAGAAGACGGATACTAAGGTAAAGGGGGATTTCAAGTGTATAGTTTTATTTTAGGAACAGTCATTGTGCTGTCCATTGTCTTAATTATTGCCATTTTGATGCAACCAAGCAAACAAAATAGTGCAGCAAGTGCCTTTTCGGGCGGTGCAGATCAACTTTTTGGGAAGCAAAAAGCACGGGGATTTGAAGCCGTGATGCAACGTGCGACCGCTGTTTTAAGTGCGGTATGGATTATTTTACTTTTTGTATTAGTGTTGTTATCATCCGGAAAATAAGAACGAGAGCTTAGGCGAGGTCCTAAGTTCTTTTTTTATCTTCAATATAGCCTAGCAAGAGTAATTCCGCGGCTTCTATGTTAAAATATAAAGCGAGGTGATCATTCAATGGAACAATCAAAACAATTTCCAGAAGCGCTTTTTTTTCCAAAAGGGAGCAAGGCGATTTTGCTATTGCATGCGTATACAGGGAGTTATAATGATGTTCGTATGCTCGCGCGAATGTTAGAAAGTAAGGGATATACGGTTTATGCACCATTATTTACAGGACATGGCACAAAAAATCCGGCTGATATTTTAGCAGAGCACCCATCAACGTGGTGGGAGGATACGACGCAAGCATTAACGTTCTTAAGAAATCTTGGCTATCAACAAATCGCTGTTTTTGGGTTATCAATGGGTGGACTCTACGCGATGGCTGCGCTCCAAGAAGAAAATGTCATTGGTGGTGGGGCATTTTGTTCGCCATTAGCGCCGATGCCTACGACGATTCATGCGAATTTTATGCTTTACGCGCGTCATTATGTAACCGAAGTGCATCATTTAGAAGAAATCAAAGCGGCTTCGTTGAAACAACTCTCAGCGATTGAGCACTATTCCGCTCGTATCCAACAACAGCTAGCCGATATTCGTGTTCCTGTATTTTTAGCACAAGCTGGAAACGATCAATTAATTACACCAAGCACGGTCTATCACGCTGCACAAAAGTTCACTCAAACGCGTTGTAGTGTCCAGTGGTATCCTAAGAGTGGTCATGTGATTACAGTGGGACCTGACCGAAAAGAATTTGAAAAAGACGTGCTTCATTTTGTTGAAGGATTGTCTTGGAATGAGGAAAATAATGAATGAAACAATTAAAATAAAGGTATTACACTTTATGGCACAAAGTAAGAAAAAAAGTTTTTCAATCGAAGAAATAGCAACAGGGGTAGAGATGCAAAAAGGAGCTGACTTTAAAGTCTTAGTTCAGACGGTTGCGACCTTGGAACAAGAAAAAAGTGTCATATTTACGAAAAAAGGCAAAATTAAACTTCCGCAAAAAGAAGTCTTACTTGAAGGAATCTTTCGTCGAAACGAACGAGGCTTTGGTTTTGTCAACGTTGACCCTGAAGAAGATGATATTTATATTGCAAAAGAACAGACTCTCATGGCACTTGAAGGAGATACCGTAGCGATTGATATCACGCATCCAGCAGATCCTTTTAAAGAAAAAGGGGCAGAAGGACAAGTCGTTGAGATTCGTGAACGAAAACTCACCCAAGTGGTTGGGGAGTTCACCTTATTTTCGGACGAAGAAATCAAAGAGTCAGATTTATATGGTGTCGTGAAACCAAAAGATAAAAAATTAACCGGGTTTAAAGTCTTTGTTGCAGCTGAAGGTATCCGGCCCATGGATGGCAGTATTGTAATTGTGGAAATTACTCACTATCCTGACGAAGAGTATCCAACGACTTTTGAAGGGTTAGTTAAACAAGTAATTGGTTATAAAGATGAACCTGGAATGGATATTTTATCGATTGTTGTTGCGAATGGTATTCCAACAAAATTTGCGGAAGATGTCTTAGAACAAGCCAATCAAGTCCCTGATACGATTAATCCAGCAGATTTTCCTGATCGTCGAAACTTAATTGGTGAGCAAATTGTCACGATTGATGGCGAAGATGCCAAAGATTTAGATGACGCCATTAGTGTTCGAAAGTTAGAAAATGGAAACTACTATCTAGGGGTGCACATTGCGGACGTTTCGTATTATGTGACGCAAGAGAGTCCGCTAGATAGAGAAGCTTTTGAGCGTGGAACGAGTGTATATTTAACGGATCGAGTGATTCCGATGTTGCCGCAGCGCTTATCTAATGGTATTTGCTCATTGAATCCAAACGTCCCACGCCTTGCGATGAGTTGTGAGATGGAGATTGATTCACTTGGGAATATCTTGACGTATGATATATATGAGAGTGTTATTCAATCAGTTGCCCGCATGACGTATAGCGCAGTCAACGAAATTTTAGAAGCTGAAAATCCCGAAATTATCAAGCAGTACCAAACACTTGTCCCAATGTTTGAGGAGATGGCTAATTTACACCATTTATTAGAGGCAATGCGTAAACGCCGTGGAGCAGTTACTTTTGAAGATAATGAAGCGAAAGTGATCGTTGATGAAGACGGCCATCCGTTAGAAATTGAGTTTCGTAAAAGAGGCGTAGGTGAACGCTTAATCGAATCCTTTATGTTAGCAGCTAATGAAACGGTAGCCAAGCATTTTAATCAAAAAAACTTTCCGTTCATTTATCGGATTCACGAAGAACCGAAAGAAGAAAAAATGCGACGTTTTATGGATTTTGCTTCTATTTTAGGAATTGTTGTTAAAAATAATAAAGGATCCGTATCGCCAAAAGACTTACAAGCTATTGTGGAAGAAGTCGCAGACAAGCCCGAAGCAATGGTGATTAATACGATGTTGTTAAGAAGTATGCAGCAAGCAAAATATAGCGAAGAGAATTATGGCCATTATGGCTTAGCGGCAGAGTATTATACTCACTTTACTTCTCCAATTCGTCGTTATCCGGATTTAATTGTTCATCGCTTAATTCGTTCATATCAAACGGATGATTCATTGGATAATCAAGGCTATTGGGAAGAAAATTTACCTGAAATCGCCTTTCATAGTTCGCAAATGGAACGTCGCGCGGTCAATGCGGAACGAGAAGTCGATGCATTGAAGAAAGCAGAATTTATGGCAGATCATATTGATGAAGAATTTGATGGCGTTATCAGTTCAGTCATGAAATTTGGCTTCTTCGTTGAATTACCAAATACAATTGAAGGATTAATTCATATGTCGACTCTTCACCAAGATTACTTCCATTATGTTGAAAATCATCTTGCATTAGTCGGTGAACGAACAGGTCAGACCTTTAAAATCGGACAAAAAGTTCGAATCAAGGTAAGAAAAGCTGATCCAGAAACAAGAGAAATTGATTTTGAATTAATTGAAGCAGCAGAAGTTGCCCCGATTCTTATGAAAAATCGCAACAAGGAAAAAAAGGGTACACGAACAAATGCGAAGCCTAAGTTTGAAATCAAAACAGCCCCAGAACGAGTGGAGGGTGCAGGCAAAAAGAAAACAGGGAAGAAAAAAGGGAAAAAGAAACCTTTTTACGCTTCTGCACTTAAAAAGAAACATAAAAAAACCGATAAAAAGAAATGAGGTTGAATACCTCTTGGAGGGTCCGAAATGCCAAAAGGTAAAGGAAATGTAATCGCGCAAAATAGAAAAGCAAGCCATGATTACACCATTGTCGAAGCAATCGAAGCAGGTGTGGTCTTAAAAGGAACAGAAATTAAATCGATCCGCAATAGTCGGATTAATTTGAAAGATGGTTTTGTGAGAATCCGTAACGGAGAAGCGTATTTATTCAATGTTCATATTAGTCCGTATGAACAAGGGAATATTTTTAATCATGATCCGTTGCGCACACGAAAACTCCTTCTTCATAAACGTCAAATCCGTAAACTTGAAACGGAAGCAAAAAATGCGGGGATGACGATTGTTCCCTTAAAAGTCTATTTGAAAGATGGTTATGCAAAAGTTTTAATTGGACTTGCGAAAGGGAAGAAGGACTACGATAAGCGAGAATCTTTGAAACGCAAAGATCAAGATCGTCAAATTCAACGCGTTCTGAAAAACCGCTAGTTATCGTAAATGAAATTTTTGCACAAAATCCGAGTTCGTCGACGAAAAAATCTCGATTTGTAGTAGGTATTTTACTTATCATTAGCAAAATTGTGTCTTTTTAAATTTACGATTACAATTTTAAATGGATAATAGTAGGGTTTTGCTGAAAATGTTTTGAAATTTTTCTATCATGGTGGTATGATACCAATTGTCATCATAAGTATGAGAAAAAACGAACAAACCACAGGCTCGTTTTAAGATACTTGAGAAAAGAGGTGAAGATTTTGGAAGAACGTTCACTCCTGTTTCAAATAGGTCCGATTTGGTTTGATGGGACGATTATTATTATGACATTGTTGACATGTATTCTCATTTTTTCATTTGTATTCATTTGCAGTCGGAATTTACAAATTCGACCCAAAGGAAAACAAAATGTGCTGGAATACATTGTTGATTTTGTTAGAGGAATATTAAGTAGTCAATTACCAAACAAAAAAGAAGTGAATCATTATCATTTGTTAGGTTTTACGTTATTTTTATTTATTTTAGTTTCAAATGAAATAGGATTAATCACAAAAATTGTGACACCAAGTGAGATTTCACTTTGGAAAAGTCCAACCGCCGATCCCATTGTGACCTTAGGATTAGCGATGACAGTCATTGTGTTTACCCATTATATGGGTATTCAACGATTTGGATTAAAGAATTATTTTGTTAATTCGTATTTGAAGCCTGTAAGCTTTATTTTGCCAATTAAATTGCTAGAAGAATTTACGAATGTTATTAGTCTAGGATTACGTTTATATGGTAATATTTTTGCAGGGGAGGTTCTTTTAGGATTAATCGTTTCATTGGTTACATCGATTGGTTGGGTTGCCTTACCGCTAGCCGTCCCACTTGAAATGATTTGGATTGGTTTCTCACTATTCATTGGTGCCATCCAAGCCTATGTATTTGTTACTTTAACCATGGTTTTCTTAAGTCATAAAATTGCAATTGATCATTAAAATAATAGGAACTATTAATAGGAGGAAAATATTATGAATTTTATCGCAGCAGGGTTAGCAATTGTCGGATCGGCATTAGGTGCAGCATACGGGAACTCTAAAGTGGTTTCAACCACATTAGAATCAATGGCTCGCCAACCAGAACTTTCAAGTGAGTTACGTTCAACAATGATTCTTGGAATGGCCTTCATCGAGGCAGTGCCCATTTTAGGAGTAGTGGTTGCCTTACTTCTTGTTTTAAATTAAGAGACAAGAAAAGCAGAAGCGATTGGTTTAAAAAATCCTTCTGCTTTTTTAAATATAAAATCGGCGTCTCTTTTTTTTATTTGATTAAAAGGAGAAGCATAGAGATAGGAGTGTCTAGCAGATGCTAAATCAGTTAGTATTATTGAATGCTGTTGGCTATCAGACCACTATTAGTAGTATTGTAGTCGTGACAGGATCCTTTATTTTACTATTAGTGTTGATTAAGAAATTTGCTTGGGAGCAGATTGTGGAAGTGTTCCAAAAGCGTGCAGACCAAATTAACCACGACTTAGATTCTGCTGAAGAATCGCGTGTGAAGGCGAAAAAACACGAAGAAATCATGATGCAACGATTGTCTGCTTCTCAACTAGAAGCGGCGACCATTGTCAAAGAGGCCAAGCAAGTGGGAGAGTTTAACCGCCAAGTCATCTTAAACGAAACAAAAGAAGAAGTTGCTCGGATGAAAGAAAAAGCCCAAGCAGCGCTATTAAACGAAAAAGAGCAAGCGCTTGTTGAAGTAAAACAAGAAGTGGCTCAACTATCGATTCAATTAGCAGAAAAAATTCTAAGTCATGAGCTTTCTTTGGAAAATCAAGAAATGTTAATCGATCAGTATATTGATGGATTAGGTTCAGATTATGAAACTCGATAAATATACCGTTGGAAAACGTTATGGTAAAGCATTGTTTGAATTGGCGGAAGAAGAACAAGTGCTAGATAGCGTTTTTCACGATGTCCAAACCCTCCGAGAAGTAATCGTTGGTGTCCCTGAATTAAGCCTTATTTTGAATAACCCGAATGTTCCGACAGTCGAGAAACAACAACTATTGCATTCATTGCTTCAAGAGATGGAAGAAGTCACTCGTCATTCACTTTTAGTCATTACGGAAAATCATCGCTTGTTAGAATTACCGTTTATTTTTGATGCATTTGAAGAAGCATATTACGAATCTAAAAGAATTTTAAAAGCGACAGTCACAACGGTTGTTCCTTTAACAAGCAAACAAAAAGAACAACTGTCTAAGAAGCTTACACAGCAATTTGGTTATGAGACAGTTGCGTTTCACGAGCAAATTGATTCGAGCATATTAGGCGGAGTTATTCTAGAAATGAAGCATCAAATTATTGATGGTAGTGTGAAAACACGATTAGAAACGTTAAAAAAAGCACTAAGTAAATAGGACTGGGTAGAAGAGGTGAAGTGAATGTCCATTAAAGCAGAAGAGATTAGTTCTTTAATTAAGGAACAAATTAAAAATTATAACATTAAATTATCAGTAGAAGAAATTGGAACTGTGACATATGTGGGTGACGGAATTGCGCGTGCACATGGCTTAGAAAATGCGATGAGTGGAGAATTGCTGGAATTTTCAAATGGTGCTTTTGGAATGGCTCAAAACTTAGAATCAAATGATGTTGGGATTATTGTTTTAGGTGATTTTGAAACCATTCGCGAAGGCGATCACGTGAAGAGAACGGGGAAAATCATGGATGTTCCCGTTGGTGAGGCCCTCATTGGACGTGTTGTCAATCCGCTAGGTCAACCAATTGATGGTTTAGGCCCGATTAAAACGGATAAATTTCGACCAGTAGAAGCAGCTGCTCCAGGTGTGATGCAACGACAATCGGTGACAGAACCAATGCAAACAGGCTCTAAAGCGATTGACGCATTAGTACCAATTGGACGTGGACAACGGGAATTGATTATCGGTGACCGTAAAACAGGGAAAACGTCTATCGCCATTGATACGATTATTAATCAAAAAGGTCAAGACATGATTTGTATTTATGTTGCTATCGGTCAAAAAGATTCGACTGTCCGTTCACAAGTAGAAACCTTACGTCAACACGGCGCGTTAGATTATACGATTGTGGTTGCTGCCGGTGCGTCACAACCCGCACCGTTGCTGTACATTGCGCCTTACGCGGGAACAGCTATGGGAGAAGAATTTATGTACAATGGGAAACATGTCCTGATTGTCTTTGATGATTTATCCAAACAAGCAGTTGCTTATCGTGAATTATCATTGTTACTACGTCGTCCGCCAGGTCGCGAAGCGTATCCTGGAGATGTCTTTTATTTACACTCTCGTTTATTAGAACGTGCTGCGAAGTTGAGTGATGCTTTAGGAGGCGGTTCAATGACGGCTTTACCATTCGTTGAAACACAAGCAGGAGATATCTCTGCATATATTCCAACAAACGTGATTTCGATTACGGATGGTCAAATTTTCTTAGAAAGTGATTTATTCTACTCAGGAGTTCGTCCAGCGGTTGCAGCAGGACTTTCAGTTTCACGGGTAGGTGGATCTGCACAAATTAAAGCGATGAAGAAAGTAGCTGGAACACTCCGTTTAGATTTAGCGAGTTATCGTGAATTAGAGGCCTTTACTCAATTTGGTTCAGACTTAGATACCGCGACTCAAGCGAAACTCAATCGTGGTCGTAGAACAGTAGAAATCTTAAAACAAAAATTACATGCACCATTGCCCGTTGAAAAACAAGTTTTAATTTTATATGCACTAACACATGGATTTTTAGATACCATTCCTGTCAATCGTATTTTAGAATTTGAGACAAGTTTATTTGATTTTATTGAAAGCCAACATGCAGAGTTACTCACAACGATTCGGACAACAAAAGATTTACCGTCCTTAGAATTGTTAGATGAAGCGATTCAAACTTGTAGCAATCAATTTTTAGCAGCGAGTATTAATGCGGGTTCCACACAAGCAAAATTAGCTGCATTGGAAAATGTATAAAAGAGGTGAGTGTTAATGGGTGCATCCTTAAATGAAATTAAACAGCGAATTGTTTCAACGAAAAAAACAAGTCAAATTACCCGTGCGATGCAAATGGTATCGGCTTCTAAATTGACTCGATCAGAAGAACATTCCAATAATTTTCAAATTTACGCCTCAAAGGTGAGAGAACTCGTCACTCATATCACGGCAACACTTCCAGAAGAATTGATGTATCAAATGGGCGAATACAACGATACGGAAATCAATTATCAAAGTATGCTTGCTCATCGACCGGTAAAGCGGACAGCTTACATTGTGATCACTTCTGATGGAGGCTTAGTTGGTGGGTATAATAGTGCGATTTTAAAACAAATGATGACGATATTTGAAGAAGATCATTCCACGCCAGAAGAGTACGTTATTTTAGCAATTGGGGGTACTGGAGCGGACTTCTTTAAAGCAAGAGGAGTGAATGTTGCTTACGAATTAAGACATTTGTCGGATCAACCAAGTTTTGATGAAGTTCGTAAGATTGTCTCACTCACAACGACAATGTTTAAAAATGAAGTCTTTGATGAACTCTATGTTTGCTATAATCATCACGTTAACTCATTAACTAGTCAATTTCGGGTTGAAAAAATGTTACCGATTATTGATATTAATCATGATGAGGCCGTTTCATACGAGCAAGAATATATTTTTGAACCGTCCAGAGAAACAATTTTGAAGCAATTATTACCACAATATGCGGAAAGTTTAATCTATGGAGCGATTGTTGACGCAAAAACGGCGGAACATGCAGCCGGAATGGCAGCAATGAAGATGGCAACGGATAATGCAAAAACAATTATTGATGATTTAACGATCTCGTACAATCGTGCACGCCAAAGTGCGATTACCCAAGAGATTACAGAAATTGTTGGTGGCGCAGCTGCGCTCGAATAATTTCTTGAATGAATGGAGGAAAATGAATGAGTTCAGGCAAGATTGTCCAAGTGGTAGGTCCCGTTGTTGATGTGGGATTCTCCGTCGACCAAACTTTACCAGATATTAATAATGCGTTAATTGTCTATAAAAATAACGAAGAAAAAACAAAAGTAGTGCTTGAAGTCGCATTGGAACTAGGTGATGGTGTGATTCGGACGATTGCAATGGAATCCACCGATGGCTTACAGCGAGGAATGGAAGTGTTTGATACCGGTCAATCAATATCAGTCCCTGTGGGCAAAGAAACGCTTGGACGAGTATTTAATGTCTTAGGCGAAGTGATTGATCAAGGTACTCCCTTCCCAGAAACCGTTAAGCGTGAAGGAATCCATAAAAATGCACCGAAATTTGAAGATTTAAGTGCAAGTACAGAAATACTAGAAACAGGTATTAAAGTAATTGATCTTTTAGCACCCTATTTAAAAGGCGGAAAAGTGGGTCTTTTTGGTGGCGCTGGTGTCGGCAAAACTGTCTTAATCCAAGAATTGATTCATAATATCGCGCAAGAGCATGGTGGGATCTCCGTCTTCACTGGTGTTGGAGAACGCACGCGTGAAGGTAATGATTTATACTTTGAAATGAAAGAATCTGGTGTAATCGAAAAAACGGCAATGGTTTTTGGTCAAATGAATGAGCCACCGGGTGCTCGGATGCGTGTTGCTTTAACAGGCCTAACGATTGCGGAATATTTCCGGGACGTTGAAGGACAAGATGTCTTGCTATTTATTGATAATATTTTCCGCTTTACTCAAGCAGGTTCAGAAGTTTCGGCTCTTTTAGGACGGATGCCGTCTGCTGTTGGGTATCAGCCAACATTAGCCACAGAAATGGGGCAACTTCAAGAGCGTATTACCTCAACTAAAAAAGGCTCTATTACATCTATTCAAGCGATTTATGTACCGGCCGATGACTATACTGATCCGGCTCCAGCGACAGCGTTTGCCCATTTGGATGCGACGACGAACTTGGAACGGAAATTAACGGAACAAGGAATTTATCCAGCAGTGGATCCTCTAGCGTCGTCTTCGAGTGCTTTAGCTCCTGAAATTGTCGGAGAAGAGCATTATCAAGTTGCAATGGAAGTGCAACGAACACTCCAACGCTATCGCGAGTTACAAGATATTATTGCGATTTTGGGAATGGATGAATTATCCGATCAAGAAAAAATCTTAGTAGCGCGTGCTAGACGTATCCAATTTTTCTTATCGCAAAACTTTAACGTTGCAGAACAATTTACGGGACAACCAGGCTCTTACGTCCCAGTTGCTGAAACGATTAAGGGATTTAAAGAAATTTTAGAAGGTATTCACGATCATATTCCTGAAGATGCCTTCCGTAGTGTAGGAACAATTGAAGACGTCGTTGAAAAAGCGAAAAAAATAGGTTACTAGAAAGAGGTGCCTAATGACTCGACATTTAACAGTAAACATTGTCACTCCAAATGGCGTGGTTTATGAACATCACGCCCACATGGTTGTGGCGAAAACACTTGATGGCGATTTGGGGATTTTACCACGACACGCCCCGATTATTGCGCCATTAGCGATTGATGAAGTCCGGATCAAACGTATTGATTCTGATGATCATGTGGACTGGATTGCCATTAATGGTGGTGTCATTGAAGTGCGTGATGATATCGTCACTATTATTGCTGATAGTGCGGAACGCGAAAGAGACATCGATGTTTCACGAGCTGAACGTGCGAAAAATCGGGCAGAAGAATTAATTCGTGAAGCGAAGTCGCATGCCGATGTTGATGAATTACGTCGAGCAACGGTTGCCCTTCATCGAGCGATTAATCGTATTAATGTTTCGAAACATCAATAACGCAAAAAGCAAAAACAGTTCGAAAGAGCCGTTTTTGCTTTTTTTTGAAAATGGTTTGCAAGAAAGAGCAAGAGAATTGTTGATACGATTTATTCAATTTCTACGCACGTTGACCTATGAGGTTTTTTTAGGTTGTATAACTTTTAGCGTTGATGACTGATATTTTTATAATCTTTCAACATTTTTCAAGATTTTTTCTAGGTATAATATTTATTAGTGTCGATGGCTACTTCCATGAATATGAGCGTATCGAGCGAGTGTGACCCTCGTCACCAGCAATCATGCAGAAAGTGAGACACATTGTTTATGTCAAGAGAAGAAATATCCAAACAGTTGTAAGTATGTTATGATAAATAGGTAATTTTTGATTGAGAGGTGTTAAAAATGGACGTTTATGGCATTGATACGATTATTCGAATCGTCACTCATTTTATTTTTATTTATCTTGCATTTTGGTCACTGGGTGCATTACGGCTAGATGCTTTTTTTAAAGCGGACCATATTCCCCAAGTCCGTATGCTACTGACGTTACTTTCCATTGGGATTGGCTATTTGGCAAGTTCGTTTGTCTTAGAGCTGATTGTTTTGTCTAAAAATCTTTTTGTGGTAGGATTCTAACAAGATTGTACTGTAAAAGATAATGATTTAAAGTGAACTCCTTCATTTCTGAATTATTAGTGAATGGTCCTTGCTCGTCAAAAGCTAGTAGTTAGTTGAATTGTGAAGGAATGCCCATTTTAAGGAATATTTAAACAATCTAGGAATGAACTGTGGTATAATTAAAAAGATTTTTAAAAAGCACGTAATGTTCTATTGGAGGGTATACTATAATGGAAGAAATTATCGTTCGAAGCGGTAATAAACTAGAAGGAAATGTTAAAATTGAAGGGGCAAAAAATGCAGTTTTACCGATTTTAGCAGCGAGTTTATTAGCCGAAGAAGGAACATCGATTTTAACAAATGTTCCTGTTTTATCGGATGTTTTAACAATGAATCAAGTCATTCATCATTTAAATGCAACAATTGATTTTAATGAACAAACAAATACAGTCACAATTGACGCACAACCTACACTAGCTATTGAAGCACCTTACGAATACGTGAGTGAAATGCGCGCTTCAATTGTTGTGATGGGCCCGCTGTTGGCACGCAATGGTCATGCAAAAGTTGCAATGCCAGGTGGTTGTGCTATCGGGAAGCGTCCGATTGACTTACATTTAAAAGGATTTCAAGCACTTGGTGCAACGATTATTCAAAATGAGGGATACATTGAAGCGATTGCTGATGAATTAATCGGAAGTAATATTTATTTGGATTTTCCAAGTGTGGGAGCAACTCAAAATATTATGATGGCGGCTGTTAAAGCAAAAGGCATCACAACCATTGATAACGTGGCAAGAGAACCTGAAATTGTTGATTTAGCTAATTTTTTAAATAAAATGGGCGCTAAAATTTACGGAGCAGGAACACAAACCATGCGTATTGAAGGGGTAGAAAAACTCGTTGGTGCACGACACAGCATTGTTCAAGACCGGATTGAAGCAGGAACCTTTATGGTTGCTGCTGCGATGACACAAGGGAATGTGTTGATTGAAGAAGCGATCTCTGAACATAATCGACCATTAATTTCTAAATTAGTTGAAATGGGTGTTTCGATTATTGAAGAAAATGGCGGTATTCGAGTGATTGGGCCTGATGAATTAAAACCGACAGACATTAAAACGTTACCTCATCCAGGTTTTCCTACTGATATGCAAGCGCAAATGACGGCGATCCAAGCGATTGCGAGCGGTTTAAATGTCGTGAACGAAACGGTCTTTGAAAATCGTTTCCAACATCTTGAAGAAATGCGTCGAATGAATGCAAAAGTGAAGATTGAAGGCAATATCGCGATGATTGAAGGTGGTACGGCGCTACAAGGGGCTGTCGTCTACGCAACAGACTTGAGAGCTGCTGCGGCACTCATTCTCCTTGGCCTACGAGCAGAAGGCATCACGCGAGTTCGTAACTTAAAATATCTTGATCGTGGCTACTACAAATTCCACGAAAAACTCGCAACACTAGGAGCAGATATCGAACGTGTTTCTGATCAAGAAGTGATGAATAAAGAACCACAACCTGTTGAAGCCTAAGAAAGGACTAGATGAAATGAAAACGAGTCGCTATATTCTTTATACTATTTTAAAAATCGCAGCCGTTTTTTTCATTGCGTTCCTATTATTTTTGGGTGGTTTAATAGTTGGTTACGGCGTGATTGGTGATGGATCACCCATGGCGGTTTTTGATGCAAACATTTGGGCAAACATCACGAGATTTTTGAAATAAAGCTAAAAAGGGATTTCTTTTCATGGAAAAGAGGTCTCTTTTTTTGTCGTAATTGTTATCTGTTTGTAAAATTACGTCTTTTTCTAGTGGAAATAAGCGTATATTGCGATTTATTTTCTAAATATTTCTCACTAAGCGATGAAAAAATTTAAAGCATAAAAAATATAAAAAATGAAAAGGTTGTTATATCAGTCTTTGTTGCAGTAATTATTACTTTGAATTCGCTTAATGTTTCGATTGTAACAAATTGAGGTATAAAATCGTGCTATCTTTCTTTTCTTTAACGAACTCGTAACCTAAGGGTCATAGCGACATGATAAGATACGGTTTGTAAGAAATTAGGAGGAATATATTCATGAAGAGACATTTTCTACCTGTTGCGATGTTGGCAACAATGATGTTAGTCGGAGCGGTGCTGCCAGTTTATGCGGCAGAAAACCAAGAGAATGAAGAAACGATTACAAGAGTAGTAGTGAGCGAAAAAGAAGTACAAGATATTTCCAGTTCATTTTTAGCGTTAGCAACAGAAGGCGAAGCGGTTCAATCCGCTAAGACTAAAATTGCGGCAAAAGAAAAAGCTGAAAAAGAAGCGGCTGAAAAAGCAGCAGCTGAAAAAGCGGCTAAAGAACAAGCCGCGCGCGAAGCCCAAGCAGCTGCTGAGAAAGAAGCCGCGGAACAGGCCGCAGCTGAAGCTGTAGCCCAAGCAGCGACGACCCAGCCCGTGGGACAAACGTTTATTATGGAGTCTACGGCTTATAGTTCAGATCCGGCAGATGCTTTAGGTGGAGGAACCGTAACGGCGACGGGACAAAATTTATTAACGAATCCAATGGCAGTCGCTGTCGATCCCAATGTCATTCCATTAGGAACACGTTTATATGTAGAAGGTTACGGAGAAGCAATCGCTAGTGATACTGGTGGAGCGATTAAAGGTAATATTGTAGACGTCCATTTCTCGACCTACGAACAATGTATTCAGTGGGGGAGACGACAAGTGAAAGTAACAATTTTAGAATAAGCAGTTTAAGCAAGAGACTGAATAAAAGCGTGCTTTTATTCAGTTTTTTTTACTTGTTATTTTTAAGGTTGAAAGGTATATTTACTATGTAAAGTGAGGAGTTCAGTATGCAAAATTTATTAATAAAAATCGTTAGAGGCTATCAACGTTTTATTTCGCCTTTATTCCCACCAAGTTGTCGCTATTACCCAACTTGCTCTACTTATACAATCCATGCATTAAAAGTTCATGGTAGTATGAAGGGGAGTCTGATGGGGGTTGCTAGAATATTGCGATGTCATCCATTTGTTCGTGGAGGCATTGATTATGTACCAATCAAATTTAGTTTAAAGCGAAATCAGGTGGATCAAGAAGAGCCACGCTATACGTATCGAAAACATTCCCATTATTAAGAAGGCACGAGACAGACGACTGTTTCGTGTTTTTTTATGTGTTAGCAAAGGAAGAGTGATTCTTTTTGATTTTAAGCTGCCCAATTGTAATGATTATTCTTACAGACACAGCCTTTCAATGTAATCCCTATTGGACGCACAGTAATTTTTCAATTTGTGAGGAAGTCAGACGGACGATAATGACTCATTAGAAGAGGTTGTGGGAAAGTTCTTTTAGACGGGGGTTCTTGGTTGGTAACGCTTCATTAAAGGGTTGTAAGACAAAAAGTGAAAAGAAATAGTCAAATAAGTGGGAATTGATGAAATATTCAGAAAATTCATTGACAAAGAGATAAAATTTAGGTATATTGAGAAACATATTCAACGAGTTATACAAATTGGGGGAAATAAAATGAGAAAAAAAATGGTGTTTTTATTTGCAAATTTGTTCCTTTTGGCAGCATGTAGTGCAGGACCAACGGGTGGCGGTAATGAAACAAGTGGTTCTGGTGCCGCAGGTGGAAATGAAGCGGGAGAAACGATTAAAATTGGTTTAAACTTAGAGTTATCAGGTCCCGTTGCCGGTTATGGTACACAAGAACAAGAAGGTGTGGAATTAGCGGTCGAAAAAATTAATGCCGAAGGTGGTATTTTAGGGAAACAAGTCGAGCTAATTACGAAAGATAATAAATCTGAAACAAGTGAAGCGGCGACTGCAGCTGCAAACTTAGCAACAAATGATCAAGTAGTAGCAATTATTGGTCCAGCAACTTCTGGAGCAACGAAAGCGACGATTCCTAATGTGACGAAAGCCCAAGTGCCAGTAATCTCTCCTTCAGCGACAGATGACAGTGTCACGATGAATGGCGATCAAGTCCAAGAATTTTTATTCCGTTCATGTTTCCAAGATAGTTTCCAAGGGGTTATTTTAGCGAAATACGCACAAGAACAATTAGGTGCCGAAAAAGCAATTATTCTAGCGGATAATTCAAGTGATTATGCCAAAGGATTAACGAAAGCTTTTAAAGAAGAATATCAAGGTGAGATTGTCTTAGAAGAAAACTTTACTAAAGGAGATAAAGATTTCCAAGCCATCTTAACAAAAGTAAAGAAAGCAGATTTTGATGTTCTCTACATTCCAGGGTATTACGAAGAAGCTGGTTTAATCATCAAACAAGCACGAGAGTTAGGCATTGAGCAACCAATTATCGGGGCAGATGGCTTTGGTGATGAGAAGATGGTTCAATTAGCCGGCGCAGAAAATGTTTCAAACGTCTTTTATACTGGACACTTTTCAACACTTGCACCGTCTAACGATACAGTTGAACCATTTATTGCAGCCTTTAAAGAAAAATATGGCAAAGAACCTTCGACATTTAATGCATTAGCGTACGATGCGATGTTCATGATCAAACAAGCCATTGAAAAAGAAAATGCAGCAGATTCTGCTTCCATTACAAAAGGATTAGCGACCCTGAAAGATTTTGTTGGTGTGACGGGTAATATCACAATGGACGCACAACACAACCCTGAAAAATCATTAGTGGTAGTTGGTTTTACAGATGGGAAAGAAAGTTCTGCAGAAGTAATTAATCCTTAAAAATAAAGGAATGTGAGCTGTGGCAAAATCAACTTTAGGTTTTGTCACAGCTTTTTTCAGAAAATTAATGATTCGGAAGTGATACTAATGGAAATAATCATTCAACAGCTGATTAACGGCTTATTTCTAGGCAGCATTTACGCGTTAATGGCGTTAGGATATACGATGGTTTATGGCATTATTAAATTAATCAACTTTGCCCATGGTGAAATTTATATGATTGGTAGTTTTATTGGCTACTTTTTAATTCATCAATTCAATGATTGGGGTATATTCCCGAATGGTTGGGGCTTCTTTGTAGCAATGATTGTCTCAATGATTGTCAGTGCAGCTTTAGGTGTAATTATCGAAATTCTGGCTTACCGCCCTTTACGAGGCGCAACGCGAATTTCGGCGTTAATTACGGCCATTGGGGTTTCTTATTTACTACAAAACCTCATGATTTACTTTTTCTCTCCAGATACAAGACCTTTTCCGCAAGCAATTGAGCGGAAACTTTATACCTTTAGTGGAATAAGTGTCAGTAATATTCAATTGTTAATCTTATTTGTTTCCGTCTCTTTGATGTTATTATTACAAATAATTGTAAAAGGAACAAAGATGGGGAAAGCGATGCGGGCAGTCAGTGTCGATCCAGATGCTGCTCAACTGATGGGAATTAACGTTAACCGGACGATTTCTTTTACGTTTGCATTAGGTTCGGCGCTCGCAGCTGCAGGGGGAATGTTAATTGGTTTATATTATAATTCGATTGATCCAATGATGGGTGTCGCTCCCGGTCTTAAATCATTTGTCGCAGCGGTTTTAGGAGGAATTGGTATTATTCCAGGGGCTGCCTTAGGTGGATTTGTGATTGGTTTAATCGAGACACTTTCCACAGCGGTTGGATTTTCGGATTACAAAGATGCGTTGGTATACGGCGTCTTAATTGTCATCTTAATTATTCGACCAGCCGGTATTTTAGGTAAAAATGTGAAAGAGAAAGTGTAGGTGGACACAAATGAAAAAAAATCTAAAATATAATATAACTTGGACAGCCATCGCAGCCATTTTCTATTTTGTATTGTTTTTCTTATATAATTCGGGAAAAATAAATATTTTTACTGACGCCATTATTGCCAACATTGGTATCAACATTATTTTAGCGGTCAGTTTGAATTTAATTATTGGATTTGGGGGTCAATTTTCTCTCGGTCATGCGGGATTCATGGCAATAGGAGCCTATGCGACGGCGATTATTACCGCAAAAAGTCCAACTTTTTTAAGCTTCTTTCTAAGTATGTTAGTAGGAGTCATTATCTCCGGTGTCATTGCATTAGTCGTAGGGATTCCTACTTTACGTTTGAAAGGTGATTATCTCGCGATTGCCACACTAGGAGTCTCTGAAATTATTCGTATCTTAATTATTAACTTTAGTGGTTTGACAAATGGTCCGTCCGGGATTTTTGGACTTCCATTATTTAGTAACTGGCAAATTATCTTTATTGTGATGGTTTTAACGATTGTCTTTATTTCGAATTACATGAATAGTAGTTTTGGGCGACGGACGTTATCGGTTCGAGAAGATGAAATCGCGGCAGAAGCGATGGGGGTCAATACAACGAAATATAAAGTTCTCGCTTTTGTGATTGGCGGTATTTTTGCTAGTATTGGTGGAAGTCTCTATGCAAGTTATCAACAGTCCGTTTTCCCAAGTGACTTTACGTTTATGAAGTCGATTGATATTTTAATCATTGTGGTTTTTGGTGGCATTGGTAGTACAACTGGAGCAATTGTATCTGCAGTTGTTTTAGGCTTCCTCAATATGTATTTGCAAGATTTAGGTAACTTACGGATGATTTTCTATGCGCTCGCGATTATCCTTATTATGATTTTTAAACCAGGTGGCTTACTGGGTAGTAAAGAATTTTCAGTCAAAAAAATCTTCCAACGATTTGGAAAAAAAGGGGGAGAATCGAATGCCTCTACTAACCGTTGAGAAATTAACGAAAAACTTCGGTGGCTTAACTGCGGTTTCTCATGTCAATTTAACGTTAAATGAAAATGAACTTGTCGGTTTAATTGGCCCCAATGGCGCTGGAAAAACGACCCTATTTAACTTATTAACGGGTGTTTATGAACCAACGTCAGGTGATGTCTTATTTAATGATGGCAGCAAAACAACGCGCTTAAATGGAATGAAACCTTATAAAATTGCCGAAATTGGACTCGGTCGAACGTTTCAAAATATTCGCTTATTTAAAGATTTGACTGTTTTAGACAATGTCTTAATTGCGATGCGCGAGGTTGAAAAGGCATCATTTTTAGCGAATATCTTGCGTTTGCCAAAATTTTATCAAACAGAACAAAATTTAAAAGAAAAGGCGGCTGAACTCTTAGCTATTTTTCAATTAGAAGATAAAATGGAGACATTAGCACGCAATTTACCTTATGGGGAGCAACGTCGGCTTGAAATTGTGCGTGCACTAGCGACGCAACCAAAAATTCTCTTTTTGGATGAACCAGCTGCTGGAATGAATCCACAAGAAACAGCCGAGTTAACTGATTTAATTTACCGAATTCAAAAGGAATTTAGAATTACGATTATTTTGATCGAACATGATATGAATCTAGTCATGGATGTCTGCGAACGAATTTATGTGTTAGAATACGGTCAAGTCATTGCTGAAGGTACCCCGGATGAAATTAAGGGGAATGCACGAGTGATTGAAGCTTATTTAGGAGGGGAAATCTAATGTTAAAAGTGGAAAATTTATTCGTTAAATACGGACTAATTGAAGCCATTCACGATGTTTCCTTTCATGTTGAACAAGGAGAAATCGTCTCACTCATTGGAGCCAATGGTGCGGGGAAAACGTCTATTTTACGAACGATTTCTGGCTTAGTTCGACCTTCAGGCGGTTCAATCACCTTTGAAGGAAAAGCGATTGAAAAAGAAGCACCGCAAAAAATCGTGATGCAAGGATTGTCACAAGTACCAGAAGGACGCCATGTATTTGCAGGACTCACCGTTCAAGAAAATTTAGAAATGGGCGCTTTTCTTCGAAATGATAGCGAGTTAAAACAAGACTATGAGGCGGTTTATCGCCGTTTTCCGGTGTTAAAAGAACGCAAAAAACAAGATTCTGCCACTCTTTCTGGCGGCGAACAACAAATGCTGGCAATGGGTCGAGCATTAATGTCACGTCCTAAACTTCTTTTATTAGATGAACCGTCCATGGGACTTGCACCGATTTTTATTCGTGAAATTTTTTCGATTATTGAAGAAATCAAGGCGCAAGGTACGACCGTGTTATTGATTGAACAAAATGCGAATATGGCACTCTCTATCGCAGATCGAGGGTATGTCTTAGAAACTGGGAAAATTGTGTTAGAAGGAACCGGTCAAGAATTATTAACGAGTGAATCTGTGAAAAAAGCATACTTAGGAGGATAAATCATGAGTGTAAAAGATTTTATGTCGACCAATTTAATTACGGTTAGCCCGACAACGCCGATTTTCGATGCGGTTGATTTGATGAAGCAACATAAAATTCATCGTTTGCCGGTAGTGGAAGGGACGACGTTGATTGGATTAATTACAGAAGGTGTGATTCAAGAAGCATTGCCTTCAAAAGCAACAAGTCTAAGTGTGTACGAAGTCAATTATCTGTTAAACAAAACATCTGTAAAAGAGATCATGATTAAAAAAGTCGAAACCATTGGACCAGACGCTCTGTTAGAAGATGGAATTGCGCAAATGCGTCAAAACAACGTTGGGGTTTTACCAGTCATTGAAGAAGGAAAGTTAGTCGGAATCATTACTAATAATGATATTTTCGATGCTTTCTTAAAAATTACGGGTTATTATGCGGGTGGAACGCGTGTTTCCTTAGCAGTGGCTAACGATCATCCTGGAGTATTAGCCGATATTACGCGCGTTTTAGCGCAAAAACAATTGAGTATTTTAACGGTTGTTGTGGATCGTCAAAATGCTCAAACAGTTGTGGAACTTCAAATTGAAACAAAAGAGGCACAACTGGTCAAAGATATTCTAAGCGATGCGGGCTTTACCGTCATCAGTGCTGTTGTGACGAATCCTTAACGTTGTTAGCTAGAAACCGAGTGATTGGTTTCTAGCTTTTTAAGTTAAAAGTTTCAAATGAGATCCTATTTTATGTGAAATAGTACTCGTAAAATATCAAAAATATGCTAAGATAGAGAACGAGGTGAAAAATATGAAAAAAAATAAAGAGATACAAATCCGTATGGAAGAGAAAAAAAGAATTCTTCAAGGACAAGAATATGAAGTGACAGAACTTTATATTGGGAAAAAGAAAATTGGTGAGATTTTAGCTTATGGTGTGAAGGATTTTCAAGCATTCATGGATGACGAAGCAATCGGCTCAAATAAGACATTTGAACTTGCGGTAGAGGCAATTATTCGTCAATGGAATTTACATGAATAATTTTTGAAAAAAGACTTGCATTACTCTGAAAAATTTTGTATTATAAGTGAGTCAGGTTTTTCAGTAAACCTTTTGGAGGAGTAGCGAAGTGGCTAAACGCGACGGACTGTAAATCCGTTCCTTCGGGTTCAGTGGTTCGAATCCACTCTCCTCCACCATTGGGGTATAGCCAAGCGGTAAGGCAAGGGACTTTGACTCCCTCACGCGTTGGTTCGAATCCAGCTACCCCAGTTATTTTAACGAAAGAGTAACGTTTATCGTTTACTCTTTTTTTATTTGAAAAATTCGGTCTTTTAGGCTACTCTTAAATAAACGTAAAATAAAAGAGAGTAGGAGTGATTAAAAATGAAATTTGATTTTCATTTAAAAGAACAAATCGTGGATGCCGTTGAACATCTTTATGATTTGTCGAAAAAAAATGTAATTGTTAACATCACACAAAAAGGAATTCGAGTGTCAGAAAAACGACCAACGAAACAAACGATTAAATGGCGTGCGAAAAATCACTAAAAAAGAGATGAGTTTAGCCTCATCTCTTTTTGTTATGTTATCGGAATTTCAGTTGGAATAAATTTTCCTATTTCAAAAGTGACTTGGTTATTTAATAATTCGACAATTTCGGCTTGTGTGCGTTCTATTTCATCGACGGTGAGGCAAACGGTCACTTCGTTAGTAAATTGCGTGTCTTTAATCGGATAGTCGTTCAATTCTAAAAAATGTTGTAATTTTCCTAGTAAAGAATACTCAATCGTAACGAACAGTTCTTGTTGTGTTTTGATTTCGACGATTCCCACTTGTTTTAACGCCTCAGAGACCGCGGTGGAATAGGCTCTGATTAAACCACCTGCACCCAATTTTGTGCCACCGAAATATCGAGTCACGACCGCCACAACGTTAATGATCTCATTTTGTTTTAACACTTCAAGCATCGGTGTCCCGGCTGTTCCACTAGGTTCGCCATCATCGCTTGAACGGATTAGATGGCCGTCACTTCCAATAATAAAAGCACTACAGTTATGATTCGCTTTCCAATGTTCTTTTTTTATCTGTTGAATCATCGTACGCGCTTCTTCTTCTGTTGTGACACGTTGAAGAAAACAGATGAAACGTGATTTTTTGATGTCAATTTCCCATTGGCCATTTTCTTTAATCGTTCGATAACTTTCTAGCAAACGTCATCCCTCGCTTTCGTTTATTCTAGTATAAGGAAAAAAGCACGAGATATCAATTTTCTTAAGGTTGCATTTTTGACAAAGAAGCTAGATAATAGAAAGAAAAGGGTGAGAAGTTTGGTTGAACGCAAAAAAAAATACGATGTTATCACAAACTATCTTCGAAATAATGGGGGCACCCAGGTGACGTTAACGTTTACCCAAATCAATGAACTTCTTTTTCCAGCAAGTGGCTTGCCACGGACCGCGCGGACAAGTACAGACTGGTGGGCAAATGATTATTTATATCCTGAAAAAGGTGCGTATGCCTGGCTGAATGCGAACTACGAAGTGATTCATGTCGATTTACAAAAAGAATATGTGGTTTTTAGACCATTATTAAAAGCAACATGGTTAGAAAAATAACAACAATCTTCATTGACAAAGTAGTAGATTGTTTTATAATTTAACAGGATAGGATTCGTTTGATTTTAATAACAATAAAGTGGGGGAAATAAGATGGCGAAAAAAACAATTATGTTAGTTTGTTCAGCAGGAATGAGTACCAGTTTGTTAGTCACTAAAATGCAAAAGGCTTCAGAAGTTCAGGGGTTTGATACCGATATTTTTGCCGTATCAGCTTCAGAAGCAGATCATCATTTAGAAAATAAAGAAGTGGATGTCTTGTTATTGGGTCCACAAGTTCGTTTTATGAAAGCGGATTTCGAGAAACGACTTGCACCAAAAGGAATTCCACTAGAAATCATTAATATGGCAGATTATGGCATGATGAACGGCGAAAAAGTTTTACAACAAGCCTTTGATTTGATTGAAAAAAATAAAAATAGTTAATTAAGATAAAATAAGCACGAAGGAAAAAAATCCTTCGTGTTTTTTCGTATTCTCTATTATAGAGGTGAGGCCTAAATGGAAGAGTTCATCGGTAGACAAGTGGTCCTGAGTCAAGCGCGTGTTCAAGAATTGAATGACCCGCATTTTTATATACGTCCAGCGATGTCGATTGAAAAACATGTTACTTGTCAGCGATGTGGAAGTCAGTTAGCCAAAGCAGAACATCGCTTGCCTAGCGGGAAATATTTTTGTTCCGTTTGTTTAAAGTTCGGGAAGTTGACGAGTGATGATCGGTTAGTGTCCATCATCGAATCACCGGACTCACAGCTTCCTAGAGAGGTTCTATTAACGTGGCAAGGTTCTTTAACAACGCTCCAACAAACCATTACTGATCGCTTGTTACAGTCGCTTCAAGCAGGGCGTGATAGCTTGTTGTGGGCAGTCACAGGTTCAGGTAAGACCGAAATGATTTTCCCGCTGATACACTCAGTTCTAGCAAAGGGCGGGCGTGTTTGTGTCACGTCGCCACGAATAGATGTTTGCCGCGAATTATATCCTAGATTAAAAAGTGCGTTTGTGTTAGAGACTGTATTATTACTCCATGGAAATTCTGAAGAAAGTTATTGCTATCGAAAATTAACGATTTGCACGACCCACCAATTACTGCATTTTTATCAGGCTTTTGATTTAATTATTGTGGATGAAATTGATGCCTTTCCTTATGAGGGGGATCAAATGTTACGCTATGGTCTAAAACAAGCATTACATCTCAATGGGCGTTTAATCTATTTAACCGCCACCCCTCCGCTACATCTAATAAGAGAAGTCGAAGCGACGTTTGCTATTGAAAAATTACCCGTTCGGTTTCATAAAAGACCCTTGATTGTTCCTGAATGTCACTGGTACCTTCGGTGGGAATCTTGTTACAAAAAGCCATCGCGCATGAAGAAATTCTTAAAGCTGTTACGTGAATTATTACAAGACAATGACGTGTTAGTTTTTTGTCCAAGTCTTTCTTATATGGATGCCTTATGTCGGGCAACTTCCCGTTTTTTTGCGGCGGATATCATTACCAGTGTGCACGCAGAAGACGAAAATAGAAAAGAAAAAGTTGAGAAGATGCGCCAAAAGAAATATCGAATCTTATTTACCAGTACGATTTTAGAGCGAGGAGTGACCTTTGAACGGGTTTCAGTGATTGTGATGGGCGCTAACCACGCAGTATTTAGCAAATCTGCTTTGGTGCAAATTGCCGGACGTGTTGATCGTAAAGGTGCCTATCATCATGGGCGAGTCCTCTTTTTTTATAATCAAAATACGCAAGCGATGCGACAAGCGAAAAAAGAAATTAAGGAGATGAATGCTTTGGCGAAGAAAGTTGGTGACACATGAGATGTAGTTGGTGTCAAATACTAATGAATCGCAATTTGACTATCAAAGAAATGCTGTGGCCGACGACGATTATGAATCAATGTTGTCAAAGATGCCATAGCCGTTTAACTCCAACCCCAAAACAGTCTTGCCCCACTTGTCGAAAAAGTGGGGTGATGGAAAAGTGTGAGGATTGTATTTTGTGGCAACGACACTTCCCAACCTATGATTTTATGCATCATGCTTTTTTTGTATATGATTCGGCTTTTCAAGAGTGGTTATTTCAGTATAAGTTTTTAGGGGATTATCGCTTACGAACCACGTTTACAACTGAACTAAAATCCTATTTTAAACAAGAGCGCCATAGTCTGATTTGTCCAATTCCTCTCTCGCAAGATCGGTTTTTAGAGCGCGGATTCAATCAGACCCAAGCGTTGTTAGATGCTGCTTGCATTCCAACTGTTCAATTATTAGAAAAAGCGATCCATACTGCACCACAAGCGCAAAAAAATCGTATTGAACGCTTAGCGGTACCGCAACCTTTTGTGCCGACTAACAGGGTCCATTTAATTAAAGGGAAGAAGATCATTTTGTTTGATGATGTCTATACCACAGGGCGTACGCTCTTTCATGCAGCAGATGTTTTAAGGCAATATCAACCAGCGATGATTCGGACAATCTCCTTGGCTCGCTAAGACTGTTAAAAAGAAATGGATTTTGGTAACGATTTCTTTTGCATTTCTCATAAAGTTCGATATAATAGAAGTAAGAAGAGGGAAAGAGTGGTCCTTCTCTCTCTTTAATTGGTAGACGAAAGGGGCAATTGTTATGTTTAGATATAATGTACGTGGAGAAAATATCGAAGTCACAGAAGCGATTCGTAGCTATGTAGAAAAGAAAGTTGGTAAATTAGAACGTTACTTTAATGATGTTCCTGATGCAACAGCACACATCAACTTGAAAGTGTACACAGAAAAAACTGCGAAAGTCGAAGTGACGATCCCGCTACCTTATCTTGTATTGCGAGCTGAAGAAACTTCACCAGATCTCTATGCAAGCGTAGATTTGGTTGTCGATAAATTAGAACGTCAAATTCGCAAATTTAAAACAAAAATTAACCGGAAATCTCGTGAAACAGCAATTCCAAATATGAAGACAAGTTCAATCTTTGTGGATGAAGCCGAAGAAGAAAACAATTCAGAATTAGAAATTGTTCGTACGAAGCGTTTATCATTAAAACCAATGGATAGTGAAGAAGCCGTATTACAAATGAACATGCTAGGTCATAACTTCTTTATTTTTGAAGATGCAGAAACAAATGGCACAAGCATTGTTTACCGTCGTAAAGATGGAAAATACGGGTTAATCGAAACAGACTAACTTTTAATAAATTTTAGAATAAAAAGCAAAAGTCCTATGTGACTTTTGCTTTTTTGTATTTTTATAACGATATTGTGGCTCTTCACCAAATGGTGTTGATGGAATTTCGCGCTTCCCTACGAAAAACCGCCTTGTGTGAGGGGGCTGCGAGACCGCTTCGAGCCTAGGTCGCTCAGCTCAAAAGCTTCAAACTCTAGGTAAGTGCTAAAGCACAAACCTAGAGTCATTCACATTTCGTCTTTTGACGCAGCCAACACAAGGCGTTTTTCTCCGGTCCGCTAGTTTCTAATCTCTTTTTGGTGCATATTTTGTCAAAAATTGAAAGAAATGATAAAAGAAAATAGTTTAGTAATGAGCCCATCATCTCTAAAAATAAACTATCCTAAGTAAAGTGTTGAAGAAAGATACGGATATCAGTCATCAACACTAAACGTTATACAACCGCGATTGCAGTGTTTGAGCGATTCATAGAAAAAATGATAGGGCACCTAAGAATCGTATCATAAAAAGAAAATTATGAACGATTTTTTTACAAGTAGACTGAGTATATTGCAAACTCCTCGAACGCAAGATTTCTCATTTACTTTCTTTTATCGTGAAATTATCTTTTTTCAAAGATAATCTATCAGATTAACCCTTGATGCCAAAAGAAGCATGGCTATTTGATTTTAGCGAGAGATTAGTAGAAAATGTAGCATTCCCGAGGAACAAATGATAAAATGGATTGGAGACTTTTTGATTACTAAAACGTAAGAAGAATTGAATTAGAAGGAGACTTGCTTTGTAATGGCTAATTTTTTAAAGAATTTAATAGAAAATGATAAAAAAGAATTAAAGCGTTTAGAACAAATGGCAGATAAAATTGAACTGCTAGCAGAACAAATGAGCGCTTTATCAGATGAAGAACTTAGAGCGAAAACAGAAGAATTTCGCAATCGATATAAAAATGGTGAAACATTGGATGAATTATTAACGGAGGCTTTTGCAGTTGTTCGTGAAGCGGCTAAACGTGTCTTAGGATTATATCCATACCGCGTTCAATTAATGGGTGGGATTGTTTTACATGATGGTAATATCCCAGAAATGAGAACCGGGGAAGGGAAAACCTTAACGGCTACCATGCCTGTGTACTTAAATGCCATTACTGGACTAGGTGTCCATGTTGTGACGGTCAATGAATACTTAGCGACTCGTGACTCAACTGAAATGGGCGAGTTATATGAGTTTTTAGGATTGACAGTAGGCTTAAATATCAACTCAAAAACATCAGAAGAAAAACGCGCAGCCTATGCGGCAGATATTACATACAGTACCAATAACGAATTAGGTTTTGATTATTTAAGAGACAATATGGTCGTGTACCGTCATCAAATGGTTCAACGTCCGCTTAATTATGCGATTGTCGATGAAGTCGATTCGATTTTAATTGATGAAGCACGTACTCCGTTGATTATTTCAGGGCAAGCAGAAAAGTCGACTGCTTTATATACTCGCGCAGACAACTTTGTCAAACGATTGAAAGAAGACGAAGATTATAAAATTGATGTTCAATCAAAAACCATTACTTTAACCGAAGCAGGAATTGAAAAAGCGGAAGAAACCTTTGTCTTAGAGAACTTATATGACATTGAGAACACGGCGTTAACGCATCACTTGGATCAATCCCTTCGCGCAAATTATATTATGTTACGCGATATTGACTATGTGATTCAAGAAGGAAAAGTCTTAATCGTCGATCAATTTACCGGTCGTATTATGGATGGTCGTCGTTATTCTGACGGCTTACATCAAGCAATTGAAGCAAAAGAAAATGTTGAAATTGAAGATGAAACGAAAACACTTGCGACCATTACGTTCCAAAACTTTTTCCGGATGTATAAAAAATTAGCCGGAATGACAGGGACTGCCAAAACAGAAGAAGAAGAATTCCGCGAAATTTATAACATTCAAGTCATTCAAATTCCAACGAATCGTCCCATTGTCCGTGATGACCGTGCAGATTTACTTTATCCAACACTACAAAGTAAATTTAAAGCAGTTGTAGAAGACATTAAAGAGCGTTACCGTAAAGGGCAACCAATCCTTGTCGGAACCGTTGCAGTAGAGACATCGGAGTATCTTTCTGAGTTATTACACCAAGCAAAAGTACCACATGAAGTGTTAAATGCGAAAAATCACTTTAAAGAAGCCGAAATTATTTTAAACGCTGGTCAAAAAGGGGCGGTAACAATTGCCACCAATATGGCAGGTCGTGGAACCGATATTAAACTTGGTTTAGGTGTGGCCGAGTTAGGTGGGTTAGCTGTCATTGGGACAGAACGTCACGAATCTCGACGGATTGATAATCAATTACGCGGACGTTCAGGTCGTCAAGGAGATCCAGGTGTTTCTCAATTTTATCTTTCTCTTGAAGACGATTTGATGAAACGCTTTGGTTCTGAACGAATTAAAGCTTTCTTAGATCGCATGAATATCGATGAAGATGATGCTGTGATTCAAAGTAGAATGCTTTCGAAACAAGTAGAATCTGCGCAAAAACGGGTTGAGGGAAATAACTATGATACTCGTAAAAACGTCTTACAATATGATGATGTGATGCGTGAACAACGTGAAGTTATTTACCGTCAACGTCAACAAGTGATTATGGAAGATGAGACGCTATCTGCTCAATTAATGGGAATGGTAAAACGTACGATTGATCGGATTGTCGACGGTCACGTTCAATTAGAAAGTAATGTCGTGAATTATCAAGGAATTGTTGATTTTGCAGGAAGTGCCTTAGTTCATGAAGATTCCATTTCGCTTGCAGATTTAGAAGGCAAAAAACCACAAGAAATTAAAACGATGTTACTTGACTTAGCGCAAGCGAAATTTGATGAAAAAGCGCAACATTTAAATAGTCCAGAACAATTGTTAGAATTTGAGAAAGTTGTTATTTTGCGAGTTGTTGATGCAAAATGGACCGATCATATTGATGCAATGGATCAATTACGTCAATCTATTGGCTTACGTGCATACGGGCAAAACAATCCATTAGTTGAATATCAAACAGAAGGCTATGATATGTTTGAAACAATGGTTGGGGCGATTGAATATGAAGTTACGCGCTTATTCATGAAATCTGAGATTCGTCAAAATGTTCAAAGAGAACAAGTCGTTGAAGCTCAACCAACAACGCAACCTGCGATTGAAGCAAAAAATATCGGTCGTAATGACTTATGCCCATGTGGTAGTGGGAAAAAATATAAAAACTGTCATGGTAGAAACCAAACAGTATAAGGATTGGTGGAGCTGTGGCATATATCTGTCATGGCTCCGTTTTTTGTATGGGTCTTTAGAAAACAGACCGTTTTTTAGTTAAGTTAGCGAATATGAGATAGATGTATTACGATAAATAAGTGCCGCTTAAGGTAATGATGAATAATAGAAAGAAGGAATGAATATGGAATTATCAGAAATCCGTCATCAACTCACAGAGATGAATCAAAAAATCACAAGCTTTAGGGGGTCTCTTTGACTTAGATCGCCTAGAAGAAGAAATTGCCCAAGTGGAACATCAAATGGCCGAACCTGGCTTTTGGGATGATAGTATGGCTGCTCAAAGTATTATCAATGCGAATAATAGTAACAAAGAAACCTATGACCGTTTTCATCGACTGGCTAGTCAAGTAGAAGAACTAGAAATGTTGCTTGAGATGTTGCAAGACGAATACGATGTTGAAATCGAAACGGAATTGTTAACCGGATTGCGTACTTTAAAAGAAGAGATGAGTGTCTACGAACTATCGTTATTACTTGATGGTCCATATGATCATAGTAATGCTATCTTAGAACTACATCCTGGAGCTGGTGGAACAGAATCTCAAGATTGGGGTAGTTTGTTGTTGCGCATGTACCAACGTTGGGCCGATCATGAAGGCTTTAAAGTCGAAATGATTGATTATCAAGCAGGAGATGAAGCGGGTATTAAGAGTGTAACTTTATTAATTAAAGGACACAACGCATATGGTTATTTGAAATCTGAAAAAGGCGTGCATCGTCTGGTTCGTATTTCACCTTTTGATTCAGCTAAGCGTAGACATACGTCATTTTGTTCAGTTGATGTCATGCCAGAACTCGATGAGACGATTGATATTGCCATTAACTCAGATGATTTAAAAGTCGATACCTACCGGGCAAGTGGTGCTGGAGGACAACATATTAATACGACCGATTCAGCCGTCCGTATTACCCATTTACCAACAGGTGTGGTCGTTGCTAGCCAAGCACAACGATCGCAGTTAAAAAATAGAGACCAAGCGATGTCGATGTTAAAGGCTAAACTCTATCAGTTAGAAGTTGAAAAACAAGAACAAGAAGCTGCTAGTCTACGTGGGGAACAAAAAGAAATTGGTTGGGGCTCACAAATTCGTTCGTATGTTTTCCATCCTTACTCGATGGTGAAAGATCATCGCACGAATTATGAAACTGGAAATATTCAAGCAGTGATGGACGGAGAGTTGGATGGATTCATTGATGCTTTCTTAAAAATGCAACTAAATGAAAATAATCCACAAAAATGATGGAATTGCAATCAAATTGTAACTTAGTGCAAGCGAAATGAAACATAGCAATGCTATAATAATCCAGTATCGATAAAAAAGGTGGAGAGATAAGCATGATAGAAATGCAGGATGTAATGAAAAAATACTCGAATGGTACAACTGCGATTCGTAACCTTTCAGTTTCAATTAAACCAGGTGAATTTGTTTATGTCGTTGGTCCTAGTGGTGCGGGAAAATCAACGTTTATTAAATTAATGTATCGAGAAGAAAAAGCAACCAAAGGCCTGTTAAACATCGCTGGCTATGATTTATTAAAAATCAAAAATAAAGATGTGTCGAATATGCGTCGTGAAGTCGGCGTCGTCTTCCAAGACTATAAGTTACTTCCCAAAAAGACAGTGTATGAAAATGTCGCATATGCGATGCAAGTAATCGGTCGTAAACCGCGTGAAATTAAAAAGCGCGTCATGGAAGTCTTAGATTTAGTTGGACTAAAGCATAAGGTTCGTGTCTTTCCTAGTGAATTATCTGGGGGAGAACAACAAAGGGTATCGATTGCGCGTGCCATTGTCAATACTCCTAAAGTATTAATTGCCGATGAGCCAACGGGAAATTTAGATCCAGAAAATTCATGGGAAATCATGAAACTTCTTGATCGCATTAATGCCCAAGGAACGACTATTGTGATGGCAACCCATAACAGTACCATCGTTAATACGATCCGTCATCGTGTGATTGCGATAGAAAATGGTCGCATTATTCGTGACCAAGTAGAAGGAGAGTATGGATACGATGATTAGAACATTCTTTCGTCATATATTAGAAAGTCTTAAAAGTTTGCGTCGCAATGGATGGATGACAATCTCTTCTATTAGTGCTGTGACGATTACATTAGCTTTATTAGGTGCCTTTTTAATGATTATTTTAAATACTGTTAAATTAGCTGAAGACATGGAAAACAACGTAGAAGTTTCTGTTTTCATGAATCACGGTGTCACGCAAGAAGAGCAAGATGAACTAGAAGCGACTTTAAAAGCTTTACCCCATGTCGAATCGGTTGAATTTTCAAGTCAAGATGAAGAACTTGAACGAGTAAAAGAATCTTACGGAGATGTTTGGGGATTATTTGATCAAGATAATCCATTGTTAAATGTTTTTATTGTGCGTGCAACAGAACCGCAATATGTTAAAGATATTACGAAGGCAGCACAATCCTCAGAGTATAGCAAAGTGGTGCACAAAGCGACGTATGGGGAAGATTTATCAGATAAAATTTTTGGGATTGCAGAAGGCGTACGCACTTGGGGCTTAGTTGGTTCAGGTTTGTTACTTTTTGTAGCAATGTTCTTAATCTCTAATACAATTCGAATCACGATTTTATCACGTGAACGTGAAATCCAGATTATGCGCTTAGTGGGTGCTAAAAATGGGTATATTCGCTGGCCGTTCTTTTTAGAAGGTGGTTGGATTGGTCTTTTCGGGTCTGCGCTTCCAGTTGCGTTGATTATTTTGGGCTATCCTGAAATTTATCGGATGCTAAATCCTATTTTACTCCGCTCTAACTATAGTTTACTTGAACCAGGTGTCTTAAT
The DNA here is from genome assembly GCF_001885765.1 of Enterococcus aquimarinus. Classification (GTDB taxonomy): domain Bacteria; phylum Bacillota; class Bacilli; order Lactobacillales; family Enterococcaceae; genus Enterococcus_I; species Enterococcus_I aquimarinus. The sequence continues at coordinate 92,625 of NZ_JXKD01000003.1, read as the reverse complement.
GTTTCAAGTGAGTGGTGCTTTAATTCTTATTGGTATTACGATTGGATCACTTGGTTCGATTATCTCAATGAGACGTTTTTTAAAGATTTAATCTTCAATAAGAAAGAAGTAGTGAAGTATGGGCTACTTCTTTTTTTTGTCCTATTCGTAAACGTTCTGGACCAAATTTATTTTTCTACTAAAAAGGTAAGAGTGGGTGTTAGTAAGAACATTATGATAGAATAAGTGTAAGAATCATCTCAATTTTTGGAGGTTATGGGTGGCATTCTTTTTTTCGAAATGAAAAGAGAGGTTCATCTTTTAGTGAATTCTAATTTCAAAAAGTTTAGGGAAATGTTAAGATAGAAAATGAAAGGGAATTTAAATACCTATTAATTTTAATATAAGGAGTTTCAGTATGAAAAAAAAATATGCAGCAATAGCAATACTAGGATTAATGACCGTTTTAAGTGGTTGTGCAAGTTGGATTGACCGTGGGGAATCCATTACGGCCGTAGGGTCTTCTGCTTTACAACCGTTAGTTGAAACCGCGGCCGAGAGTTTTCAAACAGCGAATCCAGGCCGCTTTATTAATGTCCAAGGTGGAGGAAGTGGTACAGGCTTAAGCCAAGTCCAATCTGGAGCCGTTCAAATTGGGAATTCTGATGTTTTTGCGGAAGAAAAAAGTGGAATTGATGCCTCTAAATTAATTAGTCATCAAGTTGCAGTCGTGGGTATTACACCGATTGTAAATAAAGAAGTCGGACTAACGGATATTACGATGGAAGATTTACGACGGGTCTTTATTGGTGAAGTCACAAACTGGAGTGAAATTGGCGGTAACGATCTCAAAGTTGTCTTATTAAATCGTGCCAATGGTAGTGGGACAAGAAATACGTTTGAACGTTGGGTTTTAGATGGTGCGACAGCCAAACAATCACAAGAACAAGATTCAAGTGGAATGGTACGGCAAATTGTAGCCGACACGCCAGGTGCGATTAGTTATGTTGCTTTTTCTTATGTCAATGACGAGGTGTTAACGTTAAAAATTGATGGTGTAGAACCGATAGATGACAATGTCCGGACAAATCAATGGGTTATTTGGTCTTATGAACATATGTATACTAAAGGAGAGCCAACAGGTTTAACCAAAGATTTTATTGACTATATTTTATCAGAGGATGTACAAGAAAATATTGTTGGAAAATTAGGCTATATTTCCATTTCTTCAATGCAAGTGCAACGAGATTGGGAAGGAAATCTTCTACCTTAATACCGGGTTTACACAAAATTTACAAACTTTACGTTCGATTTACAAAAGGTTAAAGTAAAATTGACTTACAACGAGTAGACTAGTTAGAGGTAGAATCAATAGATTTTGAGGAGGCTTTCTCTTGGAAGATGTAAAACAAATATTAATGAAAAAATCAAAACGTGCAAAAATGGAACAAAGAGGAAAATTAATTAGCTTATTTTGTATCTTATTAATTGTTCTTGTAGTTGTTTCCATCTTTTATTTTGTAGCAAGTAAAGGACTCGCAACGTTCTTTGTCGATAAAGTAAATTTCTTTGACTTCCTATTTGGAACGAAGTGGAATCCTAGTCAAGTAGGAGAAAACGGGCAACCTTTAGTGGGGGCTTTACCGATGATCGTCGGTTCGTTTTTAGTGACTTTTTTATCAGCGATTGTGGCGACGCCTTTTGCGATTGGCGCAGCTGTTTTTATGGTTGAAATTTCACCAAAACAAGGACAAAAAATCTTACAACCAGTCATTGAGTTACTCGTTGGGATCCCTTCCGTTGTTTATGGTTTTATTGGATTATCGGTTATTGTTCCAGCCGTCCGTTCGGTATTTGGAGGAACAGGTTTTGGTATTCTAGCAGGGACGTTTGTCTTGTTTGTCATGATTTTACCAACTGTTACGACAATGACGGTCGATGCTTTAAAGAGTGTGCCACGCCATTATCGTGAAGCATCGCTCGCATTAGGCGCAACTCGTTGGCAAACAACTTATAAAGTAGTTTTACGAGCGGCAGTTCCAGGTATTTTAACCGCAGTTGTTTTTGGTATGGCGCGTGCTTTTGGAGAAGCGCTAGCGATTCAAATGGTAATCGGAAATGCGGCACTACTTCCTACTAGCTTGGTTACACCATCGTCTACGTTAACATCGATTTTAACGATGGGAATTGGAAATACGATCATGGGAACGGTTGAAAATAACGTACTTTGGTCATTAGCGTTAATTTTGCTCTTTATGTCATTAGTCTTTAACATTGTGATCCGCTTAATTGGGAAGAAAGGAAGTCTGAAATAATGAATGCAAAGAAAGTTGATAAGTTAGCAACAGGTATTTTATATGGCATCGCAGCTGTGATTGTCATGATTTTAGCCTCGTTGTTACTTTATATTTTAGTTCGTGGACTTCCTCATATTTCTTGGGAATTTCTGACACAACCTTCACGTGCTTATGAAGTAGGTGGCGGGATTGGGATTCAATTGTTTAACTCGTTCTACCTATTATTTATTACGATGTTAATCAGTTTCCCGATTTCTTTAGGTGCCGGAATTTATTTAGCAGAGTATTCAAAGAAAAACTGGGTGACTGATGTGATTCGGACGGCGATTGAAATTTTAAGTTCGCTTCCATCAGTGGTCGTCGGTTTGTTTGGATTCTTGATTTTTGTTATTCAATTTGAATATGGATTTTCTATTATTTCAGGGGCATTAGCGTTAACGTTCTTTAATTTACCTTTGCTGACTCGGAATGTGGAGGAATCATTAAAAGCCGTTCATTTCACGCAACGTGAAGCGGGACTTGCCCTAGGGTTATCTCGTTGGGAGACAGTCTTACGCGTCATTGTGCCGGAAGCGACACCTGGTATTTTAACTGGCGTTATTTTAAGTTCAGGAAGAATTTTTGGTGAAGCTGCCGCGCTCATCTACACGGCAGGGCAAAGTGCACCAGCCTTAGATTTCACCAACTGGAATCCATTGAGTGTTTCGAGTCCAATCGGTTTATTCCGTCAAGCAGAAACATTAGCGGTTCACATTTGGAAAATCAATACAGAAGGCACAATGCCTGATGGCGCAGCTGTTTCTGCTGGAGCGTCAGCAGTCTTGATTTTGGCTGTTCTAGGCTTTAACTTTGGTGCCCGGGCAATTGGTAAACGACTACACAAAAAATTAACTTCTGCTTAAGGAGACTCAGATGAAAACATATAATTGGGAAGAACGTAATATTATTACAATGGAAAATCCTGAAGACGTTGTTTTGCATACGAATGATTTGCATGTTTGGTATGGTGACAACGAAGCAATTAAAGGTGTCGATTTACAATTCAAAAAGAATAAAGTCACGTCATTAATCGGCCCGTCAGGTTGTGGGAAATCGACGTATCTGCGGTCATTAAATCGAATGAACGATGAGATTGCGCATACGAAAGTAACGGGAGAAATCATGTATAAAGGCGTGAATATCAACTCTAAACAAGTAGATGTCTATGAAACGCGTCAACGAATCGGGATGGTTTTTCAACGTCCAAATCCTTTTAGTAAGTCAATTTATGAAAATATCGCTTTTGCTTTGAAACGTCATGGTGAAAAAGATAAACATAAACTCGATGAAATCGTCGAAACAAGTTTGAAGCAAGCCGCACTATGGGAGCAAGTAAAAGATTCACTCGATAAAAGTGCCTTGGCTTTATCTGGTGGTCAACAACAACGACTTTGCATCGCCCGTGCGATTGCGATGAAACCAGATATTTTATTATTAGACGAGCCAGCAAGTGCGTTAGATCCAATTTCAACAGGTAAAGTAGAAGAAACGATTGTGAGTTTAAAAGATGATTATTCAATCGTTATCGTGACACATAACATGCAACAAGCTGCGCGGATTAGTGACTATACTGCCTTCTTTTACCTTGGTCATGCGATTGAATACGACGAAACAAGTAAAATCTTTACTCGTCCTAAAATCCAAGCGACCGAAGATTATGTTTCTGGACATTTTGGTTAAGAAAGGCAGGAGAAAAAAATGAGTGAAATCATCCTTTCCTCGAGAGATTTACATTTATATTATGGCAAAAAAGAAGCCTTAAAAGGCATTGATTTAGAGATTAACAAAGGCGAAATTACCGCGATGATTGGACCTTCCGGTTGTGGGAAATCGACTTATTTACGTTCATTAAATCGAATGAACGATTTGATTCCAGGTGTTACGATTACCGGGAGCGTCATGTATAAAGGTCGTGACATTTATAGCCCTAAGACTGATATCGTTGAATTACGAAAAGAAATTGGCATGGTTTTCCAACAACCGAATCCCTTTCCATTTTCGATTTATGAGAATGTCATTTACGGCTTAAAACTAAAAGGCGAAACGAACAAACAAGTCTTAGATCAAGTGGTCGAAGAAAGTTTGAAAGCTGCATCTGTCTGGGAAGATGTCAAAGATAAATTACATCAAAGTGCCTTGTCTCTTTCCGGTGGTCAACAACAACGGGTTTGTATCGCCCGCGTGCTAGCAGTCGATCCTGAAATTATTTTATTAGACGAACCGACGAGCGCACTCGATCCAGTTTCTTCCGGAAAAATTGAAAATACGTTGTTAGAATTAAGAGAAAAGTATACAATGATCATAGTGACGCACAATATGTCACAAGCTTCACGTATTTCAGATAAAACTGCTTTTTTCTTAAATGGTGATTTAATTGAGTTTGAAGATACGAAAAAAATCTTCTTAGATCCTAAAAAGAAAGAAACAGAAGATTATATTTCTGGCCGTTTTGGTTAATAATAAACTTACCTATAAAGTAAAGTAGCGGAAGGAAGAGACGAATGTTACGAACACAATTTGAAGAAGATTTATTGAACTTACATAATCAATTTTATGAAATGGGAATGCTCGTAAGTAAAGCAATTCATAATTCCGTTCAAGCTTATGTGAAACATGACAGACGCTTAGCAGAAGAAGTGATTGCCCAAGATGAGATGATTAACCAATTAGAAGTCCGTTTAGAGAAAAAAAGTTTTGAAATGATTGCCCTTCAGCAACCAGTCACTACTGATTTGCGTCGCATCATTACCGTGATGAAAGCCAGTTCGGATTTAGAACGGATGGGGGATCATGCGGTTTCGATTGCAAAATCAACGATTCGTGTTAAAGGTGAAAACCGTATTCCGGAAATCGAGAAGGAAATGAATGACATGTCTGATTACGTCAAAAAGATGGTAGACAATGTCTTGATTGCGTATGTGAAGACGGATAAAGACGATGCTAAATTGATTGCGAAAATGGATGATCAAGTCAACGAATGGTACAGCAACATTTACTATCAAACGATTGAAGCAATGAAAAATGATTCGGAATTAATCGTGATGGGGACTGAATATATTAATATTGCCCAATATTTAGAACGAATTGGTGATTATGTGACCAATATTTGTGAGTGGATCGTTTACCTCGCAACCGGTAAAATTAGTGAGTTAAACTCTAATCGTGATGAATTTTTCTAAAAAATAGTTAATTAAGATGAACCAATAACCAAAGACGGCTGTCAGTTTCGTCTTTGGTTATTGGTTATTTTTGACTCTACAAAAAAATGACAAGTCCTTATCAATTGTTATAGCGAAATCTATCTAAAATTGGTACTTAAGACCTATGATTTCTTTCGAGAAAAGGGGCATAATAGGGATACAAGGTAAACTTGTACTAAAATATTTGCTTGAGGAGGCAATTTCCATGAACGAAAGAGAAAGAATATTGGAATTAGTCAAAAAAGGTGTGCTTTCTACGGATGAAGCCTTAGACTTATTGGAAGAAATGGGCAAAAAAATACAATCTGAAACGACTGAAACCCAAAATGAAGAGACGCAGCATTCAGTAGATAATATAATGGACGATACAGCATTTGAACATACAGAAGAATCACAAGAAGACGAGGAAGATCGTCAAGCGCAAGATCAAAAAAATTTAGAGGACATTTTAGATCGTTTAGCGACCGAATCAAATCAAGCTTCTGTTGATTTAGATGAAGTGATGGTTGAAATCGATGGTTTAAAAACAACTTTAGCTGAAGTAAGAGAAGCGTTGATGGAATTAAATACGAAAGAAGAGTTAGATGCTCTTACGGAAGCGGAACTAGAAGTTCGCATCGCGTTAGAAGAAGAAATTAAAGAATTAGAATGGACATTGTCCGAGTTATATGACGAAAAAGCAAATTTAGAAGGGCAACTAAAAAACATTCGTCGATCTCAGTGGTCACAAAAGAAAGAAGAATTTCAACAAAAGATGGATATTCCTGAAGATTGGAAAGAACAAGCCAACGAAACGTTTAGCCAAGTTGGTGAGAAAGTGGTAGATGTCACGAACCAAATGGGGAAATTCTTGAAAAAGACATTTAAAACAGTTTCACAAAGTGTCAGCGAAAATGTTGAATGGAAAGATATTAACGTTAAATTCCCAGGTGTTGCGACAACGAAATTAGAAAAAGAGTACCTCTTTGAAGAGGTGACGGCAACGATTTTAGATATCCAAGTAGCCAATGGACAGTTACAATTTAAATTTTGGGATAAAGAAGAAATTAAAGTTGAAACGATGATTAAACTCTATGGTAAAATGGATGCTGCGACACCGCTTGCTGCTTTTGAAGAACGCAGCCAAATTGATCTGACAGAAGATCGTTTCGTGTTTAAAGTACCAAATAAACGAGTTCGGGTTGATGCGATTTTTTACTTACCGCAAAGAACGTATGACTATGCGGCTTTTAAATTATTAAACGGTGACCTCGAAATTCAAGGGTTTGAAGTCAAGGACATTTATGTAAAATCAACCAATGGGGATGTCACGTTAGAAGAGCTTAAGGCGTCGATGCTTGAAATTTCGGGGGTAAATGGCAATATCACGATTTGTTCTGGCAGAATCATTGATTCAATCATTGATTCCGTCAACGGTTCTGTTCGCATGAAGAGTATACCAGAAAACCTAAGCGTGAATTTAGTGAATGGTGATATTCGTTTGACGTTAAATGATGAAACGTTACGTCGATTAAAAGCGAACACGGTCAATGGAGATGTTAAAATTGCGCTACCGCTCAAACAAGGACTGGAAGGCACGGCAACTTCTAGTTTAGGAAAGATTCATAACCGTTTAACAGACTTCGAAGTCGTTCGTGAAAAAAATGAGCGCATGAACCAATTGTTACAATTCCGTCGTGTGACTGATGAAATGGCAACAATCGAATTGACAAGTACTACAGGAAATATTTATTTAAAAAATAGCGAAGAAACAATTTAAATTAGAACGGACAATTCGATAATCCTTCAAAATAGAAAATTGATTATCATTGTTTCAATCAGGGAAGGTGGAAAATATGCAACGAAAATTAACAAAATCAAAAACAAACGTGGTTCTTACTGGAACATTAGCAGGAATTGCTGACTATATCAAAGTCGATCCAACGATTGTTAGAATTCTATTCGTCTTTATTTCATTAATGGGCATGGGATCACCAATTTTACTCTATATCCTATTGGCGATTATCATTCCTTCACCAAAAAAGACGCAACAATTTTATGGACACGATAATCCCTATTATCGAGGAAATCAAGCGCAAGGGAATAAAAAAACAACTTCACGCAAAGAAGCTGAGAAAGTAGACGAAGACGACTGGAGTGATTTCTAGTGACCTATTTTCAACGTGTGGTGGTGAATGTTCTAGCCTTCATCTCTCTTACCGTGTTGTTTCCAGAGATGATTTTTGTCAAAAGCTTTACAACCGCAATCGTCGCTAGTCTTGTTCTCTCAGTGTTGAATGTGCTTATCAAACCAATCTTAATGATTATCTCGTTCCCGTTGACACTCTTAACGTTAGGATTCTTTAGTTTTGTAGTGAATGCCATCATGTTGCAGTGGACGTCTCATTTAGTCGGACCATATAACTTTGGTTTTTCTTCTTTTGGCGCTGCAATTTTGGTAGCGATGATTTTATCTTTCGTGAATATGATTGTCAATCAGCGTCAATTAGAGAAATATACACGTCAATCCTGACCCAGAATAATGAAGTGAATGAAATGAAAGATAAAAAGCCAGGAACACGAGTCACGACTTGTGTTCCTGGCTTTTCTTATTTATTGAATTTCTTCTTCACTCACATGGGTTAAATACTCATCCACAATCGTAATGGTTTCGTCAAGCGCGCCTGCTTCAAATGGCGAACGCAAGTGTGCGATATCGAGAATCTCTAAGAATGTTTTTGTTCCACCGACTTGGCAAATCGCTAAGTAATCTTGCCAAGCTGTTGGATCTTGTTCGACATTGAATCTTTTCCAAAATTGGAAGGCACATACTTGAGCCAACGTATAATCAATATAGTAAAATGGTGAAGTAAAAATATGTCCTTGACGGAACCAATAAATCCCTTTTTCCATTTCCGGAAATAAGTCATAGTTGCGTTCTGGACAATATTGTTTTTCTAATTCACGCCAACAAGCATTTCGCTCTTCAGCTGTCCATGTCGGATTTTCGTAGACTTTTTGTTGGAAGTGATCCACTAAGACACCGTATGGTAAAAATTGTAAAGCGCTCGCTAAGTGATTAAATTTATACTTATTTGTTTGATCTTCAAAGAAAGATTCCATCCAGGGCCAAGCAATAAATTCCATGGACATCGAATGAATTTCACAAGACTCGTAGTTCGGAAAGACAATTTCGGGTTCATTAATCCAGCGAGACTCATATGTCTGGAAAGCATGACCGGCTTCATGGGTCAAGACATCAACATCATGCGACGTGCCATTAAAATTCGCAAAGATAAAAGGTGATTGATAATCTTGGATATAAGTACAATAGCCGCCTGCTTGTTTTCCTGTTTTACTTAATAAGTCCAGTAAATTTCTTTCAACCATAAAGTCAAAGAATTCTCCTGTTTCTGGTGCGAGTTCATGATACATGATTCGTGCTTTTTCTACTAATTCTTCGGGCGTACCAAGAGGTGTGGCATTTCCTGTTGGAAAAACGAGTGATAAATCATGGAAGTTGAGTTGTTCGAGACCGTTACGCTGAGCTTGTCGCTGATAAAGTTTTTGTGTTACGGGTACAATTTTCTTTAAAACTTCCGAACGATACGTTTCAATCATTGGACGATCATAATCCCAACGATTCATCAAGACATCGGCAAAAGCGACATAATTATCAAAACCAAGTGAAGTCGCGATTTGCGTCCGAGTTTTGATCATATTGTCATAAATTGTTTCAAATTCGTTGGCATGTGTCGCATAAAATTCGACGACTTTCTCAGTTGCTCGACGGCGTGTTTTTTCATCCACACTTTGAGTTAAAGGGGTAATCTGAGACAGCGTATAGATGTTTCCATCAAAATCAATTTGAGCAGAAGCAACGAGTTTAGAGTAATCGGAACCTAGTTGATTTTCTTCTTGAAAAAGAGGAATTAAATCTGGATGGAACGTTTTGATACGACTTTGAGCGTATAAGAAAAGTGTCGCTGGAAAATGTTCTTTTAAAGCTGCTAACAAAGGTGATGCGAGCAATGTTTGATAGAACTCAAAATCTAGCCCTTGGAAATGGGGTTGATAGTCATTCCAAAATTGATCTTCTTCCTCATAAAATGTGTCATTCGTATCGATAGAATAACGAATGGTCGCTAAATTATAAGCGGTTTCAACCTGTGCGCGTAATTCATTTAGATGACTGACGGCGGCTGTTGCGCTCTCAATCGATGTTGCTTCGGATAATTGTTGTAGTGCTTTGGAAAATTCTGTTCGATACTCTTCGTAGTTAGGACGAAGGTATTCGTAGTTGTTAAAATTCATCGTTAAATGCCTCCTTTTTCTAAATGATAGCATAAAATATGAAAAAAAAATGATAAAGTTTATCATTGGTAGTATCTTTTCCTTGAGAGTGATAAAATGATAAAATAGACAGAAAAATGTTTAGAAAAGAGGATGGAAGATGTCAGAGGTAGTCAAAGTCAGTGAATTAGTCCAATTTCTAGGACTTGAAATTGTAACAGGAGATGAAGAAGCATTAACTCGTCATATTACAACGGGTGATATTTCTCGTCCAGGATTAGAATTAACGGGATATTTTAATTATTATTCTCATAATCGTCTCCAATTATTTGGTAATAAGGAAATCACCTTTGCTCAGCGCATGACAGAAGATGAGCGTTTGATGGTGATGAGACGGATGTGTTGTGAGGATACTCCGGCATTTATTGTTTCTCGTGGATTAGAAGTATCCAAAGAAATGGTCCAAGCTTGTGATGAATATAAAATTCCCTTATTACGATCAAAAATCTCAACATCACGCTTGATGGGTGAATTATCGTCTTATTTAGAAGGAGAACTCGCACCAAGAACGAATGTCCATGGTGTCCTAGTCGATGTTTACGGTCTCGGCGTTTTGATTCAAGGTGACAGTGGCATTGGAAAAAGTGAAACCGCATTAGAACTTGTCCAACGAGGCCATCGCTTAATTGCCGATGACCGTGTGGATATTTACAAGCAAGATGAACTCACGTTAATTGGTGAACCAGCCAAAGTATTGGAACATTTAATTGAAATTCGTGGCGTAGGAATCATTGATGTGATGAATCTTTTTGGTGCAAGTGCGGTTCGAGGTTCGATGGAAGTCCAACTGGTCGTCTACTTAGAGAATTGGACCCAAGAAAAAACGTATGATCGTTTAGGTTCTGCCGATGAAATCGTTCAATTGGGTGGCGTTGACATTCCGCGCATCAAAATTCCTGTAAAAACAGGACGTAATGTCTCGATTATCGTGGAAGTAGCCGCGATGAATTTCCGAGCAAAATCAATGGGATATGATGCGACGAAAGAATTTGAATCGCGCTTATCGCGTCTCATTGAAGAAAATTCAGGAATTTAAGGAGTGGAAAAATGATCAATCGTGTAGCTTTTGATTTATTTGGTATTGAAATTTATTGGTATGCTTTAATTATTGTTTTTGGTATTGTGGTTGCCATGTGGTTAAGTACGCGTGAATCGATTCGCGTTAACCTCAAACCAGATGATGTTTCAGATTTTATGTTAGTCGGTTTACCAGTCGCTTTTATTGGGGCACGACTGTATTATGTTCTTTTTAACATCGGACCATATTTGGAAGAACCAATGCAAATTTTTAACCTTCGATCTGGGGGTCTAGCCATTTATGGTGGATTAATTGCGGGTGGAATCTGGCTTTACTTTTTTTGTCAAAGAAATTTCATCTCTCCATGGACGTTTCTTGACATTGCCACGCCCAATATTCTCTTAGCGCAAGGGATTGGTCGTTGGGGGAACTTTATGAACCACGAAGCGTATGGTGGTAAGACGACACGAGCGTTTCTAGAAAGTCTTTATTTACCGAATTTTATTATTGAAAATATGAATATTGACGGCGCGTATCGTCAACCAACATTTTTATATGAATCGCTTTGGAATTTTTTAGGCTTCATCGTACTGATTCTCTTACGTAAGCAAAAAAATCTTTTCAAACAAGGCGAAATAGCGATCGCTTATGTCATCTGGTATAGCTTTGGACGCTTTTGGATTGAAGGGATGCGGACGGATAGTTTGTATTTAGTCGGTGATATTCGCGTATCACAAGTGCTATCGCTCGTGTTATTTTTCGGAGGATGGGCTGTTTTAATCTGGCGTCGTAAAACAAATCCAAACTTAAAATTTTATAATCGTTCATATGGGCCAAATGAATCACTTATTTAACAGATATTTTTCAATAAATATGCTAGAATTTGAATAGGCACCAATTACAACGCAAGAATATTTAAGGAGGTTTCCACTGTGAAACAAAAAATTGCTGTTTTAGGTCCGGGCTCGTGGGGCACTGCATTAGCACAAGTTTTATCAGAAAATGGCCACGAGGTGATTTTGTGGGGGAAAAATCCTGAACAGATTAACGAGATCAATGAAAAACATACGAATCACTATTATTTACCAGAATTAGTTCTGCCAAAAAATATCCGCGCGACCCTGTCTTTAGAAGAAGCAGTTACCGGAGCGGATAGCATTCTTTTTGTTATTCCAACAAAAGCGATTCGAGAAACAGCGCGCCAACTGACACCATTACTTCAAAATAAGCCGTCTATTATTCACGCTTCAAAAGGCCTAGAACAAGGAAGTCACAAACGGATATCGGAAATCTTAGCGGAAGAAATCCCTGTTGAATCCCGTAAAGAAATTATCGTATTATCCGGTCCTAGTCACGCAGAAGAAGTCGCGGTCCATGACATTACAACGATTACAGCAGCAAGTAAAAGCCTTGACGCTGCAACGTACGTTCAACGATTATTTATGAACGATTATTTTCGAGTTTATACCAATCAAGATGTTATCGGAGTAGAAATGGGAGCGGCCTTAAAAAATATTATCGCTTTAGGAGCTGGGGCGATGGTCGGGCTTGGTTTTGGTGATAATGCGAAAGCAGCTATTATGACCCGTGGGTTAGCCGAGATTAGTCGTCTAGGCGTCGCGATGGGTGCCAATCCGTTGACATTTATTGGGTTAAGCGGTGTCGGAGATTTAATTGTAACGTGTACAAGTATTCACTCACGTAACTGGCGGACAGGTCATTTGTTAGGCCAAGGAGAATCTCTTGAGACCGTATTAGAAAATATGGGAATGGTTGTTGAAGGTGTTTCAACAACGAAAGCGGCGATGGAACTATCACAACAACTAGGCGTGGAAATGCCGATTACTGAAGCCATTTATCAAGTATTATACGAAGGTCAAAATATCCAATCTGCTTTAAAAGCGATTATGCTACGTGATGGCAAAACAGAAAACGAATATACTTAAGGAGTTTTTGAGATGAAAGAGGCAAAGGAGACTTGCAAAATGAAAGTTCGTAAGGCGGTTATTCCAGCAGCAGGTTTAGGCACACGTTTTTTACCTGCTACAAAAGCGATGGCCAAAGAAATGTTACCGATTGTTGATAAGCCGACAATCCAATTTATTGTGGAAGAGGCTTTAAAATCAGGAATTGAAGATATTATTATTATAACTGGAAAAGCAAAGAGACCTATTGAAGATCATTTTGATGCGAATTTAGAATTAGAAACAAACTTAAAAGAAAAAGGCAAAGCAGAATTATTAAAATTAGTCGAAGAAACAACGGATATTAATTTACATTTTGTTCGTCAAAAACATCCGCTCGGTCTCGGTCATGCGGTACTTCAAGCCAAATCATTTATTGGGAACGAGCCTTTTGTGGTAATGTTAGGAGACGACCTGATGGAAGATGAGATTCCCTTGACGAAACAGTTAATGATGGACTACGAAGAGACTCATGCGTCTGCTATTGCGGTTATGGAAGTCCCTCATGAAGAGACGAATAAGTATGGCATTATTAACCCAGGTGCAGAAGTTTCGCCAGGACTCTATAATGTAAAGAATTTTGTTGAAAAACCAAAGGCAGAAGAGGCACCAAGTAACTTAGCGATTATTGGTCGTTACTTATTAACGCCTGAGATATTTAGTGTATTAGAAAATCAAGAGCCTGGTGCAGGAGGTGAAATTCAATTAACGGATGCAATCGATACATTGAATAAAACACAACGCGTGTTTGCTCGTGAATTTAAAGGGACACGTTATGATGTCGGAGATAAATTCGGTTTTATGAAGACAAGTATCGAATATGGGTTAAAACATCCTGAAGTGCAAGATAGTTTAACGGACTATATTATCGAACTAGGTCAAAAATTATCAAAAGAAAAAAAAAGAAAAGATCCCGTTATACAAGAAGAGATAAAGAAAGATCTTAACGAGTAATAACGTCTACAAAATCTATTATTTACAAGAACTGAGCTTATTTTTGCTAAAAAATTTGAAAAAGAAAAGGGGTTAAACAATGTCAGGAGGAGAAATTGCTGCCTTAATTGCAGCGGGAGCATTTGCAGTACTGGTTGTTGCAGTCGTACGGTTACTAGGACAAATTGGTAAAACGGTCCAAAAAGCGGAAACAACTGTTACACAAGTCAATCAAACGATTCAAGTAGTGACTAGAGACGTGGATATTTTAGTCCGAGAAGTTGAAGGATTACTAGTGAAAAGTAACGAATTAATGGGAAAAGTCAATCAGAAAGTCGAAACAATTGACCCATTATTTGATGCTGTAGCCGATTTAAGTACGAGCGTTTCTGACCTGAATGCATCCGGTAGAGAAATGGCAACTCGTTTTGCCACAATGGGAAAATCTGTGACCCAAGCAAGTATCATTGGAAAAGTGAGTCAAGCGACAATTAACCGCTTTAAACATAATCAAACGAAAGCAAATAATGGAGGGAAAGTATATGAGTAAAAAAAGTGGATTTTTATTAGGTGCAATTGTTGGAGGAACAGCAGCAGCCGTAGCCGCATTGATTTTAGCACCAGAGTCAGGCAAAGACTTACGGAATCGTTTAGCAAGACAAGTCGATGATTTATTAGATACGGCTTCTGATTATACTGATGACACGGTAGAAAAAGGCCAAGATATGAAGCAAACAATTAAAGATAAAACGACGATTTATACAAAACGATTGGAAGAGTTAGCAGAAATGCTAAAAGAAAAAGTTTCAGATGTAGTGGATGAAGTAACAGATCATTCCGACGATATTTTATCAGAAATAGAAGAGGAAGTAGCTGAAATAAGCGAAGAAATGTCGGTTTCAGATGAGACTAGTGAAGCGATTGAAGATATTATCATCCCAATGGCTGAAGAAGTCGAAGACATTGTCATCGATTTGGCGTCTGAAGAAACAGAAGAATTAGCCGCGGATGACCATGAGGACGTATTGGAAGACGACGTGATTGTTGAAGCAATTGAAGAAGAAGAACTTGAAGAGAAAATTGAAGAACTTAAAGAAGTGATTGAAGAAAATAATCCAGATCACGAACAGGAATCAGCAACGCATTAAGACATAAATGTCGCTCAATCTTAATACAGTAAAAAAGCAAGCTCACTGTGCTTGCTTTTTTACTGTATTACTTTTAGTGTAGACGACTGATATTTGTATCATGCTTCAAATCCTTTACAAGTCATCTGGGAACATGACAAGTGCCATAGATGCTGATTTTATCCACCAATAATTGTTAACTCTTTGGTTGTTTTTGTAAAAGGTAAGCAGCCATCTTTGGTTACGTAGACACAATCTTCAATTCTGACACCGACTTGATTAGGGATATAAATACCTGGCTCAATTGAGAAACACATTCCTTCTTTGATTACCAAATCATTTCCTTCGACAATGGAAGGAAATTCATGGACGCTGGTTCCAATTCCATGGCCTAAGCGATGATTAAAGTATGAACCATAGCCTGCGTCCTCAATGACATCGCGCGCAACTTTGTCCAATTGACTCGCGGTAATCCCTGGTTTTACCGCTTCTTGAGCCGCTAACTGGGCTTTTAGAACAAGTGCATAAATTTCTTCCTGGAAGGCAGTAGGCTCTTTGTAGGCGACAGTTCTGGTTGCATCACTGCAATAGCCATTCCATACCACACCTAAATCAAATAGCACGAATGAATGATCGACTAAACGTGTTTGGTTCGGTGTACCGTGGGGATCCGCTGCCCGGGATCCAGTCAGTACCATCGTGTCAAAGGACATTTGTGAGACGCCTTTTCGTTTGAGTTGATATTCAATTTCCGCTACGATTTCTTGTTCGCTAATGCCTGCTTGAATCGCTGAAAACCCAACTTCAAACGCAACATCTGCCCATGAGCCTGCTTCTAAAAGTCCGCTGATTTCGTTTGGTGTTTTGATTAATTGCATTTGTTGCATAAAAGGTGAAATATCGCTGGTAAAAGCAGTATTAGGGAAATAACTTGTCAGTTCTTCGTAACGATCGACAGAAAGAGCTGCTTTTTCTAATGCGCAAATTTGTGGACTCCCATAGCGCAAAAGGATTTCTTTCGCTATTATTTTAAATGGTTCTTCTGTATCTAAATACCCTACAACATCTTGATTCCAAGGACTCTTCTTAGCGGCTTCGACTTCTAAAGCGGGTGTAAATAAAAAAGGCTCTTGGTCTAACGAAATGAAAAGTGCCAGTACACGTTCATGTGGATCACTATGGTAACCTGTCAAATAAGCAATTGATTGAGGATTGCTGATATAGGCTAGGGGAATCTTTTGTTCATTCAACCATTCTTTTAGTTCATTGATTTTTTGGATGTTCATCTTAATCCTTCTTTCTCTTTTTCTTACTATCATTATACTATGAATGAGAAAATTAACTACTTAGATTTAATTTTCATGAAAATGAAACTAAAACGGTTGCAAATAAACCAAATCTTTGCTATTCTAACTAAGAAATGTAAACAACATTTTCTGAAAATAAAAATAAATTAATTTAAAAGGAGAAATGTCAGATGGATAAACAAACAATTACCATTTATGATGTAGCGCGTGAAGCAAACGTCTCAATGGCAACCGTTTCTCGTGTCGTAAACGGAAACCCAAACGTGAAACCAGCTACTCGTAAAAAAGTATTAGAAGTCATCGATCGTCTTGATTACCGACCAAATGCAGTTGCGCGTGGTCTAGCAAGTAAAAAAACAACAACGGTGGGGGTCATTATTCCCGATGTAAGTAACATGTTCTTTGCCTCCTTAGCTCGTGGAATTGATGATGTCGCAACAATGTACAAATACAACATTATTTTAGCGAATTCTGACGGTGATAACTTGAAGGAAGTTAACGTATTAAATAATTTGTTAGCCAAACAAGTTGATGGTGTTATCTTTATGGGACATCGAATTACAGATGAAGTCCGTGGCGAATTTTCTCGCTCGAAAACACCAGTTGTTTTAGCAGGCTCGATTGATCCAGATCATCAAGTAGGTAGTGTAAATATTGATTACTTCGAAGCAACAAAAGATGCCATTTCATTACTTGCAAAAAATGGCAATCAAAAAATTGCCTTTATTAGTGGGGCATTAATTGATGCTATTAATGGTCAACAACGAATCGTCGGCTATAAAGAAGGTTTGAAAGAAAACCAATTAGAATACAATGAAGGATTAGTCTTTGAATCACGTTATTCGTTTAATGACGGTTTAGCTTTAGTCGATCGCTTATTAAATAGTGGGGCAACAGCAGCTTATGTGACGGATGATGAATTAGCAATTGGTATTTTAGATGGTTTAATTGACAAAGGAATCAAAGTTCCTGAACAATTTGAAATCATTACGAGCAATAACTCGTTATTAACACAAGTCGCTCGTCCAAAACTATCAAGTGTGACGCAACCGCTTTATGATATCGGTGCGGTTTCAATGCGTTTATTAACAAAATTGATGAACAAAGAAGAAGTCGAAGAAAAAACAATTATCTTACCTTACGGCATTGCTGAAAGAGGTTCTACCAAAAATTAACACGCAAAAAAAGGGCCGGCTCAAGTTTGATTGAGTCAGGCCCTTTTTTGTGTGTTGCTAATCAGTCGTCCTAATCATTTTCTTTTTCAGTCTCAGTGTCATCTTTCTTCTCATCGTCTGCTTCTTTTTCTTCTTTTTTATCTTCTTCTTTTTCGTCCGTTTTCTTCTCGTCCTCGGTCTCTTTTTTAGGAGTCGTCGGTTTCGGTTTTGGTTTTGGAATCACTTTTTTCCAATAGTCTGCGTAATTGGCATCTGTACCACCAATTCCAAAGCGGAAGCTAAGATCTGCAGGACCATTTTTAGCCCAATAAGAAGTTGTTGTTTCAGTCGGAGTATTGAAAGTAGTGTTGTTAACCGTCATTGTCCCACCAGGTTTTACGCCGGTAAAAGTGGCAACGTTGGCTTTAATCACACTTGAATCGAGATTGAATTTCTTATTTGTTCCAATAACTTCTGGTTTTGCTTGATAAATCGCGTTGGCAAGATGAGCCATGTAATTTGCGGTACGAGCACCACCATACGAATCGGAGGGTTTGCTATCTTCTCGCCCTGACCAACTACTTAAAGTGATTTCAGGTGTCGAAAGAACAAGCCATGAGTCAACGTTCTCATCGGTTGTTCCTGTTTTTCCGACCCAATCGGCATTACCTAGATTCCAATCTAAGTTGCTCATCTGATATTTCACATCAGTGGTGAATGCGTCGGTAATAACACTCCGGAGTAAATCAATCGTAATCGATGCTGCCGCTTTTGAAAAGACTTGGACAGGTGCGGCTTCATGTTGATAATACACATTTCCCTCAGAATCGGTAATGGATTCAATTAAGTAGCCTTCTTCGTAGACGCCACCATTTGCGAGCGTTTGAAATCCGTTTGTTTGTTCCAAAGTAGTGATTTCGGTTACCCCAAGTGGCGCAGCAGCGTATTGCCACACTGGCGTTTCTGGAAAGTTCATTTTTTTCAAGTATTGTTGATAGACGGCATCAGGTGTTCCCATGTTTTCCAAAGTATGTTGATACAGATGGTGAGCTGGAATGTTATCAGAACGAACGATTGCTTCTCGGACAGTCTCAAATGTTTTTGACCCTGCATTCGTCGCATTTAAGATCGGCGTTCCGGCATCTTCACCGTTTTGCCAAGTCGTTGGGAAATCGGACACACGCGTTTCGCTACCAACTAAACCTTGGTCAATCGCCGGTGCATAAACGAGCACGGGTTTGATGGCAGAACCGGCTTGACGTTTTGAACTAAAGGCATGATTGTAAGAATTCTTGTCGTAATCGCGTCCGCCAATAAAACCAAGAATACGTCCAGTTTTATTTTCCATTAGAACATTTCCGACTTCAATCGTGGCACCAGCCCAATTATCTAGATAGGATCCGTAATTTGCGACTGCATTTTGCATCGCATTGTAAATTGTTTTATCAATCGTTGATTGAACGGTGTACCCACCGTTTGCTAATAATTGGTTAGCGCGTTCTAAATATTGAGCCTGAACGTCTTCTTTCGCAAATTCTTCTTCAGATAGCTTGTTATCTTCCGCTAATTTTTGCGCAACGATTGAAGCTGCTTCTCCCATAATGGCATAATATAGGAAATTTTGATCTTCTTGCTCGATTGCTTGTGGTTCAATAAAATCTGCGGCTAAGTCATAGGCTAGAGCTTCTTCGTATTCTTCTTTTGTAATATCATGATTGCGATACATACTAAACAAGACAAAATCTTTTCGTTCTAAGCCATATGCTAAATATTCCGCCTCTTTAATCTCTCCTGTATTTGAATACGGGCTGTAGACAATCGGACTTTGCGGTAATCCTGCAATAAAGGCTGCTTGAGGCAAATTCACTTCACTGGCATTCACACCAAAAATTCCTAGCGCGGCTTCTTGCACACCTGCAATATTTTGACCGCGGTTGTTACGTCCAAAAGGAGAAACATTTAAATACATCGTTATAATTTCTTCTTTTGTAAAAGAGGTTTCAACTTCAGTGGCTAGCAAAATTTCATTGGCTTTTCGGCTAAAGGTCGTTTCATTGCTTAAAATTTGCTGTTTGACCAATTGCTGCGTGAGCGTGGAGCCCCCACTACTACCAAAACCTGTGACTTCGGAAGCCAGCGCGCGAATGACCGCTTTTGGCACAATCCCATTATGCTCGTAGAAATGCTCATCTTCTGTGGCAATAATGGCCGTTGTAATCAGCGGTGAAATCTCATCGAAGGAGACATTCGTCCGTAAAAGATCTGAGCGGATAGTAGCGATTTGACTATTATCGTTATAGGTTAATTGGGATGTTTGTGTCATCTCACCCAGATCACGTTGTAATTGTTTCTTTTCGGGAAGTTTCGTATCTTCAACTAAGTACGTAAAATAACCAATTCCAATACCTGCACCTAATGCGCCTCCAATCACTAGAAAGGAGATACCAACTAGCAAAATAGAGTAGAACACCCGCAATACCACATTTAAATAAAAGAAGGGGGATTGTTCGGTTCGTTGTTTCTTTGGTTTGGGCAAAATTGTCACCTCATTTTTAAAATTTGTAACGCTATTATTATATCAAAAAACGATTCTAATAGATAGAAATGTCGTTAAATTTGAAAATTACCTTTTCTTTCCTTAATCTTTCAGTTAAGATTAGCATTATCACCAATTGCAAGGAGGAATTTTAAATGGTATCAGGCTTTTTTCACGAATTAAAAGATCGTGGATTGATCCATCAAACAACAGATGAGGTCGCATTAGAAAAACAACTAAATGAAGAGACAGTGAAATTATATGTTGGTTTTGACCCGACTGCCGATAGTTTACATATTGGTCATTTACTTCCCGTGTTAATGTTGCGTCGTTTTCAACAACACGGACATGTGCCAATTGCGTTAGTGGGCGGTGGTACAGGAATGATTGGCGATCCTTCATTTAAAGATCAAGAACGTCAATTAAATACACTCGATACAGTTAAAAACTGGTCTGAAAGTATTAAGCATCAACTTTCGCGCTTCATTGATTTTGAAGATGCAACGAATCCAGCAGTCATTGCCAATAATTATGATTGGTTAGGAGAAACACTACTAATCGATTTCTTGCGTGATGTTGGAAAGCATTTTACGATTAACTACATGATGAGTAAAGAAAGCGTCAAACGTCGTATTGAGACAGGGATTTCATATACGGAATTTGCGTATCAATTACTCCAAGCGTACGATTTTCTAAAATTATATGAAACTCATGGTTGTCTCTTACAACTCGGCGGGAGCGATCAATGGGGAAATATTACAGCAGGAATTGAATTGTTGCGTCGTGAAAAAGAAGTGCAAGGTTTTGGTTTGACAATGCCCTTAATTACCAAAGCAGATGGCACAAAATTCGGAAAAACAGAAGGCAATGCCGTTTGGTTAGATGCCGAAAAAACAACCCCTTACGAATTTTATCAATTTTGGATTAATACAGATGACCGCGATGTCATTAAATTCTTGAAATATTTCACTTTCTTAAGTTTAGAAGAAATTGCAGCGATTGAGACAGAATTCTTGGCAGCACCGGAATCACGTCTTGCACAAAAGAAATTAGCCGAAGAAGTGACCAGCTTAGTACATGGTCAAGAAGCGTATGAACAAGCTTTACGCATTTCGCAAGCGCTCTTTAGTGGAGACATTAAAGGTCTTTCTGGTGAAGAGATTAAACAAGGATTTAAAGGTGTTCCGACTTATAACGTGACACAAGAAGATGATTTAGCACTTGTGGAGCTCTTAATTACAGCCAATGTCGTGCCTTCTAAGCGCCAAGCGCGTGAAGATATCAAAAATGGTGCCATTTACATTAATGGTGAACGAATCCAAGAGCTTACTTACGTGATCAGTGAGAGCGATAAAATCGACCGTCATTCAACCGTTATCCGTCGTGGGAAGAAGAAATATCATTTGTTACAATTTTAAGTTTAATGGATAGAAAGAATTGAGGCGCTGTCGATTACGACAATGCCTCAATTTTGATTAGAAGGAGTGAAGTCAATGGTCGACATTATTTTGCAAGCTATCAGTTTGTTTTTCATGATTTTTTTAGGATTCATCATGAAACGGGTCGGGATTTTACAAAAAAATGATGGCACAATGATTGCCAGAATTATTATGAATATTACGTTACCAGCAGTGATTATCGTGAATTTTATCGATTTAAAAATGGATAAAAAGTTATTATTATTTACGTTACTAGCTCTTATTTGGTTTATGCTCCAACTGTTACTGGCCTATCTTTATTCTAGGAAAAAAAATCCACAAGCCAAAGCCCTTTATCTGTATGGGGCCTCTGGGTTTAATATTGGGAACTTTACACTACCTTTTGTGCAAAGTATCGCACCACTGGGCATTCCGCTTATTTCCATGTTTGATGTGGGGAACAATTTGTTACTCTCAGGTGGGAATAAGATTATCGTGGATCAAGTGATTGGTCATTCCACGAAAGTTCGCTTCAAACACGTTTTTTCGCAATTAGCTAAATCGGTTCCTTTTGTGTGTTATCTCGTGATGTTTTTTCTTCGATACTTCGCCATCGATTTACCTGAAGTGGTCAAAATTGTAACGCAACCGGTAGCGTCGTCGAATGTATTCTTATCGATGTTTATGATTGGCTTATACTTGGAGTTCCGCTTACCAAGAGATTCGATAAAAGAAGTGATTGGTGTGTTAGCGTTACGCTATGGAATTGGTTTTTCAGTCATTGCACTGTTATACTTCTTACCGTTAAGTGACTTAATCAAATCAATGCTAAGTTTGTTAGCACTCACCCCAATTCCCTTATTTGGTATTATGTTTGCGGTAGCTTCTGGTGTAAAAGAAGAAGTGTTAGGTTTTGCTGCTTCGATGAGTTTCTTATTGAGTTTACCGTTAATGACGATTGTCTTGCTGGTTTATGCTTGAAATGTAAGCAAATGTATTGTTAAATTGGACTTCTTCCTTCATACTTTGAAAGGAAGAGATAAGAGGAGGAATAAACATGTTATTAGGATCACACGTCTCAATGAATGGGAAAAAAATGTTACTGGGTGCTGCAGAAGAAGCAGCCAGTTATGACGCTTCTACTTTTATGATTTATACTGGTGCCCCGCAAAATACGCGCCGTAAAGCAATCGAAGAAATGAATATTGAAGCGGGTACTGCCTTTATGAAAGAACACGGAATGAGTCATATGGTGATTCATGCTCCTTATATTATTAATTTAGGCAATACCGTAAAAGTCGAGAATTTTGGCTTTGCGACACAATTTTTGCGCGATGAAATTATCCGTTCGCAAGCATTAGGAGGCACTCAAATCACCATGCATCCAGGTGCGCATGTCGGTGCGGGT
The DNA here is from genome assembly GCF_001885765.1 of Enterococcus aquimarinus. GTDB lineage: Bacteria > Bacillota > Bacilli > Lactobacillales > Enterococcaceae > Enterococcus_I > Enterococcus_I aquimarinus. The sequence goes on along the minus strand of NZ_JXKD01000003.1, from coordinate 69,913 downwards.
CCGGACGCTGCGATTGCGCAAATTGTGAAAGGATTGAATGAAGTCTTAACTGCTGATCAAATTCCGCAAATTGCCCTCGAAACGATGGCAGGTAAAGGGACGGAAATCGGCCGTAGTTTTGAAGAAATTGCGCGCATTATTGACGGCGTGACACTAAACGAAAAATTATCGGTTACGTTGGATACGTGTCACATTCATGATGCTGGTTACAATGTCAGAGAGGATTTTGACGGTATTTTAAATGAATTTGATAAAATCATTGGTTTGGATCGCTTAAAAGTCATTCATATTAATGATTCCAAGAACATTCAAGGCGCGAAAAAAGACCGCCACGCCAATATTGGTTTTGGTGAAATTGGTTTTGAGGCCTTACATAAAATTGTTCATCATCCGCAATTAGCTCATTTACCTAAAATTTTAGAAACCCCTTATGTGGGCGAAGATAAGAAAAATAAAAAGCCGCCATATGCCTTTGAAATTGCGATGTTAAAGAGTGGTGTGTTTGATCCTATTTTATTAGAAAAAATTGAGAATCAAGGATAAAAGATAGCTTTACTTGCATAATCAGTAAAAAAAGCTCTTTCTTTTAAAATCTTTACCGATTGCGCCTTTTCTTTTGTTTTAATATCTAGTAAAATGTTTAGTTGAGAGTATTCGTAAGGAAGGAGTGTTACCATGAACTGGGGACTAGCTATTTTATTTATTGCAATCGGTGCAGCGATCGGTGCCGTCGGTGGTTTCTTTCTTGCACGTAAATACATGCAAGATTATTTAAAGAAAAACCCACCAATTAATGAAGATATGTTGCGCACAATGATGTTATCAATGGGTCAAAAGCCTTCTGAAAAGAAAATACGTCAAATGTTGCAACAAATGAAAAATCAAAAATAAACGATTTTTTAAACGGGCTGATTATAGCCTGTTTTTTTTTAGGAGAGAAAAAATAAAGGAGTGTTAAAATGTCTATTTTTCGCAAATTAAGTTGGTTCTTTAAAGAAGAGAAAAAGCACTATCTGCTAGGGGTTTTTGCGCTCGTAGTCGTTGCGATTGTGCAACTTGTTCCCCCGAAAGTAATTGGAATTATTATTGATAAAATCGCAGCCGATGAAATTAATCTTCAAGAAATTTTTGCCTGGATTGGTTTATTACTGCTAGCCGCCATTGCGCAATACGTCTTTCGTTTCATTTGGCGAACGAACATCTGGGGGAGCGCCGCACGTTTAGAAAGAAGTCTGCGTCGTCAGTTGTTTCATCATTTCACCCAAATGGATCACTTGTTTTACCAAAAATACCGGACCGGTGATTTAATGGCTCATGCAACCAATGACTTATCAGCAATTCAAAATGTGGCAGGTGCCGGAATTTTAACGTTTGCTGACTCGATGATTACCGGTGGCATGACCTTGATTGCGATGATGATTTTTGTGGATTGGCGTTTAACCTTGATTGCGCTGATTCCCTTACCGTTATTAGCGGTCGCTTCACGCGTCTTAGGCTCAAAGTTACATGATGCGTTTCGGGATTCCCAAGAAGCCTTCTCGTCGATTAATGATAAAGCACAAGAAAGTATTACAGGCATGAAAGTCTTGAAGACATTCGGTCAAGAGCAAGAAGATATTGCCGAATTTACCGAAAAAGTCCAACAAGCGATTCAAAAAAATCGACGAGTGAACTTTTTAGACGCCCTGTTTGACCCAGTCATTACACTAATTATTGGGTTGTCTTATGTTTTAACAATCATCGTAGGTGGACAATTTATTATGAATGACATTATCACGATTGGACAATTGGTTTCATTTGTGAGTTATATTGGGATGCTGATTTGGCCGATGTTTGCCATTGGTCGTCTGTTTAATGTTTTGGAACGAGGCAATGCGAGTTACGATCGTGTTTCAGAGTTACTAGGGGAGAAAACGCATATTGTCGAAGCATTTAATGCGCGGAAAGAACCTGCTAAAGGGAATATCATGCTTGATTTAGCTTCTTTCACGTATCCAGATGCTGATACAACAGCCCTAGAAGAGATTCAAATTTCACTAAAAGAAGGAACTGTTTTAGGCATCGTTGGCAAGACGGGCGCCGGTAAAACAACGCTCTTAAAATTGTTAATGCGTGAGTATGATCATTACGAAGGCACGATTTTATTTGGTGGGCATAATATTAAAGACTATACCTTAGACGCTTTATTGCAATCAATGGGGTATGTGCCACAAGATCACTTCTTATTTTCGATGAGTATTCGGGATAATATTCGTTTTGCGAATCCGCAGTTACCACAAGAGCGTGTCAATCAAGCGGCTGAATTAGCAGGCATTCATTCGGATATCGAAGCCTTCTCGCAAGGATATGATACATTAGTCGGAGAGCGTGGTGTGTCCCTATCAGGCGGACAAAAGCAGCGCATTTCAATTGCCCGTGCCTTAATTACGAATCCTGAATTATTGATTTTAGATGATGCCCTGTCGGCCGTCGATGCGAAAACGGAAGAAGTCATTCTTTCTAATTTAAAAGCGTATCGTCAAAACAAAACAACGATTATTGCGGCTCATCGATTGAGTAGTGTCATGCATGCGCAAGAGATTATTGTCTTAGATGAAGGAAGAATCGTCGAGCGTGGTGTTCATGAAACGTTAATCACAACAGGTGGTTGGTATCAAAAAATGTGGGAAAAACAACAGTTAGAAGCTAAAATTGAAGGGGGAGAAGAATGATGGAAAAAAAGCAATCCGAATGGGCAACATCAATGCCCTTTAAAGAACAACTCGTTGTGATTAAACGCTTGTTTGCTTATGCGAAACCGTTTAGAATGACGTTTATCATCGCTATTGGTTTTGCACTTGTTTTAGCGACAATTAATGTTTTAATGCCAAGAATTTTGCAAACGTTGATTGATCGCTATTTAACGACCCAAAGTGCAACGTTACAAATTATTTTGTTTTTTGCGATGCTATATTTATTAGGGACGATTTTGAAAGCTGTCATTTGGTTCTTTCAATGGTTTTTATACTCCAATGCGTCACTCCAAAGTTATCAACATATTCGTGTCAAATTATTTGAAAAATTACATACCCTCGGGATGCGTTATTTTGATCAAACGCCGGCAGGATCCGTTGTCTCAAGAGTTTCTAACGACACGGAAACCTTATTTGAATTTTGGCACGTTTTCTTAACCGTGTTAACCGGGATTTTTGCGGTCGTATCATCGTTTATTGCGATGTTTCAAATTAATCAAAAAATTGCCCTACTCATCTTAGCTTTCTTGCCAATTCTCGGGTTTGTGATTTGGTATTATCAAAGTTTTAGTTCCCGTGTTTATCGCCAAATGCGTGAGAAATTAAGTCAATTAAATACAAAATTGAATGAATCGATTTCAGGTATGCAAATTATTCAACAATTCCGACAAGAAAGACGGTTCATGAAAGAATTCGAAGAGACGAATGACGAGTACTTAGCTACCCGATACGCGATGATTAAGATGAACTCCCTCTTATTGGGCCCAATTATCAGTCTACTTTATACATTTGCTTTAGCGGTCGTCTTAACGGCTTTTGGGTTCAACGCCATGCAATCACCCGTTGAAGTCGGGTTAATCTTTGCCTTTACAACCTACGTTCAAACATTTTTTAATCCTATGACACAAATGATGGACTTTTTAAGTACGTTTACGGATGGAATCGTAGCGGGTAGTCGTGTGTTGCGAATTATGGATGAGACAGAGTACACGCCCCAACAAAAAGACAACGCCCGTGCGAAAATCATCGAAGGAAAAATTGAATTTCGAAATGTGACGTTTTCTTATGATGGGAAGGTGAATGTGTTAGAAAATATTTCGTTTATCGTAAATCCCGGAGAAACGGTTGCGTTAGTCGGGCATACCGGGAGTGGTAAAAGTTCGATTATTAACATCTTAATGCGTTTTTATGAATTTGGCGAAGGTCAAATTTTAATAGACGATCAAGATATTCGTGATTTTTCTTTGGAAGAATTAAGACAAAAAATGGGCTTGGTTTTACAAGATGCCTTTATGTTTTATGGGAATATTGCCGATAATATCCGCTTGTTGAATAAAGAGATTACGGATGAAGAAGTCGTTCAAGCGGCAAAATTTGTCCAAGCAGATCGCTTTATTGAAAGCTTACCAGATACTTATTATTCAAAAGTGATCGAGCGTGGTGCGAGTTATTCGAGTGGGCAACGACAATTAATTTCGTTTGCACGAACGATGGTGATGAAACCTAAGATTTTAGTTTTGGATGAAGCGACGGCCAATATTGACACCGAGACAGAGAGTCTGATTCAACAAGGCTTGACGAATATGCGACAAGGCCGGACAACGATTGCCATTGCGCATCGCTTGTCGACGATCCGTGATGCGAATTTAATTTTAGTCTTAGACAAAGGGAAGATTGTCGAACGTGGAAATCACGACGAATTAGTTCAGTTCGACGGCTTATACTCGGCGATGTATCAACTGCAAAGTAGTGACGTCTAAGTTTCACAAAACACCTTTAAATTAGTGCAACAAAAAAGACAACGACTGTGAGATCGTTGTCTTTTTTGTTAGCCTAATGCTTTTTCGATAGGGTCGATCATTTCTTTTGGACTTGTTTTTGGAGCGAAACGCTCAACGACTTCTCCTTCACGATTGATTAAGAATTTTGTGAAATTCCATTTGATATCGTTCGTTAAGAGACCAGGTGCTTGTTCTTCTAAGTAGAGAAACAAAGGATCGGCTTCTTTGCCGTTAATCACTGTTAGTGTATGCATTGGGAACGTTACACCATAAGTCATTCGACAAGCTTCTGCAGCTTTTTCTCCTGAATCGGGTTCTTGATGAAATTGATTCGATGGGAAGCCTAAAATGACGAGACCTTGATCTTTATAGGTCTGGTAGATGGCTTCTAGTTCTTTAAATTGAGGGGCTAACCCACATTTTGTTGCTGTATTGACAATCACAATGACTTTGCCTTTGTATTGTTCGAGAGAGTAAATTTCTCCTGTTTCCAAAGTAGCATTAAATTGATAAATTGACATCGTATTCATCTCCTTTTTTTAAGTATACAAGATATAAAAAAAAGATGATAAAAAAACGACTTACAAAAAGCAAGTCGTTCATTTTTTTAAACGGAAACTTCATCTAATGTGGTCGTCTGTTGCACGAGTGACTTGGATTCCCAAATTCTGGAGCGCCACCGTCGAATCATTAAAATCGACCGCAAGGCTTCATCAATCGCATAAGCAATCCACACACCAACTAAGCCAAATCCTGCCCAAATTGCAAGAGAATAGGAGAAGGGTAAACTAATCACCCATAAGACAAGCAAACTACAAATGAGTGGGAATTTGACATCGCCACTTGCATTGAGCGAACCCACTAAAATCATATTAATCGAACGAGTGGTTTCGAGGACAATTTCCACTAAAAAGACTTCTTTCGCGATATGGATGACTTCCGGATTGCTTGTGAAAATCCCCATGATTGGTTCGATAAAGATAAACGTAATCAGACAAATAATCAAAGACGCACTTGCACCGATGATCGTCGTTCGCATGCCTCTGTTATACGCACGCTCAAATTCGCCTGCTCCGACATCACGACCAACCATAATCTGATTCCCTTGACTTAAAGCTGAAGCAATCAAATAAACGAATTGGGTAATCGCACTAATATAAGATTTGGCAATTAACACACTAGCACCCAGTGATGCCACAATCATTGTCACCACAACTTGGGCGCCTTGATAAGATAATGTTTCTCCTGACGAAGGTAAACCATACATCAAAATGGCTTTCAAAATAGGAAACGAAATTTTTCTGAAGCGGAAAGAGAAAATAGAAAAGCCGATGTAGCGTTTTAAGAGTGCTACTGAAATGATTAAGCCAATCATATTACCGAACACACTCGAGTACGCGAGGCCACTGACACCAAAACTTGGCAAGCCAAAAGGTTGATATAGTACAAAATAGTTACCGATTACCGATAAGATACTGGCTGTCATTGGAATAAGCAGGGCTGGTTTTGTATGACCATGTGTTCGTAAGATGGCAATAATCACCGCAGAGAGCGCAGAAATAATGAGACTACCACCGAAAATTTGCAAATAACTATTTCCAATTTGTATTAGTTCCTCATTTAAGTTCATGAAAGTGAGTAAAGATTTGGAGAAAAAGAAGAACACGATACTAATCATCATGCCAATTGTAAATGAACCAAATAATGCCGTGTGTATCACGTGCTTAATGTCGCGTAATTTGTTGGCCCCAATGTATTGAGCAATAATAATCTGGGTACCAATCGTAATGAAACCGTAAACAAATACCATCAGGTTTAATAATTGGTTGGCCGCGCCAATGGAAGCGACAGCAGGTTCTGAATAGTGGGAAATCATCCACACATTAATATTTCCGATGACGACTCTGAGAAATAATTCCACAAAGATCGGCCAGCTGAGAAAGAGTAACTCACGATCAGATGGCGTAATTTTTTTTATGCTTGTCAAATTGCTTTTCCTCTCTTATAGTTATTATTTGTAATGTCTTGGCAATTTTACAAGATAGGTATAAAATGTCAAGGGTTTTCAGCCACTTCCTTTCATTTTATTAGAGCGTATTGGTAGACAATGGATAATGAAAAGAATAAAGTGATTGTAGTGAAAATATCGGAGGGATACAATATATGTTAGATGTAATAGTTATCGGTGCAGGACCGGCAGGAATGACGGCAGCATTATACGCTTCAAGATCGAATTTATCAGTTTTATTAATCGAACGTGGTGCTCCAGGTGGTCAAATGAATAACACCGCTGAAATTGAAAATTATCCAGGATTTGACCGAATCATGGGACCAGAATTAGCCGAAAAAATGTATAGTCCCCTTGAAAAATTTGGTACAAAACATGCCTATGGAATTGTAGAAGGGATAAACGATTGTGGCGACTATAAAGAAGTCAAAACAGACAGCGAGATTTATCAAACCAAAACGGTTATTATTGCAACGGGCTGTGAACACCGTCAATTAGGTGTTAAAGGCGAGCAAGAATTTGCGGGTCGCGGCGTGTCCTATTGTGCGGTTTGTGATGGGGCGTTCTTCCGCAATCGCAAACTATTAGTCGTAGGTGGAGGCGATTCTGCTGTCGAAGAGGCTTTGTTCCTGACACAGTTTGCTTCAGAAGTTGTGATTGTTCACCGTCGTGATGAATTACGTGCACAAAAAATCATTCAAAATCGCGCATTTGCGAATCCTAAAATTTCTTTCCTATGGGATTCAGTTGTCACAGAAATTAAAGGAAACAAGATGAGCATGACGGGTGCCGTCATTGAAAATGTGAGAACAAAAGAAATTCATGAAGAAGAAGCGGGCGGTATCTTTATTTATGTAGGCTTAGATCCACTAACTGAAGCTTTCAAAGATACAGGAATTACCAATGAGGACGGATGGATTATCACAGATACGCAAATGCGTACCTCCGTTCCGGGTGTTTATGCGGTTGGTGATGTGCGTGAGAAAGAATTACGTCAAGTGACTACCGCAGTCGGCGATGGTAGTATTGCTGGACAACAAGTTTTTCAATTTATTGAAGAGCAAAAAGATCCTAAGACAACCGTCTAAGTAAAGATATAATCGTTCAAAAAGTAATAGATAGATAACAGTTATTTTCTAAAATAAAAAAGTGATTAGCTTTGAAGGCTGATCACTTTTTTAGCGTTTAGAAGAATGATAACAGAAAGAAGACAAGCTCTTTTAGTCTAAAGTTAATAATGGTATAATTGGTTTATCTACTTATTTTGAAAGTGAGGTTTTTTTATGTCTTGGAGAAAAATTTACGAACAATGGTCTACTTATGAAAATTTAGATGAGTCGTTATCGCAACAATTGGCCGCGTTAAGCGATCAAACAGATGCACTAGAAGATGCTTTTTATGCGCCACTTGAATTTGGAACGGCAGGAATGCGTGGTATTTTAGGTCCTGGTATTAATCGAATGAACATTTATACGATCCGTCAAGCAACGGAAGGGCTAGCTCGTTTCATTGATACACAAGATGAAGACACACGCAAACGAGGAGTTGCAATTGCCTACGATTCGCGTCACTTATCGCCAGAATTTGCCTTAGAAGCGGCCTGTACGTTAGCCCAACATGGCATTCCTTCGTATGTCTTTGAGAGTTTAAGACCGACACCCGAATTATCATTTGCGGTTCGTCATTTAAATACCTTTACGGGCATTATGATCACGGCATCGCATAATCCAGCGAATTACAATGGTTATAAAGTTTACGGAGAAGACGGAGGGCAAATGCCGCCTGCCGATGCTGCGGCCTTAACCACGTTTGTTCGTGAAATTGAAAATCCATTAGACATTGCCGTTTTATCTGAAGAAGCAGCAAAAGCACAAGGATTGATTCATTTTATTGGTGAACCAGTCGATCAAGCCTATTTAGCTGAAATTAAATCCGTAACGATTAATCAACCATTAATTGATGAAATGGGTGATGAGTTAAAATTGATTTATACGCCTTTACATGGAACTGGAAAAATGTTAGGAGAACGGGCATTAATGCAGGCAGGATTCAAAAAATTTATTATTGAACCGACTCAAGGCGAGCCTGATCCAGATTTTAGTACCGTAAAATCACCTAATCCTGAAGAACACTCCGCTTTTGAGTATGCGATTGCCCTAGGAGAAAAAGAAGGGGCAGATTTACTCATTGCGACCGATCCAGATGCTGACCGTTTAGGTGCGGCGATTCGTTTACCAAATGGGGAATATCAAGTGTTGTCAGGAAATCAAATTGGCGCGATTTTGATCCACTATATTTTAGAGGCCCATCAAGCAGCAAAAACTTTACCGAAAAACGCGGTTGTCTTAAAATCGATTGTTTCAAGTGAACTCCCTACCGCGATTGCCAATAGCTATGGCGTAGAAATGATGAATGTGCTCACAGGCTTTAAGTTCATTGCTGAAAAAATTCAACAATTTGAAACCGATCACTCTCATACGTTTATGTTTGGTTTTGAAGAGAGTTATGGCTATCTAGTAAAACCTTTTGTACGGGACAAAGATGCGATTCAAGCTTTAGTTTTATTTGCTGAAGTTGCCGCTTACTATAAAAAACAAGGCAAAACATTGTATGATGCGTTACAAATAATTTTTGATACGTATGGTTATTTCTCTGAAAAGACGATTTCAGTGACAATGAGTGGGCAAGAAGGTTCAGCTCAAATTGCAGCCTTGATGCAGACGTTCCGAGAAAAAGCACCAACGCATTTTGCCGATGTCAAAGTCATTCAAACAGAAGATTTCAAACACTTAACGAAAACGTTTGAAAATGGAACAGTTGAAATGCTAACAACGCCACCGTCAGATGTTTTAAAATATGTCTTAGCGGATGATAGTTGGATTGCGGTACGACCATCTGGAACAGAACCAAAAATGAAGTTTTACATTGGTGTCAAAGCGGACTCACAAGTAGCTGCGGATGAAAAAATTGAGGCCCTCGAAGCAGCGATTAACGAAATCGTTGGTTAGTGGTTTTCAAAAAAGTAAAAATAAAGAGATTAATCACGGAGGTGTAGGATGCAAGAGTTACCGACGCTTCAAGAAATCGAGAAAGTCAGCCGGATATTTAAACTTTTGAGTGATGCGACACGTCTGAAAATTTTATTGACCTTGGAGCAAGGTGAACGAAATGTGACGTCAATTGCTGAAGTAGTCCAAATGGAGCAATCGGCCGTATCTCATCAACTGAAATTATTAAAAGACAATCGAATGGTGAAGGCTCGTCGTGAAGGAAAGACGGTTTTTTATCGCTTAGATGATCAGCATGTTTTTGATATTTTAGAAGAAACCCTCGAACATATTCGTCACTAATTTGTGAAAAAAAAGGAGGAAGACAATTCTTCTCTTTTTTTTTGTGGCGGTTTTTGATATATTAAGAGTAAATATTAAAAAATGATAATTTTTTCTAATAATTTTTTAAGAATAGGGGAGCATATGAAAACAGAAATGAATATTGGCCTATTAGGGTTAGGCGTCGTCGCAACGGGTGTGGTAGAAATGCTCGCAATTCAAAAGCATAAAATCGAAAAACAAACCGGAGTCACGTTGAATTTATCAAAAGTCCTGGTCTTGGACAAAGCTGAAAAACAAGCACTAGCAGCAGAACATGGTTTTGAATTAGTGACCGAATTAAAAGAAATCACAGAAGATCCAACGATTGATATTGTCATCGAACTGATTGGTCGTATTTCACCGGCCAAAGACTATATTTTAGCCGCATTAAGACACAAAAAACATGTGGTTACAGCGAATAAAGATTTAATTGCACAACATGGAGAGGAATTAATTCAAGTCGCAAAAGATCACCACGTCGGGTTTTATTATGAAGCTAGCGTGGCAGGAGGCATCCCGATTTTACGGAGTTTAGCGACTAGCTACATGGCAGATCACATTACGAGTATTCAAGGAATTGTGAATGGTACAACGAATTATATGTTAACAAAGATGGTTGAAGAAAAAATGGATTATGCCACTGCTTTAGCGAAAGCACAAGCACTAGGTTTTGCTGAATCAGATCCAACAAACGATGTGGATGGGATCGATGCTGCCTATAAAATGATTATTTTAGGCGCGTTTGCCTTTGGAAAAAGCTTAACGATCAATGATTTATCAATCGAAGGGATTCGTCGCTTAGACTTAGCAGATATTTTTAGTGCGCAATCACTTGGTTATGAAGTGAAGTTAGTGGGAGAGGTCAAGCAAACTTCTGCTGGTATCTCAGCTTCAGTCGGACCGGTCTTGTTACCGAAAGAGCATCCATTAGCTACCGTTAAAAACGAAAATAATGGGGTCTATATTGAAAGCCGAGGGATTGGGAAATCCATGCTTTACGGCCCAGGGGCGGGGGCTTTACCAACTGCCACTAGTGTCCTGGCAGATTTAATCGAAATTGCCAAGCAATCTCAAGGAGCTCAATTGTATCCACCATTTAATGAATTAAAAGAAGAGCTTCCGTTGGCTCCAAAAGAAACGATTGTTAATCATTACTATCTCAGTGTCCATTTAGCAGAAACGATGGCGTCACAAGACAAAGTGAATGCATATTTAGACGACCAAAAACAAGCAATTGCTTTTTCTAAAATTGAGGAAACGGATCGCCTCATCTTATTACTTAAAACCGTGACCGAAGAACAATTGCAAGAACAATTATCTTTTGTGGCACAATTCGGTGAAGTACAAAGTGTACTTCGGATAATGGGGGAAATCGATGAAAATTAGAGTACCAGCTACCAGTGCGAATCTCGGTCCAGGCTTTGATTCTTGCGGCATCGCCTTGTCCTTATATCTTTTTATTGAAGTTTTAGAAGCGCAAGAACAATGGGAAATTCTCCACGATTTAGGAGACGATGTACCGACAGATGCGTCGAATTTAATGATTACAACAGCCCTTAGTCTGGCGCCAACAATGCAACCACATAAAATTAAGATGAGTTCTAATATCCCGTTAGCCCGTGGTTTAGGCAGCAGCTCTTCGGTTATTGTCGCAGGAATTGAATTAGCGAATCGTTTGAATCAATTAAATTTATCACCTAAAGAAAAAATAGAAATTGCGACAAAAATAGAAGGCCATCCCGATAATGTTGCGCCTGCGATTTGTGGGGACTTTGCGGTCGCGTGCTATTTTCCAGATCGTCGACAAGATAGTGTCAGTCATGTGAAGCATTACTTCCCAGAATGTGACATTATTGCTTTTATCCCAAATAAAGAACTACTGACTTCTGCCAGTCGTGAAGTGCTGCCGACTTCTTTTTCTTATAAAGAAGCAGTCGAAGCTAGTGGAATCGCAAATGTGATGATTGCGGCTGTGATTAGTGGGAATCTCCCTCTTGCTGGAAAAATGATGCAAGAAGATCGATGGCACGAAAAATACCGTCAAAAGTTAGTTCCGCATTTAGCGAGTATTCGTCAAATATGCAACGATGAAGAAGCGTATGGTTGTTATTTAAGTGGAGCAGGTCCGACAGTGATTGTCTTGTGTCCTGAAGCGAAGACTGAACGCATGGTTCAGTTATTGAAAGCTTTAGATTCTACGGCGCGAATCGAAACATTATCGATTGATCGTGAAGGGATCCAAGTTTTTTAAATACCAATGAAAACACCCCTAAAAGTTAGACCAAAAATCTAACTTTTAGGGGTGTTTTCAGGCTGTATAACGATTACTGTTGAAGAGTACGTTTGTATCTGTATTACGCTTCGTTATCTTCGGTAATATAGTAGCTATGGTCTTCTAAATTGAGTGCATTTAAAATCATTGATGCCGTTTCTTCGATCGATAAGCTAGCGACATTGATAATAATACAGCCGAGCTTTTCGTACAGTTCATTGGCAAAGGTTAACTCTGTTTTAATTTTATCCAAATCTGAATAAGCAGTATCGGGATTCAATCCGTAAGCAATCATGCGTTCTTTACGAATACCGTTTAGAATCTCAGGGTCGTTCGTCAAACCAACAATTTTTTTAGGATCGATTTCCCATAATTGTTTCGGAATGTGTGCTTGTGGCACAATAGGTAAATTGGCTACTTTTAGATTTTTGTTGGCTAAAAATAAGCTAAGTGGTGTTTTAGAAGTTCGCGAGACACCGAGTAAAACAATATCGGCTTCTAAAAAACCTCTTGGATCTTTGCCGTCATCATATTTCACGGCAAATTCCATCGCTTTAATTCGTTTAAAATAATTTTTGTTCAAATGGTGTAAAGCACCTGGTTCTCTAGATGGAATCACGCCGGTCCGTCGCTGAACTTCAAGAACGGGTGGTGTCAAGACATCAAAATGGAATAATTCACTTGCTTCACAAAAATGATCAGCCAAGGCAACTAATTCTTCGTTGATTAACGTATGTAAGATGATGGCGTCACATTTTTTAGCATCGGTTAACGCTTTAATTAAGGCTTCTTTGGTAGTGATAAATGTGCGGCGGAAAATTTCAAACTCAACCGTTGGATATTGGGCCATCGTCGCTTGGGCTAATTTTGAGGCAGTTTCTCCGGCAGAATCAGAAATGATAAAAAAATATAATGGTTCTTTCTTGTTTTTTTCAGTCATAAGCATCCCTCACTTGCAATTTAGTCACTCTTATTATACCATACAGTCGATGAACTATTCGCATGGATTTTGGCGTTAGGAGGGGAAGTTAGTGGGAAATCAATTATCTGTCAAACATGCACTTCAAATTTTAAAAGATAGCGGTAAAAAACATACACAAACGCGCGAGAAGATGCTTCATTATTTAGCACAATCCAACCGGTATGTTTCAGCAAAAGAAGTGCATTTAAATTTGTTGAAGGAATCTTCTCGTTTAAGTCAAGATACCGTTTATCGTAATTTACATGAATTCTCTGAAATCGGCATTTTGGAAGAAACGGAATTAAATAGTGAAATGCATTTTCGTTTCCATTGCTCAGCACCTGGTTCCGATCATCACCATCATCATTTTATTTGTACCGTTTGTGGTAGCACAAAAGAAATTAATTTTTGCCCGATGGATCTCATTCAAGAACAGTTGCCTGGTTGTTTAATTGAAGATCATCGGTTTGAAATATTTGGTAAATGTGAAGCTTGCCATTAAAAAGAAGAGAGAACAGCGAGATAAATTAGGAAATAGACGATTTATTGTTGTTATTTTAAAAAAAGATAGAAGATTTCGCCAGAACAGCTTGACACTATTTCAAGGCTTCGCTATAATTTTCAAAGGACAGTATTGTGAGCGTTAGATTTTTTGACATTCACAAAAACGGTTACTTTTTAAGCTCGGAGGGAGGGATTAACATGTCAAAAACAGTCGTTCGCAAAAACGAGTCTCTTGATGATGCTCTTCGTCGCTTCAAACGTTCCGTTTCAAAAGCAGGTACATTACAAGAATCACGTAAACGTGAGTTTTATGAGAAACCAAGCGTGAAACGTAAGAAAAAATCTGAAGCTGCTAGAAAACGTAAAAAATTCTAATTTCTAGTTTTCTAGAAGCAAAGAATTGGAGTTGGTAGTGTGTCACTACTCAGCAGATTGAACGATGACTTGAAGTTAGCGATGAAGGCAAAAGAGAAAACTGTTTTGCAGGTGATTCGCATGATTAAAGCGTCGTTGCAAAATGAACAAATTAAACTTGGTAGAGAATTAACTGCCGATGAAGAATTGACGCTGTTGTCTCGTGAGATGAAGCAACGTCGTGATTCATTAGCTGAATTCGAAAAAGCCAATCGTGATGATTTGGTCGAAAAAGTGGTAGCAGAAATCGCAATTGTTGAAAAATACTTACCGATACAATTAACGGAAGAAGAAATTCGTCAAATTGTTGCGTCGGTGATTGAAGATACAGGAGTGACTTCCACACAAGCTTTTGGGCAAGTGATGGGCAAGGTAATGCCACAAGTAAAAGGCAAAGCCGATGGAAACTTAGTAAATGAAATCGTAAAAGAACAATTAAATAACCTGTAACCACAAAAAGTCGTAGGAAACTCTCCTACGACTTTTTTTATGGCTTCTTTTTCAAAGAGAAGTGAGAATAGGATTTGACCCTTTAGGGATGCAAGCGGACAAGCCACTTTAGTCGCGGATGTTTTGTCTAGTTTTCTTTCGTCAAGCAATTCTTCTTTTTCGAAGAATATGGTATCATAGGGTAGAATGTTTTAGAAGAAGGAGCGATTTTTTTGGCAGAAGAACAAATCACCATTGATATCCAGTTGTCAGAGCATGATGATGCACATTTACTACTAGGTGCCCATGATAAACATATAAAAATCATTGAAGAAGCAATACAAGTCATCATCCGGACAAGAGGACAAATGATCCAAATTCAAGGGGCTCCTAGCAATGCTGAAAAAGCGTCTCTCATTATTAAAAGTTTACAAGAACTGATTCATCGTGGTATTCCGGTGAGTTCACCTGATGTGGTAACGGCAATCAAGATGGCTGAAAAAGGCACGATGACTGATTTTGTCGCGATGTATGAGGAAGAAATTCTGAAAGATCGCCACGGAAAACCCATTCGTGCCAAAAATGTCGGTCAAAAAAAATATATTCGCGCGATTGAAAAACACGATGTTGTCTTTGGCATTGGACCAGCCGGAACAGGAAAAACATTTCTAGCGGTTGTACTGGCGATTCGTGCCTTGAAAAAAGGGGAAGTCCAAAAAATTATTTTAACACGTCCGGCTGTGGAAGCTGGCGAAAATCTCGGCTTTTTACCAGGTGACTTAAAAGAAAAAGTTGATCCTTATTTAAGACCGGTTTACGACGCTTTGTATCAAGTTTTTGGTATGGAGCATACGAATCGCTTAATGGAACGTGGCGTGATCGAAATTGCCCCGCTAGCCTACATGAGAGGTCGCACACTGGAAGATGCCTTTGTTATCCTAGATGAGGCACAAAATACAACTGTCGCGCAAATGAAGATGTTTTTAACACGTCTAGGCTTTAATTCTAAAATGATTGTCAATGGCGATACGAGCCAAATTGATTTACCAAAAGGGGTGACCAGTGGCCTTGTTCATGCTGAAAAAACCCTGGAAAAAGTTCGGGCGATTTCTTTTGTTGCCTTCGATGCTAATGACGTGGTTCGTCATCCTGTAGTCGCTCAAATTATTCGAGCTTACGACGAAGGAAACGATAAATAATCTGTGAAAGAGGGGGAGTGCCATGATTATTCAACCTTTAATTAAAATATATGAAAAATTAGGAAAGTTTCTGATCCCTTTTGTTTTAGTCCTTTTCTTTTTATTTTCTTCTCTTCTGATCTTTCCTAACGTTCAACAACGAGCGGTCGATTATAAAGAAGGACAAGTAGCTGAAAAAAGTATTCGAGCGAATAAAACGATCGAAAATACCCAAGCTACTGAACAAAAAAGACAACTTGCTGCAGAATCGGTCACCCCAGAATATACTTATGATGAAGATTTAGTGAAACGTCAAGAGCAGTTACTCAAAACGCTTTTTAGTCTGATTGGCGAAGTAAAGACAGAAGCAGCACTTGAAAATGAATCAAGACAAAAAGCGGTTAAAGAAAATGAGACCTTTCAGGCCGTTACGATTGACGAACAAATTGCTTTATTAAAAAAACGATTCGAACAAGTGGACTCAGATGATTTGACATTTTATCAAAAAATACCGAATCCTTTCTATGAACTCATTTTTTCGATGACCAATACAGAGATAGAAGAAGTCGAGACACAAACATTGGCCATCATGAATGAGCAGATGGGTCAACAAGTTCGAGCGAGTAATCTAGAAGATATCAAACAAAATGCGAACGACAAAATCTCTTTTTTAAATGTTTCAAATGACCAAGCACAAGCGATTCGCTATTTAATTAACCAAGGAATTGTTGTAAATTCTGTCTTAAATGAAAAACGGACGGAAGAGCTCATGCAAGCTGCGAAAGAATCCGTGCAACCGGTAATGATTTTTCAAGGGGAAGTCATCGTACGAGAAGGTTCTCAAATCGATGCTAATATGATTGAAAAATTAAATTTACTGGGAATGACGAAACAAAGTACGAGTATTTTCCCGCTAGTCTCGATGATCTTATCAAACGTGTTACAAGTGCTCGTCTTATTGTATTTTCTAAAACAGATTCAACCCAATACGACACGCTTTATTGCTGTTATTTTTTATACAGCGATGATGTCTTTTAGCATCGTTGTCATGAAGTTCCTTCAACTGTTTCAAATGAACAATACCCAGTATATGCCGCTCCTTTTCCCAGCAGCATTTGTGCCGTTGATATTAACCGTTTTTATTAGTCGAAGGACTGGTGTGCTAGCCGCGTTATTCCAAGTTATCTTGGCAACTTATATTTTCTACGATTCAATTGGCACCAATTTCTTGAATATTATCTTACTATCTTATTTGTTTTCTGGTTTAATGGGAACTTTATTAAAACGAAAACGAATTTCTGAACAAGGATTCGCTGCGATTGTTTGGCTAATGTTATTTCCATTCTGGATGAACGTTATTTTAGTCATTTATCAAGGAATGAGTTTTACCGATAGTCGTTCATGGATGAATCTTGCGACAAGTTTAGTGGGAGGAATTCTTTCTTTAATTCTAACGATCGGGTTACATCCCTATATTGAGCTATTAATTACCGATAATAGTATGATTGTGTTGAATGAATTAAGCAATCCGAACCATCCTTTATTAAAGCAACTATTAGAAGAAGCACCAGGTACGTATCATCATAGTATGATGGTCGCCAATTTAAGTGCGAATGCTGTAGCAGAAATCGGTGGGCAATCGCTCTTAACGCGCGTAGCCTGTTATTATCATGATATTGGAAAACTGAAACACGCGAACTTTTTCGTCGAAAATTTACCGCCAGGGGCAGAGAACCCGCATAATTTTTTACTGCCAAGTGATAGTAAACAAATTATTTTCGGACATGTCATCGATGGAGCCGTTGTGTTGGAACAAAATAAGATGCCGCAAATGGTAATTGATATTTGTCGTCAGCATCATGGGACGACACTGATGAAGTTCTTTTACTATAAAGCAAAAGAACGCAATCCTGATATTTCTGAACAAGAGTATCGTTATCCTGGTCCGATTCCTCAAACGAAAGAAGCAGCTGTTGTGAGTATTGCGGATAGTTGTGAAGCTGCAGTGCGTGCAATGGATCATCCAACGAACGAAAAAATTAATGAATTTGTGACGAATTTAATTCATGATCGCTTACTGGATGGTCAGCTAGATGATTCTGGCTTAACGATGAAAGAAATTAAAATCATTCAACAATCTTTAGTGAATGGGTTATGCAGTACATTCCACTCCCGCATCAAGTATCCTAAAATGAAATCAGAAGCAGAAGAAATGAAACAAGAACAAGAAAGAAGAGATCGAAATGGAAATTAACTTTATTGATGAGACGAACCAAGTCCCACCCGCGCAACAAAAAGAAGTCGATTCTTTATTACAATTTGCAGCAGACTTCTTAAATCTGCCAGAAGAAACAGAGATGTCTGTGACATTTATGAATAATGACGCCATCCAAGAAATTAATCGAGTCTACCGTCAGAAGGATGTCCCGACTGACGTGATTAGTTTTGCTTTTGAAGAAACAGGCGAAGAGGAAATGGCGATTGTTTTTCCAGATGATTTTCCAGATGCCGTTGATTTCCCTAAAATTCTCGGTGACATTATGATTTCGATTGATAAAGCGAAAGAGCAAGCGAATGAATACGGGCATCGCTATGAGCGAGAATTAGGCTTTTTAGCGGTTCATGGTTTTTTACATTTAAATGGTTATGATCATTTGACACCGGATGAAGAAGCAGAGATGTTTGGATTACAAAAGGAAATCTTGGATGCTTATGGACTACAAAGATAAGCAAGAGGAGATTGGTAAAAACAAACATTTTATTCGCTCGTTTGAATTTGCTTTGACAGGAATTAAAACGGTCTATCGCGAAGAACGAAACATGCGCACACACACGATAGCAGGAATCCTTACAATTATTGCAGGAATCATTTTCCGCTTAAATCGTTGGGAGTGGCTTTGGCTATTACTTAGTATTTTTTTAGTGTTAGTGATGGAAATGATCAATACTGCTTTTGAGAATGTTGTCGACATGGTCACTGATTTTCATTTTCATTCAATTGGGAAAAAAATCAAAGACATGGCAGCCGGTGCAGTATTATTGACCGCTTGCTTTGCAATCATTGTCGGTATGTTCATTTTTTTACCAAAAATTTATCAATGGATATTTTAAGAAAGAGGTACAATTATGTCAAATTATAAATCAGGATTTGTAGCCATCGTTGGACGCCCCAACGTTGGGAAATCGACTTTATTAAATCGGATTGTCGGTCAAAAAATTGCGATTATGAGTGATAAATCACAGACGACTCGTAATAAAATTCAAGGCGTTTATACAACAGATGAAGCGCAAATCGTGTTCATCGATACACCAGGAATCCATAAACCGAAACATCGTCTTGGCGATTTTATGGTAGCGACTGCTTATAGCGCCATGCGCGAAGTGGATATCGTGATGTTTATGGTCAGTGCAGATATGAAGCGCGGCCGAGGCGATGATTTAATCATTGAGCGTTTGAAACAAAGTTCCGTTCCTGTTTATCTCGTTATTAATAAAATTGATACGATTCATCCAGATGAACTTTTAGAAATTATTGATGACTATTCGAAACAAATGGATTTTGCAGAAATCGTTCCAATCTCTGCTACTGAAGGCAATAACTTTGAACGCTTGATGGAAACATTAGTTGCTCAAATGCCCGAAGGTCCGCAATATTTCCCGGAAGATCAAGTAACCGACCATCCGGAACGTTTTATTGTCTCAGAATTAATTCGAGAAAAAGTATTGTTCTTTACGAGAGATGAAGTTCCTCACTCTGTTGCGGTCACGATTGAATCAATGAAACGCAACGAAAATAATAAAATCGAAATTCAAGCAACGATTATTGTGGAACGAGATAGCCAAAAAGGGATCATTATCGGAAAAGGTGGAAAAATGCTGAAACTAATCGGCACCAAAGCCCGTCTTGATATTGAAAACTTACTAGGCAGTAAAGTCTATCTCGAGCTATGGGTTAAAGTGCAAAAAGATTGGCGCGACAAGAAGACGCATTTAACTGATTTTGGTTACCGCGAAGAGGACTATTAAAAAAAACGAGACAAGCATGATTGTCTCGTTTTTCGTTTAGGACCTCAATGATTGTAGAAAGGAGCGACGTCACGATTGAAAAATGTCGTAGAATCGAAAGGAATCATCTTATTTACGAAAGATTATAAAGAAAAAGACAAATTAGTTAAAATTTTTACAGAGTCTTCTGGCAAGCTAATGTTTTTTGTTAAAGGGGCTCATCGAAAAAATAATCCCTTAACCCCTGCCATCATGCCATACACTAAAGCGACTTACATGGGACGATTCAATGAAGAGGGACTTTCGTTTTTAAATGGGGCCAAGTATGTATCGCCGTATTTAATGATTCAAAAAGATATATTTATCGCGGCTTATGCGACTTATCTTTTAAATTTATGCGATGCAGCCATTGAAGACCGCGTCTATGATCCAAATTTATATACTTTTTTAGAACAAGCACTGGATCATTTGGAAGATGGCAAGGATCCAGAAATTATTACGAATATTTTTGAAATTCAAATTTTGCAACGTTTTGGTACCGCATTTAACTGGCATTCTTGTCAAATATGTAGCGAGACGAGGGGGAAATTTGATTTTTCACCTAAATATCACGGAATCCTTTGCGAACGGCATTTTTCAGAAGATCGACGTCGCTACGGCGCAGATCCTCTAGCCATACATCTCATCCGTCAATTTTCCCAAATTTCGTATCAAGATATTCAATCGATTAAATTAAAGAAAGAAACGAAGCAATTGATTCGTCAAATCATCGATCAGCTTTATGAAGAATATGTGGGGATTCATTTGAAAAGCAAAAAATTTATTGAGCAAATGAATGAATGGGGTCAAATTATGCAAAGAGATGTGCAAACACAGGAAAAGCAGGAAAATGATTGACAAAGTATGGGCAAAAGAATTATGATAGTTAGTAACTGAATCGTGCGTTGATCATTAAAAAAATAAAGAATTATCCTTATAGCGAGTTTGGGTGAGTGAGAGCCAAATAGTCGATAACTTTATTTGAGGCGAGTGAGAGCACAGTGAATAAAAGCTGCCGATTTTTATCGGAAGTAGGGTGGAACCGCGAACTTATTCGTCCCTATACTTGTCTATCTGGGCAAGTATAGGGACTTTTTTATTGACTGGATGATCAATCAGCATGAAAAAATTGGGAGGAAATAAGATGACAGAAAAATTAACGGTTCAAGAAATGATTATGACCTTACAAAACTTTTGGTCGAGTAATGGTTGTATGTTAATGCAAGCCTATGATACCGAAAAAGGAGCGGGTACAATGAGCCCTTATACGTTTTTAAGAGCGATTGGCCCAGAACCTTGGAACGCAGCTTACGTAGAGCCGTCACGCCGTCCTGCTGATGGTCGTTACGGGGAAAATCCTAACCGTTTGTACCAACATCACCAATTTCAAGTTGTGATGAAGCCATCACCGGAAAATATTCAAGAACTTTATTTAGAAAGTTTACAATTACTTGGAATTGATCCTCTTGAACATGACATTCGCTTTGTCGAAGATAACTGGGAGAATCCGTCGATGGGGTGTGCGGGTCTTGGTTGGGAAGTCTGGTTAAATGGTATGGAAATTACGCAATTTACGTATTTCCAACAAGTTGGTAGCTTAGCATGTAAGCCTGTTACGGCTGAAATTACTTATGGGCTAGAGCGGTTAGCTTCTTATATCCAAGAAGTCGAAAGTGTTTATGACCTCGAGTGGACAAAAGGCGTAAAATATGGCGAAATTTTCAAACAAGCGGAGTACGAACATTCCAAATATTCTTTTGAAGTGAGTGATCAAGCGATGCTTTTAGATAATTTCAATAAATTTGAAGAAGAAGCAAAACGTTGTATTGCAGAGAACTTAGTGCATCCAGCCTATGATTACATCTTAAAATGTAGCCATAATTTTAATTTACTTGATGCAAGAGGAGCTGTTTCGGTGACTGAACGTGCCGGATATTTAGCGCGTATTCGGAATCTATCACGAGAAATTGCTAAAATTTTCGTAGAAGAAAGAGCGAAATTAGGTTACCCCCTACTAAGCCCTGAAGAAGCACAAAAATGGTTAGAGGAGGAGAAATAAGATGAAAAAAGACTTATTATTTGAAATAGGATTAGAAGAAATGCCTGCGCATGTAGTTGGACCGAGCATGGAGCAATTAAGACAAAAAGTCGAACGTTTTTTAATTGATCATTCACTAACATTTGAGGCGATTACGGCTTATTCTACTCCTCGACGCCTCGCGGTATTCGTTCGAGATTTAGCAGATAAACAAGCAGATACCGAAGAAGAAATCAAAGGACCAGCGAAAAAAATTGCGCTTGATGCCCAAGGAGAATGGTCAAAAGCAGCACAAGGATTCGTGCGTGGTCAAGGGTTAACGACGGATGATATTTACTTCAAAGAGCTTAAAGGCGTCGAATATGTCCATGTCACAAAATATTCAAAAGGAAAACCAGCTTTTGAAGTTCTAACAGGATTAAAAGAAGTCATGATGAGTCTTACTTTCCCAGTAACCATGCACTGGGGAAAGTATGATTTTGAGTATATCCGTCCCGTACACTGGATCGTAGCTTTACTTGATGATGAAGTCATTCCTTTTGAGTTTTTAGACGTTCCAACCGGTCGTACGTCTCGTGGTCATCGCTTCTTAGGACATGAAGTTACCATTGCCAAAGCGGCTGACTATTTAGAGAAATTAAGTGACGTTTTTGTGATTGCGGATGCTAAGCGCCGTCAACAAATGATTGTCGAGCAAATCCAAGAAATTGCGGATGCGAATCAGTGGTCCATTGATTTTGATTCTAACTTGCTTGATGAAGTCACCAATTTAGTTGAGTATCCAACAGCGTTTGTCGGAAACTATGATGAAAAATATTTAAGTGTACCAGAAGAAGTGCTCGTTACTTCAATGAAGGAACATCAACGTTATTTTGACGTGCGTGATCAAGAAAAGAATTTATTGCCGCACTTTATCTCGGTTCGTAATGGAAATCACCATGCGATTGAAAATGTGATTAAAGGCAATGAAAAAGTCTTAGTTGCACGGTTAGAAGATGCTGCCTTTTTCTATCAAGAAGATCAAAAACTATCGATTGCACAGTGTTTAGAAAAATTAAAACAAGTGACGTTCCATAAAAAAATTGGTTCGATGGAAGAAAAAATGAATCGGGTACAAATGATTGCCCAAATTTTAGGCAAACAATTCGGATTAACATCGGAAGAATTAGCTGACTTACAAAGGGCTAGTGAAATCTATAAGTTTGATTTAGTAACGAACATGGTTGGCGAATTCCCTGAATTACAAGGAATTATGGGAGAGAAATATGCCTTATTACAAGGAGAAAAGCCAGCAGTTGCTCGTGCAATAAGAGAACATTACTTACCAATTTCAAGTGAAGGAGACTTACCGACATCTAATATCGGTGCGGTGTTAGCGATCGCGGATAAATTCGATAGTTTGTTGACGTTCTTTTCCGTCGGTATGATTCCAAGTGGTTCAAACGATCCTTACGCGTTACGTCGTCAAAGTTATGGTATTGTTCGCATCTTAGAACAAAAGAAATGGCATTTCCCGTTGGCCGCATTACAAGCGGAAATGGTTACCGTCATTAATGAAGATCCAATTCGTTATGGCTTAGCTTTAGAGTCTAAACAGCAAGAAATGACAGCCTTTATTCATGCGCGTCTCAAACAATTCTTAATGACTAAAGAGATTCGCCATGATGTGATCGAAGCCGTGATTGCGTCACAACAACCTGATTTATCACAACTATTTGATGCTGCTGAAATTTTGAAAGCTCATCTAGACGATCCAGAATTCAAAGTATCGGTGGAAGCCTTGACGCGGGTTATTCATTTAGCGGAAAAAGCAACCAATGACACGCTAGAAGTTGATCCTAGCTTGTTTGAAAATGATGCTGAAAGAGCGTTGTTTGATGCTGTAAGTGAAGTCCAATCACAATTTTCGACGCGTACGATGGCACAAAATTATGAGGCCTTAATCCAGCTACGTCCATTGATTGAAGCGTATTTTGCCGAAACGATGGTCATGGTTGACGATGATCGTATTCGTAATAACCGTTTAAATCAATTGCAACAAATTTCTCGCATGGCTCTTGTGATTGCAAGTTTAGATCATTTAATGACGAAATAAGCAAGCCGCTCTTGAACGAGTCGTATATTTTTACAAATAATTGCTGAATTCTTAAGCTACTCGCGCTCATTTTGGGCGATGAATGCCTTCAATTGATTGGCACAAAAGTTGTTCATTCAACTAAAAAAAGAAGCCAGTTCCTTTTATGGGAGCTGGCTTCTTTTATCATTTAATCGCTTGTTTTATAAGGGCGATTTCCGTTGTTGTTTTCCTGCATTACGACCGCCACTATTAGTGTTTGTCGCGTTCAATTTTTTAGCTGGAGCTTTTGTTTCTTTGACAGGTGTCGCTTCTTTTCTTGGTGTTACAACGACTTTTGGTGGATTTTTCTTCATCTCTTCTTCAATCGAACGTCTAATACGAGGTTTCATTAATACATTTGTAATGAATGTTTGAACACATCCAATAATCCCTCCGACTACCCAGTATAATGTTACACCGGCAGGAGAGGAGAAAGACATCATGACGATCATTAATGGCGAAACAATTAACATACTACGCATTGTTTTCTTTTGTTCTTCAGGAACGCCAATTAATGAAAGGTATCCTTGAAGCGCGTAAGCTAAACCAGCAATCGCAACGAGAATGATGCTGCTTTCGCCTAAAGAAATTCCGTAAAAACTCGTTTGATCAATCCCAGGTGTATAACGAGCGGTATAAAAAAGAGCGGTAAAGACAGGCATTTGTAAGAGTAATGGTAAACATCCAATCCCACCAAACATACTTAGCCCATTTTCTTTATACACATTTTGCATTTCTAATTGAGCTTGCATTTGTTCTTCACGAGTGACTGCTTTTTTTGCATTTGCTTGAGCAATATCGATTTGAGGTTTAATGTACTGCATTTTTTCAGCTTGAACCATTGATTTATACGATTGGTTAATCCCTAAAGGTAAAATGATTAACCGTACAATAATCGTAATCACAATAATCGCCCAGCCATAACCCATATTCCAATCCGTCGCAATAAAGGTTAATCCGCGACCTAAAGGCTCAACCATAAAACGGTAAATGAGTCCTGTTGGATCAGGGGTCCCATCATCTAGCATACTCACACAACCAGAGAGTGTCATTAAAACGGCAAATAGCCCGGAACCGACGAGCCAATTTTTTCTATTTTTCATTGAATTCTTCCTTTTCTATCTAAAATGAACACAAGATTAACTATACTAAAAAAGTAAAGAATTATCAATGTTACGAGTAAAAAAGCCATGGATTCTTCACAATTGATTAATTAGTATAGAACTTTTGTCGCAACTCGATGGTAGTATCTTCCGTGAGTGTAAATGAAGCGACTCTGCCGTACGGGGCAGGTGAGGCTTTCACTTTTTCAATAAATGTCTCCAAAGCCTCGTCAGGCCCCATTGCTTCAATCACGACGGACCCATCGTCTTCATTCGTAGCACACCCCCAAATTCCTAGTTGATCGGCGACCATCTTTGTCATAAAACGAAACCCCACACCTTGGACACGACCAGTGACACGCATTCGTACTTTTCGCATAAGAATACCCCCTTTTTAGTAAATGATACCGTTTTTTTTCCTTTTCAACAAGTTATCTTGTTTTCTTCATGCTATAATTCAAGTGGGTGAGATAAATGAAAGAAATTCAATCAAGTAAAAATCAATTGATTAAAGAAATGAAGAAATTCCATCAAAAAAAACAACGCGACAAAGAACAAAAATATCTTTTAGAAGGTTACCACTTAGTCGAAGAAGCCGTGTTACATGGCGCGATGATTGAGCAGCTTTTTGTCGATCCAAAGGGCTTGGCTGACTACGGGGAGTGGCTAGAAAAACAAGCGCTAGAGCTGACACTTGTGACAGAAGAAGTATTGAAAAGTTTGTCTGAATTGCCGACGCCCCAAGGAATTGTCGCATTAGTTCATAAAGAAGAACGGATTATCAGCGATTATCGTGGGAAATGGCTTTTGCTTGACCACGTTCAAGATCCGGGAAATGTCGGGACGTTAATCCGAACGGCAGATGCCGCAGGGTTTTCAGGAGTCATTTTAGGAGAAGGTTCGGCAGATATTTATAGTACGAAAGTGTTGCGTAGTATGCAAGGAAGTCATTTCCATCTACCAGTTGTTTCGGCGAATCTATTTGAGGTCATCGATCAATTAAAAAAAGAAAAGGTTCCGGTTTATGGAACAGAATTAAATCCAGAAGCGATTACGTATACGAGCATCCCAGAATCTGCTTCGGTGGCTTTTATTTTAGGGAATGAAGGACAAGGTGTACAAAAAGAGCTCCTCACACAAACGGATCAAAATGTTTATATTCCGTTATACGGAGCAGCTGAATCGCTGAATGTTGGGGTAGCAGGAGGCATTTTAATGTATCATTTTGCTTCTTTATCAAACGTAAACGAACACTTAAGGAAGTGTTAATTTTTAACTAAGAAAACGAGCTTCTTTAGACATCTGTGAAAAAGGTGCTATACTTTAAATTATGAAAAAACATAGATGAAATTAAAGGTGGCAAAAAATCATTATGACCCAAGAATGGCAGCAGGATGCAGAATACTTATCATATGTAGAGGACTTACTTGAAACAGAAGAAGTTAAAAGCCTCGCGACGTATGTCCAACACTATCACTCCACTCGTTTAGAACATTCCATTAGCGTCTCTTACTATAGTTATAAATTAGCAAAAAAATGGAAAGGTGATGTCCGTTCGACGGCTCGTGCAGGTTTACTTCATGATTTATTTTTTTACGATTGGCGTACAACTAAATTTGATGAAGGCTCCCATGCTTATATGCATCCAAGAATTGCGATGAAAAATGCAGAGAAAATCACGGAATTATCTGATTTAGAACGTGATATTATTGTGAAGCATATGTGGGGAGCAACACTAGCCTTACCACGCTATAAAGAAAGCTATATTGTGACAATGGTTGATAAATACTGTGCGATTAAAGAAGCAACAGGTCCAGTTGCTCTAAAATTTAGAAGTCGCTGGCAACAACTAGTCTTAAAAAATCAAACAATGATTTAAAAAGTTCAAGTGACCCCGTTCGGGAATCACTTGAACTTTTTTTATCCGGTGATAATGGTAATGAGCGCCAGTAAAGAGAAAATAATGCCCGCTCCCGCTAAAAAAAGAAAGTGGGTGCGACGATGCATGGCAATCATGGCAATGAATTCTCGTAAAAAGGCCGTAGGTAGATAATAGAGGGCGGTTTTTGAACCGAGCCCGTCCGCATGCAAATGATTCAGTCGCGCATAAACACCACCACGGAAGATATGGTAATTATTAGAGGTAAAGATGACCTTTGCCTGTTGTGGATGTCGTTGATCGATCAAGCGTTTAGAAAACTTCATATTTTCAAAAGTCGTCGTCGATTGGTCTTCAAGCAATAAATCAGTTAAAGGGTATCCTTTTTCTAAGGCGTAGCTTTGCATCGCGACCGCTTCAGGTATTTGTTCATCAGGCCCTTGCCCACCTGAGAAAATAATTTTCGGTGGTTGTTTTGTGTACGTTTTTTGTTGTGTATAGAAGGCTAATGCACGGTCAATACGCTGTGCCAACAGGGGAGTAACGGTCACACCATCTAATAATCCAGCACCTAGTACAATAATGTAGTCTTGATTATAATCAGGCCGATTCAATTGATAAATAAGCGAAATCGTTAAAAAGTTGACAAACATCAACGAGAAGTAAAAGAAACTAAAAGGAATAATGGATAAAAATGTCGCGAGCCACTCTGGGATGATAGTCACGATGAAGCGATCATAAAGTGTCATTAGAATCAAGACAATGGCTAAGATAAGTGTCAATAAATTCGTGATGGAGCGACCTTCGCGCCGAATCATGAAGCGTGCATTCCAAACTAAAAGTAAGATTAAACTCCAAGTACCAAATAAAAGGAAAAATAGGCCAATAATAGCTAGGCAAACGAGTAAACAAAAGAGAAGGAAATCTCTCGTTAATAAATAGTGATAAAAAAGGTAAAAACTAAATGAGAGCAAAAAGAGATTGAATAAAAACCCGTTGAATAATAATGTTTTGTTTCTACGATAGTTTAAAAAGAAAAACAGTAAAATTACAGAGGGTAAGAGAAAATAGAACGTTCCTTGTTTGATTTCCAGAATCATCACATAACAAGCGAAAGAAACGATCGTCCAACAGCTTATTTTGAACCTAAGATTTGGTAGCGTTGCTTCTTTTGCTTGGTAATAAAGCCAAACGACTCCTACACTATATACGAGTAAGAGTGAAAAAAGTGCAGTCATTTTTACCCCTCCAATAGAATATGCATCGATTTAGTTAAATAATTGACGCCATAATCGAACAAAGAAATTGACACGTTCGACATCATTATTTGCGTAGAATGTTGTCGTATTTGCGATTAAGGCAGCTTCGCGATCAGATTCTTCTAAATAGACGAGGCTGTCTGCTGGTAGTTGGACTTGTACCTCACCGAGTGCTTGGTTTTTTGCAATCGGCGCTTTAAGTTTAGTGGAAGAATCGTCAAACAACAGGGTATAACGAAAGTCAAATGGTTCTGAAGTAATCGGTAACAGCGCCGTCAGTTCTTCATTCACAATCACTGAAACGGCTTCTTCCTTGCCTTCTAATACTTCGACTGGTGAGACGCTTGGGATTTCATCTCCGGCGTTTAGGATCGTTTGATAAGCCCATTGATTATAAGCATAGTCCATGAGTCGACTTGTTTCGCTGAAACGCGCCTCAGAAGTCTCTGCGTTTAACAGTACCGTGATGACTCGGCGGCCATCTTTTTCAATCGTACCAACAAAAGAAGGACCTGCTAAATCGGTTGTTCCTGTTTTTAAGCCATCAACGCCAGCTTTTTCGTAAGGCATTCCGGCTAATAGCCAATTAGTACTATACATCGTTGCCGGACCACCTGATTTCGATTCAAAGACAGCAGAAGCTTTATTCGTATAGTCTAATGTTTCGGGAAAATCTTGGAGGAGATGACGCGTAATGATAGCAATATCTTTTGCTGTAAATTCATTCTCATCTGTCGGGTTGGACGATGGATACAAAGGCGTTGTCATATCTTCATTGTTTAGTCCTGTGCTATTGACAAGAACGAAATCGGTTATTCCCCAAGTGGTTAACTGTTCTTTCATCAAGTCAACAAAAGCAAATTCGGAACCTGCAACAAGCTCGGCTAGTGCAACCGTCGCTGCATTCGCAGAAAGAATGACGGCCGTTTCAAATAATTCTTCAACTGTATAGGTTTCTCCTGCTTCAAGAATGACATTTGAGAGTGCTAGATTTTGACTTAACGTCGCAATATCAGATGAAATCGTCACGTTATCGTCCCACCTGAGTTCTCCGTTGGCGATGGCTTGTTGGACGAGATAGAGACTAAGAAGCTTTGTAATCGATGCGACTGGCATTCGTTCCTCACTTTGTTGTTCATAAAGAATGGTCCCCGTTTGCATATCTACTGCTAAAGCAGCCTTAGCCTCAATGGAGAAGTCATCTGGTGTCGTGACTGTTTCAGCGAAAAGATCTAACGGAAAGGCCAAGAGACTGCTGATTGTCAAAAAAAGAACAAGAAAAGAATGAGTGATAGGTTTTAAATTCATGAGTAAGTTCCTTTAACATTCGAAAAATAGTCGTAGTAAATATAAATCGAAGGATAATTATTTTTTGTCTGGTTAAATATGCTTAAAAATTTCATACACGGCATCTTCGGCTTCATCGAAATAATAGAACTGCTGATCTTTTTGTTCAAATACAATTTCATAGCCCAATTGATCTAAAAAAACAATCCGATGCGGAAGGATTGTTAATGCCGCGACAGGTTGTTTTTTCCCTGGAATGAGGAGTTCAAAATTGGGTGTAATCGTCAGAGTTACTTTGGTTTGATTTTTTTTTGAGTAATACCATTCACCAACGAAAACATCATTAGGTGAAAGGTTTGGCTGTTTGTGTTTTTTAATAATGAGTGAACCAACGAGTCCGGTTGCAAGTGAGGCAGTAATCAAAAATAGTTTTTTATTCATGTTATCACATCCCTAGTTATCTTATAGTTGAAAGTATAGCATAAATAATTGAAAAGACTTGATACTTTCCTTGATTTTTTCTGCTGAGAAGGGGAATTTATGATACAATTCAGGCAGGTAGATGAATCAATGCGCTTCAAAGCATTATTTTTGCGAAGCCATCATCTTTTTGATGCGAGTTATTTTAAGAATGAGCCAATCGGTGATGGAAAAAAGCCAAGATCCATCGTTGACTATTCAAAACACATGCAAGTTCTTGCTAGGGCACATTGAGAGAATCATAATCGATTTAGAGCCAATCACACACCATAATGAGAAAGAAGGAATGTCAGATGATGCATTTAGGGATTATTGGGACGAACTGGATTACCCACCAATTCGTCGAAGCCGCACTTGCGACCAAAGAATACCAGTTAACCGCTGTTTACTCACGAAAATTAGCGACAGCCGAAGAATTTGGTTCACGGTATGGAGAAGTTATTTGCGAAACAGATTTAGATGAATTTGTTCATTTACCTGAAGTGGATGTCATTTATATCGCTTCGCCAAATAGTTTACACTTTTCTCAAGCAAAGGCCGCGATCTTAGCGAATAAACATGTTATCGTTGAAAAACCGGCATTTTCAACTCCAGAAGAAATGGTTGAAATTATGACATTAGCCAATGAAAAGAACGTATTGTTTTTTGAAGCGGCTCGTAATATTCATGAAGACAATTTTAAAAAGGTGAAGAAACTTCTTCCGCCGCTAGAAGAAGTCATTGGAGCTAATTTTAGTTATATGAAATATTCTTCTCGGTATGACGCTGTTTTGGCAGGAGAAGAGCCGAATATTTTTTCACCAACCTTTTCCGGTGGCTCGTTAGCTGACTTAGGAGTCTATCCGGTCTATGCATCCGTCGCATGGTTTGGAATGCCTAAAGAGGTCCATCACTTTGCGCGTAAAATTGCAACAGGGGTCGATGGCATTGGTACGGTGATTTTACGTTATGAAAATTTTGATGTTACGATCCAACATGGGAAAATTGGTGATTCCTTTTTACCGTCAGAGATTTATACAACGGCTAAGACATTTGTCTTAAGTAGTGTCAATGCGATTAATCATGTTACGATTCATCAAAGAGCCGATCACACCGTTGAAGAAATACCACTTCATGTCGAAGAAAATCCAATGATAGAAGAAGCACGCGTCTTTGCAGCGATTATGCAAGATCCTACCGTACACCATGAAACGTACCAAGAGTTATTAACGTTAGCGCAAGGCGTCAATTTACTACTTTATAAAATGAGAAAACAAGTAGATGTTTCTTACGCTGCAGATAAAGAATAGAGGGAAATTATGATACAAGAAAACTTGCCAGCAGTCTGGCAAAAAAGATGGGCAGAAAACCATTTTTTAGCCCCATCTTTGATACAAACAGCCGTTTTTGAACCACTACAGTCTGGAAAAGACGTCGTAGGGATTTCGCCAACGGGATCAGGTAAAACATTAGCCTATTTGCTGCCAACATTATTAAAAGTGATACCTGGTCAAGGAAATCAATTATTGATTTTGGTTTCTTCCCAAGAACTTGGAATACAAGTGGCAGAAGTCGCTCGCGTATGGGGGAAAGATTTAGGCTTAAAAGTGCAATCACTAATTGGTGGCGCGAATGTCAATCGCCAAATTGAAAAACTAAAAGAAAAACCAGAAGTCTTGGTAGGGACACCGGGGCGAGTCAACGAGCTAATGAAACAAAAGAAAGTAAAAACGCAACAAATGAAAGCAGTCATTCTAGATGAAGCCGACCAGTTATTACAACAAGGAACCATTGAATTCGTGGATCAAATTTTGCGAACACTTCCTCAAGAAACGCACTATGCTTTCTTTTCAGCAACAGCAGATGTGGCGTTACCTGCGATTCGCCAAATTGTTCAAACGGATTTAGAAGTGATTGACGTTACGGATTTGAATCCAGAGAATGAGCGCGTGAATCATTATTATTTGAATTATTCCAAACGACAAGTCGTTGAAGCATTACGACGCTTTGCTCATCTCAAAGATTTCCAAGGCTTTGTATTCTTTAATCAATTATCAGAATTAGGGAGTGCGGAAGAAAAACTTCTATACAATCAAATTCTGGTAGCTTCCTTAGCGTCAGATCAATCAAAAGATGCCCGTAAGAAAGCATTGAACCGCTTTAGAGACGGATCTGTCCGCCAACTATTAACAACGGATTTAGCCTCTCGTGGCCTAGATGTTGCGAATGTTCCTTTTGTCATTAATGCCGAAGTTCCTCTAACAAAAGAGAGTTACTTACATCGTGCGGGTCGGATTGGACGGATGGGTGCTGCAGGAACGATTGTGACGATTGTTCAAGACAACACACTTCGTGATTTAAAACGAATTGCCCGTGATTTAGAGATTACTGTAACCGAAACCTTTATTTATGGCGGCGAACTGGTTGCCGAGCTACCTGAAAAATATCGCGTAGAAGTGACGAAACGAAAAAACAGCGATAAAACGTCGGTCAATAAAGGCAAAATGACGCCAAAAGAAAAATCATTCGCTGCGCCATCGAAAGAACGTTCCGTGACGACAAGACCGGAAGAAAAGAAACGCAAAAAGAAAAAATCAAAAACTGCGAAACAAAAAAATAAAGGTGCTCGAAAAAAAACACCACCTGCTATGTAACCACCAGGGATCATTTAAGGAGATAACATGAATTCTAGAAAAAATGAAATTCTGCGAATCATCGAAAAGCACCCTGAAGGCTTGACTGCTCATGCAATCGCAGATTTATTGAAGATGGATCGAAGCAACGTCAGTCGTTATTTAAATGAACTATATAAAGAACAACAAATTGCTAAAGGTGAGGGAAGACCTGTCATTTATGCCGCTTTAGCAACAGAAAATGAAAAAAATCATGTGGATACGTCATCTGCCATCACCTTTGATAATCTTGTCGGAGCGAATGATTCCTTAAAAGTGAGCATCCAACAAGCGAAGGCAGCGATTTTATATCCACCTAAAGGCCTTCATACCATTATTTTTGGTGAGACAGGAACAGGAAAATCGATGTTTGCTGAATGCATGTATCATTTTGCTGTTTCTTCGAAAACGTTAAAAGAAAATGCGCCATTTATCTCATTTAACTGTGCCGACTACGCGCAAAATCCACAGTTGCTTTTTGGCCATATCTTTGGAGTTCGTCAAGGAGCTTATACCGGCGCACTGGAAGATACGCCGGGTTTAATAGCCAAAGCGGACGGTGGAATCTTGTTTTTAGATGAAATTCATCGCTTACCTCCTGAAGGACAAGAAATGCTCTTTACATTTATCGATAAAGGGACATTTCGCCCTTTAGGAGAAAGCGATAAAGTGTCAGAAGCCAGTGTTCAGATTATTGGGGCAACAACAGAATCTTCGGATACCTTTTTAACAACATTTAATCGTAGAATACCAATGTCGATTACCTTACCGAATTTGATTTCTCGCACGATGGATGAACGGTACCAAATTATTTCATTGTTTATTAAACAAGAAGCGAATCGCTTAAACCAGCGTATTCAAGTAGAAAAATCAGCCATTATTGCTTTTATGTTATATGATGCGGAAGCCAACATTGGACAAATCAAGCGCGATTTAAAATTGGTATGTGCCAAAGCATTCCTTCATTATCGCACGTATGAACAAACGCATTTAATCGTACGAAAAGAAGATTGCTCACTAGCGGTACAAAAAGGACTATTGAAGGTGAAAGAAGTAGCCGATCGCCTCGATTATTTTTTAGAAGGAAAAGGCGATTATTTAACATTTGATCCTGGAGCGAGCGAAGTCGTCTGGTCACAAGATCCTGAAAGAGATATGCAAGTCTATAATGATATCGAGGAAAAAGTGGCAAGTTTAAGTGAAACAGGGGTCGCACTGGTTGATTTAGAAAATCTAATCTCGCATGATGTGGATGCTTATTTTGAGACTTATGTGGAAGAGTTAGTTCAATTACCGGTTCATAAAGAATTAGTTCCTTTAGAACTTTGGGAATTAACCAATCGTCTATATGATTTAGCTGAAAAACAATTGGATCGTAAGTACAACGAAAAAATTCGATTTGCTTTTGCATTGCATTTACAAAGTACATTAGATCGTGTCTCAAAAGACCACATGATTGTTCATCCAAACTTAAATAATGTCCGAAAAAATCTAAAAGCTGAATTTCAAGTAGCGATGGACTTGTCTTCCATTATTGAAGAAGAGCAAGGCGTAGAAATTCCTTTTGATGAGATTGGCTTTATTAGTATGTTTTTATCCTTAGAAGCAGGCGAGGAACAGTCGCTAAATATTGAAAAAGTTGGCGTCATCGTGTTAATGCACGGTGAAGCGACTGCAAGTAGTATGTTACAAACCGCGCAGGAGTTATTAGGAACTTCCATCGGTCACGCGATGAATATGGCACTTGATATTGAGGTAAAAGCCATGTATGGACAGTTATTAAAACACATTCGGGCAAATGAGAAGCGTTACGAAAATGGCATTTTATTATTAACCGACATGGGATCATTAAACTCATTTGCGCATTTACTATTTGAAGAAACAGGCATTCGTACCAAAGCGATTTCGATGACAAGTACGATGGTTGTCCTTGAAACGCTTAGAATGGCAGATGTTGGTCGTAGTTTGGAAGACATTTATAAAAACGTTCAACGTTCTTTTGAAATGGCCGTACATGAGCAATTCAAGCAAGTAGCTAAAAAAGAAGATCTTAAAAAAGCTATCATCGTAACCTGTTTTACGGGTGAAGGCGTCGCGGCTCATTTGTACCAACGAATCTTACCAATCGTGGATCAATCGAAAGTGGAAGTGATTCAAATGCAATTTATTGAGCGGGAAACCTTTAAAAAACATATTGATGAACTACTCGATCAATATGAAATTAAGGCAATTGCAGGGACTGTTGAGGTAGAGTATCAAAATATTCCGTTCTTTTCGGCATATGATATTTTTGATGATGAAAAATTAAATATTTTAAAACGAATGGTTAGTGAGAGTTTACCAGTGGAGACGATTGTTAAATCACTGCAAGGAGCCATCACGCATGTCCCTTCATTGCAACAACTAATTGAAGAGTTACAACGATTGGTTCATCAAGTTCAAAATCAACTCCATTTAATTGTCGATCCTGCTGTTGAATCGGGGCTAGTGATTCATCTTGTTTTCTTAGTTGAAAGTATTTTAAGAGGGGAAGAACGGCCAATTTTCAAGCATCTAAATGATTTTCAAAAGAATTACCGTTTAGAAAGTGATCTCATGCGTACTGGCTTGATGAGTATTGAAAAGAAATATCAAATTCGAATTTCTGAAGACGAGGTTGCTCATCTAACTCAAATGTTTTTAGAAAATAAGTTAGAAATGCAGCAAGGTGAGTTACACACTCGCTATTAGTGTGTGATTCATTAAATAAATGATTAAGACAAGTTTATCCTTCTTTGATAGGATTAGACTTGTCTTTTTTTTAGAGTTATTTCTCTTATTTTTTATAAATCGGCATAAGGATATAAAATTTCAACTGTTTTTAAATGCTTGTCATATAAAGACGATTCTACCTCCATTCTAGCTTAGTGTTGAAGTTCTTTGCCGAATTAACAAAAAGGAAGCAAAAATTAAAACCGAAAAAAACTGAACAGATAGCGTGTACTCTTAGTGTGTAAGTGTTTTCTTTTTGCAAACATTGATTTATCGGGCTTTAGAACACTTAAAAAGTTGGCATACTTATTGCTTATAATATAAGTGTAAGAATAAAAATATGAGGTGAATGTTATGGCAAAAAAAACAATCATGTTAGTTTGTTCAGCAGGGATGAGTACGAGTCTGCTTGTGACAAAAATGGAAAAAGCGGCTAAAGAAAGAGGAATGGAGGCAGATATTTTTGCAGTTTCTGCGTCAGAAGCTGATCAACAATTAGAAACGAAAGCAGTCGATGTTTTACTGTTAGGCCCACAAGTTCGTTTTATGAAAGCACAGTTTGAGCAAAAATTAGCAGCAAAAGCGATTCCATTAGATGTCATCGATATGCGCCACTATGGCATGATGGATGGAGACAAAGTATTAGATCAAGCATTAGGTTTGATTAAGTAAAACGACTAGGGGGATATTATTGTGGAAGAAAAGAATTTAGAATCAATTATGGGCTTAATTATGTTTGGAGGAAACGCTAAAAGTGATGCGATGGAAGCAATCGCAGCGGCGAAGGCAGGAGATATCGCATTAGCGGATCAAAAAATAGCGGATGCCCGTGCATCACTAGTGGAAGCGCATCGTGCCCAAACTGGTTTATTAACTCAAGAAGCACAAGGTGATCACATGACTGTGACGTTACTGACTGTTCATGCTCAAGATCATTTAATGACTTCGATTGCGTTTACTGATTTAGCAAGTGAATTCGTTGATGTTTATCGTCGCTTAGAAGAAAAATAGTTTTTTTGGAAGTTCTGTTTTGGTAGGATTTATCATGTAATACAAAAATAGGAGGAAGTAATAATGGATAGATTTGTAGAGTTTATGGAAGAAAAGTTTGTTCCAATAGCTTCTAAAATTGGAGCACAGCGCCATTTAATTGCCATTCGTGATGCCTTTATGGTGACGATGCCCCTGATGATTTTAGGGGCGTTAGCGGTAATGTTCAATAACTTGCCAATTGATGCTTTCCAGAATGCCATGAATACCGTTTTCGGTGGGGAAGCTTGGAAAGGGTTTGGCGGTTCTGTCTGGAGTGGGACATTTGCGATCTTATCAGTTTTAATTGCCTTTCTGGTTGCTTATAATCTAGCACATGGTTATGGAAAAGATGGTTTAGCAGCAGGAGCAGTTTCGTTGGGAGCCTTCTTTGCACTAGGTGGCGCTCTAGGAATGTCAAGTAACGGCCTTTTTATCGCGATTATTGTTGCATTAATCTCAACTGAAATATTTGTTCGCTTAATTGGTAATGATAAATTAGTCATCAAAATGCCCGATGGTGTACCACCAGCAGTTGCTCGTTCATTTGCAGCGTTACTACCAGCTATGATTGTCATCAGTTTGTTTGGTCTAGTTGCCGCAATTTTTGCCGCATTTGGTATTACTGATATTATTGGTTCATTTTACGCGGCTGTTCAAGAACCGTTTATGGGATTAGCAAATAGTTATCCATCGGCTCTACTAATCGCCTTTATTACACCATTCTTATGGTTCTTTGGATTACACGGTGCCAACATGATTGATCCGTTTTTACAAACGATTAATGCACCTGCAATCGAAGCAAACTTAGCAGCCGTTACAGCAGGAAAAGCGGCTCCTTACATTGTCAACAAACCATTTATTGATAGTTTTGTAAACTTAGGAGGAACAGGAGCGACCTTTGGACTAATTATCGCGATTTTCCTTGTGGGACGGAAACATAAAGCTTATAATGTTGTCAACAACTTAAGTATGGCACCAGGATTGTTCAATATTAATGAGCCAATGTTATTCGGTTTACCGATTGTATTAAACCCAATCATGTTTATCCCGTTTATTTTAGCACCAATGACGTTAGTCACGACGGCTTACTGGGCAACTAGATTAGGACTTGTCCCAGTTGCAACGGTAATGCCACCATGGGTAACACCACCGATTTTAGGCGGATTTTTAGCAACCCAAAGTTTCTCCGGAGCGATTTTGGCAGCTGTTAACTTGGTCATCTCTGTTGCAATCTACGCACCGTTTGTCCGCATTGGGGTTTTACAAGAACTTAAACGTGAACAAAGCCTTTAATAAATTCGAACAAAACTTTGGTGATACTTACTAAAGTTTTGTTTTTTTTAATCAAAAACGAGGAGGAAATTTGGTGCAAAAAATAAAAAAAATGCAACAACAGGAGTATTCTAAGATGTTTGACCTAGCACAATATGCATTTCAATTTGAAAATAGTGCAGAGTATCAAAAACGATTTCACTACTTGGCAGAACATTCGATTAATTATGGCTCCTTTGAAGGAGATGACTTAGCGAGTCAAGTGATGCTAACACCATTTGACGTAAACTTTTTCCAAAAAACACATAAAATGGGCGGCGTAGGCTTTGTTTCGTCCGATCCTTCTTTTCGTGGAGGAGGCCGTATTGATGCCATTATGAAAGAACTCTTAAAAGATTGTTATGAGCAAGGGATTTTATTTTCCTATTTAGCACCTTTTTCGTACCCATTCTATCGTCGTTATGGTTATGAGCTTTTATTTGAACGTTCTAGTTACCGTATTTCGCATCAAGACTGGCCTCGGGTGGCCTCACCAAAAGGAAAAGTCTTAAGGAAAGACTGGCAAGAAGCGAAAGCGTCGATTGCGAAAATTTATGCAGCGACGATGACCCAGGAAGAAGGTTGCTTACTGCGTGAAACCTGGTGGTATGAGTATAAGTATCAAATGAAACCCGGGAATTATTTTGCACTTTATTACGATGAAGAAGCGCAAGTCCAAGGTTATTTGGTCTATCAGATGAAAGCAGGAGTCTTCACCATTGTCGAGTGGGTATATCTAACGGAGGCTGCTTATCGAGGTTTGCATAAGTACATTGCATCGCACGCCGATTCTGTCCAAGAATTTTTTTATGAGCGCTCTGCTAATGGTCAAACGCCTTTTTTCTTAAACGAGCGTCCCATTAGTCAGCTATCTAGTCGACCAGATATGATGGTAAAAATAGTAGACATTGAAGCATTCTTGAAAGTCTATCCATTTGAGTATTTACAAACTTCTTTTGCTATAGAAATCGAAGAAGATTCTTATAGCCCTTGGAATACTGGGATTTTTGAAATTCACGTTCAATCAAATCGTGAGGTTGTTATCCAAAAAGTAGTCGAAACTAGCTTACCGTTGATGAAAACCTCCATTCAACGATTTACGCAATTATTTTTAGGGTACAAGTCGTTGGAGGAATTAGTCTTTTATCGCTTCTTAGTTCTTGAACCGGGGTTAGAAAACGCGATTTCGGCTATATTTCCTAAAAAACGTCCAATTTTAGAAGATTATTTTTAAATAATATTGCACTCTTTATTTATCCGCGTTAAGATGAATAAAGAGTTTTTTTGTCCCCTTAGTAAAATGGATATTACAAGACCCTCCTAAGGTTTAGTTGTAGGTTCGATTCCTACAGGGGACATTTTAATGGAGGAATCGATTCTTTTATGTAGGACCATTCGATAGAACTTGTGCGACATTTGTGTTAATGGCTTTATCGAGTCGTAAAAAACTCGCACTGGATCACACACTGATGACTCCATCTAATCCCGATGGATGATTGCAAGATGAATCCTTTGGAGAAACCTCCAAAACTTCAGAAATTATTTTTTCTCACTAATTTGTAATCGTTTTCCTTTCTAGAATGTCTGTCTTTTGGTACACTAAAGGTGTAAGAAGAAAAAATTGTAGGAGGAATTTGTTTATGGCGAAAAACAGCAAAGATTTATTACTACAACTCACATCGAACCAAGTAGAAGGACCTTTTGTTACCATTATGTTAAATACGCAGGTGGCATTCCAACAAGTGGAAAAAAGTCACTTGAAATTCAAGAATTTTGTCAAAGAAGCAAAACAACGCTACGAGAAACGGTATCCAAATCTCGATTGGTCTGTGATTCAAGAAAAAGCAGATAGTATTTTAAACGATCGCGACTTTTGGCGCAATGGCTCGAAAA
The DNA here is from genome assembly GCF_001885765.1 of Enterococcus aquimarinus. Taxonomy (GTDB): domain Bacteria; phylum Bacillota; class Bacilli; order Lactobacillales; family Enterococcaceae; genus Enterococcus_I; species Enterococcus_I aquimarinus. The sequence goes on along the minus strand of NZ_JXKD01000003.1, from coordinate 30,419 downwards.
GTCTAGCGATTATTTTAACACCTCATGAAACATTTGTGCATCCATTAAGCATTGAAGTGGATGATCAATATTACGTTGGAGACACACCTTATCTACTAGCGATTATCAAAAATGCACAATTTAATTATTCCTATTATGTTTTAGCCTTGAATCGTGATTCAATGGCTTTGTATAAAATGGAGAATAAAAAGTTAGTAGAAGTGCCATTACCTGCTGATGCGCCAACGACCCTGGAAATTGCTTTAGGGACAGAACGCGATGATAGCCGTGGTGTCTTGCATTACCGCTCTTCAAGTAACCTTGGTAACCACGCGGGACACGGGACCAATACAAAAGAAGAAGAACTTGAAATTGATTGGAGCAATTACTATCTTGCAGTCGGTAAATATTTGAAGGACTTCTTTGAAACAGAAGAAAAACTGCCGGTTTTCCTTTATGGCCTGCCGGAAAATCAAACATTATTTAGAAAAGTCGTTCGCTCGATTCACGTAGATCAGACTATTTCCGTTCCGTCTTCGCCAACACAACTATCCCTTCAAGAATTGGAAAAAAATCTAGAATCGATTCAAAAAGAGCTACAAGAAAAAGAAGTGTTAGCTTACCAAAGGTTAATGGATGGAAAATATGTGCATCATTTATCCGATATTAAACAAAGTGCAAAAACAGGGCGTATCGGTCAGCTGTTTATTGCAACATCCAATTTAACGGATGGCTTTGGAGATGATCCAGACACAGAGTATGATTGGCGCCAAGAGTTAAACTCCTTATCGATCGATACCTTAATAAATGGCGGCGATGTCTATGTACTAGAACAGAAAAATGCTCCTGGACAAAAAGGATTAATTGCAAGCCTCCGCTATTAAGAAAACGCATTAAAAAGAATCGAATTTTAAAAAAAGTTAAGAAAAGTCTGTTTTTTTTGGATTTGTGTGTTATACTAAGTATGTAGTTTTTGGTAATGGTAAATGTTGGTAGCTTGTTTCAACTTAAGAACATCTCCCAAATTTTCACCTTAACAACGAATTGCAAAATATGTGTGTGAGACACAAGGAGGATTTTTAATTATGGAAACAGGTACAGTAAAATGGTTTAACTCAGATAAAGGTTTTGGATTTATCACTGCAGAAGACGGTAAAGATGTATTCGTACATTTCTCAGCTATCCAAGGCGAAGGTTTCAAAACTTTAGAAGAAGGTCAAGCAGTGACTTTCGATGTTGAAGATGGACAACGTGGCCCTCAAGCAACTAACGTTAACAAAGCTTAATTTAAACTAAAATTAGTAAAAGACGAAGCCTCGGCTTCGTCTTTTTTGTTTTTTATCCATAAAGAAGGTCTCGTATCAGATGAAAATATAGTATAATATCAAAAGAACAAGAGAAGGAGGGGATATTTCGATGACGACAACTTATGCGATTGTTGACATTGAAACAACCGGTACCGATCCAAAAGTCGATCGGATGATTCAATTTGGTTGTGTTTTGGTTGAAAATCAAAAGATTGTCGGACGTTTTTCAACGGATATTAATCCAAGTCAAATGATTTCTCGTCAAATTCAAAGTTTGACTCAAATCTCCAATCGCCAAGTACAAAAAGCTCCTTATTTTGAAGACATTGCCCAAACCATTTATAACCTGTTGCAGGATACGGTTTTTGTGGCTCATAATATTCATTTTGATTATCATTTTTTAAACCATGAGTTGGTTCGTTGTGGGATGCCTCGCTTAACAATTGCCGGGATTGATACGGTGGAGTTGGCCCAAATCTTTTTGCCGACCGAATCAAGTTATCGCTTAAATGACTTAGCTGAAAGTTTGGGTATCATACATGAAAATCCTCATCAAGCAGCCAGTGATGCGGAAGTAACGGCTGATTTATTTTTAAGAATTGAAGAACTAGCGAAGGCCTTACCCCTTGTGACGATTGAAAAAATCGCAACATTGAGTTCGGTCACGAGTCATCAAACGAGTGATTATATTAAACAATTAGCCCTTGAAATGAAGCAAAATCCAACAGAATTAGCAACCGACTTAATGGTAGTGAACCAAATTGCCTTAAAAAAGAAAGAAGTTACTCTTTTTGAACAACCGCTTTATGAAATCACGTATCCAAAAACCAAAAAACAAAAGCAAAGACTATTTCAGGAACGGTTAAGTTATCGGCCACAACAAGGTAAGCTGATGAATTTAATTCATAAACACGTAACGAACGAAGATGAAAAAGACTTATTAATTGAAGCCTCGACTGGTATGGGGAAAACGATGGGCTATTTGTTACCCCTTAGTTATTTGGCAACGCCTGAAAAACCAGTCGTCATTAGCACAGCTTCCATTTTGCTTCAACAACAATTGATTGAGGAAGATATTCCTAAATTAAATCAACTGCTCGATTATAAAATTCAAGCAACCGTCATCAAAGGAAAAGGAAACTACATCGATTTACAACGTTTTAAAGCAACTTTAGATGCGCCAATTGTCCAAAAACAATATGGTCTCTATCAAATGCGCCTGTTAGTCTGGCTCACGCAGACAGAAACCGGTGATTTTGGTGAGTTAAACTTAACGAGTCTCAATCATTTACTCTTTGAAGAAATTAAACATCGTGGTGTCGACTATCTATCTAAAAAACAAGCTTTCTACCAAGAAGATTTTTTAGTTCATCTTAATCAAAAAATGACTCAAAGTAATTTTTTAATTGTCAATCATGCTTTTTTAGCACAAGAAACAAGAAGAGAAACACCTTATCTTCCGAATAGTCAGATCTTAATGATTGATGAAGCGCATCATTTACCAGAAGTGATGGAACAAGTGACGAATCAGTTTTTTGATACAGAGGTCTTTCAACGACAATTACGGCATCTTGGAGAAGATGGACAGTTATTTGATACGTTGCGAGCGATGCTGAGTCAAGAAGCCGAAATCCTTCAGCTATTTGAGTTGTATCAAACGATTTTGTCCGAAATTAGTGAGATTCAAGAAGAAATTTTTGCCGAATGGTTATTACCTTTTCAAGTGAAAGAGGAACTGTTTGTGACACGAGATGATTTGAACTTATCAAATCAAGGAAAGAAAAATCTAAAAAAATTATACCTTTATTATGAAGAGAGTCTCTTGTTACAACAGCAAATTGCAGCAGCTTGCTTCCGACACAACGAACAGTGGCTCGCCCGCGAAAAAATCGTCTATGGTAAAGCACTGATTTTCTTTGAGGAGCTCAGCGCGCAAGCCTCTTTTGTGAAACAGTGGTTTACATCCTGGGAACCAAGATATGTGCATAAATTGTATATTTACGGCAGTCAAAATACGGTGCGTATGCAATTAATTGATTTAGAAGCAGCAATTTTACCGAATACGGCCTGGTATCCTCGCTATGAAAAAATTCTATACGTTGGTGGGACACTAAAAGTGGCAACATTCACGAATTATTTTGCCCAAAGATTAGGAATCCCTGATGCAAAATTAAAAGTGATTCCACCGCCCTATCATTATGATGAACAAGTCCGGTTATTTGTTTTAAACGAACAAGTAGCGATTAAAGAGCTGTCAATTTATGAGTATGTCGATTTTATCGTTCGCACACTCTCACCGATTTTAGAACAGCAAAAAGAATCAACGCTCGTTTTATTTACATCGCATGATATTTTACAAAAAGTGTATTATCGAATGCAAATGTCCTTTTTAGAAAATGGTCGTGAAATTATTGCCCAAGGAATTGGCGGGAGTCGTGAAAAACTCTTAAAACGTTTCCGGCATCGTAAAGGAGCGGTATTATTTGGTGCAGATAGTTTTTGGCAAGGCGTTGATTTACCGGGCGATACGTTACAGTTACTGATTGTGACACGCTTGCCGTTTGATCACCCGCAACGACCGATGATTGAAGCAAAATCGCGCTATCTTGATGAACAAGGAGACAACTATTTTAAAAAAGAAGCCTTACCAAAAGCGTCATTAAAATTGCGTCAAGGTTTGGGGCGTTTGATTCGCTCGGAAGAAGATCGCGGCGTGATGGTTGTCCTCGATTCTCGGTTAATCCATTCTTCGTATGGTCAAAAACTGCAACAATCATTACCAAAAGATTTAGCGATTCATGAAAGAAGTGTGGCCGAGATGTTACCTGAGATCGCTCAATTCTTCAAAAGAGATTATCCAAAAGAAGAAATAGAAGCCGATTCTCCTCAACATTCTGTTATAATAGAGCCAAGTAAAGGAGTGAAATCGGGTGAATAAAGCCGAAAAAAAAGAGCGTAAAAAAATCCTGATTTTATTCAGTTTGATTGTCGCCTTACTGTTAATCATTTTATTTTCAGCAATTTTTTATATTCGTGCCTCTCGTCCGATGCGTCAAGCGAAAGAAGAGGCTATCCAACTAGCAAAAGAGCATGTCGATATCCAGCGAGTCGATCAATTTTATTGGTTTACACGGGAGGAAACCTATTTTAGTTTAGTGGGCGAAACAGAAGCCGGGAAAAATGTTGTCGTGATTATTCCGAAAACGGGCGAAAAATTATTGATTTTTGATGAAAAAGATGGATTGACACAAGAACAAGCAAGAGCCGTTGTGCAAGAGTTGGCTCCGCAAGAAAGAATCAAAAAAACAACACTAGGTATGTTTAATGATCAAGTTGTTTGGGAAGTAATGACTAAAGGAAATGACGAGCTGCATTATTATTTGATTGATTTTAAAGACGGATCGCTCGTTCACCGTCTTCCCTCGCAAGAGTAAGGAAATGTTTGAAAACGAAAGGATTGATGAATGAAAATGGAGTTATCAAAACGTGCTAAACAATTAAAACCGTCCGTGACGCTGGCTGCTTCAGCTAAAGCCAAGGAGTTAAAGGCTCAAGGTCTTGATATTTTAAGTGTCACTTTAGGAGAACCAGATTTTCCCACACCAGAGAATATTCAACAGGCTGCCATTGCGGCGATTCAATCAGGAAAAGCAAGTTTTTATACACCAACGGCAGGGATTCCTGAACTTCGTCAGGCGGTTGTAAGCTATATCGAACGTTACTATGGCCTAACCTACTCACCTAAAGAAACATTGATTACCGATGGTGCGAAATTTGCCCTATATGCATTATTCCAAGTCATTTTAGATGCGCAAGATGAAGTCTTAATTCCAGTTCCTTATTGGGTTAGCTACGCAGATCAAGTCCAATTAGCAGAAGGCGTCCCAGTCTTTGTTCAAGGCAAAGAAGAAAATCAATTTAAAGTGACGGTTGAGCAATTAACGGCATGTTTAACAGCGAAGACCAAAGCTCTCGTATTAAATACGCCATCTAATCCAACGGGAATGATTTACACGAAAGAAGAGCTTCAATCAATTGGGGAATGGGCTGTTGAACACAATATTTTAATCATTGCCGATGACATTTACGGTCGATTAGTTTATGGAGATGCGACGTTTACACCCATCGCGACGATTTCAGAAGCGATTCGTCGCCAAACAATGATCATTAACGGTGTTTCAAAAACCTATTCGATGACCGGATGGCGCATTGGATTTGCGGTAGGGGATCAAAAAATTATTGAAGCAATGACCAATATTGCTTCGCAAGCGACAAGTAATCCCACTGCCGTTAGTCAATATGCTGCTGTAGAAGCACTGACGGGTCCACAAGACTCTGTAGAAGCAATGCGCAAGGCCTTTGAAGAACGGTTAAACCGTTTGTATCCTTTAGTATTAGAAATCCCTGGCGTCAAGTGTGCGAAGCCTCAAGGAGCTTTTTATTTATTTCCAAATGTTAAAGAGACGATGGCAATCTGTGGCTATGATGATGTGACAATTTTTACCGATGACTTACTAAAAGAAGCGCACGTGGCATTGGTCACAGGTGCAGGTTTTGGCGCACCTGAAAATATTCGGATTAGTTATGCGAGTGATTGGGAAACATTGGAACAAACCGTCCAAAGAATCAAAGCTTTTGTTGAAAAAAAACGTCAAAAGTAATACAATCTTGAAGAATCTTTAAATATAGAATGGAGAGACATCAGTGGAACAAATTCAAATTATTGATGCCAAAAAACATATTGGCGAAATCGTTCAAATTGGCGCCTGGGTTGCAAACAAGCGTTCAAGTGGTAAAATTGCGTTCTTACAACTACGTGATGGAACAGCATACTTCCAAGGAATCGTTGTTAAAAACGAAGTAGGAGAAGAGATTTTCCAAATCGCAAAAAACCTTCATCAAGAAACTTCTGTCATGATTACGGGTGAAATTCGAGAAGACAGTCGTTCTAAATTTGGGTATGAAATTGGCATTCAAGGGATTGAAGTCATTGGGGAAAGCCATGATTATCCCATTACTCCTAAAGAACATGGAACGGAATTTTTAATGGATCACCGTCATTTATGGTTGCGTTCGTCTAGACAACATGCCATTATGCAAATCCGTAATGAAATTATCCGTGCAACATATCAATTCTTTAACGAACGTCACTTTGTTAAAATTGATCCACCGATTTTGACAGGCTCTGCGCCAGAAGGTACGACTGATTTGTTTGAGACGGATTATTTCGGCGATAAAGCCTATTTATCCCAATCAGGTCAATTATATTTAGAAGCAGCAGCGATGGCATTTGGGAAAGTCTTTTCATTTGGACCAACATTCCGTGCTGAAAAATCTAAAACACGTCGTCATTTAATTGAATTTTGGATGATGGAACCTGAAATGGCTTTTACAACACAAGAAGAAAGTTTAGTTGTTCAAGAAGAATACGTCGCTTATTTAGTTCAAAGTGTCTTAGATAACTGCGATTACGCGTTAGACGTATTAGGCCGTGATCGTGCTGTCTTAGAAAAATACACGCAATTACCTTATCCACGGATTTCTTACGATGATGCAGTAACGTTATTAAACGAAAATGGCTTTGACGATGTAACATGGGGAGATGACTTTGGTTCACCACATGAAACCTTCATTGCGAATTCATTTGAGCAACCAGTCTTTATCTTGAATTATCCAAAAGCAATTAAACCATTCTATATGAAACCACATCCAACGCGTGAAGACGTCGTTATTTGTGCAGATATGATTGCACCTGAAGGATACGGCGAGATTATCGGCGGTTCTGAACGCGCAACCGATTATGAATTTGTGTTAGAACGTATTCGTGAATTTGGTCTAAATGAAGAGGAATATTCTTGGTATTTAGATTTACGTAAATATGGAACTGTTCCACATTCAGGTTTTGGCTTAGGATTAGAACGAGCAGTTACTTGGATCTCTGGAATTGAACATGTGCGTGAAGCAAGTCCATTCCCACGTTTGATTAACCGTATTTATCCTTAATAGAGAATGCAAAAGATCAAGTAAAGAATCGTTTACTTGATCTTTTTCTTATTCTTAATAAGCATAGTCATGAATTTTAGTTTTAGAAGCATAAAAATTTGTGAAAATCCTTGATCTACTTGTAACTTCTTCAATTAAGTGTTATTAATTAAGTAGTAAATAATTCACTTAGGAGGCGTTACGATGTTAGAGGATTTAGTCATCGGTAAAAAGTATGAAGTGAAAACAAAGGATTTTCAACGACCATTTGTGGGGGAAATCAAAGAAATTTTTGAAGATTACGTTTTAGTAGAAGTCGAGCATTGTGAATTGATTGATCAAGAGAAATTTAAAGACAAAGCCATCGTCAAAGCGCAACAATATGACATTAAAGGTCCAGTGGATGAGAAATACTTTTTTAGTTAAAAGGAAATAGCGGAGTAATTTAACGTTTTGTAACCAAAACGTTAAATTACTCCGCTATTTTTATGGAGAAAATGGCATAAGATTTATGATTAATAGCTATCTATTCTAGTATTCGATTGAAACATACAATAAGTATTGTTTTATATTAATATTTGATGACAGAATACAATTATTTTTAGTTTATGTTATAGTTTTATTTAGAGATTGATACAGGAGTCGTGATGATATGTTAACATTAATTTTTATTTTATTTTTTATTATTTTGAGAAATTCCTCTAAAGGTATTTTAAAGCTTTTGCCTCTATTTTTTCATTTATTTATAATGTCTAATTTGTTGAATTTAGTTTTGTGGAGGTACTTTGATAAAGCAGTACTAAATGTTCCGGCCCTAATTGCTCCCTTAGGTGGGGAATATACGAAAAATAATCTTTTGAGTTTATTAGCGATACTTCTTATATTGAATTTTATACAATTTTTTAAATGGTTAGAAAATCAAAAATACTTAGAAAAAAAGATAGAAATAAAACGTAGACGTTATTTATTATTTTTCGCATCGGGGGTACTAATATTCATCGGTATTTTGACATATACAAGTAGTTTATGGGTAATGGAAACCTTCAATAATGTAACCTTTGACCAGATAGTTTACTTGTTCAGTCAACCAATGACAGGAGCGGACACTTCGCAAATTATTAACTATCTTGTTCATCCATTATTAACGAGTCTTTTTATCACTTCCTTAATTTATTCAATGTTATACTATCTCTGTTTTTACGATCTCAATTTCAAATTAAATAAAATTTTTTTATTTAAGGATAGTATTTTTGTTATTGTATTTACTTTTAGTATTCTTGTTTTTGGGTTAGGAATTACGTTGAGTATACGAGAGATTGGTTTTGCAGATATTCAAGCTTATTACTTTGATGAAACGAAAATTTATGATGAATATTATGTACACCCAAAATCTGTAGATTACATTTTTCCTGAAGAAAAAAGAAATTTAATTTATATTTTCCTAGAATCAATGGAAAGCAGTTATAGTTCTCAAGAATTAGGTGGAAGTAAAAAGGAAAATTTGATTCCTAATTTAACAAATTTGGCATTAGATCAGGGTATTCACTTTTCTCAAACCGAATATTTAGGCGGTTTTTTACCGTTGCCTGGCACAAATCATACAGCTAGTTCGATGGTTGCTCAAACTGCAGGAGTTCCTTTGCGAACTACCGGTGGGACCAATTTACATGTAAATAATTACGGTAAAGAAGGCGAGGAATTTTTACCTGGAGCATACTCTATAGGTGAAATATTAGAAAATGAAGGGTATAAACAAGTACTACTTATGGGTTCTGATGCCACGTTTGCAGGTAGACTTAAGTACTTTAGTCAACACGGAAATTATGAAATCCGTGATTATCAATGGGCGAAAGAACAACAATTAATAGATACAGATTATCATGTTTGGTGGGGCTACGAAGATAGAAAGTTATTTGATTATGCTAAAAAAACATTAACAGAACTATCCAATCAAGATAATCCTTTTAACTTTACAATGCTCACAGCAGATACTCATTTTGAAGATGGCTATGTTGAAGATAGTACGCCTAATTTATTTAATGATCAATATAGTAATGTCATACATGAAAGTGATAACCAAGTAATGCAATTAATTGCGTGGATTCAGGAACAACCATTCTATCAGGATACAACAATCGTGATTGCAGGTGACCATCTAACAATGGACAAAGACTTTTTTAAATCTCTGGATTCAGATTATCAAAGAAGTGTATACAATGTATTTATAAATACTGGAAAAATAGCAGAAGTTAAGAAAAATCGTCATTTTTCGGCAGTAGATATGTTGCCGACAACGCTAGCTGCCTTACATGTAGAAATACCTAATAATCGAGTTGGTTTAGGTGTTAATTTGTTTTCTGACGAACAAACGTTAATTGAAGAGTTGGGTTATGAGGAAGTAAAAATGGAATTGATGAAACGTTCGAACTTTTATGAGAGAAATCTCATGAAAGGGAGTGATTTAAAAATTATTTTGAATGAACAAGTAAAGTAGTATCCTTAAAATCGTAAGATATCCTTAAATTTTTTATAAGATAGACACGCGACTCAACCTAGATTATTATGAGTAGCGGGAATTAATGATTCAAAGTTAGATTGTTTTTTGATTATTTAACTGTTTTAGTGTAAAATTTCAACGAGAATGAATAGAAATAAGGTGAATCATAGATGACACATGAAAAAGATGTAAAAGTAAAATTAACAATGGTGACAAAGCAATATGATTTATATAAGCGAAAATCAGATAAGGTAAAAGCCTTATTCAAATTTTCTCAAAAAAATGTTCCACATTTTTGGGGATTAAAAGGGGTGGACTTAGAAGTTTATGCGGGTGAGGCCATTGGTTTAATTGGAATTAATGGATCTGGTAAATCGACATTATCCAATATATTGGCTGGAATAATACCACATACCACTGGCGAAATGTATATTAATGGGGAAACTTCTATTATTGCAATTAATGCAGGTTTGAAACCACAACTAACAGGAATTGAAAATATCCGCTTAAAGTGCTTGATGAACGGTTTTACTCATGAACAAATTGATAATGTATTAGATGACATTATTTCTTTTGCTGACATTGGTGAGTTTATCAATCAACCTGTTAAAAATTACTCGAGCGGAATGCGTTCTAGATTAGGATTTTCAATCGCTATTCATCATAACCCGGATGTATTAATCATTGACGAGGCATTGTCAGTTGGAGATGATACTTTTTATCAAAAGTGTGTAGATCGCATAATGGAATTTAAGGAACAAGGCAAAACAATTTTCTTTGTTTCTCATTCGCTGCCTCAAATTGAAAAGTTGTGTGACAAGGTCGTGTGGATGCACTATGGCGATTTAAGAGAATACGGTACTACAGCAGAAGTTGTCGAAAACTATCGTAAGTTTATTGCATGGTTTCGAAGTATTTCTCCTGAGCGTAAAAAAGAGTATCAAGATGAGTTTAAAGCACGACAAATCGAGTACGATTTAGATGAAATAGAAAAAAGAATCATTTCTAAAGGTTATGATAAAAGAGTATTAAATGGCCCGTCGATTGGTAAAATGTCATTTTTCACGAAAATATTTATCGGAGTGATTATAGCATCATTACTGTTTTTTGGGACTTTACACATTTCGAACCGTTCCTTTAGATCAATCATTAGTACTCCAAAGATAGAACAAGTTCACCCTGATTTTTTTATGGGCGAATATAAAGAGGTTGATTGCTATTTTTAAGCAAACATATATGTTTTTGATTTCAATATACTCCAAATTCTTATCTTTTGCTAAAACAAAAAAGCGTGTGATTTATTTGTTAAGTTTTCCTGATAATAATCATGGCTTTATAGAACAATTGAATCAACAACAAACAGTCATTGTTTTTTATAATAAAAAATGTCATTCAGAGGCATTACGTTTACGAGAAAAAGGGATTAAAATCTATCCACTTGATTCTCTCTTTTACTTTATTAGTTACACTATCCCAGTTATTACTAATAGTAGAGTAGTGATTTGTGATAATTATTTCCCTTTTTTAGGTGCAATTAAGAAGAAAAATCAAGTTTTTATTCAAATCTGGCATGCGGTGGGTGCCGTAAAACGTTTTGGATTAGAAGAACATAAAATATCTAGTTGCACTAAGGCAGACTTAAAAAGATATAAAAATGTTTACCGTTCTTTTGATAAGTATATTGTGAGTTCGCATAAAATGAGTCAAGTTTTTCAAAGAAGTTATTTAGCTCAAGAGAGACAAATGCTTTATTTTGGGTTGCCACGAACAGATTTTCTTTTTCAACAAATAAAAGTTGAAAGTGACTTTGATAAGCGAAAAGTAATTTTGTACGCACCCACTTATCGAGATAATCAAGTAGCACTTCCACCATTAGACATTAAACAATTGGAAGAAAAGCTTGGTGATCAATATCGGTTAATAGTTAAACTACATCCTCATATTCAGTTTTTAATTGGGACGCAAGAGGACACGTCATTTGTCCGATGGTGTCGAAAAGATGAGTCTTTGAATAATCTGATTTTGGAAGCAGATATTTTAATTTCGGATTATTCTTCTGTACTTTTTGATTTTAGTTTGGTTAATCCTAATTCACCAATAATATTATTCTGGTATGATCGTGATTTATATGAAAAAAAAATTGGCATACAAGAAGATTTTTTAAAGATTGACTCACTGCCAGTGGTGAAGTCTACAACAGAAATAATCACCTTATTGACATCAGATACTCTTACGTCAACAAATTTGTTTAATAAGGAATGGAACACTTATAATGACGGTCAGGCAACAATTCGGTTGTTGGCATATGTAAGATATATCGTGGGAGGAAATAAATGGTAAAGTCAGAGAAAATTTTAGGCTTTTCAATAGAAAACTGGCAATTAAAGGAACTTATTGAAGAGGTTCCCAATTATTTTAAGATGAATAAGAAAATGTTGTTAACAAGTCTAAATCCGCAAATTCTGTTAATGGCATTGAAAGATGAACAAGTTGGAAAGTATCTGCACCAATCGACTCATAGGTTTCCAGATGGAATTGGAGTAGTTAAAGTGTCTAAGTGGACTAATGGAAATATTCAAGAACGTGTGGCAGGAATCGAAGTAATGATGGAATTAATTCGATTTGCGGAAAAAAATAGTAAATCTATTTTTTTATACGGTGCAAGTCCTAACGTTGTCGAGAAAGCTGTATTAAATTTAAAAAGACAACATCCTGAACTCAAAGTGGCCGGCTATATTGACGGGTATACTACAAAATCAGATAAGGAAATAATAAGAAATATTAATGATAGTCAGGCGGATATTATCTTTGTTGCATTAGGTTCACCCAAACAAGAGAAATGGTTGTTAAAGTACTATTCTCAATTAGATAGTACAGTTTTTCAAAATGTAGGTGGTAGTTTTGATGTAATAAGTGGTGAAGTAAATCGAGCTCCTGCATGGATAATTGAACATAATCTAGAGTGGCTATATCGCTCCCTATCGAATCCAAAACGTATTTATCGAATTTTACAATTACCGGTATTTGTTGTTAAGTCACTCTATTGGAATTATAGATATGGGAATGAATAAAGGAGAATGTTGTAGTGAATGATGTTAAAACTGTTCTAATTGAACAAATTAAAAATTTTGGAACAATTAGTCGAATTTCTAAGTACGAAGAACGTGCTACATATCAAAGTCATTATTTAGGATTAGTATGGCAATTTTTAAATCCAGCAATTCAAGTTGGTATTTATTATATCGTTTTTGGTATTGGCGTTAATCGAGGACGATTGATGGAAGGGACTCCTTATATTATATGGATGTTGATAGGGATTATTGCATGGTTTTTCATTAATAATTCATTACTAGGTGGATCAAATAGTATTTATTCTAAAGTGGGTATGGTTTCCAAGATGAAATTTCCAGTTAGTATATTACCTACAGTAAATATGTTTAGTAATTTTGTCAGCTATCGCGCCATGATGGGCGTCTTACTGATTTCAATGTTTGTATTCAATGTTAATCCTAGTATTTATTGGCTACAGTATTTTTATTATTTTATTTGTATGATCGCTTTTCTATTTTCTTTTGGAATTTTGAATTCAACTATTACGGTTCTTGTGCGTGATTATCATATCATGTTGCAGTCTGTATTGAGACTATTATTTTATTTGTCGGGAGCAATTTGGAATTTCCAAACATTAATTCAAGGTGAAAGTAATCGGTGGGTTGTGAGAGTGCTAGAATTAAATCCGATATATTATATTATTGATGGATTTAGAGATTCTTTTTTATCTAAAAGTTGGTTTTGGGAAAAAGGCAGTCAAACGATGTTTTTTTGGTTAGTCATTTTACTTGTAATGATTGTCGGCTCACATCTTCATATGAAATTTAGAGCACGATTTATTGATTTTATTTAACCAATTGAGGAGGTAATAAATATGATTTATGCACAGATATTAGCAGCCGGTAAAGGTACGAGAATGGGTAATGTAAATATGCCTAAACAGTTTTTATCTATTAAAAACAAACCAATTTTGATACATACAATTGAAAAATTTATACTAATAGAAGATTTTCATAAAATTATCATTTCTTGTCCTGAACTTTGGATTGAGCATACACGCGATATTATTGAAAAATATGTAGATGATGATCGAATTGAAATTGTAGCTGGTGGGAAAGAACGTAACGATACATTAATAAATAGTATTCATTTCATTGAAGAAAATTATGGACTCAATGATGATGATGTTATTATTTCTCATGATGCGGTCCGTCCATTTGTTACAAGAAGAATTATTAAAGATAATATCGAAAAGTTAAAAAAATATCGTGCTGTAGATACTGTTATTCCTGCTTTCGATACTATTGTTCGAGGAATGAATGGAGAACTATTAGAGATACCTGTCAGAGAAGAAATGTATCAAGGACAAACACCTCAATCATTTAACATTAAAACATTCGTCGAGAGTTATGAAAAATTATCTGAGGAGGAAAAGAGCCTTTTAAGTGATTCATGTAAAATTATTTTATTAGCAGGTGAAAAGGTCGCAATGGTTCAAGGAGAAAGCTATAATATAAAAATTACTACACCATATGATTTGAAAGTAGCTAATACAATTGTAGAGGAGCGAATATAGATGTTAAACCAAGTATATCGCTTAGTTTCTCCCCGTCAATTCGAATCAATTACAGTAAATGAAGAGTTAAACGCAGACACAATAATTGTTAGACCCATGTATTTATCGATTTGTCATGCAGATCAAAGATATTTTACGGGGAGGCGTGACAAACAAGTTTTAGCTGAAAAATTACCAATGGCCCTTATTCATGAAGGTATTGGAGAAGTTATTTTTGATTCTCTTAATGAATTTAAAAAAGGACAAATTGTCGTAATGGTTCCAAACACACCTCATGAAAAAAATGAAATTGTTCATGAGAATTATTTAAAAAACTCACAATTTCGATCAAGCGGATATGATGGTTATATGCAAGAATATATTTTTTTGCGACGAGATCGAGCAGTTATTTTACCTCAAGATTTTGACCTTGAAATGTCTGCATTTATTGAATTAATTTCTGTTGCTTACCATACAATTAATCGTATGGAAGAAAAAATGAATAACGATCAAGAAATATTTGGCGTTTGGGGTGATGGGAATTTAGGTTATATTACATCTTTAATTCTGTCTTTTAAATATCCAGAGTCCAAGATTTATGTTTTTGGCAAGCATGAAGAAAAATTAGACTATTTTTCATTTGTCGATAAAGTTTTTTTGATAAACCAAATTCCAGAAAATCTGACAATTAGTCATGCTTTCGAGTGTACAGGAGGAATGGGGAGTCAAACTGCAATTAATCAAATTATTGACTATATTAGACCTGAAGGAACGATTGCACTAATGGGTGTTTCTGAATCACTAATTGAAATCAATACGAGAATGGTTTTAGAGCGTGGTTTGACAATGATTGGTAGTAGTCGTAGTGGTGTAGAAGATTTTCAACAAACAGTTGATTTTTTAGAAAAACACCAAGGTGCAAGAAATCGTTTGAAAAACCTTATAGGATCAGTCAAAACAATACATACTATTCAAGACATTATTGATTGTTTCGATGAAGATTTAACGACAAATTGGGGCAAGACTGTCATGAAATGGGAAATATAAAAAATGAAACTTTTATTATTAAAGAAAACAATTAATTTCTTGTATCACTTTTTTTCTTTTTTATTCCCTACAAATAAAAATAAAGTTACTCTGTGTACTAATCGAAGTGATAGTTTGTCTGGAAATCTAAAAAATATTTATCAAGTGATGCAAAGTGATGAAGAGTTACAAATAAAAATAGTTTGTTTTAATTATCATCGTAGTCTACGAGGTAAAATAAATTATTTTTGGTATTCTATCATTGCGTTATTTCATCTGGCTACATCTTCTGTTTTTATAATTGATGATTATTTTTTCCCTATATATTGTATTAATAATAAAAAAAAACAGAACCAAATTATTCAAGTGTGGCATGCAATTGGGCATCTAAAGAAATATGGTCTGAGTATTCAAAAAAATACAGAGAGTATTATCAATCATCATTCAAATTATGATTGGGTATTAGCTAATGCAGAAAGTGATCGTTTTGCATTAGTTGATTCTTTTGCAATATCACCAGACAAGGTAATTATAACAGGTGCACCACGATTGGATGATTTAACAAAACTAGGATCTCCATCTATTAGTGATACTAAAATTAAATTGCTTTATGCACCGACATATCGAACAGCTAAAAATGACGATCCCGCATATGAATATATTAACAATTTTCTAGCAGAATTTTCTGAACAATTTACCGATGAATCGATAAAACTATATGTTTCGTTACATCCTTATTTTAAATTAGATAAAATTATTGAGGTAAATAATTCTAAAATTGAAATTTTTCAAGATACATCTAGATCGAGTTCGTTATTGAGTAAAGTTGATTGTTTAATAACCGATTACTCTTCCCTCCTTCTAGATTATTCTTTTTTTGAGAAATCGATAAAAATATATGCTCCTGATTATGAAGAATATACTAAAAGTGTTGGTTTTTTTGTTGATTACCAAGAGTATCTCGGCTTACCTATATATAAAACAGCAACAGATTTAATTAATTGTCTATTTGAATTTCCAATCAAAGAAAAAGAATGTATTCAACGGTTAAAACAAGAAAATTTTCCTTTCTTGGATAGTAAAAATAGTGAACGTGCTTATTTGTTTGTAAAAAAAATCATGACAGAAAAATCAAAGTAGGTTTTAAGAAATGAAAGATAAAATGGTTTCCGTTATTATCCCGATGTATAATGTTGCAGATTATATTGAACAATGTTTAACTAGTATTCTTACACAGTCTTATTCCAATATAGAGTTAATACTGATTGATGATGGATCTACAGATGATACTTTAAATATTGCTGAAATTATCACTAAAGATTCAAATAATACAAAAATATATTCGATTGTAAATCAAGGACCCGCTTATGCTCGTAATCTGGGTATAGAAGCTTCTAAAGGAGAATATATTATGTTTGTCGATAGTGATGATTACTTGTCAGAAGAAGCAATTGAAACATTATTAAAAATCATAACAGAAAATAATTGTTTACTTGCTCTTGGAAGAACGCTAAGAACAGATGGGTATAAAAACTGGTCCGTTCCCTCGCATCACAAGTATCAAGTAACGTCAGTGGATGGAGTAAAAAACATTGCTGAACATACGGAGTTGTTTTATTCGATAGGTCCTGCTGCAAAGCTGTATCATCATTCCTTATTAGATAATAATTTTTTTGATTCTTCACTAAACTTTGCAGAAGATCAATTGTTTGTTTTAAAGACTTATTTAAGATCAAATAAAATTGCTGTTACTCATGAAGCTATTTACTTTTATCGAGTTAGAGGTAAAGAAAATCAATCATTAACGCAACTTTATCAAAAGAATACAATCGAAAACTTGAAAAATATTTTAGCTATAATCAATGACGCATACAACATGATTACTATTGAAAAAAACTATACGGTAGAAGAAAAGAAAATAATGTATTTAGGTTACATAAATCGATTGACTGAAATAGAATTACGCGTTTTGTTTAAAGCGAACTACCGTGAAAGTGGCGTTAAGCAAGCAACATTTTTTAATATAGTATTAGAAAAAATATTGCTTGGGTCAGAGCCGTTTATTTTATTGTTCAGCGAGTCTGCTAATTTCAAAAAATATATTTTTTTCGAACTTCAATCATTTTATTTTTTAATTCGTAGACCAGCATTACCTGTGTATTATTTATTGATCGAAAATATTACCAAACTGCAAAACGATAGTAGTCAAAGTACGTTTTTAAATAAAATTCAAAGGATTCAAAAACATCGTATTCAAGAATTTTATTTAAAAATCTTTACATGTTGCAGTTATTTCATTAAGAGGTTAGGTAGGAGAATTAAATGACGTATCAAATTATTCAGCAATCAAAAAAGAGAGAACCAATTATCTCAATCATTACTCCCACATATAATGTTGAAGATTTTATAGAAGAACAAGTTTCTTCATTAATGAGTCAAACATTGGAAGAAATCGAACTAATTTTAATTGATGATGGTTCAACTGATAGGACTTTGGATATTCTTAAAAAATTAGCGAAAAATAATCCAAAAATAACTTTAGTCACGCAAGCAAACAGTGGTCCAGCAAAAGCAAGAAATACAGGGCTAGAGTTATTCAGAGGTGAATATGTTTACTTTGTAGATGCAGATGATATCGTGCCAGCGTATGCCTTGGAAGCCTTATATACAGCTTCAATACAAGAAGATGCGGATATTGTAATGGGAAGATCTTTAAGTTTTAACTCTACAAGTTCGTGGTATATTGCGGGACATTATAACGCGGGCTTATTTAAAGAAGGAGCAAGAAGCATAGAAACTAATCCTGAATTAGTCTATTCACTGGGGCCTGCCAGTAAACTATATCGCAAAAAGATTATCAGAGACTTAAGAATGCCCGAAACAATTAAAATAGGTGAGGATCAACCTTTCGTATTAGAAGCACTCTTGCGGAGTAATAAAATTTATACAATTGATCAAATAGTCTATAATTATCGCTCTAGAGAAACAATAGAAGCTTCCTTGTCACAGATTGTAAAAGTAAACCCTTATGCTACTTTTACAGATGTTAGTCAGAGTCTTTTTATTGGATTACCTCTCTTTGAAAAATACATTGACAATAAATATGGGGTCATTGAATCGTTAAAGGTTTACTTTGATCGAGTTATTCGTTTTGATTTATGGCCAGCTATTCGTGAAATATTAAAAACTAAAGATTCAGAAGCACAAAAGAAAGTTTTTGAACAACTCATTATAATGAATCAAAAGATGCCTAAACAACTATTCTCAGAAAATATGTTTTATTTTCAAATGCTGACGATTGAGCTCGTTGAACGATTTACGTTTATCCAACGAGAAGCATATAACGAATATATTATGTTACTCAAAAGTTTATTTCAACATATGTCACCTGGAACAGTAGCTCATATACAAGATAATATACGTATTCAAGATGCTAACAAAAAAATGATTGCCTTAAAAAGAAGTATCCATTTAAAAACAACAGCTCCAATAGTTCTTTACTTAGGGAAACGTCGGTTTGCAAAAGAAAGCAAGATTCTGACAAAAAAAGCTGGAACAATGTTCAAAACAGTAGTTTTACGTAAAATATTGTTTCCCATATATAAAATCTCATTGCCAAAAACAAAAATTTTGTTTATGACAAATAAAGATGAGAAAATGACTGGGACTTTTCAAATGATTTACGATGAAATTTCTGAAAATAATATCAATAAAGAAAAAGTTTTTTGTTATTTAAAGGCGAATAATCGTTCGTTTTCGGCACAAAACAGACTTTTAAGAGATGTTGCTAGTGCAAAAATTATTTTTTTGGATGATTATTATCGTCAAATATATGGTTTGAAATTACCCGAAAAAACAAACGTTATCCAATTGTGGCATGCAGCAGGAGCTTTTAAAAAATTCGGGTTCGGAGCAATTGGTAGTTTAGATGCAAATACTGCTGCATTTGAAAAGGCGGCACATCAAAACTATTCTAAAGTTATTTGTTCCTCTAAAGAAATTGTTCCATTCTACGCAGAAGCTTTTCATATTGCAGAAAAAAATGTGTTGCCCTTAGGGGTACCTAGAGCGGATAAATTATTAGATCAAGAGTATCTTGCTTTTACAAAAACGAAATTTTTAAATATGCATCCAGAAATTAATGGACGAAAAATTATTACCTACGCTCCTACCTTTAGGGGCGGACCAGCAGAAAGAAAGAATTTCTCTATGATGTTGAATATCAGAGAGTTTGTTAAACGATTTTCTGATGAGTATGTGTTAGTAATTAAGATGCACCCATCAGTCAGCAAATCACAAGGTGTACCTTATGATTTAAAAGATCATGTGTTGAATCTTAGTGGAATGGATATGAATGATTTGTTAATTGTAACGGACATTTTAGTCACAGATTATTCATCTGTTATATTCGATTACTCATTGCTAAAAAGACCAATGATTTTCTTTGCATATGATTTAGAAAACTATTTAGCTGAACGCAATTTTTATTATGAATACAGAAAATTTGTTCCTGGACCGATTGTGGCAAATAATGATTCTTTATTTCAAGCAATAGAAATGATTGAAGAACAAGACTTAACAAAAGTTGTTGAATTTAGAGATCGATTTTTTGATGAATTAGATGGGAAATCAGCCCAACGTATTGTTAAAGAAGTGCTTTCGCTTTAGATAATGACTAAATGAATAAGTATCGCCTATCATCATTTATTAAGTTATAATAAACGACGATAGGCGATATTTCATTGATAAGTCTGATCTTTAAATCTCTCGACAAATCTATCGATATTTTTCATAAAGAATTTTTCAAAAAGAAGAGATAAAATTAATGTGAAAAATAAACTAGAGACGAAGAAAATAACATAATGTTGATTCAAATTAAAATGTGCCAATAAAGTCATAGGAATTCTTTGTAAAATATAAATAGAAAAAACTCTTTTTCCTAACCATTCCAATAAAGGATTAATTAAGATGATTTTTTTTGAGAAAAGTACTAGAATTAATGAAAAACTTACAATCCAAACTGAGTAAAACTCAATACCACCTGAATATCTTTTAAAGTAAGTAAAAGAAGTAATTCCGTATAGCGACAGTAATATGCCTAACCATCTTAAGTCGTTATTGATAAATTTATCAATATATTCTTTGAAATATGAATATATCATTCCCAAAGGAAAAATAATCATTGTATTGTATGTATACCCAGGTCGATTAAGTTTCATTTGAATATATACGATTGTAATAGTTAGAAACAATGTCAGACAAATCCCTAATAAATACTTATCTTTAGCTATGATAAATGAAATAAAAACGGATATGTATAATAGAAGTACAGCTGTGATATACCAGTTACTATTTCCAATAGATGTCCAACTAGTTATTGCTAGTAAAGTATGCCTTAGTGGATAACTTTTTTGGAGAAAAATATTTAATAAAAAGTATAATGAGAGTGCCGCATTGAAATAAAGAAATAATTTTATAGTTTTAGAAGGTAAACTTTTAATATAGTTATTTCCTTTTAATTTGATTCCTTGCATAATACCATAACCAGAATACATTAGGAATGTAACTACAACTCCTTGGCCTAAAAAATTTTTGAATATTTTGTAATATTGATGAATTTCTTGATCTATATTAAGATATTGACTGGAATGAGATAATAAAACAAGAAAAACAAAAATACCGTTCATATTTGTAGTTTGTTTTTGTAATAAATAATCTTCATTAAATTTATCCTCAGGTAAAAATATCAAATCCCGAGAAAAAAACATAAGAAATAAAAATAAAATGATGGACATAAATTTTCTCCTTTGAAATAAGTGGTAAATCTTATTATAGTATAATAAATTACGATTTGAAACTTTTTAAAAAACAGAGAGCTAAATTTATTAGTAAAAAATAATAAAGAACATAAAATATTCCGAAACACACGTATTTCATGTATAATAGAAAAAGTTAGTATTTTGAATGTAAGGAGGATTTGTTTTGTCAAAACAACATCCAGAGGAAGAATCGATTAAAGATCGAGTGATGAATTCCTTAAAAAAAGAAATTCCCGAAAATAACGAACAACAAAAAATGAATGACCCTGAAATTGAGACTGAAGCTGAACCAACACTCACGCGGTCAAATCAGAAAGGAAGAGCCAAAACGGTGAGCCCAAATAAGAAGACCACTAATAGTCGATCTTCCGATAAAAATAGTCAAAAAAGAAGTCGTCAAAAAGAAGATAAAATTGTTAATCGAATTGTTATGATTGTTGTCTTAACCTTGATTCTAGTTTTTTCTATTTTAGGATTTTCCGCGTATCGTTATGTAACGGATAGTTTAAAACCATTAGATAGTGCGAATGATGAAGTTGTTTTTGTGGAAATACCAATAGGTTCTTCTAACAAAATGATTGGTGAAATCTTAGAGGAAAGTAATATTATTAAAAATGGGACAATTTTTAATTTCTTTACTAAATTTAATAATTTGAGTGGTTTTCAAGCAGGTCGCTATCAGCTTTCGCAAAATATGACACTTGATGAAATTAGTGGAATATTAAAAGAAGGTGGATTGGCCGCAGATCAAGCGGATGCCCGCTTAACCATTCCTGAGGGATTTGATGTGAGTCAGATCGGGGATGCAATTGAAAAAGACACCTCATTCACGAAAGAAGAATTTCTAGCAGTGATGGAAGACCAAACCTTCTTTAATCAGTTAAAAGATCGTTATCCTGCGTTATTAACAGATGTTAGCCAAGTAAAAGGTGTTCGCTACCGTTTAGAAGGGTATTTATTCCCGGCAACTTATGATTATTTCGAGGGAATGACATTGGAAAATTTTGTCTCTCAAATGGTTGCGAAGACGGACGAAGTGATGGCCCAGTACGCGGATGCGATTGAAGCAAGTGATTGGAATATTCATGAAATTTTAACATTAGCTTCTTTAGTTGAAAAAGAAGGAGTAGAAGAAGAAGATCGACGAATGATTGCTCAAGTCTTCTTTAATCGTTTGGCTATCGAGATGCCATTACAATCAGATATTTCGATATTATATGCCTTAGGCGTACATAAAGAATTAGTCACTTACGAGGATTTAGAAGTCGATTCTCCGTATAACTTATATAAGAACACTGGTTTTGGTCCAGGACCCTTTAATAATCCAGGGACGTCTGCAATTGAAGCTGTCTTAAACCCACTTGATAACAGTTATTACTATTTTGTGGCGGACCTAAAAACAGGGAAAGTGTACTTTTCTGAGACGCTTGAAGAACATAATGTCCTTGTGGAACAATATGTAAATAATTAGTCAAAAAACAATAAAACGGTTTACATTTAAATAAAAGAATGGTAATCTTTTGTGGATTCAAGCAAAAGGTTACCTTTGTTTATTAAAAAAAACACATTTTAACATAGCGGAAGTGACAGTCCTCTATCTAACAAAAAATAAAATCAACGAATAGTATATGATGCAAAAGGAGATATTAATCATGGTAGAAAAAGTATATCCAATGACAGAAGAAGGTAAAGCAAAATTAGAATTAGAATTAGAAGAATTAAAGACAGTAAAACGTGGCGAAATTATTGAACGTATTAAAATCGCGCGTAGTTTTGGGGACTTATCTGAAAACTCTGAATACGAGTCTGCGAAAGATGAACAGGCTTTTGTCGAAGGTCGGATTACGACATTAGAAACGATGATTCGTTTTGCAGAAATTATTGATAATAACAATGTGAATCAAGATGAAGTGGCTCTAGGTAAAACGATTACGTTTATTGAATTACCAGATGGCGACGAAGAAGAATATATTATTGTCGGTAGTGCTGAAGCTGATCCATTAGCTGGTAAAATTTCTAACGATTCACCGATTGCTCGGGCTTTAATCGGTAAAAAATTAAATGATGAAGTAACCATTTCTACTCCTGGTGGAGACATGTCTGTCAAAATTGTTGGCGTAAAATAAAAATAGAAAAAGAAGGTGTCAATTTGACCCTTCTTTTTCTATTTTTCAGTCTAAAGGTGGATGCAAAATCTGATAAAATTGGTATGATAGACTGGAGAGAATAGGAGGATTGAAATGAATAAATCATGGCGTTTTTTCATTGTGATTGAGTGTTTATTTGCCTTATTAGCGATATGGCAAATTATTAATAATTATCTTGTCATCGTAATGTTAGGAATCGGTCTGTTCTTGATGGTATTATCTCAAAACAATGTGTCAGAGACGAAACCTAAAAATATAAAAAGAATGATTGGGTTAACGCTTATCTTTTTTAGCTTATTGAATATTCCAGCCGTTTGGTTTATGTTGATTTTTGCGATTATCTTTATTGGACTAACAGGCTTGGAGTTATCTGGTCTACAGTTGTCGAATAGTCCGTTTCATTTAAGAAAAAAAATGATGATTGTCGAAACGATGGAACCTCGTAATAAAAACGGTCGATTAGAAAAACAACAACTTTTTGGTAATAAACGTTTAGGTAGTCAAATCTATGAATGGGATGATATTAATTTAACGATTGCAAGTGGTGACACGATTATTGATTTAGGAAATACGATTTTACCTAAAAAAGATAATGTCATCTTAATTCGTAAGGGGTTTGGACGAACGAGAATTTTAGTTCCGCTCGGAGTGGGGATTCATGTAGATTGTAGTGTTTTTGCAGGGACGGTTGTATTTGACGAAAGCCGAATTGCGATGCGTAATGAACATTTAATGCTTTATAGTCCAGAATACGATACTTCTTCACGCCGAATTAAAATCATTGCCAATACCTTAATCGGAGATGTTGAGGTTATTCAAGTATGATGAAAAATAACCCTAAATTTTTTATTGCGATATATACTGGATTTTTAACATTTTTAATTTTAGTCCTCGTATTGTTTACATATGGGATGGCGCTAGGTCACGATAAGTGGTTACTCGAGCTTTTTCAAATTAAATTTTTGTTTATTCCCTTTGTTTTTTATCTATTTGCACTATCAGTGATTATAGGACTAACCAATTATATCCTTATTTCTTTTTATCAAAAACGTTTATTAATGCCGATTGAAGAAAAATTACGTTTATTAGCAGGTGGAAATTTCGATAATCCGATTTTAGATGAAAGTATGCCTTATTCGATTTCGAATCAAACGCTTTTTGAAATGGATAACGATTTTTATATGATTCGAATGAAACTAAAAGAAATTTTATCGGAATTGCAACTTTTAAACAGTCGACCGCAATTAATTGATGGTGTGACGAAAGAAGAAATTCTGGAAAAGGAACGACATCGTCTAGCTAGAGAACTTCATGATTCTGTTTCACAACAGCTATTTGCAGCGATGATGTTACTTGCTGCGTTAGATGAACAAGGAGAAGAAAGTGGGATACCTGAGACCTATCAGCAGCAATTAGGTGTGGTGACAGGCATTATTAATGCAGCCCAATCTGAAATGCGTGCCCTGCTCCTTCATTTACGACCTGTAACGTTAGAGGGGAAAACATTGAAAGAAGGAATCGAACAATTATTAATTGAATTGAAAACGAAAGTCACGATTCAATTAAAGTGGGAAATGGAAGATGTCGCGCTCCCGTTAGCTACGGAAGATCAACTGTTTCGTGTGGTCCAAGAACTCCTTTCGAATATCTTGCGACATGCAAAAGCTTCAGAATTAGAGGTTTATCTACACCGAGTCAATCAATCGATTCTACTCAGAATTGTGGATGATGGTGTAGGTTTTGATGTGAGTAGCCAGAATAATAAAGCCGGAAGTTATGGCTTAATGAATATTCGGGAACGTGTGGCGAGTACGGGCGGAACATTAAAAATTATTAGTTTTCCGAAACAAGGAACAAGTATTGAAGTGAAAATACCGTTACTGGGAGGGAACGTAGAATGATAAAAGTATTGTTAATTGACGATCATGAGATGGTAAGATTAGGTGTTTCTTCTTATTTGTCGATTCAAAAAGATATTGAAGTGGTTGGAGAGGCTGAGAATGGTTTAATTGGCTATGAGAAAGCACTAGACTTAAGACCAGATGTGATTTTAATGGATTTGGTAATGGAAGTGATGGATGGGATTGAATCCACCAAGAAAATATTAGGAGAATGGCCAGCAGCAAAAATCTTAATTGTCACTAGTTTTATTGATGATGAAAAAGTCTATCCTGCAATACAAGCAGGGGCAAGTGGTTACTTACTAAAAACGTCTACTGCCCGAGAAATAGCGGATGCCATTCGCGCTACACAAAGAGGAGAACGCGTCTTAGAACCAGAAGTGACGACGAAGATTGTACAGCAGGCAACGAAGCCTCGAAAAGAATTGCATGAGGACTTAACAAAACGCGAACAAGAAGTGTTATTATTAATTTCAGAAGGAAAAAGCAATCAAGAAATTGCCGATCAATTATTTATTACCTTAAAAACAGTGAAAACCCATGTATCGAATATTTTAGCGAAATTAGAAGTAGAAGATCGAACGCAAGCGGCGATTTATGCATTTAAACATCATTTGGTAAAATAAAAAGGAGCGCAAAAAGATGAAGCAAAATTATGCCATTATTGGATTAGGACGTTTTGGTGGAAGTATCTGCCGTTCTTTAGTAGAATCAGGACAAGAAGTATTAGTCATCGATAGCAACGAAGATCGGGTAAATGAATATATGAATATTGCAACACATGCAGTAGTGGGAAATGCTCAAGATGAGATGACGTTACGATCTTTAGGGATTCGAAATTTTGACCATGTTATTGTCGCGATTGGAGAGGATATTCAAGCGAGTATTCTAGTGACATTAATGTTAAAAGAGATGGGTGTGCCAAATGTTTTAGCGAAAGCTCAAAATGAGTATCATGCTCGGGTGTTAGAGAAAATAGGAGCCGACAAAGTGGTTCATTCTGAAAGAGACATGGGAGTCAGAATCGCTCATAATCTTGTTTCAAAAAATATTTTAGAGTTTATTGAACTATCGGATGAATTTTCATTGGCAGAAATTCGTGTAACGAATGCCCGCTTTTTTAATCGAACACTCATTGAACTGAATTTTCGACAAAAGTATGGCTTGACTGTGGTTGCGATTCGTCGTGGAAACGGGAAAGTCGTTGTCTCGCCAGATGCGACAGAAGTTGTTCAAGAATATGATAATTTACTCGTGATTGGAACAGCAGAAGATGTCGATATGCTCGATGAAAAAATAAATAAATAGAGGTGTCGGTAAGATGAAAGTGACAGTTACTCCAAAAGTATTAGAATGGTTCAAAAAAGAAATTGTTCTGGAACCAGGGCAAGGTATTCGGTTTTTCGGGAAAGTTTATGGCAGTACACAAGTCCATGAAGGGTTCTCTGTGGGGATGTCTGTTGATCTTCCAGAACGCGTCATGTTTCAAGAGACAATAGATGGGGTATTGTTTTTCATTGATAAAAACGATGATTGGTTTTTTAGAGGATATGATGTTGTTGTTGATTATGACGAAGAATTACATGAGCCAACTTATATTTTTTCGGAAGAGGCATAAAAAGATTCCCTTGGTGTTCCAGATAGGATACCAAGGGAATCTTTTTTTAAATAATCTTTTTCTTATCAGAATGGTTATTCAATGAGAAAAGAAAGATAAAGACGCTTGCGATGAGAATAAATGTATCCCCGATAAAACTCGGATTGAGTAAGTTGATTAGTGTAGTAATGATAACAGGCAATGTACTACAAAAAACAATAATCTTAAAGTTATTTAAAAAACCATCATATCTTCCGCGCATTCGAGAAAAAAGATTGGCGAAAAGAGTTGCAATAGCAATTGTAATGATTAGAGAAAGAAAAGCCGGATAAATGGCAATCAAAAATGTTAAGGGTGCAAGCCACCAAGGCATTTCGTTTTCTAAAATACGTTCTCTCAGATTTTCGCCTGTTAAATCATTCAATTGAGTTGAAGTATACGGAATCGTTAATTGATTCGAACCAAAAAGTGAATTGATATTTTCAGTAGCAGGTAAAGTAACGACTAATTCTTTTTGTAAAAGTCCGATACTCAAAAAATTACCCAACATATCTTTAGAAATGTCATCTGCAGTCCGTTTACCTTCAGGGTCAAAGGTGAAGATAATCGAGTCTGTTTGATAAATAAAGCCCTCAGCATCATCTTTCGTTACAAGGACACCTTCTTCAATCGTAAAGTCAGGGATTTTTTGAGCAATTTCTTTTCCATCGTCTTGAATGGTCGAAAAAACTTGAATGACTTGTAAAGAAATCGGAATTGCTAAAACAAAACTTAATAAAAGAAGATGAAAAATGACAACCCCTAGATTCATTTTTTTTGCTTCTTGTAATTGATCCAATTTAAATAGTGAACGTTTTACATTTGTTAGATATAACATAGTCTAGCTCCTCAACAGTAAGTAGTGGTAATACCCTTCATTTTAACGGAGTCAGATAGCAATGACAAGAGAATAACTAAAAAGACGACTGTTTTTGAAAAATAAAAGAGTGATTTAACCTAAAAATAGAAAAAACCCAAGCATATGTTTTGAAGAAAGTGCTAAACTTTGTTAATCTTAAGATTGTAAATATAACATTTAGGAGGAAAATTTTATGACTTATCAATTACCAAAATTACCTTATGGTTACGATGCTTTGGAACCTTATATCGATGTTGAAACAATGCACATACATCACGAGAAACATCACAATACTTATGTAACAAATTTAAACGCAGCAATTGAAAAACATCCTGAGCTTGGATCAAAATCAATTGAAGAACTGATTGCGGATATCGATGCGCTTCCAGAAGACATTCGTACAGCCGTTCGTAATAATGGTGGCGGACATGCTAACCACACATTCTTTTGGGAAATTATGGCACCAAAAGCTGGCGGCGAACCTGTTGGTGAATTAAAAACAGCGATTGATGAAGCTTTTGGTAGTTTTACTGATTTTAAAGCTAAATTCAAAGCAGCAGCAACCACTCGTTTTGGTTCAGGTTGGGCTTGGTTAGTATTAAAAGATGGTAAATTAGAAATTATTTCTACTCCAAATCAAGATTCTCCATTAATGGAAGGCTTAACGCCAATTTTAGGTCTAGATGTTTGGGAACATGCTTATTACTTAAACTATCGAAACGTACGCCCGGATTATGTCGATGCATTTTGGAATGTTGTAAACTGGGATAAAGTAAATGAACTTTATTTAGCAGCAAAATAAAATTCAAATATTAATTAAAAGAAGCCTCTCTCAATTTCATCAAGAAGATGAAATATAAGAGAGGCTTCTTTCGTGGCATGATAAAAGTTAACCTTCCGCTAATTCTGTCATTACTAGTTGCTATTTTAGAAGATATTTGTTATCGTGATGAAAGTAAATGAAACAATTGAAAAAGAGGTAGAATGATGAAACGAGTTATTACTTACGGTACCTTTGATTTATTACATTATGGACATATTAACTTATTGCGTCGTGCAAAAGAGCAAGGCGATTATTTAGTGGTTGCATTGTCAACAGATGAATTTAACTTTCAAAAAAAAAAAGAAAAATGTTATTTTTCTTATGAAAAGAGAAAGCAATTATTAGAGGCTATACGATATGTTGATTTAGTTATTCCTGAAGAAAGTTGGGACCAAAAAATCACAGATATTAAAGAATATCAAATTGATACTTTTGTTATGGGAAATGATTGGACTGGGAAATTCGATTTTATTGAAGATAGCACGGCAGCAAAAGTTATTTATTTAAGTCGTACCCCTGAAATATCAACGACAAAAATTAAGAAAGATTTAGAAATAGGTTTTTAAAATAGCTGAAATTTAATTTTTCGTGACGCCCTCTGAAAAATTAAATTTTGATTACAAAGTGGAAAAGTGGTTGTATCCTTTGTTATAATATGGGAAAATTTTTCTGACAATTCTAAATAGTTGAAAGAGGTGCGTTATGCGACGTTATCAAAAAGTAGTCATCTCCATCTTAAGTATCATGGTCGTTGCAGTGGCAGGGATAACGATCTATGCGATGCAAGTTCTAGGGGACGCAAATAGTATGATGGACAATATTAGTCAAGCAGTCAATCGCACGACTCAAAAAAGAGATGTTGCGATGAGTATTGAAGAAAGAGACCCATTTTCTATTTTGTTATTGGGAATTGATACTGGCGCTCTAGGACGAACAGAACAAGGTCGTTCGGATAGTATGATGGTTGTAACGATTAATCCTGAAAAAAAACAATCAACAATCGTGAGTTTAGATCGAGATATTTATGCGGACATGTTAGATGGGGTGACTTTTGATAAATTAAATCACGCCTATGCCTATGGTGGCGCAGAACTAGCGATGGATGCGGTTGAAAAACTCCTCGATATTCCAATTGACCACTATGTTAGTATCAACATGCAGGGGATGCGTGATCTTATTGATGCAGTCGGTGGAATTGAAGTCGATAACAAAATTGAATTTACCTTAGAAAATGTTCATGTCCCTTTTGGTAAAATTACCTTAGATGGTAAAACAGGTCTTGCTTATGCCAGAATGCGTAAAGACGATCCCGCTGGAGATATTGGGCGTCAAGCACGTCAGCGAGAAGTACTAGAGAAAATTATTGCTAAAGTACTTAGTTTAAATGGCGTCAGCAATTATCAAAAAATCTTAAAAGCAGTTGAGAAAAATTCGAAAACTGATTTAACTTGGAATGAAATGCTAGACATTGCTACTAATTACTATCCGGCTTTTGAAAATATTGAACAAGAGCAGTTAGAAGGTAGAGATGAACAAATGAATGGCATTTATTATCAAATTTTGGGAATGCAAGAATTGCTGACTGTTCAAAATAGTTTAAAAGAGCAATTAGAGTTACCGACGAATGAGGAATTAACGATTGATCCACAATTCGAATACTCTTATAACGGTTTTATCGGAAATCAGTTTTATGATGATCGCGTATCGGAAACAGAAGAAACAACACAGGACGTTGAGTCAACTACTAGTTGGTAGGAATATATACATAACTACCGTGAAGAAAAGGACAGAATCTTTTTGATTTTGGGCTCTTTAACAACTAGGGTTGGTACATCTT
>NZ_JXKD01000029.1 GCF_001885765.1 Enterococcus aquimarinus | reverse complement strand
TTATCTTTTACACAATTATATGGACTTTATCTAGGATTTTTTTAGTTAAGTTAACGTAAACGAGAGAAAGCTCGCATGACCACTTCCCTTAAAAGTAAAATACAAGGCATGGATACCATCCGGAATATTGATATCTATGCTGTTTTCAGTCCAAATATTAGTATACTTAACCGGAATTTCACCAATGACTTCACCGTTCCACGAGGTTTTTACCTCAAAACGACCATCCGCATAGCCTCTTGTTTTTATGCTAATATGCTTAATATTTTCAAAATCAAAGTATTTAAAACCAACTGTTGCTCCCTCACGCATATTTGCAACATAGCTCACTTCAGCATCTCCATCTTTGCCTTCTTGAGTAATCTTTGGAAATGAGTTATTCATCCAAGCATCAAAGGGAGCCGAATACATCTCTTCTTCCTGACAGAATAAATTACAAGCGATGTATGTTGGATACTCACCGGTACCTAAAAAAGGTTTTTTATTCATCCCTAAAGAAGTCATCTCGACTTGTGGAATTGAACCATCGGGTAGTATTTTAATAGGCTCTGCCATGCCTTGACGACTAAAATTAGTGCCATTTGTATGACGGTGATAAAATATATACCAATCATCATTGATGCACGCCATACCTCCGTGATTATTTCCACCATAATACATTGGCTGATTAATAGGTTTATAGGAGTCAATGCCGATGTCATTATTACTAATGACTACTCCTCGATATTCAAAACCTTTAGTTGGGTAGCTACTAGTTGCATAACATAATTCATGCATAACAACAGATGAATAAACTAAATAATATATGGAATTAATTTTTCGGATTGAGGCACCTTCAAAAAATGGATGTTCTTCAAAAGTTGTTCCCTTAGCACGAGACTCTGAGGGGATAACAAATTGTGGTTCCTTAATAATAGTTAGCATATCTTCGTTCAATACTGTCACCATCATTCCCGACCGACTATCATCATTGAATCCTCCAAATCCGGTATATAAATAGACTTTACCATTCTCCATTAGAATTGCTGGATCGAACTGGGGTTCATCAGTCGATTTTTCACCTAACAACGTACCATCTTGATAGTGCACGTAACCATAAAATTCATACTTTCCCGCCGGAATGTCGCAAACCGCAACGGATACGACAGAGACTTTATCTAATATATAATACAAATAATAGCGGCCATCTAATCCTCTAATAACATCTGGTGCATAAAGACACATTCGCCCATCTTCATTTAATGGATCGTCTGTCTTGCTATAAATGATTCCTTCATAACGCCAATTGTTCAATTCATCAACAGGAGCCGAATAACAAACATAATCATTTAAACAGTAAACATAACCGTTAAACTGATCGTGACTTCCATAAATATAAATTCTTCCCTCAAATATACGAGGTTCACCATCGGGTATATACTCATATGAAGGAAGATAAGGGTTTCTAGCTTGTGTTTTCATATGTTCTCCTTCCGAAAATTGCCATCTGAACTTATGAGTAAGTACAGACGGCAATATTATATTTTTATTTTTTTAATTTGATACTGACTACGCTACACTTAGGTAATGTCACATGTAAAACTGTTTGAATTACTTCTAAACCTTCACCAATGACAGTTTTTTTGTATTGTTTAAAAGGTTTTAGACATACGTTATTTTTAGCATCGAAATCGTTATATTCGTTAAAATCACCTGTCAATATTTCAGCTGCTACGACTTCAAAACTTCCTCCTAGTATAACCATATTTGTCGAAATAGGCTTATCATGACAACAATTACTTATTGTTACAAAAATTTCCCCTAACTCATTAATAGAAGCTGTATGAGAAAGTTCATCCAATGGTAGGTTTTCTGCCGTTAATGGCGTATTATTTCTATCAATTGCATTCGGATTAAAGATACTCTTATCATCAGTTGCTAGGTTCGTTTCGATACCATATGTCACTTTATCTACTGTTTGAAAACTCTCAAGTAACGTTGCTTCTTGATGCTCTTGATACAATTTAAACACATGATAAGTAGGTGTTAAAACAATTTTGTCACCCTCAGTCAGGATAACTGATTGCAGAACATTCACTATCTGAGCTATGTTTGCCATATGTACAATATCACTATGTTTATTAAAAATATCAAGTGACAAAGAAGCAACCAGTGCGTCACGCATGGTATTCTGTTGAAATAAAAAACCAGGGTTGGAGCCTTCAAGGACGTCGTACCATGTACCCCATTCGTCAAAGATTATTTTAACCCGTTTTTCTTCATCGTATTTTTTCATGATTGCAGCATGACGTTTGATGATTTCATCAATCCAAGTTGCTTTACGTAGAGTAATGTAGTATTCGTCGAGTGTGAAATCCGTGGCACTTCCCTTACATTCCCATGAGTTACTAGGAACTGTGTAGTAATGCAAGGAATAACCGTCGGCCAAATGAGATACATTCTTCATTACTTCCTCTGTCCAATCCAAGTTAAGACCATTAATTGTATTTCCAACACCAGCGCCACAAGCAATTTTAAATAACTTATTCCCTCCGTATTCTCTCACATAGGTCGCATATTTCTTGTATTCTTGAGAATAGTAACTTGCACACATATTGCCTCCGCAACCCCAGTTTTCATTACCTATACCAAAATATTTAACTTTATAAGGATCTTCTTGACCATTTTCTCGACGCAGTTCAGTCATTGGAGAAATATCCGAGGATGTCATGTATTCCACCCATTCTTGCATTTCTTGAACAGTCCCTGATCCCATATTCCCGTTGATATAAGGTTCACACTCAAGCTGCTTACACAATTCGAGAAATTCATGAGTCCCGAAGGAGTTGTCTTCTACTAATCCGCCCCAGTGATTATTAATCATTTTTTTTCGTTTTGATTTTTCTCCAATACCGTCTTTCCAATGATACTCATCTGCAAAACAACCACCAGGCCATCTTAATGATGGAATACCCATTTCTTTAAGTGCTTTGACAACATCTTTTCTCATTCCATTTACATTTTCAATTTCAGAAGATTTACCAACGTAAATCCCTTCGTAAATACATCTCCCTAAATGTTCTGAAAAATGGCTATAAATATGTTTACTAATTTTACTTTTTTTCTTATTACTATCGATTATGATTCTTGTCATTATATATCTTACCTCCACTTAAGCATTTTATCCCGGAGCCGTATTTTGGGATTTCGCATCTACTTAGAAAGACTATAAAATAATTTTTTTCTACTCTTTGACTCCACCAAGTGTAATTCCTTTAACAAAGAAACGTTGTAAGAATGGATAAACCACTACGATTGGTAACGCTCCCAAGAAAATTTGAGCACTTCTAAGTGTTTTATCTGAAATAGTCGATAATGCCATAATCTCTTCTCTTGAAAGTTGTGAGAAGGTTTTTTGGACAACAATTGTTTGAATATAACTTTGTAGCGGATAGTTATCCGGATTATTCATGTAAATCAACCCATCAAACCAACTATTCCAATGGAATACTAACGAAAATAAAAGTATCGTTGCAATCGCTGGTGTAGATAGCGGCACATATATTCTCCATAATCTTAACCACTGACTAGCCCCGTCCATTTCAGCCGCCTCATCTAATGAACGTGGAATTTGTTTAAAGAAGTTCAAGAGTAGAATTACGCTAAATACTGGGACCGCAGTCGGTAAGATTAAAGACCACATCGTATCAATTAAGCCTAGCTGTTTGACGACTAAAAAAGACGGAATAAGACCTCCGTTAAATAGCATTGTTACGAAGAAAAACCACGCATAAACTGTCCTATATTTAAATTGACTCTTGGGTTTTGCTAAAGGATATGCACAAAGAATTGCCAAAAAAGTGTTAGTAAATCCTCCTAAACCAATTCTCGTAACTGAAATGCCCATTGCTCGCCAAAACTGAGGTCTTTTAGCAACAAACGAATACGAATTTAATGAAAAATCCTTTGGCCACAAAATGACTTTCCCAGTTGCAGCAGCATCACTAGAACTTAGTGATACTGCTAAAATATGTAACAAAGGTATCAAGCAGAGAAGGGCTAATGATACCAAGAATAATGTATTCACTAGATTAAAAGTATCTATTTTTTTCTTTTCCATCATAAAGCCTCCTAAAATAGTTCATAATCAGCAAACTTGTATGCTGCTAAATATGATATTGAAACAAATAAAAATGAGATAATAGATTTGAATAAACCTACCGCCGTTGCAACACCAAACTGGGCATCGAGTAACCCAATTCTATAAACAAACG
Organism: Enterococcus aquimarinus; assembly: GCF_001885765.1. GTDB lineage: Bacteria > Bacillota > Bacilli > Lactobacillales > Enterococcaceae > Enterococcus_I > Enterococcus_I aquimarinus. The sequence goes on along the minus strand of NZ_JXKD01000029.1, from coordinate 6,214 downwards.
TATCCAATATATCTCCACTAGCATAAACAGGTGGACTATATAAATTAAATATCTGATCAAACCCTGCATTTAAAACGTTCCCCAGTGATAATACTGTCATAAGTACAATGACAATTCTTATACCAGGTAACGTTACATGCCAAATCTGTTGCCAACGATTTGCACCATCTATCTTAGCCGCTTCGTACAGTCCAGGGTCAATCCCTGTTACTGCCGCAAGATAAACAATTGTCCCATAGCCAAACTCTTTCCAAGTTTCTGTTACAACCATTGTTCCTCGAAATGTTTCATTACTACCAAGGAAAAAAACTGATTCACCACCAAATGCTTCAATTAATTTATTTACAATTCCGTCTGAAGGAGAAAGAATGTCAATAAAAATTCCACCTAACACTACCCATGAAAGAAAATGCGGTAAGTAAATAGCAGTTTGAATACCCTTTTTTACTAAGACATTTTTAAGTTCATTTATTAGAATAGTAACAATTAATGGTACAATCAGCCCTAATAAAATTTTGAAGATGGCAATTATCACTGTGTTATAAATTACACCCCCAAAATTCGGAAGATTAAATACATATTTAAAGTTTTCAAGTCCAATAAACTCTTGATCTCCAAACATCCCCTTAGCAGGTATAAATTTTTGGAAAGCGATAATAACTCCTGCCATCGGAATATAGCTAAAAACTATCAACAATATAACCCCTGGTAGTAGCATCAAATGAAGAGGGAATTCACGCACTAACTTTTTAAACCCGGACATATCTCAACCACTCACCTTCTATAAGGAATCTTTCCAATCATTTACTTCTTTGGTGATATTTTCACCTCCGAGCTTATAGTAATCTTCTACAAACTTGTCAAAGTCATCGATTGGAGCTTCACCCATAATAATTTTAATAAAGACTTCTTTTTCCATTTTTTCTAAGGTTGCTCTTTTTTCCACCATTGTTTCAGTTGGTGCTCCTACAAAACTATCATAAAGAAGTAAACCGTTCTCTTGGTATCCTTGCATTTTCTTAAAAGCTCCCTCAATTCCATATATTTTTTCCCAACCCCATTGGACTTTATCACCAGCAAGGAAGCCTTCAACGTTATCATTAACAACTTTTGCTTCGCCTTCTAGCTCACTTTGAGTGCCATTTTTTCTTGCTTCCTCAATTGCATTAAAAACGTCTAAGTTTTTTGTAGCTTGGTGTGGAGTCACTGGACTAAACTTCCAAACACCAACATTATCAATTTCTTGTGGCATATAGTAATACCCAAACTCACTATCTTCCCCCCAGTTTGTTTCTAAGAATTGATTTGCCATTTTAACTGGTACTTCCGGATAGTCAAATCCTTTTCTAACTGCGTAGTACAACTGTGTTCTAAATTTCAAAGGAACCTTTGCCTGTTCATCATCAATGGATACAAGAGGATATGATATCCAATTGGCATTTTCATCATTGTTATAGTTTGAAATTAACGGATACATTGGATTCCACTGTTCTCCAAAATCTATTCCAACTTTTCCCGATGCAACCATCTCGGCAACAATACTACCTTCTTTGATTCCAAATTCTTTATCAATTTCACCTTTTTTATACATGTCTGCAAGAGCAGATAGAGCCGTTTTTACTTCTGGCTGCACACTACCATATTGTAGTTTTCCATCTTTTTCAACCCAAATATTTGGATAAGCATGGTACCCTGCAAAAAAACCTTCAGAACCTCCCCAACCTGAATAGAAATCTTTTGTTAATGCAAGACCGTATGTATCATCTTCACCATTACCATCTGGATCTCCAGTTGTAAACGCTTCAGATATCTTCAATAATTCCTGCATAGTTGTTGGTGCGTCAAGTCCTAATTTATCAAGCCAATCTTTTCTGATCCATATATATTGTGCACTTTCTAATGAACTATCCATTTCAGGAATAGCCATTAATTTTCCATCTACTTTCGCAGAATTAAGAACTGAATCTCCTTCTCCCGCATAGGTCTCTTTGGCGAAATCAGAGGCGTACTCATTCCAAACTTCAGTAAGATCTTCAATTTCTCCTGACTGTGCAAGCTGTTTTAGTGTAGTCGCATCTACTTTTATGACATCTGGTAAATCACCCGATGAGAGCGTTAAATTCATCTTTTGTTTGTATGTGTCATCAGCATAACCACCTTTGACTGTCCAATCGTAGGTTACATTAATCCCTAAATTTTCGCTGTATGAATCTAACCAGCGATTATTCTCAACAGTTTCACCAGGTGTCTTGGGAAGTATATTTGTTGACATATCATCATCAACCGCTCTTACAAATGAAACATCGATTGGCGGATTATACTTTCCAAAAGGTCCTTCTTCGGCGACTGATTTTTCCCTGCTAGATTCATTCTTTGCATTAGTCTTTGACATACACCCTGTCAAAGTCACAACACATAGACCTAATACCATTGTTTTAAATACCAAATTGTTTTTCATGATTTCCTCCTATAAAAATATTTTTTCACTCACTAGATTAATACTTCTAAATACAGATGATAATTTAGAATGTTCTTCACATATTTAAGATGATTGGATTCAAGTGTATGTCGTGTCGATCATTCTTTAAATATATTTGACTAATGACTCAAATTTTTTATTAGCAATAATATCAGCAATAATACTTTCTTTAAAGTTAGCGTAGCATTTTTCTTTTCAATTATTGTAGAAGTAGTAACATTTCAGTTTAACAGCTTAGCGTACCACGCAGGACTAAGCTTCCTAATAAGCAATGGAAGCTAGTAATAAGTCTTGCATTTCAAGTGATAAATGATAGGCTTTTGAATCGAAATTAATCCCGTCAGGAGTAATTTCATCATTTTCTAATGTTTCATACTCGAATATATAATCAGCTCATGTTGTATGATTTTCTTCTAGATTTAATTTGAAGTAACCTTCTGCAGCATGATATTTAATAATTTCTATTGTGGTTCCCACATAACAGTAATACTATTTTTTGATAACGCTTACTAATTTTTCTATAATAATAATTGTACTTTATGACCAATTTCCCACTATAAGTAATAATTTTTTTGAATAGAAAATCAATATTGTTATATTAAAATTTCATATCAATATTTAATAATAATTTATAACCTTTATACACTCCAAAACACTAATAGCACTCCCTTCCTAGTTTTTTGAGATATTAAATTTTTTTACTTATGAAGCAACATATGATTGAATATCTTCATGATTAATAGATGACACCTCCGTTACACAGTGTGGATCAGAAAATATCTTTACGGGGAATCCATAATAGTTTAATGTTCGTTTCTTATGTCTTCTCTTTGATTAATCCTGTAATTCTATCAATATTCGTAAAAATTTCTTCTATTCTTCTAGCAAGTTATCCTCAAAAATAATATTAATATCACAGAAAAAAAAGTACTCCATATTTAATGTTTGATAAAGTTCAAAAATGTCTCTAATAAATTTTTACAGTTTTTTCATTGACGTCTCGCCGAAATATATACATTAGTTTACAAGGTTCTCAAAAGAGTCTGGTTCATAGTGTACAAGTATCTAACATAAAAACGCTTTCATTATCTGATATAAAAAATTATTCTTAAACCTCCTTTAAATAAATATCTTGCTTTTAGTTAGTTTGTACGTTAAACTAACCTATATTGAATATGATAAATTAAAAAAAAAGACTTGTCAAGTATTTTTATAAAAAGGAGTTAACATACCATGATCAATAGTAAGTACACTATTAGAGAACATAATGAAGCAATCATTCTAAAAACATTGATTGATGAAAAAGAAATTTCACGAGCTGCTCTAGCTGAGATTAGCGGATTAAATAAAGCTTCAGTTTCTTCCATCACCAAAAAGTTATTAGACGATAAATTAATTGTCGAGACTCGCGTCGGTAACGCTAGCAACTTAGGTGGTCGGAAACCAATTATGTTGACATTCAACAGTAAAGCGGCACTTTCATTAGCATTAGATGTTGCCCCCCATTACATCGAAGGCGTTCTTACATATATTGATGGAGAAATCGTATCTGAAGTCAGTTTTCATGATCTCGATATAACAATTGAAAATTCGTTAGAACAGATTTTACGTGTAATCAATGATTTGACTTCAATATTGCCAAAAACACCACATGACATTGTGGGTCTCTGCATAGGAATTCATGGTTTAATTGACGAAGATACCATTCTTTATACACCTAATTATCAATTGCCCCGAAATTTAAAAGAGCAACTGATACAACAATTTAATTTTCCTGTTTATTTAGAAAACGAGGCAAACTTAGCTGCCTTAGGAGAATATACTTTTACTTCAAGAACTGATAGTCTTATCAGTTTGAGCATTCATACTGGTATTGGAGCTGGAATCGTAGAGAATGGGCTACTTAGAAATGGAAAACATCGAAAAGCTGGAGAGATTGGTCATACTATTCTCATTCCTAATGGGAAAATTTGTCCATGTGGAAATCATGGTTGTCTTGAACAATATGCTTCTCATGGTGCTTTGTATCGTGAGCTGTCTGCATCTCTTGGAAAAAATATTACTTCTGCTACAGTGGTTGCCGAGTATATAAAAGACAACCATATTGTAAAGGATGCTTTAAAGAAAAATGCTGAATATTTAGGGATTGCAATTAGCAGTTTTTCTGCTGTTTACGATCCAGATATCGTAATTATAAATAGTTCTATCTACCGACAGATTCCCGAACTGTTACCACTACTTCAAGCACAAATGACTGGTCATTTTTCTAAGGATGTTAAAGTTCAAATAAGCTCCTTAAATCAAAACTTAACACTATTAGGTGGTGTTTCAAAAACAATTCAACATTTTCTTAATATTCAAAACTTAAAACTATGATAAACAGAAAAAGTAAAGTATGAAAGTATTAGGTCATAACTAACTATATACATCCTATTAAATAGTTACTTTTATAAACCAAGCCGATCAATCACTTTATCCGAAATAGTATTTACCCATCGAACAAAAGAACGAACCGATAGTTTAATCTGATACATTTTCTAGAAGAAGACGTTATTAATACAAGTTTCTTTTAACCACTTACATAAGCCCTCAATCTGATTCAATTGAGGGCTTATGGGCGGTAAGTATAATTGCTCTAGACGAGGATTCTCTTTGAAAAAAGTGTTAATAATCTTTCATGATGAACACGTACGTTATCTAATACCATAACAATTTTACCCGATGGATACAAATGCAAGACCCGATTTAAATATGGCTAAAAAGACTTCCGCGTTAAATGAGTCGCTCTCTTCCATATAGACTTTATCTGTTTCAAAGTCTAAAATACTCGTCAATTTCACGCTAAAGTGTTTCCCATAGATTGGGATTTTCTTTTGCTCACCTACAGGCAACAAAGTGTTCATCAACGCTTGATAATTACGAATAGTCGATTCGGCTTCAAAGAGTAAATCTAGTGATACCGAATGGGTTGAAAATTAAATTGAAATAAGCAAGTCTGATCAAAAGTTTTTTGTGAGAAGCACGAGTTTCGTGAATAATTCAAGTTATTATTCATTTTGAATCCTCCTTTCAATTTCTTCTAAGTCTACTTTTACATACTATAAATTTTTGTTGATTTCGATAAATGAAGGTACTTCTGTTACTTGAAAATCGGCTAATTCCTTCAAAGCCATTATAATGGCTCAAAAATTTTTTTTATTACTCACTTTTTGTTCCATTTTAATTCTTTTTTTCTTTTTTTTTCATATTCATATTACCCTGTATAGTTGTTGATATACTAGCAATCCTTAATGGCAATAGCGCAATTCCTCATTGCTAAATGGATTTAAATACCGTATGATTAACCATATATTTTTTTAAGGAGTTTTTATTTTGGAAATTGGGAATCGAATAAAAAATGAAAGAAAAAAAAAGAAATATCTCACAACAACAACTTGCTAATCATCTACATATTTCAAGACAAGCCGTTTCTAGATGGGAAAATAATATATCCCTACCAGACTTGAATACCCTAGTTTTAATTGCTAAGTATTTTGATCTTAATTCGAGAAAAAACGATTGAACAGGCAACACCTTATATTCTTGTATTAACGGCTATTGTCACGATGATTCTATTATTACCTTCTAAGGTTAAGGTACCTATATTATTTTTTGGATTATTATTCATAATCTTTTTTGTTGCTTGTTTACTGATTTATTATATTACGCCGATTGTAAAATTAAGCGAGACAAATA
>NZ_JXKD01000028.1 GCF_001885765.1 Enterococcus aquimarinus | reverse complement strand
CAATCTGTAAAGAAAATGAATGGGAAATCATTGCGATAGAAACAGATAAAGACCATTGTCATCTTTTTGTAAATGTTCAACCAACCTATTCGCCGGCAGATGTCATGAAGGTGATTAAAGGGAAAACATCAAGAGAACTGCGACAATCGTTTGAACACTTGAGTAGAATGCCAAGTGTTTGGACACGGTCTTACTTTGTTTCAACAGCAGGAAACGTTTCTAGCGAAACTATAAAACGATATGTGGAAAATCAAAGAACAAGATACTGAGTTTACGTTAAGGAGGTGTACAGAAATGAAAAAAGCTCATAAAATTAGAATCTACCCGAATTCAAGACAGGAAATTCAATTTCAAAAAACCTTTGGTTGTGTTCGATTCTACTGGAATTTTTTACTAGATCAAAGAATTACGAATGATAAGATGAAAAAAGAAAATCCTAAATATATTGAAAATAAACTGACCTATGCTGGACTTAAGAAGCAAGAAGAGTTTGCTTGGCTAAAAGAAGTGGAAGCACAACCACTAAGTCAAGTGAATATGGATTTGAATAAAGCGTACAAAAATACGTTTAACTCTAAATTTGGGTTTCCTAAGTTTAAGAGTAAAAAATACTCGAAGAAATCTTATCGAACTGCCGTAGGCATGAAAGTCAATGGTCGATACTTCTATGTTTCGAAAGTTGGTTGGGTCAAAATGGCAGAAGAATTGCGTTTTAAAGGGAAACTAATGAACGTAACGATTAGTCAAAGCAAATCAGGGAAATATTTTGCGACATTCTTAGTTGATTCTGATAATTTTCAAAAAGCCCCTGTGAAAAATAGTATTGGATTGGATTTAGGCTTAACTCATTTCTGTATCACATCCGCAGGAGAAAAAATCGATAACAATCGCTTTTACCGTTCTCTTGAACAACGTTTGGTACGTGAACAACGAAAACTTTCAAGACGTTTAGAGGTTGCGAAAAAGCATAATCGAAAACTCGATGAGTGCCGAAACTATCAAAAACAGAAAGTTAAAGTTGCCCGTATCCATGAAAAAATTTCAAACCAACGTACTGATTTTTTACATAAACTATCTTCAAAACTGACTGATGAGAACCAAATCATTTGTATTGAAGATTTAAATGTAAAAGGATTGGTAAAAAATCATAAATTAGCGAAGTCAATTTCAGATGTCTCTTGGAGTGAATTCGTTCGACAATTAGACTATAAATGTCAGTGGAAAGGGCGTACTTTACTTAAAGTAGATCATTTCTTCCCAAGTTCACAACTTTGTTCTTCTTGCGGTCAGAATGACGGTAAGAAAGAGCTAAATATTCGTGAATGGGTCTGTTCAAATTGTGGAACAATTCATGATAGAGATATTAATGCAAGCATAAATATTAAAACCGAAGGACTTTCGGGGATAGCTTAGTAAATTTGCGCCTGTTAGGGCGTACTACCTAAGAACCCCACGACTTTAGTCGTGTGGAGTGTCAGGAACGGTACGTTGCGCGTTATCTGTCTCGCGGGAATGTCGAGGAGGTTGTCGCAGCGGTCAATGCGAGTACGAAGATTCAAGTGGCAGGGGTCATCCCGCTTTTTCATTGCTATTTCCATGATTTAATTACGGAAGAAAAATATGCTGTCTGGAGGCCGGAAATCGTCGAGGAGACGTATCGCGAATTAGAAGACTACTTTAGAGAATACCCGAATACACGGATTGACTACATGGTCATGCATGAATTGTGTAATACGATTTTCTTTTTCCCGGATATGCAACTATTTTTGACACCATGGAAACAACATCATAGCTCGCCCGTCATAAAAGATACCAAAAATAAACTCATGAACTTAAAATATGTCATTAATATCGGTTTAAAACGCATCCTGGCGACGTATATTAAACTCGTCAACCAAAATAATCATTATTATGATAAGCAATTTTGCTTAAACTCAATTGTTGATTATCTCAAAAAACGTGGGTTTCATACCTTAATTGCACGCCTTGATCTCGTCCTTCACATCGCGATTGATCGTAAGCTGACTACTTACAGTGAAAAAGGCGATGAAGTTATCTACTACGGTAAGCGAACGACACTCGCCCTCCAAAGAAGAATCTCTAACCACGCTTTACAAGAAACAATTCATTCAACCTATTCAACGATTACCTCACTTCTCTTTGGCTTCACCTTATTTATCAATAATCACATGCATTTTTTTACCGAAACGTTCCCCAAGTGTTACAGTGGCACCATCCAATATCCTATGATCCAAAGTATACCAACGATGCGTTACACCTCTACTTTCTTGCAAAAAGTTCAAACTCCTGAAGGCCTAATTTATGAACTTGTCATGGAAATCAAGCTTATTGGCGAGTTTGATGACAAAACAATCGCCCAAGCCATGATCGAAGCCGCCGTTATCGCCTACAAACGTTGCGTTCCCTACCACAAGTACACCATCTATTTTTACCGAGATGAAGGGAAATTCCAAAAAATATTTGATATCACCTTCCCAGCAAAAGACATCCAAAAAATCCTCGACAACGATGCTGAATACACCCGAGTTTTACAATGCTGCTTTAAAATCCGCGGCTTCTATTGCCCACCTGACGAACTGTTCTTTACCGAAAGCACCGAAGATTCCTGCCCTTACCCCATGCCCCGATGTATCGATCCAACCGACGCCCACGAAATCGTCAAAACCGCTCAGAGCTTTATGAAGGACGGTAGGAGGTTTATTTGATAGGTATTGCTACTAATGACCTGAATCTTGATTTAGATGATTTATGGCCTTCAAAAGAGAGGTTTTTCTTGACTATCTATTTATGGATAGATAATATTCTGTTTTTTTGGAATGTCATCATCTGAGTAGTCGATCGAAGATGTACGCGAGTTTGAAGGGAATACTTAGTGATGTTTTTGAGTGAGGACTTAAGAGAAGAGAGAGTCATCATTCGAGACACAAAAATGGCAACAGGAGGAGGATTCTCGTCTTTTCTTAAGGGAAACGTAATAGATTGTACACAAATCACATCTTTTCAAAAGAATCATCCAAAATCCCTTGTTATTTTCATGTTATCGTGCTATTCTATGGAAGTAGTATTTCTTATATGTAATTCAGAATTGTTTATTGCACAGCAATAAGTCACTAACACTTCTATTCACACTTGAGTTGCTATTGCAAAAATAAACACACTAGGTGTGTAATATGGAGGTAACGTTTATGAATAACGGTACAGTAAAATGGTTTAATGCAGATAAAGGTTTTGGTTTCATCACAGCAGAAGATGGGAAAGATGTTTTCGCACATTTCTCAGCTATCCAAGGTGAAGGCTTCAAATCATTAGATGAAGGTCAAGCAGTATCTTTTGATATCGAAGAAGGCCAACGCGGTTTACAAGCAGTAAACATCGTTAAAGCTTAATTTAAACTAAAATGTGAAAGAGTCTTATGGGATAATCTCCTGTAAGGCTCTTTTTTTTGTTTTGATGACGGATATTCATGCTAAAATAAAAGAAAAATGAATGGAAGTGATCAGATGCCTCAACTAATCGACTATATTATCGCTTTAACCAATCTATATGGTATCGTGCCTAAGAATCGCGTACAGACGATTTACAATCAACAACATACCGCGCCTGTCACGGAAGAAGAACTGCAATTAATCTTGGATAATCTTCCGAGCACGCTGGAAAAAGCTTTTGTCGTGGCTTATCAAGATTATTTTGTCCATGAATTTATCATTGAAGAACGGCTATTTGATGAATTGATGCTTCAAAAAGGTCGGAAACCTTATCATGTTCCTGAGAAAGAGAAACTCTTGCTGTATATCGATGAAAGCTATTTTGAGAAAACCCCTCAATATCATCGGTTATTGAAATATATCAAAAAACATTTCATATCAAATGACGAAAAAGCGGAGTGGCTCTGTGACGATATTCAACTGATTGGTCAGGTTGACAGAAATATGCAAGACGTGATGTACCAATTTGACCGTCGACAGATCGAATTTAAAGATATTAATCAACTCAATGACATCATCCAACTCGTCAAAGAATTATTCAACGCGACGCGCATTTGGGAGAACAACGGGTATACGCCAAATGAACTCTTTGAAAAATTTGAAAAACCCGGATTAGACGAGGGCTCACTTTCAACACTTGAGTTGCATCCGTCATTTGTACAAACACCTTCAAATGCTCACAAAATCGGGCGTAATGATCCTTGTCCGTGTGGGAGCGGTAAAAAATATAAGAAATGTTGCTTAGGTAAGGTTGGAATGTAACGAATTGTTTATTTTTGATTAAACTTAATCGATTGAAAAGTCTTGTGGGAGTGTTCCTGCGAGGCTTGTTTGATTTTGAATAAAAAGCAAATGAGGTAAGTTTTAAAGGCTAAGTCTGTTGATATTTTTTCGAATAATTATTCATATAGGAAGGTAAAATAGAATCTTTTAATTGATAATCATTCTCAATTAGGTTATATTAGGTGAATATAACAATGTCAGGATGGGATTATATGGAAATATATTGGGTGAAGTTGCAAGCGATACGAGAAGAAACACCAGAAATCAACACGTATTATTTTGAATGTCCGCCAGGTTTCGATTGGGAAGCAGGAGCGCATGTGCATTTGGCGCTAGAAGGTTTTAACGCAGGCGAAAAGCCGAATCGAGCACTCGTGCGTCATATGTCGATTTCAACGATCGTTTCAGAAGGGATGGTTGGGATTACGACGCGGGTGAAGGCGGATTGTTCCGAATTTAAAGCACGCTTAAGACAGTTAGCAATCGGCGAAAAGGTTGCACTATTTAAACTCAACCATCATTTAGTCCTTCATCGGGAAAACAAGCGTCTTTACTTTCTTTCTTCGGGTGTCGGTTTGGCTTCTTTTCGACCGTTAGTACTCGACTATTTGGCAGATACCAGTAACATCGAACAACTCACCATGCTTCATGTGACGACGCAGAGTGATGCCCTTTTTACAGATCTTTTGGGAGATGCAACGAGTGAACAGATTAACTCGCGGATTGTCTACGGACGAAATGCCTATTATCCGGCAGTCACAGACTTGGCAGTCGATCAAGATGGTATTTATTATATCGTCGGCAGCGATGAATTTTTACACGAAACGATTGCGCTACTGACAAAGGAAGGGATTTCGCCTAATCAAATCATGATCGATAAACACGCCACTCGTCAAGAAGCCTTTTTGACCAAGGCCTAATAGAGCCCCAAATGCCAGCACTCCTCTATGAGAGAAGGGTGCTGGCATTTTTTCTTTGACTGATTTTTTTCGGGGCAGAAGAAGGAATGGGGGTGACTTTACTCTAGTGAATTTCCAAAATTTGGAAATCGATTGAAAGAATCTTCGACACTTTTAAAGTACTGAAGTTCTTTTTTAGTGAAGGTAAATGCTATCATCTTTCTACTTTTAACGAGTTTCAAGTGTATATAAAATAGATACTTGTTTGGTATAATGAACAAAAGAAAGGAAGGGATTCTAATGATTAAACTACCAGTTAAGCAGTGGGGTAACAGTCATGCAATCCGTTTACCAAAAAGCTTATTAGAAGCATTGAAAGTAGAAAAAGATGATGAGTTAAATGTAGAAGTTATGAATCATTCGATTGTATTAACTAAAGCCAAAAAAGAAGTCACCTTTGAAGAACTATTCAAAGGCTACAACAAAGAAACATTTACAACAGAACTACAACATTTTTCTCCTATAGAAAATGAGAAATGGTAAAACAAGGCGATATTGTTAAGATGAATTTAGATCCTAAACAAGGATATGAACAGCAAGGATACAGATCTTATATTTGTTTAAGTTATCATGGTGTCAGTGACTATGCTAATATAGCAGTCTTTGCTCCAATATCAAACACAGAACGCAACTATCCTTTATATGTTCCTTTAAAAGATACGAAATCTTCAGGAAAAGTTTTGTTAGATCAATTAGTTACCATTAATTACAACGCAAGGAAATATAGTTATGTGGAGAGTGTTCCAGAGAAATTGATAGATGAATTATTAGTGAAAGTGAAAGTGATTTTTCAAAAAAATGAAAAGATAAAGTGATTTTGACAGTGAAAAATTAGATTTAACAATGAACTTGAACACTAGTGTTGCATGAAACGTTTCTTGTTTCACAGCGCTAGTTTTTTCTGCTCGCGTCGCTTATAAAATTCAACATCATGCGATTATCCCCGTATAGCTTTGTGGTACGCAGGAGAATGTTTACGAGCAACTAAAGAATATACGATGAGCAAAAAAACGAATCATCACCTATTCGTAAAATAACACACGCAAACGAGATCGTTGTCTCTCGTTTGCTTTTTTTGTTCGCTCAGCACGGGCGAACTCTAATAGTTGAAAGTCCTGACTGTGACCTATTAGTGCTAAGCACATAGCCAAAAGCAAGAACAACGGAACCGCTATATACCAATCGGTACGTATGGTGGTGTGAGAGGACAAATAATCAATTAATGATGATTCTCCTACCCGACTTCCTTAAAATAATTCTCATGTTTTCTATTTCAATAAAAATGTAAGAATAAAATCAGATGGAATCGTCGGAAAAAATAAGGGATTTTAGTTTTCCCATCGTCTTCAGCTGCCTTGTTTCCAATCGTATATGCTCGAATGGATAGCGAATAGTTACCAGCTTGGACGACTTAGGAATTTCGTATGATGACCGTAAATAACAAAATAATCCTTCTCCCTTAAATTTACTGTTGACAAGAAAGCGCTCACGTGATATTCTCTTTTTGTAAATAGAAACGTTTCCACTTTCAACAAAAGCGTTTGTATTTATTTTTAAAACAAAAAGTGGAAACGTTTCTAAAATGGATGGAGGAATTTAAAATGGAAGAGGCAGTGACAGCAATTAAACCTTCTAAAAGTCAGATGGCCAAGAAGAAGAGAGCTCGAATATTAAAACAACTCAAAAAAGATAAGTGGCTTTATTTTTTAATGCTACCGGGGATCTTATTAACACTTGTATTTAGATATTTCCCGATGTATGGCGCGATTATTGCTTTTAAAGATTACAATCCTATGCTCGGAATCTTAGATAGTCCTTGGGTAGGGTTCGAGCATTTTAGAGAATTTATTTCATCACCGAACTTTGGGATGTTGTTAAGCAATACGTTGAAAATTAGTATTTATGGCTTAATTCTTGGTTTTTTCCCACCAATTATCTTGGCGCTTTCTTTGAACCAAGTGTTGAATGAAAAAATTAAAAAGAAATTACAGTTAATTTTATATGCACCAAACTTTATTTCTGTCGTTGTCATTGTCGGGATGTTGTTCTTGTTTTTATCTGCGAATGGTCCCATTAATGCGATTGTACAAAAGTTGACGGGTAATCCGATTATGTTTATGTCTAGTCCTGATTATTTTCGAACGATTTACATCTTATCTGGTATTTGGCAAGGAATTGGTTGGTCGTCCATTCTGTATACGGCTACATTAGCGGGTGTGAGTACTGACTTATATGAAGCAGCGAATATCGATGGTGCAAATCTGATTCAAAAGATTTGGCATATTGATTTACCAGCGATGCGCCCAATTATGGTTATCAGTTTTATCTTATCGGCAGGAAATATTATGAACGTGGGCTACGAAAAAGCGTACTTAATGCAAACGTCGATGAATATTCCAACGTCAGAAATCATTTCAACGTATGTGTATAAGGTTGGTTTACAATCAGGGAACTACGCTTATTCCGCTGCAGTAGGACTCTTTAATATGATTATTAACGTCGTATTATTATTAATTGTTAATAACATTACGAAGCGTTTAAATGACGGTCAAGGACTGTAAGAGAGGGAGAAAACAATGAATTTATACACAAGTTTCGATAAAAAATTCGTATGGGTAAACTGGGTACTGGTTGGTTTACTTGTATTCATTACCATTGTGCCATTAGGTTATGTTTTAATTGCGTCATTTATGGATCCCTCAACACTTATTAGTCAGGGAATTAGTTTTAATCCGAGTGATTGGACGGTTGAAGGTTATAAGCGAGTGTTTGCCGATGACTCGATTGTTCGTGGATTTCTGAACTCACTGTTTTATTCTTTTAGCTTTAGTGCATTAACAGTCTTTGTGACGATGATTACGGCGTATCCTTTATCAAAACCGGATTTATACGGACGCGGTATCTTGATGACATTCTTTATTATCACCATGTTTGTGGGTGGTGGGTTAATTCCAACCTACTTATTAATCAAAAATCTAGGCATGTTAGATACGGTTTGGGCCTTGATTATTCCTGGTGCCATTAACGTATGGAATATTATTATGGCTCGTACTTATTTCAGCGGATTACCGAGAGAACTGAGTGAAGCCGCAACAATCGATGGGGCAAATGAAATTCAAATTCTTTTTAAAGTGATTTTGCCTTTATCCAAACCAATTATGTTTGTGTTGTTCTTATATGCCTTTGTTGGTCAATGGAATTCTTATTTTGATGCGATGATTTACATTAAAAATGAAGATTTACAACCACTACAATTAGTTCTTAGAAATATCTTGATTCAAAACCAACCATCGCAAGACATGGTGGGCGCCAACACGGCAATGGCTGAGATGAAACAAATTGCAGAGTTAATTAAATACTCAACAATCGTGATTTCGAGTTTACCCTTAATTATTATGTATCCATTCTTCCAGAAATATTTTGATAAAGGTGTTCTGGTTGGTTCAATTAAAGGATAAAAACATTATTTTAAAAATTATTTATATGAGGAGAGAATCAAATGAAAATAACTAAACGTGTTGTACCGTTCGCTTTGTGTAGTGTCTTGTTACTAGGTGCTTGTGGGAATAAAGCAGATAAATCATCATCAAGTCCGGATTATGAACTTGAGAATATTTCGTTTCCTTTAGAAGAAAAAGTATCCTTAAAAATGATTTCTCAAGGAGCAGCGTTAGCACCAAAGGATCCAAATGAAAAGCTTATTTTTCAACGTTTAGAAGAGGAATTAAATGTTCATATTGATTGGACGAACTATAATGCCGATTTTGCAGAAAAAAGAAATCTAGACATTGCCAGTGGTGATTTACCGGATGCGATTTTTAATGCGGGTGCAGGCGATTATGATTTATTAAATTGGGCGGAAAGTGGGGTTATTGTTCCTGTCGAAGATTTGATTGAACAATACATGCCGAACTTAAAAAAAATACTTGATGAAAATCCAGAATATCGCTCGTTATTAACAGCGCCAGATGGCCATATTTATTCATTCCCTTGGATTGAAGAATTAGGTCAAGGGAAAGAATCGATTCATACAGTAAATGATATGGCGTGGATTAACGTGGAGTGGTTAGACGCTTTGGATTTACCGATGCCGACAACGACAGATGAATTAATGACTGTCTTAGAAGCTTTTAAAACGCAAGATCCAAATGGTAATGGTGAAGCGGATGAAATTCCATTTTCATTTATTAACAATGGCGGAAATGAAGATTTAAAATTATTATTTGGCGCTTTTGGTGAAGGTGATAACGATGATCATTTAGTTGTCGATGATGAAGGAAATGTCCAATTTACAGCAGATAAAGAAGGATACAAAGACGCTGTGAAGTACTTTAATGAAATGTATGATAAAGGTCTAATCGATACTGAAGCATTTGAACAAGATTGGAATACCTATGTTGCCAAAGGAAAAGAAAAACGTTACGGTGTGTATTTCACATGGGATAAAGCCAATATTTCAGGGATGAATGAGAGTTATGATGTATTACCTGTTTTAGCAGGTCCTGATGGTCGTAAACACGTTACAAGAACGAATGGAATGGGCTTTTCACGTGATCGTTTTGTCATCACGAGTGTGAATAAAAACCTTGAATTGACGGCTCGCTGGGTCGATCAAATGTATGCGCCACTTCAATCGGTTCAAAATAACTGGGGAACATATGGTGATACAGAACAAGCCAATATCTTCGAATTAAAAGATGGCATGTTACATCATTTAGATTTAGCGGGTGAAGCACCTGGTGAATTACGTCAAAAAACTGAAGCAGCAGGTCCTTTAGCGATTTTAGATACGTATTACGGAACGGTTACGACGATGCCAGACGATGCAAAATGGCGTTTAGATTTAATGCATGAGCACTACTTACCATATGTCAATAATGAAAATAACTATCCGAAAGTCTTCTTAGAAAAAGATCAAACCGACCGTTTAGCGAAAATCGAAACCGATATGTGGGATTATATTTATCGTAAACGTGCGGAATGGATTACCAACGGCAAGATTGACGAAGAGTGGGATGAGTATTTAGCGGAATTAGAACGTGTTGGAATCAACGAATGGTTAGAAATTAAACAAGCGGGGTATGACACCTTTGTGGAAGGAGCCAAATAATTGTTAACAGAGGAAAAATTAACATTAGAGCGAGCAAATCACTATATTCAAGAAAATAAAGGGAATGTGAATCCCCTATATCGTCCAACGTATCATGTTTCAGCACCGGTCGGATGGCTGAATGATCCAAATGGCTTTGTGTATTATCAAGGAGAATATCATTTGTTTTACCAATTTTATCCTTACAACAGTCAGTGGGGTCCGATGCATTGGGGCCATGCGAAATCCAAAGATTTAATTCATTGGGAAGAGTTACCTGTCGCACTGGCACCAGATGAGTGGTATGACAAAGATGGTTGTTTCTCAGGAAGTGCGATTGAAAAAGACGGTCGTCTCTATTTAATGTACACCGGGCATGTGGTTGAAAATGATGTTGTCACGCAAACGCAATGTATTGCGGTTTCCGATGATGGGATTAACTTTGAGAAACTAGCGAGTAATCCCGTGATTGGAGCGGAATTGTTAGGCGATGAAGGTAGCATTCATGATTTCCGTGATCCAAAAGTGTTCCAACATGAAGGCACCTATTATAGTGTGGTCGCGACGAAAACTCATGATCATCGCGGGAAAATTGTTCTTTTTTCATCGGAGGATTTAAACGAATGGACTTTCTTTTCAGTCTTATTAGAAGGAACAAAAGAACAAGGTATCATGTGGGAATGTCCTGATTTCTTTACACTCGATGGTAAGGATGTTTTGATTATGTCTCCGATTCAAATTAAGCGACAAGGACACGAGTATCATAATATTAGTTCGACGATGGCTTGTATTGGTCAAATGGACTGGGAAACTGGGAAATTAACCGTTGAAAATTTCCACGAGATGGATTTTGGCATGGATTATTATGCACCACAAAGTTTGCTTGATGATAAGAATCGTCGCATCGTGATTGCGTGGATGCAAATGTGGGATCGCACGTTTCCTACTCATGATTTGGGTCATCAATGGGCTGGTAGTATGACGTTACCTAGAGAATTACGGGTCCGCAATAATCGCTTGATTCAACGCCCTGTCTCTGAAGTCTATAGTCAGTTAGAATACGAGCATGGTATTGAGAATCTAGAAGTTGGTTCACAGCCTGTTATTTTCCATCACTTAATTAAAGATAATACGTACATGCAAATTGTTGCTGACTTATCTGAAGCGAGTCAATTTTCCATTCAATTTGCGAAACAAGCAGAACAGTACTTGCGTTTGAACTATGAGACGGAATCGTCGACCTTTACTTTCAGTCGGAAAAACTTTGGGTATGAACTCAAAGGTGCTGAAAAACAACCTGTTGATACGCGACAATTTCCAGTAGAATTGGTCAATCAACAACTCATTTTAGAAATATTCCGTGATACCAATTCCATTGAAATTTTTGTGAATGGACTAGAAGTCATCAGTGCCACTTTCTATGAAATCGAAAAAGGGAGCGATTTGGTCTTCCATTCTGAAGGAAAAACAATGATTGGTTCTTTTGAAACGGCGATTATTAAGGCCTAGAACACCGGAAACAGCTAGTAATTTTTCATCCTCTCAATTATACTGAACTTATAGAGAGATTGTGAGGAGTCGGTGTAATGAAGGCAACAATGAAAGATGTCGCAAAACTGGCGGGCGTAGGTGTTGGAACCGTTTCTCGGGTATTAAATAACGGATCGGTAAAAGTTTCCACTCGAGCAAAAGTCGAAGCGGCAATTAAGGAACTGAATTATCAACCCAATTTTTATGCTCGGGGTTTAAAAATGAATCAAACTTTTACGGTCGCTTTAATTATTCCGAGTGTCTGGAATCCATTTTTTTCTGAATTTGCCTTTCATGTAGAGACAGCACTCGAAAAGAATCATTATAAGATGTATTTATGTAACTCAGATGGTGCGGTCGATAAAGAGAGAGAATATGTGCAAATGGTGACACAAAATAAGGTAGATGGCATTATTGGGATTACCTATTCCGATATTGATGAATATATCTCAAGTAATTTACCTTTTGTGAGTATCGATCGTTATTTTACGGAAGATGTCATTTATGTCACTGCGGATAATATCAGCGGTGGACGTCTAGCTGCCCAAAAATTGCAAGAACTCGGCTGTAAAAAAGTCGCCTTTATTGGGGGCTACCAAGAAATTCCGAATGAAACAAAGAATCGTCGGAAGTATTTTGAAATTGAATGCAATCAACTAGGACAAGAAGTCGTCATTTTGGATATGCTAGAACCGTTAGAATACTTAAATAAAAAAATTGTGGCCTTCTTAACGGAGAATCCTGATGTTGATGGGATCTTTACCGTTAATGACTCAATGGCGATAACGGTTTGCGATGTGTTAGAGCAAATGGGAAAAGCTGTCCCAGAAGACGTCCAAGTGATTGGCTTTGATGGTCAGAGAATCACGAGACACTCCCCTTATCTTGTCTCAACCATCGTTCAACCGATTGAAGCGATGGCAGAAGCCGCAGTCAACCTTTTGTTGGAAGTCATTAAAGGGGAGATGGTAGCGAATCGAACGGTAATCCCTGTTTATTTTGGTGAGGGGAAAACAACTAAAAAAGTGACGTCCGTGAATTGATTTCTTGAAGCTGATTGTTGTTTAAAATATCATGATAAGTAAAATGTGCTGTAACTTACGAAAGTTACGGCACATTTTTAGTAAGGAGAGAATGAAAAAATGAAAAATAAGAAATATCTGCTGTTGTTATTAATCGTACCGCTATTATTAGGAGGTATGCAATTAATGAAGTCTGAGAAGTCGACAATTACGGCACTTTATAGAATTTGCGGGCGAGAAAACCCACT
>NZ_JXKD01000027.1 GCF_001885765.1 Enterococcus aquimarinus | reverse complement strand
CTAAAAAGTCTAACTTAAAGGGGTCACTACACTTGAAAGCGTGAAAGGCAGTTTTTTTTAAATTCCTTCGAGTTGACTAATACTTAAAATCGTTCCAGAGTGAGCATCGGCTAAAAATTCGTATACAACGAGTTCATCATCTTCGTAACGTACGATACCGCCGCTATAGGCTTTTGTTTCACGGACAATGTGGTCAATAAAAGTCGCTTCATGTTCGATCCATGAGCCTTCGATTGGACCTTCTGCTAGGAAAGAGCGTTTAATCTCTTCTAATATTTGGTTTGGACTTTTAGTGGTGTGTTGCTTTACCCATAACGTACTCGCAATGCCGGCAGCTAAACCAATTCCAGTTCCAATCATAAAACCTGTTTTTAATGGTGAAAAATAACGTGTATTTGACATAGTAATTTCTCCTCACTTCCGTTTGTTCTTTCATTTTACCACAGCACGAAAAAAACCGATAAGTAAATGCCAAAAAAGCTGAAAATTGCGTTATAATGAAAAGAGTGAAAGATAGAGGAGGCGAACGTTTGATAACGATCAGACGACAAAAATGAATGAAAAAACATTTCAACGAATCAAAGAATTAACGGAACTTCAAGGGACAAGTGGTTTTGAACATGAAGTTCGTGCGTATATGCGTGATGCGATGACACCGCTAGTCGACCGCGTGGAACAAGATGGATTAGGCGGAATCTTTGGCATTCGTGAACACGAAAATGCGGATGCTCCGCGCATTATGGTAGCGGCGCACATGGATGAAGTCGGTTTTATGGTGACTCAAATTACGGATCGTGGATTATTTAAAGTAACGCCTTTAGGTGGTTGGAACCCGTATGTGGTTTCGGCGCAACGATATACACTTAAGACCGCAAAAGGGAACTATCCTTGTATTTCTTCTTCTGTTCCGCCGCATCTTTTGAGAGGCGCTGCTGGACAAAAGAATGTCGAGGTTGCGGATATTTTATTTGACGCTGGTTTTGAATCCAAAGAAGAAGCCATTGAATTTGGGCTTTGTCCAGGAGATACGGTGGTGCCACAAGTTGAAACCATTAAAACAGCCAATGGCAAGAATATTATCGGCAAAGCGTGGGATAACCGTTACGGTTGTACATTAGTCTTAGAGGCCTTAGAAGCGTTAAAAGACGAAGCATTACAACATACGTTAATCGCAGGCGCGAACGTGCAAGAAGAAGTTGGTTTACGTGGATCAGGACCTTCTGTGCGAAAATTTAAGCCAGACTTATTTTTTGCAGTGGATTGTTCGCCGGCAGATGATACGATCACCAAAAATGGCACATTTGGTCATTTAGGGGAAGGAACGTTATTGCGCATTTTTGATCCAGGCTTGATTATGTTACCCGCGATGAAAGAGTTCTTACTTGATACTGCTCAAACGCACAAGATTCCTTACCAATACTTTGTTTCAAAAGGTGGAACGGATGCTGGCGCGGCTCATACAGCCAATGAAGGCATTCCAAGTACCGTGATTGGCGTAGCGGGACGTTATATTCATACGCATCAAACAATGTTTAGTATTCAAGATTTTGAAGCAGCCAAAGAAATGCTTATTCAAATTTTGAAAGGATTAGATCAATCAACCGTCGATACCATAATCGCGGGGAAATAAAGAAGAGAGGGATTCGATGATTACGCCAAAAAGTTTAGAAGAACTGGCGACTTATGTAGAAAAAGGGAACAATATCTTTTTCTTCACGGCTGAGTGGTGCGGCGATTGCCGTTTCATTTATCCTGTCATGCCAGAATTAGAAGCGGAATTTCCAGAATATCAGTGGATTCATGTGGATCGTGATGATTATATTGATCTTTGCGCCCAATGGGGAATCTTTGGTATTCCAAGTTTTATCGTGATTAAAGATGGGGAAGAGGTTGGCCGTCTCGTCAATAAAAATCGTAAAACAAAAGAAGAAATTGCGGCCTTTATCCGTCAATTATAAAAAATGAATCAATCAGGAGCGTGAAGACAATGGAACAAACCTACAAGAAGATTTTAGTCGGTGTTGATGGGTCCGAGCATGCCACGGAAGCGTTCAAAAAGGCAGTAGAAGTTGCGCGAAGAAATCAAGGAACGGTCATTGTTGCGACCATTATTGAACCACAAATTCCCCTAATGGTTGGCACTTCTTCCTTTAGTGATGACTTTGTCGAAGCAGAAAGCGAGCGTGCGAATCTCTTACTAGAAGAGTGTGTGGCTTACGGGGAGTCGGTTCAGTTTACCGCGATTGAAAAAGTGATGGTCTTTGGTCAAGCGAAAAGTATTTTAGCGACGGAATTACCGCGGAACCATCAGATTGATCTTCTGATGGTTGGCCAATCTGGTTTAAACGCCGTCGAAAAGATGATGGTCGGTAGTGTTGCCAGTTATGTCATTTTAAAAGCGCCCTGTGATGTATTAGTAATTGCAACACCAGAAGAAAAGCAATAGACAAAAAGAGCCGAAATTTTCGGCTCTTTTGTTGGGAAGAAGGAAATCGTTATGAAGAAAAAACAATTATTATTAAGTGGACTCATTCTCGGAATGTTCTTGGTCAGTGGCTGTACAACCCAAGCGAACGAAGCAACAGTGTCCACTACCACCACACAAGAAAGCGTCGCACCCGTTGAGCAAACCGCGACGATTATCTTGCAAGAAGATGGCAAAGAAATCACAAAAGAAGTGGTATCGTTTGAACCAGGTGCGGTAGTCTTTGATGTGATGGATGAACATTTTGAAATCGTTCATCAAGATGGTTTTATTACAAGTATTGATGGGATGACGCAAGATGAAGCCGCTAATAAATATTGGCTTTATGATATCAATGGTGAGATGGCCTTAAAAGGAGCAAAAGAATTAGCATTACAGGCTGGAGATGAAATCCTCTTTAAATTAGAAGAGATGAAATAAGCTTGCATTTCTGTTACAATAAGCAAGGATAAAATTAGAGGAGGAACTCGTGTGATTTTTGCATACAACCCAAAATATGTGAGCGATACGTTAATGGTCGTGACACAAGATGATCAAAATATGGAACAACAAGTCGAACGACGTGAGAACGTGGCTCGTTTAACGACAGAGGATGGTCGTGTGATTGGTTGGAATTTCTTTGAGATCTCAAAGGAATTTACCATCAAAGGAACTGGTCAAGTCCAAATCAATGATGAACAACTAGCGCATTTAAACGACTTAATCAAAAAAGCAGGCTTTAGCGATGTTTTAGTGCCCGATCATTCACCAAAATTTGTTGTCGGACTCGTTAAAACGTGTGTCCCACATGAAGATAGCGACCATTTATCGGTGACAGAAATTGAAGTCGACAACGCAGAAGTATTACAAATTGTGTGTGGTGCAGCTAATATTCGTAAAGGGTTGAAAGTCGTGGTAGCAAAACCTGGTGCGATGATGCCTGATGGCTTATTAATTTGGCCTGGTGAGCTTCGTGGAGTCGCTAGTTTTGGAATGGTTTGTTCCGCAAAAGAACTTCAATTACCAAATGCGGCAATGCAACGTGGTATTTTAGAATTAGGACCAGATGCAGTCGTTGGAGAAGCCTTTACCCCTGGAAGATAAGAAAAACGTCTACTTTTTAGTAGACGTTTTTTCGTAATCATGATTATTGATTTGGTTCTAGTTGTTGTTGCTCTTCTTGTTGAAGAATGGATTGGTCAACGGTTAACTCCACAGTGACGGTTTGCTCACTATCGCCACGATAGAAGGTGATTTCCATTGAATCGCCTAATTTTTTCTGATAAAGAAGGGCACGTAAATCTTGACTACTTGAAATTTCTTCGCCGTCAATTTTAGTCACAACGTCGTATTGTTGCAATCCAGCTTTTTCTGCTGGGGTTGCCCCTGCAACACTCCGAATCACAACACCACTTGTCACGGATTCAGGTAAGTTTAGAATTTCTCGTTGTTGTTGGACAGAAATGCTGCTTAGGTCAATCATGGTCACACCAAGTGCAGGACGAATGACTTCCCCTTGTGCTTCTAATTGTTTGATAATTGTCACCACATCATTACTAGGGATGGCAAAGCCCATTCCTTCAACGCTGACACCGGAACCGGCAGAACTCGCAATCTTACTTGAGTTAATCCCGATGACTTGTCCAGCGATATTGACTAATGCGCCTCCAGAGTTACCTGGATTAATCGCAGCATCTGTTTGAATCGCGTTAATACTAATCAGATCGCCGGCTTCATTCGTACTTTGAACTGGACGATTCAAGGAAGAAATAATCCCTTGCGTCACAGAGTTCGCATACTCAGAACCTAATGGAGAACCAATCGCGATAGCCGGTTCACCGACTTTTAAAGAGTCAGAATCGCCGAAGGTTGCGACAGTATCAATGTTTTCGGCTGAAATTTTTAAGACAGCTAAGTCAGTGAAGACATCTGTCCCAATGAGTTCAGCTTCAACAGTAGAGCCGTCTTTTAGTAACACTTGTAATCCTTTTTGGCCTTCTACCACATGATTATTTGTGACAACGTAAGCTGAGTTGCCCTCTTTTTTATAGATGACACCACTTCCTTCAGAAGCTGGGACTAACGTTTGATCTTGACCAGTTGTACTCTCACTGCCACCAAAAAAATCGCCTAATCCGTTATCAAGTGATTGCTCACTTTGTAAATTAATGACAGAAACCACGGCACCTTGAACTTTTTCGACAGCACTCGTAATGTCACTCGTTGCATTCACTTTGACATTACTGATCTCTGCGCCACCAAGGTTACTACTGGTTGTCGTTGTATTTGAATTAGGATTCGTATCAGAAGGTGAACCAAATGTATAAAAACCACCTAACATTAACATGCCGCCTAAAAGACCGCCAGTTAAACTAATGACAAAAGATTTAAAGCTACTATTTTTTTTATACGGTGTTACGTCTTTTCTTGACATATAAATTCCTCCTTGTTGATCTCTTATGTATAGTATAATATTACTTTCGAGTATTAGTCTACTAAGAGAGTTTGAATTAAGTATGAAAAAAAGAAGCAGAAATAATTGTGATTTCATGAAAAAAATTCTTATTTTGAATGTGGAAAACGAGTGGAAAACGATGTGTAAAAAGGGAAAAAGAGTTACACACAAGCTTGTGGATAATGGGTATAAATAAAGATGAAACACATGTTCTTGTCAAAAACACGATGAAAACAAGGATTTTCTCTTCGTAATCTGTGGATAACCCTGTGCATAGTGTGCACAACTTTGTTGAGAACTTAAGAATTTCTTAAATGAGAGGATGGATAAAATGAATATAAAAATTATTAGCGTTGGAAAACTAAAAGAAAAATATTTAGTTCAAGGAATCAATGAGTACGTGAAACGGTTAGGAGCGTATGCTAAAATCGAATTGATTGAAGTGGCCGATGAAAAAGCGCCAGAAAATCTCAGTCCGGCAGAAATGATCCAAATTAAAGACAAAGAAGCCGATCGCATTCTAGCCAAAATCAAAGAACAAGAGTATGTTTTTGCCTTAGCGATTGACGGGATAAATCCAAGTAGTGAACAATTAGCACAACAAATCAACCAGTTAGGCATTCAGGGAAAGAGCCAATTGGTCTTTGTGATCGGTGGGTCCTTAGGTCTGAGTGATCGCGTCTTACAGCGCAGTCAATCCCAAATTTCGTTTGGCAAGATGACGTATCCCCATCAATTAATGCGTCTCATCTTAGTCGAACAAATTTATCGCAGCTTCCGGATTAACCGAGGTGAACCGTACCACAAATAAATGAGGTTTTTCCTGTTTACTGTGATGTGAGTTAGGTGTGAAGAAAATTATATATATAATGAACAGGGGGAGATATACAATGATACGTAGTCTAGACATTAAGAAATACGGGAGTTACCAAGAGTTTATTTGGAGAAAAGGTGATGACAAGTTTAGATTCAATAAACTTAATATTATTTATGGTCATAACTACTCAGGTAAGACAACACTTTCTAGAATTTTCCAGACTCTTGAAAAAAGAAATCAACATAATGATTATCTCGATGTTGATTATAATTTTACATTCGATGACGGAACAAAAATTGATTCTCATGAGATAGATAATTTTAGTTCGGATTATTTTGTAAGAGTTTTCAATTCGGATTTTATAAGAGAAAATCTAGGATGGTTACACAATCGTGATGGTTCTATACAACCATTTGCTATTCTTGGTTCTGATAATGTAGAAATTAGAGATGAGATTAAGACGTTAGAACTAATACTAAGAAATGATGATACCAAATTAGGATATGAAGTTGATAAAATTACGTTAGAAAAAAACAAATATAATATGACTAAAAGCTACAACGATTTTGTTAAGGCTTTTGATATTGAAAGTAGAATGACTACATTTGCAGCAAATATTCGACGTAACCAAATACTATACGGTCGAGATCCGTATAATAAGACCCATTTACAAAGAGATTTTTCAGAAGCAAAAATAGCGACGCAGCTTAACTATGTTAATCGTCAATCTAAACAAAAGCAGCTAGATGAACAAGAGTTACCTAATATTCCATATTATGCTCTTAGATATAAAGAAATTAAAATTATTATCAGCGAATCGATGAATATATTAAGTAAGACGATTTCTGTAACAGAGGATTTAAATAAATTGGTGATTGATGATCTGATTAAGAGATGGGTAATTGAAGGAATTGCATATCATGAGCATGACCACAGTGAATGTAAATTTTGCGGATCACCTTTTTCACAATCAAGATGGAACCAATTAAATGCTTGTTTTAATAATGAAAGTAAAGAAATGAGGGAACGTATAAACTTCTTGATTGATGAATTATCAAGATTGATTCAGAAAATTGGGAAGCAGTTTAATCATCAGAAAAAGGATTTTTATATTTCAAACCAATCAGACTATCTTCAAGTGTATGAAAAGTGGGATAAAAAAAGAGATGAATTTGTAGAATATATAAAAGATTTAGTAGAAGTACTTCGCATAAAGGAAACTAAAGAGACTGAAAAATTAACTTTTAATTTTGATATATCTATATTAAATGATTTATCAGATATTGAAAGGGAATTTGAAACACTGATTCAGAGTAATAATTCAAAGACTACATCTTTAAGGAAGGATAAAGAATCAATACAGAGGGAGATTCTTTTGTCTGATATAAAAGAATTTCTTAATGAATCAAACTACTTTGTAAATGTAAAAAAATTAGAGTCGATAAAGGCTGAAAGAGATTTAAGTATAAGAGAATTTAGCGAAATTGAGAAGAAAATATCCGAGACTAAAGAACAAATCGAATTGAAAAAAGCTATGCAAAAAGATGAATCGAAAGGCGCAGATCGTGTAAATAGTTACTTAGAGCTATATTTTGGAAGTGATGATATCAAGCTAGAGCCATTCGAAAGAGATGGACTGATTGAATATGAAATCAAGCGTAATGGAATACTTGCAAATAATTTGAGTGATGGGGAATGTAGTCTAATATCATTCTGCTATTTTATATCGAGAATAGACGACTTATTCTATATCCCTAAGAGAATTTTAGATGATGGAACAGAGGTTGAGTTACCTATACCATCAAATGAAAAACTTATTATTTATATTGATGATCCTATCTCAAGTCTTGATAACAACCATGTTTTCTTTATATTCAGTATTATAGAAGCCCGGATTGCTAAGCAAAGAAAACTTAAGCAACTTTTTATTTCAACGCATAACTTAGATTTTCTAAAGTATCTTAAGAGATTGTCAGTTACAGGAGAAGAATGTTCTTACCTATGTATAGAAAAACACAGAAAAGGTGTAGATACAAAAAGTACTATTGTACCGATGCCTTATCACCTTCGTGAGTATGTAACAGAATTCAATTATCTGTTCCAAGAGATGTATAATGTTTATAAACCTACAAGAGGAGATAAGCAAAAGAAGGCTGAAAATTCTTATACTAATATTTATAATTTACCAAATAATATAAGAAAGTTTCTTGAGTTATATACATTTTATCGATATCCCAATAATGACTCACTGATGAAGCGGCTAGAGATGATGTTTGATGGGCACGTTCCAATTTTAATTAACAGAATTATTAACGAGTTTTCGCACTTGACTTTTATAGAGAGAGCTTGGAAGCCTTTCGATATACCTGAACTTGACGAAGTTGTTAATCAAATATTTGATAAGATGAAAGAAATTGATAAAAAGCAGTTTGATGCATTATTAGATTCTTGCCAGTAATTAATGTTGAAAAAACCGCACTTAGATGTAATACGGAGAACCGTATCATAAGTAAATGAGGGTTTTTTGGCAAAGAAATTATTGGTTAAATAACGTAAAAAACTAACCATTATTCAATTTTGGAAATTAAAAAAGAAAGCAGATTGGGAGTTTATAAAAGAATATTGGAGAAAGAAGGGAGAAGTATAGTAAAGCAAAGGTATAGAGGTGTGGAGTACTACAAAGGTCCTGATTTGGCAAAAGGATATATGCTAGAGAAGGCTAAAGAAGTTTATAAGGAGTTGAAGATAGATCATGTGATAGAGAATATCAATGAAGCCTTAGAACTGTATAATATAATTAAGTATGTAAAGGATGATACGTTTCTATTATACATAGGTGAAGATAAAGAAGAATGGCTTAAAGAAAAAAATAATGTAGCTAATTCGTCATTAGGTGAGTATATTAATCAGCATTCAGACATATTAGTAGAGTATGAAGAAGTTGATTTCAGATACAAGGAGTCTTTTTGGGAAATAATAGGAAATAGAAAAATGAGTGACATTTCAGAAAGCAGATTAAAAGTGTTTCTTGATAAACTTGATGTATTTGCATGGCAAATATTCAAACAATATAAACTAGTAAGAAAATATGATACAGAATTAAGAGAGTATATGTTTATCTATATAGAGGAAAGTACAAATTTACTTTTGGATAAATATTTATTAAAGAATATGAACGAACAAGAGAAACCATATTTACCACAATCATTAACTATAGAAGATAAAGAATATATTATTAACGCCTATCTGAATTTAGATAATCCAAATTTGAATTACACTAGGCTTCTTAGTAATGTACAGAATACGAAAGAGTTTTCTCTTGATGTGAGAGTCAAACTAAAAGCAAAAAGAGTAAGTGAAAGACTTGAAAGTGAACTCTTTAAAAGTGGTAGTGGGCAGGGAACTGATATCGTAGTCGAGTTCAAAGAAAATGTAGAGGGTATTGTAAAGCAACATTTCACATTAAGTAAAGTAGGAACAGAAGTTGATAAAGAATGGCTAGAGTCAAATCTTGATAATCCAACGTTATTAAACAACTTTATATACATATTTGAGTTCGTAAATAATAATATGGTCTCTAACTTTCCATACAATGCAATATATGCAAGTGTTTTTGAAAGATTTGGTTTTACTCATAAAAAAGAATATAAGATTAATGCAGCCTTCTCGTTGAGAGAATCTTTATCTTTAGCACAAATGCATGTTTATTACACATTTTTAAGAGGTAAAAATAAAGATTTAGAAACAATAATTGAATGGTTCTTCAATGTCTATCTAAAAGAGGAATTTTATATTGTGGACTTTAACGTTAAGCTACCACCTATAGATAATCCGAGTTTTGAAAAGTGTAAATCAATATTTCCAACTATTGAAAGCATAATTAAAAAATATAAATTTTATCTAGAGGATGGTTACATTGAGGAAGAGCTTGTGCAAATGGAAAGCAAGCCGTCACCTTTTTCTGAATGCCCAAGCATGACGAATGACAGATACGTGTATATAGCGCCAGATAATAACGAAGCCAGAGTTTTGAGGAATATTATGTTTTCTGATCAAAGTGATATTACTTATTTTCCGAATTATGGACATAGTCAATATAATACACTCATTGAAAGGTTGTATGCTGATAAACTTTACTTACATGACATAGAGGATTATCAAAAACCGTCTTTAAATTGGCTTGTTGAACATGATTATGTGACAGTAAAAGACGATAATGAAATAGTTCTGGTCAACAGGAATAGAACACTTATATACTATTATATCCATATAAACGGTGTAGTTGTAACTAGTAAGCTATCTGATAGTCTAAAGCAAGAAGTTGATAAGCTACTGGATGAAGGAGCATTAGTTGCTGAAAATACATTATTAACAAGGCAAGAATCTGAATATATAGATTACTATCTGAATAAAAGTAAATTTATTAATGGTTATGACTTAAGGAACAAGTATTTACATGGTACAGCTTCTGGTCATGATAATGAAAATGAGCATTATGTAAACTATTTGCAGGCTCTTAAATTATTAATAACAATTATGATAAAGATAAATGATGATCTTTGCACAGCAGAGCTAGAAGGAAGTTAATATGAGAGCAGGTAAAAATGCTCTACGCTCTGGTGGCAGTAATAAAGAAATGTAAGTTTTTTTCTTTAAAAAAGGAAGATGAGCCACTTATGATATGGGCAAAAGAGGTAAATGAGAAAGATTCGTAAGTATACTTATAAAAAAATCGAATATATGGGATAGAGGTATAATTGCTATCCTCATTTACGTATAGCACGGTGAACCGTATCATAAATAGGTGAGGTTTAAAAGGTAATAGTTGCATAAGTCTAAGATATGAAAAATGAGAGATAATGATAAGTATGTATATTAAAAATAACATGGATTTTCAAAATATAGATGCTTTATAATTAGTAGTGAACGATATATAGAAGACGTCTACATTTTTCTGTAGAAATAAATGAATAGAATTTTGTCATACATCCATTGCATATTATTTTAAGCTAATATGTAGAGTTACATTAAAAAAAGTACCGCTAAATATAAATGAAGCATGAAGAGCTTTATAAAACATACTAGAAAGAGGCTAGGAAAATGGCATTATCAACTGAACAACAGACTAGAATGTGGAGTATGTTGAACCAAACAAGAGGACAAATTGGGTTAACCGCCTATAAAGATTATATTTTTGGTATTTTATTTTATAAATACCTATCTGAAAAAGCAACAAAATGGTTAGACCAAACGTTGCGTGGTGAAACATGGGAAGATGTTTTTAATCAAGATAGTCAACGAGCGATGGATTATATGAAGAAGAATCTAGGTTACGCCATTCAACCAGGGGAATTTTTTAGTGATTGGAAGATTGCAATCGACCAAGATCGTTTTAATATAGGTATGATGAGTGATACTTTCGGACATTTTAACCAACAAATTGCGTTTGCAGCTAAGAGCGACTTTGAAGGTATCTTTGATGGAATGCGATTTGATAGTGCCGATTTAGGTTCAAATGCTCAAGCGCGTTCCAGTGTGATGATTTCTATGATCGAATTACTTTCAACACCGGAATTCGATGTATCTGATGGAAATGATAATGTCTCTGATATTTATGAATACTTAGTTGCTCAATTTGCGACAGTTTTAGCTTCTGATATGGGGCAGTATTATACGCCTAGAGAAATAT
Organism: Enterococcus aquimarinus; assembly: GCF_001885765.1. Taxonomy (GTDB): domain Bacteria; phylum Bacillota; class Bacilli; order Lactobacillales; family Enterococcaceae; genus Enterococcus_I; species Enterococcus_I aquimarinus. Next base: position 4,258 of record NZ_JXKD01000027.1, on the reverse strand, counting down.
CTGATATAATGGCACGGATTTTAACTGATGGACATGAAGAAAAAGAGAATTTTTCAATTTATGATCCTACTGTTGGTTCAGCTTCATTACTACTCACAACGGCAAGTTATATGAAAAAATCCAATAAGCGTGGAACGATTAAATATTTTGGACAAGAACGCGATGCCACTCCTTATCGACTAGCTCGAATGAACTTAATGATGCATGGTGTCGAGTATAATGATATTAATATTAAACATGGGGATACACTTGAAAGTGATTGGCCAGATGGTGTCGTTGATGGAAAAGATAGCCCAAGAATGTTTAATGCAGTCATGGCTAACCCTCCATATTCAGCTCATTGGGATAATAAAGAACGAGAAGATGACCCTCGTTGGAGAGAATATGGTGTAGCACCTAAAACAAAAGCAGACTATGCGTTCTTGCTTCACTGCCTATATCACTTAGATGATAAGGGACGTATGGCAATTATTCTTCCTCATGGAGTTTTATTCCGTGGAGCAGCAGAAGGTCGTATCAGGAAGTCGTTAATTGACAAACATCAAATTGAGGCTGTCATTGGTTTTCCAGATAAATTATTTTTAAATACCTCAATACCTGTTTGTGTTGTCATTCTTAAAAAGAATCGTTCAAATTCAGATATTTTATTTGTAGATGCCAGTAGAGAATTCCAAAAAATTAAAAGTCAAAATAAATTACGTTCAGAAGATGTGGACAAAATTGTGGATACTGTTATTCATCGTAAAGAAATTAATAAGTATTCAAAAATTGCGACTCTCGATGAGATAAAAGAAAATGATTATAATTTAAATATTCCTCGCTACGTAGATACGTTTGAGGAAGAAGAGCCTATAGATATTGAAGTAGTAGCTGATGATTTATTACAAATTGAATCTGAATTAACACGTCACCATAGGGAGTTAATGGTAATGTTACAAGACCTCGTCGCTTCAAATCCTGAAGACCAACAAAAATTAGACAATGCAGTTGTTAAATTGGGTAAAATTTGGAATAGTGGAGTTGAAGAGCAATAATGGGAAATAAAAAAGCTCCAGTTATCCGTTTCAAAGGGTATACAGAAGATTGGGAACAGCGTAAGTTTTCAGACTTGATTCAAACTATGCGTGGAGGTGCTTCCATTGCTCCCGATGATTACAAAGACAAAGGAATAGCTACTGTTCCAAAAGGTGCTATCAATTCGACTGGTATTGCTGATTTATCCGGGAGTAAATATGTTTCAAAAGAATTTTTTGAAAAAAATAAGAATTCAAGCGTTTACTCGGATGAATTGGTGACATCCCTCAGAGATTTGGTTCCGAGTGCCCCCAATATGGGAAGAATTGTCAAGTTAAAGGGAAAAGATCACCGGTACCTAATGCCTCAAGGTGTATACAATCTAGTTCTACAGGATGAAGTTGATGAAAATTTCCTTATCTCTTTTACAAATACAAGTAAATTTCGGAAAATTATATCCCAAGAGAAAAATGGTTCCACTCAAGTTCATATTAGAAATTCAGAATATTTGGGTATTTCTATAATTATTCCTGATTCAGAAGAACAAAATAAAATTGGTAGCTTCTTTAAACAGTTAGACGCTACTATCGCTCTTCATCAAGATGCTATTCAGCATCAGCAAGGCTTGAAGAAAGCCATGCTTCAAAAGCTTTTTCCTGTAAATGGGGCCCGCATTCCTACTGTCCGATTTGCAACTTTTAAAGAAGAGTGGGAACAGCGTAAGTTAGGAGATTTATCTGAAATTGTTCGTGGAGCCTCTCCTAGACCAATTCAAGATAAGAAATGGTTTGATTCTAATTCAAATGTAGGGTGGCTTAGAATCTCTGATGTAACTGAACAAAACGGAAGAATTACGTATTTAGAACAAAAAATTTCTAAGGCCGGACAGGAAAAAACAAGGGTTTTATTTGAACCTCATTTATTGTTGAGTATTGCTGCTACTGTAGGAAAACCAGTTGTAAACTATGTAAATACTGGAGTACATGATGGTTTTTTAATATTTTTGAATCCTATATTTGACCGGGAATTTATGTTTCAGTGGTTAGAGATGTTTAGACTAAAATGGCACAAGTATGGGCAACCAGGGAGCCAGGTGAACTTAAATTCTGAATTGGTTAGGAATCAAGAGATTATGATTCCACCTATAAAAGAACAAGTTATGATTGGGGGATTCTTCAAACAACTAGACGAGACCATCACCCTTCATCAAGATGCTATTCAGCATCAGCAAGGCTTGAAGAAAGCCATGCTTCAAAAGCTTTTTCCTGTAAATGGGGCCCGCATTCCTACTGTCCGATTTGCAACTTTTAAAGAAGAGTGGGAACAGCGTAAGTTANCGCATTCCTACTGTCCGATTTGCAACTTTTAAGGAAGAATGGGAACAGCGTAAGTTATCTAAAGTTTTTAATATATTAGATGGTGATAGAGGCAAAAATTATCCCGGAGAAAAAGATTTCCTTGAAAAGGGTAATACACTATTTCTTGATACAGGGAATGTAAAGAAAAATGGGTTTGAATTTAAAACCACAAAATATATTTCTAAAGAAAAAGACGATAGTTTAAGAAGTGGTAAATTAGAATTATATGATTTTGTTTTAACAAGTAGAGGAACATTGGGAAATGTTGCGTATTACAATGAGTCTGTCCATAATAAATATTCATCAATCAGAATTAATTCCGCAATGTTAATACTTAGACCATTAAAAAGAAATGAAGTTTCTGATAGTTATATGGAGGCAGTATTACGTGGGAACATTTTAGATATGTTTATGAAAAAAAATCACGTAGGTTCAGCTCAACCACATATTACTAAACGTGATTTTTCAAGTCTTAAGGTTAATATTCCCAATACTTTTGAAGAACAACAAAAAATTGGCGCCTTCTTCCAGTCTCTCGACGATACTATCGCTCTTCATCAGCAAGCTCTAGATACGCTAAAACTACTTAAAAAAAGTCTTTTACAAAAAATGTTTGTTTAAAAACTTTTTATTTTCAACAAACCTCTTAATAATAGAAATTAGTGATTCGTCACTAATATTCTATTTGGAGGTTTTTTGTTATGGCAAAAAAAAAGAAAGCAACACAATTTTTTCATGAGTATTTTTCGGAATGGATTGGGCTCTATAAAGAAGGAGCTGTTCGAACAATTACGCTAGATAAGTATTATATGAGTTCGCAATGGTTAAAGAAATTAGCCCCACAACTTAAATTATATGAACTTGATCGAAGAAGTTACCAGCAACTATTAAATGATTATGCACTAAGTCATGAAAAACAAACAACAATGGATTTTCATCATCAATTGAAAGGTTCGATTTTAGATGCCGTTGATGAAGGATTGATCCCGACAAATCCTACTAGAAAAATCATTATCAAAGGAAAAAAACCGGCTGAGAAAAAACCGAAATTTATTAATCAATTTGAAGTTCAGCGTTTATTGAAGGAACTAAATCTCACTACGGAAATTTCATGGGATTGGTTCATCTTATTAATAACTAAGACTGGGATAAGATTTTCTGAAGCATTGGCACTGACTCCGAATGATTTTGATTTTTCGAGTCAAAAATTATCAATTAATAAATCTTGGAACTATCGAAATTCTCAAGGATTCTTTCAGCCAACAAAAAATGAATCTTCCAATCGAAAAATCCAAATTGACTGGCAAACAGCTATGCAGTTCTCTCAATTGATTAAAAATATGGAGCCTGATAAACCCATTTTTGTTAATGAACGTGTATTTAATTCAACGATTAATTATCACTTGAAGAAATTGTGTATAAAAGCAGATATTCCGATTATCAGTATTCACAGTTTGCGTCATACGCACGCATCATTACTCTTGTTTGCTGGTGTATCAATCGCCAGTGTAGCTCAAAGATTAGGTCATTCAAGTATTTCAACAACACAAGAAACATATATTCATATCATTCAGGAATTAGAGCATCAAGATACAGAAAAAATCATGAGACATTTAGCAAGTTTAATTTAAAATATTAGAAATGTTCCTTCTCATAAAATGCAATAAAGCTCAGAAATTAGATTGAAAACTAATTTCTGAGCTTTATTTGTACTATTTAAAGGATAGTCTAATGTATCTAAAACTAATTGATAAACATTTTTTGTAAGAAACTTTGTTTAAGTAGTTGGAGCTTATGGATAGCATCTTGATGAAGGGCGATAGTGTCGTCAAGTTGTTTGAAGAACCCCCCAATTATAACTTGTTCTTTTATAGGTGGAATCATAA
>NZ_JXKD01000026.1 GCF_001885765.1 Enterococcus aquimarinus | reverse complement strand
TAATTTCATCAGTCCCATATATTATAGAGCCCCAATCCTTTTTACTTTTAAAAATCGAGTAAAAGCGTTATCATTAATAAAAGGGAGGAATGTACAATGACAAATAAAGATGAACTTAAAGGCAAAATCACTGAAACAAAAGGGAAAGTAACGGGTGATGAGTCCGAAGAGTTAAAAGGGAAATTACAACAAGAATACGGCAAAGCCAAAGAAAAAGCCGAAGAAGCCATTGATGAAGCAAGCAAGAAAGTGAATGAATTTTTCGATAAAAAAGATAAATAACAAAAAGGCATCCATTGATTTGGATGCCTTTTTGATTTTCAAATCAGAAAATCGTTAATGAACTTTTTTGAAGCTACGATACCAAAAACGACCGATAGCACGAGGCCAATCATCGATATAGACAATCAAATAGCTAGTCACCAGACATAAAAGTGTGGTGATGACGATTTGTAGGAAAGGAATGACAGCTTCATATTGAAAATAGAAGGATAAATTTGCAAAGAGTGGTACGAACCATAGAATCGAGAGAGCTGACAACGTAAGGAATACGGGGAATCGTAACGTTGGAACGGTTAGCATGCAGCCATTATTTTCTAAGGAAATTTGTTGGAAAATCGTACGACTCAAGAAGTAAAAAAGGATCGTCAATACAAAGTAAAAGACGAGAATAAACCAGGGGGTGCCATCGATACCTGGCGTCACTACCACAAGAGCCTGCCAGTCATAATGAATCGGATAGTCAAAGAGTGCATCGATGTAATAAAGATATTCTTGGTAGACTTCAGAAAAAAGTAAAAGCGAGACCATGACAATAATTAGAACAATCGGACCATAAATAAGATTGCCTAGTAAAATCCCTAATAAGATTCCGGCCATTAAAATGAGTATCCCAATGATGAGATGACTAAATCCAGAATATAAAAATTGACTGAACCTTGCGTTGATATACATTCTTGGAATGCCGTAATAGCGAATGAGGATATTACTTAACGTCCCTAAAACGACAGTTGTGATGATTGGTAGGACAACAGTCGTCATTTTTCCTTCAAAGAGTTCTTTTTTGGTCCAACTTAAACTGAATAAAAAATGATTGAAATTTGATTTTTGATCAATGAAAAAGAGCGAGAAACCAAGGACAAAGAGAAAAATGAACACTAATTGAATATAAGAGCTGTCGTAACTGTCATAATAGTGCTGTCCAACTTGATAGAAAGTAGCAGGCCCTTCTTCCCACCATCTAGTAAAGACAGTTAGGTTGTATTTTCGGTACTCTTCGATATCAGTTGGATAAATTTCTTGATCTTTTTCTTCATCATAGCCAATGCCGTAATGCTGAGGAAATTCTCTGAAATCAGTGACAAATTCTTCCGAGTGATAATAACGTTGGGTATTTTTCCAATTATTAATCGTCGATAGTCCACTAAATAAATAAAGAGAAAAGAGCACCAGTAACACAATCAATAAAGGTGTCTTATAACGAGTCGTATAAAGCTGTCTTAATTGTTTATTCATAAATAAATCCTCCAGTCATTGATTCTTGGCTGAGATTTGCTTCAAATAAATCTTCTAGCGTTAAAGGAAGTTCCTCAAATAAAATCGGTTCAAGCGCTTGAATCTCTTGTTCTAATGAGTCAGAAAAGTCTTCGAATAAGGCTGTGACAACGCGGCCTTGAATCGCAATCACTTTCGAATGCATTTTAACGATTTCTGGAACTTTTTTTGATTTAAAGACAAATTGAATTTTTCGCGCTTGTTGGCGGAATGTTTCAAGACGATAATCTTGGACAATCGTGTGGCCTTTAATGAGTAAAGCACGATCAATTAAGCCTTCTAATTCATTCAAATTGTGCGAAGCAATCAACGCTGTCCGGTTTGTTTCACTCAAATTTTCGAGTAGTAAACCAATGACTTGTTTGCGTACAATGACATCTAACCCATCAAACGGTTCATCAAGCAGTAAATAAGTAGCATTAGAACAAATCGCTAAAATCATTTGAAATAATCCTTGCATCCCTTTAGACATCTGGCGGTAGCCTAAATGGGGAGGTAATTGATGTTGTTTCAATAACGCTGTAAACAAATCCTGATCAAACTTAGGATAGGCCTGTTGGTAAAATTCGTTAATTTTTTTCAAAGAATAGAGATTCAAGAAATTTTCTTTCTCATCAATATAGAAAATCTCTGAACGTACACGAGGATTTGTCGCGACGTTTATCCCATCGAGACTGATTTCGCCCGTATCAGGGAGGTACTGACCACTGATCGTTCGAAAGAGCGTCGTTTTCCCTGAGCCATTGCGACCAATGAGTCCAATGATTTCATTTTTAGCTAATGTAAAATGAATCTCTTCGAGTATTTTTTTGCCTTGAATTTGTTTGCTTATTTGACTGAGTTTCATGCTTCGTTTCCTCCTAACTTCGCTTCAGCTTCTTTTAGCCACTGCTTGATTTCTGTTTCAGTGACTTGTAAATGCTTCGCTTCAATCACCAGTTCATTAAATTGTTGTTGTAATTCTTCAATTCGTCTCAAATCACGAGGCCTACTTTTTACTTGTTTAACAAACGTACCTTTTCCTTTGACAGTGACTAATACTTGTTCGGATTCCAGTACTTTATAAGCTTTACTAATGGTGTTGGGATTCATCAATAATATTTTGGCCATTTCACGAACCGAGGGGATTTGATCACCGGGTTCTAAAATACCTTGTAAGATATCTTCTTTAATCCCAATCACTAATTGCTCATAAAAAGGACGATGACTTTCTTTATCAATCTTAACCATAGGGACTCCTTTCGAACATGATTTAGGTGTACTATTCGAAGTCATACACTTTATGTGTACTAATATACCTAGTACACTAAAATAATGCAAGCTTTTTCTCAATTAAAATAAAAAATCCCATTGTTTCATCAATTGTCTTTCTATATGCTAAAGAAAAGAAAGAAATAGAGGTGGCAGCATGGTAGAAGTAATTGCTTATTTAGATGATAACAAGGAATGGACAAAAGAGGAGATTCCAGCAGAGCAGTTAACGCTGATTAATTACGCGTTTGCGAATATTGTAGGATTAGAAATTGTGCGTGACTTAAAGAAAATTCATCTGATTAATGAATTAAAAGAGGAACATCCTCATTTGAGAACGTGTATTAGTATTGGTGGCTGGAGTGCTGGAGGTTTTTCAGAAGGTGTTTCTACGAAAGAATCAAGAGAAATCCTCATTGAAAATCTCATTGCGTACATGCAAACCTATCACTTTAATGGCATTGATTTAGATTGGGAATATCCAGGAATGGATGTAGCGGGGATTACGGCTTCGAAAGACGATGCGCAAAATTTCTTGTATTTTGTCCAAGAATTACGTGAGCAGCTGGATTTGTTAACGAATGAGACGGGAGAAGTCTATTTATTAACGGCAGCGATTGGAGCGGCCGATGAATTGCTTGAAACGATGAGTCCCAATGGAAAATATGATTATATCGATTATTTAGATTTTGTAAATGTGATGACGTATGATATGCGCGGAAGCTTCACGCAAATCGCAGGTCATCATACTAACTTATTTCCGTACCCGAAAGCTGAAGGGGAATTAAGTGTTGAACAGTCGGTGAATCATCTACTAAAAAAAGGCATCAGTCCCCAAAAAATTGTAATCGGCGCCGCTTTTTATTGTCGTTACTGGACAGGATTTCCAGCAGGAGTGATCGATCCTGTGGGAGTTGCAACAACTAGTTTTGGCAATCAAACAGTTGATTACAATCAACTAAAAGAGTTATTAGCTAAATATCCCGAAAATATCTTCTGGGATGAAAAAGCCTCTGCTCCTTATTATTTTGATGGACAACAATTTATCTCGTATGATGACGTGCGATCCATGGCTGCAAAGGCAGATTATGTCAAAGCCCGTCAATTACGAGGAATCATGTATTGGGAGCATTCACTTGATCTAACAGGAGAATTACTAAACGCAGCAGTGAAGCAATGATAGTAAAACAAAAAAGGATTGCGGTATGAAAACCACAATCCTTTTTGTTTCGACGAATCGATTATTGTAATGGCCGCTGTTTTTGATCATCAATGAAGCCATTCAGATGAGTAAATGAGTATTAGTTAGTTAATTTATTGAAAAATGCAACGTATGCATCCGTAATGGTTTGGAAGAATCCAACTGTTCCTTCAGGGAATTCACCAGTTTCTTCTAATAAGTTCGACACGTTACCAATGTATGCTTCCGGTTGTTGTAGTGTAGGCATATTTAAGAAAGCTAATGATTGACGTAAGTGGTGATTTGCACCAAATCCAGCAATTGCGCCAATTGATGTTGAAACAACTAATGCAGGTTTACCATCCCAAATGCTTGCGCCATATGGACGAGAACCAACGTCAATTGCATTTTTTAACACAGCTGGAACAGAGCGATTATATTCTGGTGTAAAGAAAACAAATCCATCGTAAGAAGCTGCTTCATTACGGAAATCAGTCCATGTTTGTGGAACATTGCCTTCAGTATCTAAATCTTCGTTGTAAAATGGTAATTGACCAATTTCTAGATATCCTACTTCTACTGTTTCTGGGAATAAGTTCTCAAAAGTTTGCGCAACTTTCTTGTTATAAGATCCTTCACGTAAACTACCTACAATAAAACCAATTTTTTTTGTCATGTTGTAAAACCTCCATCTGTTTGATAAACCTATATTAGTACGAATTCGAAATAAATTCAAATGAAACGCTCAATCAATTTAAAAATAAAAAAATGAAGGTGTAAAGAAAAAACTCTTTACACCTTGATGAAAATTTGGTACACTAGTTTTTGTGATCAAATACATGGAGGTGTCAATAAATGTCAGTTAAAATCCGTTTAAAACGTATGGGTTCTAAAAGAAACCCTTTCTACCGTATGGTTGTTGCAGATTCTCGTTCTCCTCGTGATGGACGTTTTATCGAAACAGTGGGAACTTACAATCCAGTAACAAACCCAGCTGAAATTACCATCAAAGAAGATTTAATCTTAGATTGGTTATCTAAAGGTGCACAACCTTCAGATACTGTTCGTAACATTCTTTCAAAAGAAGGCGTTATGAAAAAACATCACGAAGCAAAATTCGCTAAGAAATAAGGAGCTTGGATATGAAAGATTTAAAAGAGTTAGTCTTGACAATCGTTCGTCCACTCGTTGCTCAACCAGATCAAGTTGTCCTTGAAGTGGTTGAGTCAGAAGATTTCTATGAATACAACTTAACTGTTGCACCAGAAGATATCGGCCGTATCATTGGCAAACAAGGGAGAGTGGCTAAAGCCATTCGGACCATTGTTTACGGTGTACGGACAGAAGGACCAAAGAAAGTTCGACTAAATATCTTGGATGGGAAGTAGTGAGATGACTGAGCAATGTCTATTGTTCAGTCTTTTTTTGTTTTTTTTCAGTCTTAAGGACCATGAGAATCGGAACGAAATCTGCTACAATCATAAAATGATAGGAATCAAAGGGGGATTTCAATGGAACTCATCATTATTCTAGCCGTCGTAGCTTTATTATTTCGCTTTATCATTAAAGCCGGCTCATTCGTTATCAAAGTGCTCGCTTTTGGACTGCTAATCATTGCTCTTTGGTATTTTCGATACGAAATTGTCGATCAATTGGATCAATTAAGTCGGACGTTCTCTGTCAATCATTGGGTTTCTCGCTTTTTTCGCTTCATTGAGGATAGCTGGAGAAATGTATCACAGTGGTTGAGTAGTCTGTTTTAATAAAAAGCTTGCGCTCGATGACGGGTGCAAGCTTTTTCATTATCCTAGAAATCCATCTGCATCTATTTTCCTTGTTCATTACGAACCTCCTCAATTGCATTTTTGTATTCTCCTAGAAATTTTTTTATAGAATATGATAAGAGAAGGACTAGTCGTAAGAGGGGAATTCAAATTGGAGATGTATCATCAAGAAAAGGAATAATAGTCTTCTCTTGTTGAACATTAACAATTAAAATGAAAATATGAGAAACGATTAGCTACCTTTTCTTACTGAAGCTATTGTAATTTTTACGACTCACATACTTATGAAACGAGAGGAGAACGAAGATGAAAATAATTGATTTATCGACACCACTATTTAGTGGAATGACTGTCTATCCAAGAGATCCAGAAGTGAAAATTAAGGTGGTACACACTTATGAAAAGGAGACATGGGAATTGCGTCAACTGACTATGGGAACACATACGGGTACACATGTCGATGCATTCTCACACATGGATGAAGGAGCAGAAACAATCGATCAAATCCCACTTAATAATTTTTTTGGTCCGACAGAAGTCGTTAAAAAGAATCAGAAGTGGCCAAAAGAAAAGGGATTGTTATTTATAGAGGAAATAGGATTAGCAGAACTGGATAAAATTCTTTCCGTGAAACCAAAATTTATTGGTGGGATGATAACAGAAGAACTAGAACGAGCCCTCCTTAAAAATAAGATTGTTACCTATACAGGATTAGTAAATCTTGAATGTTTACCTAAGCAAGAGACGTTTATATTTTATGGCTTGCCTTTAAAAATCAAATCAGGCGATGGTTCCCCGGTTAGAGCGATTGCGATCATTGAAGATTGATTCCTAACTAGGAATTGCTATCTTATTATACCGCCATAATCTTTTCATATTTTCAAGAAAAATCACTAGAAATATTGCGTTTTTAATAATGTTCACGTGCAAATTCCGAACATCTGTTGTAAAATAAAAGGGATATGATAGTAATGATGTTTTGAAATAGTTTAAACGGGGAGAGACTTAGCGTGAAAGATATCGTAATTAGCGGCCAAATGAAAGGTGTTAGTGTTGATCGTGCTACTCGAACGGCGGAATACAATATGATTAAACATTGGCATCCTGAATGTGAAATTCAATATTTTTTTCAAGGGAAACGGCATTTTTTTGTTGATCAACAGCACTATGCAGTAAAATCAGGTAGTTTAGTACTGATTGATTCAAATCAGGTTCATAATACGTATTCTGATAAAGAACTTTTTCATGATCGTTTAGTGATTCATTTTGAGAAGCAAGTGTTTGAAAACGCTACCAATAGTTTAGGGATAGACTTAGATGAATTTTTACAAGAGCATCGTGGGCTCATTCAAATTCCTCAAGGTGATCGAGCTTTGGTGGAAAGTTTTTTAATCGCGTTAGCCGAAGAATTAGAGCAAAAGCAAGTATTGTATCAAACCATTGTTAAATTGAAATTTGCAGAACTAATTACGTATCTTATTCGATTAAAGATAAGTGGGGCAATGCATGCTTTGCCAACTGCTTCCGAAATTGAAATGAACGATTTAGTCAGTGAAGTCGGACACTATATTCGTGAAAATTATGCGACAGTTGGTTCGCTTGATGATATTGCTAAGACGTTTTATCTTGATAAATGTTACTTGAGTCGGATTTTTAAACGTTCCACAGGTTATACGATTACGGAATTTACAAATATTCAGCGGATACAACAAGCACAAAGACTATTAGAAGATTCCCGGTTGCCAGTTGCAGAAGTCTCTCACCAAATAGGTTACGAGAACGTCACCTATTTTAATCGTGTATTTAAAAAATATGTCGAAACATCTCCTTTGCAATATCGAAAAAAACAAATTGCCTATCAAAAAAGTTTAAGAGAAAAAAATAATCATTAAGTGGATTCTGACAACAATTCGACTTCCTTTAGCTACCATTAAATCGGATGGTGGCTTTTTGGCATACGTCGAGATATAAGAAAGAGTGAAGGTGGATTCTTCCTTTAAAAAATTTTTTCAGTGGAAATGGCTATTCTATTTGTATTTTCAACCTTTAACAGAAGAACATATATCAACTGATTTTCATGCGATTGAATCAAAATTGTGAAAAAAGTGATAAAATATCAGGTCATGGCATCTAAAAAATTAAATAAATAGAATAAAGTCAATATAGTTCAAAAATAGTCATTTTTATCTACTTAGTTGTGCAAGTCCTTCTATTTCATTGACGGTTAAAAACATTGATGTATATTGATGGTAAGCGGATACAAAAATTTCGTTTAGACATTTATCCACGAGGAAAGATTAGGAGGAATAGTAAATGAAAAGAATCAAATTGAACAAAATGTTGGCAAGCGGGTTAATTGTTACGACACTCTTAGTAGGATGTAGTTCAGGAAGTAGTAATGCAGATTCTAATTCTAGTGATAAGGTGAGCAATGAATCGAGTCCAACATCAACGGAATTGACAAAAGAAGATGTCACGATTAAGTTTTCATGGTGGGGAGCAGACAATCGGCATGAGGCGATGAAAGAAGTAGTTCGACTTTATCAAGAAGCGAATCCTAATGTCACTGTTGAAATTGAATATGGTGCTTGGGATGGCTGGCAAACAAAAGTATTAACACAACTTTCTGGAAAAACAGAGCCTGATGTCATGCAAGTCAATTATAACTGGTTATTTTCTTATGGTAGAGGAAAAAATGTCTTTTATAATTTAGATGAAGTGAAAGATTTCATTAATCTATCAAATTGGGATGAAAACTATTTAAATGCTATGCAAGTAGATGGTGAACAGGCTGCTGTCCCTCACGGAATGACGGGTCGTGTTAATCTAATGAATGAAAAGCTATTTAGCGAAAATAGTTTAGAGTTACCTGTTACTTATGATGAGTTAATTGAAGCTGGAAAAGTTATTTCAAAAGATAATACAGCTACGGGGGCAGAAAATAAGTATGCTTTCACGAATATGGGAGAAGTATCAAAAGATTTATTTATCGCACAGATGCTCTTTAACAAAACTGGAAAAGTAATGCAGACAGACGGTACAGTAAACTATACTGTTGAAGAAGTAGAAGAAGTCTTAACTCAATATAAAGCCTTTGAAGAAGCGGGTGCAATGCCGACTTTTGCGCAAGATCCATCAATTGAGAACGAATCCAATCCTGAATGGGTAAATGGGCGCACAGGTGGAATTTACGAATGGGCGAATTCATTAGGTAAATGGGTAGGCTCTTATCAAAGTGGTCAGTCAAGTGAAGATCTAGTTGTAGGCGAGTATTTCCAAGAATCAGCCGATGTTAAACCAAATGTCTACGTAAAACCTAACTTTGGTTATGCGGTATCACGCAATAGTAAAAACCCAGAAGTAGCTGCTGATTTTATTAACTTTATGTTTACGAATGAAGACGCAGTCAAAGCTGCAGGGGATACGTTAGGTGTTTCAAGTAATACGGTTACTTATGAATTCCAAGATAAAAATGACTTAATTGAAGGTTCCGTAAAACAAGGATATGAGGTCTTAGATCAATACGAGCAGACAGTAATGGACCCATATTTTGAAGATGAAAATGTTCGAAATGAACGATATACAGCTATTGAGGCATTCAGATCAGGGAAATCAACGGCCGCTGAAGCTGCGAAACAATATGTTGAAAAACAACAATCTGCATTAGATAAATATTATAACGAATAAGCAATACACTGAGGCATTGGGAATTGTCAATTGAGATCATAAGATAGGCGAAGATTACCGTGATTCTCATTCAGTCCTACAATCATTTGGGGTGAATGAGAATTATCGTATATCGTTAGCTCTTTTGAATAATCCAATGACCGTTTATTATTGCCTCATTTTTACTAATATAGGGCAAGCTATCGTAATTAAGTCATAACAATTGATCGGTATCTTGAACAAGAGGGGAAAGAATATATGAACAAAAAGCATAATAACTACCTGCCGTATTTAATGCTATTACCATGGATTATTGGGTTTCTCGTATTCAAAGTGTATCCAATTGTCGCCTCATTTATTTATAGTTTACAGGAATATCCCATTCTAGGTGATCCTGAATTCGTAGGATTACAAAACTATATTGAGATTTTTACAAAAGATGATACATTTCGTGCTTCATTAGGAGCGACGTTAAAATACGTACTTATTGGCACACCAGCTGTAGTAATCGTTTCTTTTATTGTAGCAGCTATTTTGAATTTTAAATTAAAGGGTGTTAATTTCTTTCGAACCGCATACTATATCCCTTCCATTCTGGGTGGGAACGTGGCAGTATCGATCTTATGGACAATGCTATTTGATGTCAACGGTCCAGTCAATGGATTTTTAAGTATTTTTAATTTAGGTGGAGATGTCGCCATCAACTGGACAAAAGATCCAACTTTTGCCGTTTTTACGTTGATTATTTTAAAAACTTGGCAATTTGGTTCCACCATGTTAATCTTCTTATCTGCGTTACAGGGCGTTTCCAAAACAGTTTATGAAGCGGCTGAAATGGACGGCGCAAGTAAAGTTCGCCAACTATTTAGCATTACAATTCCCATTATTACGCCGGTCATTTTATTTAATGCGATTAATGTGTTGGTAAAAGCATTCCAAGAATTTAATTCTGCCTATTTGATTACAAAAGGTGGACCAAATAAATCAACCTATTTCTTAAATCTATACATTTATGAACAAGCTTTCCAAAATGGAAACTATGGTTATGCGAGTGCTTTGACGTGGATTTTACTCGCTCTTGTCGGCGTATTTACGATTATTATCTTTAAGTCATCAGATCGCTGGGTTTACTATAATGATTAGGAGGGGAAAACAATGGAAATGAGTAGCTCACGGCGTAAATTTAATGAAATGATTCGTTACGCGTTATTAATTCTTGTAGGTATTATTTTACTATATCCACTTTTTTGGATGGTAGGCTCGGCATTTAAACAAAATCAAGATATCTTTGGCACACTAAATATTTTCCCGCCAGCTGATCGAATTGTCACGACGAACTTTAAAGATGCTTGGCAAATTACCAAAGAACACACCATTTTATATTATTTTGGGAATACGTTAAAATTTTTAATTCCAAAAACAATTTTTACGGTATTATCATGTCTCGTGACAGCGTATGTGATTGCCCGTAAGTCTTTTAAAGGAAAGAAATTCGTTTTTACGGCAGTAATTGTGACGCTGTTAATGCCTGAACTTGCTTTTCGTATCCCGTTATACTTGTTATATCGTGAGATGGGATTATTAGACACATTTGCAAGCTTATATATTTCGGATATTTTTGCTTCTTCTTCGTTCTTTGTTTTTATGATTATTCAATTTATGCGAACGATTCCGCGCGAATTAGATGAAGCAGCAGTCATGGACGGTTGTAATGATTTACAAATCCTCTTTATGATTATTGTTCCGGTGATTCGACCAATTTTAATTACGGTTGCATTGCTATGTTTCATGTGGGGGATGAATGATTTCCAAGGTCCGTTAATCTTCTTGAATAGTCCTGACAAGACGGTACTTTCTGTGGTATTAAAACAACAATTGGATGGCGAAGCAATGGTAAATTATGGTCGAGTGTTTGCGGCATCATGTCTAGGATTGTTACCGATGATTGCTTTGTTCTTCTCGGGCTCCCGTTACTTTGTTGATGGTGTTGCAAATACAGGTGGAAAAGAATAAGAAATGGGGAACACAACATGATTTTGTTAATGAAACGAGCAATGGCGCAATTGATTGATTTTGTTCTTGGGATTTTAATGTTATTTCTAATCTTTGGTTTTGTATTACCATGGATTCAACCACTAATTCCAAATGATATCATTCGGACGTTAATAGGGATGTTTCTTATTGGATTGTTGTATTTCTTCATTCAATATCCTTTTATGCAAAATGGACAAACGATAGGCAAAGGATTCTATCGACTAAAAATCGTCTCAACAGACAAATTTCGGAAGGATATCTCAGTAGCAGTGGTGTTTCAAAGAGAGATTTTATGTAAATTGATGAGTTGTTATTTTATTTGTATCCCTTTATTAGCAGGGAAAGTCGGTGGGCATGAAGAAGCAACGCATACAAAAATTGTCCAAGTTTGATTTAAAAAAATGAGGGAAGGCTAAAGGAAAGAAAAGTGAATCCTTTCCTTTAGCTTTTTATGCGAGGAGAAAAAATGGAAAAGATAACAGTTTTTTTAGAGAGTATACTAAAGCAATCAACTCCTAGTCAACCCGTTTGGAATCAAGAAGCCATTTTAGAAAAAAAACCAGCTTCTTGGAGCTACATAGATGGTTGTATGCTGATTTCTGTTTTATTTATGTATGAAAGTACGAAGAATGAAATGTATTTTGATTTTTTAAAACAATTTATTGATTACTACATTGATGATGAGGGGAATATTTTAGGCTATGATCTTGATGCGATGAATTCAGACTCTATCAATGAAGGTAAAGTATTATTTACATTATACAAAAAAACGAAAGACGAAAAATATCGTAAAGCAATGGATCATTTATATGCTCAAATTCAACAGCAACCGAGGACAAATTCAGGAAGTTTTTGGCATAAAAAGATTTATCCAAATCAAATCTGGTTAGATGGATTGTATATGATACAACCTTTTTACTTAGAATATGAACGACTGTTTAACAATGGACGTAATTTACCGGATATTATGCAACAATTTGCGAACGTTAATCAAAAAATGCGAGATGAAAAAACAGGATTGTATTTCCATGGCTATGACGAGACAAGGCAAGCTTTTTGGGCGGATCCTCACACTGGTTGCAGTTCATCATTTTGGACGCGTTCATTAGGATGGTATGCAATGGCGCTCGTAGATACAATTGATCTATTAAAAGAGGATTATCCTGAAGAAAAAGAGCTTTTAATGATTGATTTGAACGAATTAATTGAAGCTTTGTTGGTCTATGAAGACATTGAAACATCTCTTTTTTATCAAGTAACGAATCAAGCTGGCCGTGTAGGGAACTACCTTGAAACAAGTGGTTCTAGTGCGATTGCTTATACATTAATGAAAGGCGCAAGAATCGGAGTTTTACCAAAAAGTTTTTATTATAAAGGAGAAGAAATTTTAAGAAAAATTAGTGAAATGAAATTAATTGTGACAGATGAAACCTATGTTTTAAAAGATATTTGTTTAGTTGCTGGATTAGGTGGCATGCCTGGTAAAGGGAGTTACAAATTACGGGATGGTACCTATGAATATTATATTTCTGAGCCCATCGTAGAAAATGATGCGAAGGGAATTGCACCGTTAATTTATGCCTACACCGAATACTTAAAAAATAATAACTGATCCGGATTAAAAGGAACGAACTTGATGAGACTATCGTTGAGTTCGTTCCTTTTGTGATTTAACGTTAAAATAATGGAACAAATGCGTATTGATTATTTTTGATATTCATTGATAAGCCTCGCCTATTTCACGCCTATTCCATTAGGAGGTAATAGGCGTTTTTAGAGCCAAAGAAAAACCCTCTAGAACCATTGGCTCTAAAGGGTTTATGTCATTAATCTTAACGACGGATTTCTTTGATTCTTGCTTTTTTACCGTGTAATGCACGTAAGTAGTATAATTTCGCACGACGAACTTTACCGTAACGAACAACTTCGATTTGTGCAACACGTGGTGTGTGTAATGGGAAAGTACGTTCCACACCAACACCGTTAGAAATTTTACGAACAGTGAAAGCTTCGCTGATTCCAGTTCCGCGACGTTTAATTACAACGCCTTCGAAAAGTTGGATACGTTCGCGAGTACCTTCGACAACTTTTGCATGTACACGTACTGTATCTCCAGGACGGAATGCAGGGATGTCTGAACGTAATTGCTCTTGTGTTAATTCTTGAATTAATGGATTCATTTGATCATTCTCCTAATTTCCAAACATTCATAGAGTATAAAACCCCAGCGGAATATCGTAATAGATGAGCTCTTCACTCACTGAGTTATCATACCATATCTGCTGATGTTCTGTAAAGATAATTTTCTTGTCAGGAAGAAATTTCTCTTTTGATTTCATTTAAGAGTTGTTTCATTTCAGGTGTTAACGAAATTTTTTCTAACATATCGGGTCGGCGAAGGTATGTGCGACGCAAGGACTCTTTAAGTTGCCACTGCGCGATGAGTTGATGATTGCCATTCATTAAGACGGCAGGGACCTCCATCTCGTTAAACACAGCCGGACGCGTATATTGAGGGTGCTCTAAAAGTCCAGTAGAATGAGAATCCGTTTGGGCTGACGCATTATTGCCTAAAACATCTGGCAGCAAGCGGACCGTTGCATCGATCATGACCATTGCGCCTAATTCGCCACCAGTCAAGACATAATCGCCTAGTGAAACTTCATCCGTCACTAAACTACGAATCCGTTCATCGTAACCTTCATAATGGCCGCAAATAAAGACTAAATGTTCTTCTTCTGAAAATTCTTCGGCCATTTTTTGGTCAAAGGGTTTACCAGCTGGGTCAAGTAAAATTAGTCTTTTATTTGTAGTTGGTGAGGCTTCTTCAATTTTTTGAAGATTGTCATAGACGGGTTGAACTTTCAGTAACATTCCAGCGCCGCCACCATACGGATAATCATCGACATTTTGGTGTTTATTGTCTGAAAAATCACGAAAATTAGAAATATGGAGATCAACTAAGCCGCGTTCTTGGGCTTTTCCGATGATTGATTCACCCATCGGACCTTCAAACATACGAGGAAATAACGTTAAAACATCAATTCTCATCGTCAATCAAACCTTCCGGAATTTCCACATGTACGACACCTGCATCAAGATCAATTTCTTTGACGACCGATTCGATATAAGGAATCAGGACATCTTTCTTTCCTTTGCGTTGAACGATCCAGACATCATTGGCTCCCGTCGATAAGATTTCTTTGATTTTTCCAAGAGTTTCACCATCTTCGTCAATCACGTTTAAACCGATAATTTCATAATAATAAAACTCATTTTCTTCTAATTCAGTTAAGTCGTCTTCGGAAACTTTTAAAATACCATCCCGGAATGCTTCCACATCATTGATATTAGGATAACCTTCAAAGGTTAACAAATCAAAGTTTTTATGTTTTCGATGGCTAGTAATCGTTAACTCCAATGGTTTTTGTCCCTCACGAAAGAGCGTGAGTTTGGCTCCCTTTTGATAACGTTCTTCAGGAAAATCTGTTTGAGAAATCACTCGAACTTCACCACGAATACCATGTGTGTTTACTACTTTACCAACGTTTAAATATTCAGTCACATTTATACCTCTTTTCTTTTCAATTCTTGTTTATTTTATCATGCTTCCTTTGAGAATACTAGTTTGCGCTGAGTGCTCAAAATGATTATATTTTTCTAATAAGAAAAAGCGTGTTATAATGAAGAAAAAGGAGGCGTTTTCATTATGTTAACAGCATATAATAAAATATTAGTGGCAATAGACGGTTCTGTCCAATCAGAAAAGGCATTTAAGGAGTCAGTTGAAATTGCCAAGCGTAATCATGCAAAGTTATATTTAACATGGATTATTAATGATATTGAACTGACAACTAGTGCCTATTCGTTTGCGAAACTTCTAACGGAAGAGCAAGAGTTTGTAGAAGATTTTATGGCTAAAAAAGTGAAAGAGGCCAAAGAATTAGGATTAGAAGAAATTGAGACGATTATTGAAATTGGCTCGCCAAAGCGCAAAATCAGTGTCGACGTACCAAATGAATATGACATCGACTTAATCATTATGGGATCAACGGGTAAAGGTGCGATTACACAAGCATTGGTCGGTTCTACAACATCCTATGTCGTGAATCATGCGCCATGTAATGTCTTAGTAGTGAAGTAAATCAAGGGGATATAACTAGATCATAGAAAAAAAGACCTGATAGCAAGGACACGTATGTGAAGCGACCCCCAAAAGTTAGACCAAAAAT
>NZ_JXKD01000025.1 GCF_001885765.1 Enterococcus aquimarinus | reverse complement strand
GTACCAACCCTAGTTGTTAAAGAGCCAAAGATTTCCTGAGGATTTGATTCGATCGTTATTACGCTAATTTGCTTGCAGCTGCGTCATCAAGGATGATAGTCACATCCGGATGGTTTTGGAGCACACTTGCAGGCACGTCAATTGTTATTTCGCCGTTAATGGTATTGGCAATCGCTTCTGCTTTTGCTTCACCATAAGCGATTAAGATCACTTTTTTGCTCTTCATTATTGAGCCGATCCCCATTGAAATGGCTGTTGTTGGGACGTCTTCGATTTTTTCGAAGTTACGTTTGTTCGCGTTGATCGTTGATTCTGTTAACTCAACGACTTGTGTTGGCGCGTCAAACGGCGTACCAGGTTCATTAAAACCAATGTGGGCATTTTCGCCAATACCAAGGATTTGAATATCGATGGGATGATTCGCTAATATTTCTTCGTAATGACGACATTCAGCCGCTAAATCTTCGGCTTTACCATTTGGCACATACGTTGCTTTAAATGGTTTTTGGTTAAATAAATGGCTATTCATGAAGTACCGGTAACTTTGATCGTTATCGCCACTTAAACCGATGTACTCATCTAAGTTGATGCTGACGCAATTTGAAAAGTCGACATCACTTTTTACCATCTCTTGGTATAACGTTTCAGGTGTACTACCGGTCGCGAGTCCTAGCACTTGCGCGCCATTTTCGATTCCTTCTTTAATCAGTTCAAACGCTTTTTTTCCGCCTTCTTCAGCGTCTTTCACTCGAATAATCTTGAACATTTAAACACTCCTCTGATTTTTTGTCGCATTCATTGTACCATCGAACCTTCGTCTCTTCAATCGCTGTTTTTCTTAACGACGACGATTGCGTTGGCTACCTTCCATAATAACAGGTAAAATCACCGGACGACGCTTCGTTTGGTCAAATAAGAAACGACTTAACTGGTCGCGAATATCTTGTTTTAATTTTGCCCATTCAAAGTCTGGATCGACTAAATGTTTTTCGACAATTTGCTCGACCATGTCGCTACCTTCACGCAACAAATCACGGTTGGCTTTTACGTAGACAAAGCCTCGAGTAGTAATTTGTGGTTTTGAGAGAATTCGTTTTTCACGGCGGCTGATCGTCACAACTGCCACAAAAATACCGTCTTCTGATAAGACTTTGCGGTCTTTTAAGACAATGTTTCCGATATCGCCAACACCAATTCCATCCACCATAATGTTGTCAGATGGCACGGAACTTGATAGTTTAAATTCGCCATTAATTAACTCAAAAATATCGCCGCGTGCTGCGATAAAAATATTGGATTTTGGAATTCCGACTTCTTCGGCTAATTTCGCATGTGCTGAAAGCAAGCGGTACTCACCTTGAATTGGGAACATGTATTTTGGTTTCATGAAATTCATCATAAATTGTAAATCAGCGGGACCTGCATGACCAGAGACACGGTAATTATCAGAAATGGTTTTAACCGTTCCACCTGCGCGATAAATAATATCCTCGGTTTTGGCCATGACTGTTTCCATGGCAATCGTTGGTGTCGTCGCAATATAGGCTAAATCGCCTTCTTTCACACGAACCGCGCGATGCGAGCCACTCGCCATTTTTTGTAAGGATTTAATGGGCTCACCCATTTGTCCAGTTTCTAAAATCAGAATTTCTTCATCGGCATAATTTTTCATTTCTTTTAACGTGACGAGTAAGTTTTCATCGGGTAACGTTAATTTGCCGAGTTTCATGGTTGTTTTAATGATACGACCAAAGTCTTGTCCCGTTAAAACAACTTTACGACCGGAGCGATACGCAGCATCCAGTACTTGTTGCAGGCGTTGTAAATTGCTTGCGACACAGGCCACAATAATACGACCTTCCCAGTAGCGAATGTTGTCATAGACTTCATCGGCAATTTGTAACTCTGAAGCGACCGTCGCTGGATTTTCCGCATTACTTGAAGTGCTAAGTAGTGCTAAAACGCCTGATTGTCCAATCTCTGCTAAACGTGCAAAGTCTGTTTGGTACATCGGAATCGCCGTTTGATCAAATTTAAAATCACCGGTATACACGATACTACCTTCGGATGTTTTTAAACTAATCCCAACTGAATCGGGAATGGAGTGTGTCGTTCTAAAGAAACTCACGACAGAACTGCCAAAATCAATTTCGGTTTTGCAGTCAATCACATGAAATTCTTTAAAATGTTTGGATGGTTCATAGCGTTGTACCGCAAGTTTTGCTAACTCGATCGTTAATTCCGTTCCAAAGACTGGCACTTCTAATTTTTCGAGTAAGTACGGTAAGCCACCAATCGCATCGGCATGCCCGTGAGTTAAGAAGACGCCTGCTACACGATCCGCGTTTTCTTCTAAATACGTAAAGTCTGGAATGACCGTATCGATTCCTAATAATTCATTTTCTGGATAGCGTAAGCCACAATCCAGAACAAAGATTTCCTCTTCAATTTCGGCGATATACAAATTTTTTCCATTTTCTCGGACACCGCTTAAAGGAATAATTTTAATTGAACTCAAATTGTTCACCTCTTATTTTTTATTGGTTATTTATGTTCTCTGACAAAAAAATCCCATCACTTATTATTATACACGAAATATCAGGAAAAAGTATCTGTGCTCCTTGAAAATCAAAAAAAACTGGAACAATGGTTGCTTCCAGTTTTCTGTTACGATTGATTTTACTCATTGAAAATACGTAACTTTCGTGTGAATTGGGTTAAATTAGGGCTAATTCATGCATTTTTTCCGCAATTTGAATCGAATTTAAGGCTGCACCTTTGAGTAAGTTATCTGAAACAACCCATAGATGGAACCCTTTAGGATTATCTAAGTCACGGCGAATACGTCCCACGAAAGTACCTTTTTGGTCGATACTGTCAATCGCTTGTGGATAGCGTTGTCGACTTGGATCATCGACTAATTCCACACCTGGCGCTTTAGCCAAAATCTCTTGAATCGCTTGGACTGTCGTTTCTTCTTTCAGTTCAATATAAATGGATTCTGAGTGGCCATTAACGATTGGTACTCGAACACAGGTCGCTGCCACTTTAATGCTCTCATCGCCCATGATTTTTTTCGTTTCATTGATCATTTTCCATTCTTCTAACGTGTAACCCTCTTCGCCAAAGACGTCGATTTGCGGTAACGCATTAAAAGCGATTGGATAATGTTTTTTATCGCCACCTGAAGGTAAAATAGTCGCGGTTAATTCCGTTAATGGTTTACCGTCTAAGTATTCTTGTACTTGATTTTCTAATTCGGCAATCGCTTTCGCACCTGCGCCTGAAACGGCTTGATACGTGGACACGATGATTTTATCTAATCCAAAGGCTTGACGAAGCGGTTCTAACGCGACCATCATTTGAATGGTTGAACAGTTAGGATTCGCGATAATGCCTTGATGCGTTTTTAAACTTTCCGGATTCACTTCGGGCACAACTAACGGAATGCCTGGAACCATACGGAAATGACTTGTATTGTCAATCACCACAGCTCCTCGTTTGACTGCTTCTGGTGCGAAAATTTCAGAAATACCGCCACCTGCACTAAATAACGCAATATCAACGCCTTCAAATGAGTCGGCGGTTAATTCTTCAATTGTCAGTACTTGATCCTTAAAAGCCAATGTTTTACCGGCTGAACGTTTTGAAGCTAAGGCTTTCACATGTTCAATTGGTAAATTTACCTCTTGTAATAATTCGAGCATTTTCGTTCCAACGGCACCTGTTGCGCCAACAACCGCAACTGTATATTTTTTCCCCATTTCCACAACTCCTCATTTTCTAAAGATTCTTTCATTATTTTATCATAAAGCAATCTTTAAGTACATGGTTCTAAGCGCAAGCTCCAGTATGTAAGCGTTTGTTTTATTCATTTTGTGTGAAAAGTCGAAAAATTCAAACGAACACTTTTTTTAACTCGAATTCTAACGATAGCGTCTCCTTGTTGAAAACAAAAAAATCCCTCTATCATGTGAAATCCCACACGAAAAGCCTTGTCTGATAAGGTTCCACACGCGTGCAAATAGTTGAGAAAATAACGATTTCCAGTTATAATACAGGTGAGAAGAATTTTGGGGAAGATTCTTCACAACGTGCATCAACGTTTCAAAAAAGAAGCTAGCGAAGGTTAGCTTCTTTTTGAGTGGGGAATCTTCCTGCGTATTATCTTTCTATCAGTCGTTTTTTTTGTTATTTTTGTTTTTGTGCTCGCAAATAGCGTGCGATTGTTTTGATTGAAGCCAACTTTTTATTCGTTGGTTTCTTTTTTTGCCTTTAGATAGTTCGTGAATAGTCTTGACGCTATTCATCGCCACAAATTGCAGAAACAAAAAAGAGCTTCCTTTTTCGTCACTTGAAAAGGAAGCTCTTTTTGATTATTTCACTGCACCATCGGCTACGCCTTTGATGATTTGTTTTTGCATAAAGAAGTAGAAAATGATAACTGGTAAAATCGCAATGACTAATCCCGCTAATGCTAGGTGCCATTGTTTCGTGTATTGTCCAAAGAAGAAGAACATCTTCAACGGAATCGTTTGCGTTGTTGGTGAATTGATTACGAGTGATGGTAAGAGATAATCGTTCCAAATCCACATCGTGTTCAATACGGCAACGGTAACGGTTGTTGGTTTTAGCATTGGGAAAATCACTTTCCAAAAGACTTGCCAACGACTCGCGCCATCGATAATCGCGGCTTCATCTAGCGCACGAGGAATCGACTTCATCGCACCGTGATATAAGAAAATGGACATACTACCACCAAAACCTAAATACATGAAGATAATCCCAATTTGGTTGAGCATTTGGGCTTTCCCAAAAAGTGCGACTAAGGGAATCATCACCGATTGGAATGGTACAAGCATCGCTGCGACAAACACCATAAAGGTAATTGTACTAAATTTTGATTTGATCCGTTCTAACGCGTAAGCTGCCATCGCCGAAAAAATCACGATAACGATAACGGAAGAGACCGTAATGAGTAAGGAATTCGCTAATGTCCGGATAAAGTCCAATTGACGAAAGGCTTCCGGATAGTTTTCAAAAGTGAATGCTTCTGGGAATTTCAAGGGATTGGTAAAAATCTCTTGTTTGGTTTTAAATGAGTTGGTTACCATTAAGTAAAACGGAATCAGCCAAACAAGACCTAGGGCTAGGCCAAGAAAAGCTTTTCCTAATTGCTTTGAGCCTTGTTTCATTATGCTTCAACCTCTTTTCTTTTTGTCAGATAAACTTGCGTTAAGGAAATAATCGCTACACACAAGAAGAAGATAACGGCTTTGGATTGGGCGTACCCCATTTTATTTTCTAAAAAAGCGGTATTATAGATGTTCATTGCGACCATTTGCGTGGATTTATACGGTCCACCATTTGTTAACGATAAGTTTTGATCGTAAAGTTTAAAGGAATTTGACAATGTCATAAATAAACTTACGGTAAAACCAGGCATAATCAGTGGGAATTTGACGTGCCAGAATTTTTGGAATGCAGAAGCGCCATCTAAGTCAGAAGCTTCTAATAAGGCATCGTCCACGCTTTGTAAATACGAAATGTAAATAACCATCACGTAACCAGACATTTGCCAACACATGACGATGACCATTGCCCAAAAACCTGTTTCGGGTGTCGACAGCCACGTTTTTAAGCCGGTGGAGTTCAAGACGTCTCCAATAGCTGAAAAGGCGTTAATAAAAATAAATTGCCAGATGAATCCTAAGATTAAGCCCCCAATTAAGTTAGGCATAAAGAAGATCGTCCGTAATAAATTGGCTCCTTTAAATTTATTCGTAACAAGCAATGCCAGTCCTAGTCCAATGGCGTTAATTAAGATGATTGCCACAAAAGCAAATTTGGTAGTAAACCAAATCGATGTCCAAAATTCTTGGTCTTTTAATAGTTTCGAATAATTACTAAAACCGACGAGTGCTGCTTCAGAAACCCCATTCCAATCGGTGAATGAATAATAAATGCCATAGAAAAACGGTATTACGACTACAATGAACAAGGCGATAATGACTGGCGCTGAAAATAAATAAAACCAAGTTTTCTTTTGATGTGTCATGTTCTTTCCCCCATTTTAATTTAAAAAAGAAGCGAGAGAGTCAAAGGCTTCTCTCTCACTTTCTTTCCATTATTCTCTTATTCTCTTTCTTCTGCCCATTTCGTTTTCGCTACATCTTCCACTTCAGCCCATGTTGCTTCACCTGCAACATATTTTTGGATTTCAGCACCAAGTGTTTGTTCTCCCCATCCTGCAGGATAACCCATGAATACCCATCCAGTTGTGTTGCCTTCCGTGTAGTAAGTGTAAACGTCTTTTGATAATGGATCTGAGATTTTTTCAGTGTCATATCCTTTATATGCTGGTACAAATTTGAAGTCTTCTAAGACGATTCGTTTGCCTTCTTCTGTTGTGTATAAGTAGTCTAAGAAATCTTTTGAAGCTTGAACTTCCGCTTCGCTACCATTTGGATTCACACCCCAGTACATTGGTACGCCGACTGGAATCGTGCCTTCTGTTACCCCATCAATTGGAATTGGCAGTAAACCAATATTTTCAGCTAGTTCAGGATTTACACTGGCAATCGTTGGATATACCCAGTTTCCTTGTTGCGTCATCGCAACTTTACCATTTGAGAATAGTTGTTCGATTTGTTGTGAGTAGTCTAAACTATTCGCTGGTTGCACGGAATATTTGTTACTGATATCGATGTATTTTTGGAATTGTTCGCCGTATTTGAATTCAACTGTCTTAGAATCAAAAGCTTTCATTACGTCGTTATCAAATTCTGCATTCAAGAAGGCATTGCCTGAGTGTAAGCCCGTAATCCATAGTTCTTTCGCAGCTAGGGCAAATGGTGCATCTAGGCCTAACTCTTCTTTTTTGCTGTCTAATGTTTTAGCGGCTTCTTCTAAATCCGTTAGGGTTTTGATTGTAGTAGCATCAATGCCTGCTTCTTCAAATATAGCTTTGTTATAGACCACACCATATCCTTCGATGTTATAAGGTAATCCTAGAACTTTTCCATCTTTTGTCGCACCGGTTAACGTGCCTTCAAGGGCTTGATTCGCCGCTTCGGTATCACTTAAATCGGTTAAATTGTCAACCCACATCGTCACATCTTCTGGTCCACCGATGTTATAGATGTCTGGTTCGTTTCCTGAAGAGAATTTTGATTTGAGAGCGGCACCGTAATCGGATCCACCACCGACTGTTTCGATGTTAATTTTGACATTTTCATTTTCGGCTTCGTATTGTTTTGCTAACGCCTCAAATTGATCCTTGAATTCGACTTTAAACTGGAAGATGTCGATTTCGACGACTTCGCCACTTGCACCCTCGTCTGTGCCACTTGCGTCAGCTGCACTATTGTTTGTTTCGCTAGCATTGCCACAAGCTGCAAGCGTTGTTAGTGTCAAACCTGCTAATAAAATACCTGAACCAATTTTCTTCATACGTTTATTTAACATGATAAAGCCTCCCTGTATTTGATAAGTTTATTATGCAACCGATTGCGATAAAAAGCAAGCGTTTTCTTGTATTTTTTAAAAATATTTGTTTTCGTTGATTCAAAAGGACTTTAACGCAATAAAGTTCATTAAATCGATTGATTCAATGAACTTTATATTTTCTAACATATTATTTTTACGCAACCGGTTTTGTTATGATTTATTATTGATAATGACAAAACCCTTTGGCTCGATGTGATACGTTTGGTCTTCTTTCGTTACTAGATGATTAAAACATTCTTCTCCTGCAGCTTCCACCGTGATTGTTTCTTCACCCGTATTAAAGATTCCCTGAATCACTTGTTCGTCAAGATGACGTTCAAACCAGATGAGACCATTTGTTTGATCGACTGCGTGCCAGTAAACACGGCCTTCCGATAAACAAGCGGCTTCTTTGCGACGAAGCGCAATCAATGACTTCGTAAAGGCTAGGAGTTCTAAATCTTGATTTTCTTCTTCCCAAACCATACATTTCCGACAATCCGGATCATTCGCACCAGTCATGCCGATTTCATCGCCATAATACAAGCACGGTACCCCTGGTTGAATGTAGGTAAAGGCCATCACTTGTTTCATTAAGTCTTTGTCTTCGTTCGTTTCCGTTAATAAGCGAGCGGTATCATGGGAATCCAAGACGTTAAACTGCATTTGATTGGTTTGATCCCGGTAAAGCATCAATTGTTGGTTAATTTCAGAGACCATTTTCGGTAGTGAAAGGTCTTCTTTGACGAAGTAACCTAAAATCGCATCGGTATAAGCATAGTTCATGACTGCGTGGAATTCATCGCCTTGCAGCCAGTTTTGCGAAGAATGCCAAATTTCCCCTAGTATATAGAAGTCTTCTTTGGTTTCATCACAGACTTGACGGAATTTTTTCCAAAACGCGTGGTCGACCTCGTTTGCCACATCTAAGCGCCAGGCATCGATATCGTATTCTCCAATCCAAAATTTCGCAATCTCAAGTAAATGCGCTTGCACTTCTGGATTCGCGGTATTTAATTTTGGCATATGCGGCGTAAAGGCAAAAACGTCATACGTTAAATCTTCGGCATTTTCAAAATCTTTGCCTTCGGTATACGTTACCGGGAATTCCCGCACGTAAAACCAATCCGCATAGGGCGAATCGGCACCGTTCTCAATGACATCTTGCCACTGTGGCGATGTATCTCCGATATGATTGAAGACCGCATCAAGCATGACTTTAATGCCGCGCTCATGACAAGCCTCCACGAGTTCTTTAAAGAGTGCACCATCTCCAAAAGCGGGATCCACTTTTAAATAATCAATTGTGTCGTATTTATGGTTTGAACCTGCCTCAAAAATCGGACAGAAATACAACCCGTTAATGCCTAAGTCTTCTAAATAATCCAGATTATCGAGCACCCCTTTTAAGTCGCCCCCAAAGAAATCTTGGCGATCAGGATCTTGACTGCCCCACGGTAACGTGCCTTCTGGGTCATTTGACGGATCGCCATTGGCAAAACGTTCTGGGAAAATTTGATACCAAACCGTTTCTTTCACCCACGCAGGTGCTTTAAAACGATCGACTTCTTGGAAATACGGCATTCTGAAATAATTATTTGGCATCGCTAAGGTTTTTTCATTTAATGGATAAATCCCGTGATCGCCATAAAAGGCCATTAAGCCATCTTCACCTTCTAAGGTAAATCCATAAGCTAAGCGTTTGGATTCAGCTGTCACTGCGATAAACCAATAATCGAAAAGATCCGTCGAAAGAATTTTCTCCAGCGGTTGCGGTGTTTCATGACACCACTGATCCACTAGATACGGATCACCACTCACTAAATGGACGCGCGCGACGTCTCCTTTAGCGGTACGAATGCGTAAATGTAGGGTTTCTGAGTCATATAGATAAGCAAATTCACTTTCTGGTCGATGATAAATTGCAGCTGTGTTCATAAACAACACTCCTTCTCATTTTTGCTTATTATGCCACATCAGGGAACGAAATGCAACAAAGTGAGAAACCGATTGCGTAGGCGATTCTCATTAAACGAAAGACTTTGTGAAAGGGTTTACCACTTTATTAAAAGTTGATTTTACTATTATTGATTGAAATCTAAAAATATCTTTTTACTGGAAAAATGAGAAAAGGTATTGACTATATTTGCAATCGGTTGCATAATATTGTTGTAACTAATTTTATTACACGGAGGGATTATTTATGAAGAAAAATTGGAAAAAATATTTAACAAGTGGACTCGTTTTAAGCGCATCAACCGTATTATTAGCAGCATGTGCGAGCGGTGGCGGCGGGGCAAGCAGTGCGGCACCAGATGAGAGCGCTTCAGGAAGCAGCGCAACAGAAGAAGTAAAAGTTGAAGGAAAAGTCAAAGTTTGGATTGATACTGAACACGTTGAAACCTTTAAAGGGATTGTCGCTGATTTCCAAACAGAATTTCCAGATGTTGAAGTTGAAATCGCTGCCGGAAGTTCTGCCGATGCAAAAACTGAAGTTTCAAAAGATCCAAAAGCAGCAGCGGATGTTTTCATGATGCCTCATGACCAAGTTGGGCAAATGGCCGAGGCTGGACTTCTTTATCCAAATACAAAATATGCAGATGAAGTGAAAGCAAATAACGTGGACTCTGCGATTGAAGGCGCAACATGGGACGGCGAGTTATACGGCTACCCTTATGGAGTGGAATCACAAATTCTTTACTATAATAAAGCAACCCTTTCAGAAGATGATGTGAAATCTTGGGCAACAATGACTGAAAAAGGCAAAATCGGTGCAAACCTTGGCGAAGCAGGTGCGAACTATGTCTTCGGACCACTCTTCATGAGTAATGGTCTGTACTTATATGGTGAAACGGGTGAAGATCCAAATGGAACAAACTTTAATACAGAACCAGGTGTCGAAGTTTTACAATGGATTGCCGATCAAAAAAATAACCCAGGTGTTATTCAATCAAATGCTGAAGCGTTATCAAACTTAGAATCTGGCGTAACTGATGCATTCCTTTCTGGTCCTTGGTCTAAGAATGACGTTGAAAAAGCGTTAGGTGAAAACATGGCAGTTGCCGCTTACCCAACAGTTGATTTTGGGAATGGCGAAGTGCAAATGAAAGCTTTCTTAGGGGTTAAATTGTTCGCAGTTAACCAACAAACTGAAGCACCACTTGCAGCAATGGCATTAGCGAACTACTTATCAAACGAAAGCTCTCAATTAGTTGAGTTTGAAAAAATGGGCGTTATTCCATCAAACAAAGCTTTACAAAGCAATGAAGCGATTACAAAAGATGCCGTTGCGAAAGCGGTAATGGAAATGTCTCAAACAACTCACTCAGTTGTAATGCCTAAGATTCCAGAAATGGTTTCATTCTGGCCTGCAATGGATGCGGTTATCAATGACACTTACAAAGGAAATATTAAACCAGCAGATTACATGACAAAACTCGATGCACTTGTTACTGAAACTGCAACGATTTCTGAATAATCAATCAAAAGACGAGATGAGGCATTCATCGATCCAGGCGATGCCTCTTCTTTTTTTTAATTCTAGACGAAAGTGAGTCGATAGCATATGTTCAACAGAAAAAAACATCTGCCACAACTTTCCTTTATCGAATTGTTTAAAGAAGGCGACCTCGCGACGAAACTCTCCTTTATCGTCATGGGTAGTGCCAACTTTGCCAACAAACAATGGTTAAAAGGAATTATATTTCTCGCAACGCAAATTGGATTTTTATTTTGGTTTATTTCAAATGGGATTATCGCACTGAGTATGCTCTCTCATTTAGGAACGGTTGAACAAGGGTTAGTAATGGATGACCGGTTAGGCATTCCGATTTTACAAGAGGGTGACAACTCCATGTTGATATTATTATTCGGGATTGCTGCCATTATATTATGTGTTGTGATGCTCATCTTGTATATCGCAAACTTAAAGAGTGCCCGCTATTTACATGAATTAAAACAAAAAGGCCTCCCTGCTCCAACAACGCGGGAAGATTTGAAGAGTTTGTTAAATGAGCGATTCCACGCAACGTTAATGACGATTCCGTTACTTGGGGTCTTACTCTTTACGGTTTTACCTTTGTTATACATGATCTCGATTGCCTTTACGAATTATGATCACAATCACTTACCACCCAAAAATCTCTTTACTTGGGTTGGTTTGAAAAATTTCGGTAACGTGTTAAACGGAAAAATGGCTGGTACGTTTTTCCCAGTACTTGGTTGGACGTTAACGTGGGCAGTCCTTGCTACCGTTACGTGTTTCTTCTTCGGTGTCCTACTTGCACTCTTAATTAACACAAAAGGCTTAAAATTCAAAGGCTTATGGCGCACGATTTTCGTGTTAACGTTAGCTGTGCCACAGTTTATTTCATTATTAGTGATGCGCAACTTGTTAAATGGTGCGGGTCCGATCAACGCGACGTTGATTCGTTGGGGCTGGATCGATGCGGCCATTCCGTTTTTAACCGATCCGAACTGGGCGAAAATCACCGTGATTGTCGTCAACATGTGGATCGGGATTCCGGCAACGATGCTCGTTTCGACCGGGATTATCCAAAACTTACCAACCGATCAAATCGAAGCCGCGCATATTGATGGCGCGAATGCTTTCCAAATTTTCAAAAATATCACGTTCCCACAAATTTTATTCGTGATGACGCCAGCTTTAATCCAACAGTTTATTGGAAATATCAATAACTTTAACGTGATTTTCCTCTTAACGGGTGGCGGACCAACGAACTCAGACTTTTACGGAGCAGGTTCGACTGACCTGTTAGTGACTTGGTTGTATAATTTAACGGTGAATACACTCGACTACAACTTAGCATCTGTTATCGGTATTTTAATCTTTATCTTATCAGCAGTCTTTAGTTTATTTGCTTACACAAGAACGAATTCATTTAAGGAGGCGTAATCGATGGCGCAAGAAAAGAAAATCAAGAGTTACAAAGCAAAACGCAAATGGACCTTAACTTCGTCATATACGGCGCTCATTGCCTTATCCATCGTTTGGTTATTCCCGATTGTATGGATTGTTCTGACGAGTTTCCGGGGCGAAGGTGGCGCGTTTGTGCCGTATATCATTCCTAAAACTTTTACACTTGAAAACTATCGCATTTTACTCACGAACGCCACGGGTAACTTTCCGTTTGTTCGCTGGTTCCTCAATACGTTATTTGTGGCAACCATTAGCTGTATCTTATCAACGTTCATCACGATTGCGATGGCGTACGCGTTATCTCGTTTACGTTTCCGCCTAAGAAAACCATTCTTAAAAGTCGCATTAGTCTTGAATATGTTCCCAGGATTTATGAGTATGATTGCTATCTACTATATTTTAAAAGCATTAGGCTTAACAGAAACATTGTTTGCCTTAATCTTAGTTTATTCTTCTGGCGCGGCACTAGGATTTTATATCGCGAAAGGATTCTTTGATACCATTCCGATGGCGCTTGATGAATCCGCGATGATTGATGGGGCAAATAAATGGGAAATCTTCACACAAATTACGTTGCCTCTTTCTAAACCAATGATTGTCTACACATCATTAATGACCTTTATGGGACCATGGATGGACTTCATCTTTGCGAAAATCATCATGGGCGATAAAGTTCAAAACTATACGGTTGCGATTGGTCTATTCACCATGATGACTCGTACAACAGCCAACTCATTGTTTATGGCGTTTACCGCAGGGTGTGTGTTGATTGCCATTCCAATTACGATTTTATTCATCTTCATGCAACGCTTCTACGTTGAAGGCATTACTTCAGGATCAGTGAAGGGATAAGCAAAATGAACCAACGGGCTTTGGCCTGCTGGTTCGTTTTTTTGCGCTCTTTTAAAAGTATTATTAACGGTATTTCAGGCTCCCCTTTTGGGTTCTTTGTCAAATCGTGATATTTTGCATGATCCATACAATTAAGGAGGACCTCGGTTCTTCTTTTTTTATCCATTGATTTTGAAGCTCAATGGCATAGTGAATCGCTCCCTTACGAAAAAATTTATTGGAGGGGAGAGCCGTGGGACCGCCTCGAGCCTGTATCCGTAACNAGCGCGAGATTCCATCAACACTATTTGCCGAAAGAGCCCTAAAAACCCCCTTCAGGAGAATCAACGCCTGAGGGGGGTCACTGTTATTTTGTTTCTAAATCGTGTAAGAACAAACCACTTAATAATTTTGGTTCGAACCAGGTTGATTTTGGTGGCATGATTTCGCCAGCATCTGCTACGGCAAGTAGATCGCTCATTTGAGTTGGATACATCGCAAAGGCTAAGTTCCATGCACCACTATCGACGTGTTTGACGAGTTCTTCTGAACCACGAATGCCGCCGACAAAATCAATGCGTTTGTCACTACGGATATCCATAATGTCAAAGATTTCTTCAAAAACGTGTTTTTGTAAATAAGAAACGTCTAAGCTATCGATTAAATCAGCTGGGATTTTTTCAGTTGGAATAGTTAATTGATACCACTTTTGATCCAAGTACATTTGAATTTGTCTTGGTTCACGCGCTTTATTTTCAGTTGTTTCTTCCACAATGAAATGTTGTTTAAGGATTGTCATAAAGTCTTCTGGTAACGGAACATTTAAAATCCGGTTGTACTCTAAAATTTCAAGTTCTTCGGCTGGGAATAAAATCGACAAGAAGAAATCACTCTCGGCACTATCCGTTCCATTCGCCCGTTTTTCAAGTCCTACTTTAACCGCTGATTCACTACGGTGATGTCCGTCAGCAATATATAACGCATCAACCTCTTCAAAAAGCTGACTCAATCGTTCTGTCGTTCTTTCGTCGTCGATTAACCAGACACAGTGATGAACATCATGATAGCTCTCAAAATCATACAGCGTGGCATGGTTTTTCTTCCACTCTTCAATAATCGTTTGGATTTCAGCTTCTTTGCGATACGTTAAGAAAATCGGACTCGTATTGGCATCGCAGGCTTTCATATGGTTGATCCGATCAATTTCTTTTTCGTAACGCGTAAATTCGTGTTTTTTAATTTTACCCGCAATATAATCATCAATTGACGTACATGCCACAAGCCCTGTTTGGCTACGACCATTCATCGTTAATTGATATAAATAAAAATTCGGATGATTGTCTTTGACTAGCCACCCTTTTTCCAAATTCAGCGCTAAGTTTTCCGCTGCTTTTTGGTAGACTTCTTCACTGTATGGTGACACATCTTCTGGTAAATCAATTTCAGCTTTATCGATGTGGAAATAGCTATAGGGATTGTTCTGCGCTAATTCCTTTGCTTCTTGCGAGTTGACAACGTCGTAAGGTAACTCCGCAATCTTGGCTGCATAAGCAGGCTTTGGACGTATTCCTTTAAATGCTTTGACTAACACCATTCGTTAAAGACCTCCGTATTTTTAATCGTACGCACGCGAATCATGTGCTCTTTGCCTTCTAAGTGACGTTTCACTCTTTGCATAATCGCGTCGTCTTGGACATTGACGTCAACTAACGTATAAGCAAAGTCGCCACGTCCACGATTGATCATATTATCGATATTAATGCCTAGTGAGGCAATTTCGGTTGAAATTTGACCTAAGACATTTGGCGTGTTCTCGTGAATAATCGTGATGCGATATGGTGATTGGAAACTCATTTCGACCGTTGGGAAGTTAACGGAACGCTTGATGACACCTGTCTCTAAGAAGCGTTTTAAGGTACGAGCGGCCATTTTTGCACAGTTGATTTCGGCTTCTTCCGTCGACGCACCTAAATGTGGTAAGACTAAAATTTTCGGATTATGAAGCAGTTTGCTATCGGCAAAATCGGTCGTAAAGCCACCTAATTCATCGGCATTGATCGCTTTTAAGACCGCATCGGTATCCACAATTTCACCACGAGAGAAGTTAAATAATCTTGTTGTTGGTTTCATCAAGGCGATTTCTTTTTCCCCGATTAATCCACGAGTCGCCTCGGTTAACGGCACATGAACGGTAATAAAATCACATGTCGTAAAAATTTCTTCAATTTGTTGTGCCCGTTTTACTCGACGTGAGATGGTCCATGCCGTGTCGACAGAGACATACGGATCGTAACCCATGACTTCCATACCTAAACGATACGCGTCGTTGGCAATCATGGCCCCAATTGCCCCTAATCCGATGACCCCAAGACGTTTGCCTTCGAGTTCATTACCGGCAAATTGTTTTTTGTTCGCTTCTGCGACTTCTTCTAAATTGTCGCCTTCTAGTGATTGTACCCAGTTTGCTCCTTGTAAAATCGGACGTACACTTAATAATAAACTCGCCACGACTAATTCTTTGACGGCGTTCGCGTTTGCTCCTGGCGTATTAAAGACCACTACACCGGCTTTGGTTAACTCCTCAACTGGAATATTGTTCGTTCCAGCTCCTGCCCGTGCAACGGCTAAGACGGACTCAGGAAAATCGTAGCCATGTAATTTTTCACTTCGTAAAATAATCCCATGAGCTGCTTGATCTTGATCAATGGTGTAATTTTCATCTTCGAAACGCGCCATACCTTCTGGAGCAATTGCATTAAACGTTTTAATATGAAACATTTATTTTCCCGCCTTTTCTTCTTCAAATTTTTGCATGAGCGCCACGAGTGCTTCAACGCCTTCTTTTGGAAAGGCATTATAAAGACTCGCACGCATGCCTCCAACACTACGGTGACCTTTTAAGTTAAGCATCCCTGCTTCAAGTGCACGTTTATTGAATTCTTTGTCCCAATCGTCATTGCCCGTTACAAATGGAATATTATTAATGGAACGGTCTTCTTTGGCTACGGGACTCGTAAAGATATCTGACGCATCGATGGCATCGTAAAGTAATTGTGCTTTTTCTTGATTTTTCGCGAGAATGCCTGCGACGCCACCTTGTTCTTCTAACCATTCAAAAACAAGTTTTGCAATATAAATACCGTACGTTGCCGGTGTGTTGTACATGGATTTGTTTTCGGCATGAATTCGGTAATCGAGCATTGGGGCAAAAATGGGTTCGTCATTTAATAAATCATCGCGAATAATCACCACGGTTAACCCAGATGGCCCAATATTTTTTTGCGCGCCGGCATAAATCACGCCAAAATCCGTGACTTTGTAATCATTTGACAAGATATTTGATGACATATCCGCAACAATCGGCACGTCACCAGCATCAGGAATCTCATTAAAGGCGATTCCGCCAATCGTTTCATTCGTTGTAATATGTAAGTAAGCCGCGTCTTGATCGACCATGTCGCGGGTAATTTTTGGTACGTAGTTAAAGTTTTCATCTTTGCTTGAGGCAATGACTTCAACTTCCACGCCATCAATGGCTTGCGCTGCTTCAATGGCTTTTTTCGCCCACGCGCCTGTATTAACGTAGAGCGCTTTTTTTCCTTTGGCAAGGTTTAAAGGCAACATTGAAAATTGTAAACTTGCGCCGCCTTGTAAAAATAGGACGTGGTAGTTTTCTGGAATCGCCATCAACTGACGTAAGCGTTGTTCGGCTTCATTGATGATGCTTTCATATAAGGAGGAACGATGGCTCATTTCCATTACGGACAGCTGACTTCCTTGGTAATCTAATAGTTCTTCTTGTGCTTTTTTTAGAACAGATTTTGGTAAAATGGCTGGACCTGCTGAAAAGTTATAAACGGTCATGATGTTCTCCCCTTTTAATATGATGTAACGTTTATTATAGCAAAGTTACGGAGTGAATGGCAACAAAATCCAATCATTTTTTTAATTAAAATGAAAATCATTCGTCTTTTCCCCGGAAGTCTTTTTAAAACGGGCTTCAGCTCACGTATCTTATGGATTTTCGGGAATGTTTGGAATGGCTATTAATTGGTTGGAGAGTACCCTTAATCTCGTTTTGATCAACTTATAAGGCATCTCTTGTTTTGGACTAGGAATTTCTGACAGAATTTTGGGGGCGTTTTTGATAGCACTGGGACCGTTTCGAGCCTGTTGTAGTTACTGAAGCGATCTCGCAATCCACCCACACAAGCTGATTTTTCGTAGGGTAGCGCGAGATTTCATCAATACCAATTGACGAAGAGACAAAAAAAAGAGGCTGACCCAAAAGTCTCTTTTAA
>NZ_JXKD01000024.1 GCF_001885765.1 Enterococcus aquimarinus | reverse complement strand
TTGAGCCATCAGTCCTATTTGACAAAGAGCCCAATTTCTAAAACTAAAATAGTTATTGTTTCATCATCTATGTTTGCTATTAAGCGATAATCACCTATTCTATATCTCCACTGACCACTTTTAATCCCCACTAGTCCTTTACCATGAATTCGTGGTGAATCAATACCTTCTAAGTTTTTAGTAATCCATGATAAAATCAGCATAGCCTGGTGTTTATCCATTTTTTCCAATGCTTTTTGAGTATCTTTTTCATAGCGAACTACATATTTTTTTTCTATCAAAAGCCTAATTCTTGAAGCATATCTCGATGGGAAATACTTTCATCATTTAATTCATGAGACTTCATCGCTTTTTCATATAAAGCCATATCAATTTGATCTTCTAATCCTTCTAGTAGTTTCGTTCTAGCAAGTTCTGATAATCTTAGTCCATTTAAATCAGCCATGGATTGAATAAATGATTTTTTCTCATCGGTAACTCGAAATGCAACAGTGCTCATATATAAAACCTCCTTGTATACCTTTATTCTACAAATGTATACAAAAATCAAGTAGTTTAAAATTTAGATGAGTGTCATCAATAACAATCTGATTCTTTAGTATTCAAAATACAATCTAGCTATTTATGTGATAATTAAATTTAAATAATCCAATTCCTCAGAAGTTAAACTGATTTTTTCTCCCTCAACTGAAGAATTGCCATGTTCTAATTTTCCAGAGCCAATTACTGCTGCAGTCAGAAAATTTTGGTTTAAAACATAGGCCAATGATAGTTGAACTGATAACACATTTTTCTTAGATGCTAATTCTTGGACTCGATCATATTTCCCCCAATTTTTTTTAGAATAATAAACATCTACAATCTTTTGATTTGATAAATCATCTCTATTAAATTTTTCAGAAAAAAACCTTTTGCTTGAGAGGACCAAGAAATTACTGGTAGTTGCGTTTCTTCGTGCCATTTTTTCATTTCATCATTAGCTTTTACAGAATTTGGCCATCTTGGTTGATTTACGCTAGCCAAACTTAGATTTGGACTATTAAAACTAATTTGAGCTAATTTATTTTCTGATGCGTATAGCATTGCTTCTTTAATTCTTGGTAATTCCCAGTTTGATAGCCCTATTGCATGTACACTACCCAAAATTACTTGTTGACGTAGGCCTTCCATAATTTCCTCAACTGATTGATTTAAATCATCACGATGTAAAGCTAGCAAATCGACATAATCAGTTTTTAAATACTCTAAACTATTCATTAGATCTTCTTCAATCGCAGCTTTATTTACTCTTGGTTTTTTATTAGTATCTCGAATATGATGACAACATTTTGTTTCAATAACTACTTGATCACGATTTTTTCTTTCTTCCATCCAGCTTCCTAACGCCAACTCACTATATTTATAGTGTCTTGCCGTATCAAAGCTATTACCACCTAACAAAATAAAGTGATCCAGTATAGTCCATGCATCTTTTTTATTGTCTAGTCGTAAAAAATCACTTGAGCCCATAAATATGTTAGCGCACTCTATGTCAATTTTTTTCTTGTTCTTAGTTCCTTTAATAATTATTTTTTTATTTTGCAATTTTCTCCTTAAATAATCTATATTCAAATAATAGATTTAATCTACCATCTCATTTGAAATAAGATTCTTGGGCTCAAAATTATCTTTTATTAGTATTTTAAATTCAATTTTCGTTCCTTGTCCTAATTTACTATGAACTTTTAGACCTTCAAGTTCTTCGTAATACCTCTTCAATCTTAAGTTAACATTTTGTAAACCTATGTGTTGTTCCGAATCATTACTTGATGTGTCTTGGATTTTTTTTCTAACTTCCTGTAATTTTTCTTCACTCATACCACAACCATTATCTATAATATTAACTAAAAGATATGAGTCAACTTTTCTGGCCTCAATTATTAATAATTGCTCATGTTCAGTTTCTTCAAACCCATGTACTAAAGCATTCTCGATAATTGGTTGTAAAATTAATTTAGGAGTTTTAACATTCAATAATTCTTCTGAAATTAAGTGTTTGACAATCAACGATTTACCATATCGCCTTTTTTGAATTTCTAAGTAATTACTAATATTATTTAATTCGCTTTCTAGATCAGAAAATTCAGAGCCATCAATTGAATATCTCATCATTTCTGCCAATGATTTGACTATATCACCAACCTCTGGAATTCCTTTAACACGCGCCATCCAATTAACTGTTTCTAATGTATTGTACAAAAAATGAGGATTAATTTGCATTCGTAGCGATTTTAATTCAGCCTCTTTTTTTAGTATTTTCTCACTAGATACTTTTTCTAATAATTCATTTATATTTTCAGCCATCAAATTAAAACTATTTCCCAAAGTTCCAATTTCATCTCCTGAGTGAACTTTATAAGTAACATTTAAATCACCTTTACCAAATTGAGTCATAGTTTCATTTAATTTTTTTATTGGCCTTGAAAACTGACGAGTAATTAGAATACTTAACAATGTGGATATAATCATTCCAATTAAGATTAGAACGGACAGACTACCTTTTAAATTATATAGTGTTTCTCGATATGAAATAATCGGTGTGCCATAAACTAAAAACCATTCATCATTATTTACATTGGTCCATGATAATTTAAACTGTTTATTATTTATATTTATTAACGTATTATCTGTTTCAAAAAGAGTTTGACTATTTTGATTGGTAGCTCTTTTAATAAGTGTTTCATCATTTTCTGCTGATATAATTTTTAAGTTTTTATTAACTATAAACACCTCGCCCTCTTTTACAGCATTCATTTTCGAATACACTTTACTAAAAGATTCTTCTGAAACATTTAGAATAATATAGCCTAGAGGTTTCATACTCAATAAATGATTGATTTGTGAGCCGGCTGAAATATAACCATTTTCGTAGTTTGATTCTAGCCACAGTGTTTTACCACCTTCCGCATATATATTTTTTTTATAATCTCTATTTAAATCATATTTAACCAAAGTTTTTGAAATCTCGATTTTCTCTCCACTTTCAGTAACTATGAAAACTGATTCTACCCCAGGTTCATATAATATATAGTCATACACTCTATTTATCATCTCTTTTTGTTGTTCATAATTTTCAAAATTATCTAGAGATGGTTCTTCTTTTAGATAACTTTGTATAATCGGATCTTTTTTTATATTAAAAATGATGCTATCATACTCTTCTAATAAAATATCTATATTACTTCCTGTTTGATGTAAAATATTAAAAGTAGTATTATCCATTTGCTTCTTTATTAAATTATGGGAATTTATGTAGTAAACATAAGTCATCATTAAAATGATTATGATACTCAATCCCATACATGAAATAATTAATTTCATGCCAATGTTTAATTTTCTCACTCTCATAGTAGTTTACTTTTACCAGAAACTTTATTTAATTGACGATAGCTTCCAGGGGGTTCTCCATAACGTTTTTTAAATACTTGACTAAAATAACGTTGATCTATGAACCCAGTTTTTTGAGCAACTTCTTCAATTCGTAACTCGGTTGATTTTATTAAATCTGCAGCAAGATCCATACGTTTTGTATTAACAATTTCTAAAAAAGTTGATTGTGTTTCTTTTTTTATCATTCTGTTAATGTAGATTGGATTAAAATGAAATTCATCTGCTAAATCTTTTAAAGATATCGAGTTCATATAATTTCTATCAATAAACCTTAATATCTCTTTAATATTTCTTTTTTCGTCTTTTTTTTCTTGGGGAACAATCGTTAATTCATCAACAATAATATTTTGTTCTTGTTGTTTGTTTAAAATTTTTTCTTTAATTTTCTTACAACAACTTAAGATTTCATTTGGATTTGTTGGTTTTAGTAGATAATCTATACCACCCAATCTCATTGCTTGCTGAACATAATAAAAATCTTTATAAGCACTTAAAAATACAATTTTAGCATCAGGTTTTATTTTTAAATATTTTTCACTCATCTCTAAACCATCCATTTTAGGCATTTTTATGTCTGTCAAAATAATATCTGGTAAGTATTTACGAGCAATGTTAAGTGCCTCCACGCCATTACTAGCAACACCAACAATTTTTAAACCAATAGTTTCCCATTCTAAAGACTTTAAGCCTTCTCGAATAAAAAATTCATCATCAGCAAGTAATATTTTCATGT
This sequence comes from Enterococcus aquimarinus, assembly GCF_001885765.1. Classification (GTDB taxonomy): domain Bacteria; phylum Bacillota; class Bacilli; order Lactobacillales; family Enterococcaceae; genus Enterococcus_I; species Enterococcus_I aquimarinus. Next base: position 14,445 of record NZ_JXKD01000024.1, on the reverse strand, counting down.
CTATTTCCCTCACTTTACAAAATAATTTTTTTATTTCATAAACTCTGTATAAACTTATTATACATTTAATAATATGTAAGCAATAAGGAAATTCTATATTAATATTTGTTATCAAAAGTCACTCATTTTATGTTTTTAGCCCTTGACAGCTCCTGAAGTCATTCCGTCCATAATTTGATCGTGTAAAATAATATATATTACTATAGTTGGAATAACAGAAAGCACAACTGCTGCTAATAATCCCGTATAATCAACAGAATCCAAATCTGCAAAAGTTGTTAAAGCAACTGGTAATGGCATTTTATTTTCAGCTGTCAAAAATACTTGTGCAAATAATAAGTCATTCCAAATATTAATAAAATTAATCACTGCTACAGTGACTACTGATGATTTTGCGACTGGTAAAATTATTTTAAAGAAGCTTTGAATCACACTACAGCCATCCATTATTGCTGCTTCTTCTAATTCTTTAGGTATTGTAGAGAAAAAACCTGCTAAAATAAACACAGTCATTGGTAAGGCAAAAACTACATGGGCTATTATTACCGCAATGTATGAATCAAGAAGTTGTAATTTGTTAAACATCGCAAACAACGGAACAATAGCTGCATATGTTGGAATACTCATTCCCATCAAAAATAAACTTTTTACTTTTACTGACATTTTCCAATTTAATCTTTCAATTCCATAAGAAACCATCGCACCAAGTATAACGGATAAAAAAACAGAAACTCCAGTAATAATAAACGAGTTTAAAAAGCTATTACCAATATTTCCTTTAGAAATTGCTCTAGTATAATTTTCTATGTGAAGTGATTTCGGTATTCCCCATGTATTTGTAAAAAGTTCGCTTCCATCTTTAAACGAGCTCATTAATAACCATAATAAAGGATATAGACATAATATTGAAAAAATAACTAAAGATATGTACGTAACTTTCTTTGAAAAACCATTTTTTATTTGTCTCACTTTATTCCACCTCCTAATATTCCATTTTCTCAGTTTTCATTGTTACATTGACAATCCATATTACTATCGCACACAAGATAAATAAAACAGTTCCTATTGCACTTGCATAACCAAATTTCATAGTTCGAAATCCTTGATAATACATATAAGTAGCCATTACCTCACTAGCGTGATTTGGGCCTCCTTTAGTCATAGACCAAATTAAATCAAAATATTTTAAGGATCCTGTTATTATTAGTACAACATCAATTTTTAAAACATATTTAATCAAAGGTAACGTAATTTTTGTGAACTTTTGAAAAGAAGATGCTCCATCAATATCGGCTGCTTCATATAAACTATCAGGGATACCTCTCATTGCTGCTAACTGAATTACCATATGATAACCAACGAATTTCCACATCACAACGAATAATAAAGCATACATGACTGTTGTTTCATCACTAAGCCAAGCATGCTTTAAGTGACCTAAGTTAAATAAATCTAGAACTGCATTTAATAAACCAAACTCCGAATTATAAATCATATTAAACAATAATCCTACACCGGCACCACTTAAAACAACAGGTAGAAAAAAAACAGATTGGAAAAATTTATTACCTTTCACTTTTTGAAACAGTGCATTACCAAAGTAAAGTGCCAAACTCAAATGAGCGATTAAAGATCCTACAACCAAAATTAAATTATTTACTAATGATTTTTGAAAAAATTTATCATTAAATAAATTCTTATAATTTAACAAACCAACAAACGTATTCTTACTCATTAAATCAGTTTGAAAAAAACTTAAATAAATATTATAAATAATTGGAACAAAAACAAACAAACTATAAAGAATCAAAGCCGGTAGCACAAAAATTAATATGGTTCTTTTGCTACTAAGCACTTTATGCATTTTCATCACTCACTTTCTATTTTTCATTATTTACTTTTTTAAAAAAAGTGAGTAAAATTTACTCACTTTTTAATAAAATTTATTTAATTAACGATCTGAGTTGTCTAGAGCAAACTGTTGTAAATCATCTAATTTTTCTTGTGGATTTCCTCCAGCCATAATAGCAACTGCTGCATTATTAAATTCAATACCTTCTCCAGCTCCAAAAATACGATCCAACCAAGGAGTATATAGTGTTACATCAGTAAAAATCTCTCCCATTCTAAGTGACATTTCATCTGTCTTAGTATAATCAACTTCAGTATTAGTAACTAAAACTTGACCTAAATTAACTAATTCTTGTTGAAATTGTTTTTCAGTCAACTGTTTGATAAAGGCACTAGCAGCTTCAATATTTTTGGCTTGGCTACTTACAGCAAACATTTGACCTGTTGATCCAACGTTAATATTTTGGTTAACTTCTTCATCGGCAGGCAAACGAAAGAAATCAATATCATCATAAATCGGATTATCTTTATCATTAAACATCGTCACAGCTGATGTCAAATTCATCATCATACCAACTTCACTTTTGTTAAATTTATCAAAAGCTTCGTTAGGTGTCATGCCTAAAAATCCTTCAACTAAGTATTCTTTATCAACAAGTTCTTGTAACATTTCTCCTGCCTTAACATAACGTTTATCGTTCCATTTGATGGTTCCATCAACTGTTCCATTAAATAATTCTTCTCCACCAACTATATTTGCAAGTTGTTGTAACAATTGACCCGAATACCAAGCTTCTTGAGCAGGAACTGCCAAAGGTGTTATTCCTTTACTTTTTAAAGCTTTACAAACGTCTAAAAATTCTTGATAAGTTGTCGGTTTAGAAACACCTGCTTCTTTAAACAGCTGAGTATTATAGGTCATAGTTACTAATTGTCTTGTATTAGGGACAGCATAAAATTTATCTTCAATAGTTACTGGACCAAAAATACTTTTATCTGGGTATCTATCACTCCATTCTTGATCAGCTTCTATTGCTTCGCTAATAGGATAAACTTTTCCACCATCTACAAAAGGTTGTAAAAAACCTGATTCAAAAGTGAAAAAAATATCTGGTTGTGCATTTGATGACATTAAGGTTGTCAATTTAGTTTTGTACTGTTCATTTGAATAAGCTTCTTGCACTAATTCTACGTTAAATTTATTATTTTCATTAAAAGAACTAATTTCTTTGCCAATTAATTCAGCATAAATTTCATTATTTCCGCCAGTCAACGTTGCTACAGTCATGGTTGTTTTTCCATTACTTTTCGAACTATCTTTTTTAGAGTCATTTCCAGCACCACACCCTGCAATAAATACTAGTAATGCCATTAACAAAAAACTAAATTTTAATTTTCTCATTTTAATTTCTCCTCTCATTTTAATTTCTCCTCTTATTTTAATTTCTTTAGAACTAAAACATCGTAACCAACTAATTCTATTGTTCCAGATATTTTTTTATTATTTTTTGTGTCCACAAATTCTTCAATTAATTGAATTTTTTGTGGGTCACCACTATAATTCAAAACAAAAATATATTGTTCATATTCATTTTCTCTAACAGCAATTTCACATACATTCGGTAATTTTATCATTTTTTCAAAAGTCGCTGTTATATTAAAATATGTTAATATTTCAGATATATTAGACTGATTAAATGAAGATCCACAATATATTGCTTGTCCCTTACCATAACTATTAACTGTTATAGCTGCTTCACCTGCATAATAATCTTCAGTGTATGTAGCAAGCGTTTTACAACTTGAACTAATGGGGGTTAAAATATCATTAAAATCAGACATACTTATTTTTTTGTCGAGAAAACTTGCTTGCCTACTAGAATCAAAATCTTGTAAAAATGTAAAATCATTAATTTCAATACCAAATAAATCTGTCATTTTTATAGGCATAGTCAACATTGGGCACTTTCCATTTTCATCTTTATAACCACTTCTAGCGCCAATTACTAATTTTCCACCTTCCTCAGTATATCTTTTTAGTAACTTAACCATTGAATTTTTAACTATAGTCAAATGAGGAACAAAAATTACTTTATACTTTTTCAAGTTATTTATAGAAAGAGTGTTAGAAAAATTTACATAATTAAAAGGTATGTGATTTTGCTGTAAAGTTTCAAATAAAGCCCTTTCAGAATTTTCTACTAGTGGTCCCGTCCAGACATCATACGCACTATCCCATTCATTATCATAATCATGTAAAATTGCTATTTCAGATTGATAGTCACTATTATTTAAATTTTCTATCTTTTTTACATCGTTGATTGTTTTTTTAACTTCCAACAATCGTCTATTATCTTTATTATCATGTCCTAATATTCCATACCAATAAATTTCAGTTCCATATGGTGCTGTTCTCCATCTAAAATAACTAATAAAATCAGCTCCATGTGCAATTGCTTGAAAAGTCCATAATCTTAATTGACCAGGTTTTGGTGTTGGAGCTTTATGATGGTTTACCCATCCTCCCGGTCCTGCTTGCTGCTCCATTATGCCAAAATGCGAAGAAATCGCCCTAGTTTTTGATAAATGATGACTCCAGCGTCTATCTTTTAATTTGTTACTCTTATCTAATAATCCAAAAGTTGGGTAATTATCATATGTGATAAAATCTAAGGAATCTTGAACCATTTTATTATAGTCAATATTTTTAAACAGACCATTTGTTGTAACAAAAATATCTTTATCAACGCCCTTGCGTATTATTTCAGATTGAATACTAGTAAATTTCAGCACACTTTCAGAAATAAATCGAGTTGCATCTAATTTTAAATGAGGATTTGTAGTTTTTCTAGGCGCATATCTAGGTAAAAAAACTTCTTCCCAATCTGTATAAGTTTGATTCCAGACATTTGTTCCCCACGCTTCATTTAATTTAACTAAATTTTGGTATTTATTTTTTACGAATTTTCTAAATTCCACGTGATCTGCTTCAGCATAAAATTCATTTGTTACACAATTTAATTCATTGTCAATCTGCCAACCAATTATCGACTTATTATGTCCATAGTGTTCTACTAACTTTTCAACAATTATTTTAGTTTTTTCTAAATATATTGGAGAATTATAATTATATTGGCGGCGCATTCCATGTCTATGCACTGAACCATCATACTCAACAGCTAATACTTCAGGATATCTTTCTGTTAACCACACTGGAGGCGTTGCTGTAGGTGTACAAAAGATTACTTTTATATCTTTTTTAGAAACCAGTTCTAAAAATTCATCAAAAAATGTAAAATCAAAAATATTTTCTTCTAACTCAAACTTACTCCACGCAAATTCGGCAATTCTAATTACTTCAATACCAGTAAGTATCATTCTATCTAAATCATCTTCCCAAAGTTCTTTAGGCCAATGCTCTGGATAATAACAAACCCCAAAATCGATTTTTTTTGTCCCAAACATTTTTTTCCTCCTTGCTTCATTTGTTGAATTAAAGATATCACNAAAAAAAAAAACCTTTATGTTGAAAAAACAAACTTTTAGATTAATTTTTTAAACAAAAAAAAGAGGTCATTAAAACCTCTACCTTAGCATTTTTTATTTTTCATCTACCAAACTCAAATACGCTTTATAAAAACTTTCATAGCTTTCTAAATATTTCTCACTTTTTTCTTTATTTGCTTTAATGAGATTTTCTTTTAAATCGTTATGATACGAAATATCATTACTTAACATAACAGCTCCAAATGTTGGCTCATTCACATCACTTTTAATACAAGTTGTATCAAAAATGGATGCTACCTCTTCATCCATATTAGGAATGTCAAAAAAACCACCTGACAACGCTATAATTTCATTTTTAACATTTAATAAATTATAAATTAACTTTAAATTGAATAAAATTCCCTCACAAATCGCTCTTACAAAATCTGATTTGTTATTCTGAAAACTAATTCCACTAAACAAAGCTGTCACATCACCATCCCAAAGTGGCGCTCGTTCTCCATTCACGTAAGGTAAAAAAATTACCCCATTTGCTCCAATAGGACTTCTTTCTAAACAAATAGGAATTGCTAGAAAGATTTCTTTTTTATCCTCATAAAAAATGGAACTTGCCCACTCCAAAACTTGCCCTCCATTATTAGAAGGACCTCCAACAACCCAATATTTTTCTGATAAATAATAACAAAAAGTATTTTCATCTGAAGATAGAGTTCTGTCCGTTGTTAGATATCTAACAGCTCCACTTGTTCCAAGTGTTAAACTGACCTTAGAACCCGTCCCAATAAATCCAGCATAACTAGCTAACACACCGTCACTTGCTCCTACAAAAATTTTAGTATTTTTAGATAGTCCCAATTGCCCTGAAATCGTATTCAAGATAGGGAAATTACTATTTGTGTCAACCAATTTGGGTAATTTTTCTACTGCCAATCCCAAAAAGTTTAAGATATCCTTATCCCAACACAACTGCTCTGAATTAAATAAACCAGAAGCAGATGCTACAGAAAAGTCCTCTACCTCTTGACCGGTAAAAAAGGCCATTAAATAAGATTTTAAACTAAGCCACTTGCTGGTTTCATTAATCAATCTACTATTATTTTTAAAAAACAATAACTTAGCAAAAGGGCTCATATTATGAATAGGTGTTCCAGTTTTTTTATAAAATTCCGTCGCTAATTCTGGAAATTCTTTTTTGAATTTTTTGATTTCTTCATTGGCTCTCATATCAGACCATAGATACATTGTTGAAGCATCAAAGACACTATTTTCAACTGGAATCAGTGTGTGCATCGCTGTGCTAAATGTTAAACTACTTATCTCAAATTCGGCCGATAAATCAGTGATTTCTGAAATAATTTCTTGTAGAATTAAGCTTGGGTTTTGAGTATTTTGTTCGTTAATTTTTGATTGTGGAACCAATCTTTTGGTAGAGTTTATCACTGACATATCAATATCATTAAACAATTGAAATTTTATGGCAGTCGTTCCAACATCTATCGCTAGAATTAATTTCAACTCAACTCACTCCTTTTATTTACTTCATGTCCTCCAAATTGGTTTCTCAAAGAGGATATGATTTTTTCACCATATTTATCTTCATCCATACTAGAATATCTTGTTAGTAAAGACTGGGTTATGACAGGTGCTGATAGTTCTAATTTTAACATTTCTTCAATCGTCCATTTTCCCTCACCTGAAGAGGGAATTGTTCCTTCAACTAAGTTTAATTCGGCATCATCACTTAATAGATTTTCCGTTAGTTCCATTAACCAACTTCTGATAACAGAGCCATGATTAAAAACTTTCGCAACTTTTTCCAGGTCATAATCAAAAGAAGAATGGTATAAAATGTTAAATCCTTCGCCTATTGACTGCATCATACCATATTCAATTCCATTATGAATCATTTTTAAGTAATGTCCGCTACCAGCTGCTCCGCAAAATAGATAGCCGTCATTTACGCAAATAGTCTTAAAAATAGGTTCTATCAAACTAAAAGAACTCGCCTCTCCACCTATCATCATACAAGCACCGTTTCTTGCTCCTGAAATACCACCTGACGTTCCGACATCAAAAAATAAAATGTTTTTTTCTTTTGATTTAAGATCATTTAATTGGCTATCAGTATATTTAGAATTTCCACCATCAATCAAAATATCATTAGGAGACAATAAATTTAGACACTTATCAATCATTTGATTTGTGATATTTCCAGAAGGCAGCATTAACCAAACAATTTTTTGAGTTGTTGAAGATCCTAATAATTTCTCTAAAGATTTATAAGGAATGCCGCCCTTTTCTTGTAATGAAGATAGTGCTTTTTCATCCATATCAAAGCCTTTTACTAGATAATTATTTTCAAGTAAATTATAAGCTAAATTCAAACCCATTTTTCCTAATCCCACCATTAAAATTTCCAACGATAAAAACTCCTTTGACTTTTTATTTTTAAGACGTACGACGTATGATGTCTAAAATTTATCATACTCTAAATAGATAGTCAAGTTGAGTGCGACAATTTTTATTTAGCATTATTTTTATTTTCATGTATACTTTTAATTAATAACCTAAAAGAGGAATTTAACATGAAAAAAATAAACGTTAACAATTCATCAACTTCCTTAGCAGAACAAGTTGCTATTGAAATAGAAAAATTAATTCAAACAAAAGAATTGAATAAAGGGGCTCAATTACCAAATGAATTTGAATTAGCCGAAACTTTAAATGTCGGACGAGGTACAATTCGAGAAGCTATCAAAATTCTTTCATCTAAAAATGTGGTCGAAGTTTTAAGAGGCAAAGGAACCTTTGTTTCGCAACAAACAGGTATCGTCAAGGACCCATTAGGACTTAGATTCATTCAAGAAGATAAAATTAAACTTGCTCATGATTTACTTGAAGTTAGAATGATGATTGAACCAGAAATAGCTGGATTAGCTGCTATAAACGCAACCACTGAGGATATTTTAAAATTAAAAAAAGTAGAAGAAGAAATTGAAGCACAAATTCTTAGAGATGAAAGTCACGAGGAAAATGATCGTATTTTTCATTCAATCATTGCCTCTTGTAGCAAAAATGTCGTTGTATTAAATTTAATTCCAATTATTCACACAGCTGTTTCCCTGTTTATTGAAGTAACAGAAAACACACTACATCAAGAAACAATTACAACTCATCGAGAAATTATAAGTGCTATTGAAAATCAAGATGTAGAAAATGCTAAAAAATGGATGAATTTGCATTTAGAATATAATAAAAAAATACTTGATTCGTTGTTTGAAACAAAAAAATAACTTCTAGAATCAAAAGGAATGCCGAGTTCAAAAATTGACTCAGCATTCCTTTTAATGTTTAAATTTTGAAAAGTACTTTTTATAATATTGAGCTGATGTTAATCCATTCTTGTAGCTTGAAAAATAATGTTTTATTTTACTATTTTCCAAACTAGGCTTTACTCGCTGTATCTCTTCTTCTTTTTTCAAATAAATCCTCCTAATTAATTAGTCATATATTTTGCATTATTTATATCTAAACACAAAAAAGATAAAATTTCAGTCAAGTCCAGACTCCTGTGTAAAATGCTATACAATGTTTTTATCATTTCTACTTATCAAAATTAATATATTTTCTTGAAGAATAAATCCATTCATCATGCAGGTCCATAAGAACGGCTCCAATTAAGCGATTGGCTGATGTTTGATTGGGGAAGATGCGAATAATCTTTTCTCTTCTGCGTACTTCTTGATTCAGTCGTTCAATTAGATTGGTACTCTTTAGTCGATTGTGGGAATTTCCTTGTACGGTATATTGAAAGGCGTCTTCGAATCCATCATCCAATGATGCGCAAGCTTTTGAATATTTTGGTTGATCGATATAATCATGAATCAATCGATTTTTAGCCTCACGCGCTAAGTTAATATCTGTGAACTTAAAAATTCCTTTAACAGCTTCTCTGAAAGATTTTGAATTTTTTTTAGGAATGGTGGTAAAGATATTTCTTAGGAAGTGAACTTGGCATCTTTGCCAACTTGCGTTGGTGAAGGATTTTCTAATGGCAGAGACTAATCCTTTGTGCGCATCAGAAATAACGAGTTCCGTACCTTGTAAACCGCGTTCTTTTAGGTATTCAAAAAATGTTGTCCAGGTCTCTTCGCTTTCGCCACTTTGAATCATGAAGCCGATAATTTCACGGTCGCCATCTTTGGTTATTCCAATCGCTATATGACAGCTTTTTGAGAGTACTCGATTTTCTTCTCGTACTTTTATATAGAGTACATCGGTCATTAAGTAAGGATAATTTTTTTCTGATAATAAACGATTCTGCCACTCGTTAACCATAGGTTCTAGCTGTTCTGTTAAGCTAGAAACGAAGGACTTAGAGACGGATTTACCACAAAGTTCTTCCACAATTTTTGATACTTTACGAGTTGAAACGCCTGATACATACATTTCCAACATTGAAGCCATGAGGGCTTTTTCGTTTCGTTGATAACGTTCAAACACTGTGGGTGAAAAATGGCCATCACGTGTTCTGGGTACTTTTAATTCTAGCGTGCCTACACGTGTCGTAAAGTTGCGCTCATAATAGCCATTTCGTTGACTTTGTCGGTTTTCTGTTCATTCATATTCTTTTGCTTGAATATATTCTGTTCGTTGATTTTCCATTAGTTGATTAAATACCGTTGTTAAAATATTTTTAGAAACGTCATCCTTTACAGAATATTCAATAATGCTTTGAATCTCTTCGCTTTTCAGTGTAAAATGTACTTGGGTCATGTAAAAGTCCTCCTGGGTATGTTTTTGTCGTTAAAAACATTGTACCGTAAAAGGACTGTTATATGGCCTTTTTACTTTTACACAATTATACGGACTTTATCCTTTATCCATACTCAAATTAGAATAGTAGCACTTTGTGATTCGTAGTTTATGTAATCCTCTTTATTCACAATAACAGTAGTCCTGTAATATAAAAAAGAGCAAGTCTGTAATTAAATAACAGAATTTGCTCTTTTTTGATTATTTCATTTAATGTTTGATGAAAGTCTTCCTCGGAAAATTCTAGATTATACAACAGCTTATAATACTTTCAATAAGAAGTTCAGTATTGAAACAACGATTCAAAATAGGTATAATTTAGCTTCTAGGAGCTAGCATATTCGAAAAATATTACGGTTCATCTGATTATTAGTGTTCAGTTTATTACAAAAATAAGATAGGTAATGGTATCTATAAAAACATATTCAAAAATGGTGGCTAACTTAAAATTTGAATTTATGTATAAATATTTTTTACAAAAGAGGAAACATTAATTTTTCTTCGATAAAATTCAATCCAATATATTAATCATAAGTTCAATAATTCTTTCTTTTGAATATTTTTTTTCTACGTCCTTCGTAAACAGCAAATCTAACTGAAACTCTGAACGAGTTAATGCAACATAAAGACAAGCCGCCACTTTACCATCAACTTTTTCTTTAAAAAAATATGGCAATAACGCAGGTGTAACTATGAACAAGCATTTAGATTTCCCCAGACCTTTAACTCTCTCAATAGAGCTAACAAGGATACCTTGGTCAGGATTTATGCTAGTTTCCATCTCTAGAGCAACTTTCAGTTTTGCATAATCACTTTTATCTTCTATCTTTCCAAAAATTTGGTTCAAGGCTTCATTATATGAACGACTATTTCTTAAAACTAAATTCTGTAATTTAACTGAAAGCTTGCTTGCAATTAGCCTAATTTGATTTTCGTCAACGTCTTTTCCTTTAATCTGTGCCAATTTTCGAATAAACAGTTTTAGTTCTTCAAAAAGATAATTTTTTTCGTTTGCTTTCTTTGTACTATAATCACCAGATTTCTGATATATATATGCTAAATCATACAATTGTTCTTTTATGAAATGATTTGGATCATCTATATCAGACTCAAAATAATAATTTAAACTTCCTAATTTGTCGGTGGGTGATATTTGTCTTTCTTTTTCTGAAATAAAATAATTCGATAATTTTAAATGAACACTGGCACATCTATGACAATTAGCTAAATAGTCTACATTATTAGGAAAAAGTTCAATCAAATCTTGAAGGGTTCCAAAACCTTTTAAATCTTGCTTTGGATCACCAATCAGTTGGATATTACTACCTTGAGAATCCAGCTCTATCAGAATTTTTTTAAATAACTGATCTATATCTTGTGCTTCATCAATAAACAAAGTATGGAAACTATTCAAGAAAAGCTTTAATACTTTCTTCCGTTTCTCTCTTATCGCCTTTTTTTCGCTACTCTTCCCGCAAACTACAAATTTTGCTTTTTCAGTAAAGCTTACAACATGTAATAAACCTTTTTCCTCTAGTTGTTTGAGGGAACATCTCTTATACCCTGGATTGGGACTAAGTGGGATATTTACAACATCATGATATTGTTTTCCATAAAGCAAATAAAAGTATGGAGAAATTATTTCATTATACAGAAAAGAATGAATGGTACTTATACGTATATTATCCGGTATTACGCCAAAATATGTCTCAAGTTTTTCAGTTATAATCTGAACGGAAGAATTAGTAAAAGAAACACAATAAATAGTCTTGCTTTTTTCAGATGTATAGCATGAAATAATTTTTTGAGCTAAATTGGTCGTCTTACCAGCTCCTGCACCAGCAATTTCAATTTTCATTTCAATTCTCCAATCTAGGTCTTGCTAAATCAAAATAACTTAATACCTCATCAATATGCCTAGGTAATACGATATTTTTTAGTTCCTCAGAAGATAGGTCCTGACAAAACTTTAACATGACTTCCGCTTTTGCATTCTTCCACTTTTTAGAAAGCTTTTCTTTAGTGTCAATATTAGACCAATCATATTTATTTTCGAAGTAGTCTTTTAACACAAAAAAATTGTCATTCTGATTTACTATCTCATCTTCTAACGTATAATTTTGAGTAGTCCTAATACATATGTTACTATACTGGTTATATATATCATGTTCTTTTTGAGCATTAGGTTGATTATCAAAATCGCGAATTATTCCTAACATATTAGTCGATCCTTGATTTAGTTTTATCCAAAGAGAAATAATTTTCTTGAAACCTTTGTGAAAAGAGATTACTTCAACATCATATAATAGTTTATTCTGATTTCGGAGGTACGACTTAATCAGTAACTCCTCCGAAATCCCTTCTACCAAAATACAATTTTTAGAATAAAATAGTTTGAAAAGGTCCAAATTTGGGTTTTTAGTTAAGTAGTCTAATTCACTTTCGGTGAAACACTCAGAAAAAACATAGGTTGCTCCTTTATCAAATAAAATTATATTTTTAAGGTCAAGCTTATTGATAAAGTTGATACTATGTGTGGAGTAAACTAACTGTAAGTTTTTATCTCCTTTTTCTAAACTGGATATATAGCTCATCATTAATTGTTCATTTCGATAACAAAGATGTGCTTCTGGTTCTTCAATAGTCAGTAACGAAAGGACTGACTTACTGGCCTCCAACATTGAGTTGATGAGCACCAATTGCAAGATTAAATTTCTATATCCTAAACCGTGAGACGCTAAACCAACATCATCATATCCTAGCTTCACTCCGTTTAACAATGAAGTCATTGGTGGCATATTCGGCAAAATAGAAATTTTCGCGAAAAATTCTTTGGCGTTCTCAATTTCTGAAAGCTCTTGCCAATTTAAAATATTTTCCATTTTAGACAATGATTTAATCTGTTCAAAAAAGCTAGAATACTCTTTTTCTATCTGTATCATGTCTTCTGTTTCTAGTTTATTATTGAGTATTTGAATCAGCGACTTTGAACCTAAACGCACGTTGTTATTTGAAAAATCATCACGTTCAGCAGCAATAGAGTTATATTTAAAGTTTTTCAAGCTATCATAACTAACTCCTTGATTTTTTTGTGGAATGAAGATGGAGTATGAATAAAGATCAACAGGTAGCAGATTTTGGTATAATTCAGCAATATCCGTATTAGGGTCTGCTTTATTTAGCACTTCAACAACTTGCTTGAACAATTCTTTTATATTTTTACACCTAAATCCGTATTCTAAAGCATATTCTAGTTCTTCTGTTTCTGGACCACCCGTTAAAAAATCAAGCATAGCATAATGCTCTTCTTCCGGTACATCCCAATCAATTTTTACAGAAACAGAAGGAATAATGCGCTCAAAATCTTCTTGAGAAACTTCATCACTTAGAAATTGAGATCTATTTTCTTTAATAAAATCATAGTATTTTTTCTTAGCTTCGTTACCAATATCTGTCCACGAAAGATTTTTAGAGCCTGAACTGACATCTTCTGATAACAGAGGAAGTGTTATGGCTCTTAAAAAATTGCTTTTCCCGCTGTTATTGTTCCCAATTACTGTTGTCACATTGAACAAGGGCACAGAAACATTTGTTAGATTTCTAAAATTTTTAATCATCACATGAGCTATCTTCATCCTAATTTTCCTTTCAATCTATAATACCCTTGATTGTTCAAAAATTTCGATTTTAGTTTCTACAATCGTAGGGGCATGTTCTTCGGTTAATATATTAGTTACTATTGCTAAGGAAATTATTAACGCTACACATTGAATGTCTCTTATTAACTTACTCAGTTCTGTTCCATTTACATTCCCTTTACTAATTTTGTTCCACAATGCTTTACTAAAAAATAATTTTATTCAATGTGACACACGAGTATACCCTTATGTTGCTCTTTTCATATCCTATTATACCAATATTTATCAGTGTAATGTAAGAGTGTAACATAAGAGTTTTTTACAAATAAACAGTTAATAGTATCATATATGTGTTTGTCTACTTGTAGTCTTTAAATAAAAAATATTAATTAAATTATTTATTAGTGCTCAATGTTCATATCTGAAGAACCTGAGTATTATATTTCTTGAGTACCATTTATTCCACTACATCATTCAATAATTCTTCATAAGATACTTCTAATACATTTGGGATTTAAATTGAAACGTACTCAAAGACGTATCCAAGACATCTAAAAAGTAAATAAAAAAGCTCAAAACATTGAATTAACAACGTTTTGAGCTTTTTGGTTCTATACTTTCTAGTGTTGGTAGA
>NZ_JXKD01000023.1 GCF_001885765.1 Enterococcus aquimarinus | reverse complement strand
TGGAAAGGGCGTACTTTACTTAAAGTAGATCGTTTCTTCCCAAGTTCACAAATCTGTTCTTCTTGCGGTCAGAATGACGGTAAGAAAGAGCTAAATATTCGTGAATGGGTCTGTTCAAATTGTGGAACAATTCATGATAGAGATATTAATGCAAGCATAAATATTAAAACCGAAGGACTTTCGGGGATAGCTTAGTAAATTTGCGCCTGTTAGGGCGTACTACCTAAGAACCCCACGACTTTAGTCGTGTGGAGTGTCAGATAGTATTGACGTTGAGGAAGGGCAATTGCTCTTGTATTATCATATCCAGTGGCACTACCGGCGACGATATCATTATGAACGATATGCGTTTCATTATCGCTCCTTTTCAATAAAACAGATCCTCGCGTTCACACCGATTGCAAAAAGAAATTATCCGTGGCATATTCAACAATTTAAATGCAGCTTAAAAGAAAAACTCTTTCAATGTGATCCGAAAATTATGCAACTACAAGAAAAGATTTACCTTAAAGGGGGACATCTCTTATATTTACCCGATTGTTGTTACAAGGAAAGTATGTATTTTTTCTTTTTTGAAGAAACCTTATTGTATCTGCGTTTTTGTTACACTAAAGGTCAGACCTTTCAACAATGGGTTGCGACGATCCAAGAAGTGTGTTCAGACTGGCCGTATCCGCTCGTTTCGCAACAAGAAATATTACATGCCATTTATGCGGAATGCACTGAATTATCATACGAATAAAATTTTTCCTTTAAAATGAAGGCAAGCCTTTCGTTATGTGATAAACTTATGAGAAAAGGAGGAGTTTATTTATGACAGATACACCAAAACAATTACCTTTACGAGAGGATGTTCCTGTCGCAATGACATGGGATTTAACCAAAATATTTGAAAATGACGAGGCGTTTGAAGCCACTTTTTCTGAGGTACAAGCGATTTTACCGAAAGCTCAGACCCTTAAAGGAACGCTCGGCAATGGCGCACAAGCCTTTTTAGAAGCGTTGGAATACATCTTAAACGTTTCTCGTCAGTTAGAATTACTTTATGTTTATAGTCATCTTAAAAATGACCAAGATACGGCGAATACAACGTATCAAGGCTTATACGGTCGCGCGAGTGCGTTACTTTCCCAAGTGAGCGAAGCCATTTCGTGGTTCGAACCGGAATTGTTAACCTTGTCTGATGAGCAAGTATTGGGTTATTTAGAGGAAGAAGCACAACTGTCCCATTATCGTCATTATGTTGAGCAAGTTATTGCGAACCGCTCCCATATTTTACCGCAAGAACAAGAAGCATTATTAGCCGGTGCAGGTGAAATTTTCCGTTCACCAAGTACAACTTTTTCCGTTTTAAATAATGCGGATTTAGAATTTCCAATTATTGACGGTGAAAATGGCGAAAAAATTCAACTCTCTCATGGCATCTACGGACAATTGATGGAGAGTACAAATCGTGAAGTACGAGAAGCAGCTTTCAAAGGGATTTATAGCGTTTATAAACAATTCCGCAATACGTTTGCGACGACATTAAGTACGAATATTAAAGCACATAATTTTCAAGCGAAGGTCCGTCATTTTGAGTCAGCTCGTGAGGCTGCGTTAAGTCATAACCATATTCCAGAAGCTGTTTATGATAACTTAGTCAATGTTGTCAATGATCATTTGCCGTTGCTCCATCGCTACATGGCTTTAAGAAAACGATTGTTGAAGCTAGATACATTACATACATATGATTTATATACGCCGCTACTAGGTGAAGCGCCGATTCGTTATAGTTATGAAGAATCGGTTGAAAAAGCCCTAGAAGCGTTGAAACCAATGGGAGAAGAGTATCTAGCAGTTGTCAAGGAAGCCTTTGAAAGTCGCTGGATTGACGTTGTGGAAAATAAAGGCAAACGCAGTGGTGCTTATTCATCTGGTGCCTATGATACACCGCCTTATATTTTGATGAACTGGCACGATGCATTAGATCAACTCTATACGTTAGTTCATGAAGTCGGTCATAGTGTGCATAGTTATTTTACGCGGAAAAATCAACCGTATGTCTATGGTGATTATTCGATCTTCTTAGCTGAAATTGCTTCAACAACAAACGAAAATCTCTTAACGGAATATTTATTGAAAACCGAAAAAGAACCGATTGTCCGGGCCTTTATCTTGAATCATTATTTAGATGGTTTTAAAGGAACTGTCTTCCGTCAAACGCAATTTGCGGAATTTGAACACTTTATGCACGTGGAAGATGCGAAAGGGACCCCATTAACGAGTGAATTCTTAAGTGAAAACTATGGTCAGCTGAATCAAAAATATTACGGGGAAGCTTTAACAGAAGATGAAGAAATTCGCTTGGAATGGTCGCGAATTCCGCATTTTTATTACAATTATTATGTGTTCCAATACTCAACTGGTTTTTCAGCCGCTGCAGCGTTAGCGGATAAAATTTTAAATGAAGAACCAGAGGCACTCGAGAAGTATTTAACCTACTTAAAAGCTGGTAGCAGTGACTTCCCAATTGAAGTGATGAAAAAAGCTGGGGTAGATATGACTCAAGTTACGTATTTGGAAGATGCGATGCACGTCTTTGAACAACGCTTAAATGAACTAGAAGACTTAATTAGTGAACTTGTCTAAATAAAAAAAGGAGAAGGTCCCGTTTGGGGAATCTTCTCCTTTTTTCTATTTATCCGGTATTTCACTAGCTAAATTTCGCGAACATGATCTAATTATAGGCTTTATTCATCTTCAATGGTTGTAGTAAGGATGGGGTTCTTGGTGCACAACGTTGAAGCTCAATGACTTCTTGAATTAAGTCTAATCCTTCTAATAATAAGCCATCTTCTTCGCGGTAACAATTATAGATAACGGCACTCGTTTGTTTATAAACGTGAAAATCTCTTGCAGTGCATTGATCTTTTAAAAAGAGATCTTTAATTAAGGCGGAGTGTCGATCTTCTTTAAACATCGCATAGTCGCCACCGGTTTGTAAAAAGAGTTGTTTAATGAGGGACTCAGAATAAGGGCTGCCTTCGTTGAGTAATTGATGTTGTAGGGCTAACAGGAACTGACGGGCGCCTTTTTTTCCTTGAATTTGAGCGGCTTTAAAGTCTAAGGCAATTGTATATGCTAAACGAAAATAATGATTTCGTGATTCTAAATCGATGGTTTGTTGTTCAAATGTAGCAGTAATCATTCGCTGGTTAATCAATGGAATAATCGTTAAGTCGATTTTTTCGGATCTCGTACTCGTAAAATCAATCAATAATTTTTCTGCTTCTGCACAGTTTTTACCAAGTGGATTGACAAATAGATAGATTTCGATCAATGGATAAACCCCCATATGCATTTTAAAAAAGAACAATCGAGACAAAAAAAAGAATTCACACAGTGATGTGAACACAACATTCAGACGTTCTCTCTTTATTACTATCCACTGTAACAGAATTTGTAAAAAAAATGAAATGAAACACTTTTTATTTAACGATTCATCGCCCGAAGAATCTTATTTTCAGCTTTTTGATAAGGAATTTTTAACATTTCTAACAGTTGAGAAAAATCAATTTTTCCTTGTGTCTCATCGCTCACTTCTAATTCGAGTTCGTAATCTTCGCGACCGTTATACCAACTATGATCAAGTGCCAGTAAGCCAACGGCGATAGGAAATTCATAGCGCTTTGTCGTAAGCTCAGCAATGATTCTGACTTCTTGAGGATCAATGCCATTTTCAGTTAATCGTTTGGCCACTTCTCCACCTAATTTGATGCGTTTTTCTTCGATGAGTTGCTTCGTCTCTTGCAAAGATAAGGAGTCGGTGATTTCAAGTAATCCTATCGTAGTGGTGGGACATTTTAACGTTAATTCACCGTAATTTTGATACTGACGAATGCGTAAACCCCAACGTTTTTTTTGTAACTGTTGATCAGATGTATCAAAATAATAATTGGTTTGTTGCTGGAAGGACTGATCTTGCAATTGATAATACTCAAAAACTTTCTGATAATCAGCCTGATTTAATAAGGTTTTATACTCAATTTCCAATTGTTGTGCCATTTTTTTCTCCTTCAATCGTTCATCTGCCACTGGTGGCTTTTTCTTTTATTGTAGCTTATCTGTGAAAAAAGAGAAAGAAATGAATTGTTTCGTCAGAAGGCTAAAGGTTTTATCAAATCTGTGCTAAAATAGGGAAGGAATCTGAGTGGAAAGACAAGAGGGATGAAGCATGGAAAGAGAGTGGGATTTATTTTTAGCACCTTATGAACAAGCTGTTTCAGAGTTGAAGGTAAAACTACGAGGTATTCGTAAACAATTTCGTGAAACGAGCCAACATGTACCGATTGAATTTGTGACTGGACGTGTGAAGCCGGTCGATAGTATTTTAGCAAAATCAACACTACGGAACATACCGATTGAACGGTTGGAAACTGAAATGTCAGATATTGCGGGTCTTCGAATCATGTGTCAATTTGTGGATGACATCTATCATGTTGTTCAATTATTGCGTAATCGTAAAGACATGAAAATTGTGATTGAACGTGATTATATTGAAAATAAAAAAGCGAGTGGGTACCGTTCTTATCACTTAGTGGTGGAATATCCGGTGCAGTTAGTGGATGGCGAAAAAGTGCTTTTGGCAGAAATTCAAATTCGAACATTAGCAATGAATTTTTGGGCAACGATTGAGCATTCACTCAATTATAAATATCAAGGCGATTTTCCAGCAGAAATTGGGGAGCGTTTGAAACGAGCAGCAGAAGCGGCGCACCAATTAGACGAAGAAATGTCGAATATTCGGGTAGAGATTCAAGAGGCACAACGCTTATTTTCACATGGAAAAGGCGCGAATGATCATTTTCATTACCAAAAAGAGCTTGAGTGGGGGGAATGAAACCGATGGGATGCTTACGAGTCGCTTTAGTTCACAACCAATCGGCGAAATCCATTGCGGTAGCGAGTCAATTAACGAAACTATTGTCAACATCAGGGAATATCATTGATCAAGAAAATCCGGGAATTGTCATCTCGATTGGCGGTGATGGGACCTTGCTTTCAGCCTTTCATTTATATAGTCACAAGCTGGAACAGGTCCGTTTTTTAGGGGTTCATACTGGTCATTTAGGGTTTTATACGGATTGGCGGGATTATGAGTTAGAAGAATTAGTTGAAACGCTATGTCATAACCAAGAAGAAAACGTTAGCTATCCGTTATTGGATGTCGTGATTCGTTATCGGGATGGTCGAACAGATAAGCATTTCTTGGCGTTGAATGAGTCGACGATTAAGCGTGAACACCGAACGATGGTCGCAGATGTCTATTTAAAAGATGAATTATTCGAGCATTTTCGTGGGGATGGCCTATCTGTTTCAACACCAACTGGTTCAACGGCTTATAATAAAAGTATTGGAGGCGCCGTTTTACATCCGAGTATTGAAGCGATGCAATTAACAGAAATCGCCTCGCTTAATAATCGTGTTTTTCGCACAGTCGGCTCTTCGATTGTTGTACCAAAGGACGATTGGATTGAAATACGATTGCCAAAAAGTATGGATCACCTTGTAACGGTGGATCAATTTAGTATTCAGCAAGCAGATGTGGCGTCGGTGTACTACCGAGTGGCGCCCGAAAAAATTCGCTTTGCCTCGTATCGCCATATGGATTTTTGGCGTCGCGTACGGGAAGCATTTATTGGAGATTTATCATAAGATGAAGTTTAGTTATCAATATGAAAAAGAAGAGACACAACAAGTGAAATTTTTTTTAGCCGAACAAGGGATTTCCAGACGTCTTTTAGCAAAGATTAAGTTCCAAGGAGGACAAATTCTTGTCAATCAAGAAGAAAAAAATGTCCTCTATTTTTTGAATGCCGGTGATGTGGTGACGATTATTATTCCGGATGAAGGAGAACATGAAACCCTCGTCGCAGATCACACGCCGATTGATATCGTGTTTGAAGATGACCATCTTTTGATTGTCAATAAACCAACAGGGATCTCTTCCATTCCAGCCCAATATCATCCGAATCAAACAATGGCAAATCGGGTGAAGGCTTATTATCAGCGACAAGGATATGTCAATCAAGTCGTTCATGTGGTGACGCGCCTTGACCGAGATACATCAGGCTTAATGGTATTTGCCAAACACGGTTTTGCTCATGCAAAATTAGACGAGCAGTTGCGTGCACGAACATTTGCTAAAAAATACCAAGCACTTGTTTCAGGGGACGTGGAGTCCTTACAAGCGCACGGCTGGATGCGACAAGCGATTGGTCGGGATTTAACGTCGATTATTAAGCGTCAAGTCGTCGAAACAGGGCGTGAGGCAGAAACAGAATATTGGTTAGTCAAGAAAAATGAGACGATTGCCTTGGTGGATATTCAACTGCATACCGGTCGAACACATCAAATTAGAGTTCATTTTTCGGCGAATGGCTGGCCTTTAGTTGGCGATGATATGTATGAGGGACGAATGGATTTATCGATTCAGCGTCAGGCGCTCCATTGTTACGACGTACAGTTTCGACATCCCTTTACCCAAGAAGCCTTACACTTTCAACAACCACTCCCAGAGGATATGGAGGCGATTGTAAGCATAATTGATTAGAAGAGGTGAATGATTTGGAAGAAAAAAATGAATTAGACACTCGCTATGAGGTCTTAAAAATAGCACTACAAGAACAAAATCTTTCTGACTTTAGGGAGAATTTTTTAGAATTACATATTTACGAGCAAGGACAGTTTTATGAGTCTTTAACGGAAAAAGAGCGGGCACAAATGTATTCGTACTTGTCTCCTAAAGAATTAGCGGACATGTTTGACTCGTTAGAAGAAGACGAAGACGCCTTAAAAGAATATTTAGAAGAAATGCGTCCTAGTTACGCTGCAGCCATGCTATCAGCCATGTATACGGATAATGCGGTCGATTTATTGAATTTATTAGGTAAAAAAGATACCGCTAAATATTTAAGTTTAATGAGTCCTGAAGCAGCTGCTGAAATCAAAGAATTATTGCACTACGAAGACGAAACAGCTGGTGCGATTATGACGACGGAGTATGTATCGATTTTGGCCAATCAAAGCGTTGGTTCTGCGATGCGCTACTTAAAAAAAGAAGCGGCTGTGGCTGAAACGATTTATTATATTTATGTCGTGAATGATCAAAATCAATTAGTGGGCGTTATTTCCTTAAGAGATTTGATCGTCAATGAAGATGAAACCTTTATTAGCGAAATCATGAGCGAGCGGGTAATCTCCGTCCATGTTGGCGATGACCAATTTGACGTCGCTCAAACGTTCCGTGATTATGATTTCCTAGCATTACCAGTGACGGATTATGAAGATCATTTATTAGGAATTGTGACAGTCGATGATATCATCGACGTTATCGACGAAGAAGCAACAAGCGATTACTCTGGGTTAGCGGGGGTTAACGTAGAAGAAGTTAGTGAGAGTCCACTGAAAGCTTCAACGCGTCGCTTGCCATGGTTGATCACGTTATTGTTCTTAGGAATGGCAACAGCGACTTTAATTGCTAAATATGAAGTACTTGTCAGTGAGGCTAGTATTTTGGCAGTCTTTATTTCATTAATTACTGGAACGGCAGGGAATGCTGGGACACAATCGCTAGCGGTTGCAGTCCGTCGTCTAGCCATTAGTGATGATAAAGAAAAATCATTCATTCGTGTGCTCATTTCTGAAATCTTAACGGGCTTAATCACAGGAGCGGTAACCGGAATTACGATTTTTGGGATTGTTGCGGTCTGGAAAGGCAATCCTATTTTAGGATTTGTCATTGGGATGGCGATGATGGCCGCGATTACCGTCGCGAATTTAGCCGGAAGCTTAATTCCCATGCTCATGGATCGTTTAGGTTTTGATCCAGCGGTCGCTAGTGGTCCTTTTATTACCACCTTAAGTGACTTAACCAGCGTCTTAATTTACTTTAACATCGCCGCATTATTTATGAGCCATTTTCAATAAAGAGGTCTTAGAACGAGCGTTTATGGGTAAGAGATAAAGGGAAAGGAAGGGAATCGAGCAACGATTTTCGCACTTTCATCTTATCTCCGAACCCATGCTCGAGCTAAACCATTTCAATAAAGAGGTCTTAGAACGAGCGTTTATGGGTGAGAGATAAAGGGAAAGGAAGGAAATCGAGCAACGATTTTCGCACTTTCATCTTATCTCCGATCCCATGCTCTAGCTAAACCGTTTCACCCTGAGTAACAGTGCAACAACGCACTTTTTAAAAGCATCCCAGAAAAAGAAAGAAGCAGGTATCGTCAATGAGTAAAAGATGGAATATCCAAGAAATCAGAGAGTTTGTCGAAAAAAATTCAGATAGTAAATTATTAACGAAGGAATTTCAAGGTTTTTCGCAAAAATTAGAATTTGAATGTGCTTGCGGAAACAAATTTGAAAAAAACTTCAAAAAATTTAAAAACAATCATCAACGAAAATGCGATGTTTGCCAACCACCAAAAGAATCTCGTTAATTTAGAACCAATAAAATCCACTTTTTACCAAATGTCGCAATCAGACAAGAGGTAGGAAGTGGATTTTTGTCACTTGATACAGATCATCAAGCGTTAAGGTTCATTGACCGGGATAGGACTTTCGACGATCGATGGAATAGAACTCGTAGCTGAGAGGTCAAATGTTTTTTATTTTTAGGCCGATCCTCATGGTGTTATAATGAAAAGTGTAAAGGACAAATTGAGGGAGGGGCAATAAATGAAGCGAAGACGTTTCTGTTTCCTACTGTTACTATTGTTAATTCTCACTGGCTGTCGCATGCAAGCTTTTCGACCGACTGATTTAGAACGGTCAACGGTAAACCTCACGCAAGGCAGCATAGAAGGACGGATTAAAGAAGAAACGATTCAGACGATTCATGAACCGCAAACGCTTCTTTTTGAAAATTTGACAGCGGATGAGTATTATTACGGTGTCCCTTTTACGTTGGAAGTATGGCTCGAAGATTCTTGGTATCAAGTTCCTTTTGATGAACCCGTTGCTTTTATTGAAATTGCCTTCTTGTTAGAAGCTAATGCTACGACGGAAGAAGGCATCTCATTAGCGACGTATTTTGATGAATTGCCTCCTGGAACGTATCGCATCGTAAAAGTTTTTCAGACAGAAAATCGCACTGTGACGATTGCCCCGACTTTTGACATAATCGAACCGTAAACAAAATAGCCAAACTCCATAAAATCGACGTGATGACTGTCGATCTTCCGGAGTTCTTTTTTTATTTAGATAATGAGAAGGGTAATTCGTTTGTGGTCACTGTTCTTGGTGTTGGAACGGTGCCTAATTGATAATGAATCGTTCCACCATTCATTAAATCGCTATGATCAAAGAATAGTTTACGATGTACGTCATTATTCCGTTTTGTTTCGTGCAAGAATTGTTGTTGTGGGTAGTTAGGACTCGCTTTAATCACCAATTTTTCGCCATTTGATAAGTGAACAGTGGCTTTGCTAACTAAAGGCATGCCAATCACGTACTCGCCAGAACCTGGCGTTACTGGGTAAAAACCTAAGCTATTAAAGATATACCAACCAGCCATACTTCCGTTATCTTCGTCACCTGGATAGCCGGTAGGTGAGGCGTTGAAGGCTTGTGTCATCAACTGTTTCAAGAGTGGTTGGGCCATTTCAGGTTTTCCAATATAGCTAAATAAGAACGGATAATGGAAACTTGGTTGGTTCGAAATCGCAAGTTGACCAAATTCTAATGCAGCCATTTCACTCATTTCGTGAATTTCAAAACCATAACCATCGACATTATAGCGCGGTGCTTGGTTATTTAATTCGATTAATTTCTTCTCGAAGGCTTCTGCACCACCATGTTCGTCAATTAGGCCAGCAAAATCTTGATAGACGGCATAACTACTTTGCCAAGCACTACCTTCCGCATAATCACGCCCCCAGCGAATATCGAGGAAGTTCTCACGGAAATGGCCCTCTTGGTCTTTTGCGACCATAAAGCCTGATTCTTGATCAAAAATATTTCGATAGTTTAATGATTGTGCAGCGTAATATTCTGCCGTTTTTGTATCATTGAGTGTTTGGGCGACCTGGCTAATACAAAAATCACTATACGCATAGTCTAAGGTATGATTGACTGACTCATGGTAATTGCTTGGGACATAACCATATTTTAAGTAATCAAGCGTCCCTTGGCGACCATAATTTGAATTTTCGCTTTGAACCGTTGCGGCTTTTTTCATCGCTTCTAACATTGCAGGCATTAAATCAGAACGAATGCCTTTAACTGCAGCGTCCGCAATCACGGCATCAATTAAGGTACCAGGCATCAAACCACGCTCATCGGGAGATAACCATTTTGGTAAGAAGCCTGTTTCGTGGTAACTATTTAAGAAACCTTCTAACATCTCTTCGTATTTCTCTTGCGCAATTAAAGAGTACATTGGGTAAACCGTTTTGTACGTATCCCAGAAACCATTATTTGTGTAAAGCACACCCGGGCGCACGGTTTTACTGAATGTATCGTAATGGATATTTTCACCCAGTTCGTTTACTTCATAAAAGGTTTGTGGGAAGAGGAACATCCGATAAAAGTTATGATAAAACGTCGCTGTTTGTGTAGGATCTTGATGTTCAACTTCGATGCGACTTAAATAACCTTCCCATAGCGCTAAACTTTTTTCTAAATAATCGGTCGCTGTTTGGGTCGCTTCTCGTGATAAGTTTAATTGTGCTTGTTCTAAACGAATGAAAGAAGTGCCAAAACGGATATTTTGTTGTGGAATATCGCCAAAACGGACGATGATTTGGCCATCTTCACCAGTCTCTTTGATTGTTTCTGACGTAATCGCTTCCTCAAAAGAGAAGATAAAGTAAAAGCGTAAATCATTGTCTTCACAACCGGAAAAATTGATGACGTGTCCTTGAATCGTATGGGCATCGATTTGTTCGACCTCATAACGTCCGGGAAGTGAAAGCATGAATCCGGCATTTTTATCGGAATAATTGATTTCTAAAATACCACCATACAGACTCGGAATCATCGTTGAGGTAATCCCATAACGCAGTTGAGTCACGCTCACATGAGTCGGATGAAATGTACTTTCATTTGGACGATACGAACTTTGCGTATGGAAAGTGCTTGCTTGGTGGACGTCTCCGCTGAGTGGCGTCATTAACAAACGGCTGAAGTCACCCATCCAAGGGCTCGGTTGATGCGTTAGACGATACCCTTGGAATGTGCGATCTTCGGGATGGAACCACCAGCTTCCTTTTTGATCTGTTGTTTGAACGGCAACGTAATTCATCCCAAATGGAACGCCGGTATAAGGTAAGCAATTCCCACTCGAAAAGCTGTATTGGTTGGCTGTACCATGTCTTGTGTCAATTGTCTTTGTAATCATTTATCTATTTCTCTCCTTTGTGGATTGTCTTGTGATTAAACGGACCGGGACTTTTTGATCCTGGGGCATTTTTTTTGTTTTTAACCAGGTAATCAAGGTTTCACCAGCGATCGCACCGATTAAGGTAAAATCTTGTGCAATCGTTGTGAGTGGTGGATCAACGAATTGAGAAGCTTGGATATTATCAAAACCAATAATCGAAAAATCATCCGGAACATGATAATGCTGTTGTTTTAAAATACGCATTGCTTCAATGGCCACTAAATCATTTTCGCAAACAATTCCGGTGATATTATTTTCGGTTAAATACTCAATTAAATCATTGTTTGTCGCTTTTTCATCGCCGGAAGAAGTATGAAACGCAATATCAGCTTGATTTAACGCATGTAAATAGCCGACGTAACGATTTTTTACGGATTGCGGATGGGTCGTATTCCCAAATAAGTAAGCAATCCGTTCATGTCCTTGGTTAATTAATTGCTGCGTTGCAAGGAATCCACCATTGACGTTATCTGATAAAATCGTTGGGAAGTTTAGTTCAAAGTGCTTTTTATCCAGTACGATGACGGGAAAATGTTTCATGGAGAGTTTGACTAGAATATCGAGATACAAATCGGTATCTTCCGCATAATAAATGAGGCCATCATATTCTTGCGTCAGCTCATCAACGGTCTTTTGCTTAAAGACATCTAAGGTTGCCATCGAAACTTCAATTTGTTCTTGTTGTAACGTTGGTAATAACCCTTCTGTAAAGTTCCCAACGGATAGGTCATTTAAAAACGGCAAGATAAACAGTGCTTTATTATTTTTTATGACAAACGATTCTTCTATCGTAGTAGCACTTGTTTCTTTTGCTTTCACAAAACTCCCTTTTCCTCGGACACGATAAATTAACCCTTCTTGTTCTAATTCATTTAAGGCTCTTTTTGAGGTAATACGACTCACTTGGTAACGATCCGAAAGTTCTTTTTCAGTGGGGAGTTGTTCTTCCACCGCAAGTTTACCGGATAGAATCTCTTCTCTTAAATCCGTTAGTATCTTTTTATATAGAGGTTGGCTCATAGAATCCTCCGATCTCAACATTAGTTGGTATATCATATATTGATGATATCACAGATTTCAAGAAAATAAAATACAAATATTTCGTTTGAAAACGTAGACAATTCGAAAAAAAGGAAGTATACTGACGTAGTAAGATATATCAAATTTATGGAGGATGAACTAAATGGCTTATAAAGATATACCAACTTCAGTACAAAACTTTATGGATATGATCACAGAAAAATGTGGCGAAGAACATGCCGATTGGGCGAAAAACTTTAATGCGGGTTTTGCCAATACGTTATTAACAACCGTTAAACGTCATGAAGACGGAACGAGTTTCTTATTAACAGGAGATATTCCTGCGATGTGGTTACGTGATTCAACTGCTCAAGTTCGTCCGTATTTAGTTGTAGCCAAAGAAGATGAAGATTTAGCTTCAATGATTAGTGGTTTAGTGAAGAAACAATTCTTTTATATCAATATTGATCCTTATGCGAATGCCTTTAATGAAGAAGCAAATGGTGCAGGACATCAAGATGATTATACAGTCATGAACGATTGGATCTGGGAGCGTAAATATGAGATTGACTCATTAGCGTACCCAACACAACTGGCTTACTTACTTTATAAAAATACTGGACGTACGGATCAATTTAACGAAGATTTCGTTGAAGGGATTAAAAAGATTTTACACGTTTTCAGAACAGAACAAGATCACCGCAAATCCCCTTATAACTTTGTTCGTGACACATGGAGAGCAGAAGATACATTGATCAATCATGGTCGTGGGGTAGAAGTCGCACCAACAGGGATGACTTGGTCAGGTTTCCGTCCAAGTGACGACGCCTGTGCTGGTGGTGGTTACTTAGTGCCTTCGAATATGTTTGCGGTTGTCGTTTTAGGCTATATCGAAGAAATTTTTTCAACAATTTTAGACGATGCAGCGATTGTTGCCGAGGCAAAAGCATTACGTGAAGACATCGAAGCAGGGATTGAAGCACACGGATTGACGAAAAATGCAGCTGGAGAAGAAGTTTTTGCGTATGAAGTCGATGGTTTAGGAAATGCGTCATTAATGGATGATAGTAATGTACCAAACTTAATTTCAGCGCCTTACTTAGGTTATGGTTCAGTGGATGATGAGCGTTATCTGCGCACGCGTCAAACATTATTAAGTAAAGAAAATCCATACTTCTATGAAGGGAAATTCGCTAAAGGAATTGGCTCATCACACACACCAGAAAACTATGTATGGCCAATCGCAATGGCAATGGAAGGGATGACCACTAACGATAAAGCGGAGAAAGAACGGATTTTAAATACATTAGTCGCAACAGATGGTGGCACAAACTTAATGCATGAAGGATTTGACGTTGATAATCCAAATGCCTATACGCGCGAATGGTTCTCATGGGCAAACATGATGTTTTGTGAGTTAGTCATGGATTACTTTGATATCCGCGTTGAAAAATAAAGAATGAGTGAACAGGAGCGTACATGATGAAGAAAAAAGTTTATATTATCTCTCATAGTCATTGGGACCGTGAGTGGTACTTACCATACGAACAACACCATATGTTATTAGTGGAATTAATGGATGATTTATTAGAATTATTCGAAACAGATCCTGACTTCAATAGTTTCCATTTAGATGGCCAAACGATTCTCTTAGATGATTATTTACAAGTTCGTCCAGAAAAACGTGAAGCTATTCAAAAAGCGATTGACGCAGGAAAATTACGCATTGGCCCATTTTACATCTTACAAGATGACTTCTTAATCAGTTCAGAGTCGAATGTTCGTAATATGTTAATTGGGATGGAAGAAAGTAAAAAATGGGGCACACCGGTTAAATTAGGTTACTTCCCAGATACTTTCGGAAATATGGGACAAGCGCCACAAATGATGAAAAAAGCCGGACTTGAAGCAGCAGCTTTTGGTCGCGGTGTGAAACCAATTGGCTTTGACAACGAAGTCATTGAAGCTGAAAGTTATTCTTCACAATATTCTGAAATGTGGTGGAAAGGTCCAGACCAATCAGAGATTTTCGGTTTGCTCTTTGCCAACTGGTACAGTAACGGAAATGAAATTCCTGCTGAAAAAGAAGCAGCCATTAAATTCTGGGATCAAAAACTAAAAGACGTGGAACAATTTGCGTCTACCGGTCACTTATTAATGATGAATGGGGTTGACCATCAACCTGTTCAAAAAGATGTGACACAAGCCATCAAATTAGCAAACGAATTGTATCCAGACTATGAGTTCATTCACTCAAACTTCACGGATTACTTAGAAGCGGTCCAACAAGATTTGCCTGAAGATGTTGGAACTGTTGAAGGAGAATTAACGTCGCAAGAAACAGATGGTTGGTTCACATTAGCCAACACGTCTTCTGCACGTGTTTACTTAAAACAATGGAATAACCGTGTCCAACGTCAATTAGAAAATATTGCAGAACCTTTAGCGACGATGGCTTATGAAGTAACAGGGAAATACCCACATGATGAGTTAACGTATGGTTGGAAAACATTAATGCAAAACCATCCACATGATTCGATCTGTGGTTGTTCGGTTGATGAAGTTCACCGTGAAATGATGCCCCGTTTTGAAAAAGCCAACGAAGTAGGAAAATACGTAGCAAATGAAGCGGTCCGTCAATTAACGGAAAAAATGGATACAACCAATTTCCCAGCCGACAGTTTCCCATTTGTTGTGTTCAATACGAATGGCTTAGCCAAATCAGGCGATGCGATTGTCGATATCGAGTTAGAACGTAAAACATTTTCGCAAGGTTGGCCGGCACAACTTTATCGTCAATTAGAAGAAGTTGAAAAAGGTGAGTATCATGTGATTGATCAAGCAGGAAATGTCGTAGACGCAGTGATTTCTGAAGAAGAAATTCGCTTTGATTATGACTTACCAAAAGATGCTTTCCGTATTCCATTTATGGAGCGTTACGTTACCGTGACGATGCCGTTAAAAGATATGGCACCATATGCTTGGGAAACCTATGCTTTAGTACCAGGAAAAGTGGAAGAAAAAGCCGGAACGTTAGCAAATGAAGCGGGAACGGTCATTGAAAATGATTTCATTAAAGTTGAAATTGCGGAGAATGGTTCTTTAGCGATTACCGATAAAGAAACAGACGTCACTGTCGATAACTTAGCAGTCTTTGAAAACGTGGGCGATATTGCCAATGAATATATCTTCATGCAACCACAAGGGGATAAAGCAATCCTGTCATCAGACGTGAAAGCCGCAATCAACGTTATTTCAAATACAGCGAATAAAGCAGTGATTGAAATCACTCATGTATTAGACATTCCTGTTTCCGCGGATGGATTATTAGAAAAAGAACAAAAAATGGTGATTGGTTTTACTTCACGTAAAGCACAACGTTCAAAAGAAACGGCCTCTCTTACCATTAAAACGCTTGTTACGATTACGGGCGAAAGCAAGAAAGTTGATTTTGAAACAAGCTTAAATAACCAAATGAAAGACCACCGTCTACGCGTGTTATTCCCAACAGGCTTAGTCAATGTGGATACGCACGAAGCAGATAGTATTTATGAAGTCGTGAAACGTCCGAATGGTGTCAGCGCAAGTTGGAAAAACCCAACAAACCCACAACATCAACACGCATTTGCCAATCTGCATGATGAGACACGTGGCGTAACAGTTGGAAACTACGGCTTAAATGAATACGAAATTGTCAACAATGAGACGATTGCTGTGACGTTATTACGTGCCGTTGGTGAACTTGGTGACTGGGGTTATTTCCCAACACCAGAAGCACAATGTATTGGTGAGTATACGTTTAATTACAGTGTTGAACTGCATGGTGCACCTGAGTCACGTTATGCGACTTACCAAAACACGTATACGGCACAAGTTCCATTCACTACCGCACAAATCGCTGTTCAAGAAGGAACATTGGCATCAAGCCGTGTCTTTGTTGAATTAGAAGGTGATCTGTTTGTTCCAACGGCCTTAAAACGTCGTAAATCAGATAATCATGTCATCTTGCGTGGTTACAACATGGCTGATACCGACCGTGAGTTAACTATTAAGAAAGACAATGTGCAACCAGAGCTACTAAACTTACTAGAAGAAAAAATGGATGAAGCTTATCCAGAAAAATTAGGCGCCTACGAAATTCGTACTGTTGGTTTAGGAGAGTAACCTGATCTTTATCGACAATTTTTACCCACACACACTTAAAGCACCGATCACGATTTTGTGATTGGTGCTTTTTCTTCTGAAAAAAGCTCTAACTACAATTATTTGGAGGGATTACAGCTTCTTTCGAGGTATTATTATTCTTTTAAAAAGGTACAATAGGAGTGAAATGGCACTTTAATAGGAGGCGATTCGATGATTGTTTCAGATATTTTGTATGGTGAATACGAAGTGGAAGAAGTTCTATCGGAGTTGATTCAAAGTAAAGAAGTCCAACGATTAAAAGAGATTCATATGGTTGGTGCAAGTTATTTACTGAATCCTCTTTGGAATGAAACGCGTTATGAACATTCAATCGGTGTGATGTTGTTGATTCGTAAGCTTGGTGGTTCTATAGAAGAGCAAATAGCAGGATTATTACATGACGTTTCTCATACTGTTTTTCCCCATGTGATTGACTTGGTGATGAAACGAAATCAAGAAGACTACCATGAAAAAATTAAGGAAGAGTACTTGAAGGAAAGTTCAATCCCCGAAATTTTAAAGCAATATCGTTTTGATTGGCAAGAATTATTACTCGATGATACGCAGTGGAAAATATTAGAACAAGAAGCGCCCGTTTTATGTGCCGATCGTGTGGACTATACTTTACGTGAAGCTCATCGTTATTTTGGTACTGATTTAGCTGAGATTCATTCATTTTTAAAGGAGTTAAGTCTCATCGATGGGAAAATAGTGTTGAGAAATGTCGCTGCTGGTGAATGGTTCAATGAGGAATACTATAAAGTAGTACTTGACTTTTTTTATGCCCCCGTGAATATTTATGGTTATGAATGGATGAGCCAAATTCTAACCTATGCTTTGGCGAATGAATCTCTATCAGTCAATGATTTGATGGAAACAGAAACTCAGATTTTGACGCAACTATCGGAAATGGAAGATACGGAATTACGTGGTTTATTCCGTCAGTTTTATCAACCCGTCACTTTTTTAGAAGTATTGCCAGGAGATCGTTACGATATTTATCAGAAAAAGAAAACGCGTCTTGTAGATCCTCTAGTTAGAGTGGACGAAACAGTCGATTTTACTTCTAATTATTCAGAAAAGGCACAAAAAATGAATCGACAAGCACAAGAGAAAAGTGAAAAAGGCATATATTTACGAGTCTGCGGTATAAAAAAAGAGTAGTATATGTACTTTAGTTGGATAGTTGTTTACTTTAGAAAATCCATTGCATCATTTGGATGAGTCATAAAATGAATAGGAGGGATTCGATGTATAGTTATTATGGGAAATTAAGTACAGAAGTCTATGATTTTACGAAGCCTGTGGGTTACTCGCTTCATGGGGATATTGAATATTATCTTGAACGTTTAAAAGAAGTAGAAGGGAAAATCTTGGAAGCCGGTGTGGGATCGGGTCGCTTTTTGATTCCCTTACTCGAAAATGATTTTGAAGTCGATGGTATTGATTATTCCCCTGCAATGTTAGCGTCTTGTCGTAAACGTTGTGAAGAAAGAAATCTGATAACCAATCTTCATGAAGGAGTGCTCAGTGATTTTTCACTTGAGAGTCGATACGATGCCATTGTGATTCCAACGGGTTCTTTCGGATTGATTGAGCAACGAGATGAGGCGAAAAATGCGTTACAGTGTTTTTATGAACACTTAAATGTGGGTGGACGAGTGTTGATTGATCTCGTTTTTCCAACGGATTGGACAACAGGTAAAGTTTCAACCAATGCTTACGAAATCTCACCTGTTGAAGGAATTACCCTTGAAAATCACTCGGTTGAAATCGACTGGATCAATCAATGGACATTATCCTATTTAAAATATGAAAAATGGCGCAAGGGAAAGTTAGTCGAGACGGAATTGCAAAAATTAGTGTTGCGTTGGTATGGTGTTACCGAGTTTCAATTATTATTAGAGGAAATTGGTTTCACCGATGTGACCTATTCTGCGGATTATACGTATCAAAAACAACCATCAAAAACGAGTTCAATCTTGACTTTTGAAGGGACTCGAAGTAAGAAGTAATTGATAACAAGAGTATTTTTTAATTATTGAACTTGACCAAACATAGGAAAGAGGGCTGTGACAAAAGTCACAGCCCTCTTTTTTGATGAACGTTTGATTGATAAATGGGTGACAAAAATCTGAAACTTAGAGAACACCTTACTTATTCACGATTCTTAAAAGAATTGGGTATTGCTCATTGCTGTTTCTTCGATAAACCATTCGCCGTCGATTTTGACAAACGTATGATTGGCTTCGGTAATGTGATTACGAAATTCTTCCGTGCCTTCATTAACGGTGCGTTGCTGGGTTTTGACTAAAATACGTTCACCATCTTCTTTTCGAACTTCGAATGAAAGAAGTGTGTGCTTCACATCATATGTTTCAAAAAAAGTCGTCATTTCTTTTTTTGTTGCTTCCCGTGCTTCAGGAATTAATGTCTGAAGGTATGTTTCCACATCTTCGTCATTGGCAGCTTGCAGATTTCTTTCTAATAAATCATAAACGGCATAAACATCTTCTTCGTTGGTAATGTTTCCTTTGATCTCTACTGCGCCAGCTTCTTGATTGATTTTCTCATTCATATCATTGGCTTTGTTCACGTTATTTAGAATAAAGATTAGAAAAATTAACCCTGCGATGCCGACAAATACTTTTTTTAACATCTTTCTTACCTCCAAAATTACGACGTTTAAACGTCGGATAACTTACTCGGACTTATTATACCATGATAGAGGTTCCGACCGAGAATGATTCCTTCAGGCATTGGATAAGGTCCATCAAAAGGCAAACGTTCAGCTGCTAGTTCTTCAATTGGCTGATCATTTTCGAGCCATGCTTCAATCCGCCAGATGGTCGTGTCGATCCGTCCTAAGATCCCACTGTAACGAATATCCAGAATTTCCCAACCAAATGCTTTATTTGCCGCAAACCAAATTTTTCGGTGCCCCAATCGTAACGCTTGGACTTGCTCTTTTAATTGATTGATGGTGACTAATAGTTCTCTCATTTGTGTTTTCTCACACGCAAGGTAGGCTGCTTTTAACGCAATTCCTAAATCCGTTTTGATGACAAGTAGGTCAGCAAGTCGCGTATAGTGAGCAAAGATTTCTGAATGATTAGCGCGGGAGCAAGTCTTTAATTCTTGTGCTAATTGTTTGTAATGTGTGGTTAAGTCAAAAGATGAAATGGTTTCATCGTAAAGGCCAAGTAATAAATCTTGATACAAAATAATTTTACTAATCGCCGAACCACTTGGATTGTTTTTAGCGACTCCTGGGGTTTGATCAAAACGATCGAGTAATAAATAGGCAGCCATCGATTCATGTTGGATTTCCATAAAGCGTTGGGCAAGGAGTTCATCGGGAACTTCTGCGTTAAATTGATGTTCGGCAAACAATTGAAGCCCGAGTAACGCCGTATCAAGTGGCGTTTCTGCTCCGTCATCGCCCCAAAGTGTTGCATAAACGGATTCAATCTGTTGTTTTTTACAGGCTGCTAAGGCTGCGTTTGTTGAAATCATTGTTTTTCCGTAATTCGGTGCAACGCCGTTAAAGGTCCAAATGCCACCCGCAAAGACAATCGGTTTTTCCAGTAATTGATGGCTAGCCAGTAAATTCTCATATTCAGATTCTTCATGGTGATAGTAATCCCAGTAGACCATTTTGACGTTTGGAATACTGTTAACGACTTCAGAAGGAATATCAAATTCTGGATCATAGTAGTCACCGGTTTTAGAACCAAGACGAAAATACATATCACTCCACATCTCAACTTCTAAATCAAGTGCATCGGTAATCGTTAAAACGTGCGCGAGGTGACGGTTCATAATGTCAAAGCGATTCTCAAAACCATTTTTTTGTAAATAACGTCCCAGACCTAATGTATGCGCCTCGTCCATTCCAATATGAATTTTTTTTGTACGAAATGGGCGTGAAGCTGCTTGAATCGCTTTTTCTAAAAATTCATAGGTTTTGGGTTCATCGACTAATAAAATATCTTCCGTATCACGCATTTCACGCGCAAAGTTCCATTTCAAAGGATTTTTTAAATGGCCTAAGACTTGAATCGAAGGAATGAGTTCAATTCCTAAAGCAAAACCGTAGTCATCGAGTTCTTTTAATTCCGTGTAAGTATAGCGTCCACGGAGATAACCAAAATAAGGATACTCAGGAATTTCATACGTATCTTCCATATAAAGCATGAATTGATTAAGCCCCATCGTGCTACACGTTTCCAATAATTCTTTGATTTTTTCGACAGTCGGGACGGCATTGCGTGACGTATCGACCATCGGACCAATCAACTTGAAATGAGGATGTTCCACTAAATGATAGGTTTCTTGTTCCCAATGAGCGAGGAGGAGAGTCAATCCTCTAAAAAGATGTGCCGGTTCACGAAACGTAATTTGGATAGCGTCGATGGTTTTTGATACCATTAATGATTCGCCTTGTTGTTGGAGTTTAATTTCGATACCATCTGTATGAATGGTATACCCTAATTTTGGTGCAAGAATCTGTAAGCCGGTTTCCACTTGCGTTAAATCACCTGTAAAATATATCGCTTTCATTTTTTTATTCTCCTTTTTATTTAAGTCACCGTTAGTATAGTATAAAAGACTAACGGTGTACCTATTCGTAAAAAGTTACACATTGAAAGCGGTTATTACATAGTAAAGATGCCCAAAATTGACCAATCAATCAGATCATACAAGGGAATATCACGCTTAAAAGTGTTTTTTTGGGAGCGTTTGAATGCTGTCATGACTGACTTTGTAAGCGGGTCAAAAACCACATATTGAGAACAATTGATGAAAGGGCTATTCTGAAAACGTGTTCAGCAAGCAAATGATTTTGAAGGGGGAAAAAAAATGGAGTTAACTGGCAATAAGCCGCAATTAACTGCGCAACAGAAAAAAAGAGAAAAAAGAAAAAAAAGCATCCTGGCAAGTCGTCAACTGTACGTCTTTATCTTACCAGCGTTCTTAGCTTTCTTTATTTTCTCGTATATCCCAATGTATGGAGTAATGATCGCTTTTAAAGATTATATTCCGACGTTAGGTGTTTGGGGGAGCCCTTGGGTGGGATTCAAACATTTTCAACGTTTCTTTGATTCTTATTATTTTTGGGACTTATTAAAAAATACGATTGGCATTAGTGTCTATTCATTAGTCGTTGGGTTTCCTTTACCCATTATTTTAGCACTTGCTTTAAATGAAATTAAAGATGGCCCATTAAAGAAATTCTCGCAAACGGTTACTTATGCACCAAACTTTATTTCAACGGTTGTAATGGTTGGGA
>NZ_JXKD01000022.1 GCF_001885765.1 Enterococcus aquimarinus | reverse complement strand
TAAAATAGTGGGTTTTCTCGCCCGCAAATTCGATAAAAACATTCGAGTAAGCCTTTTCATTTTTACTGTTGACCTAGCATAACAGGTTTTTATTCAATAAGATAGCCTTTCAAAAAAGTTTTGATAGTTCGTTGAATCTTCCTTCCTCACTTTGTTCAATTCGTACAAACAACATTTACCCTAAAAATTCAAATCGAAAAGGGAACGAATTGAAGGGATCTCCTGAAACGGTTGATTAGAAATTAATCTTCAGGCTGTATAACTTTTAATGTTGATGACTAAAATCCGTATTATTCCTCAACATTTTTTTCGGATCAATTATTTTTTTGATGCTAGACTCATCACTTAAACATTTTCTTTTATCATTTCTTTCATCGTTTGACGAAATAGACATCAAAAAGAGTTGAAATACTAGCGGATCGAAGAAAAATGCCTTGTGTCAGCTACGTTAAAAGACGAAATGTGAATGACTCTAGGTTCGTGCTTCAGCACGTACCTAGAGTTTGAAGCTTTCGAGCTGAACGTCTCGCAGCCCCCATAAAAGGCGATTTTTCATAGGGTAGCGCGAAATGTCATCCACATTATTGGGTGAAGAGACAATATTCATTTACAAAAAATAAAAAAAGAGCCAAAATCCTCATATAATAAGGATTCTGACTCTTTAACATTCAAAAAGAATTATTTAACAGTTACAGATGCGCCAACTTCTTCTAACGCAGCTTTCAATGCTTCAGCTTCTTCTTTAGCAACGCCTTCTTTAACAGCAGCAGGAGCGCTATCTACTAAACCTTTAGCTTCTTTTAGTCCTAAACCAGTTGCTTCACGAACTGCTTTGATAACTTTAACTTTTTGATCGCCAGCAGAAGTTAATTCAACAGTGAATTCTGTTTGCTCTTCAGCAACAGCGCCACCAGCAGCAGCTACAGCTACAGGAGCAGCAGCAGATACGCCAAATTCTTCTTCGATTGCTTTTACTAAGTCATTTAATTCTAAGATTGTTGCGCCTTTTAGCTCTTCAACAATGTTCTCAATGTTTAATGCCATTTTAAGTTCCTCCATTTAATAGATAATTTTTTTGTGTTTAAGCAGCGATTAAGCTACTTCTTCTGAATCTTTCTCTGCAACTGCATTGATTGCGTAAGCCACGTTGCGGACTGGCGCTTGTAATACAGATAAAAGCATAGATAAAAGACCTTCGCGGCTTGGTAATTTCGCCAAAGCAGTAACTTCTTCCAAAGTTGATACTTTACCTTCGATAATACCGCCTTTAATTTCCAATGCTTTTGCTTCTTTTGAAAATTCATCAATGATTTTCGCAGGTGCAACAACATCTTCGTTACTAAATGCAACAGCAGTTGGTCCTGTAAATACTTCATCCAAACCTTCTAATCCTGCTGCTTTCGCTGCACGTGAAAGGATTGAGTTTTTGATAACACGGATTTCAACATTTGCGTCGCGTAGTTGTTTACGTAATTTTGTTACTTCATCTACAGTTAATCCACGGTAATCGACGATCACCACAGATGCAGCTGTTTTGAATTTTTCTGTTACTTCTTCAACGATAGCGGCTTTTTTAGCAATAATTGCTTCACTCATTATTAATTTCACCTCCTGATTTTGATGGAAGAGCCTCTATAAATACAAAAAGCCCTATGCCACCGTAGACATAGAGGGACTATT
Source organism: Enterococcus aquimarinus (assembly GCF_001885765.1). Taxonomy (GTDB): domain Bacteria; phylum Bacillota; class Bacilli; order Lactobacillales; family Enterococcaceae; genus Enterococcus_I; species Enterococcus_I aquimarinus. Next base: position 23,360 of record NZ_JXKD01000022.1, on the reverse strand, counting down.
GAATGTTCTCATCAATAAACGTCCTCGGTAGGAATTATGACTAGTGTCACCTACTGTCTTCGGTACAGTTAATATTTAACCTCAGTCATCGTATCACAGATACAATGACTGAGTCAAGTATTTATTGTCTAATTAAAATGAATCTGTTGCTACGTGAACACCAGGTCCAAAAGTAGTCGTTACTGAAATGTTTTTCATGTATTGACCTTTAGCTGCTGCAGGTTTTGCTTTGATTAATACGTCATGAATTGTTTTGAAGTTCTCAACTAATTTCGCATCGTCAAATGATACTTTACCGATTGGAACATGGATGTTTCCAGCTTTATCAACACGGTAAGTAACTTTACCAGCTTTTACTTCTTCGATTGCTTTTGTAACGTCCATTGTTACAGTGCCTGTTTTAGGGTTAGGCATTAAACCTTTAGGACCTAAGACGCGACCTAATTTACCCACTTCAGCCATCATATCTGGAGTCGCTACAACAACATCAAAGTCGAACCAGCCATCTAAGATTTTTTTAGCTAAGTCGCCTTCGCCAACGTAATCAGCACCAGCAGCTTCTGCTTCTTTTGCTTTTTCGCCTTTAGCGAATACTAAAACAGATTGTGTTTTACCAGTTCCGTTAGGTAATACTACTGCTCCACGGATTTGTTGATCTGCTTTCTTAGGGTCTACATTTAAACGGTAAGCAACTTCAACCGTTGCGTCAAATTTTGCAATGTTTGTTTCTTTTGCTAATGCTACAGCTTCTTCTACTGAGTAAGCTTTAGTAGCGTCAATTTTTTTCAATGCATCTTGCATTTTTTTGCTTTTTTTAGCCATTTTGTGTTTCCTCCTTATGTGGTTTTAACGGTAGAACCTCCCACGTATCCTATATCTTTCAACATAGTACGAACCGAGAAGCTACTTCGTTAGGGTTGTAGAAATTACTCTACTGTAATCCCCATGCTTCGTGCAGTTCCTTCAACCATACGCATTGCTGCTTCAAGCGATGCTGCGTTTAGGTCTTCCATTTTCAATTCAGCGATTTCTTTTACTTGATCAGCTGAAACTTTTGCAACTTTATCTTTGTTCGGTGTACCTGAACCTTTAGCAATGTTAGCAGCTTTCTTTAATAATACTGCTGCTGGTGGTGTTTTTGTAATGAAGGTGAATGAACGGTCTTCATATACAGAAATCACAACTGGAATGATTAGTCCTGCTTGGTCAGCTGTACGAGCGTTGAATTCTTTTGTGAATCCCATAATGTTTACGCCTGCTTGACCTAATGCTGGTCCTACTGGTGGAGCTGGTGTTGCTTTCCCTGCAGGAATTTGTAACTTAACGATTTTATCTACTTTCTTTGCCACGAGACATACCTCCTTGAGTCCGTGATGTGGTTAATTGGAGATACAAATTTCTCCTCCCACTTACTACTTCATATTGCGAGCATGCATGCACAGACACACACACTCCAAACATTATAACAAAAAAAATCAAAAACACAACACTTTTTACTCAATTATTCTGTTCCCATCATTTCTTTTGTTAAGCGCTGTGCCGTTGGGGTCATCGCTAAGCCCCCTTCTGCGGTCTCTTTAAAGATTGCCGGCATTTGCCGTCCGACTTGATACATCGCCGCAATCACTTCATCTGCCGGAATCACACTTTTGATCCCAGCAAGTGCCATATCTGCGGAAATAAAGGCTTGGGAAGAACCTAGCGCATTACGTTTCACACACGGGACTTCTACTAAACCCGCGACCGGATCACAAATTAAACCCATCATATTTTTTAAGGTAATGGCAACAGCTTGGGCGGATTGTTCCGCACTGCCGCCTTTTGCCCAAACTAATGCAGCAGCTGCCATCGCACTAGCTGAACCAATCTCAGCTTGACAACCACCTTCCGCTCCTGAAATCGAGGCATTATTCGCCATGACTAAGCCAAATGCACCTGCAACAAATAAAAAATCAAGTTGTTGCGCACGAGTCATGCCTAATGGTTCACGGCAAGCCATTAAAACTCCTGGAACAACACCCGCACTTCCGGCAGTAGGTGTCGCACAGACTAAGCCCATTTTGGCATTGACTTCATTAACAGCAATCGCATTACGTACCGCATTTAAAATGATTTCTCCGCTTAAAAATTCTCCCGCTGAAAGATAGGCATTCATACGCGCCGCATCCCCTCCGGTTAATCCTGTCACCGAAGTCACCCCTGCCACACCTTCAATTATTGATTGCTCCATTACTGTTAAGTTGCGCTCCATTAGTTGGAGGATTTCTTCACGAGAACGACCGGTGAGTGCAATCTCGGTCGCAATCATTAATGCTGCAACAGAATCATAATTTTTGCTTTGTACGATTAGTTCTTCGATTGAATGAAACATATTTTTACTCCTCTACTCAAAATAGGACGCGCTATATACCGCATCCATTTGTTGAATTTCTGCTAAAAAATCATCCCGGCGCTCATCCGTCTCAATAATCATAATCGCTTTTTCACCTTTTGATTCACGCGTGACCGTCATGGTACCAATATTGACATCCGCTTGCGAGAATAGTTGGGTGATTTTTGCAATCATACCAGGAACATCTTGTTGGACAATCACAAATGTCGGTGTTCCTAGCGACAAGGACAGCTTAAAGCCATTGACTTCAGAAATTTGAATATTCCCGCCGCCAATCGAGATGCCGGTCACTGTTAATTTATGTGCGCCTTTGCTAACTTTTAATTGCACCATATTCGGATGCTCCGCTTTTTCTTTTTTTGGAACAAAACAAACTTCCATTCCTTGTTCATGCGCAATTTTTAATGAGTCAGCTAAATGCTCGTCGTCGGGTTCCATTCCTAATAATCCCCCAACCAGTGCAATATCGGTACCATGACCGCGATACGTTTTTGCAAAAGATTCATATAAATAAATATCGACACTTGTTGGTTGTTCCCCAAAAATACGACGCACGACTTTACCGATTCTTGCCGCGCCAGCTGTATGGGAACTGCTAGGTCCCACCATGATCGGCCCAATAATATCAAAGACACTCCGATACTTTAATTGATCCATGATTTACTCTCCACTCCCTCGTATAAAACAATTCATCATTCTCCTTACATTACAATGTCAGCGAAGACAAAACAAGCGCTCTTGATGAATTTTATCAAATATTTTCTTTTATGAATCAACAAAAAAAAGAGCCACAACAACTCGCTGTTTAGACTCTTCTTTCACGTATTCAATTAATCAATTTTGTCAATTTGATCGAAATCAAGTTCCGTACTGGTTTCACGACCAAACATTTCAATATTGACTTTTAATTTTTGTTTTTCTTCGTCAATTTCTGTTACTTGACCTTCTAAACCAGAAAAAGCACCTTCAATCACTTTGATGGTTTCGCCGATTTCTAAGTGAAGATCATTATTCCGAACGTTCATTCCTAATGAACGTAAAATAGAATTAATTTCTTCTGGTAGTAACGGTGCAGGTTTACTTCCAGCGCCATGTGACCCAACGAATCCTGTAACACCTGGTGTATTACGAACCACGTACCATGATTCATCTGTCATCGTCATCTCAACTAATACGTAACCTGGGAATGTCTTGTTGATTACTTCTTTTTCTTTGCCATTTTTTACTTCTGTTGCTGTTTCTTCAGGGACAACGACACGAAAAATATAATCCCCCATTCTCATACTTTGAGCACGAGATTCAATATTTGCTTTTACTCGGTTCTCATAACCTGAATAGGTATGTAATACGTACCAGCTTTTTTCAAAAGATTCCATTTTTGATTGACTCCCTATCATTCTTTGTCTTTTATCCAAATAAAAAAACCTCAGACAATCCGAAGTTTTTTTCTCAAGTATGATTATACCATTTTTTCTAAGTTTCTGCTAGTGAAAATCATTTACACTTATTTCAAAATCCAGCTAAAAATGGTTTGGATGCCGGTATCCATTACATAAAATAAAAGTGCAAAAACAAGTGATGTTTCTACTACAATGATTGTATCTTTACGTAATTGTTTCCCACTTGGCCAAGTGACTTTTTTCATTTCTTCTTTGACGTTGCTTAAAAATTTCATACTTTCGGCCTCCTTTATTTCGTTTCGCGATGAAGTGTGTGTACTTTACAATACTTACAAAATTTCTTGATTTCTAATCGTTCAGTCTTTTTCCCTTGGCTTACTGCTTTTGCGTAGTTACGGGAACCACAGACGGAACAAGCTAAGGCTGATTTATTTACTGCCATTTCACGGCCTCCTTTGTTTCAAAAAAACGAGAGTCACTAATAGTAAATCTATCACGATTTTAAAAAACTGTCAATTCTATCTATGCCTTTCTTTATTTGTATGATATTATAATCAAGTTAGAAATAGATGAAATTTGGAGGAGTAAAAATGTTATTAGAAACTATCGTCACTCCCAAGAAAGACTTGACGATTGTAACCGAATCTCTGACTTTGGCAGAAGCACTCGAGATTTTAGAAGCGTCCAATAATCGCTGCGTGCCTATTTTAGATGAGGATCATCAATTATTTAGGGGAAATATTTACCGTATGCATATTTATCGCCACCTCGCCAGTCATGGAGACATGAATTTACCGGTTACTTACTTATTAAAAAATGCGACGAAATTTATTTATAGTGATTCTTCCTATTTTAATCTCTTCTTTTCAATGAGAGACTTACCATATATTGCCGTGTTAAATGAACAAAAAGAATTTCTTGGCATCTTAAGCCACGAAAAAATGTTGAATGCTTGGTACGATCGTATCGGATTGGATAATAGCAGTTATACATTAACCATCGAAACCAATGGTAAACAAACAGACTTGACGGCGATTACCAAAATTGTTTCAAAAGTATCGCCCATTCTCAATTGCTTGACGCTAAACCTTGTTCCAAGTGAGACGAAGCAAGAAGTCTTAATCTCATTGCCAGAAACAGTCGATGAAGAAACAAAAAATAAAATTATTTACCGTTTAGAAAGAAAGAAATTTCACGTAACCCGTGTTGATTCTAGACTACCCGAACCACGTGAATTTGAATATGAAAGCAAATCATATTAAGTCATAGCGTTGAAAGGATAAAATACGCTAAAAGAAGTTGTTCATTTAATCAGCCAAACAACGAGCGAAGCCAGCCAGGAATAAATTAAAGTAATGGCAGAATTCGTCTGTGTCTCACGTAATTTATCCCAAATTTCTGATCAATTACTTGCAAGTATTCAATACTTCCAGATTAAACAAGAGTAAAAAAACAAGCGAGCACCTTCTCATTATTGAGAGCGTGCTCGCTTGTTTTTCTATTATTAAACTCTTTGTTCAAAATCAACCGTTTTGTTAATCCAATACATGACAGGTGCGGAAATTGTCATAATGATAAACTCACTTAAAGCAGTCGTTGCAAACGTTGGCCAAAATGGTAAATCGGCCGTCATCATTAACATTAACGCAATCATGAACATGCTCGCTGTAAAAAAGAGAACGTTCAAGGCTAAGCGTGCTTTCATATTTGGAACGATTTTATGTAAACTTGCTGTCAAAAGAAGCGCTAAAAGCGTCTGTCCGCCACCAAAAACAACATCTAAAATCCCAAATCCAAAAAATAAATTATAAATAATGACGCCTCCAAAGACGCCCCATAATAGTTTCCGATTAAAAACCACTAAATGGTTTAAACTTTCTGATAACCGAAACTGAATGGCTCCTGATGAAAAAGGCAATACTAAACTTAATACCACGTATAGCCCCATGATAATCGCATTTGCGGCAATTACTTTGACTCCATTACTATTTTTACTCACTCTTTTTTCCTACTTTCTCCAAGTTTTTTTGACGCGGGATGGTTGATGAACCGCAAGTGGTATTATAGCATACCCTTCTCTAGAGTCAACCAACGTTTTTAGCCGTCAAATCCTTTTCTAACGAGATAATTCCGGGTCATATTGATTGCCGTAAAGACAACTTTAGGGACTCTCTGATGATTCAATGGAGAGCCAAACTTTATGAGTTTAAACAGTTGTAAACGCTTGCATTTTGTCGAATATATGCTATACTACAAGTGTAAGGAGACATAGGAATTCCCAGTAAAGTAGCCGAAAAAGGTGCTACTAGAACAGAGTTGTTGTGAGTCTTTCAAATAAAACATAAAAGGAAGTGGGAATTTGAGCAACTCCTTACTAATTGAATAGGAATTCGATGAGTTTACACCCTTATGAAGTGGACATAAGAACCTTCTAGTGTAAAGTAGATGTAAAAGGTCTGAAAAGCACTTGAACCAGACAAACAGCGAAAAAACTCTCATCGGATTCTATTTTTTTGTCTTTTTTTCTCTTTTTCGTAATTCATGGTATAATAATAAGAAATTCTTAAGAGCTGATGAGGTTAAGCATGTTGACATTCCATTATCATATCATTATCAATCCTGCTTCTGGTGGTGGCAGTGGGAAACAAGCCGGTAATGACATCATTGAATTATTAAAAAAGAATCAATTTCTTTTCTCAACTTATTTCACTCAATATCCAGGTCACGAGCGATTATTTGCCAAAGAACTCATTGAGTCGACTCTTGTCCCTTGGGAAGAAGAATCGATTCCTTCTGATCACCCTTTTCCCCTTCTGATTGTTTTGGGTGGTGACGGCACCTTACATCAAGTCATTGATGAGTGTCATCGTTTAGATAGCGAGGTTCCGATTGCCTATATTCCAGCAGGTTCGGGAAATGATTTTGCACGCGGTTTTGACCTTTCGCGTGAGGCAATCAAAGCTTTTTGGAATATCGTCAAGACAAAAGAGCCCCAAACAATTTCTATTCTCTCCTACCATGAACAAATTTCAGGGACAACAGGGATTGCGTTAAATAATATTGGCATTGGGATTGATGGTGCCGTTATTCATCAAACAACTCAAAAAGAGACCAAAAAACACCTTAAAAAGTTTAAACTGAATTCAATGGCTTACATTGTTTCAGTTCTTAGTGTCTTATTTAAACAATCAGGCTTTCCCATTCTAGTTGAAGCAAACGGACAAGAGTGGAATTTTAAAAAAGCTTTTTTATGTACGATTACCAACCATCCCTATTTTGGTGGGGGCATCGCCATCGCACCTTCTGCTAACAATAACATTCCAGAATTCGAATTTGTATTAGTTGAGCGACACTCACTTTTTAAAATCTTTTTCTTAATTGGAATGCTCATCTTTAAAAAACAAGAAAAATCAAAGGATTTCGTTCATTTTGCAACGAGTAAATTACGGCTCACTTCGACCGTTCCTCAATACGGACAAGCAGATGGCGAACTATTGCCAGAAAGTTCATTTGATCTCGTAGTGACACCTATCACGCAACAAATGTGGTTTTGTTGAGTACTCATTTTGAAATCATATCAAAAACGCCAATCTCGTCGTTCAGCAAGCGACAACATTGGCGTTTTTTTGTCATTCTCTTTATGCATTCAATAAAAAATCAAACGGGGATATCTCGCCCATTCCAATCATCGGATCCACCTGTTCCTCTTCGACCATTTGAATAGTTAGAATCGTTTCTTCTACTGGCGTCTTTCTTGGCACATCGTTTGTACTGAGCGTCTCCTCAGAATCTTTTACAGTCGGTGTGTCGACCGTTTGTCCCTTTTGATGAGTATCAGGATGGGCGACCTCCGACTCTCCTAAGGTTGTTCCAAGAAGGCGTGATTTTAAAGCAGTCAACCGCACATGCGATTCTTGCTCAATACTTCGTTGATACGCAGAAGGTTCCCCGAGTAAAATTAACATTTCTTTGCTTCGCGTCACCGCCGTATAGAGTAAATTCCGTTGTAACATCCGCCGATATTGATGCACCATCGGCAAAATGACCATCTTGAATTCACTCCCTTGCGCTTTATGAATCGAACAACAATAAGCCAAGGTCAATTGTTGCCATTCGTTTCGCGTAAAACTGACTTCATTTAAATCAAAACGAATCAAGAGTTCATCGACTTTGTCTTCTGAATCTTTCGCATACGTAATGCCGACAATTTCTCCCATATCCCCATTAAAGACGTTTTTTTCAGGAATATTTTGTAATTGTAATACTTTATCCCCAATTCGATAAACGGATTCATTAAATTGGACTTCTTTTTTTCGTCCATCTGGATTTGGATTAAAAATCGATTGCATCATTTGGTTTAATGCGTTAATTCCTGCAACACCACGATACATCGGAGCAAGCACTTGAATATCTTGGGCGGTAAACCCTTTGTTTTTCGCTTTCGTCACGATGTTCGCAATCAACGGCTCAATCTGATGGGCTTCACAACGAAAATAAGAACGATCTTTTTGGTTTTCCAATAAATTTTTTGGCATTTGTCCATTTTTGATTTCATGCGCTAAGGGGATAATACTCGAACCATCACCTTGACGATAAATTTCGGTTAATTCTTGCTTTGGAATCATCGGGATTTCCAGCAAATCATGCAAGACTTGACCGGGTCCAACCGATGGCAGTTGATCTTTATCACCGACTAAAATGACTTGCATCCCGTCAGGAATCGCTTTTAATAAGGTATTGGCTAACCAAGTATCTACCATCGACATTTCATCGACGATTAACAATCGTCCTTCCACCTCTTTCGTTCCTTCTTCTGGCGCTTTTTCGTGACTATTTAAGCCTAATAAACGATGGAGTGTACCACTAGGTAATCCAGTCGTTTCGTTCATCCGTTTCGCCGCTCGTCCCGTTGGTGCGGCGAGTAAAATCGGAAAAGCTTCTTCGGTATTTTTTTTAAGATCGAGTTCAATGTCATGGAGTTCTGCAAAAATTTGGACAATCCCATTGATAACAGTTGTTTTACCTGTTCCCGGACCACCCGTTAAAATGAATAACGGCGATGAAACAGCTGCCTTAATCGCTTGTTCTTGTGAAGGACCATAAGTGATTCCTAATTGTTTTTCTGCTTTACGAATCAATTGATTTAATTTCTTTTCTGGATACTGAAGGGTGTCATTGTCATCGAGTAATCGCTGGATCTGTGTCGCAATCCCCATTTCTGAAAAATACAAACTATTCTCAAATAGATTGGTACCCTCTTGCTGAATTTTCCCTTCTTCTACCAACTCAATCACACAGTCAGCTAAAGCTTCCGCTTGAATTTCAACCGGGCGACTATTTTCTAAAAGAAACATCGCTTGTTCTAATAACATTTGAGCAGGAACGTAAGTATGCCCAGTTTGCAGACAATGATGCATGATTTGATACAAAATCGCTGCACGCAACCGCTGTGGGGAAGTCGCACTGATTCCGATTTCTTCCGCGATTTGATCGGCTTTTTTAAACCCAATCCCTTCAATGTCCTCGACAAGACGATACGGATTTTCTTCAATCATCTCAAGTGCTTCATTTTTATACATCTTGTAAATCGCAAAGGCAAGATGACTGCTAAAGCCATAACGATTCAACCCGACAATCACTTGATCCATCCCATAGTTCAGGCGCAACGTTTCCACGAGTAGCGTTCGTTTTTTTTCATTTAATGATGGAATTCCTTCAAGTAAAGTCGGATCTTCCAAAATACGATCAATCGCTTCTTCTCCGAGCGTTTCAATAATTCGTTCTGCCGTCCGTTTTCCGATTCCTGGGAACTTTTCACTCGACAAAAATTGAATCAAGCCATTTTCAGAAGTCGGTTGCTCTTTTTGGTACGTTTCAACTTGGAGTTGGCGTCCGTACTTTGGATGCTCCACGAAGACACCAAAAAAACGATACAATTCATCTTCTTGAATATCACCAAAATTCCCCGTTACGACAATTTCGTCATCGGTATTATCGCTATTGGTATCGGTGATTTTAATCAAGATCACTTTATAAAAGTTCGACGGGTTTTGATAAAAAATAGCGACAACTTTGCCGACTATATACATTCTTTCAGACATCGTTGCTCGCTCCTTTCAATGTTCATCTCAATTAATCAAGTTTATCATTTTCGTAATGATGAGTGCGTTCTAAGTTCGGGAATCCTTGTTGACGTAACGCTTCATAAACAATCATACAGGCTGTATTCGATAAATTCAATGAGCGAACATGTTCATCATTCATTGGAATTCGTAAACACTTCTCGGCATTGTCACGCATGAAATCTTCTGGTAAACCAGTCGTTTCTTTCCCGAAAATGAAGAAATGATCTTCTCCATCTGCATAATTCATCTCACTATATGTTTTGTTCGCAAATTTTGAAATTAAATGTAACGGACGTTCTCCTACAAACGCTAAAAAATGTTCTAGGTTTGGATGGTAATGAATCTCCACGTCATGCCAATAATCTAAGCCGGCACGCTTCAATTGTTTATCATCGACAGAAAATCCTAAAGGTTCAATTAAATGTAATGGCGTATTGGTCGCAGCACACGTTCGAGCAATATTTCCAGTATTAGCTGGTATTTGTGGTTCAAATAAAGCGATATGATTCACGGTCTTCCCTCTTTTTCTGTAAATTTACATTTTGTCAAAAAAAAAACGTACCAACTCGGTGTCTAGCACGGCGAGTCGTTACGTTAGTGAAGTTCTTTTCACTAACTTTTATCAGAACAGGATGCTGATAAAAACCAATGAAAATTAACTTGTTCTTAATATACCACGTCATTGTGAGGAATTCAATAAGATTTTATAAGAATCTTCACATAATCTTCCTATTTTAGTCAGAAATCCGACCAATTAGGATGTCCAAATCAATGGTTATCCTTTTTAGCGGGTTTTTCTGTAATTTTTCTTTTATTTCCATCGAAACGCCCCATTCTAATGGTGACATTTCTAGGAGAGAAAGTTGACAGGATTCAGGGATATCAAAGACATAAGTTAGCGTTTGACGCTCACTTTCACGAAATGTTTCTTGAAACTTTTCAACGACTGCTTGATTCGAATAGTGTTGTTTTTTCTCATCTTCGGGATAAAAAGCCGCGCGAAGTTCTTTTAAATAGCCACTTCTTGGAACAACTTTAATGAGTTGACCGCCATCAACTAGTACCCGTTGAAACTCTTGATAGTTTGAAGGAGAAAAAATATTTAAAATGGTTGTAAAACGGTCTTCTTGAAAAGGTAAGTTGGTTAAATCCGCTACACACCAAAAGACATTTTCTCCGTAATCTGAAGCTAAATAGATTCCTTCTTTTGAAATATCAAAACCAACACTCGGCAAAAGCGTCGCTTGCTCATTTAATTGCTGCAAGAAACTCCCTTCTCCACACCCTACATCTAAGATTCGTTGATTTTGACAAAACGGTTGTAATAAATCTAGAAGAGGTTGATACATGCCGTGTACGATTAATTTCCGACGATGTTCAAACATTTCTTGATCGTAATCTGTTTTTATCTGATGATTTAAAAAATAGAGGGTACCTTTTTTCGACACATCAAAACGATGGCCTTCAAGGCAAACGAGCGCTTTTTCCTGCGCATGCATCATTTGATGGCACGTTGGACATCGAAATAAGTCACTTTGTGTTTGAATAAACATCGCACCGCGCTCAATTTTTTTTAACATCTTTCTTCACCCACACTTTCTTTCTTACTTTAGCATATTTTTATGCTAAAATGTGAAGACAATGTAGAAAATATTGAAGGAGTTATGAAAATGCTAAAAGAATTTTGTGCTGAAAACTTTACAGATGTTCCCCAAGCCATTGCCAATGGAGCCAAAAGAATTGAACTTTGTGATAATTTGACTGTGGGTGGGACGACTCCTAGTGCTGGAGTGATTGAAAGTACTGTCGCCTATGCTCACGATCACGGGGTTCCTGTGATGACGATTATTCGTCCGCGTGGTGGCGATTTTGTGTACAACGATTATGAATTAAAAATAATGGAAACCGATTTGATTGAAGCCAAAAAATTAGGAACAGATGGCGTTGTCATTGGCTGTTTAACAGCTGATGGTGACCTTGATGAAGAAGCACTTGACGTCTTAATTGATCGCGCAATTGGCTTGCCTATTACGTTTCATATGGCGTTTGATGCGATGCCGGTAGAAAAACAGTTTACCGCGATTGATTGGCTCGCTGAACATGGTGTCGACCGCATTTTAACGCATGGTGGCCCAGCTGGGGTTCCAATCAGCGAACACTATGAACACTTAAAAGCGTTAATCGCTTATGCCAATGGTCGGATTTTGATTTTACCTGGTGGTGGCATTACGCATGAAAATGCAGCCGAAGTCGCACAAACGCTTGGTGTTCCAGAAGTCCACGGAACAAAAATTATCGCGCTCTAACGAAAGATAACTCAAATCAACAAAAACCGCCCCAAAAGCGATCAGTCCATGATGCTTTTGAGACGGTTTTTTGCAATGCAATAAAGAAGGAAACGATTTCCCTATAAGCGATTGATTTATTTTAGAATGGTCGCTAAAAAGGCTGTTAGGGCATCTTTTGTAATGAAGACGTCACCCATTTGTTTTTGCATGACTGCAAAGAAGATTTCCGAAACATGTAAGAGCACTTCTTCTTGCGTCTGAGCATCCGGTCGATCGGCCCAGACTGCCACTGCCACGCCTGGTAATTGCGTCGTATCTACCGCAACTACTTGTTCTTGTGGCCACATATCTGGTGTCCACGAATCGATTATTTTTTCATAAGTCGGATACGTATACCCCGCATGTTCACCTAACACATAATAAAAATAGTTATCATTAAAATTGATAACGGTATATCCTCGATCAATAAACGTCGAGACAGGTGCCATGTGTTGGTTCCATTTTGTCCAGTAGGTAATTTCGACTGCTTCCGAAAGTTTCACCACTTCTGCTCGATTCAAGCGGAAAAACCCGTCATTCCAAACTTGTGGAATAAAACCAAAACCATTGATTGCTTCAATAATTCGATTCACATACCCAACAAAGGCATCAATTCCTTCTGCAGACTCACCGTAAACTTCTTTGGCATAATCTTGAAGTTGCGGATAAGCTTCCATTTCATCAAAATCAACGAATTCATCGGCTCCAATATGAAAGTACGTGCTACTTGAAAAGAGGGCCGCGTATTCTTTGTAAATTGAAAGAATAAACTCAACCGCTTCTGGATTGGTGATATCTAACGCGGTGGGATTTTTTTCAAATTCCCCTTCTGCATTTTTCTTTTCGAGTTGCCACTCCGGCCGGTTTTTTAATAGTTGTTTTAAATGACCCGGACTATCAAAATCAGGAATAATCTCGATACCACAACATTGCGCATACTGAATAATCTCGATGACATCGGCTTTTGATAAGAAATCATCCGAAACAATTTCTGGTGCCGTATCGCACGCGATTCGGAAGCCTTCGTTTTCAGAAAAATGTAATTGAAGAAAATTAAACTGAGCAAAACTCAAAACATCAATAAAGCTGAGAATCGTCTCTTTCGAAAAGAACTTCCGCCCCATATCTAGCATAAAGATTCGACGCTCTTGAGCCATCTGAACAAGCGTTTCACCCTTATTTAGTTGACCTAAATGTTCTCGTAATAGAGCGTACGTGGCTGTTTGAAGAACCGCCTGCTCAGATTTCCCTGTGATTGTAATGGTTTCATTTTTTTCGATCTTATTGTCTGTCGCTTGACGATCTAACTGTAAAGAAATTGCTCCTTTTGCCGTTGTTTGAGAAATTTTCCCTGGAACACCATTGATTTTTTGAATCAATTGGTTGAAACGTCGTGCAATGATTAATAAACTCGGATCATTGATTGCTAAGATCCACTCATTTTTTCTCGTCATCAGTACGCTCCCCTCTTGTAAAACCATGTTGATTAATCACGTTTTTCATCCAATAACTACTTGCTTTATCTGAACGACGGTAGTTATCGTCGCGGTTAATTCGGTAATAACCATAACGATTTTTATACGCATTTAACCATGACCAGCAATCAGAAAACGTCCACATATGGTAGCCAAAACAGTTGCTGCCTTCCTCAATTGCTTTTGCGAGATATTCTAAATGCTCTTCTAAAAATTCGATCCGGTAATCATCTTGAATAATGCCGTTTTCGTCCATGAATTGTTCTTCGCCTTCTACACCCATACCATTTTCAGAAATAAACCACGGCATATTCCCATAGTCATTTTTCATACGCATCGCAATCGTATAGATACCTTCTGGGAAAATCTCCCATCCACGGTGCGGATTAATGCGTTTTTCAGGCCAATTATAACCACGTGCCCACGCTCCTGGTGATTGAGCTGGAAAGACTGGATTTTCTGGTGCTTGCACTCGTAGTGGTTGATAATAATTCACACCGACGTAATCGACAATATTATTTTCAAAAATCGCACGATCTCCTGCAATGGTTGTCGGTAATAAGTCACTTTCACGCAACATCTCGATCAATTCTTCTGGGAAGTAACCGAGTGCTACCGTATCGACAAAACTACGAATGTAAATTAAGTCTGCTTTATGGCGCGCTTCTTGATCGGCCGGCTCTTCACTTTTCGCGTAAACCGGTGACAAGTTTAAAATAATCCCGATTTTCCCATCATTATGAGGATTGGTTCGATAAGCTTCTACCGCTTTCGCGTGTGCTAACATCGTATGGTAACCAACTTGAATCGCTCGTTTGAAGTCACGAACTTTTGGCCAATGGGCATCTCCCATATAGCCACATTCAATGTGGACTAGTGGTTCATTAAAGGTTGCCCATGTCTTGATTAAATCACCGAATTGTTCAAAAGCCGTTTTTGCATAAAAAGCAAAATGATCAACGGATTCTCTCGCTTCCCAACCGCCTTTTTCCATTAACCACCATGGCATGTCAAAGTGGAATAAGTTGATAATTGGTTCAACGCCATTATCAAGCATTTCTTGGAAATAGTTACGGTAAAATTCAACCGCTTTTGGATTTAACGTTTTGCCATCTGGTAATAGACGCGTCCAGGCAATCGATGTCCGATATGAGTTCATATCCATTTTTTTCATTAAAGCGACATCTTCTTTATATTGGTAATAAACATTCGACGTGTCGTTTGGTCCTACTTGGTCAAAAAACAATTCTGGTTCCATTTCAAACCATTTATCCCATGTCGATGGACTCTTACCATCCGCTAATGCAGCACCTTCTGTTTGTGGGGCAGACGTTGCCGCACCCCATAAAAAATCTTTTGGAAATTTTATCATTAATCTCACTCCTCCTAATCGAATCTTATCTTCACTCTACTAAGAAAACGAATACATGACAATATGTGTTTCTCTTACAGCGCTTTCGCAAGGAATACACATCAGTGATTTTGCGCGATATCTAGCCCTTTTTGTTGCCGTTTAGCATCCCACGCTAACCATTTTTCTAAAAACCAAGCATAACTAACACTAAAGAGAAATCCCGTCAAAACCGCAAACACGCCATAGGTTAATAAGCCTAACACTAAGACGGAGAGGTTCAAATGACGAATCATCTTCGCTAAGTTTCGTTGCGGATTTTTTTGATAAAGCACGAGCGCAATCACATCCACACCGACTGTCGAAGAACCTTCTGATAAACAACAATAATAACCAAAAGAAATCAACAAACAAGCGAGTAAAAAATCGATGGGAAACGTCGTCATGAGCGTAAAAGGCAATTCATAAAACAACGTAAAGAAGAACATGTATGAAAGACTACTCACGATTGATTTCATTAAACTCGCTTTTCCTAAAAATAACCCACAAATCACTAACAATAACAGCGTTAAACCATTTGATAACCAAGGCAAGGGAAGCTGTGTGATTTTTTGTAAAACTAACGAAAGGCTCGTCACGCCTCCGTTGATAATCCCTCGTGGAACCATCCATTTCGCATAAGCTAAAGCTAAAAGGATATTCCCAAAAATAATTTTAGCCATGCCACGCACGCGTACATGCGATTGTCTTTGTCTCATCTTATCCCATCCAATATCTTCCTTCATTCATTAAAACAGACTACTTCGTGACCGTTGATGCATAATCGATTTGGTAGACTTCGAATAACGCTTCATGATCCAAGGTTTGGTTCAGTGTTTCAAAAGAGACGGTTTCTTGCGTCGCTAACAAGCGAATATCTTTGATTCCGGCCGGTAGATCATGGATTTCTAAGGGTAGCATCTCCCCTTTTTCGTGGAAAAGATACAGTCTGTGCCCTTTTTTAGTCGCGTACCAGCCACGTGGTAATGGAGCGTCAACTGGGCGCGTTTCATAAATCCCATCGCCAAATGTCGCCAGCCATCTACCTAATGGTTTTAAAATCGCTTTTGCCTCATTCGAAAGTGTCCCATCTGGCTTGGGGCCAAAACCTAAGATAATATTACCGCCCATCGCCACCACTTTTACCACACTCTTTAGTATTTCAGCGAACGTTTTAAATTCATCATTGGCACAAAATCCCCAATTTTTAGCTAAAGGGATATTACTCTCCCACGCCTTAGTCGGTGGCACATCTGGTATTTTGCGTTCCGGAGTCACATAATTTTCATGAATGCCCCCAATACTACGGTCAACCACTAAAAGATCCGGTTGGTTTCGGCGAACGTCCGTGACAATGCGCGTCATATCTAATTGCTCATGGCGTTTATTGACCCAACCACCATCGAGCCACAAAATATCTAAATCACCATAATTTCGCGTGATTTCCACCAGTTGGTCATGAACAAATTGATCATATTGCGCCCAACGTTCCGGATATTCCAATGGGTCATAACTTGCATATCGTCCTTTTGGTCGCTCACCAGGTACCCAGTACAACGGTGAATGCCAATCGGGTTTTGAATAATACGCGCCGACACTCAACCCTTCATTGCGAAAAGCAGTCGCGACTTCACCAAAAATATCGGCCCGTGGATCTTTGGCAAACGGACATGGCTCACTCGTCACTTTATAATCTGAATAGTTTGTGTCATACATGTTAAAGCCATCGTGATGCTTCGTCGTAAAAATCATATAGCGAAAACCCGCTTCTTTACACGTTTTTGCCCAATCCGCTGCATCAAACTTATGGGGATTAAATTGATAATGCAAGTTCCAGTAATCTTCCCGTAATTCATCAATGTCGTTGCGCCAACCACCACGTTTTCGGGCCCAGTCATCTTCTTTCTGATAACTGCCACGATTCAACAATACTCGCATTTGTATAGATTCCCCAGTGAAAAATCACACCAATTTTTTGGTCTTGAAACCATTCGAGTTTTCTTAGAATGTTTTCGGGTAATTCTGAGTAGCTTTCATACGTCGCCTCTAAATTTTCTTCAATGTCTAAGTGTTCATTGGTCATGTCAATCCCTCCTCTAGTTAACTGTTCACGCTATTGACTCAGCAATGAGATGATTCCTTTAACGGTCACCCCTACTCTACTTAGTCACAGAAGTGAAGACAATATGTATTCCTGTTAGAACGCTTTCATCCTAGATTACATAGTTTTTTGAGCCTCTTTTACTTGAAACCTTTCCTTTTACGCAAAAAAGAGACAGAGGACGGATGAACGTCTTTTGTCTCTTTCGGTTATTTTTATCTAGCGAGTTAACGATTAATGGAACGCGCCATGATTTGAATCGTATGCTTCATTCCACGAATCGCAACTGATAAGTGGTAAATATTTTCGCAAGGTGCAACCCCGCTATAGCCGGCATCGCCAATGTGTTGCAAATCAACGCCACACATTTTATTCCATAACGCAATTTGACGGATGGTTTCCGGCGAGGCACTTTCTTGACTCGTACCAATTGCTGACATGGTTAACATGCCTAAGCGCTTCGCAAGTTTCACAGCAGCTTTTAGTTCTTCTTGATCAAATCCTGGAACTGTTCCAACCGCTGGTAAGAGTAGAATATCTGCCCCTGCTTTAGCAAATTCATGAATCGCCTCAGGTGTCATGATTGGTTCATCGACACCTGAACTATGCATTTTCCCAGCAATAATTAATCCTTGAAAGTTTTCTTTCCCCACTCGAATCGCTTCTGTAATTTGCTCATTCGTGACACCTGTCCCAGGATTCCCCGTTAAACAAATATAATCCACACCTAGTTTTTGAGCCGCTTGGAAGGTCGCTGCGGTACTTTTACGGCCATTACCAATTTCAACCTTTTGCCCCATGGTTGCTTGATTTGGCGCAACTGGTTCTAAATTAATTCCAATTAAACGGCCCGTCAAATGTTTTAATTCAGCAATTGGATTGCGTGTATTTTTTTCTGGATGCGCCCAGTAATCAAATGCTTCAGATAAACCAATACCGGGTAAGCCAATCACGACCGGATTAAAACAATCAAACAGATTGAGTAGTAACATATCTGCTCCAAACGCTGCCGCTAATTCTGCATTGGTCGTACTGTCAGTGGCTGTCGCCGAACAACAAACATTTTCACTCACAATGACACGTCCTTCACTCGCTTTAATTGCTTCAAACATGTCTTCGCGATTCATTTGACGAACTTCTGATGCTGTTGCACTAATTAACCTTTTAACCATTATGATATCCTCTTTTCTATTCTATCGATTTTTTTCACGAAATTGTCCAGGAGTCATCCCAACAATCGTTTTAAATTTACGCGTATAGTTCGATACATCATAGTAACCAGCAGCTGTAATAATATCTTTAATCGGTGCACCTGTTTCAATTAAATCTCGTTTAATTTTTTCGAGACGACGATCTTGAACATATTTCGAAAACGTTACGCCACTTTCTTTTTTGATAAAGCGACTTAAGTAGGAAACAGAGACATCAAATTCCTCTGCGACTTGTTCTAACGAAAATTCTTGTGACGTATAGTGTGCATCCATGTAGGAGAAGATATCTTTTTGTAATTGCGATTCTTGATTTTTTGGATTTTTTTGCACAACACAACAAATTCGTTTGCTCATTGCGAGTAATTCTTTTTCAAGTTCAAAAATATTCGAAAAATCTGCGGCCGCTTCTGCTTCTTGGAAAAAGTCTTGTCCCACAATCTCAACGCCGCTCGTCACGACACTATTTAATAGGTAGTAACTATAGAGCTTCATCCCAGCAATTGTCGGTTGCTCTTTAATCCCTTTTTGAACCAGCTCATGAATCGTCTCTTCTGCAATCTCGTAATTCCCTTGTTGTAAACTTTGACGCAGTTTCAACTGCTCTTCTGTTGGATAAGAAAAAGTTTCTTTTTTCTTCGTATGCTTAATGTCATTAAAGAATAAAATTTGATTCGGTAAACCGGAAATCGTGTGATATTCCAAGGCCGCTAATCCTTCAATATAGGAGAGATTAACCGCACTTAATTCTTTGACCACACCCCCGACACCCACGGTTGGAGCGACGACATTTTCTAACACAATTTTTGCGACAATTTCTTTGACGACTTTTTGTGGATCACTATTTTTACCCAAGCTCACTAATAACGCAATAGCCTGACTAGATAATAATTCTGATCCATACGCTTGGTAATTTTCGCCTGAAAGATCGTCCAGGAAACTCATCAAAAATTCTTGGTTTTGGATACTCGTTGTCGTTGTGACCATTTTTGTATCGACTAACATGACAAAATAGCCATGACTATATAGTTTCACATTCACCGCTTGAAGCAATAAATCAATTTCTTGATTGTCTTTAAAACGTCCCATTAAGAGTTTTCTAAGAACTTGTTCTCTCGCAAGTGGCGTTTGGCGTTTGATTTCTTGATGCAGTTCTTTGTTTTGTTTTAAGAACGTCACCACGTGATTTCCAATTTTATCCAAGCTGTCTAATTCTTCATCGCCAGAAGCATCACCCATTTGTTGCTCCATCAATTTTTCTAACTCATGAATCGGTTGATATTGGCGGCGACCTATAAAGATAACCACCACTACACCACTCGCAAGTAAGAACATGACGATTGTCAAAGAGCGTAATTGGGTTTTCTTGACATCTTTTAAAGCAAGACTCCCATTGGTTAAGGCCGCATAGGTAATGCCAAAATCTTCATCTTGGACGGTACTAATCCGAAATTCACCTTCACTGGTTTTCTTCGATTCTTCTTTCAGTAATGCTTCGACTTGCAATGGACGATACATCATTTCAGGAATATCATCCATCGTGGATGCCGCCAGTAAGCGATAATGTTTATCCAACATCAACACTTTTCCCGACTCTTGGTCAATCGCTTTTTCTAGCGCTCGTTGAATATCCAGCATTTTCATCGTGTACATCACCGTGCCATATGGGCTACCTTCTGCTGAAGTTAACGGGACAAAATAAGACATTAAACCGAGACTATCATCAAACGAGACTTTCGGGACTGTATAAATTAATGGAACATTGGTACTAAGCGATTCTCTTAGACCTTTCTCCTCAAACACAAATAAATCATATCTTCTTTCAATAAAGGTTGAAAAATCCATTTGTCCACTCGCTGAATACAATTTGTTCGGTTGATCATAAAAATAGATGTATAATTCTTCGATTAAATTACTATAAATTTTGTAGCGTTGTAACTCTTTAATCATTTCTGTTGCATAGTATGGATGCGTTGCCATTTTCTCGGTTAAAGAAGGATTGTAAGTCATTTGTTTCGTAATCAAATCTAACTGACTCAAATTTCCGGACATAATCGATTGCACTTGAATCAATTGATTTTTCGCCGATAAGTCAATTTGATCATTGATACTTGTCGTTGACGTCCGATACCAAATAAAAGAGACGATTGAAAATGGGAGCAAAAACACTAATAAATAGGAAAAAACATACCGACGAAAAGTCTGTGTTTTAAATTTAAAGCGGATTTGTCTAAATGATCCGAATAGCTTTTTCATAGCGTATCAGCCCTAGCTTCTGTCTTTTTCATTCCTTGTAAAGCAAACCACATCACTGGCACAATAATCAACGGTACACCGGCAATAATCAGTAAAATCGGGATCCCCACATAAATCGCCATAATGACAAACGTTCCAACTAACATCGCAATCGCTTCCGTTAAGTTCGTAAAAAATAAGGTAACCGCTTGTCGAAGGTATTGCTTATACGTTAATTCATAACGGCATAGTACTGGAAAAACGAACAAACAGGTTCCTAAAAACAAAATGAATAACAAAATTAGCCCGTAATGAACGATGGCTGATTGGATATATGTTTTATTCACTTGTAAGTCGAAGGTTAAAAATCCTCCCACCGCTAGCATCGTGTATCCCAGATAATTACTCATTTTAAAATATTTTCGATAAAATTGTCCGTACTCCTCACGAATTTTCACGTATTCTTTTCCACGAATAAAGAAAAGATAAATCACTTGAAAAACCGCAGCTAGTGCCGGAAAGACTCCGAATAAAACGGCTCCTTTTAACGCATATAGAATAAATAAAAGTTGCAAGTATAGACCATCAATAATGGTTTGCCCCAAAACATAGCTACCTTTAATGATTCCTTTCATTTCTCTCATTTTTTGTTGCCCCCCTAAAACTTATAAAAAACCTACATGTAATAGCTTACCATAAAACAAGCGAATTTTTTAGTTAAAATCGATGAAAATGCCCTAAGAATTGTCTGTTCTTATGATTTATTTAAGGCAAACTTGAAGCGTTCTCATATAAACAACATTTGTGACTACTCTAAACTTATTTTACAACGTTTCCCACATAATAAAATAACATGCATGGACAGGTAGATTTCAATTTATCTATCCAAATTTCCAGTGAAAAAAAGCGAAGATCAACGATTTTCTCGATGTCTTCGCTTTTGGTTGTATCATCAAAAAATTACTCAGCACTTGCCCAACGATCGTAAGCTTGTTGATGCACACTTACGTATTCTTCTAAGCCCATGCTTTCAAGTGTTTGCACGTATTTATCCCAGTTTGAGATTGGTTCTAATCCAGTGATAAATTTCGCTTCCATTTGTTCAACATATGTTTTTAAATCAGTTGCAGCGTCACGAACTTTATCAGACTCTTCCGTTGTTAAGTATAATAATGGGAAAGTCACTTTCGCAAACGGTGTGATTTTCTCTTCCGTTTCAGCCGTTAAGAAATCTTGGAATGTTGTATCACTAACCGCATTCGCATCTGGTAAAACATTTGAACTTGGATCTGAAGGGAATTCAACTTTTGGTACCATGATACCGTAATCTGGTGTTACTTTTGAACGTGCTTCTTCAGACTCAGTTGGATCAACACCTTCTGCAAAGACGCGAACTTGTTCGCCTTTATCATTTTCAGCATACACCCAGAAATCGCCCTCTGGACCTTTGTTTAAGAAATCTGCGCCTTCTTCACTGTAGAAATAATCAACCCAACGTAACGTTGCTTCAGGTGAAGGATTATTACTTGTAATCGCGAATGTTGAACGACCCATACGTGGGCTACCTGGCGTTACACGCTCTGTATTAATATCTGACGTTAATGGGTAGAACATTGGATCCATCACAGCTTCATTTTCTTGACGACCTGTCGTAAAGAAAGAGAACCAATCTGGGAATAATCCGATTTGATTGTTTTGACCTTTAGCTTTCTTTTGCTCATCCGCTTGCGAATAAACTTCTTGGTCTAATAATTTTTCAGAATATAATTTATTCATAAATGTCACATATTCTTTGTAGTTTTCAGTTACTGGTGTAAACACGACTTTACCATCGATTTCTTCAATCGTACGGTCCGTAATTCCAAATGCTGACATTAACCATGGACGAGTTGAATCCATTTTCACATCTGTCAATGGAATTTCATCTTTTTTGCCGTTACCGTTTGGATCTTCATCACGGAAGCGAACGAGTAAGTCATAAAATTCATCCGTTGTTTTTGGAAGTTCCGTTACGCCTAACGCATCTAACCATTCGCCGTTATACCAGATTGGTCCACGAGGCCAAATCGCTGTATTTCCGCGGTGAATCATTGGTAATGAGTAAATATGACCGTCCGGTGTTGTAATTGACTTACGAACATCTGGATTTTCTTCTAATACTTTACTAAAATTCGGCATATTTTCCGCAATTAGATCTTCAATTGGTACTAAAATTCCTTGACTACCATAGTCCATTTCCATCGCTGGTGTCAATGTGTTCGTATCGGTACCGAATAAAACATCTGGTAAGTCACCACTTGCAAATGCTAAGTTTAACTTTGTGCCAAAATCAGCTACCGGAGGCGTCGTAAACGTAAATTCGATATTTGATTTTTCGGCCATTCCTTTGAAAAAGCCCATATCTGCCCATTCAGATGCGCCTGTAGAAGGACCCATCATCGTCATTGAAAGTTTTTCTTTTACAACAGGAAATTCTCCAGCTGTGCCTAATTCTACTTCTGTTTTTGTATTTTCTTTGTCTCCGCCATTACCACATGCTGCAAGTAACACACCACATGCGAGTAAGCTGACTAGTACTTTCGTTTGTTTCATTTCTAATTCTCCCCTTGAATCTTTTTTATTAAATCGGCTAAAGCCGTTTTAAACGAATGGATGATACTTTTTTATCCTTTAACAGAACCAACCAACATTCCTTTAACGAAATACT
>NZ_JXKD01000021.1 GCF_001885765.1 Enterococcus aquimarinus | reverse complement strand
AATTTCATCAGTCCCATATATTATAGAGCCGAAAAAATATCAACGATTAAAACGCTAGCAGAAGTTGAAGTGATTTCTAAAAAATGATTATTCGAGGGAATACACAAAAAAAGCTAGTCCGATTCAAAGTCGAATTGGACTAGTTTCTTTGGTTCGTCTATTTAGTAAACTCGGTGATCATTAGATATTTAAGACTTTATTTAAGAAGTCTTTTGTACGTTCGTTTTGAGGATTGTTGAAGATTTGTTCTGGCGTTCCATCTTCTAAGAAATTCCCTTCATCAATGAACATGACACGATTTGCAACTTCTTTGGCAAAGCCCATTTCATGCGTCACGATCACCATCGTCATGCCTTGTTTAGCTAAGCGTTTCATGACATTTAACACGTCGCCAACCATTTCAGGGTCAAGTGCCGAAGTTGGTTCGTCAAACAACATAATATCTGGTTGCATCGCAAGCGCGCGAGCAATCGCCACCCGTTGTTTTTGACCACCCGAAAGGCTTTCTGGCCAAGCGTCTTTTTTATCAGCTAAACCAACACTTTCTAATAGTAAAATAGCTTGGGCTTCTGCTTCTTTACGAGACATTTTCTTTAAGTCCATGGGTGCTAAGATAATATTTTCTAAAATCGATAAATGTGGGAAGAGATTAAAGTGTTGAAACACCATGCCGATATGTTGGCGAATTTGGTTAAGATTCGTTTTTTCAGCCGTCAAATCATCTCCACTGATTAAAATCGAGCCACTTGTTGTTTCTTCCAAACGGTTTAAACAGCGTAAGAAAGTTGATTTTCCGGAACCAGAAGGGCCAATAATGCAGACCACATCGCCTTCGTTAATCGTGGTATTAATGTTGTTTAAAACTGTATTTTCACCAAATTTTTTGACTAAGTCTTTGACAATAATTTTTTCTTTCATCTTAATTGACCCTCTTTTCTAGTACTTTAGCGAGTTTCGTTAAGGCGGTAATGACAATTAAATACATAATCGCGATAATTAGATAAACATTGGTCGTTTGCATTGTGCGCGCCACAATGATTTTCCCTGTTTGTAATAATTCGACGATTCCAATAACAGAAATAATCGTGGTATCTTTTAATGAGATAACGAATTGATTAACGAATGAAGGAATCATAATCCGAATCGCTTGTGGTAAGACGATTTTTTGCATGGTTCGGGTGTAAGAAAGTCCTAGACTGCGAGCCGCTTCGGTTTGACCGATAGGGACAGCGTTAATACCTCCACGAACGATTTCTGCAATATACGCACTTGCGTTTAGGGTTAAGGTGATAATCCCAGCAGTGAAGTCTGGAATCGTCATACCAATTGCGTCCGAAAGACCGAAATAGATAAATAAAGCTAATACCATCATTGGAATTCCGCGAATAATATCAACATAAAGAGAAGCGATTGTCCGTAATGCTTTAAATGGTGACACGCTCATCAAACCTAGGAAGATTCCGACAACTAAGGCGAGTGCAAAGGAAATCAGTGTCAGAAGTAATGTTTTACCCAAACCTTTTAATAAGATTTGATAATTATTCTTTAAAATTCCGATAAAACTTGATTCATCGACGGTCGTTTTGGCTGGCTTCCCGTCTTGAATATACGTCGCTAGGATTTGATCGTATTCCCCAGTTCGTTTCATTTCCGCTAACGCTTCGTTGAACATTTCAAGCAGTTCTGGATTTTGCCCTTGTTTTACCGCAAAACCATATTGGCCGCCTGGGATACGATCAATCGGCGTTTCAATTTCTTGGCCTTGAGCAATCGCATAACCAATTACGGGATAATCATCCATAATTCCTTCGACAGCACCGACACGTAACGCATCATATAGTTGATCAGCAGCATCGAAATACTTAATCGTGTAGCCATAAGTCTCTTTATTCGCTTCTAAGTAATCCGCGCTTTCTGTTCCAACTTTTGCCCCGACGTTTTTACCGTTTAAATCATCAAAAGAAGTGACAGTGGTATTTCCTTTTTTTACTGCGAGTTGAATCCCGCTATCAAAATAGGGTGTAGAGAAGTCAAATACTTGTTTCCGAGCATCGGTAATCGTCATGCCGGCGATCATTCCGTCCGCTTGATTGGATTCAACGGCTTGCACCGCACCTGAGAAACCGATATGATTAAACTTAATCGTAAAGCCTTGCATTTCAGCGGCCCGTGTCATTAAATCGACATCGATGCCGACATATTGATTGTTTTCGTTTTGGAATTCAAAAGGGGCAAAAGCAGAGTCACTAGCAATCACGTAGACATCTTTTTTGGGTGTGACTTGCTTCATTTCGCTTGTTGGTTCGCTTTGGACAATATACGTTGCAACAATTTCATCGTAACGACCAGAAGCTTTTAGATTAGCCAAGCCTTCGTTGAACTTTTGAAGTAATTCGGCATTTTCACCTTTTTTTACCGCAAACCCATAGGAATTTCCTTTTTCAGGTTCTCCAACTAACTTGAATTCTTCTCCTTGGGCAATCGCGTAACCTAAAATAGGGAAGTCATCAAAAATGGCAATCAACGCATTGTTCTTCAACGAGCCATATAAACCGGTCGCATCTTCATATAACTTGATTTCGTACCCGTATTTTTCTTGGTTTTCAGCAAGGAACGTCGCACTTTCTGTTCCAACTTTGGCGCCAACTACTTCTCCTTTTAAATCGTCATAAGTTGAAACAGTTTCATTGTCTGTTCGAACGGCCATTTGGATCCCGCTATCAAAATAAGGATCAGAAAAATCAAATGTTTTTTTGCGTTCTTCCGTAATACTCATACCAGCAATCATGCCATCCAATTGGTTTGAAATAACCCCTTGAATGGAAGAGTTAAAACCTAACGGCCGGAAATTTACCTCAAATTGTTGATCTGCGGCGATTTCTTTTAGTAAATCAATATCAATTCCGACGTATTCGTTATCGGTATTTTGGAACTCAAAAGGTGCAAAGGTGACGTCTGTTCCAATTTGATACGTTTTGTCTTCTGCTAGTACCGTTTGCTTTGATGAAAACAAACCAATTAGCATCATCGAAAAGAGTGATAGAAAAATAAATCTCTTTTTCATGTAATAATACCTCCTAATTAACATATATTTTAAGATTATAACTGATAGAAAATAGAATAATCAAGCAAATGAGAGAAAGAAACGGGAATTTAATCTATTTTAGTGACAATCCATGTCATGAAACCTCTCATTAAGAAAAAATGAAACCTTGTAAAACCAATACAAAAAAATAGCGAAAGTATGTTCGCTATGATAATATAATACTATTGAAGAATAGAATGAGAAAGTAGGCATCCGTATGATTGAAAGAGATACGACCCGTCAATTTAAGTTAGTATCAAAATACAAACCTGCTGGAGACCAGCCAGAAGCCATTAGACAATTGGTTGAAGGAATTAATCATCATGAAAAAGCACAAGTGCTACTCGGTGCTACCGGTACAGGAAAAACCTATACGATTTCAAATGTCATCCAACAAGTCAATAAACCAACCTTAATCATGGCTCATAATAAAACATTGGCTGGGCAATTATATGGCGAATTCAAGGAATTTTTCCCAGAGAATGCCGTTGAGTATTTTGTCAGTTATTATGATTATTATCAACCAGAAGCCTACGTTCCATCAAGTGATACGTATATCGAAAAAGATTCAAGCGTGAATGATGAAATCGATAAACTCCGTCACTCGGCAACATCCTCGCTCCTTGAACGCAATGATGTGATTGTGGTGGCGTCGGTTTCGTGTATCTTCGGACTTGGTTCACCGATGGAGTATCAAAAGCAAGTCGTTTCCTTGCGAACAGGAATGGAAGTTTCGCGGGAACAAGTATTACGTTGGTTAATTGACATTCAATTCGAGCGCAATGACATTGATTTTCAGCGCGGACGTTTCCGCGTACGCGGGGATGTCATCGAAATTTTCCCTGCTTCTCGTGATGAGCGAGCGTTACGCGTTGAATTTTTTGGTGATGAAATTGATCGCATTCGTGAGGTCGATGCCTTAACGGGTGAGATGTTGAGTGAATTGGAACACGTCTCGATTTTTCCAGCGACACACTTTATGACCGACGAAGATCATTTAGAGACGGCCATCGCCGCCATTCAAGAAGAATTAACGGCCCGTTTAGCGGTTCTAAGAAGTCATGATCAGTTATTAGAAGCGCAACGATTAGAGCAACGAACAAATTATGATATTGAAATGCTGCGAGAGATGGGTTATACGTCTGGTATCGAAAACTATTCCCGCCACTTGGACGGGCGTAAAGAAGGCGAACCGCCGTATACGCTGATTGACTTTTTCCCAGAAGATTTTTTAATGGTGATTGATGAGTCACATGTGACGATGCCTCAAGTGCGCGGCATGTATAACGGTGACCGTGCGAGAAAACAGATGTTAGTCGATTACGGCTTTCGGTTACCTTCAGCACTTGATAATCGTCCGTTACGCTTGGAAGAATTCGAACAACACGTTCATCAGATTATTTATGTTTCGGCGACACCAGGACCTTATGAATACGAGCAAACGGATCGAATCATCCAACAAATTATTCGACCAACAGGTTTATTAGACCCAGTCATAGAAGTGCGGCCTACTATGGGTCAAATCGATGACTTGGTAGGAGAAATCAACGAACGAGTCGAAAAAAATGAGCGCGTATTTATTACGACCTTAACTAAAAAAATGTCAGAAGATTTAACCGATTATTTTAAAGATATCGGAATTAAAGTGAAATATTTGCATAGTGATATCAAAACATTGGAACGGACTGAAATTATCCGTGATTTGCGCTTAGGTGAATTCGATGTATTAATTGGGATTAACTTATTGCGTGAAGGAATCGATGTGCCAGAAGTCTCGTTAGTCGCGATTCTAGACGCCGATAAAGAAGGATTTTTACGAAGCGAACGTTCGCTTGTCCAAACAATCGGTCGAGCGGCTCGGAATTCTTCCGGAAAAGTCATCATGTATGCAGATAAAATGACCGATTCGATGGAAAAAGCGATTGCGGAGACGGCCCGTCGTCGCGGCATTCAAGAAGCGTATAATGAGAAACATGGCATTACTCCAACCACAATCATTAAAGATATTCGCAAATTAATCACGATTTCGAAAGTAGCGGAAGTAGAAGAAGGCTATTTAACAAAATCGTACAAAGATTTAACAAAACAAGAAAAAGAGCTACTAATCGTAAAATTAGAACAAGAAATGCGTGAAGCGGCGAAAGTCTTAGATTTTGAAACAGCAGCCACCTTACGTGATACAATCTTAGAACTAAAAGTGTAAAAAGGAGTAGATGTTATGGCAAATGATAAAATTGTGATTCGTGGGGCGCGTGCCCATAATTTAAAAAATATTGATGTGACGATTCCTCGTGATCAGCTAGTTGTGATTACAGGATTATCTGGATCAGGGAAAAGCTCACTCGCTTTTGATACATTATATGCTGAGGGGCAACGTCGATACGTTGAAAGCCTTTCTGCGTATGCCCGTCAGTTTCTAGGTCAAATGGATAAACCGGATGTTGATAGCATCGAAGGATTAAGTCCGGCGATTTCGATTGATCAAAAAACAACCAGTAAAAATCCACGTTCGACTGTCGGAACGGTTACGGAAATTAATGATTATTTACGGCTGTTGTATGCAAGAGTCGGACACCCGATTTGTCCCAATGATCAAACTGAGATCTCCAGTCAATCGGTGGAACAAATGGTCGATCAAGTCCTTGCTTTACCGGAAAAAAGCCGGTTGCAAATTTTAGCGCCAATCGTCACCCAAAAAAAGGGCCAACACAAACGAATTTTCGAAATGATCCAACGCGAAGGGTATGTTCGGGTGCGTGTTAATGGCGAAGTCTATGACATTAGCGATGTTCCTGAATTAGAGAAGAATAAAAAACATGATATTGCCATTATTATTGACCGAATTGTTTTAAAAGAAGGCATCCGCTCTCGTTTGTTTGACTCGTTGGAAAATGCACTCCGTTTAGCGGAAGGATATGCATTAGTCGATGTCATCGGTGGTGAAGAATTATTGTTTAGTGAACATTATGCTTGTCCGTATTGTGGTTTTACCGTAGGCGAGTTAGAGCCCCGTCTCTTTTCATTTAATGCCCCTTTTGGCGCTTGTGGGGATTGTGATGGCTTAGGGATGAAATTAGAAGTAGATATTGATCTTGTGGTGCCGGATCCAACGAAAACATTACGTCAAGGAGCGCTTGTTCCTTGGAATCCGATTAGTTCGCAGTACTATCCTCAAATGCTTGAACAAGCATGTGCGGAATTTCATATTGATATGGATACACCTTTTGAAGATCTACCAGAAGAACAGCGAGCCTTAATTTTGAATGGGTCAAATGGGGAGAATTTCCACTTTCATTACGAAAATGATTTTGGAGGCGTGCGTGACGTGGAGGTTCCTTTTGAAGGGGTGTTAACCAACATTAATCGCCGGTACCATGAGACGAATAGTGACTATACGCGTGAACAAATGCGTTTATATATGCGCGAGTTAACGTGTCAAAGTTGTCATGGCTATCGTTTGAATCCGCAAGCACTTTCCGTGAAAATTAACGGCACCCATATTGGTGAAATGAGCGAGTTATCCATTCACCAAGCGGTCCAATTGATTGAAGGTTTGGAGTTATCAGAACAAGAAAAAATGATTGCAAAACCGATTACGAAAGAAATTCAAGATCGCTTAAGTTTCTTACAAAACGTTGGCCTGGATTACTTAACACTTAGCCGAGCGTCTGGTAGTCTTTCAGGTGGTGAAGCGCAGCGGATTCGCTTAGCGACTCAAATTGGCTCCAATTTATCGGGTGTCTTGTATATTTTGGATGAACCATCAATTGGTTTGCACCAACGCGACAATGATCGTTTGTTAGAGTCTTTACGAAAAATGCGTGACTTAGGCAATACGCTCATTGTCGTCGAACATGACGAAGATACGATGCGAGCGGCTGATTATTTAATCGATATTGGTCCGGGTGCTGGTCATGCGGGCGGTGAAATTGTGGCTTGTGGCACACCGCAAGAAGTGATTGACAATCCTGATTCCTTAACGGGCCAATATTTGTCAGGAAAACGAGTGATTCCGGTCCCTAAAGAGCGTCGCCAAGGAAATGGTCAAGAAATAACAATCAGCGGTGCGACAGAAAATAATTTGAAAAATATTGATGTCAGCTTTCCTCTCGGTAAGTTTATTGCGGTGACAGGGGTTTCCGGTTCTGGGAAATCGACGTTAGTGAATGATATTTTGAAAAAAGCTTTAGCGCAAAAGTTGAATCGTAATTCGAATAAACCTGGGAAATTTAAACGATTGACTGGTGAAAAACAGATTGAACGCTTGATCGATATTGACCAAAGTCCGATTGGTCGTACACCACGCAGTAATCCGGCTACGTATACGAGTGTATTTGATGATATTCGCGATTTATTTGCAGCAACGAATGAAGCAAAAGTCCGTGGCTACAAAAAAGGACGCTTTAGTTTTAACGTCAAAGGTGGCCGCTGTGAAGCATGTAAAGGCGACGGAATCTTAAAAATTGAGATGCACTTTTTACCTGACGTTTATGTTCCATGCGAAGTGTGCCAAGGGAAACGATACAATTCAGAAACATTAGAAGTCCGTTACAAAGGAAAGAATATTTCAGAAATTCTTGATTTAACCGTGGAAGATGCGGTTGATTTCTTTAAAGCAATTCCGAAAATCAATCGAAAATTACAGACGATTGTCGATGTCGGGCTCGGATATGTCACGCTAGGGCAACCGGCAACGACGCTTTCGGGCGGAGAAGCGCAACGAATGAAGTTAGCCAGTGAGCTGCATAAGAAATCGCACGGAAAGAGTCTATATATCTTAGATGAACCAACGACGGGACTGCATACGGAAGATATTGCCAAACTATTGCTTGTCCTTGATCGACTCGTTGAACAAGGAAACACGGTCTTAGTGATTGAACATAATTTAGACGTCATAAAATCAGCCGATCATTTAATTGATTTAGGGCCTGAAGGTGGCGATGGCGGGGGAACGATTTTAGCCATTGGAACACCCGAAGAGGTGGCGGCTGTAGACGAGAGTTATACCGGTCAATACTTAAAACGAGTGCTATAACAAAAAGAGGAACGAAGACTGTATTGTAGTCTTCGCTCCTTTTTTGCGAGAAGTCAAACGGACGTTTCACTCTGGTTGTGAGAGCAGATGATAATTTGGTTAAAAAGAATAGTAATGATACGCTAGGGATGTTACAATAGAAAGAATAAAAAGGGAAAAAGGGATGATGAAGATGGCTGAGAGTTTAGAACTTGTCATTATTACTGGAATGAGCGGTGCAGGAAAGACGGTTGCAATCCAAAGTTTTGAAGATATGGGGTATTTTTGTATTGATAATATGCCGCCCAATCTCGTTCCAAAATTTTGGGAATTAGTGAAAGAAACTGGGAAATTAACGAAAATTGCTTTAGTCGTTGATTTACGTTCCCGTTCATTTTTTGAAGAAATTCAGCGAATGCTCATTGATATTGAAAATACATCATTTATTGATACACGAATTTTATTCTTAGATTCATCTGATAGTGAACTCGTTTCGCGTTATAAAGAAACAAGACGGACGCATCCGCTGGCGATGGACGGCTTAATCACGGAAGGAATTCGCAAAGAACGTGCGATTCTAGAAGATTTGAAGACCCAAGCATCGATCGTCATTGATACGACATCGCTTACGCCTCGTCAATTGCGTGATAAAATTAATCAAGAGTTTCAATCTTCTAAAGATGTCGGTTTTCGTATTGAAATGCTATCGTTTGGTTTTAAATATGGCATTCCCATTGATGCAGATATCGTGATGGACGTTCGCTTTTTACCAAATCCACATTATATTCCAGAACTTAGACCCAAAACGGGCTTAGATCAAGAAGTTTATGACTATGTGATGCATTCAGAACAAACGGAAGACTTTTATCAATATTTTAGTCAATTATTATTTAAAATTATGCCTGGCTATATTAAAGAAGGAAAACGAAGCTTAACGGTTGCGATTGGTTGTACAGGTGGTCAACATCGTTCGGTTGCCTTAACTAAACGATTGGCGCAAGCGCTAGAAGTTGAGTACAAAGTGAATACAACGCATCGTGACAAAGATAAACGGAAAGAGACGGTTAATCGATCATGAGTATAAAAACACAACAAAGTCGCAAACCTAAAATTGTCGTTATCGGTGGAGGAACTGGATTACCAGTTCTTTTAAAAAGTATGAGAAACCAAGGCGTGAATATTACCGCCATCGTGACAGTGGCTGACGATGGCGGAAGTAGTGGTGAACTACGTGAGTCGATTACAAGCATGGCACCTCCAGGAGACTTACGGAATGTGTTAGTCGCTTTATCGGATATGCCTAAGTTGTATTCCGATATTTTTCAATATCGATTTAAAAAAGAAGACAAATTCTTAGCCAATCAT
This sequence comes from Enterococcus aquimarinus, assembly GCF_001885765.1. GTDB lineage: Bacteria > Bacillota > Bacilli > Lactobacillales > Enterococcaceae > Enterococcus_I > Enterococcus_I aquimarinus. The sequence continues at coordinate 23,181 of NZ_JXKD01000021.1, read as the reverse complement.
GCTTTAGGGAATTTAATTATCGCTGGCATGTCTGAAATGCGCGATAGCACGTATGAGGCGGTGCAATTACTCGCTAAAATGATGCATGTGGATGGTAAAGTATATCCGTCATCCGATGAGCCTTTAGTGCTACATGCGGTCTTTACTGATGGTACGACGGCCGTTGGGGAGTCAAAAATTGCCTTAAGCCGTAAAACAATTGATCACGTTTATGTTACCAATCAGAATAATGATGACGTCGTGAAAGCTGCGCCTAAAGTCGTTTCTGCTATATTAGAGGCAGATATGATTGTTTTGGGACCAGGTAGCTTGTTTACAAGTATTCTCCCAAATCTAATGATTCCGGAAATTCATGAGGCTCTAAGTCGCACGGAAGCAGAGATTGTCTACGTCTGCAATATTATGACTCAAAAAGGGGAAACCGAACACTTTACGGATGCCGATCATGTCAAAGTTTTAAATAAACATTTGAAGAAACCATTTATTAGCACAGTATTGGTTAATATTGAAAAAGTGCCAGATGCGTACATTGATTTTGAGGTCTATGATGAACATCTTGTTCAAGTGACCCACGATTTTGTCGCATTGAGAGAACAAGGGTGCCGCGTAGTTTCCGCAGACTTTTTAGAACTCAGAGGAGACTGTGTCTATCATGATGGAGACAAAGTCATCGAAGAATTGTTACGGATTGTCTCTGGGGCGAAACGATAGAAAAACAAAGAGTAAGGAAGTGAAAAAATGTCTTTTGCAGCAGAAGTGAAAAAAGAATTGACGACACTCGAAGTGCATCGAGAACATGCGAAAGCAGAATTAGCTGCCCTTATTCGAATGAATGGCTCCATTAGTATCGTCAACCAGCAGATTGTGCTAAATGTGCAGACGGAAAACGCGGCCATTGCGCGTCGGATTTATTCGTTACTGAAAGATCACTACCATGTTCGTAGTGAGTTATTAGTGCGTCGAAAAATGAAATTAAAAAAGAATAATGTTTATATTGTTCGTTTGAAACATGAAACAAGAAGCGTTTTAGATGATTTGGCGATTCTAGAGGGTATGATGTTTCATAGTCATGTGTCGGATGAAATTATGGGCAATTCTCAAAAAATGAGATCATATTTAAGAGGGGCCTTCATGGCATCTGGTTCTGTTAATAATCCAGAGACAAGTCGTTATCACCTCGAAATTTATTCGACCTATGAGGAACATAACCAAGATATTTGTGATATGCTAAATTATTATGGGTTAAATGGTCGAACACTTGAAAGACGCAATGGGTATATTTCTTATTTAAAAGGTGCCGAACATATTGCTGATTTTTTAACATTAATTGGTGCAACGAATTCGATGTTAAAATTTGAAGATGTGCGTATTGTGCGCGACATGCGTAATTCGGTGAATCGCATTGTCAATTGTGAGACAGCCAATATGAATAAAACAATTGACGCAGCGTCTAAACAAATTGAAAATATTCGTTTTATCGATGAACGCGTCGGGCTTCAGGCTTTACCGGAGAAGTTACAAGAAATTGCGGAACTTCGTTTAGAAAATCCTGAAGTAAGCTTGAAAGAACTAGGTGAAATGCTATCAACGGGTCCAATTTCAAAATCGGGTATCAATCATCGAATTCGCAAAATTAACGAATTTGCCGAAAATTTACGAGAGAATATTCATTAGTAATCATTCATAAATGCAAAGTTATATTTTTCAATAATCATTGACTATTGTGACTTTGTTTACCATTTTGTTTATGATATGATAAACCTATTGAAAAAATCTTGAAAAAAGAGAGTGTTGTATGATGGAACAAATGAAATTCATTCCTATTTTATTAGGAAGTGATATGAATGTTTACGGAATGGCGAAGGCTTTTCATGAAGCGTATGGAATTAAATCGGTGGCTTATGCAGATCACTTACTAGCACCCACTAAGTTCAGTCATATCGTAACCGTTCATCCAAAGATGGGATTTGATGAAGACCCAGTCTTTACGGAGACGTTATTAGCCTTAGCTAAATCAACTTATAATAATCCAGACATGCACTATTTATTAATTCCTTGTGGCGATGGGTACGCTGAATTACTCGCTAAAAATAAAGAAAAACTGGCACCGTACTATACTTTTATTGCCAATAATTATGATTTGTTTGAAAGATTAGTGAATAAAGTTTCCTTTTATGAAGTATGTGAAGAATATCAATTGCCTTATCCGGCGACCGTTATTATTCGAAAAGAATCATTAGTGGCAGGTAAATTTGTTGGTGAACTACCCTTTGAATTTCCGATTGCCTTAAAACCAGCCAATAGTGTGGAGTGGCTTTCTGTCGATTTTGAAGGACGTAAAAAAGCCTTTATCTTGAATGAACGTGCCGAATTTGATGTCATCATTGAACGGATTTATCAAGCGGGTTATCAAAGTGAAATGATTGTCCAAGATTTTATTCCCGGCGATGATAGTCACATGCGTGTTTTAAACGCCTATGTGGATGAACGTCACCAAGTGCGGATGATGGGACTGGGTCATCCATTACTCGAAGATCCGACCCCTGGCTCTGTTGGGAATTATGTGGTGATTTTACCGGATGAAAATCAAGCAGTCTACCAACAAATCGAAACATTCTTAAAAGCAATCGGCTACGTCGGCTTTGCGAATTTTGATATGAAATATGATTCACGCGATGGCCAATACAAATTATTTGAAATCAATTTACGCCAAGGGAGAAGTAGTTTCTTCTTAACGTTAAATGGACTAAACTTAGCTCGTTTTATTACAGAAGATTTAGTGTTTGATCGTCCTTTTGAAGGGACTATCTATGGGAAGAAAGGCACATCCCAAGACAAATTATGGTTAGGTGTTCCTAAAAAAATCTTTTTGACCTATACCCAAGATAATTCTGAAAAAGCGCGTGCCAAACAACTACTGGAAAGCGGAAATTGGGGAACGACCTTATTTTACAAGAAGGACCGCTCCTTGAGACGTTTTCTATTAATGAAAAGAGCGTTCTACATGTATCACGAACGCTTTAAAAAATATTTTCAAAAGAAAGAAGGTTAAGTATGGAACATTTTTTTAGTATTCTTGGTGGGATGGGAACGATGGCAACAGAGAGTTTTGTTCACTTATTAAATGAACGAGTAGTGACTCATAAAGATCAAGATTACTTAAATTATGTTTTATTTAATCATGCGACGGTTCCAGATCGAACGGCTTATATTTTAGATGCAACGAATGACAGTCCGCTCCCGTACTTATTAGATGACATTGAGAAACAAAACTTATTAAAACCAGATTTCATTGTCTTAACGTGTAATACCGCGCACCATTTCTTTGATACGTTACAAGCAGCTACACCAATTCCGATATTGCATATGCCAAAAGAAGCGGTGAAAGAAGTCTTGAAGCAAAAAGAAGTAGGTAAAGTGGCTTTTTTTGGCACAACTGGAAGTGTCAAAGCGGGAATTTACGAAACACAAATGCGCCAAGCTGGATTAGAAGTTTATCTTCCAACAGAAAAATTACAAGATAAAATTAATCATTTGATTTATCACGATATTAAAGAAAATGATTTTTTAAATCAGTCACTGTATGTTGAAATTTTGAAAGATGCAGTCGATGCCGGATGTAAACAAATCATACTCGGTTGTACCGAGCTTTCGTTAATGGAAGCGTCCTTTGGGCAACATGATTACCCCGTTATTGATGCGCAATCGGTTTTGGTGGATCGAACCATTGAACGAGCTCTTGCGCTTCGAAAAGAATGATAAAAATACCCATCGATACGATTAAACGTGTCGATGGGTATTTTCGGTTAATTCAAGTAAGAAGCGAGCGTCTCAGTCGTGATTGACTCGTCAAAAATATGGTCATCCAAAAGGAGAGTGGGCACAAATTGAATCGAAGCTGCCTGTGCTTCATGGATGACATGTTCCGTTGTAGCAGCATCGGTTTGCTCTGTTAATCCCAGTTGTTCTTTGGCAAAAGTAGCAACTTCTTCGAGTGAGAGTGCGCCCCATTGGTTTTGTGTTTCGTATATTTTAGCGAGTTCTTTTAAGGCTTTAACGCCATCATTTTTTGTAATAAAACGGTGCATGACATTTCCGCGTTGTAACGATTCTTTTTCTTTGTCAAATAGTTTAATAACACGTTGAACTTTTCCAGCTTTCACCGCTTCTTGTAATTCGTCAAAGGATTGTTCAAACCATTTTTTACAATAAGGGCAGCGCACATTTTGAAATTCGATCAGTTGTTTGGGAGTTGCTTCACCAATCAATATTCCAGTCGTATGATCTACTTTTTGTGCGTTAATACTCGATGTATCCATCTCTATCGTCTCCTTTTATCCATGGGTAATGGGTCTATCTTTACTATAACAAATATTTCTTAATCTAGTAAGAAAGAAGTGTTACAACTGATTATTTGCTGAAAAATTTCAAATTTACGATAAAGCTATGGTATAATAAATGTGTTGAGAATGACGGTAAAAGGAGGTGTAGCGATGTGAGTAACATAGGGAATATTTTTAATGCAGACTACTGGGAAAAACTTTTTTCTCAAGATGTACTGACCGGTTCACTCTTTGTTAACATTTTAGATATCCTCGTAGTCTGGTTTATTATTTATAAATTAATCCAACTGTTACGAAGAACCAAAGCAATTCAACTGTTAAAAGGTGTAGCAGTCTTTATTGCAATCCGTTTTTTTTCTGAAATAGTCGGACTTCATACACTCTCATGGCTAATGGATCAAGTCATTATATACGGAGTAATCGCTGGAATTGTCATTTTTCAGCCAGAAATTCGTCGTGGACTGGAACATTTAGGTCGAACGAGTTTGTTGAGTGCCCCGAAAGGAAAGACGGATATCAATGAACAAACAGTCCAAGCGATGGACCGGGCGTTACAGTATATGTCTAAACGAAAAATCGGTGCCTTAATTACGATTGAAAAAAATACGGCACTTGATGAGTATATTGAAACAGGGATCTCACTTGATGCGGATATTTCAGAGGAATTGCTGATTAATATTTTTATCCCGAATACGCCTTTACATGATGGAGCCGTAATTGTCAAAAATGGAAAGATTGCTGTAGCGTGCGCCTATTTACCGCTCTCAGAAAGCTTACTCATTCCGAAACATTTTGGTACACGACATCGTGCTGCTGTTGGGGTTTCTGAGGTAAGTGATGCTCTAACATTAATTGTGTCAGAAGAAACTGGCGATATTAGCATTGCCTATGATAATCATTTATACGCGAACTTAAGTCGAGAGGAATACATTGAATTATTAAATGAAACCATTCTATCTACTGAAACTAAAGTCGAAAAGAAAAATTATTTAGCCAATATTTGGCGAGAATTTAACCGACTTACGAGAGGTGATAAATAATGTTTACCAAAGAGCGTATCAGTAATTTGATGTATGCACTATTGTCACTTGTCTTTACGTTAATTCTATTTTTCAGTCCGAATAGTTCAAATATTACCACGGCGATTATGTCACCCAATACCTTAGAAGAAACCATTCAAGGAGTAGCGATTCAACCCATTTATGATAGTGAAAAATACTTTATTCAAGGGTACGAGCCGGAAGCGACAGTCCGCTTAAGTAGTTTGAATCGAATTTTGTTAAATAGTGAAGTCAATCAAGAAACCCGAAGTTTTCGCGTCGTCACTGATTTAACGGGACTTACGGAAGGGACTCATACGGTGCCGCTAAAAGTCCAAAATTTAACGACCGGTGTGACGGCAACATTGGAACCGACGAGTATTACGGTCACGATTGAAAAGTTAGAAACGAAAACATTTCCAGTAGAAGTGATGATCTCTGATGACAATTTAGCAGAAGGTTATCAAATTTCGACTGTTAGTGTGAATCCTAAAGAAGTAGAAGTAACAACAGGGAACGAAAGCATGAAAGAAATCACAAAAGTTATCGCGAATCTTGATAATTTATCTGACGTTGACCAAAATATGTCGAAAGAGGTCGCTCTTTACGCAGTGAATGAAGAAGGCGAAATCATTAGTGCCTTTTTATCTTCCGAAAAAGCGAATGTCACACTCGAAATCAAAGCACCACAAAAAGAAGTCCCTCTTATTTTAGAGCAAGTGGGTGAGATGCCTGCAGGGATTTCTCATTATGAAATGATGGCGAGTCAACCAACGGCAGTGATCATTGGTTCTCCTGAGCAATTGGCTAATTATAGTCAGTTAAGAGCAGTCATTGATATTTCAAGTATTAGCGAAAAAGTTCAACAAACCGTCACACTAAAAGTAGCAGAAGGAATGTTTGTCTATCCCCAACAAGTGAATGTGACCATCACGCCTGTGTTGATTCCAACCGCCGAAAGTACCCAAGATTCTACAGGTGAATCCACTGCTAATTCGGATGCGACAAGTGCAACAACTTCCGAGACGAACACCTCGGAATCTACTACTAGTGAAAAAACAGACGAAAAAACCTTGGGCTTGGCAGGTGCGAAAGAATCTGTTGATAATCCAGTACAAGAAACGATTCCTTCAGAGGAATAAAAATTAACTTTAATGAATGAGGAGATTATAAAAAATGGGTAAATATTTTGGAACAGATGGTGTCCGTGGAGAAGCGAATAAGGAATTGACACCAGAATTAGCATTTAAATTAGGTAGATACGGTGGCTATGTCTTGAGCCAACACGAAAGTGGCGAGCAACGCCCACGAGTATTAGTTGGACGTGATACTCGTATTTCAGGTGAGATGTTAGAAAGTGCCTTAATTGCCGGTCTCTTATCTGTCGGCATTGAAGTATTTCAACTTGGCGTGATTGCGACACCTGGTGTATCGTATTTAACGCGGACGCAAAAAGCAAGTGCTGGCGTGATGATTTCTGCTTCACATAATCCCGCGCAAGATAACGGGATTAAATTCTTTGGAAACGACGGATTTAAATTGGTCGATGAGCAAGAATTAGAAATTGAAGCCTTATTAGATGCTCCTGAAGATTTATTACCAAGACCTTCAGCACAAGGACTTGGAACGTTAGAAGAGTTCCCTGAAGGACTATTAAGATATTCTCAATTCCTAGAACAAACCATTAATGGTGATCTTTCTGGTATCAAAGTTTGTTTAGACGCGGCGCACGGTGCGACAGCAACCTCTGTCAATCGTTTATTTGCAGATCTAGAAACAGAATTTTACACCATTGGGACTTCACCAAACGGTATTAATATCAATGACGGTGTTGGATCGACGCACCCAGAAAAGTTAGCGGAATTTGTGCTAGAAAAACAAGCCGATGTCGGTTTAGCTTTTGATGGCGATGGCGACCGTGTCATTGCAGTCGATGAGTTAGGTAATATCGTTGACGGTGACAAAATCATGTATATTTGTGGGAAGTACTTAGCGCAACAAAAACGCTTGAAAAACAATACAATTGTGACAACCGTTATGAGTAATTTAGGCTTCCATAAAGCACTCGAAGAAGCGGGCATGCAAGATGTTGTGACGCAAGTCGGTGACCGTTACGTCGTAGAAGAAATGCGTAAAAATGGCTATAACTTTGGTGGTGAGCAATCAGGTCACATGATTTTCCTTGACTTTAACACTACAGGAGACGGTATGCTTTCAGGAATCCAATTGCTAAATGTTATGAAACAAACTGGCAAAAAATTATCTGAACTTGCAGCAGAAGTAACGATTTACCCACAAAAGCTAGTTAATATTCGCGTATCAAATAAAGAAGGTGTGATGGACGTTCCAGCAATTAAAGCAGTCATTGATGAAGCAGAAGCTGAAATGGCTGGTAATGGACGTATTCTTGTCCGTCCTTCTGGAACTGAGCCATTATTACGTGTCATGGCTGAAGCACCAACGAACGAACTTGTCGAATACTATGTCGAAAAAATTGCGACAGTCGTTCGGGAAGAAATCGGAATCGATTAATTATGATAAACACCCTCAGGAGAAAAATCTTTCTGAGGGTGTTTTTTGTCATTGAATCGTTAAAATAAAGCAGTTTCCGATCGTCAAGTGATCGGAAACTGCTTTTTTCGTTTTAGTGTGAAGGTTTTTTGAGAAGACCTAAGACAACGCCAGAAACGATGGCGCCGATTACGATAAAGAGTAGGTATAATAAAGGATTACTTAAGAGTAAAATCACGAAGATTCCACCGTGGGGCGCTAATAATTTAATTCCGAATGCGCCGACAAGTCCACCAGTTAACGCAGAACCTAGCATGAAACTAGGAATCGCACGGAACGGATCTGCTGCAGCAAAGGGAATGGCACCTTCTGTGACAAAAGATAATCCCATAATAATATTTGTTAAGCCTGCTTCACGTTCTGGTTGCGTAAACTTGTTTTTAAAGAGACGAGTTGCCACGAAAATCGCGAGCGGAGGAACCATTCCAGCAGCCATAACAGCAGCCATTACAACGCTACCACCAGTTGTGACGGTTGCTGCTAATGTTCCTGTACCAAAGACATAGGCAGCTTTGTTGATGGGACCACCCAAGTCTGCGGCCATCATGACACCAAGTAAAATTCCAAGTAGGGCAGCATTCGTGCCATCCATACTACCTAAAAAGTTATTTAAACCATCATTGATAATTTTCATTGGAACATTGATTAATAACATTAAGAAACCAGTGATTAAAAGACCAAAGAATGGATAAAATAAAATGGTTTTAATTCCATCTAATGATTTTGGTAAGTTCGCAAAAATCTTACGTAAGAATACGATCACGTAACCTGCTAAGAAACCACCGACTAAAGCACCAAGAAAGCCAGCACCACCGGAACTTGCAAGCGCACCTGCAGCAAAACCTGCGACCAGTCCTGGACGATCACTAATACTCATCGCGATAAATCCAGCTAATACCGGTAACATAAAGCCAAAAGCAGCGCCGCCAATTTGATTAAACCAAGCAGCTTGTGGGTTGAAAGAGCCTAATTTCCCTAGTGAATCAACCGGAACACCAATAAATTGATCGACCATGAATGAAATAGCAATTAAAATACCACCAGCTATGACAAAAGGAAGCATGTGGGAAACACCATTCATTAAGTTTTTATAGATTTCTTGTCCTAAGGAAGTACTAGAGGTACTTTCTTCTGAAGAGTCTTGGTTATCTCCATGGAAGATAGGCGCGTTCCCACTGACAGCTTCCGTGATTAACGCTTCTGTTTTGCGGATGCCATCACTAACAGGACGATTAAGTAATGGTTTACCATCAAAGCGATTCATTTCAATTTTTTTGTCAGCTGCGACAATGACTGCTTGCGCGCGCTTAATATCTTCTGGGGTCAGTTTATTTTTGATCCCTTCTGAACCATTTGTTTCCACTTTGATTTCCACACCCATTTCAGCTGCCTTTTTCTTTAAGGCGTCAGCTGCCATGAAAGTATGAGCAATTCCAGTTGGACAGGCGGTAACTGCGATAATGAATGGACGATCACCAGCAAGATTTTCTTGTAGCGCAGGTTCTTCAGTTGTTTCTTTTTCTTCAGCAAATAACATTTGAACATCATCAGGCGTTTGTGCTTGATTTAATTTTGTTAAAAAATCAGCATCGATTAAACGACCTGAAAGTGCCGCTAAGGCTTGTAAGTGTGTATCGTTTGCGCCTTCAGGGGCTGCGATCATAAAGAAGAGGGAAGTCGGTTGTCCATCTAATGCTTCGTAATCAAGACCTTGTGGGCTTTTCGCAAATAATACGGCTGGTTGAAGAACAGCAGCATTTTTAGCATGAGGCATCGCGACACCATCGCCTAAGCCAGTTGACGTTTGTGCTTCACGGGCCAAAATTCCTGCCTTAAATTCTTCGATATTTGAAATAATCTTCTCTTCATATAACCGTTGTACCATTTCTTCGATCGCACTTTGTTTATCAGTTGCTTGTAAATCCATGATCATTAAGTTTTTTTGTAATAAATCATTAATTTTCATTGTAATCCTCCTCTAAAATTGTAATCGTAACTTCTGGTAATAACTCTGAAATAAAGGCTGCGGTCGCAAGGTCATCTGAAAATGCCGTGGCACTTCCGCAAGCAACGCCCCACTTAAAGGCTTCAATTGGATCATTCGTTTGCGTCCATTGGCCAACAAAACCGGCAATCATCGAATCGCCTGCACCGACGGAGTTTTTTAAAGGTCTTTTGAGGACGTTTGATTGATAGACTCCTTGTTTTGTAAACAATAAGGCACCATCACCGGCCATTGAAATAAGCACAAAACGCGGTCCGTCTTTTAAAAGTTTTTTTCCGTAATGAATCACCTCGGAAAGTTCAGTGATTTCCGTGTGATACAATTCGCCCAATTCTTCTTTATTTGGCTTAATTAATAAAGGCTGATGAGGGAGAGCGTTTAAAAGATTTTCTCCTGTTGTGTCAATCACAAATTCGGCTTCTTGTGCTTTAATCAGTTCGATTAATTCTTGGTAAAAGTTTTGGGGTAGACAAGGTAAGACACTACCCGCAAGCACCACAATGTCATTTGCGTTTAAAGACTGGAGTGACTGTTTTAAGCGCGCAATTTCTAAAGGCGAAACGCTTGGTCCAAGACCGTTAATTTCTGTTTCGACTTCCGCTTTTAGTTTAATGTTAATGCGCGTATCAGCCTCAATTTGCGTAAAATCTGTCGGGACTCCTTCGGCTTCTAACCAGTCATCAATAAAGCGACCGGTGAATCCGCCTAAAAAGCCGGTTGCGACAGCGGGGACTTCTAGACGCTTCAAAATACGCGAAACGTTGATGCCTTTTCCACCAGGTAGTTTTAAGTCGGCACTCATCCGGTTGACTGCGCCCATTTCGATTGTCTCGGCATGAACGATATAGTCAATTGAGGGATTTAGTGTAACTGTGTAAATCATATTTATACCTCCGTTACTTTTGTTTGTTTTTTAAGTGTTTTAAGATAGTCTTTCGGACAATTGTCAGTTAGGATCATCGCTTGTTTGAGTGGCAGCACTTGGACGAAGCTTCGTTGCTTGAATTTTGAGCGATCAGCAAGGACAAAAGCCTCTTGACTTTGGCGAGCAGCTGTTTTTTTGATAATTGCTTCTTCCGTATCCGGTGTCGTGTAACCCGCTTGCTCGTCGATTCCATTCATCCCTAAGAAAGCTTTATCAAAATACAATTGTTGCAATTGCTCGACCGCAGTTGGACCGACAATGGCATTGGTCGTGCGTTTTAACGTGCCCCCTAAAATCATCGTCTCAATGCCTCGTTCGAGTAATTGAAGCGCGTGGGTCACAGAATTGGTTACGACTTTTAAAGTCGGATCTGTTGGAAGGTAGGGGATCATCTCTAAAGTAGTGGAACCAGCATCTAAAAAAATCGTATCGCCTTCTTTAATGAGCGTCCCGGCATATTTAGCAATTTTTTGTTTTTCGATCAGATGTTGTTGACGTTTTTCAGCCATCGAAGCTTCATGATTTAATTGTGTTTTTCGTTGCGCGCCACCATGAACACGAAGGAGTAGTTTTTGATCTTCGAGAAATTGTAAATCTCGGCGAATCGTCGACTCTGAGGTTGCTAAGGCAGCGGAGATTTCATGAATCGTAATGGTTCCATGTGTCTCTAAGTAGTTTAAAATAAACTGATGTCTTTCGGTTGTAAGCATTTTCAAACCTCCTTCTAAAGGTATATTAGCATAGAAAAGAAGAACAATCAATCAAAAACAGTCAAATATGAGCAAAATCAGTCAAAAATTCAATCAAAAGAATCTGATTTTTAATGATTGTTCCCTTTAAGGAGAAATCGGAAAATGCTATACTTGATGGGATATCAGGAGAAAGGATGTTGATATGAATGTCATCCAAGAAATTGTTACTCGATGGAATGAATGAAAGACAAAAAGAAGCCGTTCAAACGATTAACGGTCCCTTATTACTAATGGCCGGAGCCGGAAGTGGAAAAACACGGGTATTAACCCATCGAATTGCTTATTTAATTGAAGAAAAAATGGTGAACCCCTGGAATATTTTGGCCATCACCTTTACGAATAAAGCCGCAAAAGAAATGAAATCCCGGGTTACTGACTTATTAGGAACAAAAGGAGAAGACGTTTGGGTTTCGACATTTCACTCGATGTGTGTCCGCATTTTGCGAAGAGAAATTGACCAAATTGGCTATTCAAAAAATTTCACGATTTTAGATTCTTCTGATCAATTGACGCTGATGAAACGAATTTTAAAAGAAGCGAATCTAGATCCGAAAAAATATGACGCTCGTAGTTTCTTATCCACGATTTCCAATGCGAAAAATGAGATGTTAACCCCAAAAAAATATGAAGCCTTACAAGGGGATTACTATCAACAAATCGTCGCAAAGTGCTACCATCGCTATCAAAAGGAATTACAGCGCAACGAATGCATGGACTTTGATGATTTAATTATGAATACGATTCGTCTATTCCAAGAAGTTCCCGAAGTCTTAGCTTATTACCAGCATAAGTTTCAGTATATTCATGTTGACGAATACCAAGATACCAATCATGCACAGTATACTTTGGTTAATTTATTGGCTGCTCGTTTTCGTCATTTATGCGTCGTGGGAGATGCCGACCAAAGTATTTATGGCTGGCGTGGAGCAGACATGCAAAATATTTTAGATTTTGAAAAAGACTACCCGGATGCGCAAGTGATTTTATTAGAGCAAAATTATCGCTCGACGAAAACGATCTTAACAGCAGCCAACCAAGTCATTGGCAATAATCGTCAAAGAAGAGAGAAAAATCTTTGGACCCAAAATGCCCAAGGAAAAGAAATTACCTATTATCGTGGACAAAGTGAACGCGAAGAAGGCCAGTTTATTGTCAGTCAAATTGGCAAAGAAGTGCAAGAAGAGAATCGCAAATTTAGTGATTTCGCTGTTTTATATCGCACCAATGCGCAATCACGAGCGATTGAAGATGTGTTATTAAAAGCCAATATTCCTTATACAATGGTCGGCGGGCACAAGTTCTATGACCGTAAAGAAATTAAAGACCTCTTAGCATATTTGAATGCCATCGCCAACCCGAGCGATTCGATTAGCTTGGAACGTATTATTAATACACCAAGACGAGGCGTCGGTCCAACCTCGCTGACCAAATTACGTCAATTCGCGGAAATGCACGACTGGACCTTGCTTGAAGCAGCCAGAGAAGCAAGTCTGGCGAATATTTCGGGTAAAGCCGGCCAACAGTTACAAGCGTTTGGAACAATGATGATGGATTTCACTCAGATGATTCCTTACTTATCCGTTACAGAACTCACAGAACAAGTCTTAGAAAAAAGTGGTTATTTAGAGGAACTCAAAATTCAGAATACGCTCGAATCTCAAGGGAGACTTGAGAACTTAGAAGAGTTTCTAACCGTCACACAAGAGTTTGATAAACGCTATGAACTTGAAATGAACGATGCGACCGCAACAGCCGAAGACCGGTTAATTATTTTCCTAAATGACTTAGCTTTACTTTCTGATATCGATTCGTATGAAGAAGAAAGTGCACAAGTCACGTTGATGACGTTACACGCTGCCAAAGGACTAGAATTTCCAGTCGTCTTTTTAATCGGGATGGAAGAAAATGTCTTTCCGTTGTCACGTTCATTAATGGAAGAAAAAGATCTGGAAGAAGAACGCCGCCTCGCCTATGTAGGGATTACCCGCGCCGAAGAAAAGCTGTATATCACGAATGCATACTCACGCGTTCTTTATGGTCGTAGTCAGTACAACCAACCGTCGCGTTTTATTAGTGAAATCGATGATGCTTTGTTATCAGCACAAACCTCTCGTCCAGCTGCAACAAGATCATATGGGCAACAACCGCAAGTTTTAAAACCGGTCTATCATCAATCGCCTACACGCCCGGCATCCACGAAGAAACAAGCCTCGGGAGCTGAAGGCGTCGACTGGACGATAGGCGATAAAGTTCAGCATAAGACATGGGGACAAGGAACGGTAGTAAAAATGATAAACGAAGGCAAAGATAGTGAACTGTTTATTGCCTTTCCCCAACAAGGTGTCAAGCGCTTGTTAGCCGCTTTTGCACCGATTGAAAAAATAAATTAGTAAAGGAGCGCTTTTGATGACGCTACAAGAAGAACAACTTCGAATCATTGAGTTAGTCAGACAATTAAACCAATATGCCCACGAGTATTACGTTCAAGACCGACCAACTGTCGAAGATTTCGTCTACGATAAACTGTACCAAGAATTAGTGGATTTAGAAGCCAAGCATCCTAGTTTAATTCAGGAAGATTCGCCGACCCAACGAGTGGGCGGGATTGTGTCAGCTGGGTTTGAAAAAGTCACGCATGAAATCCCGCTTTATAGTTTAAACGATGCTTTTAGTGAAGCGGATCTCGTCGCTTTTGATCGCCGGGTTACGAGAGTACTAGGCTACGCGCCTCGTTACACGTGTGAGCTGAAAATTGATGGCTTGTCGATTTCGCTACGCTATGAAAACGGCAAGTTCGTTCGGGGTGCCACACGTGGCGATGGCACAATTGGTGAGAATATTACCGAAAATATCAAAACGGTCCGTTCGATTCCCTTGGAACTCACGCAACCTTACTCGATGGAAGTGCGCGGCGAGTGTTACATGCCAAAAACGTCTTTCGTCCAACTAAACCAAGGTCGCGAAGAAGCCGGTCTGGAAGTCTTTGCGAATCCGCGGAATGCGGCGGCTGGAAGTTTACGTCAACTTGATTCCAAAGTGACAGCCCAACGTCAGTTAAGTAGTTTTATTTACACGGTCGCCGACGCAGGGATGTTGCACGTCACTAATCAAGAAGAAGCCTTGAAAGAACTTGGTACGCTCGGATTTAAAATCAATCCAGAATCGCGTGTTTGCGAAACAATTGAAGAAGTTTGGGCTTATATCAATGAATATCAACTCACTCGGAGTGAATTGCCCTATGATATTGATGGCGTCGTGATTAAAGTCAATGAATTTAACGCACAAGACAACTTAGGATTTACCGTCCGTGCTCCGCGTTGGGCGATTGCGTATAAGTTTCCTCCAGAAGAAGTCGAGACGACAATTGAAGCGATTGAGTGGACAATTGGGCGCACTGGAGTGGTTACCCCAACCGCTGTGATGACACCGGTGAAAGTCGCTGGAACGACCGTTAGTCGCGCTAGTTTGCATAACCGCGATTACATCGAAGCCAAAGACATTCGTCTGAACGATCAAGTCGTCATTTATAAAGCCGGTGATATTATTCCAGAAGTCGCGTACGTCATCACTGACAAACGTCCCGCGGATAGTCAAGTCTATGACATTCCGACTCGTTGCCCTGTTTGTGAAAGTGAGCTCGTGCATTTAGCAGAAGAAGTTGCGCTACGTTGCGTGAATCCGAAGTGTCCTGCGCAAATGAAAGAAGGGTTAAACCATTTTGTTTCACGCAATGCAATGAATATCGACGGATTGGGTCCAAGAATCTTAGAACAGTTATTTGAAAAAAATCTGGTGCACGACGTCGCCGATCTATACACCTTAACGGAAAGTGATTTCTTACAATTAGACAAAGTAAAAGAGAAATCAGCGAATAACTTTTTAGAGGCCATCCAAAAGAGTAAAGAAAACTCAGCCGAACGCTTGTTATTTGGACTAGGTATTCGCCATGTCGGCGCCAAAGCTGCGAAAATTTTACTGGAACATTTTGGTGATATCGTTACGTTAAGCCAAGCATCAAAAGAAGACATTGCCAATCTTTATTCCATTGGTCAAGTCATTGCGGATAGTGTCGTGAATTACTTTGATCATGATGAAGTTCGAGAATTAATTGCAGAATTTCAAGCAGCCGGCGTTAATTTACGTTACCTTGGGAAAACAGCAAGTGATCTCGCAACGATCGATTCCGTCTTTAAAGACAAACGTATCGTCCTGACCGGGAAATTAAGTCATTTCACACGTGAAGAAGCCAAAGCGAAGATCGAAAACTTGGGTGGCACGATTGTCGGAAGTGTCTCGAAAAAAACGGATTTCGTCATTGCAGGCGAAGAAGCCGGCAGCAAACTAACAAAAGCCACTACCTTAGGAATTACGGTTTGGACAGAAGCCGAAATGGTCGCGGCTTTAGAAACGGAGGGGCAAGGATGAGGATAAATCTCCAGAAGTGTCTGTTCGCGATGGGTGTTTGCTTGTTGGCAGGTTGCGGTAATATTGAAAAAGAAATCAAACCTGTTCGCGAGGAACAACTCGCGAATCAAACGATGACCACTGGGCGAATTGACTATTCCGTCTACCAAAGTGTCTTGCAAGATGGAACGTATCAAACGAGTCCCATCCGTGGCTTAACAGCGAGCGGCTTACAAAATGGCTACAATCAAAAAAACTTTGAGCGAGGCTTATTACGATTATCCCATCAAGCTTTTTCAGCGGAAGATTATTATTTTAAAGAAGGACAGGCACTTGATGAAGCAACGGTAAAAGCTTGGTTAGGTCGAGAGTCCGAAGACAATCCGTTAGGGTTAAACGCCGCTGATTCGAATACGCCGTTAGTCTTCCAACAACTTTTAGCGTATGACTTCATAAAAGCCGATGGCAACACACTTGGTGGCGTGAGTTTAGGATTTGCGTTTAATCGTTCGTTTACGCAAGACGGCACGACAATCGACATTTCGCTTGAAGCAATGATGAAACAAGTCCATCGCTCCGTCAGTGCTGTCCTAACCAGAATGCGTAAAATCGCAGGGTATGAAAACATTCCAATCCAAGTCAATATCTTTGAACAAGCACCTGCTAGCCAATTGACGGGCGGACAATTTATTTATACGGCAATCAGTGAAGCAGGCGGACAATCAATCGATGAGTACGAAGAAGTCACAGAAAGTGTGCTCTTGCTTCCAGTATTCGATAGCGTGCAAAATCTTGCGACGGATAAAGGCATCAATCAAAGCTTCTTAACGTTTAAAAAAGCGGTGCAAAAGGCGTTTCCAGATTTAGTCGGTGTGACAGGTTTTGTTTGTTTTGTAGAGGAAGAAGTCGTCGATCTCACGATTAAAATTGATTCGAAATATTTTGGCCAATCAGAAATAGCGAGTTTTACGCAATTTATTGGGAAACAAGTCGAAGTCATGTTTGCAGAAATTCCAGGTAATGTGAGTGTCGAAGTCAGTGCCGTTCATGTACCGCAAGCGGTGATTACGCGCCCAGCAGGCAGTGAACAAGTGACCTCCCACATCTTTGAATAGCGTCTTTGAATCCGTTAAACGGTGAAAGACGCGCAATTAGGAGTCAAACAATACTGGTGTGATCGATCAAAGCACTCACCAGTATTGTTTTTCCTGCGTATAGACATGTGATATCGATGGATGAAAAGGCGTTTTAAAAGGCGAGGTTCTCGACGAAAAAGACGTAATCTTGAAAAGTTCTGTAAAGTAAATGAAAAAATACGGATAATCATTTCAAGATGAAGGATAAAATGATACAATATAGCGAAAAGAAAATGTTACAACATATCGAAAAGAAAATGTTACAACATAACGAAAAGAAAATGCAAATGTGCATGGAATGATAAGAGGGGGATAATATTGGCAATTAGTGCAGAAGAAGTAAAACATGTCGCTAACCTATCAAAATTGTCTTTTAACGAAGACGAGTTACAAGATTTTACGGTCCAATTAGGAAAAATCATTGATATGGTAGAAACGTTAGCTGAAGTAGATACAACAGATGTGGCATTCACCTCAAACGTGACGGATTTAATCAACGTCATGCGTGAAGATGTAGTCGCACCAGGCTGGGATCGAGATGAATTAATGAAAAACGTCCCTGAATCAGAAGATGGTTTCATTAAAGTACCGGCAATTATGGATGATGGGGAGGCCGGAGCCTAATGACAAAATTGTATGATAAAAGTTTAGTGGAGTTGCATGATTTACTTGTCTCAAAAGAAATCACAGCAACTGATTTAACGCGGGCAACATTTGACCGCATTAAAGAAACAGAACCAACTGTCGATGCGTTTATTACGTTAAATGAAGCAAAAGCGCTCGATTTAGCAAAAGCACTTGACCTAAAAGGCATTTCTGAAAGCAATGTTTTAGCAGGTATCCCAATTGGGATTAAAGATAATATTGTCACCAAAGATTTATTGACAACCGCTGCTTCAAAAATGTTGTATAATTTTACACCAATTTATGATGCAACGGTTATGGATAAAGTCTATCAAGCAGACATGATTCCTGTTGGGAAACTAAACATGGATGAATTTGCGATGGGTGGCAGTTCTGAAACGTCTTATTTCAAATTAACGAAAAATGCATGGGATCAAACGAAAGTACCAGGTGGTTCTTCAGGTGGTTCGGCCGCAGCTGTTGCCGCAGGTCAAATTCCGCTTTCACTTGGAACGGATACGGGTGGTTCGATTCGTCAACCGGCAGCCTTTAACGGTATCGTCGGCATGAAACCAACATACGGCCGTGTGTCACGTTATGGATTAATTGCCTTTTCATCTTCTTTAGATCAAATTGGACCGTTAACACGTAGCGTACAAGATAACGCATTTGCGTTAAATGCAATCAGTGGTTATGACGAAAAAGACGGGACTTCTGCGGGACGTTCAGTACCAGACTTCACGGCGAAATTAACCGGTGAAATGAAAGGCATGCGCATTGCCTTACCTAAAGAGTACTTAGGTGAAGGGATTCAACCTGAAATTAAAGAAGCCATCTTAAAAGCAGCGGAAACATTCCGTCAACTAGGGGCAACGGTTGAAGAAGTTAGCTTGCCACATTCAAAATATGGCGTAGCCGTTTACTATATTATTGCTTCATCTGAAGCAAGTACGAATTTACAACGATTTGATGGCATTCGTTTTGGCTATCGTTCAGAAGATGTGCAAACACTCGAAGATGTTTATATCAAATCACGAAGCGAAGGCTTTGGAACAGAAGTAAAACGTCGCATCATGCTTGGTAGCTTCTCATTAAGTTCAGGATTTTACGATGCGTACTTTAAAAAAGCCGGTCAAGTTCGGACGTTGATTAAACAAGACTTCGATCAAGTCTTCCAAGATTTTGATTTAATTATTGGTCCGTCAGCACCTAACGTCGCTTACGGGATTGGCGAAAACATTAATGATCCACTCGCGATGTACTTAAGTGATTTATTAACGATTCCAGTCAACTTAGCAGGCTTACCAGGAATGTCGATTCCTGCTGGTTTTTCAGAAGGCTTACCGATTGGCTTACAAATTATCGGAAAACATTTTGATGAACAAACGATGTATCAAGCGGCTTATGCCTTTGAACAAGCGACTGATTTTCATACGAAAAAACCAGTGATTTTAGGAGGAGGTAAATAATGAACTTCGAAACAGTCATTGGGCTAGAAGTCCACGTGGAATTAAAAACAAATTCGAAAATTTTCTCACCAGCTCCGGCACATTTCGGCGCAGAACCAAATAGCAACACCCACGTAATCGATTGGGGTCACCCAGGAGTGTTACCGGTCGTGAATAAACAAGCGGTCGAATATGGGATGAAAGCAGCGTTAGCTTTAAATTGTGAGATCACCAAAGACATGTACTTTGACCGTAAAAACTACTTTTACCCAGATAATCCAAAAGCATACCAAATTTCACAAGATGAAAAACCAATTGGTAAAAATGGTTGGGTTGAAATCGAAGTCAACGGGAAAAAGAAAATCATCCGGATTGAACGCGTCCACTTAGAAGAAGATGCTGGGAAAAACTTACACGGCAAAGATGGCTATTCGCATGTTGACCTGAACCGTCAAGGCACGCCTTTAATTGAAATTGTCTCAGAAGCCGATATGCGTTCACCAGAAGAAGCGTATGCTTTCTTAGAAACTTTACGCGCGATTATCCAATTTACCGGTGTTTCGGATGTCAAAATGGAAGAAGGATCAATGCGCTGTGATGCGAACATTTCCTTACGTCCTTATGGCCAAGAAGAATTTGGGACAAAAGCTGAGATTAAAAACTTAAACTCTTTAAATTTTGTGCGTCGCGGTTTAATTTTTGAAGAAAAACGCCAAGCGAAGATTTTATTATCAGGTGGCCAAATTCAACAAGAAACGCGCCGTTTTGAAGAAGCAACCAATAGCACGAGCTTAATGCGTGTCAAAGAAGGCTCTGCCGATTATCGTTTCTTCCCAGAACCAGATATTCCACGTTTTGATATTAGTGACGAATGGATCCAAACGGTCCGTCAAAGCTTACCAGAAATGCCACAAGCCCGTCGCACTCGTTACATTGAAGAATTAGGACTGCCTGAATATGACGCAATGGTCTTAACGTTAACACGTGAGATGTCTGATTTCTTCGAAGCAACTATCAAAGCGGGCAGTGACGTCAAACAAGCGTCGAACTGGTTAATGGGTGAAGTTTCTGCTTATTTAAACAGTGAAAAATTAGAATTACATGAAACAAAATTGACACCTGAAAATTTATCAGGCATGATTAGTTTAATTGAAGATGGCACCATCAGTTCAAAAATCGCGAAAAAAGTCTTCCGTGAGTTAATTATGAACGGTGGCGATGCGAAGACTGTTGTGAAAGAAAAAGGACTCATTCAACTTTCTGATCCAAGTCAATTACTACCAATCATTAATGACATTTTAAATCAAAATCAACAATCGATTGATGATTTCAAAAATGGAAAAGACCGTGCTGTCGGGTTCTTAGTTGGTCAAATTATGAAAGCGACGAAAGGGCAAGCAAACCCAGGAGTGGTCAATAAATTATTACAAGAAGAATTAGCAAAACGCTAAGAGGTGTAACATGAAAAAAGCGCGTGTCATTTATAATCCAGTAGCAGGCAAAGAATTGATGAAGAAAAATTTGGCGGATATTCTTGATGTGTTAGAACAAGCAGGTTTTGAAGCCAGTGCCTTTGCCACCACCCCAGAAGAAAATTCGGCGAAAAACGAAGCACGACGCGTCGCAGAAGCCGGCTATGACTTAGTCGTCGCAGCTGGTGGCGATGGGACGATTAACGAGGTGGTTAACGGCATCGCTCCTTTAGAGAAACGACCGAAAATGGCGATTATCCCGGGAGGCACGACCAATGACTACGCTCGCGCCTTAAAAATCCCCCGTGATAATGTCCGCGAGGCAGCCAAAGTCGTTTTGAAAAATCAAACCATTAAAATGGACATCGGAAAAGCAGCCGATTCTTACTTTATTAATATCGCTGCGGGTGGCCATTTAACGGAACTGACCTATGAAGTACCGACTGAACTAAAAAGTATTTTTGGTTATCTTGCGTATTTAGCAAAAGGTGCGGAACTGTTGCCGCGGATTAAACCGATTCCGATGCATCTGAAATATGATGACGGGGTCTATGACGGAAATGCGTCCATGTTTTTCTTAGGATTAACCAATTCAGTCGGCGGCTTTGAGCAAATTGTTCCCGACGCCAAGTTAGACGATGGTAAGTTTTCCTTAATTATTGTCAAAACCGCCAATGTTTTTGAAATCTTGCATTTGGTTGGATTGCTCATTAATGGCGGCAAACATGTCAACGATCGACGAATTATTTATACGAAGACATCCAAATTAGAAGTGAACTTACCGGATCCAAACAAACGACTCATGATCAATTTAGATGGTGAGTATGGTGGCGATGCTCCGATGACGTTCGAAAATTTCCATAATCATATTGAGTTTTATGGCGATCTTGATGCCATTCCGAATCAAGCGGTTATCGGTAACGCTTATGAAGAAGTCAGTAAAGAGTTTCTTGAAGAAGTGGAACGACTCCAAGAATCTGAATTTGAGTCACCTATAGAAGAATAACAAGAAAGGAAATATGAAAGAGATACTTTTGTTTTCTCTCGTATTTCCTTTCTTGTTGCCATTTAACGAAAAGTTTTCTAAAATAGAAGTAGTAACGCGCGAAAAGCGAATAAGGAGAAAAAAATGAATCCCATTAATTTAAAGAAAAACCAAGAACTAGAGGTCGAAATTATCGACTTGTCCCACGAAGGATTAGGCGTGGCTAAAGTTGAGAACTATCCGTTGTTCATTGAAAATGCCTTGCCAGGTGAACGAGTAAAAATCAAAGTCATCAAAGTCGGTAACCGTTTTGGCTACGCTCGTGTTATTGAAATGCTTGAAACGAGCCCTGATCGTCAAGCCGTTGCGAATGAAGATTTACTTCGCACGGGTATCGCTCCACTTAGTCACTTAGCGTATGATAAACAATTAGCCTTTAAACAAGAACAAGTCGAAAAAGTCATGGCAAAAATTGCCAAAATGCCAAATGTCGAAGTTCGTCCAACTGTTGGCATGGAAAATCCAATTGCCTACCGCAACAAAGCCCAAATTCCTGTTCGCAAACTTCAAGGAACATTGGTTACCGGTTTTTATCGTAAAAATAGCCATGAAATTCTACCGATTGAAGACTTTTATATTCAAGACCCAGCCATCGACGAAGCAATTATTAAAGTCCGTGGCATTTTAGAACGTTTTAATATCACCGCCTACAATGAAGAATTCAATGAAGGTTTCTTGCGCCACATTATCATTCGTCGCGGTCATTATACGCATCAAATGATGGTGGTCCTTGTGACTCGTCGCGCTAAATTCTTTAAAGGACAAGAAATTGCCGCAATCATTAAAGAAGAAATCCCAGAAGTTGTTTCTGTGATGCAAAACATTAATGAAGAAAAAACCAATGTCATTTTAGGTGAAAAAGAAAAAGTCTTATTTGGACAAGACTACATTGAAGATCAATTATTAGGCAATACGTACCGCATTTCTTCAAAATCTTTCTACCAAGTTAACACTGTTCAAGCCGAAGAACTATACAAAAAAGCCTTTGAATTAGCCGAATTAAAACCAACGGATGTTGTAATCGATGCCTATGCAGGAATCGGTACGATTGGCTTAAGCATTGCAAAAGACGTCCGTCACGTTTACGGGATGGAAGTTGTCGAAGAAGCCGTAGCCGATGCGAACAAAAATGCCGAAATCAACGGCATCGAAAATGCTACTTATTTAGTAGGAAAAGCCGAAAAAACAATGAAACAATGGGAAAAAGCCGAAATCGCCGCTGATGTTGTCTTCGTCGATCCGCCACGTAAAGGCTTGGAAGCATCCTTCATTGAAGCAACATGCGAGATGAAACCTAAGAAAGTCATCTACATCTCATGTAACCCAGCAACAATGGCCCGTGACCTCGTGTTATTCAACGAAAAAGGCTACAAAGCGAAAGTTGTCCAACCCGTTGACCTATTCCCACAAACGCAC
>NZ_JXKD01000020.1 GCF_001885765.1 Enterococcus aquimarinus | reverse complement strand
AAGATGTACCAACCCTAGTTGTTAAAGAGCCTTTATTTTTTATAGACTAATGACCCAGTAACCGATAAGGATAACACCTAGGATAATGCGATACCAACCAAAGACAGAGAAGTCGTTTTTCTTAATGTAGTTCATTAAGAATTTGATTGCTAAGATCGATACTACAAATGAAACGATGGTTCCAGTTAATAAGATCATGGTTGAGTTAAAATCAAAATGATTGCCGCTCGCTAAGAATTTAACGATTTTTAACAAACTTGCGCCAAACATCGTTGGAATGCCTAAAAAGAATGAGAACTCAGCGGATACGAAACGAGAACCCCCAATTAAAATCCCACCTAAAATTGTCGCACCTGAACGTGAAGTTCCTGGAATCAAGGCGAGAACTTGGAAGAATCCAACCATTAGTGCAAATTGATACGTAATTTGTGAGAGCTCCGTTACTTTTGGAATGCGCGTTTTGTTGTAGCGTTCTACTAAAATAAAGGCAACCCCATAAACAATTAACATGATGGCTACTGGTAAGAAGTGATGAAAGTTCTCATCCAACCAATCATCTAAAGGTAAACCAATAATGGCAGAAGGAATAATCGCGACAATGACTTTGAACCATAAGCTCCAGGTTTGTTTACTTTCATCTTTGGTTTTCGACAAGGAAAAAGGATTTAACTTGTTGAAATATAACACGACCACAGCCATAATGGCTCCGAGTTGAATCACCACGTTAAACATCGTCATAAATTCTTCTGTGGCATTTAATTTAATAAATTCATCGGCTAAAATCAGATGTCCCGTACTACTAATGGGCAACCATTCGGTAATTCCCTCAATAATTCCTAATAATATTGCTTTAAAAAAATCTGCTATTGCCATTTCTTCAATCCTTTCTATTCATCAATACACACAAAAATAAGTATACCGTTTCTTTTATAGAATACCAAGCAGTTTAATAAAAAAATAAGCTAAAGAATCTTAGCTTATTTCGTCTTATTATAAAGGTTTATTTTCACCTTTTAGAATATAACTCGTATCGGCAACTTCATGAATCGTAAAACGACCATTTTCATATTCTAAGCGTGTAACGGATCCGTTATCGATATCGACACGGACGTTATTTTCTTCATTAATTAAGTGAAGTAATAACGCGATAGTCAAACCATGAGAAACAACGAGCACTTTTCCGCCGCCATTTTTTTCGGCTCGATGTGCAATATCTTCAAAACCTTCACGAATTCGTGATGATAGTTCCTCGTAAGTTTCTGCCCAATTAGCAGTATCTGCTGTATAAATGGCGTTACAAATTTCTTCAAAGCTCGTTTTTTTGGCAATCATTTCATCATAAGAAGGTAAATCTAAGACACGTGGAATGACGCCCCACATCTCAGCGTCATAGCCACCTTCTAATGAACCAAAACACCATTCGCGAATTCGGCGATCGGTATGGTAAGGAATGCTTGCCCCATTTGGGTGTTCACTGAGAATAATCCGTGTCGTTTCAATTGCTCGTCCACTATCACTTGAATAGGCAGCGATAAAATCGGTTTCTTGCAATCCTAGTCCTAGTGAATGAATTTTCTGTGCGCCAATGGCTGTTAGTGGGGTATCGCACCAACCTTGAACGCGTTGAACCGTATTGAACATTGTTTTTCCATGTCTGACAACATAAATTTCTGTTTTTGTCATTTATTTCACTCCTTGTACTTATTTTTTTAAGGAAGACCGACTCTTTTTTAGCGGTTAAAAAAAGGATTTGTTTGTTTTTCCCAGCCAATTGTCGTCAGTTCACCGTGACCAGAATAGACGACTGTCTCATCAGGTAACACAAAGAGTTGGGTTTGAATACTTGTTAAGAGTTGCTCTAAGTTCCCTGTGTGTAAATCCGTGCGCCCAATACTCCCTTTGAATAGGGCATCGCCACTGACGACAAATGTATCGAAAATAAAACTGACGCTACCATGGGAATGGCCTGGTGTCGGTACCACTTTAAAGTGAATAGAACCTAGCTCATACGTCGTCATTTCGAATTCGTGTTCTGCGGGTTGGACAATCAATCCCCCAAGTTCAGGATGACGACTTGATAAATTTAAGACTGGATCAGATAGCCAAGCATTTTCCAGTGGACTGACATAAACGGGGATTTGGTAAACATTTCGCAATTCATCAACTGCACCGATGTGATCATAATGGGTATGAGTCAGCAAGATCGCAAGCGGTTTTGCCTGAATCGCTTCAACTTGTCTTTGGATGAGGGACGCATCGGCACCAGGATCAATGATTAATAATTCGCCTGCATCGTTCCAAACAAGATAACAATTTTCTTGAATCGGACCAGTCGGTATTTGTTTAATATTCATTTGAATAGCCTCCTGTAAAAGTTTTCTTATTTCAGTATAACCTAGTTAGACGTCGTTGACAAAGTTAGTTTTTTCGAGAAAAGTGTGACAAAAAGAGGAGAAAATACGTTGATAATAGTAGAGAGGAGGGAGAACAATGGAAATCAGCCAAGGAATCCAACTGATTCAGGAACAAAAAATTATTTATCTATTATCGTTACTATCAGTGGCGATGATCATTGATTTCATAAGCGGTGTTTATGCTGCCAAGCTGCATAAAGAAATCACTTCTAAACGTGGAATCAATGGTATCATTCGGAAAGTAGCAAGCATGATTTTACTCGTCTTTTTTTTACCAGTTTCATTGATTATTCCAGGTCAAACAGGAATAGCCTTATTATCGGTGTTGTATTTAGGCTATTTATTTATGGAAATTCAATCAATCTTAGAGAACTATCAAAAAATAGGGATTGATACACACTATTTACAAAAAATACTTACTAAATTAAAAGAGAAAGTAGATCTGGATGAAAAAGACGATTAAAAGATCTTTTATCGTGCTACCTCAATAGTGACACTTCGGGTATAATTAGGAGGTAAAGAAGGTGAAACAATGCATCGAGGGAAAATCTCTGTTCGAAATTTAGTAGAATTCGTTTTACGTCAAGGTAGTATTGATCAACGACGAACGAGTAGTCACACCGCACAAGAAGGCGCACGTCTTCATCGCAAGCTCCAAAAAGAGGCAGGAGAAGATTATCAAGCAGAAGTCTTTTTAAAGACGCAATATGAAATAGAAAATGAGAAGATTCAAATAGAAGGACGGGCAGACGGTATCTTTTTATTCGATAATTGTTGGACAATAGATGAAATTAAAACATCTGCTGTTGATTTTGATGCGTTAGAGCCTGGGCAAAAAGAATTGTTTTTTGCCCAAGGAATGGTCTATGCTTACCTGTATGCGACGCAAGAAAATCTCGATCAGATGAGCGTTCAATTAACATACTTTCAAACAACCGAAGAACAAATCACAAAAGAAGTTCGATCGTTTTCGATTGCTGAATTAAATCGTTTTTTAAAAGACTTAATGAAAGAATACCAACGGTGGCTTGTTTTTCAAGATGACTGGCGGCGTGTTCGCAATACGTCACTTGTTCAGCTCACGTTTCCCTACGAACAGTTCCGTAAAGGACAACGGGAATTGGCAATAGTCGCTTATAAAACGTTAAAGAATCAAAAAAACTTGTTTGCCGAAGCGCCGACGGGGACAGGCAAAACGATTTCGACGTTGTTTCCGGCACTAAAAACGTTAGGTGAGGATTCTGGTGACCGCATCTTTTATTTAACAGCTAAGACGATTACGCGTTCAGTGGCCGAAGATGCGTTAGTTGCTTTAACTAAACAAGGAGCACAGGTAAAAAGTGTCACGTTAACAGCAAAGGATAAAATTTGCTTTTTAGATGAACGTCGCTGTAATCCTGACGACTGTCCATTTGCGAACGGCTATTACGATCGGATCAATGTCGCGCTGTGGGATCTTTTGCACCACGAATCGCTGATGACTAGAGAAGTCATCGAAGAGTATGGACGCAAACATCAAGTCTGTCCGTTTGAATTATCCTTAGATGTCAGTTTGTTTTGTGATTTAATTATTGCCGATTATAATTACTTATTTGATCCGATTGTATACTTACGCCGATTCTTTGAAGAAGAAAGTGGCGATTCGTATTTTTTAGTGGACGAAGCACATAATTTAGTTTCACGGTCACGGGAGATGTATTCAGCAAGTATTTCTGATCAAACGTTTGTTCAATTGCAGGGATTATTACCGAAACAAAAAAGGAAAATACAAACGATTCTTGCTAAAATCATCTCTGAATTCGATCTTTTAAAAAACTTTAGCGAAAAAGAAGGTTGGATCTTTAAGCATCAGCAAGCACCTGCGGAGACGTTAACCAATCTGATCTTCCAACTCAGCGAGTGGTTACAAGAATATTTAGCGGAGCAGCTGGAGGACGCAAATAAAGAACAAATGTTGCAATCTTATTTTGAATGCCTGCGCTTTTTAAAAATTAGTGAATTTTATGATGACTCCTATGAAACGACAATTGAAATTGGTCGTTATGAGATCACCATTAAACAATTTTGTATTGATCCGTCTGCGTTTTTGGAAGAGACCTTGCAAAAAGGGAAAAGTAGTCTTCTGTTTTCCGCTAGCTTGAGTCCCATCGATTATTATCAACAGCGCTTAGGCGGTGGAGAAGAATCACTCGCTTATCGCGTCGGGAGTCCTTTTCCACCAGAAAATCAAGGTGTTTTTGTTGCGAATTATATCCAAACGACCTATCAAAAAAGAGCCGATAGTCTTCCTCAGCTCATTGAAGCGATTCAGCTGATGGTCACGAGTAAAAAGGGAAACTATTTTGTCTTTTTTTCTTCTTATCACTATTTAGATCTCGTTTATGAAGCTTTTACAGAGCAAAATCCGACGATTCGAACCATCGTGCAAGATACAAAAATGAGCGAAGTCGAACGAGAGGCTTTTTTAGCGACATTTGTGGAAAATCCAGTTGAAACATTAGTTGGTTTTTGCGTATTAGGAGGGATTTTTTCAGAAGGGATTGATTTAAAAGGGGACCGTTTAATCGGGGTAGCCATCGTCGGCGTGGGGTTGCCACAAGTCAATCATGAGCAAGAAATGATTAAGGAATACTTTGCTGTAAAAAATCAACAAGGGTTTGAGTATGCGTATCAGCTACCAGGGATGAACAAAGTCTTACAAGCCAGCGGTCGAGTAATTCGCGATATGACGGATCAAGGCATTGTGTTACTGCTTGATACGAGATTTAATACGTCTCGCTACCGCAAATTATTTCCGGAACACTGGCGACATGCACGGATTTGTTATCAACCGCAACAATTACAAGGTTCAATCGAGGAATTTTGGCAAAAAAAGAAGGATGAGTCGTAACTCGTCCTTCTTTTTTTAACGATAATTGGTAAATTGCAGTTCAATTGGCAAATCTAAGTTTCGTAATAATTGGATTACTGCTTGCAAATCATCACGATTTTTCCCAGTAACTCGAATTTGATCTTCTTGAATTTGGGCTTTTACTTTTAGTTTCGAGTTTTTAATGGCTGTTGAGATTTTCTTACTGTTTTCACGGTCGATTCCACTTATAAGATCAGCCGTTTGGCGCGCCTTTGAACCAAGTGCGTGTTGTGTTTCGCCGAATTGAATATTTTTTGTAGGAACACCTCGTTTTGCTAGTTTCGCAAACAAGACGTCTTTGATTTGTTCTAATTTAAAGTCATCATCACCTAAGACAATTAACTTTTGATTCTCCAGTTTAATATCGACGGTCGAACCTTTAAAATCAAAACGATTCGTTAATTCTTTAACCGTCATTTGAACGCTATTTTTGACTTCTTCCATGTTCATTTCGGAGACGACATCAAATGATGGATCTTTTGCCATAGAAACACTCCTTCCAATTTTTAGTCTACAATCTTTTTAAAGAGATGTTGCTTGTTACTATGTCTTTATTATAGCGAAATATTTCGCTGTTGTCTCTTTCTTTTGCCAGAAGAAACTGCTATTCTTTAGACGATAGATTTTTACGGAGAGGAAGCAGAGTAAATCATGGAGAAGAGGCAACATATAGAATTATTAAAAAAGATGGGCACAATCTTTTTTACAGGAGTGACTGGTGCAATTGGAATGAATTTCTTTTTAACACCTGCCAATATCTTGTCAGCAGGAATGAATGGCTTGTCACAGATAACCGTTGAACTGGCACAGTCGCAGTTGAATCTGTCTCTTAGTATGGGGGCACTCATTTTTCTTTATAATATCCCTATTTTTATTTTAGGATTTATTAAATTAGGGAAAGATGCGATGATTTTTAGCTTTATGAATGTTTTCGTTTCATCGCTAATGATTATCATTCTTCCCGAGGGCCAATTTACGGATAATATTTTATTAAATGCTATTGTCGGTGGTGTCTTAATCGGAACAGGGGTCGGGCTTTCATTAAAAATGGGCTTTACAACTGGCGGTATGGACGTTCTTTCACTCATTTTTTCCAAAATGACTGGAAAAACGGTCGGCAGTTACATGATGGCGTTGAATGGGTTAATTGTGCTAATGGCAGCGACTGTTTTTTCCGTGGAAAGTGCGTTATATACCGTCATCTCGATTTATACGATGAGTCGTGTCATTGATACGATTCATACGAATCATCAAAAAATTACCGCGCTTATCATTACCACAAAACCAGCGGAAGTGGGAGAAAGTATCTCTAAGAGTCTGTATCGCGGGATGACTGTTTTACCTTCTGTTGGTGCGTATTCGGGATTACCAAGTAGTACGATTATGATTGTCGTGACACGCTATGAACTTTACGATTTAGAGCAAGCAGCGATCGAAGCCGATGAGAAGGTCTTTATTAATGTTTTACCGACGCATTCTGTTACCGGTCATTTTGCAAGCGACGATGAACAAAGAAGTTTTAAAGTCAAATCAAGGATGACGTTGTAATATAAGAACGACCGTCCGTATAGACAGAAAATAGCAGTGATAACTATGCAAAAATACCCTACCATTCATATTTGATTGTGAATGGTAGGGTATTTTCAATTTCTAAAGAGATTCTGGGAAAACAATGATTCAGGGAATCGTGTATGACTTTTGAACTTCAATTATACTGTTTCTTTTTTTATACAAAGGACTTAATGTTATACTAGTCATAAAATAAGTTGACATGAAGGTTAAGACATGGATAATTTAGAAATCGATTTACCCAGTAAAACTGAGCTAATCATAAGGGTGCCAGATAAAAGATTATATAGTTGTGATTTTACTTCATTTTCCTTATTGCAAAAAATAGCTTCACAAAGGATGAAGAAACACATTAAAAATAGTTTCATTTATATTTTTTTTCAAATAAGTTTAATTAAAAAATATTCGAATCAGAAGGAAGAAGATTCTTTTTTCACTTGTGTGCGAGAAAAATCTGTTACTAAAAAAAATCAAATAATTGATGCTGTTTTTGAGAGGAATACTTATGAATAAATTTATTTTTAATCAAAAATATCCATTTATTCTATTATTCGTTTCATTCATTTTCATAATGCCACAGATTATTACTAAAAGTATGGTGATAGGATCCGATGCTATTTTTCATTTTAATCGTTTTTTTGAAACATCAGAGCAAATAAAAAATGGAAATTTACAATATTTTATCTCGATTTATGGATTCCAACAATCTGGACGAATCGTAAATGCACTTTATAGTCCCTTTGTTGCTTATCTAAATGGTGTGTTAGTATTAATAGCGGATAATTGGTTTACTTATCAAATTATTACCAATTTTATCTTATATAATATAGCAGGATTCTCTATGTATCACTTTCTTAGGTCAGGACATGTAGACCATAGAAAAAGTTTACTAGGCTCATTATTATACATGTGTACTTTTTCTATCTTATATTGGTCAACAAGACAAGGTTTTTCTAGTTGGGGAGCTGCTGTGATGCCAATGTGTTTCTCTTTAATATTTTATGTTCTTGAAGAAAAAAAGGTCCCGACATTTAAATTAGGTATATATGTTGCGTTATTAGTTCAAATACATATGCTTTCAGCATTCATAACGGTTTTGATCTTTATTCCAGTTTTCTTTTTTGCTTTTTATAAAAGCACTAGTAAAAAAAATTTCTTAACAGATCTGATATCAGCAATTATCCTATTTACTTTGTTAACCTTCAATATATGGACGGCATATATTACAATTGCTAGTAATAACATATTAATTCAGCCTTTTGTGAATAAGACCATGAGTTTGAATACTATAGATAAAAATAGTTATTATTGGCTTATAAATCCATGCTCACTTTTGATAATACTAATCTTTACTATTATCTTTTTTATAAAAAAATGGAAACACCATTCCACTGAATCTAAAATGATTTTTATAATAATGATGATTTTTATGCTATTGTCTACAAGTATCATTCCTTGGGATACTTTAATTGAGAAACGATTTTTCATAGCGGAGTTAATTCAATTTCCATTTAGATTTTTTACGCCTGTAACAATCTTCATCCTTTATCTCTTTTTCAAGATATCAGACTTCAAAAAAATAGCCAAGATCTTTGTTCTCTTAGGAATATTACAAGTAGTTATACTGATGTTTGTTACATTGAGTGCATGGAGTAGTAACGATGATTTTATTTTATCTGGGCCTAAAACAGTTTTTAAAGAAGAAAATGTGAAAAAGATTAAAAAAGCATTCTTTTCAAAAAATAAAGGTGAGGCTTTAGAAGTAGTAATGAAATCAACGCCAGATTATTTACCTTTTTATGAAAACGAGAATTTTAAAAATATACATGAACTAAATGCGTATGAACTATATAAAAATAATATCATAAATAAAAATCAATACTTCAAAAAATCAATAGTGAAATCTAAGCTGGTAGTGAAAGAAATTAATTTCAGTGAGGAATTTATTGAATTCCCTGTTATTATATACGCCGGTACACGGCTTACTACAATGGGAACTGAACTTGCAAGTGATCAATATTCTTTAAGTGTAATTGGTACCCCAATTATTAATAGAGAGTATGTTAATAACAATCAAATAGAAATTGAGTACAATAATAAATTTAATGACCTATCTATTTATTTAACCCTTATTATGTGGGGGATAGTGATCATTATTGGAATTTACGTCAAATTGAATTATTTCGTTTAAATAGAGGCATAACCTAATAATTTCAAAATCTCGTAAATAACGATACTGTTTCTAAATACTGCTATTGATTTTCATTGAATTTTATCAAGTATGGTTACCAGTAAAAAAAATGAGCATCTTTTACCGACTGATAATAGTCTATAAAAGATGCTCATTTTTTATTTATCTTACACTAAAGCTATGCATGCTAGCTCTAATGGCTTTTCAATTGTTGCACGGGATCTCGATTTTGATGATTATTCGTTTAGCAGTATCAAGCAGACTATTTAGTAACCATAGCCAAAGTCTAATTTTCGAATTTGTACTATCTATTAAATAGAGTAATAAATGATGTTAAGTCAGTGAATACTCTTATCTAATACCAAGTGCAATTCTCGCATAACGACTCATCCGGTCTGTTGTCCATGCGGGATACCATACGAGTTTGACTTCAACATTTTTGACTTCTTCAACGTCTGCTAAAGCGTCGTGAATGTTGTCGGTGATGACGTCCGCTAAGGGGCAGCCCATCGTGGTGAGGGTCATTTTGACAATGGCTTCACCCGTTTCTCCCGTAAAATCGACTTCATATATTAAACCTAAATTGACAATATCAATACCTAATTCAGGGTCAATGACTGTTTCTAATGCAGTAGTGATACGATCTTTGATTTCTTGAACTTCTTGTTCTGTGTACGTTTCACTCACAGGAAATCCTCCTTTTAAATAGTTTCTAGTCCACATCATACTATTTTTTTAGATGTTTGTAAAATAAGCAAGACAATGATAAGATGCCATTGGATAAAAAATATGGAGTCGGCGGTCCCCTGGGTCAAGTATCCTCGAATGTTGGCCCTATAAACTCCTAAAGCAAGCAGAGACTGCTAGTTAAATGAAAAACTTGATTGTAAAAGGTGGGAAATAAAAAAGTGAAACAAATGATTGGGAAAATAGGCTTATTACTTGTGGCAATAATTTGGGGGACAGGGTTTGTCTGGACGGCCATTGCGTTGGAACATTTTGGACCATATGAAATTATTGCCATTCGAATGACCATTGCCTTTATTGCGCTATTGTTGATGAACATCCATCGCTTAAACGAACTAACGCGAGTGAATTTGCTTAGGGGAAGCTTTGTTGGACTGTTATTATATTTAGGGTTTATTTTTCAAACGATTGGATTAAGCTATACGACGCCGTCAAATAATGCTTTTTTGACGGCAGTAAACATTGTGTTTGTGCCATTTATTAGTTTAATTCTCTTAAGACGAACGATTTCTTTTCAATCGATTTGGGGCGCACTCGTAACGTTTGTTGGGATTGGCTTTATTTCCTTGCAATCGGGCTTATCCAATATGAATCGCGGGGATGTTTTTTCGCTTATTTGTGCGGTCTTTTTTGCGTTACAAATTGTAGCAACCGACATCTTTACCAAAAAAATGCCTACTTGGCAGCTGTTGCTCTCTCAGATAGGCACTGCGAGTCTCTTAGCGTGGATAGGCGTGTTCACTTCTGGTGAAACAAATCTCGTTGATGGTTCGGTTCCCTTAAACGGACAAACCCTTTTTCCATTAGTGTATTTGGGACTTGTCGGAACATTATTTGCTTATTACATCCAAACGTATTCGCAAAAAACGACATCAAGCACGGAGACGGCCGTCATTCTTTCGACAGAGGCTTTTTTCGGAATGATTGGCTCGGTTCTTGTGTTACATGAGGTCGTGACGTTCCCGATGATTATCGGAGGAATCTTGATTTTTTGCGGGATTCTAATTGTCGAAATTGATTTTTTACAGTTCAGACAGGTACGAGAAAAAATAGCTAGCGGATTTAAGCATAAAAAAGAAAACAATCATCCGAGTACTTAATCATACTTAAAGGGAGCGAATGAGATAAGATGGAATTTAAATTAGCGACAAGTTTTGATGGAAAAGCAATCCTTCAATTAATGCAAGAAGGGATTGCGTATTTAAAGGCCCAAGGTTCGCCACAATGGCAAGATGGTTTTGGACCAGATGAAGCGAAAGTGATGCACGATATTTCACAGAAGCATTGTTACATTCTTGTCAATGAACATCAGCAAATTGTTGGGACTGCTGCTTTAATACCGGGCGTTGATCCAGCATATACCGCAATCTCGGAAGGGCAATGGGAAGGCGATGCACCTTATCTTTCGATTCACCGAGTGGCAGTCAATTCGCAGTTTCGCGGTTACGGGTATGCTCATTTGTTATTGGAGCGTAGTCTGTTAGAAGCGCAGCATCTGGGCTATCATGATGTTCGAATCGATACGCATCGACTTAATACACCTATGCAAAAAGCGATTACGAAAGCAGGATTTCAGTATCGTGGAGTGGTTCATTTCCCAATATTAAACGGCGAACGGCTCGCTTATCAAAAAATAAACACACAATAATACTTCCACTAAGTATTATTGTGTGTTTATTTTGTATTTAACTATTGTAAACGTTTACTTATTTTTTTGTAGAGCGGTTTACTTGTGTTATAATGAGATTACGATTAAAAAAGGAGTGGGTTTTAATGAAGCTTAGCAAACATCTCAGGCAGTCCCTCGTAAAAATCACCATCGCACTCTTACTATTTGCTCAAGTCACTCCTATTTTTTCAGATACGATTGAGGGACTCGTTTCAAACAAAGAAGAGACTGGTGAGCCCGGTCAAACACCCGCTGTCTCCACGACTTCTCAAGCGCAAGAAGAAACCATTAGCTCTTCTTTAGAAACGGTAATTAGCCCTTCAGAAACCATTGAAGACAATCCAGTGGAAGCGCCTGAGAGTGCTGAATTGCCACCTGCGCTTAGCGAAAGTCAAGAGGCTTCCAATCAACCGACAAGTGACTCAAACACAGAAATAACAGAAGAATCGACGACTGTATCATCAGATACGACTGTGAGTCCTTCTAGCGAGTCTTCTGATAGTCAACAGACACAAGAATCAAGTACGGATTCAACCGTGTTGAGTACAGAAACAGAACTAACAGAGAGTTCTTCTACCATTCAAACGCAAGAAACCAGTCAAAGTACGCAAGAGAATACCTCTGAGCAATCGACCAATCGTACAGAAGAGACTTCAGACATTTCTTCCACACAAGAAAGCAGCGAAGAAGAGACTGTCAATCCGAATAGTTCTGTGGAAGAATCGAAGCCTGTAATCGATAAGGAAGAATTGGTTCCTGAAAAACCAACGACTGCTCCTGTAAAACGTCCGAATCAGTCAACTACAAATACAGTAACGCCAACTATTTCTGAACAAATTTTTCCAACACTCAGCCAACCGTTCGATCTACCGCTGAGTCCCCAATCGTTTGTGGCATCGGATTTAAATGGTTTTGTTTTACCCTTACTAAGCACTTACGCAGATCAACGGGAAGCGGCGATTGTTGTGACGGCTTTAAGTTATTTGAACCAACCTTACAAAAAGGGTGGAAAAGGGCCGGAACATTTTGATAATTTGAACTATTCTCGTTATGTTTATCAACAAATTTTTTCGCTGGATATCCCTGAAGAGCAGACGAAATTCCTTCAAATTGGGACAAAAGTTACCCTTGACGAGACAAGACCAGGTGATTTAGTCGTCTGGGAAAAAGAAAATAAAGTCGGAATTTACCTTGGCCAAAATAAAATCATCATGGCAGATGATTCGTTACTGAACGACTCATTCCGGAGAACGAATGAGTCTGAGGAAATTCCAGGTGTTCGCATCTTTACGTTACGTGATGAGCAGGAGTTAGGTGATGAGGATGAAGACCAAGATCTACTAACGCGTTATGATTTTTTACGAGCACCCGATTATGGTCTTGCCAAAAAAGAGGAATGGCAATTATCCACATACGGCTTGCAGCAAGTCAGAGACTATCCTGTTTCGTTTGCGTTTCAAGAAAATGATGTTACCAACGCGTTTATTGACTCGATTGGTGAATTGGCAAGAGAGATGGCCTTGAAATACGACGTCTTTGCTTCGGTCATGATTGCCCAAGCGATTTTAGAAAGTGGTGCGGGGACGAGTGGGTTATCGCGTGCACCTTATTATAATTTATTTGGCATTAAGGGAAGCAATAGCGGAGCCTCTATTACGTTGCCAACTGCAGAAGATAATGGCCAAGGGCAGCTTTATACGATCAATGCCGCTTTTCGAGTGTACCCAAGTTATCGAGAGTCGCTTGAAGATTATGTTGAATTAATTCAAACCGGAATTAGTGGAAATCAAACTTTTTATCAAAAATCTTGGCGTTCCACGGCAAAAAACTATTTAACCGCTACACAAAATCTGATGGGCAAATATGCAACGGATACTTTTTATGCGAATAAATTAAATTCACTCATTGCAACCTATCAACTCACGCGTTTTGATGAACCGAAAGTTTCAGTCAGTCATGCGATGATGACACTCTCTGAAATCCCACTGGAATATCGGCAAGACATTCGCTTTCCGATGTATAACGGCCTAAACTATAATACAAGCGGATCGTACGAAGCCGATCAATGTACATGGTATGTCTTCAACCGAGTCGCGCAATTGGGTGGTCGAGTGGGTGACTATATGGGCAATGGAGCAGATTGGCACACCAACGGACAACTATTAGGCTATCAAACATCGTCCGTTCCTAAAGTAGGCTATGTCATTAGTTTTAAACAAGGAGTGGCGGGGTATCATCCCCTTTATGGTCATGTGGCATTTGTCGAAGCAGTAGGAGATGAAGGGGTGTTAATTTCTGAAGGTGATGCTTCGTATGTCAATTATCGGATCATCCCAAATGAAATTGCGCTTTCTAGCGGAGTGGGCTACGTCGCACCTAAGTAATGGTTTGCTTGCTTATTCGTGAAAAACATTCCTTGTCCTTCGTTTACAGCTAAAAAGAGTATTGTATCTTTTACACACAATTGATAAAATATAGTGGTAGAGGATGGTGCAAAAAATGAAAAAACGTATGAGAAAAAAGAAAGCATATAAACAATATATTCACGATATTTTTACTGGATATGAACAAATGCTAAGTAATCCGGACTTAAATGAATTACGATTTACGTATTTGAAAGAAGAAACGGTGTTAAAACGCGATGAAGAAAATCAAATTCGTTTTCGGACGTACGATCTAGATTAATTTAAAAAGTGATTGGTTGTTGAGTCGAAGCACAACCAATCACTTTTTTTTCGAAAAAATGATACACTATAAGAGTAAGAGTATTGTAACGAGGAGGAGTGGCAATGGATAACGAACAACAAGTGTTTTCAGAGCAGCAATCCGCAAGTTCCTTTAAAGAAATTAAAGAAGTAGCATCCAAAAATATCCATTCATTATTAGAAGATTTGCATGATTTTGAAGTGGCGATTCGCGAAGAAAAAATTCAAGAGATTTACCGGATTTATAATGGACGACTCCATCAAGAACTTAAAAAAACATCGAATCAACACAATGAAATTGATACGTTACTTTCGCAAAAATTACACGAAAGTCTTATGACAACCTATCCATTTATGCGGCAAGTGAAAAAAGTCAGTCCGACAGTGTATCATTACCAAATTGATCAGTATTACCACGAGCGGCCAACCATTTTTATGGATGCGAGTGTGCCCGCACTGTTTGTATTACCTGAAATAAAAGAAGAGTGGATGAAACCTTTAAAAACGATCGAAGAGGAACTGCAATCGCTAGAAGAGCAGATGGATAGCATTGAAGCGAAAAAGATTAATGCCAGAGTAGCAGTAAAAGAAATTGATGATAAATTACTCCTGTTGAAAAACGAACGATTGGCCATTGAACAAAATAAAGGATTTTTTAACCGTGGGAAAATTGAAGAAGATTTAGAGGCGATTCAAAAAAAACAAGATGCTTTACATCAAGAAAAAGAGACGTGGATACCCTATCTCAATAGTCCTTCAGAAACGAATGAAGAAAAAGAACACTTAGTCAAAATGTACGAAGAGAAACGTTTAAAACGAGCCATCATTATCAAAGAATTACGCTTAATTAAGCAGCATTTTGGTTCTTATGAAGTGTTAGAACAACAGTTGAGTGATTTTTTGATAAATTATTTAAATGGGGAGGAGTAGCGTATGAGCGAGATACCCGAAAATAAGACGATTGATACTTTTGAAGACCAGTATCAAATCAAGAAAACAAGTTATCAAAAAGAAATCGTGCAATGGATTAAAGAGGCAGAAGAAGAATTAGCTGATTTATATTTGAGAAAGGCGTTATTAGAAGCTGATTTTGAGACACTTTTACAGCAGTATCGCCAATTAATTCTTGCACAACAACCTTTTTCTACCATTGCCAAAACGAATTTATTGGAGTATTTGTCCTATTATCTATTGGAGCCGTTTCATTCAATTGGAATGCAGCAAACGGATCACTATAATACTTGGGAAACCAATCATTTTTACGTGGCGTATCAGTTAAATGAAGCCAATCATTTAGTCTTACATTTTCAACTGAAAGTCATCGATGAACGCTTTTTTATGGAATATATTCCGTTAATTACGCTCGACATGGATAAGATGGAAGTCACGATTGCTGAAAAAGAAGTGCATACGCTCATTTCTCTTTGGTATTCAGATAAATACTTGTCTCGCACGCAGTTATCGTTATTTAATCAAGATTTAAATCGTTTATTTGTGCATTTGAAAGCGTTAGGGTTTGATGTATTACCGAGTTTGCTCGATAATACCCAAGCGTTATCGTTACAGTTAATAAGCGATTTCTCTGCATCAGCCGCTATTTTAGATCAAATTTTTATTACGACCATGGAATCTGAAGAGTATGATTTTGATAAAATCGGCACGCAGCAATACCAAGTGACGTTAACGCAGGGACAAACCATGAAAATTGACATCCACGAAAATCAAACCGTGCTATTCATTGATTCGAATCTAAGAAAACGTTCGATTTTAGATTTTGTTACGAGTTATCCGTTTTTAGTCCCTTTGTTTGTGCAGGTTCGGAAATAGTGATGGATGAATTAGAGGAAATGATTGCTTTTTGGGATGATTTTGCCGATGATTATGATAGCATCCAAGAAGAATCGGCTACGACCTTACTTGATGATTTGAACACTTTCGTAAAGAAGCAACCGCTCTTTCCGGTTTCTTCTTTTTTAGATTTAGCTGGAGGGACTGGGAAATATATCGAAGTATTTTTACCGCTAGTAGAGCGTTATACTTTGGTTGATTTTTCGCCTAGGATGCTTGACATCGCGCGAAAAAAAGCGCCGCACTCAAACGTAACGTTTATCGAACAAACACAAGCGAGCTTTTTGGCACAAACGCGCGATTGTTCCTTTGATGTTGTCTTTTCCGCGATGAATCCTGCTTTAGATACACCAAAACAATTGCTAGAATTGCTGCGGATTGCGAAAAAAGCGGTCTATCTTTTGCGCTTAGTTGCCGATGAGGATGTGCTATTCTCGCCATTAGAAGAAAAGCCATTCAATCTGATGCACCAGTACAAAAAATGGTTACACGGTATGCCTTTTCAAGTAGTGGAGTTTGTCTATCCACTAGAAGAAACAATCGAAAAGTCGTTCTTTTATGAGTATTTTTCAGAAGAAATCCCTTATACAACGTTAGAAAAAATTGCAGCTACCTATTTTAAAACCGATTCAACTTTTTTAAACCCACGTCAAGTAATCTTTGAACTATTAATAATCCCCGTATCACAAGAGGAGGTGGCGCGATGAGGCTTACGCAATTATTGTCGAAAAATCAGCAAGTTCAATATTTAGTGTTTGAATATTTT
Source organism: Enterococcus aquimarinus (assembly GCF_001885765.1). Taxonomy (GTDB): domain Bacteria; phylum Bacillota; class Bacilli; order Lactobacillales; family Enterococcaceae; genus Enterococcus_I; species Enterococcus_I aquimarinus. The sequence goes on along the minus strand of NZ_JXKD01000020.1, from coordinate 19,255 downwards.
CTCCACCACACCCAAGAGATTGCCTTAAAAGAACTTGCTCAAGAAATTCATGTCTCTCTTCCAACGTTACAAAAAGAATTAGTGAGTTTGGAAGAAGAGCTCAAGGCGTACGCTCCAAATGCCCGTTTAGAAAAAAATGCCAATGACGATTATGCCTTGATTTTGCCTAGCGATTTCTCGGTCAAAGGGTTTTTGAACCATTACTTGCAACAAGGACTGGATTATCAATTATTGGCTTCGATTTTTAAACAAAAAAATATCTCGATCACGAAAATGATGATTGAATTTCAAATTAGTGAAGCTTCTATTTTTAGAAGATTTAAGGCAATTAATCAGGTTTTGACAGAGTTTGATATTCAAATTAAGAACAAAAAAATTATTGGCGATGAAAATCAAATCCGCTTTTTCTTTTTTCATTTTTTCTGGCATAGCCAAACCCTTGAAAGTCTAAAAAAAAGGCTCGATCCTTCAATGAGTCAGCATTTAATTCATATTCTAGAAGACCATTTTCAACGGAAATTCTCTGTAACGGAGTATTGGAAATTAGTTTTATGGTTTGAAATTATGTCCCGACGTTTTGATTACCGCGAAGAACACCGGAAAGATTTTAGTCAGGTTTTTTTAACGGAATTTAATGAAGATGAGATGTTTAAACAATTAAAAAATATTCTTGCTCGTTATTTAAGTCGTTTTGCTTATCAATCGTTTGATAGCGAGGCTATTTACCTGTATCTATTCCTACTGTCAGAAGGCATGTATTTGCCTGAAGAGAGCGATACCCATTCGCCTCTTTTGTTAACGATTTTTGAAACGAATCGAAAAGTGGCCAAGGTCATTATCGAAGACAACGAAATGGTGGCGCACTTGTCACCGTTAGCCCAACGATTTTTATATTCGCTACATAGTCGGGTCGTATTTTATTATGGGGGCTTTGATGAGGATTTCCCATTATTTCAATCATTGTTATCTGATTGTGCCCCTGAAAAGCTTGATCACTGTATGACGATTGTGGAAAATCAGCTTGCTCGTCATTTGACCACTACGCAGTGGCGCAATCTTGATGGCAGTTATGGTTTTTTACTCGAAAAATATCAACAAAAAATCGAACGAACGAAACACATTGGGGTAGCCATTGAAGTTTCGCTACAAGCTAATAGTTATCTAGATTTTTTGCAAAAAGAACTAGGAATCTTACCCACGATAGACATCGAGCGGGCGGTCAAAGAACGACCGTATCAATTATTATTAGTGGACGAATTTACAGACGTCGCAGACTATCAGTGGGAAGCGTATTGCATTGTGACGCAATTACCGACGACTTTTGAAATTGAACGAATACAACAGGCACTGAATCAATCATTGCCTCAATAAAAAGGGAGGAGCTTTCATGCGCGTTTTAATTATTGGTGGTTCTCACGGAGGGATTGCGACTGCTAGACATTTAAAGAAAATTAATCCTTCCGTAGAAGTCATTATTATCGAACAATCCAATGTCTTAGGATACATTGGCAGTAGTTTAAATTTATATTTGGAAAAATACGTTCCTACCCTTGAAGTTTGTCGCACGACGAGCCCAAGTCAGTTATTGACAGAAGGAATTAACGTCATGATTCACTCGAAAGTGACCGCCGTTTGTCCTGAAAGCAAGTCAATTACGGTGACGATGCAAGATGGCGAAACGAAAATTGAAGACACTATTTCTTATGACTTTTTGGTATTAGCGATGGGTTCGAGCCAGTATCAAACGTCTTTTTCAGAAGAAATGGAAGACCAGGTGACGAATTATAAGAGTTTATCCCAAGCAAAAAAAGCAGCGGTAACTTTAGAAGCGAGCCAGAAAGTCATTATTATTGGCGCGGGATTAATCGGCTTTGAGTTGGCTGAAACCCTAAGCCAAATGAATAAAGAAGTGATTTTACTGGATCGTATGAATCGAGGATTGTTTCGCTATTTTGATGATGAAATTACGTCTATCTTATTGCGTGATTTACCAGCCAATGTGCAGTTAAAATTAAATCGTAATGTCCAGTCGGTAGAAATTGATGAAAATAATCATTTTAAAGGTGTTCAGTTGACCCACGATGACCTGATTGAAGGTGATGCGCTCATCTATGCAATCAATCCACGACCGAATATTGAATTAGTCGCAGATATTGTATCGGTTAATGCCGATGGAACAATTGAAACGAATGAATACATGCAAACCTCCGATCCCTTTATTTATGCGGTGGGTGATCTCGTTTCTGTTTATTTCAGTCAGTCAAATACCCCTAGTTATATCCCATTAGTGACCAATGCTTATCGAACGGGGATCATTGCGGCGACGAATATTTTGTTAGATGTCAAGATTCCTTTTCCGGTAGTTCAACGGACGATTGCTAGTGAGCTTTTCGCCTATTATTTAGCGAGTACGGGTATTAATGAAGATGAAGCGCCCTACTATGGCTTGTCCGTCCAATCTGTTTCTAAAACGTACGAAAAATCTGCTTTGTTTAGTCTAGAAACGGACTTTGAAATCACGATAAAGTTCGTCTTTGATCAACACTCCAAACAATTATTAGGTGGTCAGATTATTTCCAATTACGAAAAATCGCTTGAATTAATCAATACGTTATCTGGCCTAATCACGAAACAAACGACACTGGATGAAATGCTAACGATGGATTTTTATTTTAATCCAAAATTTTCGAATCCATTACATTTCTTTAATGACTTAGCGTTAGAGGGTATTTTAAAAGTAAATCGTCGATAAAAAAGGAGAAAAGTCTATTTTTCTCCTTTTTTATCGACGATTTACTTTTTCTACAAAAAAATCATTGATATTTTATCAGATATAGCATAGAATACACGAGAGAATGAGAATCATTCTCAATGAGTGTGAGAGGAGTATCCAATGAAGAAAAGCTATCTCTTCCTTTTATTATTGATATTAACCATTATTTCTTTGTTTGTGGGCGTGCACGGCGTTTCTATTACGGGCTTACTTGAAGGCGACGAGATTGAGCGGATGTTATTTATCAAGACACGTTTTCCACGGACAATTAGCTTAATTCTAGCGGGTGGGATGTTAAGTGTTGGAGGAAAAATTATGCAACACTTAATGCAAAACAAATTCGTTTCGGAAGGGACGATTGGCATGATGGACAGTGCACGATTAGGGATTTTAATCGTTATGATTTTCTTGCCTAATAGTTCCGTTTTAACGCGCTCCTTGGCGGCTTTTGTTTTTGCTTATGTCGGGGTTCTCTTATTCTTAAGTCTAAGTAAAGTCTTGCCTAAAGGAGATCCGATGATTTTACCGCTAACAGGCGTTATGTTTGGGAATATTATTGGAGCGATTGCGACGTTTTTAGCGTATCAATTCCAAGTCGTCCAAAATGTTTCTTCCTGGTTACAAGGAAATTTTGCGACAGTCATGGAGGGGAGTTACGAATTAATCTATGTGACGATTCCTGTCTTTATTTTATTATATTTCTTAGGTTATCAAATCACGATTGCAGGTTTAGGGTCAGAACTTTCCACTAACCTAGGACTAAACCACCAACGATTGCAATGGATTGTTTTCGCTTTGGTCGCGTTAGGGAGTAGTTCGGTCTTATTAATGGTTGGTGCGATTCCTTTTCTAGGCGTGGTGGTTCCCAATTTAGTCTCACTGTTTTACGGCGATCATTTTAAAAACACGATGGGACTGACTGCGATTTTTGGCGCGATTTTCTTATTAGTTTGTGATATTATTGCTCGAGTTTTAATTGCGCCTTATGAAATCCCAGTCAGTGTCGTAGTCGGTGTCATTGGCGGCGCGCTCTTTTTATTCTTATTAATGAGGAGGAAACAAGCATGAAAATATCCTCTTATTGGCTTAAAATTATCGGTTTACTCGTCTTGTGTGCACTATTTAGTACGCTCTATTTAACATACAACACGTACGGGAATTTTGCCTTTGCCTTTGCGCTTCGCGGAAAAAAAATTCTCGCCTTCATCCTTGTTGCCTTGGCGACGTCAGTCAGTACCATCTCGTTTCAAACATTGACCCGTAATCAATTTTTGACGCCAGGCATTTTAGGATTAGATAATTTTTATATTTTGATTCAAACATTGCTCTTTTTCTTCATTGGTGGCGTGACCATGCTCTCGCAAGAATCGATTTGGATGTTTTTAGCAAACATTCTTCTAATGAGTTTGTTCAGCGTCCTATTCTTACTTTATTTCATGGAAAAAGCTACCGGGAATTTGTTCTTACTTCTAATGGTAGGGATGGTCGCTGGAACGCTATTTTCAAGTTTAAGCACGTTTTTACAAGTATTGATGGATCCAAATGAATATGATTTACTTCAAGGTCGACTGTTTGCCAGTTTTGGGAACGTCAATCACCAGCATTTACTTGTTTCTGCTGTGATTATTTTGCTGGCTACTTTTCATCTTTGGCGGGTAGCACCTGAGTTGAACATCTTATTACTCGGAATCGATCCAGCAAAGAATCTCGGAATTAATATTCACCTTTTTCAAAAGAAGACGTTGTTTAGTATTGTGATTTTGACAGGGACTGCGACAGCCTTAGTCGGTCCGACAATCTTCTTAGGTTTTATAGTCGCAACGATTAGTTATCGTTTATTTTATACGTATCGACACCAACAATTGTTTTTAGGAAGTTTTTTAATTGGTGTTTTACTCTTGATTAGCGGTCAATTCTTAGTTGAACAAGTGTTTCAATGGAAAACGACAATTAGTGTCGTGATTCAATTTAGTGGCGGTATTTTCTTTGTTGGAAAAATTATCGCAGAGAGGAAGCAAACATGATTAGAGCCGGGAATATTTCGAAAAATTATGGCGAAAAGAAAATTTTAGAAGCGATTGATATTGAGTTGCCAAAAGAAAAATTAATTGCATTTATTGGGCCAAATGGTGCTGGAAAAAGTACATTTTTATCTCTAATTAGCGGATTGCAAGCTCAAAGTACGGGTGATATTTATTTAGACCAACAAGAAATCCGGAATTGGAAATCAAAAGAATTAGCCCAAAAATTAGCGATTTTAAAGCAAAGTAATGGCATTCAGTTGAATATCTCTGTTTATGATTTGATTTCGTTTGGACGTTTTCCGTATAATCGCGGAAAATTGACCGCAGAAGATCACCACATCATTGAAACGGCGATTGCCCAAATGGAACTGGCTGACTTAAAAGAGTCCTCAATTCATGCCTTATCCGGCGGCCAATTGCAACGAGTCTATATCGCGATGATTCTTGCGCAAGACACGGATTATATCTTACTGGATGAACCACTTAATAACCTTGATTTAAATCATGCCAATCAAATGATGCACTTGCTTAAGAAACTCGTTGAAGAACACCATAAAACGGTCGTGATCGTGTTACATGATATCAATTTTGCGGCTGGTTTTGCAGATTATATTGTGGCGATGAAAGACGGGAAAATTTTCGCTAAAGGCTCAACAAATGAAATTATTCAGCCCGAAGTACTCAATCAGCTGTACGGTATGAATGTCAAAATCTGTGAAATTGAAGGAAAACGATTCTGTATGTATTTCCATTAACCTTAAAAATAAGTAATAGAATAATTGGAGGAATAATAATGAAAAAAATCGTATTAAAAGGCTTCTTATTACTAACATTTACAGCTCTTTTAGCTGCATGTTCGACAAATGAGACAACAATAGAAAGTGGTCAATCACAAGAATCATCGCAAGCAGTCAAAACAGAGGTCGAAATTACCGATAGCAATGGCCCATTGACGGTTCCTTATCAACCCAAAAAAGTAGTGGTATTTGATTTTAGTACCTTAGATACGCTGCGTGTTTTAGGCGTAAGTGATACGGTTGTGGCGACACCGGTGGATAGCTTACCTGATTACTTAGATACCTTTGATGCGTTGGAATCAGCAGGCGGCATTAAAGAACCTGATTTAGAAAAAATTAATCAATTACAACCTGACTTAATTATTATCTCCGGTCGTCAACAAGACTTCCAAGCAGATTTAGAAAAGATTGCGCCAACGATGTTTTTAAATGTTGATACGACAAACACGTGGGAATCAATTCAACACAACGTGACGACGATTGGAGAAATTTTTGGGAAAGAAAAAGAAGCCCAAGAAGAACTCGCAAACTTAGCAACAATGATTGACGAGACAAAAGAAAAAGCAGAAGCAAGTAACTTAAAAGCTTTAACATTGTTAATTAATGAAGGTAGTCTATCTGCTTATGGTGCAGGTTCACGCTTCTCGATTTTACACGATACTTTTGGCTTTGCGCAAGCGGACGAAAACATTGAAGCTTCAACTCATGGACAAAGTGTTTCATATGAATATGTTTTAAAAAATAATCCTGATTTGATTTTTGTCATTGATCGCACAAAAGCCATTGGTGGCGATACTTCGCAAAATTCGTTAGTTGAGAATGAACTCGTGCAACAAACAACAGCTGGTGAGAATGACCAAGTCGTGTCATTAGATCCCCAAGTCTGGTATTTAGCAGGATCAGGAATTGAATCGTTAAAATTAATGATTGAAGATGTCAATCAAGCATTTAAATAACCAAAAGACGAGGTGAGTCGGCTATTTTAGCGACTCCCTTTTTTAGATTCCGCAGGTCCCGTATCATTAGTTGGGAAATCAATTAATCTGATAATTGAGAATAGAACCGTCTAATTGAGAATGAAAATCAATTAGACGGTGTTCTTGTGTTTTTATATATTAATAATATTTTCTTAAGCTTATTGGTTGAATTATCAATTATATTTAGGTATAGTTTTAATTAGAGATATTACTCTCAAATAATTATTCTAATTGGAGGATTTATATTATGTCATTAATCGGAAAAGAAATGGTTGAGTTTCAAGCGAATGCGTATCATAAAGGTGAGTTTATCGAAGTCTCATCAGAAGATTTCAAAGGAAAGTGGAATATTGTTTGTTTTTATCCTGCTGACTTCACTTTTGTCTGTCCAACAGAATTAGAAGATTTACAAGATCAATATGCAACCTTACAAGATTTGGGTGTCGAAGTTTATTCTGTGTCAACGGATACTCACTTTACTCATAAAGCATGGCACGACAATTCAGACGCAATTGGCAAAATTGAATATATCATGATTGGCGATCCTTCTCATATCATTTCTCAGGGATTTGATGTTTTAGGTGAAGATGGCTTAGCACAACGTGGAACATTTATAATTGACCCAGATGGCATTGTGCAAGCAATGGAAATCAATGCGGATGGTATCGGCCGTGATGCAAGTACATTAATCGATAAAATCCGTGCAGCGCAATACGTTCGAACACATCCAGGTGAAGTTTGTCCTGCAAAATGGAAAGAAGGCGCAGATACGCTAAAACCAAGTTTAGATTTAGTAGGTAAAATTTAATCACAGGAGGTGTTTTTTTCGATGGCTTTAGATAAAGAAATCAAAGAGCAATTAGAGCAGTATTTAGCATTATTAGAATCAGAGGTCGTTTTTCAAGCAAGTCTTGCTTCTGACGACAATTCAATCAAAGTAAAAGAATTTTTGGAAGAGATTGTCGCGATGTCACCTATGATTTCCCTAGAAGAACTTTCATTAAGTCGGACGCCAAGTTTTAAAATTGCGAAAAAAGGACAAACAAGTGGTGTCGAATTCGCAGGGCTTCCTTTAGGCCATGAATTCACGTCATTTATCTTGGCTTTACTTCAAGTGAGTGGTCGCGCGCCTAAAGTGGATGATACCGTCATTCAACAAATTAAAGCCATTGACCAGCCACTTTCCTTTGAAACGTATGTTAGTTTAACCTGTCATAACTGTCCAGATGTTGTCCAAGCGTTAAATATTATGGCAGTTGTGAATCCGTTGATTTCTCATGTCATGATTGAAGGCGGGATGTTCCAAGAAGAAGTCGAAGCGAAAAAAATTATGGCCGTTCCAACGGTTCTTCTAGATGGCGAAGAGTTTGCAAGTGGTCGTTTAACTATCGAACAATTACTTGAAATGATTACCGGACCTGCGAGTGCCGACGAGTTTAAAGACAAAGGCGTCTTTGATGTTTTAGTTGTTGGTGGCGGACCAGCCGGCAATAGTGCTGCAATCTATGCCGCTCGTAAAGGAATTAAAACAGGGATGGTCGTGGATACTTACGGTGGCCAAGTGATGGATACTGTTGGAATCGAAAATATGATTGGGACTTCTTACACGGAAGGACCAAAGCTAATGGCACAAATCGAAGCGCACGCGAAAGATTATTCCATTGATATCATGAAAAATCAACGAGCGAAAGCAATTCGTAAAGCGGAACTCATTGAAGTAGAATTAGAAAATGGGGCTATTTTAAAAACAAAAACAGCCATTCTTTCTGTAGGTGCGAACTGGCGTAATGTCAATGTACCGGGAGAAGAAGAATTCCGTACAAAAGGTGTCACCAATTGTCCGCATTGCGATGGACCATTGTTTACTGGGAAAGATGTGGCCGTTATCGGTGGCGGTAATTCCGGTATCGAAGCAGCATTAGACCTTGCTGGCTTAGCAAAACATGTCTATGTCTTAGAATTCTTACCTGAATTACGAGCAGACCAAGTCTTGCAAGATCGGGCAAATGCTTTAGAAAATATTACGATCATTAAAAATGCAGCAACGACTGAAATTACTGGAACGGATGAAGTCAATGGGATTTCATATACCGATCGTGAAACGAATGAGGATCACCACATCGCGTTACAAGGTGTTTTTGTGCAAATTGGATTAGTGCCAAATACCACTTGGTTGAAAGATTCAATCGTCGAATTAAATCCACGTGGCGAAATCACCGTTGATCACCACGGCATGACCAATGTAGAAGGTATCTTTGCGGCAGGAGACTGTACGGATAGTGCATACAAACAAATTATCATCTCGATGGGATCAGGTGCAACGGCAGCATTAGGCGCATTTGATTACTTAATTCGTCAGTAATCGATAAGATAAAAAACAAGTTCATCTTTGTGGTGGACTTGTTTTTTTGATTGATTGAATCTTAGGAGTGTAAGCCATTTAATCACTTTGATTCGATGACGTTCATTACTTAAAGTTTGGAGGAATCTTTAAAAAGAACATTTGTTAGAATTGACTTCCCTATGGATTGTTTGGTATATTAACTGAGTAGAACAAAACTAAAATAATAAAATGGTTGGGCTAATAGCTTCAAGGATCATATTCTTCAAGGGGTGAGAAGAATGTATTTGAAGTGGCTTTTGAACTTTTAGAGCATACTTCTGTATTTGGAAGTATGCTCTTTTTTTTATTTAGAAAGGGGGATATACATTTTGAAAGAAGCTTTAGAAAGAATCCGTTTAGCGGAAGAACAAAATAAAGAAGCTGAACGTGCGATGATTGACGAATTAGATCACTATCAAATCGAAAAACAACAAGCGTTACAAGCGATTCAAACGCAACAAAAAAACCAACGGAAAGAAATCATCCAACAGCTTGAACGCGAATTGTTAGCAAAAGAAAATGATCTGCAAAACCGTCTTTTAGCAGAAGCGACAGAAAGTCAAATGAAAGACGAAGCACGCTATCAGCAACAAAAGGATCAAATGATTGCGCAAATTATAAATGAAATGAGGGAGAATTATGGCTGTTAATCGCTTAACCAAGATGACTCTCTTAGCAGAAAATCGTCACCACGATTCACTCTTAAAAAGTTTACAACGATTTCAAAGTGTTGAAATCGAAGATATTTTTGAGAACCAAGAGAATCAGGAATGGTTAGAAGCTTATTTCCCAGCATTAGAAGAAGTCGATCAAACGAAAGAACAACTTTATGTTCAATGGTTGCATCAGATTGAAAAAAGTATTGTTTTTATTCGCGACAATGGATCTGTCAAACAAAAAATTAAAGATCTACCGCGCAAAAGCTATACACTGAATGAATTAGAAGCCCGTTTTAATGAAGAAGCCTTAGTCAGTTTGTTAAATCAAGTCGCTCAGCTACAAAAAAGTTGGGATGAAAATACGAAGAAACTGAAATACTGGCAACAAGCAGAAGATTGGGCGAATCAGTGGCTACAATACGATGTTTCACCATCTGAGCAACTGGACTCTGCAGAAGCAGTACAAGCAAAAGTGGCTGCGGAATCATGGGAAACCGTTGAAACGTACTTAATGGAGCAAAAAGACGTTTATTACGAGCTAAATTATAGTTCTGAAAAAGAAATCAAATTTAGTTTTATCGCCTTAAATGAACGCGCCGTGACAGTGCAAACTGAATTAATTACTTTTGGTGTCAGCATTGAACAAAACCCTTATGACGAAAGTCCCGCTACGTTATTACCAAAGGCGAAGAAAGCTCTGAAAGAATGTGTCGAAACGTCTAAGGCACTCACAAGTGAAATTGGGTATTTAAAGGGTCAAGTTTCGATTCTACAATTGAACGAAGAAGTATTACTGGCGCGTTTAACAAGAGAACGAGCGAAAGAACATTTGGTCTTAGCTAAATACTTAGTCGTGATACGTGCGTGGGTCAATGAAGAAGATCAAGAACTATTGATGAATCAACTACAAGCAGAACATGATCAGGCCTTGTTCTTTTCATTTGAATCACCGACAAAAGAACAAATCATGGAAAATAAAGTCCCAACCAAATTAAGAAATAATCGTTTTGTTTCGCCGTTTGAAATTCTGACAGGGATGTATTCTGTTCCTAAGTATGAAGAAATTGACCCAACACCATGGATGGCACCTTTTTATCTCGTCTTCTTTGGAATGATGGTCGCTGATTTAGGCTATGGTTTCTTAACGTTTATCGGTACGACACTTGCTTTAAAATATCTCATCTTACCGAGAGGAACTGAAAAATTTGTCCGTCTATTTCAAATCTTATCTATTTCGATTATGATTTGGGGCGGAATTTACGGAAGTTTGTTTGGGGTCTCCTTACCGTTCCAATTACTCGTGCCAACGGAAGATTTTATGACAATTTTCGTATTATCGCTCGTTTTCGGTGGGATCCAAATTTATACTGGATTATTCTTAGCAGCCAAAGAACATATCAAGAAAAAAGATTATCTCAGTGCTGTTAGTAAAGGGTTCTCTTGGCAAGGGATTCTGACCGGTATCTTTATTGCTGCAGCGGGTAGCTTATTCTTAGACTCACCTTTACTCACAACTATTGGTACCTATTTAGCACTCTTTTGTGCCTTTTTGGTTCTATTGATTCCGATGATTCAAAGCAAATCAAAAGTAGGTGGGTTCTTTAGTGGATTGTATGAGTTATATGGAGTTACTGGTTATATTGGCGACTTTGTCAGTTATAGTCGTTTAATGGCTCTAGGAATCTCAGGTGGGAGTATCGCAATGGCGTTTAACATGCTTGTTGCAACGATGCCAACTGCCGCGCGATATTCTGTCGGAATTTTATTATTAGTGGCGTTACATGCGTTAAACATTTTCCTATCAATGTTAGGCGCTTATGTCCATGCGGCAAGGTTACAGTATGTTGAGTTTTTCGGGAAATTTTATGAAGGTGGCGGACGGCCTTTTCAAACGTTCAAAACAGCAGAAAAATATATCAATGTCGATGAAAAAAATGGAGGAAATCAATCATGATCAATTATATTTTAGAAAATAACGCCGGTGTATTATTTGCCATTTTAGCAATGGGAACAGCAACAATCTTTGCAGGAATCGGTTCTGCCATTGGGGTAGGGAAAGCCGGAGAAGCAGCGGCTGCTTTAATGACAAATCAACCTGAAAAATTTGGTCAGTCTTTAATCTTACAATTACTCCCTGCAACACAAGGATTATATGGCTTTGCGATTGCGGCGATGATCTTTACTAGCATCTCACCTGATATGGATATTGTCACTGGCTTATCTTATCTAGGCGCTTCTTTACCGGTAGCATTCACTGGTTTATCTTCTGCGATTCCTCAAGGGAAAGTAGCGGCTGCTGGTATTCAAATTTTAGCGAAAAAACCAGAGCATTTCTTTAAAGGTGTAATGTACGCGGTAATGGTAGAGATGTATGCTATTTTAGGTTTCGTTATTTCATTCTTACTCTTAGGTAGTATCTAATCAACCTTAAAGGAGGAATATCAGATGGATGCAATCGATGTGATTATCGAAAAAATAAACGAACAAGGAAATACTGAACGAAATGACTATAAGAACAATCGTTTAGCGGAAATTGAAACAAATTATCTCGTGGAAGAACGAAAAATCAATCAAGATCATGAACTTCAATTAGCGAGACAAACCGAACAAGTCCATAAACAAGCCCAGCAACGAATCAATCGATTGACCGTCGGGGCACGACAAGATGCATTAAAGAAAAAACAAAGCTATCTAGAACGTTTGTTCGATGAAGTTGCCGTTGTAATGTCTGAATGGTCAATAGAAGAAACACAAGCCTTTGCCTTTGGCGTGTTAAAAACGTTGCAATTAAAACAAGCAACATTCATCCCTGGTGGTTTAATGGATTCATCTATCTTTACGACCGAGTGGATCACAGAAACAGCAAAAAAATTAGACATGTCATTGACGCTTGCACCAACAAGTAAAACCCTTGAATATGGTTTTTTGGTCGAACATGAAGGCGTTCAATATAACTTTTTCTATCGCGACTTATTATTAGAAGAGCGAAAAAATAAAGGACGCGAATTTATGCAAGTGTTATTTTCATAAGGAGGAGCCGATATGAACAATAGCTATCATACAGTCAATCCCATTATTCGGATTAAAGAAAATGAATTGCTGTCAAAGGATACCTTTGAACAACTCATTCAAGCGCCGAATTTTGAAAAAGTGGCTGAAATTTTAGCGCCAACGGTCTACGGTAAATATTTAGGAGAAAATTTTCAATACGATTTTGAAAAATCACTAAATCAAGAGCTCGTCCAAACGTATGGGGAATTGATTGAAATCATTCCAAACCCCTCATTAATTTGGTTGTATACGATGCGCTATACGATTCATAATTTAAAAGTATTAACGAAAGCTGATAAAATTAAAGAAAATTACGATTACCTCTTTATTCCGGATGGTTTTTTTACCATGGATGAGTTAAAAGCCGCGATTGAAACAGGTGAATCAAGCACTCTTCCTGTATCAGTTGTCAAAAGTATTCAAGAAGTGCGCGACTATTTTGAAGAGTCTCACATTTTACAAGGAATCGATGTCATTTATGACCGCTTTTATCTTAGCGAGCAATATCACTTAGCGAAGTCATTAAAAGATGAAGCGATTTTGCAAGCGATAGTAGCGACGATTGATTTGAAAAATATTATGACGACTGCTCGATGTCTGTTACAAAAACGTTCTTATGCCTTTATGTCGGCAGTAATTTCGGAGTATGGGAGTATCGATAAAGAGCTGCTGTTAGATTTTTCAACTCGACCACTTTCTGAATTAATTGAGTTTCTATTACAAAGTGACTATCGTGATTTAATTGGTCCAGCCTTGAGTAGTGAGGAAATTGATTTTTCTCGCTTAAGTGTATTAACAGATAATTATTTAACGACGATTTTACAAGTGGCCCAAACCCAAGCATTCGGTCCCTTACCGCTATTAGCTTTTTTAAATGCAAAAGATATCGAGGTCATGAACTTACGGCTAATTATTGTTGGCAAGCGCAGTGGCTTTACGAAAGAAGCGATTTATGAAAGGATGCGGACACTTTATGACTTATAAAATTGGCGTCATTGGTGATAAAGAATCCATTATGCCATTTAAATTATTTGGTTTCAGTGTTTTCTACGGTGTCAATGAGACTGTCATCAGTGAGAGTTTGGATAAGATGATCGAAGAAGGTTATGGCGTTATATATATTACAGAAGCATGTGCCAAACAAGTTTCACAAAAACTAGAAAAAACAAGAACGTTAGTGACCCCAGCAATCGTCTTAATTCCTGATCATGATGGATCGTTAGGCATTGGTTTGAGTGCGGTCCAAAAAAACGTTGAAAAAGCAGTAGGACAAAATATCTTATAAAGGAGCAGAACAAATGGAAATTGGGACAATTGTAAAAGTTTCAGGTCCATTAGTCATGGCTGAAAATATGGGACATGCGAGTATTCAAGATATTTGTTATGTCGGAGATTTAGGTGTGATTGGTGAAATTATTGAGATGCGCGGTGACGTCGCATCGATTCAAGTATATGAAGAAACTTCTGGTATCGGACCAGGTGAACCGGTTAAATCGACTGGAGAAGCACTTTCCGTCGAACTTGCTCCAGGATTACTCGCACAGATGTTTGATGGGATACAACGACCACTCGATGTCTTTGCCCAACAAACACAAAGTCATTTTTTAACAAGAGGGGTGCAATTGCCAGCACTTGATCATGAGAAAAAATGGGACTTCCATCCTATCGCGCAAGTAGGCGATGAGGTGGAGACTGGGGATATTTTAGGAACGGTTCAAGAAACAAAAGTAATTACGCATAAAGTGATGGTTCCTCCTGGTGTTAAAGGAGTTATTCAAGAAATTTATGCGGGTGCCTTTACGATTGACGAAACGATTACGTTGATTCAAACCGATAAAGAAATCCAGTCCGTTGCAATGTTACAAAAATGGCCTGTTCGCCGTGCGCGACCAGTGCGCGAAAAACGCAATCCAGATGCTCCTATGATCACTGGACAACGTGTCATTGATACGTTCTTCCCTGTGACTAAAGGCGGCGCTGCGGCAGTACCAGGACCCTTTGGTGCAGGTAAAACCGTCGTGCAACATCAAATTGCGAAATGGTCAGATGTTGATTTAGTTGTTTATGTTGGTTGTGGCGAACGCGGAAATGAAATGACGGACGTAATGAACGAGTTCCCAGAATTAATTGACCCGAATACGGGAGAATCATTAATGGAAAGAACGGTGTTGATTGCCAATACGTCAAATATGCCCGTAGCCGCACGTGAAGCCTCGATTTATACGGGTATTACGATTGCTGAATATTTCCGCGATATGGGATACTCGGTGGCAATCATGGCGGACTCGACGTCACGTTGGGCAGAAGCTTTACGTGAAATGTCTGGTCGTTTAGAAGAAATGCCGGGAGATGAAGGATATCCAGCCTATTTAGGTAGTCGCTTAGCCGAATATTATGAGCGTGCCGGACGTGTTGTTACACTAGGGAAAGACCGACGCGAAGGAAGTATTACAGCGATTAGTGCGGTTTCACCATCAGGGGGAGACATTTCAGAACCGGTGACTCAAAATACGTTACGAGTTGTGAAAGTCTTTTGGGGGCTTGATTCGATTTTAGCGCAACAACGTCATTTCCCATCCATCGACTGGCTGCAAAGTTATTCGCTCTATCTTTCAGAAGTAGGGGAGTATCTCGATCAACAATTGCAAGTCGATTGGTCTGGTCTCGTCACTGAAGCGATGCGGATATTACAAAAAGAATCTGAACTAAATGAAATTGTCCGTTTAGTTGGGGTTGATTCCTTATCGGGTCGCGACCAATTAACACTTGAAACGTCTAAACAATTACGGGAAGATTATTTACAACAAAATGCGTTTGATGATGTCGATACGTTTACTTCTCGTGAAAAACAATATCAAATGCTAAAAACAATTGTGTTGTTCCACGAAGAAGGTCAAAAAGCCCTTGAATTAGGTGCTTATTTACCTGAAATTATGGCTGGAACAGTGCAATTAAGAGATCGAATCGCTCGAATGAAATACGTTCCAGAAGATGCGATTGAATCGATTATAGTATTAGAAAAAGAAATCAAAGAAACGATGAGAAGTATTTTACAAAAAGGAGGAATGTAACTTGATTAAAGAATATAAAACAATTGGTGAAGTCGTCGGTCCATTAATGGCAGTCGATCGCGTAGCTGGTGTCAAGTATGAAGAATTAATTGAAGTACGCCTCCAAAACGGTGAAATCCGCCAAGGTCAGGTTTTAGAAGTACAAGAAGACAAAGCCTTAGTGCAAATTTTCGAAGGAACTTCAGGGATTAATTTACGTGATTCAGCCGTGCGTTTTTTAGGACATCCTTTAGAACTAGGTGTATCAGAAGATATGGTGGGTCGCGTATTTGATGGTCTTGGTCGTCCAAGAGATGGTGGCGCAGATATTCTTCCTGAAAAAATGATGGATATCAACGGCGAAGTGATCAATCCGATTTCTCGTGATTACCCGGATGAGTTCATTCAAACCGGTATTTCTTCCATTGATCATTTAAATACACTCGTTCGTGGGCAAAAATTACCCGTGTTTTCAGGTTCTGGCTTGCCTCATAAAGAATTAGCCGCTCAAATCGCGCGCCAAGCAACGGTATTAAATCAAAATGACGATTTTGCGGTCGTTTTTGCAGGAATTGGGATTACGTTTGAAGAAGCCGAATATTTTATGGAAAATTTCCGTCAAACGGGAGCGATTGATCGTTCCGTCGTCTTCATGAATCTAGCGAATGACCCTGCAATTGAGCGGATTGCAACACCGAAAATGGCCCTAACAGCAGCCGAATATTTAGCATACGAAAAAGGCATGCATGTTCTAGTCATTATGACAGATATGACGAACTACTGTGAAGCGTTACGTGAAATCTCTGCGGCTCGTCGTGAAGTTCCTGGTCGTCGTGGATACCCAGGTTACCTTTATACAAACTTAGCAACCCTTTATGAACGTGCAGGGCGCATTCGTGGCATTAAAGGATCCGTTACGCAAATTCCGATTTTAACGATGCCAGAAGATGATAAAACCCATCCAATCCCTGACTTAACCGGTTATATTACTGAAGGCCAAATTATCTTATCTCGTGATCTTTATAAAAAAGGAATCGAGCCACCGATTGATGTTCTACCATCGCTTTCACGTTTGAAAGACAAAGGAACAGGCGAAGGAAAGACACGGATTGATCACGCACCAACAATGAACCAGTTATTTTCTGCTTATGCACAAGGTAAACAAGCAAAAGAACTTGCGGTAGTCTTGGGTGAATCGGCTCTTTCTGAGACCGATCGCATTTATGCAAAATTTGCTGAACGTTTCGAAGAAGAGTACGTCAATCAAGGATATCAAACGAACCGTTCCATTATTGAAACGCTCGACTTAGGCTGGGAGCTATTGAACATGCTACCTCGAACTGAGTTAAAACGAATCAAAGATGAAATGATTGACGAATATCTGCCAGAAAAGAGGTAGAAACATATGGCAATTAAAAATGTGAATCCCACAAGAATGGAACTCGCCCGATTATCAAAACAATTGGGAACAGCAAAAAGAGGGCATAAGCTTTTAAAAGATAAGCAAGATGAACTCATGCGACAATTTATCTTGTTGATTCGTGAAAATAATGTCCTTCGAAAACAAGTTGAAAAAGAAATGACCCACGCTATGAAAGCTTTTCGTTTAGCGAATGCGACATTAAACGAAAATTTCATTGAAGAATTATTTATTTTACCTGCTACCGAAGTGTCCCTTGATATTTCAGAAAAGAATATCATGAGTGTAGTTGTACCAGTGATGAACTTTGATTATAATGAGACGTACACCGATACACCTTTAGAGTATGGCTTTTTAAATTCAAATGTTCCACTGGATTTATCCATTGAACGCTTTACAAGTGTTTTACCTCAATTACTCAAATTAACGGAAGTTGAAAAAACATGTCAGTTAATGGCCGAGGAAATTGAAAAAACAAGACGACGAGTGAATGCTTTGGAATATATGACGATTCCTGAACTGGAAGAAACCATTTATTTCATCAAAATGAAACTCGAAGAAAACGAGCGGGCAAGTGTAACACGAATGATTAAAGTCAAAAATATGGGTAAATAACATATAGTGAGGCTAATCTTAAGATGAGTAAAATAAAAGAAAAGAACATTACCGCTCCGCAATTAATTACTTATGGTTTTGCAACCATTATTTTGGTAGGGGCAACACTATTGTCTCTACCAATTTCTTCTCAAACTGGCGAAGCAACAAACTTTTTAGATGCCTTATTTACTGCCACTTCAGCGACTTGTGTCACTGGATTAACCACTTTAACGACGGCTACTCATTGGAGTACTTTTGGCCATCTCGTGATTTTGACGATGATTGAACTTGGAGCGTTAGGATTTATGTCCTTACCTGTACTTTTTTATTTAGTCACACGTAAAAAAGTTGGATTAGGCATGCGTATACTGCTTCAACAATCACTAAACTCTGATCGACGTACGGGTGAGGTGAGCTTAATGATTTATATCTTAAAAAATGCGCTCTTAATTCAACTAGCTGGTTTTTTATTATTAGCTATCGATTTTATTCCCCGATTCGGTTGGAAAAAGGGGACATGGTTTAGTCTATTTCATGCAGTATCCGCTTTTGGAAATGCCGGTTTTGACTTGTTTGGTGATAGTTTAGTCGGTTTTCAACAAAATCCTTGGGTTCTTTCCATTATTAGTGGTTTAATTATTTCTGGCGGTTTAGGCTTCCTCGTTTGGTCGGATGTTCTTTCTTATAAAAGAGTTCGACGAATTAGTTTACATAGCAAAATCGCCTTGATTGTTACCGCAGCACTTTTAATTTTTGGGACTCTTGGCTTTATGTTGACAGAAGGAAACGCTGCAAGCCTAGCAGAAGGGAACGTCATTCATCGATTTTTTAATACGATATTCATGTCGGTTACTCCTCGAACAGCTGGCTTTTTCTCTGTCGATTATGCATCAATGACGCATGCTGGTCTTTTGTTGACCATCATTTTAATGTTTATTGGTGGGACCTCAGGATCGACAGCTGGAGGATTTAAGACCACTACGTTTGGGATTTTGATCATTAAATTGGTGTGTATCTTTAAAGGAAAAGAGCATACGGAATTTAGGGGACGTACTATCAAGGAATCAACGGTATCAAGAGCGTTAGTCTTGTTCTTTTTACTCTTAACAATCGTCATCGTTAGTACAATGATCTTATCTATTACAGAAACCGTTCCGGACGTTAATGAATTAGGATTAGAATATATCGTATTTGAAGTGGTTTCTGCTTTAGGTACAGTCGGTCTAACAATGGGCTTAACTCCGCAATTAACGGAAGTCGGTAAAATCATTATCTTATTACTTATGTTCATTGGTCGAGTTGGCATTATGACCGTCGTGTTCTCACTTGTGACACGAGGGATTAACAAGAAACAGACCTTTAAATACCCAGAAGAATCCGTTATTATCGGGTAGTAAGACTGTGTAAGTTAAAACACGCTACAAGTAGTTTATTAGACTACTTGTAGCGTGTTTTTATCTTTTAGCAATAAAGAAATGTCCAATTTTGAATTATTATTTGTCAAATTAAGCGAGACAACTGCTC